>NZ_VOBG01000007.1 GCF_008369295.1 Pseudomonas sp. ANT_H4 | reverse complement strand
CATCGCCGATGGTAGTGTGGGGTTTCCCCATGTGAGAGTAGGTCATCGTCAAGATTAAATTCCGAAACCCCATTTGCGAAAGCAGATGGGGTTTTGTTTTGGGCGATGGAAAAGTATGAGCGAGCGCGCCGGGAGCAAGCTCGACCCTAGAGTTGAAGCCCCGACAAATTTGCACAGTTATTTCTGAAGCAGAACACTAGAATAGGCACCTAACCTTTTTAGAGTTCGAGCCCTATATGCCGGATCCGGTTGATACCCTCAAGGTGTCAGACTTATCGCTGGACGACCTGGTGGCATGCCATGAGTGTGACTTGCTGATGCGCAAGCCAGAGCTTGCCCGTGGTGAAAAAGCCTTATGCCCGCGTTGTGGTTATGAGCTGTACGCCCATCGGCACAATGTCGTCGAGCGTAGCCTCGCCTTGGTGATCGCGGCGCTGCTGTTGTACATCCCTGCGAACTTTTTACCCATCATGCAGCTCAATCTACTCGGGCAGTCCTCGCAGGACACTGTGTGGAGCGGCGTTGTCGCCCTATTCAACACCGGGATGCAAGGCGTCGCCGTGGTGGTTTTCCTCTGCAGCATGGGCATTCCATTGCTCAAACTCATCTGCCAATTGGCGGTATTGCTGAGCATTCGTTGGAACGTCGGCCGCAGCTACGGCTTGCTGTTCTATCGCATTTATCACCATTTGCGGGACTGGGGAATGCTTGAGGTCTACCTGATGGGTGTGCTGGTGGCAATCGTAAAGCTGGCCGATATGGCTTCCATCACCGTAGGCTTGGGTTTGGCCTGTTTTGTCGGTCTGTTAATGGTCCAGGTGCTGCTGGAGGTGGTGATGTCACCTCACCAGATCTGGCAGGCGTTGTCAGGAGAGGATGCTCATGCGGGCGATTGATGCGGGCATTCTGATTTGTACCGAATGCCACGAGCTGAACAAGCAAGACCCGGACACTGACGAGCAAACCTGCAGCCGTTGCGGTGCATTGGTCCACGCTCGTCGTCCGAACAGCCTGATGCGTACTTGGGCCTTATTGATCACTGCGGCCATTTTGTACATCCCCGCCAACCTGCTGCCGATCATGACCGTCAGCTCCCTGGGGCAGGGCGATCCGAGCACCATCATGTCCGGGGTGATCCAATTGGTGCAGCATGGGATGTTCCCTATCGCGGCCGTAGTCTTTATTGCCAGTATCCTGGTGCCAACGTTCAAACTGGTGGGTATCGCTTTGCTGTTGTTCTCGGTGCAACGCCATCAGCCGCTTTCTGCGCGACAACGCATTATCATGTACCGCTTTATCGAATTCATTGGCCGCTGGTCCATGCTGGATATCTTCGTGATCGCCATCCTGGTGGCGGTCGTAAATTTTGGGCGACTTGCCAGTGTCGAGGCTAATCTCGGCGCTGTGGCTTTCTCCAGTGTGGTGATTTTGACGATGCTTGCCGCAGTAACTTTCGATCCCCGACTGATTTGGGATAACACGGAGTCGGACGACGACCATGACTGATTTGCCTAAGGCTAAAACCCGCCCAGCTTCGAACTGGTCGGCTATTTGGGTGCTGCCCCTGATTGCACTGGTGATCGGCGGCTGGCTGGGATGGCGCGCTTATAACCAGACGGGCATCGAGATCCAGGTTCGTTTTGAAAGCGGCGAAGGTATCCAGGCCAACAAGACCGAAGTGGTCTACAAAGGTATGTCTGTGGGCAAGGTCAAAACCCTGGCCCTCGATGATGAAGGCAATAATCGCGGGGTGATTGCTACCATCGAGATGAACAAGGACGTGGAGCAATACCTCAAGACCAACACCCGCTTCTGGCTGGTCAAACCCAGCGTCAGCCTGGCCGGAATTACCGGCCTGGAGACACTGGTCTCGGGTAATTACATTGCTGCCAGCCCCGGCGATGGAGAGTCTTCGCGCAAGTTCAAGGCGCTTTCCGAAGAGCCTCCACTATCGGATGCCAAGCCCGGCCTGCACCTGACCATCAAGGCCGAACGCCTCGGTTCGCTTAACCGGGGCAGCCCAGTGTTCTACAAACAGATCCAGGTGGGCCAGGTCAAAAGTTACCTGCTCTCCGAAGACCAGAGTACCGTTGAGGTCAAAGTCTACATCGAGCCAACCTACGCCAATCTGGTGCGTAAACATACGCGCTTCTGGAACGCCAGTGGCATCAGCATTGATGCCAACCTGTCCGGGGTCAAAGTGCGCAGCGAATCCCTGGCCAGCATCGTCGCCGGCGGTATCGCCTTCGCCACTCCTGAGAACCGCAAGGACAGCCCACCCACCGATCCAAGCCTGCCGTTCCGGCTGTACGAAGACTTTGACGCCGCGGCCGCAGGTATCCGGGTCAAGGTCAAACTCAGCGACTTCGAAGGCCTGCAGGCCGGCCGTACACCTGTGATGTACAAAGGCATTCAGGTCGGCAGCTTGAAGACCTTGAAGGTCGATCCAGACCTGTCCAGCGCCAGCGCCGAACTGACCCTCGATCCATTGGCCGAAGACTATCTGGTCCAGGGCACCCAATTCTGGGTGGTCAAACCCTCCATTTCCCTGGCCGGCATTACCGGTCTGGAAGCTCTGGTAAAGGGTAACTACATCGCCATCCGCCCCGGCGATAAAGGCACTGCCCCCCAGCGTGAGTTCGAGGCCCGGCCCAAGGCCCCCCCGTTGGACCTGCGTTCCCCAGGCTTGCACATGGTGCTGTTCACCGACAGCCTTGGCTCCCTGGAGGTTGGCAGTCCGATTCTCTACAAGCAGGTCAAGGTCGGTTCGGTACAGAGCTATCAATTCTCCCGCAAGCGCAAGCAACTGGTGATCGGTATCCATATCGAGAAGGAATACGAAGGCCTGGTCAACGGTTCTACCCGCTTCTGGAATGCCAGCGGCGTAACGCTCACTGGCGGTCTGACCGGCGGCATCCAAGTCAAGAGTGAATCCTTGCAGAGTCTGATGGCCGGCGGTATCGCCTTCGAGACGCCAGAGCAGAACGTACCCCTGAAAAAGCGCATACCACGTTTCCGCCTGTTCCCGGATCACGAAGCTGCCAATCAAAAGGGCACGCTGGTGACCATCAAGGTTGACCGTGCCGATGGTTTGCGCAGTGGCACGCCGGTTCGCTTCAAGGGTTTGGACGTGGGCAAGATTGAAAGCGTCGACCTGAGCGCCGATATGCAGTCCGTGATGCTCAGCGCACGTATCACCGAAGTGCCGGAACGTATTGCTCGCGTTGGCAGCCAGTTCTGGGTGGTCAAGCCTGAATTGAGCTTGATGAAGACGTCCAATCTGGAAACCCTGGTGACGGGCCAGTACATCGAGGTGCAACCTGCGGCGAAAAGCGCTGGCCCACAAAAGAGCTTTGTCGCCTTGGCCCAACCGCCTGAGGCTACCCAACAGGAAGCCGGCTTGAGCCTGGTGCTCAGTGCTGCCCGCCGTGGATCGTTGAAAGTCGGTGTGCCGGTGACCTACCGTGAAGTCACCGTGGGCAAGGTCACCGGTTACGAGCTGGGACAGACCGCTGACCGCGTGCTGATCCATATCTTGATCGAACCCAAGTACGCCCCACTGGTACGCACAGGCAGTCGGTTCTGGAACAGCAGCGGCTTCGGTGTCGACTTCGGCCTGTTCAAGGGCGCGACGGTACGCACCGAGTCCCTGGAGACCCTGATCCAGGGCGGCATCGCCTTTGCCACGCCAGATGGTGAGCGCATGGGCAATGCCGCACGTCCCGAGCAGACCTTCCCGTTGTTCGACAAGTTCGAAGACGAGTGGCTAATCTGGGCGCCGAAGATTCCTCTGGGTAAATAAACCCGAACCCATAAAAAAGGCCGCGATCCATTGGATCTCGGCCTTTTTTGCTTTCAGTGCAGCCAATCAGACCTCATCCAACTCCGGCTCGTCCGCCTGCACATTCACTGTCGCCTTCACTGCGTCGTGACGGCGAATGTACTTCCAGTCCGCCTCATCAATGTAGATCCCGTTCGGCCCGCTGCCGCCTTCCAGGTCAATGGCCACCTGGGCGGAAACCTGCGGCTTCACACTGGCCAGAATCGGCACGAAGCCCAGCTGCAAGCTTGTTTCCAGCAGCGCCGCCTGGTTCTTCTCGTCTATGTCTGCTGCCTCATCGAGGTAATACGGCAAGCGCACGCGCCCGGCCTGATCGCGGTCCATCAAGTGCAGCAACAAGTACATGTTGGTCAGCGCCTTGATGGTCATGGTGGTGCCGTTGGAGGCGGCGCCATCGATGTCGGTGTGAATCACCGGCTGACCGTTGACCTTGGTGATCTCAAATGCCAGCTCAAACAGATCCTTGAGGCCTAGCTGGTTATGGTTGGCGGCTACCAGGCGTGCCAGGTATTCCTTGGCCTCTTCGTTCTTGTTGTCCTGCTCGGCGCTCTGGCTCAAGTCGAACACCGACAGGGTTTCGCCTTCTTCATACTGACCGGCACTGTGGATGATCTGGTCGATATGCTTGAGGGCTTCCTTGTTCGGCGCCAGCACGATGCGGAAGCTTTGCAGGTTGGAGACCTGGCGCTTGTTGATCTCGCGGTTGAACAGCGCCAACTGGTGCTCAAGGCTGTCGTAGTCGCTGCGGATATTGCGCAGGGTTCGCGCGATATCGGTGACCGCAGCACGTCGCGCCTTGCCCAGAGTCAGGGCTTCGTCGGTACGGTGTGCGTAAGCGTTGATCAGCAGATGTAGACGACGCTCAACGTCATCCTCACTGTCGAATTTGGCCACGCCCTTGAGGCGCACCTGGGCGTACAGCGCTTCGATCTGGCCATCGCCGCGCAGCAAACCCTGCCAGCTATCCTGGTAGTCATTGAGCAGCGCCAGCAAGTTATCCATGGAGTCGTCGACCGGGTCCATAAACGGCGTGCCAAACGGCAAGTCCGCTGGCAACAGCTGACGACGACGCAAGGCGTCATCCAGCGTGCGCTGCTTGGCTTCCATGTCACCGATCTGGCGCCCCACCAGTTGCAGCTTGGCCGACAGTTGCTGGACGCGTTCGGTAAAGGCATCGCTGGAGCGTTTCAGTTCGTCTTGCGCCGCTTCCATCTGCGCCAGGTTTTCCAGCTTCTCGCCTTCCTCGGCGCTCAGGGTTTGCGCGCGGCGGAAGTCTTCCAAGGCTTTCTGCGCATCCAGCACCTGCTGGTACAGTGCCTCGGTCTGGGTCTTGCTCGCCGCGCGGTCGGAGGCCACGGCTTGCTGGGTTTTCAGTTGCTTGAGTTCTTTTTCCAGACGCTCTTTCTGGTCGCGCAATGCTGCGCGGTCAGCCAGGGCCTGCAACGCCGGCGGCTCGATGTGCGAGATGTCGATGGACAGCCCTGGCACTTCAAAGCGCTCGCCCTTGAATCCATCGAGGATCAGCTCCAGGGATTTGACCCACTGACCGTCGTCGTCCAGGGCAATGCCATGTTCACCCAATGGCAAGCTGAACAACGAGCTGTTGAACAGCCGCATCAGGCGCTCGACGTCCTGCTGGGAGAATTCTTCCCGCAGTTTGGCGTAGCTGTTGTTGTCGGCGTGATCGAGTTGTTGCTTGACCGACTTCAGGCGTTTTTCCAGGTCCCGCAGACGCTCATCCAGGTCCTCGGCGCTGAACTGGCGCGACTGCGCCAGGGCCCCCGCCAGCTCATCGTGAGCATCCTTGGCCGCGAGCAGTTGCTGCTCCAGCACCTTGACGTCATCCACCAGGGCAAAGCGATGCTTGAGCACCGACAACTCACCCAGCCAACGCTGAATACCGCTGATTTCCCGCTCCAGGCGCATCAGTTCCTGGGTGCCGCCGCGCTGGTCGTTCTGCAGCGAATCTTGTTCGTTGCGGTAGTGCTCGGCCTGGATCGTCAGTTCTTCCTTGCGTGCACCGGCGTAGTCCGACCAAGTGCCCAGCAACGAATCCAGCAGTGGCGACAGGCGGTGCAGCTTGCCACGCAGAATATCGCGGTGCTTCACGCCATTGGCCAAGGCTTCGACGAGAGGGCCAGCAGTCACCAGGGCGTTGTAGTCCTGCTCCATGCGTCTTACATCACGGAAAGCTTCTTCACACGCTGCGATGTAATCGACACTGCCAGAGCGCAAGCTGTGTTCGAAGGCATCGAGGAACAGTTGCTTAAGCTTGGCCGCAGTGATTTCGCGCATATGCAGCAGGTTGATAAACAACGCGCGGAAGGTCTTCAGGCTCTGCTCGCTGGTAGAGCGCAGCGGGATCAGCGTCAGGTCCAGCGCAATAGAGGTGTGACCACCCACCAGCAAACGGCGCAGCTCATCGGGCTTGAGTTCATAGGCTTTCAAGCCTTCACGCTCAAGGTTGGTGAACAGCTCTTTCTGCCGTAGGCAAGTATCGTTTTTCTGGTAGTGGGCCAGGTCCAGCTTGCCGGCGTAGGCAAAGAACTGGTGACCGAAACCACCCCCCGGGCCGCGACCGACCACGCCGATCACATGCGGGCCGTGCGGTAGTGCCACTTCCACCAGGATGTAGCTGGTGTCGGTAGCAAAGTAGAAACGCCGGGATTGCTCCAGGGTGTACTTGCCGAAACTCATGTCCGACATGCGCGCCAGGATCGGGAACTGCAAGGCGTTGATCGAAGCCGATTTACCCAGGTTGTTCGCGCCATACACCGACAGCGGCTCTTCCAGCGGGAACAAGCCCAGGCTGTAACCGGCGGTATTCAAGAGGGCGAAGCGGCGAATGCCGTAGCGTTCCTTGCTCATGCGTCGGTCTCCTGTTCTTCGGCAATGGCGCGGGCCATGGCGTCTTCTTCGCTGTCGTCGGTGAAGTCACTAAGGTCCAGCGGATCATTGGTCTTCAGCAATTTTTCGTCGTTGTCCTCATCGATCAACACCGGAGCCGGCAACGGCAACACGCTATGCAAGCTGGCCGCCAAATCGCGGTCCTGCTGTACGGACAGGCACACATCGAGGAATCGATGCATCGGCGGCAGGAAGCGGTAGATACCGTTCTCTTCACTGGCGAAACCGAGCTGTGTCATGCGGCGCATGATTTTTTCTTCCAGCTCTTCCTGGGTCTGCACTTCGGCCTGGATAAACAGGTCGCGGTACTTTTCCAGCAACGACGGCAGCTCATCGCGGCCCAGGCTGCCACCGTCGAGCACGGCAATCGGGTCGCGACCCTGGTCGGCCAGGTGCTCGACGATGATGAAGGTGAACAGTGCCAGGCGCTGGGCGGTCTTGTTGACCTGCGCGGCGGCGACGGCGGTGTCCGGGACGAAGTAATAGAAACCACGGGTATCGCATACCAGCTCAAAGCCCAGGGCCTTGAACAGCGTGCGGTACTGGTCCTGGAAGTTCGACAATTGCGCGTACAGCTCCGGGTCGCGGCGGCTGACGTGGTAACCCTTGAACAGCTCGCGAAAGATCGGTGCCAGCTGGGACAGTTCGGATAGATCAAAATGCATGCTGAGTACTTGCATAAGGGGTGCTCGCAGAATTCTCGGCGGCGTCAGGCGTGGCCGGGAGCAGGGCGAATGAGCGCAGGCTGACCTGGTGCTCGTGAGTGTGGTAATCCTGGCGTTCCAGACGTTCGCGCTTGAAGCGTTTTTCCCGCGACAGGCGTGAGAACCAGTACAGCAACTCGTCGGTCGCGCCGTCCGGTTCCTGCTCCAGCAGCCAGGTCATCAGGTCCGGCATCGGCAGGGCATCTTCGCAACGCTCCAGCATTTCCTTGACCGTGCGCGGTGCGCGAGGGGCTTCTCCCTTGTGGGATTTGTGTGCCTTGGGGAAGCGCGCAGGTTTGGGTTCGAAGTTCGCCAGGGCGTAGACATAAGCCTCGACCTGGCTGGCACTGCCGAGAAAGGTGCTTTGCGGCCGGGTAAACATTGGCATCGCCGCTTGCGGCACCGCGTCCAGGCCCTTGCGGCGAATCGCCGACAAGGCCAGCGCGGCGCCACGGGTCACGGCGTTGTGCCGGCGGGCCTCTTCGCGCAGCGGCAGCAGTAATTCGCGGGCATGACGCAAGGTCAGTTGGGCGCTGGTTTGCATTTCGAGGATGCGCGCGTGGGTGCGCAGCAGCATGTCATCATCCACCAGGTGGCCGAGGCGCTGCTGCTCAGTGAGCATGCGCAGCAGCACGTTTTCCACCTTGCGCACGCCTTGTTCGAAGGCGCCGTCGGCGTTCACCAGCTGGATCATCGGTTCTACGTATTCGTCCCAGGTCGCCAGGACTTCGGCGTAACGCTGGCGCAACGGGATCTGCCGGTCGCTGGTTTTGGCTCGATCGGCCACGGCGGCGAGGGCCTGTTCGTCGTTGGCGAGCTTTTTCAGCACGTCGCGCACGCGCATGTCCAGCAACCGCAGCTGCCGGGCCAGGTCGTGGCCGTCACGGATGTCGAAGGCGTCCTGGATATAACCGGCCAGGCGCTCAAGGTGGCGCAGGTAGGCTTCGATTTCCAGGCACAGGCCTAGCCGGTGCTCCTTGCGAAGATAGGCGAGGAAGTCGTGGATCTGCGCGTTGAGCTCGAAACGGTTCGGGCTCTTGGCGACAGGCACCAGGATATCCAGGCGAATCCACACGTCCAGCAGGCTGGTGATGTCCTGGGGCGTGCTGTCCAGTTGTTGGGCGGCCAGTTGCGCGCGCAGTTCGGCGAGGCTCAGGGTGCCTTGGTCGAAGTGTTCGCACAGAGGCTCAAGCAGGGCCCAGTGTTCGGCGAGGGCGCGCAAGACGCGCTTGGGTTCGATCATCGGAATGGCCGGCTGGTTGGCGATTAAAAGCAGCGATTGTACTGCATCCAAGATGGGATTTATCCACAGCCGGTCAGGGTGCTCCTGGATGGGCTTTAAACGCATCAACGGTGGGCGATCATCGTCGAAGGGCGGTAGAATCCCCATTCTTTAGTTATCCACAAGTGGCCGACCTTTGCTTATCGAGTCCCGACGTCGCGCTTACTTGACCGCCATGCAGGTGGTCAACTGGCTGCCACGCACCGAATTGCCCTTTGCCGCGCCTTCGCGGCCCGAGCTGTTGCAAGCGCTGGAACCTTACGAGCCTTTCGAGTCGTCTGGCGAGGAAGCGGCTTCGCCTGTAGCGGTGGTCAAACCTGCGGTTGAAGCGGTTGTTCGGCCGACAGAGCGGGTCAAGGTCGAAGTACCGCGTCGGTCGCCCGTTGCCAAACCGGCGATTGCAGAGCAGGCAGCCCCCGTGGTCAAGGCCCCGGTGGTGCTACCGCCGCGTTTTTCCCTGCAGTTGCTAAGGGCTGGACGCTGCCTGGTGCTGGTGGAGTTGCCCACCGGCGAGCGCTTCCAAACGCGCGACCCGGCGTATCTGCTGCTCAAGGACATGCTACGCGCCGCCGGCCTGCCGGACAGCCCGCAGATCGTCGGCGAACCGGTGCGCTGGCCGCTGCTGGTACGAGGCACTATGGACCAAGGCCCGGAAGCAGCACGGGATTTTGTCCAAGGCTTTGTCTCGGCCCGCCTGGAAGACGAACCTTGCGTCTGCCTGTGGCTGATCGGCCTGCCAGCCGTGCGTTTTGCCGGCGAGGCCAATGCCGAGTCCTGGTACCGCGAACTGCAGGTCGAAGGCCTCGGTTCAGTCTGGGCCCTGCCGGGCCTGGAATTATTAATGGAAGAGCCACAGCGTAAGGCTGATGTCTGGCAAGCCATGCGCCGGCTGATGGCGCGCTGGAAAAGTACCAATGAGTGAGGCTTTATCTTTCCGCCCGATGACCGAGGCGGACCTCGATGCTGTGCTGAAGATCGAATACGCAGCCTTCAGCCACCCCTGGACTCGCGGGATTTTTCTCGACGGACTGGGCAAGTACCAGATCTGGCTAATGTTTGAGGGTGAGCAACAGGTGGGGCATGGCGTGGTGCAGCTCATCCTCGATGAAGCGCACCTGCTGAACATCACTGTGAAGCCGGAAAACCAGGGCCGTGGCCTGGGCTTGAGCCTGTTGGAGCATTTGATGTCCCGCGCCTACGAGGCCAAGGCGCGCGAGTGCTTCCTGGAAGTACGTGACAGCAATACCGGGGCGTTTCGCCTGTATGAGCGCTATGGCTTTAATGAAATCGGCCGGCGTCGGGATTACTATCCGGCTGTAGGTGGGCGCGAGGATGCAGTCGTCATGGCCTGCACCTTGGTGGATTGAGTATAGAACTCATGTGGAAGCGAGCTTGCTCGCTCCCATAGTTAGAACCGCGTTGCTTCAGCGATTGCCATCCACCGGGTCCCGCTCCGCCATCTCCGCCTCATCCAGACCATTCCCGCCACCAATATCATCCTCATCAACGATGCTCAGGTCCCAATCCGCCGGCTCACCTTCCCCTGCTTCATGGGCATCGCGCGCACCATCTTCACGGATCAGCGTTTGCGGGCTCATATCGTCATCGGTCGCCTCATGATCGGCGGTCGAGGCTGCGGTCATCCCGGCTTCTCGCACCCGCTGCTCGGGCATCAAGTGTTCGCGTTCACCCCGCGGGAGCTCATTGCCAATTTCCGCCGTCGGCTCCTCCTCATCAAAGTCCAGCTCCCGCATCGAGCCCATGCGGTCTTCGTTGTCATCAATCGGCTCCGGTTGAGTGGCGCCGAAAGGACGTCGTGATTCAGTCATGGCTATTCCTCATAATGTGGGGCTTATAGTGTGTGGACAGGCGCGGCCCTTTAAGATTCAAGGTATTTTCCGTTCGACTATCTGCGTCCTGGACGTGACCCCGATGGGTGGTCGTCTGTCAAAGCTGCGCATGATTCCTGAGGCTGACCTGATGAACGAACTACAAGACCTGATTGATAACAATGAACGCTGGGCGGATGCGATCAAACAGGAAGATCCGGAATTCTTCGCCAAGCTCGCCCGTCAGCAAACCCCGGAATATCTGTGGATTGGCTGTTCGGACGCTCGTGTACCGGCCAACGAGATCGTCGGCATGTTGCCTGGCGACCTGTTTGTGCACCGTAACGTGGCCAATGTGGTGCTGCACACCGACCTTAACTGCCTGTCGGTGATTCAGTACGCCGTTGACGTCCTCAAGGTCAAGCACATCCTGGTCACCGGCCACTATGGCTGCGGCGGTGTGCGCGCCTCGATGCAGGACCGCCAACTCGGTCTGATTGATGGCTGGCTGCGCTCAATCCGCGACCTTTACTACGAAAACCGCGAAGTGCTGGGCCAATTGCTTACGGAAGAAGAGCGGGTCGACCGCCTCTGTGAGCTGAACGTGATCCAGCAAGTGGCCAACGTCGGCCACACCAGCATTGTGCAAAACGCCTGGCACCGTGGGCAGAGCCTGTCGATCCACGGCTGCATCTACGGGATCAAGGACGGTCGCTGGAAAAGCCTGAACGCCACCATCAGCGGCTTTGAGCAGTTGCCGCCGCAGTACCGTTTGCGTCCGGTAGGCGCTGTTTAAGGGCTTTTACGTTTGCGCCACTGTTCCATGAACAGCTGGCCTTCAGCGTTCAGCGGCTCCTTTATACCGGTGATCCAGCCCCGGCAGTTGCCGGCGCCGCAACGGCAAGGGAACTGCCGAAACAACACGTCTTCAGTGCTGGCGTAATCCATGGTCAGGAGGGTTCCGGCGGGGATGGCCTGGACCGACCACAGCTCCAGCTCGCTGATGTCGAGAAAAGTGTTCGGGTTGCAGGAGTGCAACAGTAGGCCGCTGCACCAGGGGTCATATAGGTGGATGCGAGCAGACACCTGTAGCGTATGCAGGCGTCGCTCGCCCAGGGTGTGCCCGGAGATATTGCCCATTTTTTGCGTAAGAAAATGCCTGCTGATTACCTGTCATTAAAGCGCCGGGATGCTCGCTGACGGGGCAGGCGCTGCGCTCTTCAATTGCTTGAGTTGAGCCTTGATCGCTGGCGTGGCGCACTTGGCCTTCGCTTGCTCGGGGGGGAACTCGCGAATTGAGGTATAGAACAACTCGCAGGTCTGCTCCTTGCGGGTCACTTGCCAGGTGTTCATACAACCTTTGAGTTGCACATTAGGATCGCTGGCGGGCTTTTGGCCCATTGCGGCCTGCCAGCAGGCAGCGCTCAAGTCCTGGCCCATGATTTTCAAGCCGGCATCGTCGGCTTTTTGTTCGTCGCCGTCGTAGGTGTCGGGGTTGGCGGCGTACCAGATGTAACTGGGGTGGTTGGCGCCCAATACCGCGACGTTGGCGCCTTCGGCTGGGCTGATCTGCGCGAGGCCCAGTACCGCCACACTCTGTCCGTACTGCTGCTTGATCCAACTGCGCACTGGCGCGCCGAACGCTACCATCGGCAACGAGCCGCTGGCGTTCTGGCTGAGTTCCTTGACCATCCGCGTCTGGTACTCGGTGAAGTAACCGTAGACCCCCTCCAAATCTTTGCCTGCCGTGGCGGGGGCGGCAATCGGTGCGATATCGATGATGGTCTGGTACTCCGGCGTCTGGGTCGCCGGGAGGCCGTTGGCGGTCAGCAGCGTGGCCCAACGGTCAGTGGTGGCTGATTCCAGGTAGTCCTGGAAGTGGGTCAGGGAATAGTCCGGCGGGAAGTGCAGCAGTTCGATGCTTTTGCGGTTTTCCAGCGCCATGCCCAACGGCAGGAACAGGTACCAGTTGAACTGCCACTTGCCGTCGCTGTTGAGTTTGCTGGCGCCCTGATAGGCCAGGTCTGCCGTGTTGAGCAGTGTGGTCAACGGCTGGCCGTAGCCGTCCGGCACACCGCTGAAGTGGGCCAGTATTTGACTCTGATCGTTTTTTACGCTGACTTTCGCTCGACTGTAACCATCACGCTGAAGGCTCTGGTTAAGGTAATGCTCAACGGTCTGCTCCAGCGTCAGCGGCCGAAAACAGATAACGCTGCAATTATTGGGATAGGCAAACAGTTGGGTGACCCGTTGCGGGGTGCCCAGCGGCACGATGACGTCAGCCTGTACGACCGCACTCAAGCTCAGTGCCGCCAGGGTGAAGGACAACCTGGTCAGTTTAAACATGCATGTTTCCTTGTCAGCGAAAGCCCGTCTGCGCGGGGTGAGTGCCCACCCTCACACAGTAGCGGTTGACCAGGAAACATGCGTGGGAAATCTGTTTTCTTGTCGCTATTGGGCAAGAGCGGCTACACCGTGAAGTGCAACGCATTGCTCAAGTCGCCGATGGGTTTCTGGCCTCGGGTGATCATGAACCTAACCGCACCTGTCACAATAACAGGCGCGGTTCAACTAAATTAAGGCATCACCGGCGGCAAATACGTCAACGTCGTCCCCAGCGCCCACAACAGAAACAGCACCAGCGGCGTATGCACCAGCAACTGCACAAACGAGAAACCAATCAAATCCCGCGCCTTCAACCCCAGCACACCCAGCAGCGGCAGCATGTAGAACGGGTTGATCAGGTTGGGCAGCGCCTCGGCGGCGTTATAGATCTGCACCGCCCAGCCCAGGTGATATTGCAGGTCGTTGGCCACTTGCATCACATAAGGGGCTTCGATGATCCACTTGCCGCCACCCGACGGAATAAAGAACCCCAGCACCGCTGAGTACACGCCCATCAGCAGGGCGTAAGTGTCGTGGGAAGCTATAGAGGTGAAAAATGTCGAGATATGGTGGGCCAACGTCTGCCCGTCGCCGCCCTTTACCACTGTCATCAGCGCCGCGATGGAACCATACAACGGGAACTGGATCAGCACCCCGGTGGTGGTTGGCACTGCGCGGGCCACCGCGTCGAGGAAACTGCGCGGGCGCCAGTGCAACAATGCCCCCACCATCAGGAACAAAAAGTTGTAGGTGTTTAGCCCCGAAATAGCGCTGATCGCCGGCTTGGTGGAGAACTCATGGAACAGCCACCCGGCCGCCAGCAAGGCCAGCAGGATGGTCAGCAATGGGCTGTGCTCCAGCCATTCGCCGGGGCGGGTCGGTGGTTGCGGCTTGGGCAGGTTAAATGCCGGATCGACTCCGCAGGCCTTGGCGTCACGGGCGGAGTTGGGTCCAGGCGCGGTGACGTAAGCGATGACCAGCGACACCACAATCAACGCCAGCAACAGCACGCCCGATTGCCAGAGAAAGATGGTCTCGGTGAAGGGAATCATCCCGGTGATCGACAGAATCGACGGCGGCAGGCTGGCCGGGTTGGCCTGCAACTGCGCTGCCGACGACGACAGCCCCAGGGCCCATACCGCGCCGAGGCCCAGGTACGCGGCGGCACCGGCGGCGCGGTAGTCCATGCGCAAGTCAGTACGGCGGGCCAGAGCGCGCACCAGCAAACCGCCGAAGACCAGGGACAAGCCCCAGTTGAGCAGCGAGGCGACCATGGAAATCAACGCTACCCAAGCCACAGCGGAGCGGCCGTTTTTGGGAATGCGCGCCAGGCGATCAATCAACTTTACGGCCGGCGGCGAACTGGCGACCACATAACCGCCAATCACCACGAAGGCCATTTGCATGGTGAACGGGATCAGGCTCCAGAAACCATCACCGAAGGCTTTGGCAGCCTCGGTCGGTGCTGCGCCCATGCTCAAGGTCGCTACGGCGACAATGATCACGGCAAGGGCGGCAAACACCCAGGAATCGGGAAACCAGCGCTCGGCAAAGTTCGAGCACCGCAGGGCAAAGCGGGCATAGCGGCTATCTTCGATAGGATCGGCCACGTTGGAGTACCTCTTGTAGTTATTATGGGGGCGGCAGGGTGTTCGCAAGGTATTGCCGCATCTTGGCCCACGGGCATTTATTTGGGAATGTTGTTATTTTCATGGATCAATGAGTAAAACGAATATATCGGCTGTGATTGCCAGGATTCGACTCAGCTCATAACCTGCATGCCATTTGTTTGTCTGCCGAGCTTCTTCATGACTGCCACCGCTTATCCACAGGCGCAGCGTTTCTCCCGCTCCGACTACAAAACCCTGGGCCTGGCCGCCCTGGGCGGTGCCCTGGAAATCTACGATTTCATTATTTTCGTGTTTTTTGCCCTGACCCTGAGCCAACTGTTCTTCCCCCCGGAAATGCCCGAATGGCTGCGCCTGCTGCAAAGCTTCGGCATCTTCGTCACCGGCTACCTGGCGCGGCCCCTGGGTGGAATCCTGATGGCGCACTTCGCCGATCACCTGGGACGCAAACGGGTGTTCAGCCTGAGCATCCTGATGATGGCGCTGCCGTGCCTGCTGATCGGCATCATGCCCACCTACGCGCAAATTGGCTATTTCGCGCCGTTGATACTGCTGGTGCTGCGGGTACTTCAAGGTGCCGCGGTGGGCGGTGAAGTACCGAGCGCCTGGGTGTTCGTCGCCGAGCACGCACCGGCCAATCACCGTGGTTATGCCCTGGGATTCCTGCAGGCCGGCCTGACCTTCGGCTACCTGCTCGGCGCACTGACGGCAACATTACTGGCGCAAGTATTCACCCCGGCCGAGATCCTCGACTACGCCTGGCGCTTTCCGTTTCTGTTGGGCGGTGTGTTTGGCGTGATCGGCGTCTGGCTACGGCGCTGGCTTAGCGAAACCCCCGTGTTCCTGGCGATGCAGGCCCGTCGCAAGACGGATACGGAAATGCCCCTGCGCACCGTTTTGCGTGAACACCGCCACGCACTGCTGCCGGCGATGATCCTCACCTGCGTGCTGACCTCGGCGGTGGTCGTTCTGGTGGTCATCACCCCGACCATGATGCAGAAAACCTTCGGCATGACCCCAAGCCACACTTTCGCCCTGAGCAGTCTGGGCATCGTTTTCCTGAACATCGGCTGCGTCCTTGCCGGCCTGCTGGTGGACCGCATCGGCGCCTGGCGTGCAGTGCTGGTCTACAGCCTGCTGCTGCCGATGGGGATTGCCGTGCTCTACGCCAGTTTGATCGCGGGCGGCGTCTGGCTCGGTGCGGCTTACGCTATCGCCGGCTTGAGTTGCGGCGTGGTAGGCGCGGTGCCGTCGGTGATGGTCAGCCTGTTTCCGGCGCAAATTCGCGTCTCGGGGATCTCCTTCACCTACAACATTGCCTACGCCCTGTGGGCCAGCACCACACCGCTGATGTTGATCGCGTTGATGCCCACCCGTCCATGGATATGCGTGGGGTATTGCGTGGTGATGGGGGCAGTGGGGGCGGTGAGTGCGGCGCACTTCGGCAAGCGCCACACCTTGGCGGGAGAATCGTTACATCAGAAAGTGCCACACCCAGATCACTAAGCCAGAGCTTCCGTGTGCTGTTTTGGTGCGATCAGCGGCTAGTCACGCGCCTCCAATACATAGCCCACACTCCGTAGGGTGTGGATCAGCTTGTGATCGAACGGGTCATCGATCTTCGCCCGCAGGCGGCGGGTCACCCGCGCCATCGCGGCGCATGTACACCGCGTTGGCGTTGCTGTAGTCAGCGCCGGTGCCTTTGCCGTAGCGGGTCATGAACGACAGGCCGGGAATGCTGAAGGTCTGCATGTCCAGGTCGTAGCGCGCCATCCATGAGCGCTCCTTGGGTGAGTTGCAGTCGCTGTACTGGATCGAGTTGTCGAGGAAGATCGAGTCCGACTGGCGCAAGTAATCGAAGTCGTCATCGCCGTTGTTGCACTGGTGCGACAGGGCCAGGCGATGCGCGCCGACCTTCACGCCGAGCCGGGCGCTCCAGATGCTGTTATCGAATTCGCCCAACAGCTTCTTGCCCTCGTCCACCGCCTTCTAGTAATTAAAACCGCCAAACACCGATGGCGGTCGATTGGCTCATGGCATGCAGGAGCCCGCCTTGCAAGTTCAAGCCTTCCAGGCTGGTGTTTTCCAGGGTGACGCCGCGAAAGCTTTCCGGCAACAAGCGCGAGTCACCGTAGTGCACCACCGGCGTTTGCGGGAACACATCACCGACCTTGATCACGGTATCCAGCAGACGCATTTTCGCGGCGCCACCAAGTTTGCTGTAGCCATCTTCGGGACGGTTGTCGCTGTCTACCGGCATCACGCTGAACGACCCCTTGCCGCCGCTGCGCCCGGAGCCCGAATCCAGCTTCAAACCATACATCGCAAAGGCATCCAGGCCAAAACCTACTGTGCCCTGAGTGAACCCTGACTCGAACTTGCCGATCAGCCCTTGCGCCCAAGCCTCTGAATAGCCGTTGCCGGTGGGGCTGGACTGGCCTTTGCGGTCATTACGATTGAAGTAAAAGTTGCGCGCCAGCACGTTCAAGGTACTGCCATCGATAAAACCTTCGGGTTTATCTTCCACGGCCATGCTCGCCAGCGGCGTACATCCGGCCAATACGGAGATTATTGAAAGGTACGTTTGCGGTTAGTGCAGATGTAGCGCTCCTTGGTATTGGCAGCTATTAGCTTTTTTGGTCGCCAGGTGCAGGCCTATCGGTATGGCATGAAGCTGGACATCGCCAGGGTGGTTAGCGTCACGCCACCGATTCGCGCTTGCAAGGCCGTGCCCTCGCGCATGACTTATGAGGACTCCAGCGGCACCCTCAATACCCTCGAATATCAGGTGATGGGCCTGTGCCGTAATAACGGCAGTTGAGGGGCTGGAAAAATATAGTTGGGTGTGGCGCTAAAGCCCTCTTCAGAAAACGCCGCGAGCGCCGATGGTTAGACAGATCGCTGTTCTCACTGGCTATTTTTACTTGCCCATCGGTGCCCCCATGTTCAACACCCGCTTGAAGCAGGAGCTGTCCGCTCTTCGCGAAGAATTGTCCAGCCTGCAGCAAGTCAAGGAGAGCCTGGAGAGCGAAATGCTTGCCCTGACGCTTGATCCAAAAGGGCACATCGAGTCGGTCAACCAAAACTTTCTTCAGGAGATGGCCTACAAGGCGGGTGACTTGCTCGGCCGTGCGATCGAGGACTTTGTCCCAGCCCATGTGAAGCAGGATGAGTTCCAGAAGCGCTTTAAAAACGCCCTCAGCCGTGGCGAACACTTTGCCGGTACCGTGCGCCTGCTGCGTGGCAACGGCAAGGAAGCCTGGCTGCGCTCCATCGTGCAACCGGTACGCAGCGCCGATGGGCGCATCAAGCATTTTTCGGTGTACTCCAGCGATCTGACCCGCACCATCGAGGCATCCCGCGAGCACGAAAACCTGATCACGGCGCTGGTGCGTTCCACAGCGGTGATCGAGTTCGACCTCAATGGCAATGTCCTCACCGCCAACGAGCGTTTCCTCAATGGTATGGGCTACAGCCTGGCGCAGATCCAGGGCAAACATCACCGTACGTTCTGTCAACCGGAGGACTACAACAGCGCCGAGTACCAGGCCTTCTGGAAACGCCTGAGTGCCGGTGAATTTGTCGCTGATCGCTTCAAGCGCATCGACTCCCATGGCCGGGTGGTTTGGTTGGAAGCGTCCTACAACCCGGTGGTCGATGCCAACAACCGGCTGTACAAAGTGGTCAAGTTCGCCACGGTGATCACCGATCAGGTCAATCAGGAGCAGGCGGTTGCCGAGGCCGCTAACATTGCCTACAGCACTTCCCTGCAAACCGACAGCAGTGCCCAGCGCGGCACCACTGTCGTGACCCAGGCGGTGGACGTGATGCGTGACCTGGCCAAGCACATGCAGCAGGCGGGCGAGGGCATCGAAGCACTCAATGCCCAGTCCCAGGTGATTGGCAGTATCGTCAAGACCATTAGCGGGATTGCCGAGCAGACCAACCTGCTGGCGCTCAACGCCGCCATTGAAGCTGCCCGCGCCGGGGAACAGGGGCGCGGCTTTGCGGTGGTGGCCGATGAGGTCCGGCAGTTGGCCTCGCGCACCAGCAAAGCCACCGAGGAAATCGTCGGGGTGGTGCGTCAGAACCAGGACATGGCCCGGGATGCGGTGGCGTTGATGACCGATGGCCGACTCCAGGCCGAGCAAGGCTTGGCCCTGGCGGCGGAAGCGGGCACGGTGATCGTGGAAATCCAGGACGGCGCGCAGAAAGTGGTCAGTGCGGTGGGGCAGTTTGCCAATCAGCTGGCTACCTAACTTCCGTGCTTGTCGTAGTGTTGGGTTGCGCGTGGATTTCAAAGTGCAGCATGTCGAACCACTGCCCATGGAACAGAAAACTTTTGCGTGAGTGGCCGTACTGAGTGAAGCCGCTGCGCTCCAGCACCCGCAGGGAGCCTGGGTTTTCCGGGCGCACCGTGGCTTCGATGCGCAGCAGGGCGTGCTCTTCAAAGGCTTTTTTCAAGCCTAGCCCCACGGCTTGCCGGGCGAGGCCGCGCCCGGTGTGGTCGGCGCCCATGCGGTAACCCAGGGACGCCGAATGGAAGTACCGGCGCCGGACTTGGGTAAAGTTGATCCGTCCCACCAGAACCCCGTTCTCGCGCACCAGATACTGATAGGCACGGTCTTCATTGGCTTCCAGCAGGGCGGTCTCGATTGCCCGGGTTACGCCGTCGACGCTGTAGTAAGTGTCGGGTCTGGCGTTGACCCAGCTTTCGAAGTACGCCCGATTCCCCAGCTCGAAGGCCAGCACTTCGTTCACGTCATCCCACTGCGGGGGCGTCAATGTCAGGTTCATCCTTGTAAAGCCTCGCGGTCGCTGTAACGAACGTTATCTTCATCTCACAACCCAGAGTGTGGGTTCAAGTTTCAGGTGGCTGGGCATGAAGCTTTAAACCTACCATCGCGCCTGCCTCAGCGCCCGAGCATCTTCACCCAGCGTGACGGCGGCAACCCGAAGGTGCTGCGAAATTGCCGGGTCATATGGCTTTGGTCGGTGAAACCTGCGGTCAGCGCGGCGTCGACCATCGACTGGCCCTGCACTAGCAGGCTGCGCACCAGGTCCAGGCGGCGCATGGTCAGGTAGCGATAGGGACTGGTGCCGAACAGCAGGCGAAAATCGCGCGACAATGCCCAGCGATCCCGGCCGCTGTGTTCGGCCATTTCATCCAAAGTGATGGTGCGGCCCAGGGCGCTGTGGATAAATTCCCGGGCACGTTCGGCGGCTCGGTAATCGAAGGTCTTGCGACTGGTGCTGATGCCCGATGCGTTATTCAGGGCATGGGCCAGGTCGAACAGTGCGTCCTGTTCCTGCAACGGATCAATCGGGCAATCCAGGCTTTGCAGCAGCACTTCACTGGCCCGGTACAGCCACGGGTCGCTGGACAGACCATTGTGGATAAACGGCAACGGCTTGCCGCCGAGAATCTGCTGGATCAGCGCCGGTTCGACATAGATCATCCGGTACTTGAAACCTTGCGCGCTGCCGGCATAACCGTCGTGGACTTCATCGGGGTGCAAGACCATGGTCCCGCCCGGCAGGCTGTGACTCTGGGCCCCGCGATAGTGAAAGCTCTGCACGCCAAACAGGGTGCGGCCGATGGCGTAGGTGTCGTGGCGATGGGGGTCGTAGCCAAACCCGGCAAAATACGCCTCGATGCGCTCCAGCCCACTGGCGTGGGGGGCGCGGTGCAGCCAGTCGAGAGTGGGTTTGGTCATGGCAGAGCGGCATATTGGGATATAGATACGTTAACCCAGTGTGAATCAGCTGTCTGCCGGGGTCTTGAACGATCGTGCACGCAGTGGGCAGACAGCTCCGTTGGCCGGGTCTATGATTCGTGTTCGTGCACTGACCTGGCGGAACCCTTACATGGATTTTTTCAATCCTGCCTATGCCGCGCCGCTGGTGTCGCTGGCCCTGCTCTGGGCCGTCGCCGTGGTGACGCCGGGACCGAATTTCTTCAATACCGCGCAGTTGGCCGCCAGTTGCTCGCGCCGCCACGGTGTGGTGGCGTCTTGCGGCGTGGCCACCGGCACGGTGATGTGGGGTTTGGCCGGCGGGTTGGGGATCAAGTCGCTGTTTACCGCAGCGCCTATGCTGTACCTGGCGTTCAAGATCATCGGCGGTTGCTACCTGATTTACCTGGGATTGAAGTTGTTCAAGCGCGCAGCACCCGCCATGGATCAGGCCCTGTTGCCTGATGAGCCTCAGCGCTCGCTGTTTTCCGCCTGGCGCCTGGGATTGCTTGGCAATCTGTCCAACCCCAAGGCGGCGCTGTTTGTCGCCACCATCTTCGCCTCCACCATGGCTGTGTCGCCCTCGCCGATGTTGTTGACGCTGGCGGTGATCACCATGGCGAGCCTGTCATTCAGTTGGTACTCCTGCGTGGCGCTGGTGTTTTCCAGCGAGCGGATGGCCAACGTCTACAGCCGTTCGCGCAAGTGGCTAGACCGCTTTGCCGGCAGTTGCTATGTGCTGTTCGGCGCGCATCTGGTGACTACTCGCTGAGATCAGCGCATAGGAAAAAGTGCCACAGCCCCTTTAAGTTGATGCAAGCCTGGTGTTAAGTAGCGTGACTTTTCAGAACACGTTCAACGCGAGGCCAGTCATGAGCAAGTTGCGGGTAGGTATTATTTTTGGTGGGCGTTCGGCCGAGCACGAGGTGTCGTTGCAGTCGGCACGTAACATCGTCGATGCCCTGGACCGTTCGCGCTTCGAGCCGGTGCTGATTGGCATCGACAAGGCCGGCCACTGGCACCTCAATGACACCTCCGATTTTCTGATCAACCAGGAAAACCCTGCGTTGATCGCCCTCAACCAGTCCAGCCGCGAGTTGGCCGTGGTTCCGGGAAAGGCCAGCCAGCAATTGGTGGAAACCTCTAGCCAGACCTTGCTGGAACACGTCGACGTAATCTTCCCCATCGTCCATGGCACCCTTGGCGAAGACGGTTGCCTGCAAGGCCTGCTGCGCATGGCGGACTTGCCGTTTGTTGGCTCTGACGTATTGGGTTCGGCGGTGTGCATGGACAAGGACATCAGCAAGCGCCTGCTGCGCGATGCCGGGATTGCGGTGACGCCGTTTATCACCCTCAACCGTGGCAACGCTGCCCGTACCTCGTTCCAGCAGGCGCAGCACAAACTTGGTTTGCCGATGTTCGTCAAGCCGGCGAACCAGGGCTCTTCGGTGGGCGTGAGCAAAGTCGGCAACGAAACCGAGTACCTCGCCGCCGTTGAACTGGCCCTGGGCTTTGATGAAAAAGTGCTGGTGGAGTCGGCGGTCAAAGGCCGGGAAATCGAATGTGCCGTGCTGGGCAATGACAACCCTATCGCCAGCGGTTGCGGCGAGATTGTGGTGCGTGATGGGTTCTATTCCTACGACAGCAAATACATCGACGACCAGGCCGCCCAAGTGGTGGTGCCAGCGGCTATCAGCGTCGAAGCCAGCGAGCGTATTCGCACCCTGGCCATCGAAGCCTTCCAAACCTTGGGCTGCGCCGGGCTGGCGCGGGTCGACGTATTCCTCGCTGACGACGGCCAAGTGCTGATCAACGAAATCAACTCACTGCCCGGCTTCACCCGCATCAGCATGTACCCCAAGCTGTGGCAGGCCGCCGGCATGAGCTATAGCGAACTGGTCAGCCGCTTGATCGAGCTGGCGCTGGAGCGGCATGCAGGGCGTAAGGGTTTGAAGATCAGTCGTTAAGTGAAGCCCGTGCCAGCCAGTAGATAGGGCAGGGATCTACGGGGTCAATCGCAGCTGCGAGCTATTTAATCCCCCAACGCCTCCCCCTCACGCCGCGGATCAGCTCCACCACTCCACGACACCTTGCCCTGGACATCCCGCACCCGAACGATGGCCTGGGTGCCACTGGTCATGTCGATCTCGCTGAGGACGTGGCCCTTGTCCTTGAGCGCCTGTTTCAACTGCGGGCTGAACAATCCTTGCTCCAACTCGGTCGCGCCGTTGCGGCTGCCGAAGTTGGGCAGGCTGATGGCGGCTTGCGGGTCCAGGTTCCAGTCGAGCATGGCTACCAGGGATTTGCTGACGTATTCGATAATCTGTGAACCGCCTGGGGAGCCGACGGTAGCCAGCAGTTCGCCGCTTTGGCGGTCGAATACCAGGGTCGGAGCCATGGAGGAGCGTGGGCGTTTACCCGGCTCGATTCGGTTGGCGACCGGCTGGCCGTTTTCCTCGGGAATAAAGGAAAAGTCCGTCATCTGGTTGTTGAGCAAAAAGCCCTGGACCATGACGTGGGAGCCAAAGGCCGCCTCGACGGTGGTGGTCATCGACACGGCGCCGCCTTGATCGTCCACGGCCACTACCTGGGAAGTGGAGATGCGCAGCGGCGAGCGATCCGGCGCGTATGCCACCTCAATTCCAGCAGGCTTGCCGGGTTGGGCAATCCCCATGCTGCGATCACTGATCAAAGCGGCGCGGCTGGCCAGATAGTCGGGGGCCACAAGCCCGGCGGTCGGTACCGGAACGAAGTCGCTGTCGGCCACGTACAGGGCGCGGTCGGCATAGGCCAGGCGATCGGCCTCGGCGATCAGGTGGACGGCTTCCGGGAGCGGCTCCAGGCCTGCCGCTGTTGGCGTCTTCACCGGTTTCAAGGGGGCCAGCGCCAAACGTGGATCGCGGGCTTCTAATGCCTGCAAGGTGCCAAGGATCTGCGCAATGGCAATTCCGCCCGAAGACGGTGGCGGCATGCCGCAGACTTGCCAGCGTTTGTAGTCGGTGCACAACGGCGCGCGCTCCTTGGCGCTGTAGCCTTTGAGATCGCTCAGCGACAGGCTGCCGGCGTTGCTATTGCCCTGGACCTTGCGGGTGATTTCTTCGGCAATTGGGCCGAGGTAAAGAGCGTCCGGTCCTTCCTTGGCGATGCGTTTGAAGACGTTGGCCAAGGCTGGGTTTTTCAGCAGCGTTCCAGTGGCTTTTGGCGTGCCGTCGGTGTTGAGGAAGTAGGCGGCCATGTCCGGTGATTGGCTGATGTACCGGTCGGCGGCAATCAGGCTGTGCAGGCGTGGGGAAATCGGGAAGCCTTTTTCGGACAAGTTAATGGCCGGCTCAAACAACGTGGCCCACGGCAGGCGGCCGGTCTTTTTGTGTGCCATCTCCAGTGCGCGCAACACGCCGGGTGTGGCGACTGAACGGCCACCAATCTGCGCCTGAGGAAACGCCATCGGCGTACCGTCGGCCTTCAGGAACAAGCGCTTGGTGGAGCCGGCCGGCGCAGTTTCGCGACCGTCGTAGGCGCGTACCTGTTTACCGTCCCACAGCATGATAAAAGCGCCGCCGCCGATCCCGGAGGATTGCGGTTCCACCAGGGTGAGTACCGCTTGCATGGCAATCGCCGCATCAATGGCCGAGCCACCCTTGCGCAGGATTTCCCGCCCGGCTTCGGCTGCCAACGGGTTAGCCGCTGCAGCCATATGGCGCTCGGCGTGACGCACGCTCATATCGGTGCGATAGCCCGAACCCAACTCGGGGGCAGGCGGCAACTCAGGCGTGGTGGCGCTGTGGCAAGCGGCGAGGGTAAGAGCGGCGGCTATCAACGAGAGGGTGGTAAGCCTGTGATGATGAAAAATCGAAAACACGCGATGAACTCCGTTCATTTTGAGAATGATCTGTTGTCCCTAGGGTAACGCTCTACAGGTAAATCGTATCTTGCCTATACAGCACGGCCTTGCCGGAAATAATCACCCGATCGCCGCGCAATTCGCCGCGGCGCTTGCCGCCCTGCTCAGCGTGCAGCCGGGTTGCCACCAAAGGGGTGGTCGCTAAAGGCGTCAACTTGGTAGATGTCCAGTTTCACCGGGGCGCTCCGTCTGTTTGGGGAGGTCGGACACTAGCAGTGGAGGAGGGCGAGCGTCAAAATCCGAGAGGTAGTTGTTCGGTGCAACTTAAATTCATGTAGTTGCCTTGCACAACTAAATGCCCTGTTCAGATGAGGTGGCCCCTGTGAATGCTTTCCAACCGGATCTCATTGATCAAATCCGTTCGGCATCCCGACTCATGGTTCGAGAGCTGGGTTTCATGCAACCCAGGTTGGCGGAGACTCACTTACGCAAATGCATGCCGATTACTATTCCAGGCACGCCGAATTCGGCCAGCCCTTTGAAAGCCTGGTGGCATCGGACATGGCACAGTTGATGGGGCGCTTGTCCAATCCTCGCAACGAGGTGTGGACCGTATTGGACGCTGAGCGGATTGTCGGCTCGATTGCCATCGACGCTGAGGGCGAAAAGGGCGAGGCGATACTGCGCTGCTTTATTCTTGATCCATCGGCTCAAGGCCAGGGATTGGGTAAACGCTTGTTGAACGAGGCACTTACCTTTTGCGATGAGCAGAGGTTCCCCGTCGTGCGGCTTTGGACGTTCAAGGGGCTTGATGTCGCGCGCAAGCTCTATGAAGACGCGGGCTTTATTCTGGAATCGGAACAGGAAGGGCAACAGTGGGGCGCGCCGGTGATTGAGCAGTGTTTTGTAAGGCTGGGGTAATGCAGGGGTAGGGATTTTCTCCAGGCATAAAAAACGGCCTACCTTTTGGTAAGCCGTTTTTAGTACTTGGTGGTACACAGACATTTGAACTAGATAAGTAACATGCTGTATTTGTTGGTTATTTATGTGTTCGTATTTTAAAGGGATACACCAGGGGATACACGGCTCTATCTTCGATGCGCGATTGATGCTGGCCTCCGAACGAACCTAGGCCAGCAGATGACCCATAGAGGTTACCAGCGGAACGTGAGCAACTACCTGGAATCCGGGGGTTGGCCAAGCTGGGGAACCGACCATTTTCCGCTCCAGGGTGAACGACTCGTTCACCCCCTGCTCCGACCTACTGTCAGGTCGCTGGAAGCCCCGGTAAATACTTGACGAGCATCAAGCGCCAGCACACCACCTTTCACGCTGGCGGCGGCGTATTGCTTGGACTGCGGGCAATTTTAACGTGGTCTTTCGGCGAAAATCCGTCTAGTGCCTGTCTAGTATTACTTAGCGTTCTAAGGATTTATCTGGGTCGGTGTTTCACCACCCCATCCCGCAGGCTTGGGCCTGGCGATTGGTCGAGCAGTTACCTTTAGGGCCCAGTTTGGAATTTTTGACAACGCTGGTACCAGCCAAGCGGTGCGAGTGCCCGAAAAGCCATGAACTGCGTGGCTTTCAGCGTTCCCACTTGTGGGGGGGGGCGGAGAAATCCGTCAAGATCTGTCAAAAATTTCGTCAAGACTCCGTCAAGGATTATGGCCGCGTTTGCCTGGGGCGGCCGTGGGCCACTTGTCCCGAAAGTGACCGTCGCGGCCCCTCCCTGTTTCTGGACGAGGTAGCTTTCGGCCGCCTAGCCGATCCGCCGCCAGACCGTGCTGGCTTTGGCTCCTGGGCCGAGCTGGATGATCTGCGGCCTGTCCGGCTGTCCAGAGCCTGTCCAGAATCCGTCTGGGGTATGAGACGGCAAAGCCCGGCTCTTGACGGCCCCCGCATGGGATAAGCCTCAGACGCCCACCCGGCACCGGTTTCGTCTCATGCCTGTCTTACATTCCGACGAAGGGTGGACAGCGTAGCTAAAGCATCACAAAGGGCCGTCGATAGACCTCTATAGTTTATCCCCTGGTAAACGCAATCTACTGCTTGGAGTATTTATGTTCGGCTGGATCAGCAATATCCGTGTAGGTACCAAACTCAGTCTTGGATTCGGCCTGGTATTGGCGTTGACTTTTCTCCTTGCTCTCACCAGTTGGACAGCAATCAATGCTCTTGCTGAGCGCGGCGTCAAAGTACAGGACATCGCTCGTGTCAGCGAGATGACCAAGGACCTGCGAATTCATCGCTTGCAGATGGAGCTCAATCCTAAGGGGGACAGTGACCGGATGATCCTCCAGACGCTCGACGAACTGGCTGGGTATTTGAACACTGCTCGTGTCCAACTGACCGTGCCCAGCGATGCGGCGCTGATTGACCAGCAGATAGCCGCGGTCAGGGTGTATCGCGATGCCCAGGGCGCCTTAAGCCAGGCGGGAGCCGATCTGGCTCCGGTGTTCGCCCGAATAGGTGTGCAAGGCGATATCCTGCTCAATACCACTCAGCAGTTGATAGCGTCGCAATCCGCTAAGCGCGATGCCGATTCGTCTTTTGCTAAAACCTTGCTTGCTAGCATCGCTGCGCTGGCGTTGCTGCTCGGTGCCGTCGCGGCCTGGATCATTACCCGGCAAATCGTTACACCGTTGCAGCATGTCCTCAAGGACGTCGATCGTATTGCCTCAGGCGATTTGAGTCAGGATATGGAGGTCAATCGCCGCGATGAGGTAGGGCAATTGCAGAGAGGCCTGCAACAGATGACCACCAGCCTGCGTGAACTGATTGGCGGTATTGGCGCTAGTGTCATCCAGATTTCTAGCGCTGCCGAAGAGTTGTCAGCCGTCACCGAGCAGACCAGTGCTGGTGTGAACAGCCAAAGAGTCGAAACCGATCAAGTTGCTACTGCCATGAACCAAATGACCTCCACCGTGCAAGAGGTAGCGCGTAATGCTGAAGAAGCCTCTGACGCCGCGGCCGCCGCAGATCAGCAGGCTCGCGAAGGTGACAAAGTTGTTGGCGAGGCAGTGGCTCAAATCGAACGCCTAGCTATCGAAGTCGGCAACTCCACCGTAGCTATGAGTAATCTCAGAGAGGAAAGCAGCAAAATCGGCGGCGTGCTCGATGTTATTAAGGCGGTCGCCCAACAAACCAACCTACTCGCTCTCAATGCCGCCATTGAGGCCGCGCGAGCTGGTGAAGCTGGAAGAGGTTTTGCGGTAGTTGCCGATGAAGTTCGTAGCCTGGCGCAGCGTACCCAGCAATCCACCGAAGAAATTGAAAAGCTGATCTCCAGCTTGCAAAACGGCACTCAAGAGGTATCCGCCGTTATGGAGAACAGTCGTATATTGACTGATAGCAGTGTTGAGTTAACTCGTCGTGCTGGAACATCTCTGGAAAATATCACCCGCACGGTGTCTACAATCCAGTTGATGAATCAGCAGATTGCTTCAGCCGCTGAGCAGCAGAGCGCAGTGGCTGAAGAGATCAACCGTAGCGTGCTGAGCGTGCGTGATATCTCTGAACAAACCGCTGGCGCTAGTAATGAGACAGCGGCCTCAAGTATCGAGTTGGCACGCTTAGGCCAGGAACTTGACGTTTTGGTTAAGCGCTTTCGATTATAGGGCTGATCTAAAGCACTCCCCAATCAGTTAGCCGGTAGACGGATAGATTGAAGCTGACGCTGGTTAGCATTGCATTGCGCTGGTGATTACAGGGGGGCGTTTCACAAATTGGTTTAGCGCTTTACGCAACACCTCCGTGGGTTTGTTTTGCGAATGGCCAGGTTTCCAGTCAAAACGCCTGCTTTTGGTAGAAACCAATGCCCGGCACCCCATAATTGTTGATAACGGGTGGGTGACTGACGTTTGCCGAACACCTGGAAGACGTGACGCTCCAGGGCGCCGATGATTCGCTTCGCGGTGCCCGCATTCCAGTTGGTGAGACGTGAGGTCTACCACTCTCGCGCCAGTGGCTCGAATGTCTCGCCGGTGATATCCCTTTCCGCTTCCGTCCAGCTCGCGATACTCGTTGGCATCAGGCTCCAGGCCTGCATGCGGTATCGGAAAGGGGGCGGCGTTTTATCTCGGATCGCTTCATTTGGGCTTGTATCCCCTCGGTTCAATTATTTATCGAGGATGCACAGGGGGATACAAGGAGAGATAGCCAGAAACAAGAAAGCCCGCACTAGGCGGGCTTCTTGAGGTGATTCATAGACTGCTGTAGACGTCTATGGATCGGTACTTGGTGGCTACACAGGGACTTGAACCCCGGACCCCAGCATTATGAATGCTATGCTCTAACCAACTGAGCTATGTAGCCAAGTGGCGCGCATTATTCGCGTAGAACGATTATGCGTCAAGCCTTTTTGTTGAAATTTTATCTACGCTATCAACTGTTTATCGAAAATCGCCGGGTAAGGTGACGAGTGGCGGGGCCTTGGTCGTTCCTGTGCCAGCGCGCAAGGGCAGGCAATCCGAAGACAAACCAGCGAACCCTCCCGGCACAAGGCCGAAAGTTTCTCTAGGAAACGTCCCGCAAAATATAGCGATTTTCCTTGCTGGCTTTTTACAAGCCGTGGCGGCAGTACTAACTCATCAACTCGTTAGCACCCTAAGGGGATGGCAATCCTGCAGCGAAAAGTGGCACATTGTCGCACCTGCGCCTGTGCATCCATCTGCTGTACGGAAACCTTCTTCATGGCTCTGAGCAATTCCCAGCCCACAGTGGCTACGGCGCCTGCCGCCGGGCAATCCAGCCCATTGGTCATGCGTGTCATTGGCGCGGTGGCGCTGGCGCATTTGATCAATGACTTGATCCAGGCGGTGTTGCCGTCGATCTATCCAATGCTCAAGGCCAGTTATGGCCTGACGTTCACCCAGGTCGGGCTGATTACCCTGACGTTCCAGCTCACCGCGTCGCTGTTGCAGCCGTGGGTGGGGTATTACACCGATCGCCATCCCAAGCCGTTCCTGTTGCCATGTGGAATGGTGTGCACCTTAATCGGGATTCTGATGATGTCCCAGGTCGGTAGTTTCCCGATGATCCTCGTTGCTGCGGCGATGATCGGTGTTGGCTCCTCGACGTTTCACCCGGAAGCTTCCCGTGTGGCGCGCCTGGCTTCGGGCGGGCGCTATGGCCTGGCGCAGTCGACGTTCCAGGTCGGCGGTAATGCCGGTTCCGCCTTTGGCCCGTTGCTGGCGGCGGCGATCATCATTCCGTTCGGCCAGGGCAATGTGGCCTGGTTTGGTTTGTTCGCGGTGTTTGCGCTGGGTGTGCTGTATGCCATCAGTCGCTGGTACCGCAACCATTTGAACCTGTTCAAGCTTAAGCAAGGTCAGGCGGCGACTCACGGCCTGTCCAGGGGGCGCGTACTGAGCGCACTGGTGGTGTTGGGGCTGCTGGTGTTTTCCAAGTACTTCTACATGTCCAGTATCACCAGCTACTTCACCTTCTACCTGATCGAGAAGTTCGACCTGTCGGTGGCCAGTTCCCAGTTGCACCTGTTCCTGTTTCTCGGTGCGGTGGCGGCGGGGACGTTTTTCGGCGGGCCGATTGGCGACAAGATCGGCCGCAAGGCGGTGATCTGGTTCTCGATCCTGGGCGTTGCGCCATTCACCTTGCTATTGCCCCATGCCGATCTGTTCTGGACCAGCGTGCTCAGTGTGGTGATCGGCTTTATTCTGGCGTCGGCGTTTTCGGCGATTGTGGTTTACGCACAGGAGTTGGTGCCGGGGAACGTGGGGATGATCGCCGGAGTGTTCTTCGGTTTGATGTTCGGTTTTGGCGGGATTGGTGCGGCGCTGCTGGGGCACCTGGCTGACATTCACGGCATTGAGTACGTGTACACGCTGTGCTCGTTCTTGCCATTGTTGGGGGTGTTGGCGATTCTATTGCCGCGTTCGAAACAGGCGTGATACCTGAGTCTTGACCCAGGGGGTATTGCTCCGTCCCTGGGCCATACCTCTCCTATCGGGAAGCGTGGGACTGTGTCACCCGTTTGAGCTGTTCGCGCGCGCGGGACAGCCGGGAGCGTACGGTGCCGATTGGAATCGCCAGCACATCGGCGGTGTCCTGGTAGCTGCCGTCGGTTTCGAGTGAGGCATACAGAGTGTTGCGCATTTCTACCGGCAGACCTTTGATGGCGCTGAGGGTCTTTTCCAGCCGGCGGTTGATTTCGAATTGCCACCCCAGATCCTGCCCTTCGTCCTGGCCGTGCCAGAGCGATTCATCAAATTCGCAATGCACGGGCTTGGCGTACAGACGGCGAAAGTGGTTGCGGATCAGGTTTTGTGCAATGCCACACATCCAGGTGCTCAGGGCGGCCTGGCCGCCGAAACGCTCTTTGTTGCGCCAGGCTTCAAGGTAGGTCAACTGCAAGATGTCATCGGCATCTTCGGGGTTCAGGACGCGCTTGTGGATAAAACTGCGCAGCTTTTTCTGATGCTCGCCCGGTAGGTCGAGCATGGCTTGAGGTGAGACAGGAGAAGTAGGTTCTACATCGGAAGAGTTATCCATTATTTTTTCCTTAGGGTAATCGCTATCGAAATGGTTTCGATGGGGACTCCCTAAGCACCGGCTGTGCCAATCGCATTAATTGTTTAATGTATTGATATTAATAGTTATTTTTTTTGTTTTTTAGGCGTGAAATGTAAAAACTTGCACAGGGCTGATTAAAACCGTGCCAGTTATTACACGCGCAAGAAAATGTGCCAGGGGTTGGAACTGTTCAGGAGTGGCTCACCACACAGGAGCACGAAATCTAACTCCCGGCGCCTTTATGAAAGTTGATACATCCCACAGCGATGCGCAAAAGCTTCAGCAGCTCAATCCTGCTGTTGCAATCCCCTTGGCACGTGGGCAATCGGCGCAGGTTGCACAGCACAATGCCGCCGAGGAAGTCGGCATGCTGTTCAGTCAGCAGATGGAGCGCAGCAGCAAAGGTCTGGATCAGCGTCAGTTGAGGCTTGCCCGTACGGAGAACCGGGTTCAAAAAGTCGAGCAGTTGGCACAGCTGTATGAGCAGTTGGGGCACCCTGGGCAAGCGAGCTTGGAGCATATGGTGCGCCAGGCGCGGATTCAGTTGCTGCAGCGGCCCAGTGCCGAGAACCTGCTGGGGCTGACTGGGGATGATCCGGCTCGCACCCATGTGGTGTTGCAGCAGGTCAGTGCTCAGGCCCAGGCCGAAGGCCGCACTCATGAGGCCGATCTGGCCCGCGACTTTCTTCAGCAAATGCATACGCTCTATGCTCCGCAGATTCAGGCGGGGCTCAATATTGCGCAGTCGCTGCAGGTGGCCAGCGATGATCCGGCTCTACGCCAGGCCGTTCGCCAGTTGTACTACGCAAGCGTGGTGGTGCGCCAATCCCTGGCGACCATGATGCAGGCGCTATTGGGGCTATTTGGTGGCGAGCAGTTCAATGCCGGGCTGCAAGTGATGCGCCGGACCCTCGCCGATGATGTCGCCGCCCATACCCCTTCATTGCCCATCGCCAAGCTGCGCACATTGTTGTTGGGATTGCAGGCGTGCGGTCAGCTCAATGGGGTGTTGTGCAGTTGTCGGGAGTTGTGCCGGCGATTGGTTTCCGAGCATCCACGCAGCGAACAGGATGCCATTACGCTGTTGCAGCGCTTGTTGGGCTACGCCAGTACGGGCATCGCGCCCAACGAAGTGTTACGTCTTGGCAGCGAACTGGGGGGCGAGAGCCCGTCCGCGCAACTGGTCTCGCTCAACGTCCTTTATCCGTTGATTCAGCGTCTGCCGTTGTCCCTGTGGCGAGACGAACGAAGCCGCCAGGAAACCCTGCACAATTTTCTGATGCTGATGGATGAGCGTACGACGGCCGAAGGGCGCGCCACGTCCCGCCTGGTAGCAGCAGCGCAGTGACTACACTTCAATGGCTGAACACGGTACTGCTGACCGTTGCGCGTCGAGCCGACGTGCTGGGGGCGGTCGTCGTGCTGGCCATCGTCTTCATCTTTATCGTGCCGTTGCCCACCTGGTTGGTGGATATCCTCATTGCCCTCAATATCTGTATCTCGTGCCTGTTGATCGTGTTGGCGCTTTACCTGCCGGGGCCACTGGCCTTTTCGTCCTTTCCTTCGATCCTGCTGCTGACCACCATGTTCCGGCTGGCGCTGTCGATTGCCACCACCCGACTGATCCTGCTGGAACAGGACGCCGGTGACATCGTCGAGGCATTTGGCAACTTTGTGGTGGGCGGCAACCTGGCAGTGGGGTTGGTGATTTTCATGATCCTGACCATCGTCAACTTCCTGGTGATCACCAAGGGTTCGGAACGCGTCGCTGAAGTGGCGGCCCGTTTCAGCCTCGACGCGATGCCCGGCAAGCAAATGTCCATCGACAGTGACTTGCGTGCCGGCTTGATCGACGGCAACCAGGCCCGTAACAAGCGCGAGCAACTATCCCGGGAAAGCCAGTTGTTCGGGGCTATGGACGGGGCTATGAAGTTCGTCAAGGGTGATGCTATCGCCGGGCTGGTGATCGTGGTGATCAACTTGTTGGGTGGGTTTTCCACCGGCATGTTCCAGCACGGGATGAGCGCAGGGGATTCCATGGCGCTGTATTCGGTACTGACGATCGGCGACGGGCTGATTGCACAGATTCCGGCACTGCTGATATCCCTGACTGCCGGCATGATCATCACCCGAGTTGCGCCGGATGGCGCAAACAAGGGCGCCAATCACATAGGCGCTGAAATTGCCCGGCAGATGACCAGTGAACCCAAGAGCTGGATGATCGCATCGGTCGGCATGTTGGCGTTCGCCGCACTTCCCGGGATGCCGACAGTGGTCTTTATTGTTATTTCGTTGATGACCGGTGGCCTGGGCTATTACCTTTCCCGCAAAAAAACACAGGACGACCAATTCGAGGCATCGACGGCGCAGATCGTGGCGCCGGAAAAAAACGGCGAGGAAGATTTGCGTGGTTTTGATCCCTCCCGCCCGTACTTGTTGCAGTTCCCCTCTACACGCTTGGGAGATCCGAGTGTGACAGCACTTATTCAGGCGATTCGCCAAACCCGTAATGGCATCGTTACCAGCGTCGGATTGACGCTGCCGCCTTTTGAGATTGAATACAGCCCGCCGCTGGCCGACGATGAATTTCGCTTCTGCGTGCATGAAGTACCAATGCTCAAGGCGACGCTGACCGAGCGACTGGCCGTGCAGCGCGAGGCGTGTGCCGACGAACTCATCGATGGCATCAGGGGCCTTGCAGAGCGAGATGAGCAAGATTGGCTGTGGCTGCATCCCGATGATGCCCTGCTGGGTGATGAGCATTTGGAACGGATTACCGCGCAGGATCTGATTATCGAGCGCATGCAGCGGGCGATGATGGTCAGCGGGCCACAGTTTCTCGGTATTCAGGAGAGCAAATCGATCCTTAGCTGGCTGGAGTTCAACCAGCCGGAGCTGGTTCAGGAGCTGCAACGGATCATGCCGCTGTCGCGCTTTTCTGCGGTATTGCAGCGCTTGGCCGGTGAGGGCATACCGCTACGGGCGGTGCGGTTGATTGTCGAGGCGTTGATTGAGTACGGCCAACATGAGCGTGAGCCCGAAGCATTGGCTGACTATGCCCGGATCGCCTTGAAATCACAGATCTACCACCAGTACAGCGAAGAAGACGGTTTGCATGCCTGGCTGTTTTCGCCATACACCGAAAACGTTTTCCGTGAAGCGCTGCGCCAGACCCAGACCGGAGTATTTTTTGCGTTGGACAATGAGCACAGCGCGCTGCTGATCAGCCTGTTGAAAGAGGCGTTTGTCTTGCGATCCAAGACCAAGAGCGTGCTGTTGGTCGCGCAGGATCTGCGCAGTCCCTTGCGTGCTTTGTTGCTGGAGGAGTTCAACCATGTGCCGGTGCTGTCCTTTGCCGAGCTGACGAATGCCGCGAAGGTCAAGGTGCTCGGTCGGTTTGACCTAGGTCAGGACGGCTTGCAGCACGACTCCGTGGCGTGAATCCAACGACAGAGGGCCTGATCATGTTCGAGTTGCGAGTACTCAATGGTTTGCACCAGGGCGCCGCATTACCTCTGTTTGGGGAGCAATGGTGCATTGGCGCCAGTGTGGACGCCGACCTGGCTCTTTACGATCCGGGAATTGCACCCCGTCATGTGCATCTGCTGTGTGTCGCCGATCAATGGACGGTGCAAGCGCAAGAAGGCCTTTTGCAGGATGCTGGCGGTCAGGTTTTGGCTCAAATCGCGGATATTGCGATCAATATGCCCTTTACCATCGCGGGTGTTCGACTCTATGTGGCCTCTGCCGATCAACCCTGGCCCGAGGAACCGGAGCCCGTTTACGTGCACCGAGTGGAGGTGCCTGAACAGCCGGAACCCGAAGCGGCCGTGCCGTCGATTCTTCAACAAAGACGCGTCATGGGGATTCTGGCGATTGTGGCCCTGATCATCATGGCGTTGGGGATGACCTCCACCGATGAGAGTCAGCCACAGGCGTCGCTGATGCCGGTTGTTGGGCAAAAGCCCGAACTGACCAGCTCTTATGAGGTGCGCCAGCAACTGCTGAAGATGCTGAGTGAGCGTGAACTGGGTCATCGTTTTGCCCTGGAAATCATCAATGGGCAGGTGATGATCGACGGTACAGCGTCCAGGGACGAGGTGGCGCTGGTTTCGCGGATGCTCAACCGTTTTCAGGAGCAGTTCGACACACCGGTTCCCGTTATCAGCCGGGTGCGTGAGCGCAACACCGATCTGCCGTTCAGGATTGTGCAAATTGTCGGCGGCAAGAATGGTCATGTCGTCCTGGCAGAAGGGCGTCGGTTGTTTCTGGGGGATGAAATAGACGGTTTGCGATTGACCTCCATCGACAACAACAAGGTGGTGTTTGACGGTCCGCAGCGTTATGAGGTCGGCTGGTGAACCACTCCTTCACAGAGCGGCTTGACTCCTGGCAGCAGCGCCAGTCTGCCAGGCTGGCAGGCTATGCGCCGGTCACGGTGCGTGGGCGCATACAACGGGTCAACGGCATGTTGCTGCAATGCCGCTTGCCTGCGTCGTGCATCGGCGATTTGTGCCTGGTGGAGAAGGTCGGTGAAGACAGCATGCTGGCGGAAATTATAGGTTTCGATCATCAAGACGCGGTACTCAGTGCCCTGGGCAACCTGGAGGGTGTACGAGTGGGCGCCAGCGTGCAGCGCCTGGGTATGCCCCACCGGGTACGGGTGGGTGATGACTTGTTGGGGCAGGTGCTCGACGGGTTCGGTAGACCCATTGCCGGCATCGGCCCCAGCGCGTTTGCGGGCGCCGATACACAAGAGGCGAGTGCGGTGTTGTGCGAGGCGCCGTTGCCCACCGAGCGTCCGCGAATCAGCCGGGCGTTGCCCACGGGCGTGCGTTCGATCGATGGCCTGTTGACCCTGTGTGAGGGCCAGCGGGTTGGCTTGTTCGCCGGTGCGGGGTGCGGCAAGACCACCTTGCTGGCGGAAATCGCCCGTAACGTTGATTGCGATGTGATCGTCTTCGGCCTGATTGGTGAGCGTGGCCGGGAGCTGCGCGAATTTCTCGATCATGAACTCGATGATCAATTACGCGCCAAGGCAGTGCTGGTGTGTGCCACCTCTGACCGGTCCAGCATGGAGCGTGCCCGCGCGGCCTTTACCGCCACGGCCTTGGCGGAGGGTTTTCGGCGCAAGGGGCAGCGGGTCCTGCTGCTGATTGATTCCCTGACTCGGTTCGCCCGCGCCCAGCGCGAAATCGGCCTGGCTGCCGGTGAGCCGTTGGGTCGCGGCGGCCTGCCGCCCTCGGTCTATAGCCTGTTGCCACGCCTGGTGGAGCGCGCGGGGCTGACCCGTCAGGGTGTCATCACCGCCATCTACACCGTGCTGATCGAGCAGGACTCCATGAACGACCCCATCGCCGATGAGGTCCGCTCCCTGCTGGACGGCCACATCGTGCTTTCACGCAAACTGGCTGAACGCGGCCATTACCCGGCGGTGGACGTGTTGGCCAGCCTGTCGCGGACTCTCAGCAACGTGGCCGAGCCTGCGCACATACAAGCGAGCACGGCACTGCGGCGGTTGTTGTCGGCTTACCAGCAGATCGAACTGATGCTCAAACTGGGTGAGTACCAGGCCGGTGCTGACGCCCTGACTGACCTGGCGGTCGAGAGCCGGCAAGCGGTCGATGCCTTTTTGCGGCAGGACTTGAGGCTGCCTTCACCGATGGAGTCGACCCTGGATCAACTGAGTGAGCTGACAGCTTATGTTCCCTTTTGAGATAGACACCTTGCGGCGTTTGCGCAGGCACCGGGCCGACCGCGCCGAGCGGGCCTTGCGTGAGGCGAAAGGAGCCCACAAAGCCCTCCTGGCCAAGGTCGAGCAGGCGCAAGAGGCGCTTGAGCAAACCCGCCTGGAGGAAACCCGGCAAACCGCAGAACTGGCGAATCAGCGTCAAGGGCAGGTGGTTTCGCTGCAAGACCTGAAGGCCTGGGGTGCCCAGGAGCGCAAATTATCGGCTGGCACGGCCCGTGATGAGGGGCAACTGCAGGCCTTGTACCAGCAACAGGAGAGGCAAGTGGCGCATATCAATACTGCACAGAAGCAGGTCACCCAGTGCCTGCGCGAAGTTGAAAAACTTCAGGAGTTGGCCGTGCTACTGGCCGAGGAAACGCCATGACACAACTGTTTGTCAGCAAGCAGGAGCGTGCACGCGTGCGCGAGTCTCAGAACGAGATCGTGCCAGGACAGGGCCTCGTTGTGTCCATGGAATCGAGTTTATTGTTTGCTCAGTATTTTGCCGACGATGGCGGGGAAGGCGGTTACACCAGCCAACGACCTTCTCAGGCAGGGCAGGCCGATATTGCAACGATTGATACCTTGTCCGAGCAGTTGGAACTTCGCCTGAGCGGCGTATCCCAGTGGCCTCTGCACGCCGCCATCTACCTGCCGCGCCTTGGGCGGATCAATGTCAGCGCCAAACATGAGAACCAGTCCTGGGAGATTGACCTGGAGGCGGAAGAAGAACGGACCTCGATCTGGCTCACCGGCTCCCGGCAGGCCTGTCAGGACAGACTGTCCAAAGGCCTTGGGCATCCCGTCAGTTTACAGGTGGCACAAGTGAACCCAGCATGATGTTGCCTGCCTTGAAATTGCCAGCTGTCGATGGGGCCAAGGTCGCGGCGCGGCGTCGTCTGGGGCGCGGGCTACGCCTGCCGTTTCAGGTGGCCGACCAGTGCGGTGAGCTGCTGCTGGAGCCTGGGCCCGCACCGGCTGGCCGGGGGCTGCTTTCATTCGAGACCGCTCGTGGGGTGCTGACGTTCAGTGAGCCAAGCGCGGTGCTGAGTCTGTTTGGTGAGTGCCCGGTGGTGCTGGCCGAGGCCGGCAACGATCCGGACTCCTGGTTCTGGGCGTTGTTCCAGCACAGCCTGAGCCCCCAGTTGCTTGACGTGTTCGGGTATCTGCGACCGTTGGGGCAATTGCAGCGCAAGACCTTTGGCTGTCGACTCACCGTGGTGCTGGGCGCATCCAGGGTGGTTGCGCGTCTGATACTGGCGCCGGCCAGCCTGCTGGCGCTGTGCGATGCCGCGTTATGGCGGCCGATGAGCGGCCCATTGCCCGACTCGTTTCCCCTCTGCGTACCGGTGACTCTCGGACGCCTGCAACTGCCCATCACACAGTTGGGCACCGTGCGCCCGGGAGATGTGCTGCTGCTGGAATCCCCATTCTTCAATGCCCAGGGTGATGGTCAATTGCGCCTGGGGCACCACCGCCTGCAAGGGCGCATTGACGATGAAACAGGCGCTCTGCGCCTGACCCTATTTTCTATCGAGGAAGCGACTGTGGGCGAAGATTATGGGGACAGTTCCCAGGGACAGGGATGGGACGAACCCGGTGATCAGGCACGCGACGAGCCGCTGGTTGATGTCTTTGGGCATGAGCCGTTCGATGAGTTGTCGATGGCCCTGACCGTGCGCTGCGGCACCCTGCAGCTGACCCTGGGGGAACTGCGGCAGTTGGCGCCGGGCGCAGTGTTGGGTATTTCAGGTTATGGGCCGGGGATGGCCGGGCTTTATTACGCAGACCGTCCCATTGGTCATGGGCAGTTGGTGGAGGTGGATGGGCGCCTGGGGTTGCAGCTGTCACGGGTGATCTTTTCCCGATGAGTATTCAAGGACTTGATCCCCTTCTGCTGGCGCTGTTCCTCGGTTCGTTGACGCTGATGCCGATGCTGTTGATCATCTGCACGGCATTTTTGAAAATCGTTATCGTGCTGATGATTACCCGCAACGCCATCGGCGTGCAGCAGGTTCCACCGAGCATGGCCTTGAACGGGATCGCGCTGGCAGCGACTCTCTTTATCATGGCCCCCGTGGGCTATGAAATCGGGCAGATCGTCAAGGTGTCGCCGCTGGACACCACCAGTGTGCAGGCGTTTCAGGAAACCGGGCTGGTTGCGATAAAACCACTGCGGGCCTTCATGTTTCGCAACACCGATCCGGACCTGCTGACCCACCTTCATGAAAATACCGCGCGCCTGTGGCCGCCCGAGATGGCGCAGAGCACCGAGCGCGATGACTTGATCCTGCTGATGCCGGCGTTTGTTCTGTCACAAGTGCAGGCAGGGTTTGAAGTCGGCTTCCTGATCTACATTCCGTTCATCGTCATCGACCTGATTGTCTCCAACCTGCTGCTGGCACTCGGCATGCAGATGGTCTCGCCCATGACCATCTCACTGCCCCTCAAGCTGCTGCTGTTCGTTCTTGTATCGGGGTGGTCGCGGCTGCTCGACAGCCTCTTTCTTTCCTTCCTGTGAGTGAAACATGGACCCTATTCAGCTGTTCAAACAGGGCATGTTGCTGGTGGTGGTACTGTCGGCTCCACCACTGATTGTGGCGGTGATTGTCGGGGTGCTGACGTCCCTGGTCCAGGCCCTGATGCAGGTGCAGGACCAGACGCTGCCGTTCGGGATCAAGCTGGTGGCCGTGGGTATTACTCTGGCCGTGACGGGACGCTGGATCGGTGTGGAGTTGATCAAGCTGATCAATCTCACCTTCGACATGGTTGCGCGTTCAGCGCTCTGAGGAATTGGCCCCGTGGTGATCCCGTATCTTGAATACTTGCCCAGCCTGGCGATTGCCATGGCTCGCATTTACCCCTGTGCCTTCCTGGTGCCGGCGTTTTGCTTTCAGCATGTGCGCGGGATGCCGCGCCATGTCATTGTCCTGGTTATGGCGTTGCTGCCGACACCCGGTATTCACGCGGTGTTGGTGGACCAGGAATTTACCTTGCTGCTGATCAGCGCACTGGTGTTCAAGGAGGTCGCACTGGGCTTGTTGCTGGGCATATTGCTGGCGATGCCGTTCTGGCTGTTCGAAGGTGTGGGGGCATTGCTGGATAACCAGCGTGGTGCCCTGATCGGCGGGCAACTCAACCCCTCTCTCGGGCCGGACGCCACGCCCATCGGGCATATGTTCAAGCAATTGAGCATCTTTCTGTTGATCGTCACCCTGGGCCTTGGCGCGATGACCCAGGTGATTTGGGACAGCTATCTGATCTGGCCACCGACCGTCTGGTTGCCCGTTCCGGCCGTCAATGGCTTCAGCACGTTTCTCCAACTGCTCGCCGATACCTTCACCCATATGACCCTCTATGCAGCGCCCTTTATCGCCCTGTTGCTGCTGATCGAATTCGCTATTGCCTTGCTCAGTCTCTACAGCCCGCAGTTGCAGGTGATGGTCCTGTCGATGCCAGCCAAGAGCCTGGCAGGGTTGGCATTTCTGCTGCTCTATCTGCCCGTGCTGCAAAATTTGATCGTGGGCCGCATGAGCTTACTGAGCGAGCTCAAGCACTCGCTGGGCCTGTTGTTTCGGGTGGCGGCAACATGAGTGATTCGGGGGAGAAAAAACACCCGGCGACGGCCAAGAAACTGCGTGACCAACGCAAGAAGGGTCAGGTCTCCCAGAGCCAGGATATTGGCAAACTACTGGCGTTGACTGTGCTGAGCCAGATCGCCTTGTTCACCGCTGAAACCAGCATGCAACGATTTCAGCAGTTGTTGATGTTGCCAGTGTCGCGCATCGGGCAACCCTTTGTGCGCACGCTGGAAGAGGTTGTGGTGGCGGGTGCGGTGGTGTTTTTCAGTTTTGCCTTGTTGATGGCCGCTGTCGCTATCGCGACAAAACTGATCAGCAGTTGGATGCAGTTCGGTTTTCTGTTTGCCCCTGAAACCTTGAAGCCGGATTTCAACCGCCTCAACCCGCTCAACCAGGCCAAGCAGATGTTCTCCGGCCAATCGTTGATGAACCTGTTCATGGGTGTGGCCAAGGCGCTGTTTATTACGCTGATCCTGTATGTGGTGGTTGGCCCGGCATTAGGTCCCTTGATCGGTTTGACCAGTGGTGATCTGCCAGGCTACATCTCGGCCCTGATCGTGCTGTTTCGCCATCTGCTCAACACCTGTCTGGGCTTGTTGCTGGTCCTGGCGCTCATTGACCTGGCGTTGCAAAAGTACTTCTTCGCCAAGCGCATGCGCATGACCCAGGTGGAGGTCATCAAGGAGTACAAGGACATGGAGGGCGACCCGCACGTCAAGAACCAGCGCCGCTCATTGGCCTATGAATTGGCCAACGAAGAGCCGAAGGTCAAGCTGCCCAAGCTTGAAGAGTCCGACATGCTGGTGGTCAACCCGACGCACTTTGCCGTGGCCCTGTACTACCGCCCCGGGGAAACGCCTCTGCCGATGATGGTGGAAAAAGGCACGGATGCCGAGGCACGCAAGTTGATTGATCGGGCCAAGGCGGCAGACATACCGGTTATCCAGTGTGTGTGGCTGGCGCGCACCCTTTACAAGGGAGAACTGGGCAGTCATATCACCCGTGAAACGCTGAAGGCTGTGGCCCTTATCTATCGCACCTTGCAAGAGTTGGATGATGAGGCCAAGCGCGAGACGCTTGAGCTGCCGGAGCTTGATGATCTTTGATTGGCATATAAACTGCTGCGTGTACCAAGGGGTTTAATAGCGCGTGCCGTACGCGTCCAGTCGTTCAAGTTCCGCCAGTGACAGACTTCGACTCAGCATGCCGTCAAGCAATGCCCTCTCGCGGCGTTCAGGCAGCGCCTGCCAGATCACCAGCGCTCGTTCATCGTCGAGATAGGCAAACAGCCCATCGAATGCCAGTGCCTGCTCAAAGCGTCGTTCAAGTACGCGCTGCAGCTGACCCGCCTTGATGGCGTGAGGCGGTATTCGCAAGGCCAGTCCCACCTTGGTCCCCACCCTCAACCGACAGAATATGATGCCGTCGCACAACGACCACTCAGCGTCATTGCCAGCCATGAGGGCGTCTAGGAAGGCCTGCCGACGTTGCTCGTCGGCAGAAATTCCTGCGTTCTTCATCGCTCCAGAGAGACCGTCTGATAGTCCGATCGTTCGCCGGACGGGCCGGGCTCCACCCGCATCTGTTCAGGCCACCAAATCACCATTTGCTGGGCGTTTGATTGCGGCCGTGAGCAGGAATCACCCTTACAGGTGGGCGTGCAACCCGACATGACCATGGCCAGGGCAAGGAGTGCAAGGGGCGAGAGTATCTTTTTCATTGATCAGTCTTCCGGGTCGGAGTGAGCAGGGAAGGGCGAGGCACACCAATGTGCTCGTCCTTCACAACAGGGCGCATGGCGATAAACACTTCCGCTTCCTCACCCGGCTTGAGCCAGGCGTGCGGCCAGACAGTGACGGCCAGGGTTTGCGAGTTGCTGCATTCCCTCTCGTCGATGCGCACATTGCGGTTGAACTGGTTACGCAGAACGATGACGGCCACGTTGTACTGCGGGCCGGCATACCACTGACTGCTGGCGGTGTTGAGCGCCAGGAGGTCGCGGGTTCGGCACAGAGTATCGAGCCCCAGTGGCATGGGCGCGGCCTTGAAGTCCTTGGGTACCTGCCCGGTGACCAGATGGGCCAGGGTAGAGGTGACATCGCTGCGCTTGATCGCCGGCTGGTGTTCGGCGTAGCGACGCGCCAGCGGTTTGAGGGCGTCTTCCAATTCCACCTGATCAGATTTTGGCAAATAACGCGAGGGGTCGGCCTGATCACCGATGACTCGGGGCGTCAGGATAAACAGGCGCTCTCGCCGGTTGCTCTTGCGTTCGGTAGAGGAAAACAGCGCCTTGCCCAGCAGCGGGATATCCCCCAGTAATGGCAACTTGTTCAGCCTGTCGGCGTTCTCTGTGACGTGGAACCCTCCCACTACCAGCGAGCGCTTTTCCGCCATCACCGCTTGGGTGCTGACCTTACCCTTACGCACATCCGGGCCGATTCGATCGGGGTTGGTTTCATCGAAACTGCCGTCTTCGATGTCCACTACCAAGTGGATCTGGTGCGCGCCCTTTGACGTAATGACCCGTGGGACAACCTGGAAACTGGTGCCCACTGTGACTGGCAGAATGGTTGCGTTTTCGGTGCCTGCGGTAATGTACTGCGTGCGGTTGAAGTCGATCACCGCCGGCTGGTTTTCCAGGGTCAGGATCGAGGGATTGGACACGACGGTCGCCAGGCCACGGGCTTCCAGTGCCCGCAGGTCTGCTTCAAAGCGGTCACGGTTACCGATAGACACTTGCGATGCCGTCCCCGGCGCAATGTTATTGACCCCAGCCCTGAAGCGACTGTTTTGAAAGCCCCAGTTCACTCCGAACTCCCTGAGCTGAGTGCGATCGATGTCTAGGATGATCGCGTCAATCTCCACCAGCTTGCGCGCCACGTCGAGCTTGGCGATCAGTTCGCGGTACATGGCCTGGCGTTCCGGGAGGTCGTAGATCAGCACGGCGTTGTTGCGCACATCGGCTTCGACGCGGATTTTGCTTGTGGGTGTCGGCGCTCGGGGTGTCATGGCGTAGTTGGCATCCGGCTGGCCGAGGGCGGCCGGTGGGCTGAGCATCTGCCCCAGCAGAGGATTGCTCAGCCGTGGAAAGACTTGGGCCATGGGGGATAGTACTGACGACGGTGCGGGGTTTTGAGCCGCACTCGAGAGCACGGAGGATGTTCGCGGCTCCAGCAGACCACGCAACATGCTGGCGACGCCAGGGATAAGCAGTTTTTCGCCGCGGTAGTCGATCTGGCGATCCGCCGCATTGGCGAACTGCAGGGTAAACGTCAGCACACTCTGTTTTTCATCAGGCGTCTTGCGCTTGCTGCTGAATTGTTTGATCTGTTCTATATAGCGCTTGGGGCCAGAGACCAATACAACGCCGTCATCCGGTAGCTCACCCCAGCCAAAACGGCTGTCCAGCAGGCCGATGTCGGTCAAGGCCTGCTTCAGGTCGGCAACAGTTTCGGCTGAAACCTCAAGCCGTGCTGACTCTTGCTGGTCCAGGGTACTGATGTACAGAGTGTTGTTGTACATGAACCACTGGAAGCGGTGCTCGACGGCGAGCCGGTCCAACAGCGATTGGGGCGTGTTCGAGCGAATTTTGCCATTGACGTAGCCTTCCAGGAAACCGTCGATTTGCAGTTGGGTGCCGAAGGTTTTCGTGAAGTCTTCGAGTACTTCCTGCAGGGTCTTGTTGTCGGCCTCGTAGGCGTAAGCCGTGGTTTTCCATTCGGCGGGTATGGCTGCCAGTGTGCTTTCCAGCGGTATCAGTAGCCAGGGTAATACGGCCAGCCAGCGCCAATGGGAGGGCTGCGTCGTTGTTGCTATGGGCGAGGTGAGGCGCAAGCAGGTTTGCTTGTAGGTCTTGTCAGGCATGGAGAGATTCTCTGGTTAGTGCGAAAGCAAGCGCAGCGATGAGGGCATGCACTTCGGGGCACTCCGGCGGCACTCGACCATAGAGCGCCAGGTATCGCGTTGGTTGAGCAGGGTTTCGAGACTTGCCAATAGCTGATCCCGGCAACAGTTACCGGGCAATCTCTGAAGTAGCCAGAGATGGCGGCTTTCAGGTGATTGGGCCAGGGAACCTTGAAAGTACTCCAGGTTGGCTTGCCCCTGACGCATCCAGATTTCCTGCTGGGGGTTATCGGGAGGGGCAAGGGTAAGCTGAACGCTTAACAGCAGATTGCTTTCGCAACGCCGCAGGTCGATCGAGTCGTCGCCTTCGTACAATGCGATCTGTTGGTCGCTGCCTTCCAGCCAGCGAGCAAGCAGATCGCTCATTTCATTGCATTCCATCAAGAACGGACTTCCTCAACTCATGCCTGATTCGGGTATGTTCTGACCTCGCGAAATGAGCCTGGGCAATTTCCATTTTGGTTTCGAAAAAATCGACGTCATCCGAAAAGAATGGGTCCGGATTGCGAAGAAGTTCGTCGAGTTGCTTTGTGGTTTTTTTCATTTGGCTGTCAAGCCTGCTTTGTATGCCGTCATAGAAACTCATCAACTGTCCCCTTTTGGATTTCCCTCCTCAGTGGTCCTTGCCTTGGCGTCAGTTCCACGATGGAGCACCTTGGCTGCAAAAAATGAAATACTTGCGACACATCAAGCTATCCGTCTTTCTCAGGAGTCATGAGCGTTTCAAGGATCGAGTTCCAATCGACGCAAAAGTCCCCTTCCTCCGTTTTCAGCACTAATGTTTGAGCACTCGGCGTGTCGCCGATCCGAAGACTCCAGGGGAGCTCTTCATGGCCGCTCAGCCACGATTCGACAGGTTCGCGGTCCAGGGGGTGGCACAACAGCGTCGCCTTGACCGGGGGCAGTTGGGTTGCCAGGAGTTGTTTGAGCAGGGCCGCGAGACGTTGCGCAGGCGGGGTCTCTTCCAGTAGGCAGCGTAGCGCCTGGTTGACGAGCGATGTGGCACTCTGTTCCAGGCCATCGCACATTTTTTGGTGTTCGATTTTCAGCTGACTGAGCTGGGCCTCGGCATTCGTCCTGAACGCCTGCAGAGCCTGCTCCAGCAGTTCTGCACGCTGCTGCTTGGCCTGTTGCAGCAGTTCGCGCACTTGCGTCTGCGCGCGTGCCAGCAACCGAGAGGCCTGGCCACAATGTATGAGGGTTTCTTGAGGAATCAATGTTTGCGGCAGGCCTTGCGTGCCGTTATGCAGCTCAATCTTGCGATGACAAAGCATTGATTGAATGCTCCCATGATTGATACTGATGGGTCTCAGCGCTTTCCATTGAGGTGGCGCGCCAGATGGCTGCTTGCCAGAGGGTGTCGAGCCTGCCATGGGCGTCGGATAGCCACGGGATCTGTTCCAACTCAATCACTCGTTGACGGGGGAAACTGAGGCGGAGTCGCTGCCAGGTGGGGAGCGGGACCCACTCCCGTAACAGTCGCAGCGGATCTTGCTCCTCTGAAAGCGGCGAGCAGGGAGGCAATGCCTTTGCAAGTCGCTGACACCAGAGTTGGTGTTCTTCGCTCAACTGGCTGCTGGACTTGGGGTGGCAAATACTTTCAATCAACGCAAGCATCAACTCTCGTTGGCCTGGCGATCCATATATAAGCCGCAGCAGTGCCAAGTTGGGGGGAGTGGGAAGGCACGGGGCAATGGAGAGTTTTTTGCCGAGCAGCCAGTGCTGGCTGCGATAGAGGGGTTTCAAGGCGCCTGGAACTCCCCATTCGGGTGATGAGACTGTCCAGGGATAGGCCCACCATTGCGCCCAGGTTTGTGCGTCACTCATAAGGCGATGGGTTCATCGAGGTGTGGGCAGGCGCTGGTGAATGCGTCGGATCACTGGCCAGATAACCCCGCGCTCGTGAGTTGCGTTTAAACCAGAAAAACGCGGCGATACCGGCAAGTAAAAGGCTGAACAATGATACCGTCAGGCTGTTTTGCCAAAATCGCAGATCCTCACTGGGTACCAGGAAGGGACCGAAATAGATCAAGCGTCTTTGCTCCTGATAAACGGTCGCGGGGACAAACACTACGGTGAGTTTTTGTGGGTTATCTACTGCGGTCGACATGCCGGGAATACTGCTGGCCACCATCCTGCGAACGCGGGGACGGATATTGTCAGGCTCAAGTCGCGGATCATGTTTGATAAATACTGAGGCGGATGCCGGTTGTACCGGTTCTCCCGGTGCAACCCGTTCAGGCAGCACCACATGAACGCGGGCGACGATTACCCCGTCGATATTGGACAAGGTGGCTTCCAGCTCCTGGGACAAGGCGTAGATGTAGCGGGCGCGCTCTTCCAGTGGGGTGGAGATGACACCTTCCTTACGAAAAATATCACCCAGTGTCGAGCGTGCGGTTCGTGGCAGGCCGGCTGCTTCCAGCGTGCGGACAGCGCGGCTGATGTCATCAGTTGCAACACGGACAACGACCCCATCTTTGGCCGGGGCTTTCTGGGCGCGGATCTGTTTGTCCGCCAACTCGGCAATGACTTCGTTGGCTTCCTGCTCTGAGAGCTGGCGATGAAGCTCCACACTTTCGCCGCATCCACCCAGCATTAACATCAATGACAAAAGTACAGTGGCAATCAGAGGGCGGGCCATGTTCTTCCTATTGCAGGTTGGTCAGTTTTTCGAGAGCTTGTACGGCTTTATTGAGAGTCTTGACCGTCAGAACGGTCTGTAGTTGAGCGTCGGAAAGTTGGCTGCCGTAATCGCGTAGCGCCGAGGGGTTGGAGCCTCGACTGATCTCTCGAAGGCTGCGAGCCACCTGTGATCTCAGCCCAATCAGCTGATTCGACTGTTCTGACAGAAGGTTGGGAGCCATGGCTGTGCTCATACTCGTGGCTGGCAGTTTGTCGCTGGTTAAGCGCGCATTGAAAAAGTTGATGTCTGTGGCTGACGAGGATAATTCTGGTCCGCCAGTAGAGTTATGGAGGGGGTCGCTCGACGAAAAAATTTTGATATTTCCGAGCATAAATTCCTTTCTCCAAATTGATGGGTGATCAACTGGCGAGTTGATTTAAAATAGGAGTGAATTGTTTTTGAACTGCCTCCTTTCCCTCTATTCGGGGGGAGGAGGCAGTAGAGTTAACTGATCCTTATGGATTTTGGAACATCGATTCCTGCAGCAAAATCCTCAGCTGCAATACGCTGCCAGCCGCGTTTTTCTGCAAGCGCCTTCCTGGCCGCCTCTTGCTGATCCCCGACGTCCCCGCCAGCACCTGCTGCACTCGAGCCGGAGCCCGCAAGGTTGGTGTTATAGTTGACATAGTTAGACATTAGGTTGCTATTCAAGCCATATGACATGGTGTATACCTCTATTCAATTTCTGATCTGTTATAGGAGGAGTATGTTGTGAGTATTTCAATGCGCTTGAATGCACCACGCTTTCGACGGTGCCCCGTAGGTCACGTATTGTTTGCGACGGGGCTGTCTGCCAGTGCATAAATCAAGAGCATGGAATGTATCCGTGATACAGAATCATCGGTAAGTTCTGGTGCGCAACATTCGGCTAATGAGTCAAGATTCTGATTGTGGGTCGTCGATTATCATTTTCTGTACAACAAAATACTCCACTGCATTGACGACTACTCAACCTTCATCAATAGCTCAAGGGTCTCTGTTGTTCAAGGAGGCTGCTGGCTGCTTGCCCCACGACGCCACCGATAGCGCCGCCCACCATACTGCCGAGGGGGCCACCTACAGCAGTGCCCAGCGCCGCTCCTGCGGCTGTACCTGCTATAGGTGCAGCGGTTTGGATTAACTGCATCGGAAGTTGCGTTATACCGCTAGTCATATTGTTAATCTCCTGGAGTGCTAAAGTTTCATGTTAGCTATGGATTCACAAGTCCAGTCAAGCCAATTGGAGCTGGCTTGCACAATAAGTGGTAATTTCGGCTCTCTGGTTCCATCAACTCAATGAGTGGGTATTTCCAGTTGTTTCATCCGGTGATAAAGCGTCCGCCTGGCCATCCCCAATTCAAGTGCGACCGTATCAATGCTGCGCCGGTGGCGCCGCAGGGAGTCTTCGATCAGTACTTTCTCTATTTGTTGTAATCGTTCCTTGAGGTTCATTGTGACCCCTTGATATTCATTCCCTTGGGTTGGAATCGCAGGCAAGCCGAGAACAAAGCGTTTGGCAGCCGAACCCAGTTCGCGGACATTACCTGGCCACGAATGGCAGAGCAGTTGCTGGAGCAGGACGCTTGGGGGAATGGGGGCGGGAAATTGGAAATGCTGGGCTTCGCGCTCAATCATATTCAGGAATAACGGGATGATACGCTCCCGGCGCTCGCGCAAGGCTGGCAGGTTAATGGCGACGACGTTGAGACGAAAATACAAATCCCGCCTGAATAGGCCTTGCTCGACCATCTCATGCAGAGATTGTTGTGCCGAGGCGATCACCCGCATGTCCACGGCAATAAACTTGGTTGACCCCAGTCGTTCGACACCCCTTGATTCCAATACTCGTAGTAATTTGGCCTGTAGAACCAGGGGCATGCTGTCTATTTCATCGAGGTATAAGGTTCCCAAATGTGCCGCTTCGATAAAGCCAGCTCGTGATTGCACCGCGCCGGTGAATGCACCATTGGTGACGCCGAACAACTGACTTTCGGCGAGTGTTTCCGGGATCGCCGCACAATTGATTGCAACAAAGTTGCCCCTGCGCCCGGATAAGCGATGAACTCTTTCAGCCAGGGTGTCCTTGCCGGTTCCAGTTTCTCCAAGTAACAAAATGTCGACATTTAGTGTCGCAGTATTCCTGATTGTGGCTTCCAGACCCGGGCATTCAATTAGAGGGGGAAGGTTATTGTCGTTGATCTTGTGGGATGCCGACATCACTCTTGCTGCAACATATTTATTGCCTCTGTCAGACCTATTACGAGTTCAACTAACTTGAGCCGCTTGGTCATTTTCTTAAAGGCAGTAGAACGCAAGTCTATACCGTTGTCATTGGTGATAAATGGTGAGTTTTAATGCTTATCGACTGAGCTGCGGAGTGGAAGCTAAAAATAATAAATATTCAAGTGCAGTGGCTGTTTTAAATCGTTATTGGAGGTAGGAGTAGTCTGGAATTTTTGGTTTTTTTTAGATGGTGAGGAATTAGTGATTTTTAGGCAGCGTTGTGTTGGTGGGGTCTTATGTATTTAGTGGAGTTGCCAAATTGTTACATTTTATTGTGTCATTGCGCGTGCCAGTTGGATTCTTTCTGGCAGGTAGGATATCGGTCAGGCGCCCACAAAAAAGCCGATGCATTGCATCGGCTTTTTGTTCTGCGCCAGGGTTTAGACGTTGAAACGGAAGTGCATCACGTCGCCATCCTTGACGATGTATTCCTTGCCTTCCAGGCGCCATTTACCTGCTTCCTTGGCACCGGCTTCACCCTTGAACTGGATGAAGTCGTTGTAGGCGATGACTTCGGCGCGGATAAAACCTTTTTCGAAGTCGGTGTGGATCACGCCAGCGGCTTGTGGTGCGGTGGCACCGACTTTGACGGTCCATGCGCGGACTTCTTCAACACCAGCGGTGAAGTAAGTCTGCAGGTGCAGCATTTCGTAGCCGGCGCGGATCACACGGTTCAGGCCAGGCTCTTCCAGGCCCAGGGCCTCAAGGAACATGTCTTTTTCTTCGCCGTCATCAAGCTCGGCGATTTCCGCTTCGATCTTGTTGCAGACCGGTACGACAATGGCGCCTTCTTCTTTGGCAATGGCCATGACCACGTCGAGCAACGGGTTGTTCTCGAAGCCGTCTTCAGCCACATTGGCGATGTACATGACAGGCTTGGTGGTCAGCAGGTGAAAACCACGAATCACCGCCTTTTCGTCGGTGTTCATGCTTTTCATCAGGCTACGTGCTGGCTTGCCCTCAGTGAAGTGAGCGATCAGTTGCTCCAGCAGAGCCTTCTGAACCACAGCATCCTTGTCGCCGCCCTTGGCGTTGCGAGTGACCTTTTGCAGTTGCTTCTCGCAGCTGTCGAGGTCGGCAAAGATCAGTTCCAGGTCGATGATCTCGATGTCGCGTTTCGGGTCGACGCTGTTGGAGACGTGAATCACGTTCTCGTCTTCGAAGCAGCGGACCACGTGGGCGATGGCGTCGGTCTCGCGGATGTTGGCAAGGAACTTGTTGCCCAGGCCTTCACCTTTCGACGCGCCGGCCACCAGGCCTGCGATGTCGACGAATTCCATGGTGGTCGGCAGGATGCGCTTGGGATTGACGATGACCGCCAGTGCTTCCAGGCGTGCGTCGGGCATCGGCACGATACCGGTGTTGGGTTCGATGGTGCAGAAGGGGAAGTTCTCCGCCGCAATACCGGATTTGGTCAGGGCGTTGAACAGGGTGGACTTGCCGACGTTGGGCAGGCCGACGATGCCGCAATTGAATCCCATGGTGTTTCCCCTTGGATAAGAGTCAGGCCTTCTGGCTGTGCAGGTTTTTCATCGCACGGTTCCATTCCCCGGCGAAGATATCCGGCAGCACGCCGAGGGCAAAATCGATGCTGGCATCGAGTTTTTCCTGTTCGGCGCGTGGCGCACGACCCAGGACGAAGTTTGAAACCATACTGGCGACGCCTGGGTGGCCAATGCCAAGCCGCAGACGGTAAAAGGTATTCTGATTGCCCAACTGCGCGATGATGTCTCGCAGGCCGTTATGACCGCCATGCCCGCCGCCTTGCTTGAGCTTGGCAACACCGGGTGGCAAGTCCAATTCGTCATGGGCCACCAGGATTTCTTCGGGTTTTATCCGGAAGAAACCCGCAAGTGCCGCGACGGCTTGGCCGCTGCGGTTCATGTAGGTGGTGGGTATCAGCAGACGAACATCCTGACCTTGATGCGAGAGGCGTCCGGTCAGGCCAAAATATTTGCGATCGGCCACCAGGTTTACACCTTGGGCGTGGGCGATGCGCTCAACAAAAAGGGCCCCCGCGTTATGCCGGGTCTGTTCGTATTCTGCGCCTGGATTTCCCAGGCCAACGATCAGTTTAATGGCAGTCACGACAGGGGCCCTTCCTTTGGAGTTGTGGATAACATCGCTGCAACCAACGTGCGGCGAAAGTGGACGACAAGAACTCATTTACTCAAAAGTAAACTTCGCGTTCTCGCCCGCTTTCTCGCTACGTTTCGGTCCGCGATGCTTCCTCCAGCTCCTACGTTACAGAGTGAATTACTCTGCAGCGGCTTCTTCAGCTTCTGGAGCAACGCGTGGAGCGTGAACGTTTGCAATGGCTTTGTCATTGCCGTGAGCCAGAGCAACAAACTCAACGCCTTTAGGGGCTTTGAGGTCGGACAGGTGAATGATGTCACCGATTTCAGCGTTCGACAGGTCGACTTCGATGAATTCAGGCAAATCTTTCGGCAGGCAGGTCACTTCGATCTCAGCGGTAACGTGCGAAATTTCGCCGCCTTTCTTGATCGGGTCAGCTTCGCCAACGAAGTGTACAGCCACGATAGCGGTCAGTTTCTGACCGGCTACAACGCGTACGAAGTCAGCATGCAGCACGTGGCCTTTAGCTGGGTGACGTTGCAGTGCCTTGATGATGACGTTCTGCTTTTTGCCGCCGATGTTCAGCTCGATGATGTGGCTGTACGAGGCTTCGTTTTCCAGCAGTTTGGCAACTTCTTTAGCTTGCATGCTGATGGATTCAGGGGCTTTTTCGCCACCGTAAACTACAGCTGGAACCAGGCTTGCGAGACGACGCAGGCGGCGGCTCGCACCTTTCCCCAGGTCAGATCGCACTTCAGCATTCAGAGTAAAATCGTTCATGTTGTATCTCCAAAATAACCACATTCGCCCCAGCGTTTGCGACCAGCGCTAAAGGCGATATGGGCAAAAAAGCCCCGCCCCAACAATATGCTGGGGCGGGGCGCTTTTCGTCAGTGGGATGACGCCAAGGGTTGACCCTTAACGGAACATCGCACTGATCGATTCTTCGTTGCTGATGCGGCGAACCGCCTCGGCAACTACCGGTGCGATATCCAGTTGACGGATACGCGAACAGGCTTGAGCAGCAGCGGACAACGGGATGGTGTTGGTCACCACCAGTTCGTCCAGCATTGAGTTCTCGATGTTCTCGATCGCCCGACCCGACAGCACAGGGTGTGTGCAGTAGGCAAAGACTTTGGCTGCACCGTGCTCTTTCAAGGCTTTCGCCGCGTGGCACAGGGTGCCGGCGGTGTCGACCATGTCATCGACCAGAATACAGGTGCGCCCTTCGACATCACCGATGATATGCATCACTTCAGAGTGATTGGCTTTCTCACGGCGTTTGTCGATGATCCCGAGATCCACGCCCAGGGACTTGGCAACAGCACGTGCACGCACGACGCCGCCAATGTCCGGGGACACGATCATCAGATTTTCAAAGCGCTGGTCTTCGATGTCATCCACCAGGACGGGGGAGCCGTAGATGTTATCTACTGGAATATCGAAGAACCCCTGGATTTGGTCAGCGTGCAGGTCAACCGTGAGAACACGGTCGATGCCTACCACGGTCAGCATGTCAGCAACGACTTTCGCGCTGATAGCCACACGTGCGGAACGCGGACGGCGATCCTGACGGGCATAACCAAAGTAAGGGATTACAGCTGTGATTCGAGTCGCTGAGGAGCGGCGGAAGGCATCAGCCATCACGACGAGTTCCATCAGGTTATCGTTGGTCGGAGCGCAAGTCGGCTGAATAATGAAGACATCTTTACCGCGGACGTTTTCATTGATCTCGGCTGTAATTTCGCCGTCGGAGAATTTACCGACAGAGATGTCACCGAGAGGGATATGCAGCTGACGTACAACACGCCGAGCCAGATCGGGGTTGGCGTTCCCCGTAAAGACCATCATCTTGGACACGCGCAGTACCTGAAGGCTGAGGGTAACCTGGATGAGTATACGAAAATGGCAGGGGCGGCTGGATTCGAACCAACGCATGGCAGGATCAAAACCTGCTGCCTTACCGCTTGGCGACGCCCCTGTATTTGTTGCAACGAGTGCCCAGCACTCGGTTCCTTTTAGAGCAGACTTTGCAGCTTGCGATGCAACATCGAAACGTTGCTTCCTTTTGCTACAAACCCTGTAAGGGTCTCTGTAAGAAGGGCCGAGACTTTATCAGCTTCAGCTTTGTTTGGGAAGCCCCCAAACACACAACTTCCAGTTCCGGTTAATTTTGCTTCGGTAAATTTACCTAACAAATTCAAAGCGTTACGTACATCTGGGTAACGCCTTGCTACAACCGGTAAGCAGTCATTCCGACTGTTTCCCTTGGGAACGGGGCGCACTTTAATGGGAGGAGAGTTACGTGTCAACAGTGGATCTGAAAAAATTTCTGCTGTACTTACAGATACTTGCGGAACAAGCACGACATACCAAGGTTCTTCGGGGTCTACAGGGGTGAGTTTTTCCCCCACTCCCTCGGCAAAAGCGGCGTGTCCACGGACGAAAACCGGGACGTCTGCGCCCAGTGTCAGGCCCAGCGTAGCCAGACGATCCTCGTCCCAGCCCAGTTGCCACAGGTGGTTCAGACCGAGCAGGGTGGTGGCGGCGTTGGAGCTGCCACCGCCGATTCCGCCGCCCATGGGCAGGATCTTGTCGATCCAGATATCAATGCCCAGCGCGCAGCCGGATTGTTCCTGAAGTTTTTTTGCTGCCTTCACGATCAGGTTGCTGTCGTGGGGTACTCCCTCGAATGCGGTGTGCAGTTGAATCACGCCATCATCGCGTACAACGAAGGTCAGCTCATCGCCGTAGTCAAGAAATTGAAACAGCGTCTGCAGTTCGTGGTAACCGTCTTCACGGCGACCAAGAATGTGCAGCATCAAGTTGAGCTTGGCTGGAGCAGGTAGGGTCAGGCGCTTTGCCGTCATGTTATTGCCCCAGCTTGCGTGGTTGCCAGTCCTTGATCACCAGCGTGAGGTCAAGGTCAGTACCATGCAGTTTGATGCGCTCGGGTAGCCAGTAACCGTTCTGTTCAACATAGCTCAAGTACTCGACCTGCCAGCCATCCTGTTCCAGCGTGGCCAGGCGGCTGTCGCCATTGAGGCTCAAGCGGCTCTTGCTGTCGGGTGCGGGCAGCCCGCGAACCCACCACACCAGATGCGACACTGGTAATTTCCAGCCCAGTTGTTCTTCCAGAAGACCTTCGGGGTTCGGCGCTTCATAGCGGCCCTGGTTGGCGACTTCGAGGCTCACTTGCCCCGGTCGGCCGGTCAGGCGTGCAGCGCCACGTCCCAGGGGGCCGGAAAGTCGGATGTCGTAGTAATCCTGGCGTTGCAGCCAGAACAGGGTGCCACTGCCCGAGTCCTTCGGTGCGCGAATCCCGACCTTGCCGCTGATCTGCCAGCCGTCGAGGCTGTTCAGTTGATCTTTGTGCTGTCGCCACTGTGCTAGGTTGCCCTGGCCTTCGACGGACTCGCGTGCGCCGAAACCCGCGCAACCGGCGAGCAGGGCGATAAAGCTGAAAACGATGACGTGGCGCAAAAACATAATCTTAAAGGGTCTCGGATCCGGTCAGGCGCTTGATGGTGCTGCGCAGGATAGGGCTTTCGGGTTGTTCCTTGAGGAACTTCTTCCAGATTTGTCTGGCTTCGCGCTGTTTGCCGTTGGCCCAGAGCACTTCGCCCAGGTGAGCGGCGACTTCCTGGTCGGGGAATCGCTCAAGGGCTTGGCGCAGCAGGCGTTCGGCTTCGTCCAGGTTGCCCAGGCGGTAATTCACCCAGCCCAGGCTGTCGAGCACGGCCGGATCTTCCGGGTTGAGCTGGTGAGCCTGCTCGATCAGGACCTTGGCCTCGGCATAGCGCGTTGTACGGTCAGACAAGGTGTAACCCAGGGCGTTCAGTGCCATGGCGTTGTCCGGGTCACGCTTGATGATCAGGCGCAGGTCTTTTTCCATCTGCGCCAGGTCATTGCGTTTTTCTGCTTGCATGGCGCGGGTGTACAGAAGGTTCAGGTCGTCGGGGTATTGCAGCAGTGCTTGCTGCAGTACTTTCCAGGCGCGATCGCCCTGATTGTTGGCCGACAAGGTCTCTGCCTGGATCAGGTAGAGCTGGATGGCGTAGTCCGGCTCTGCATCCCGTGCCGCCGTCAGACGTTTTTCCGCTTCATCGGTGCGGCCGTTGTTCATCAGGATATCGGCCTGACGCAATTGGGCTGGCAGGTAGTCATTGCCGGGGCCGACCTGGGCGTACTCGATCAACGCGCCTTGCGGGTCGTTGCGCTCTTCAGCGATACGCCCCAGGTTCAGGTGCGCCGAGTCGACATGGCTTTCCCGGGCGATCAGGTCTTCCAGGTAGCCCTTGGCCTCATCCCAGGCCTTGGCCTCCAGGCAGACCAGCGCCAGGGAGTAGCGCAGTTCGTCATCATCCGGATATTGCTGGACGAGGCTGGCGAACTCTACCTTGGCATCCTCCATGCGGTCCTGCTCCACCAACATGCGGGCGTAAGTCAGGCGCAGGCGCTTGTCGTCCGGGTACTTCTTGATGCTTTTTTCCAGCAACGGCAAGGCTTCCTTGCCGCGATTGAGGTTTTGCAGCAGGCGCGCCCGCAGCAGCAGTGGGGCGACTTCACCGTCTTCCGGTGGGTTGCGCTCCAGCAGCTTCAAGGCGGCCTCGGCTTCGTCATCCTGTTGCAACAACAAGGCCTTGCCGAAAATCAGCTGGCCATTCTTCGGGTGCTTTTGCAGCAGCCGGTCGAAACTCTTCATCAGGCCGGTGCGAGTGTCCTGGTCGGTGTCGGCAGCCGACAGCGCGAGGAAGTCGAAGTGGGTGTCACCCTTGCCCTGCAATACTTTCTCCATATAGATCATGGAGTCGTCATAGCGCCCGGCGCGAGCCAGTTGGATCGCCGCTGCACGTTGGGCTTCAAGGTCGTCCGGGGCGTTTTTCGCCCAGATCAGCGCACTGTCCAACGCGGCCTGGTCGGCGCCCAGGTACTCGGCAATGCGAAACGCCCGCTCGGAAATACCTGGGTCCTGGGTATTGATGGCCTGGGTCACGTAGTTATCCAGGGCAATGTCGAAACGATTGCGCTGGCCGGCCAGCTCCGCACTCAGCAGACTGAATACCGTCTCTTCACTGAACGAGGAGTAAACCTTGGGCTTTTCAGGGGTGGGAGTGCTGTCTTCTACCGGTGGCGAACCGTCCGGCGATACGGGAGCCATGGCCTGGCAGCCGCTGAGGAAGACAAAAGCAAGGAGCAACGCGGAAGATCTATTCATATAGGAAGAGGACGACTAACCTGCGGTCGGATCATCATGACACAAGCCTTCGGCCAAACATAACCGTGTAGGCGCGAGCTTGCTCGCGAAGAACCTGAGGGCAACGCGTTTTATTCAGTAAGCCCGCGTCATCGTTAACGACCATCACGAGCGTGCACGCTCCACAGATGGCCTTTTATAGGCGTAAGCTACCAGGGCAATAGACGGCAATGGTTGTTCTGAATCAGGCGAAGTAGGACAATTGTCGGCCTCTCGACATCATCAGCGATATTGAATGGCCTTCCTTGCTCTGGGTATTAACCACAAGACTGCTTCTGTAGACGTCCGCGAGCGCGTGGCGTTTACCCCGGAGCAGTTGGTTGAGGCCTTGCAGCAGCTCTGCCGGCTCACTGACAGCCGCGAAGCTGCGATCCTTTCCACCTGCAATCGCAGCGAGCTCTATATAGAGCAGGAACATCTTTCGGTGGATGTGGTGTTGCGCTGGCTGGCTGATTACCACCATTTGAGCCTTGAAGAGCTGCGCACGAGTGCTTATGTGCACGAAGAAGATGCGGCAGTTCGTCACATGATGCGGGTCGCCTCCGGGCTCGATTCGCTGGTATTGGGCGAACCGCAAATTCTCGGCCAGATGAAATCGGCCTACGCCGTGGCCCGTGAAGCCGGGACCATTGGCCCGCTGCTGGGGCGTTTGTTTCAGGCCACGTTTAACTCGGCCAAACAGGTGCGCACCGATACCGCCATCGGCGAAAACCCGGTCTCCGTGGCATTTGCCGCTGTCAGCCTGGCCAAGCAGATCTTCAGCGACTTGCAACGCAGCCAGGCGCTGCTGATCGGCGCCGGCGAAACTATCACCCTGGTCGCCCGCCACCTGCATGAGCTGGGGGTCAAGCGGATCGTCGTGGCCAACCGTACCCTGGAACGTGCCAGTATCCTCGCCGAGCAGTTCGGCGCTCATGCGGTGTTGCTCTCGGAAATCCCCGCCGAACTGGTGCGCAGCGACATCGTGATCAGTTCCACCGCCAGTCAGTTGCCGATCCTCGGTAAAGGCGCGGTAGAGAGCGCTTTGAAGCTGCGCAAGCACAAGCCGATCTTCATGGTGGATATCGCCGTTCCCCGGGATATCGAGCCTGAAGTCGGCGAGTTGGACGACGTTTACCTCTATAGCGTCGACGATCTCCACGAAGTGGTCGCTGAAAACCTCAAGAGCCGCCAGGGCGCAGCCCAGGCGGCTGAGGAAATGGTCAGCGCCGGCGCCGATGACTTCATGGTGCGCCTGCGTGAACTGGCCGCCGTCGATGTGCTCAAGGCTTACCGCCAGCAGGGCGAGCGCCTGCGGGATGAGGAATTGATCAAGGCCCAGCGCATGCTGGCCAACGGCAGCAGCGCCGAAGACGTGCTGATGCACCTGGCCCGTGGCCTCACCAACAAATTGCTGCACGCCCCAAGCGTGCAGCTTAAAAAACTGACTGCCGAAGGCCGCCTCGATGCGCTGGCCATGGCCCAGGAACTCTTTGCCCTCAATGAGGGCACGTCGGCTTCGGATAAAAAACCGCAATGAAAGCGTCACTGCTCAATAAGCTGGACATGATCCAGGATCGTTTCGAGGAACTGACCGCCTTGCTCGGCGATGGCGAAGTCATCTCCGATCAAAACAAGTTCCGCACCTATTCCAAGGAATACGCGGAAGTTGAACCCATTGTGGCCATCTATACACAGCTGCTCAAGGTTCAGGCTGACCTCGAAGGCGCCCAGGCGTTGCTCAAGGACAGCGATCCGGACATGCGCGAAATGGCCGTTGAAGAAGTGCGCGAAGCCAAGGACAGGCTGATCGAACTGGAAGGCGACCTGCAACGCATGTTGCTGCCCAAGGACCCCAACGATGGGCGCAACGTATTCCTGGAAATCCGCGCCGGCACTGGCGGTGACGAAGCGGCGATCTTCTCCGGGGACCTGTTTCGCATGTATTCGCGCTATGCCGAACGCCGCGGCTGGCGTGTCGAGATCTTGTCCGAGAACATCGGTGAACATGGCGGCTATAAAGAGGTCATCGCCCGGATTGAAGGCGACAACGTCTACGGCAAGCTGAAATTCGAATCTGGCGCTCACCGCGTACAGCGGGTTCCGGCCACTGAATCCCAGGGCCGCATTCACACATCGGCTTGCACCGTGGCGGTGTTGCCTGAGCCGGACGAGCAGGAAGCCATCGAGATCAACTCGGCGGACTTGCGTGTCGACACCTACCGTTCATCGGGTGCTGGCGGCCAGCACGTCAACAAGACCGACTCGGCGATCCGTATCACCCACTTGCCGTCGGGCATTGTGGTGGAGTGCCAGGAAGAACGTTCCCAGCACAAGAACCGAGCGCGTGCGATGTCCTGGCTGTCGGCCAAGCTCAATGACCAGCAGACCAGCGCCGCCGCCAATGCGATTGCCAGCGAGCGCAAATTGCTGGTGGGCTCCGGTGACCGTTCCGAGCGCATCCGTACCTACAACTTTGCCCAGGGCCGGGTTACCGATCACCGGGTCAACCTGACCCTGTACTCCTTGGATGAAATTCTTGCCGGTGGCGTGGATGCGGTGATCGAGCCGTTACTGGCCGAATACCAGGCCGACCAACTGGCAGCGATAGGTGAATAAATGACCATTATTGCTAGTTTGTTACGCGCCGCCGAGTTGCCTGACTCGTCCACTGCGCGCCTGGATGTGGAATTGCTACTGGCCGCGGCCCTGGGCAAGTCTCGCAGCTACCTGCACACCTGGCCGGAAAAGATCGTCAGCAGCGAAGCCGCGCTGACCTTCGCCAGCTACCTGCAACGCCGCCGTAGCGGCGAGCCCGTGGCCTATATCCTCGGCCAGCAAGGGTTCTGGAAGCTGGACCTGGAAGTGGCACCGCACACGCTGATCCCGCGTCCGGAAACCGAGATGTTGGTGGAAGCCGCCCTGGAATTACTGCCCGCCACGCCGGCCAATGTCCTGGACTTGGGCACTGGCAGTGGTGCTATTGCCCTGGCTCTGGCCAGCGAGCGTCCGGATTGGAAAATCACTGCGGTCGACCGCGTGCTCGAAGCAGTGGCCCTCGCCGAGCGTAATCGCCAGCGCCTGCACCTGAACAACGCTACGGTGCTGAGCAGCCATTGGTTCAGCGCCCTGAAAGATCACACCTACGACCTGATCATCAGTAACCCGCCGTATATCGCCGACACCGACCCGCACTTGGCTGCCGGTGATGTGCGTTTCGAGCCGGCCAGCGCCTTGGTGGCCGGCCACGATGGCTTGGACGACCTGCGCCTGATCATCGCTCAGGCACCCGTGCATCTGGATGCCGGCGGCTGGCTGCTGCTGGAGCATGGTTATGACCAGGCCCAGGCCGTTCGCGACCTGTTGCTGGCGCAAGGCTTCGAAGAGGTCCAGAGCCGCATCGACCTCGGCGGCCATGAACGCATCAGCCTGGGACGCCGGCCGTGCTGACCGATCAGGAGCTGTTGCGCTATAGCCGGCAGATTCTGTTGCAGCATGTTGACATCGACGGCCAGTTGCGCCTGAAAAATAGTCGTGCGCTGATTGTCGGCCTCGGCGGCCTGGGGGCACCGGTTGCCTTGTACCTCGCGGCAGCCGGCGTTGGTGAACTGCATTTGGCGGATTTCGACACCGTCGACCTGACCAACCTGCAACGCCAGATCATCCACGACACCGACAGTGTGGGTCTTACCAAAGTCGATTCGGCCATCCGCCGCCTGGGCGCGATCAATCCCGAGATCCAATTGGTCGCCCATCGCACCGCTATGGACGCCGATTCCCTGGCCGCCGCCGTGGCTGCGGTAGACGTGGTGCTGGATTGCTCCGACAATTTCTCCACCCGCGAAGCGGTAAATGCCGCCTGCGTGGCTGCCGGTAAACCGCTGGTCAGCGGTGCGGCGATTCGTCTGGACGGTCAGCTTTCGGTGTTCGACCCCCGGCGCGCCGAAAGTCCGTGTTACCACTGTTTATACGGGCACGGCAGCGAAGCCGAACTGACTTGCAGCGAAGCCGGCGTGATCGGCCCTCTGGTGGGTTTGGTAGGCAGCCTGCAAGCCTTGGAAGCGCTGAAGCTGCTGGCCGGTTTCGGTGAGCCGCTGGTAGGGCGGCTGTTGTTGATCGATGCCTTGACCACGCGTTTTCGTGAGTTGCGGGTCAAGCGCGATCCGGGTTGCAGCGTCTGCGGTACCCGACATGGTTAAGGACGCGCCGATTGGTGTGTTCGACTCCGGTGTCGGCGGCCTGTCGGTGCTGGACGAAATCCAGCGCCTGTTGCCCCATGAGTCACTGCTGTACGTGGCCGATTGCGGGCACATTCCCTATGGCGAGAAAACTCCGGAATTTATTCGCGAACGCTCTCGGCTGATCGCCGGATTTTTCCGCGAGCAGGGTGCCAAGGCCTTTGTGATCGCGTGCAACACCGCGACCGTGGCTGCTGTCGCTGATCTGCGGCGGGATTTTCCCGATTGGCCGCTGGTGGGCATGGAGCCCGCCGTCAAACCGGCTGCGGCGGCTACCCGCAGTGGCGTGGTCGGCGTGCTGGCGACCACCGGCACGCTGCAGAGCGCCAAGTTCGCCGCGTTGCTGGACCGCTTTGCCACCGATGTGCGGGTGATTACCCAGCCGTGTCCGGGTCTGGTGGAGCTGATCGAAACGGGCGACCTGCGCAGCCCTGCCTTGCGCCTGCTGTTGCAAGGTTATGTCGAACCGCTGGTCGAGGCTGGTTGCGACACCATTATTCTGGGCTGCACTCACTATCCCTTTCTCAAGCCACTGTTGGCGCAACTGCTACCGCCCACGATCATCCTGATCGACACCGGGGCGGCGGTTGCACGTCAGTTGCAGCGGCTTTTGGGTGAGCGCGGATTGTTGGCCGAGGGCAATCCTCGGACGGCGCAATTCTGGACGAGTGGTGATCCGGAACACCTGAGAAAAATCCTACCAACACTATGGAAGTCTTCAGGTGTTGTACGAAGTTTTGTCTTGTGAAAAGTTCGTGAGGTCACGTTCTTTTTGCACTGACTTCTATAGGAAGTTAGCCTGTACAAAATCATACGAACTTCGTTCGGAAGGAATGCTTCTTATGAAGCGCTTGTTCGGTTTGGCTGCGATTGCGGCCAAACACAGATAGGCTTCCACATCTGATCGAAGATCAGCGATACATCGTCGCAATCCCCTGGCGCTCGTCGATGCACTCCGGCGCACCCATCTCGAACTCACGGCAGATCAGCGGGCGCTTCTCGTAGATGCTGCACATCATTGTGTTGCGATCCAGCGCCGCGCACCAGCCATCGTCCAGGCGCAGCATGACTTCGCCGCCCCAATCGTCAGTGTCGATAAAACGTTCAGGCACACCGGTATCGGTGATCAGCATGACTTCCAACTGGCAGCAGCACGCGGCGCAGGTGGAGCAGGTGACGGCGGGTTCGGCAATTTGAGTGTGGGGAATGGTGGTCATAGACGCGCAGTGTAAGGCAACAGCGCTGCATCGGTGTGAAAGCTCTGACGGACGTTACTGTGCTATCCGGTGTAGCCCTCTAAAAAACAGCGCCCAGAGCAACCCCAGCCCAACAAGCGTTGGCCCGGTACCGTAAGGGAAAATCACGCCAGTCAATTGGCTGCCGGCGTAGTAAGACAGCGGCCCGCCCAGCGCCCCTAGCAGGCTGGCGCGCCACCAGGGGCGTGCTGTCCAGGCCAGACAATGACGCAGAGTGGTGGCTAATAGCGCCCACAGCAGGATCAGCCAGAAAGGAATCAATGGGCCAGGTTCGCTGAACTGAAACACGCCCAAACTGCGTAATAGCGTGTCAAGCGCCGTGCCAGCCAAAGTGACGTAGAGAATAAGTCCTCCTTCTCTGGCATATGAACTTATCCACAGCAGATGGATAGCCAATACCGCCAACCCCACCAGCAACCACAGACTGTCACCGCCAATGACGCAGGCAAACCAGCCGCACTGAAACAGCACGGCATTCGCCAGCTTTTTAAGCATTAAAGCGGCCGAGTAAGGGTTGGGTTACCGCCGAGGGCTTGGCCAGCAGCAATTGTGCCGTGCCGATGGTGCGCTCCATGAAACCGCCTTCGCAGTAGCACAGGTAAAACTCCCACAGGCGCAGAAAGTATTCGTCGTAGCCCAGTTCCATCAGGCGGCCATGGGCGCGGCGAAAGCTCTCATGCCACAGGCGCAGGGTTCGCGCGTAGTGCAGGCCGAAGTCTTCCATGTGTAGCAGGTTCATGTCGGTGTCGCGGCTGACGATGTCCAGCATTTTTTGCACGCTGGGCAGGGCGCCGCCGGGGAAGATGTAACGCTGGATAAAGTCCACGCTGCTCTTGGCCTGTTCGTAGCGTTGCTCGCGGATGGTGATGGCTTGCAGCAGCATCAGGCCGTCGCTCTTGAGCAACTGCGCGCACTGCTTGAAGTAAGTCGCCAGGAAACGATGGCCCACGGCTTCGATCATCTCGATCGACACCAGTTTGTCGTATTGCCCGGTGAGGTCGCGATAATCCTGCAACAGCAGCGTCACCTGATTGTGCAAACCCAGTGCTTCAATGCGCTTTTCGGTGTAGGCAAACTGCTCCTTGGACAAGGTCGTAGTGGTGACCTTGCAGCCATAGTGCTGCGCGGCGTACAGCGCCATGCTGCCCCAGCCAGTGCCGATTTCCAGCAGGTGATCCGAAGGCTTGAGCGCCAGTTTCTGGCAGATACGTTCCAGCTTGTTCAGTTGTGCCTGTTCCAGGGTGTCGTCGGCAGTAAGGAACTGTGCGGCCGAATACATCATGGTTGGGTCGAGAAACTCTTCGAATAAATCATTGCCCAGGTCGTAATGTGCGGCGATGTTCTTCTGTGAGCCCTTGCGGGTATTGCGGTTGAGCCAGTGCAGGCCTTGGGTGAAGGGCCGCGCCAGTTTCGCCAGGCCGCCTTCAAGAGCATCGAGTACATCGAGGTTGCTGACCATCACGCGCACTACGGCGGTCAGGTCCGGGCTGCTCCAGTAACCATGAATAAACGCCTCGCCGGCACCGATGGAGCCGTTGGCCGCCACCAGGCCCCATACGGCCGAGTCAAGGATCTGGATTTCCCCCAGCAGGTGCGCTTCTCGAGCACCGAAGACTTGTCGCTCGCCGTCTTCGATCACCACCAACTGGCCGTGACGAAGGTTACCGAATTGGCGCAGCACAGCCTTGCGCAACAAGGCGCCGGTCATGCCGTTAACGTTTAAACGACTGGATTTGACCGATAAGCTAGGGGATTTCATGGCGGCGATCCTTGGTATACCCAACTGCAGTTCGTGAGGCGCCATCGGCGGCCTGGTGGGGAAAAATCGGCGTGCGTTTAAACAGCAGGCGCAGGGCTTGCCAGTAAATCGCCAGGCAGGTCTTGGCGGTCATCCAGGGGAAGCGCCACAGGTAACGGTGCAGGCTGGATCGATCGAGGGCCTCGCGTTGCAGGCTCAAGGTGGCGTCGAACACTTTGACCTCGCCTTGCCAGTCGGCCATGTGCACGCCGAGTCTTGTGGTGGGCGGGCTGAAGCTCATGCGGTATTCCAGGTCCCTTGGCAGGAACGGCGAGACATGAAACGCCTTGGCTACGGCAAAGTGTTGATGCTCATCGGCCGCTAGCGCCTGAGCTGGCAGCACGTAGTGGTAGCGCTCGCGCCAGGGAGTGTTGGTGACTTCGCAGAGGATCGCCGCCAGCCGCCCATCGGCTTCGAAACAGTAGAAAAAACTCACCGGATTAAACGCCAGGCCCCAACTGCGAGCCTGGGTTAGCAGGCAGATACCGCCTTGGGGCACATACCCCAGCGCCTTGCCAATTTCTTGCTGCACCGCGGCGGTCAAGCTCATGCCGTGGCGGGTGAATTCACGCAGATAGTCTTGCTGGCGAAAGGCAAAGGGCGCAAAGCGGCCTGTGCCGGCCAGGGGCGAGAGCTGCAATACGTGATCCTGTTCGCTGAGGTCCAGGTACAGCAGGCCGATCCGGTAGCGAAAGGCATGAGCCTTGGGCGTAAACCGTCGGTGGGCAATCCAGCCGCTGTACAGGGCGCTGTTCACAGGGTTTCCCCAAAGGCCTGGGCCACGCGCAGGGCGCTGACTACGCCGTCTTCATGAAAACCATTGGCCCAGTAGGCGCCGCAATAATAGGTGTGCCGGGTGCCATGCAACTCTTCCCAGCGGGCTTGCGCGGCCACGGCGGCCAGGCTGTATTGCGGATGGGCGTAGGTGTATCGGGCAAGGATTTTCAGGGGGTTGATCATCGCCGTCTGGTTGAGGCTGACGCAGAAGGTGGTCGAACTCTCGATGCCTTGCAGGATGTTCATGTCGTAAGTGACAGCCGCCTGCTTGTGGGCGTTACCGTCCAGCCGGTAGTTCCAACTGGCCCAGGCCAATTTACGATCCGGCAGCAAACGAATGTCGGTGTGCAGGACCACGTCATTATCGGCGTAGGGCATCGCGCCGAGGATCTGCTGCTCGGCCAGGCTAGGGTCACCCAGCAGGAGCAGGGCCTGGTCGCTGTGGCAGGCGAAGACCACTTTGTCGAACTGTTCGCTGCCAGCGACGCTGTGGAGGATCACGCCTTCAGTGGTGCGCTCCACGCGGCTCACTGGGCAATTGAGGCGAATCTGTTCGCGAAAGGACACGCTCAGCGGCTCGATATAGCCGTTGGAACCGCCCTCGATCACGCACCATTGCGGCCGGTTGTTGACCGACAGCAGGCCGTGGTTCTTGAAGAACCGCACGAAAAATTGCAGCGGAAAACCAAGCATGTCCGCCAGCGACATCGACCAGATCGCCGCGCCCATGGGCACGATGTAATGGCGGATAAAGCGCGGGCCGTAGTTGCCGGCCTGCAAGTACTCGCCCAGGGTCATCTCGGCGCTGATGCGCTGCTCTTGCAGATCCAGCGGTGCCTGGCGATTGAAGCGCAGGATATCGCGCAACATGCCCCAGAAACCGGGGGAGAGAATGTTGCGGCGCTGGACGAACAGGCTGTTGAGGCTGTTGCCGTTGTACTCAAAGCCTTCGTTCTGGTCGCATACCGAAAAGCTCATCTCGGTGGGCTTGAACGACACGCCAATCTGCCCGAGCAAGCGAATGAAGTTGGGGTAGGTCCAGTCGTTGAACACGATAAAGCCGGTGTCCACTGCGTACTGTTCATCTTCTACGGTCACGTTCACCGTGTGGGTATGACCGCCGATGCGCTCGCCGGCTTCGAACAGCGCAATGTCGTGGCGACGACTGAGCAGGTAGGCACTGGTCAGCCCAGAAATGCCACTGCCGATAATGGCGATCTTCACAGGTCGTCCTTATGAGGCGGCGGGCTGCGTAACATGCGCTTGCCGATGATCAGTTGCGCGCGGTTTGGCAGTTTCGATAGCGGCCACAAGGCGGCGATAAACAGCGCGGGGAAGGCGATCTCCAGTGGGCGATTGTTCAGCTTGGCGAAAATATGCCGGGCGGCCTTGTCTACCGGCCAGTTCAAGGGCATCGGGAAGTCGTTGCGGGCAGTCATAGGTGTGTCGACAAAGCCTGGGCTGATCACGGTGACATCAATGCCTTCAGGCGATAGGTCGATACGCAGGGATTCAAACAGGTAGCGCAGGCCGGCCTTGGACGCGCCGTAGGCCTCGGCCCGTGGCATCGGCAAATAGGTCACGGCGCTGGCGACGCCCACCAGATGCGGTGTATGACCGGCGCGCAACAGCGGCAAGGCCGCCTCGATGCAGTAACTGCTGGCCAGCAGGTTGGTGCGAACCACATGCTCGATGATCGAGGAGTCAAACTGCCTGGCGTCGACGTATTCGCAGGTGCCCGCATTGAGAATCACCGTGTCCAGGGAACCCCAGACCACGGCGATATGCTCACCGATCTCGCGCACTGTTTGGCTGTTGGTCAAGTCGCCCGCCACCACCAGCACTTGCCCCGGATATTTCTGATCAAGCTGCTCCAGCGGCGCTTTGGCGCGCGAGCTGATCGCCACATGAGCGCCGCTGTTGAGCAGCTCTTCGGCCAGGGCGGCACCGATGCCACTGCTGGCGCCGGTCAACCAATAACGACGAGGCGGTGTAGGGCTCATCCCATTCTCCTTTTCAGCCAACTGACAACCCGGCCGATTAGCGGCAAGTGTTCATAAAGCAGCGCGCCCGCATCGAAGTAATCTCGGTGTCGGTAAACCTTGTCGCGCCACAGCAGGTGCGAGCAGCCCTCCACCCGAATCAGTTGGCCCTTGGCCAGGCGCGTGTGGCAAAAACTCATTTCCCAGCGCAGATAACCTTCGCCCTCGGCCACTTGGTCGAAGCCGTGGAAATCAAAATGCAGCTGACTGACGTTGTCGTACAGCCCGGTGAAATAGGCATGCAGTGCCGTCAGCCCCTGGACCTCGTGCAGCGGGTCGGTGAACGTGATGTCCTTGCTGTACAAGCTGTCGAGCAGGTGCAGGTTGTGTTTGTCCAGGGTCGCGAAGGCATGGGCAAACCGGCGCAGGAAATCACTCATACACCCCCTCAGCCGATTGGCGCGAGGGTAGGCTGCGAAAGGCCGCCAGGGCGCGTTCCCGGGACTTCTTCAAGTCGACAATCGGCCGCGGGTAGTCGGCCACGCCAAACAGGCCGCCGAGGGCATCGGGGTTATGCACTTCTTTTTTGTTCAGAGTGGCCAGCTGCGGCAGCCAGTGCTTGATAAAACGTCCTTCACCGTCGAATTTTTCCGACTGGCTCAGCGGGCTGAAAATTCGGAAATAAGGCGCCGAGTCGGTGCCGGTGGATGAACTCCACTGCCAGCCACCGTTGTTGGCCGCCAGGTCGCCATCAATCAAGTGACGCATGAAGAAGCGCTCGCCTTCGCGCCAGTCGATCAACAGGTTCTTGGTGAGGAACATCGCCACCACCATGCGCAGGCGGTTGTGCATCCAGCCTGTTTCCAGCAACTGGCGCATGGCTGCGTCGATGATCGGCAGGCCGGTGCGGGCTTGCTGCCAGGCGGCCAGGTCTTCAGGTGCGTGGCGCCAGGCCACAGCTTCGGTTTGGGGGCGAAAGGCGCGGTGGCGGGAGACCCGTGGATAGCCCACCAGGATGTGTTTGTAGAACTCGCGCCACAGCAATTCGTTGATCCAGGTAATAGCGCCAATATCGCCGCTTTCAAACTCACCTCGGTTGCTTTGCAGTGCAGCGTGCAGGCACTGGCGCGGCGAGACCACACCGGCGGCCAGGTAGGCGGACAACTGGCTAGTGCCGGGCTTGGCCGGGAAGTCTCGCTCGTGCTTGTAGTTGCTGATCTGCCCGTCGGCGAATTGCTCCAGGCGGCGCCGCGCCTCGTTTTCACCCGCTGGCCACAGGGTACGCAGGCCTTCGCTGGGCGTGGCGAAACCGCTGACGTGCTCAGGGACCGGATCGCTTTTCAGGTCCAATACAGTTTGCGTCCTGGGCGTTGCCACCAATCGGGGCAGGGCGCTGTGCAGGCGGTTGTAACAGACTTTGCGAAACTGGCTGAACACCTGGAAGTAAGTACCGGTCTTGGTCAGCACGCTGCCGGGTTGGAACAGCAACTGGTCCAAGTAGCGGTGGAAGGTGACGCCCTGGCCCTCCAGCGTCTGGGCGACGGCTGCGTCGCGACGGCTTTCATGGATGCCATATTCTTCGTTGACGTGGACCGACTCGATCGATAGCTCCTGGCACAATTGCGCCAGCACCTGCGGCGCCTGATCCCACGTTGCGGCATGACGGATCAGCAGTGGGATGTTCAATTCAGCCAGGGCTTGGCTCAAGGCCTGCAGGTTGCGCAGCCAGAAATCCACCTTGCACGGTGCATCGTCATGGGCAAGCCATTGATCGGGGGTGATCAGGTAGACAGCTGCCGTTGAGCCTCGCTGGCTTGCGGCAGTGAGGGCGGTGTTGTCATGCAGGCGCAGGTCGGTGCGCAGCCAGGTCAAGTGCATTTAGAGAAGTCCACGCTGGATCAATGCCTGATGGGCCGACAACGGGTCTTCGGCCAGGAATAATTCAGGGATGTCATGGGTTAATACGGATAACTCGGCCTGGTGGATGCATACCGTTGGTCCGGCCATTAAGGTAGGGCAACTGACGCCGCTCAGGAGTTTCGCCAAGGCCATCAAATTGATGGCCTTGCTCGAGTAAAGCAGCACCGCACGGGGCTGCAAATGCTCGACGGCCAGGGCCAGTTCGCCGGCGGGCAGTGGCCAGTCGAAGACCTCTACAGGGCAGTCGGCGCTGCTGGCCAGCCAGGCGGTCAACCACAAGTGGGGTTCCAGTGGCAGGTCCGAGTGATTGATCAACAACAACGGCGCACCATTGAGCTGACGGTTGTTGTGGTACATCCGGGCGCCGAACTTGCTGCGCAGCCAGGAATGGAAAAACACCCGCTCCATTTGCGCACCGAATTGCCCTTGCCAGCGTTGTTCAAGTTCCTTGAGCAGCGGCAGCAACAGCTGCTCGCACAGGGTACGCGGCGGGTACAGCGCCATGGCCTGGTTGAAGGCATCGTCCACCCGGCGCTCGGCCAGTTGGCTGATGGCCAATAGCAGATGTTGGCGCAGGCTATACCATTCGTTTTCTATGTTGTCGTCGACGGATTGTGCAGCGTCGATCAGCTGTTTTACCTGGCTGACCGGTACGCCACGGTTGAGCCAGGTGAGGATGGTATGGATACGTTGCACGTGATCGGCAGAAAACAGCCGATGCCCCTTGGGCGTGCGTTGCGGCACGATCAGGCCGTAACGCCGTTCCCAAGCGCGCAGGGTTACGGCGTTGACACCGGTCTGGCGCGCCACTTCGCGAATCGGCAGCCAGCCTTGTTCCAGGGCCTGGGCAAAGTCTTCGCCGGGTTCGATAAGGTCTTGCTCAAGAGTGTTCATGGGTTAAATCGCATTACGCAGGCTGAGGTTTTCCGGGTGCGGTTGCAGGTAAGCCTGCTGCGCTATGTAGCGGTCCGGATGTTGGCGAAAGTGGTGTTTGAGCAAGGTCATCGGCACCACCAGCGGCACGATGCCGTGGCGGTATTGGCCGATGACGGTCTGCACTTCCTGTTTGTCTTCGGCGCTGATGGCCTGCTTGAGGTAACCGCTGATGTGTTGCAGCACGTTAGTGTGGGTACCGCGGGTGGCGCATTTTTTCAGCGCCGTCATCAGCTCACTGAAATAGGCTGCACTCAGTTGGTTGAGGTCGGCATTTTTGCTCATGCTGCCCAGCAGGTGGCCGAGGCTTTTGTAGTGGGCCGGGCTGTGGGCCATCAGCAGGTATTTGTAGCGCGAGTGGAATACCAGCAGGCGGTGGCGGGTCATGCCTTCGGCCAGCAACTGTTGCCAGGTGGCGTAGACGAAGACTCGGGTCAGGAAGTTTTCCCGCAGTATCGGGTCATTGAGACGACCGTCTTCTTCCACCGGCAGATTTGGGTGGCGGGTACAAAACGCCTGGGCGTAGATACCGCGTCCGCCGCCATCGATGGGCATGCCGTTGTCCTGATAGACCTTGACTCGTTCCAGGCCACAGGAGGGTGATTTCTGCATGAAGATGTAGCCGCAGAGGTCGGTGTGTTCGCCAGCCATCTGTTGGCCATAGTCGTCCAGCGGCTGGGTTACGTTCAGTTCGCGGTGAACGGTGCCGACCGCTTGTGGTTGCAGCGGGTCGCCCACCAGGCGGATCGGTTCTCGGGGGATGCCCAGGCCGATGGCGACTTCGGGGCACAAGGACACGAAGTCGAAATAATCCGTCAGTGTCTGGCTGCACAGTTGCGATTGCTTGTGTCCACCGTTAAAGCGCACGTTCTCGCCCAGCAGGCAGGCACTGATGGCGATTTTGGGTTTGCCGGTGGTGGACGGGGCGCTGGACATGCCAAAACCTCTGCAAGATTCCTGTACAGAATATTATTTGTGTACAACTAAACCTCATCATAGGTTTGATGCTGTACAAGTCAATTTATTTGTACAGTTATTTTCCGTCGGGTTATTTCCAGCCCATTTTCCAGTCTTCGGCATTTTGCAGGGTGTGCCAGGCCAGGCGTTCGCCACGGCGGGTGAGTACAGCTTGCAATTCGATTTCCAGCACCGTGCCTTCTTCGTCGCGGAACAATTCGCTGACCAGGAAGTGTTTTTCTCTGTTGCGGGGGCGGGCCGCTGTCCACTTCGACAGCAGCAATTTGGTGGGATTGATGCGGTTCACTGCAGGTGCTCGATCAGCCGCTTTGCCGCTTCCTGGCCGCTGAGCCAGGCACCTTCGACCCGGCCCGACAGGCACCAGTCGCCGCACACGTACAGCCCCAGATCGGCGTCGGCCAGCACGCCCCATTCGTGGCTGCTGGCCGGCCGGGCATAGAGCCAGCGGTGGGCCAGGCTGAAGGAGGGGGCAGGCATGGCGCAGTGCAGCAGTTCGGCGAACGCGCCGTGCAGCAGCTCGATCACCGCTTCCTTGGGCAGGTCAAGGTGCTGCTTGCTCCAGGTGCTGGTGGCATGGAGCACCCAGGTGTCGAGGGTGTTCTCGCGCCCCGGTTTGCTGCGGTTGCGGGCCAACCAGTCCAGCGGGCTGTCCTGCACGAAGCAGCCTTCCATGGGTGTATCCAGGGGCGTGTCGAACGCCAGGGCGATGGCCCAGGTAGGGTCCATTTTTACCCCGGCGGCGGCACTGGCCAATTTTGGTACGGCAGCCAGCAGCGCAGTGGCCTGGGGCGCCGGGGTGGCGATGATCACATGGCTGAAGGGGCCATGGTTGCCGCCGTCGGCGTCCAGCAGGTTCCAGTGCTGTTTACCCTGGAACACTTCGGTGATGCGGCAGCCGAACTCCACAGGCAAGTCGTCAAGCAGGGCGCGGGTGATGGCACTCATGCGGGGCGTGCCCACCCAGCGGGTCTGTTCATCAGGGGAGGGGCTGAGCTGGCCGGACTGGAAGTTGTACAGCTGCGGCTTCCATTGGGCGACCCAACCATTGGCCTGCCAGCGTTGCACTTCGTTGACGAAGCGCCGGTCGCGGGCGGTGAAGTACTGGGCGCCCAAGTCCAGGGCGCCAGCATCACTGCGCTTGCTGGACATGCGTCCGCCGCTGCCACGGCTTTTATCGAAGAGTTGTACAACGTGCCCGGCATCTTTTAACGCGCGGGCGGCCGAAAGTCCGGCGATGCCGGTACCAATGATCGCGATGGGAACAGTCATGGAGGGCCTCGTTTTACCGTTGGGTACAGGCTACGTCGTCACCAATAGCTGTACAATATTATTTTTTGGTATAAGTTTTGACGTGCCTGAACGTTTGGCGTGACCTATGGTTAAACCTGCGGGTTAAACCAACGTGCGCCGGATTAAAAAGATCCCTGCTTATAAAATAGACCAGTGATGGCCGGCGAACGTTACACGAGGAAAATCTCATGCATATTTTGCTGACCGGTGGTACGGGTCTGATCGGTCGCCAGCTCTGCCAACATTGGCTGGCACAGGGGCATCGCTTGAGCGTCTGGAGTCGTCGCCCCGAGCAGGTGGCCAAACTCTGTGGTGATCCGGTGCGCGGCATAGCCCGTCTGCAAGACCTGGCGGAGCCGGTGGATGCGGTGATCAACCTGGCCGGAGCGCCTATTGCCGACCGGCTCTGGACCCATAAACGCAAGGCCCTGTTGTGGAGCAGTCGGATCAGTCTGACCGAAACCCTGCTGGCTTGGCTAGACGGCCTTGAGCACAAACCTGCGGTGTTGATCTCCGGTTCTGCGGTCGGTTGGTACGGCGACGGCGGTGAGCGCGAGCTGACTGAAGACAGTGGCCCGGTGCAGGACGATTTCCCCAGCCAACTGTGTATCGCCTGGGAAGAAACCGCCCAGCGTGCCGAAGCCCTCGGCATACGCGTGGTATTGGTGCGTACAGGCTTGGTGCTGGCGGCGCAGGGCGGCTTTTTGTCGCGCCTGTTGCTGGCGTTTAAACTGGCGCTGGGCGGGCCCATCGGTAATGGTCGGCAATGGATGCCATGGATCCATATCAAGGATCAAATCGCCTTGATTGATTTTCTTCTGCACAAGAGCAACGCCAGGGGTCCTTATAATGCCTGCGCGCCTCATCCGGTGCGCAACCGCGAGTTTGCCAAAACCCTGGGCAAGGTACTGCACCGTCCGGCGTTCATGCCCATGCCGGCCTTCGCCCTGCGGGTGGGGTTGGGTGAGTTGTCCGGCTTGTTGCTGGGCGGTCAGAAGGCGGTCCCGGAACGGCTGTTGGCCGCCGGTTTCACATTTCAGTTCACTGAGTTGCACGCGGCCCTGGATGACTTGTCCAGCCGCCTCTAGAGATAGGATGTTGCATGACGGATCACGCGTTGTTACTGGTCAACCTGGGTTCACCGGCGTCCACTTCGGTGGCCGATGTGCGCAGCTACCTCAATCAGTTCCTGATGGACCCTTATGTGATCGACCTGCCGTGGCCGGTACGGCGTTTGCTGGTGTCGTTGATCCTGATCAAGCGTCCCGAGCAATCGGCCCATGCCTACGCCTCGATCTGGTGGGAGGAGGGTTCGCCGCTGGTAGTCCTTAGTCGCCGCCTGCAACAGCAGATGACTGCCCAGTGGACCCAGGGCCCGGTGGAACTGGCGATGCGCTACGGCGAACCGTCGATTGAAAGCGTGCTGACTCGCCTGGCCGCCCAGGGCATCCAGAAAGTCACCCTGGCGCCGTTGTATCCGCAATTTGCCGACAGCACCGTGACCACGGTGATTGAAGAAGCCCAGCGGGTAGTGCGCGAGAAGAAGCTCAAGGTGCAACTCTCGATCCTGCAGCCGTTCTACGATCAGCCGGAATACCTTGATGCCCTGGTGGCCAGTGCCAGGCCGCATTTGCAGCAAGACTTTGATCACCTGTTGTTCAGCTTCCACGGCCTGCCGGAGCGGCACCTGACAAAGCTCAATCCTGGTCATGCATTCGATGGCGCCTCTGACTGCTGCGCAAATGCCTCGCCAGAAGTCCGGGCCACTTGCTATCGCGGGCAATGCTTCAGCGTCGCCCAGGCTTTTGCCGAGCGCATGGGCTTGCCGGATGGCAAGTGGTCGGTGGCATTCCAGTCGCGCCTGGGTCGGGCGAAGTGGATCGAACCCTATACCGAGGCCCGGTTGGAAGCGCTGGCCAAGCAAGGGGTTAAGAAGTTGTTGGTGATGTGCCCGGCGTTTGTCGCGGACTGCATCGAGACCCTCGAAGAAATCGGTGATCGCGGGTTGGAGCAGTTCCGTGAGGCGGGGGGCGAGGAGTTGGTACTGGTGCCGTGCCTTAATGATAATGAGCAGTGGGCGGCGGCGCTCAATACGTTGTGTGAAAGAGCGCCGCTGCAATTGTAGGCGCCGTGGTTACAGGTTGAGGGTCAGGCTGACGGTGAAATTGCGCGGCTCACCGGGGTTGACCCAGTAGTTGCTGTAGGAGCGCTCGTAGTATTTTTCATCGAACAGGTTATTGAGGTTCAGGCCCACCGTGACGTTGTCGCTGGCTTTGTAATGGGCCAGCAGGTCGACGGTGTGATAGGCCGGCAATTGAAAACTGCCACCGGCCTCGCCCGAGCGATCGCCGACGTAGGTGAAGGCGGCGCCCAGATCAGAGCCACGCAGCAGGCCATCCTGAAACTCATACACCCCCAACAGGCTGCCACTGCGCTTGGCCACGCCGAGAATGCGGCTGCCGGCAGGGATGGCCTTGTCGCCCCTGGTGACTTCGGCATCGATGTAGGCAAAGGCGCCAATGACCCGCACAGCGTCGGTTAATTGCCCGGTCAGTTGCAGGTCAAATCCCTGGCTGCGAGCCTTGCCCATGGCGCGGCTGGTGTTGGTGTCCGGGTCCAGGGTGAGGACGTTTTCCTTTTCGATATGGAACGCGGCGAGGGTGGTGCTCAGGCGGTCGTCGAACAGCTCACTCTTGATACCTACTTCGTAGCCCACGTCTTCTTCAGGCTTGAAGGATTTACCGCCAGCGTCCAGGCCATTGTTGGGCTTGAATGAGGTGGAGGCGTTGGCAAACAGACCGACTTGAGGCGTCAGTTGATACAGCAGGCCGGCGCGCTGGGTCAGGGCGTCGTGGGTCTGCTTGCTTTTGGCGTGGTTATGGGTGAAGTCGTCAGTGCTTTGTTCGAAGTGTTCGAAACGCGCGCCGACCATGCCCCGCAGACGGTCAGTGAAGACGATCTGGTCCTGTAGGTTCAGTGCCTGGCTTTTGACCTGTTCGAAGAAGTCGGTGCCGGAGCGGGCGCCGTTGGGTTTGGGCTGGCCGTAGATCGGCTTATAGATGTCGATGGGGTAACTGCCAGCAATGGCGGTCACCCGTTCTTTCTTGCGGTAGTCCTCGTATTCGGTACCGATCAGCAGCTCATGCTGCCAACTGCCAATGTCGAACAGGCCGCGCAGTTCCAGCTGGGTGATGCTGTCGTGCCAACCGGTGGAACGTTCGCGATAACGGCGGTTGATGGTGTGGCCATCGGCGTTCACTGCGCGGTTCTCCGAGGCGTCGCCCCTCAGACTGCCTTGTTTGTAATGGCTGGCCAGGCGTAGTTTCCAGGCATCGTTCAGATGATGCTCAAGGGTCGCTTGCAGGCGGTTGTTGTGGTTGTCGATAGCGCCGTCGTTGGGCTCGCCGAGGAAGGTCGAGCGGGAGACGCCGCTCCAGCGGTTATTGGGGGCGACGATGCCGCGGTCGAAGGTCGAGCTGTGACGCACGAATTCACTTTCCACCAACAGGCGGGTGTCCGGGTCCAGTTGCCAGATGAACGATGGTGCGACGAACACGCGCTTGCTCTGCACGTGATCGCGAAAGCTGTGGTTGTCTTCCACCGCCAGGTTGACCCGCGACAACACGCTGCCTTCGCTGTCCAGCGGGGTATTGATGTCAACCGCGGTGCGGTAGCGATCCCAGCTGCCGGCGCTGGTCTGCACAGTGGTAAAGGCTTCGGGCTGCGGTTTTTTGGTGACGATATTGACGGTGCCGCCGGGGTCACCGCGACCATAAAGGCTGGCGGCAGGGCCCTTGAGCACTTCGATCCGTTCGATATTGGCCGCGTCCGGGGTGCTCGGGTAGCCACGGTTAGCGCTGAAACCGTCCTGGTAGAACTCCGAGGTGGTGAAGCCGCGCACGCTGTATTCGTAGAGGGTCAGGCCGCCGAAGTTGTTCTGCTTGGACACGCCGCCGGCAAACTCCAGGGCACGCTCGACATTGGTGCTGCCCAGGTCCTTGAGCACCGTGGCGGGAATCACGCTGATCGATTGGGGGATATCTCGCAGGGCGGTGTCGGTCTTGGTCGCACTGGCGGAGCGGGTGGCGCGATAGCCCTTGACCGGCTCGGTGGCCGATTCGTAAGCGTCGGCGGTGACGCTGATGGCGTCCAGTTCAACGGTGTTGGTGTCTTCGGCGAACACCGGGTCCACCAGCAGGCCCAGGGCGATGCCTGCCAGTGGAGCAAATTTACGAGACGTCATGGTAGAGCGTTCCAATATCAGTATTGAAACAATATAACATGACTGATGAGAGTGTATCTCTTTTGAGCTTTGCCCTTATTCCTGTTCTTTTACTGGCGCGGGCGGCGGCCGCAACCCGACTTCTGCCGACAGCTTGATCTCTTTGCCGTTGCGCATCACCTGGATGGCAACTTTCTCGGTGGGTTTTATCCGCGCCACCTGGTTCATCGACTTGCGGCCATCGCCAGCCGGTTCGCCGTCGATACTGAGGATCACATCGCCGACCTGCATGCCGGCTTTCTCGGCCGGGCCACCCCGCAGGATCCCCGCGATGACGATTCCTGGCCGCCCTGTCAAACCAAAGGATTCTGACAACTCCTTGGTCAGCGGCTGCACTTCAATCCCCAGCCAGCCACGAATCACTTGGCCGTGCTCGATGATTGACTTCATCACTTCGGTGGCCAGTTTTACCGGGATCGCGAAGCCGATGCCTTGGGAACCACCGGATTTGGAGAAAATTGCGGTGTTGACCCCGGTCAGGTTGCCGCTGGCATCCACCAGCGCGCCGCCGGAGTTGCCGGGGTTGATTGCGGCGTCGGTCTGGATAAAGTCTTCGTAGCTGTTGAGGCCCAGTTGATTGCGCCCGGTGGCGCTGATGATGCCCATGGTCACCGTCTGGCCGACACCAAACGGGTTGCCGATGGCCAATGCGACGTCACCGACCCGCAAGCCTTCGGAGCGGCCGATGGTGATCGACGGCAGGTTCTTCAAATCGATTTTCAGTACTGCGAGATCGGTTTCCGGGTCGCTGCCGACCACGCGGGCCAGGGTTTCCCGGCCATCACGCAGGGCGACGACGATCTGGTCGGCGCCGGTGGTCACGTGGTTGTTGGTGAGAATGTAGCCTTCCGGGCTCATGATCACCCCGGAGCCGAGGCTCGATTCCATGCGCCGCTGCTTGGGCGAGTTGTCACCGAAGAAACGCCGGAACTGCGGGTCTTCAAACAGAGGGTGCGCCGGTTTGTTGATGACTTTGGTGGTGTACAGGTTGACCACGGCGGGCGCTGCGACGGTCACCGCATCGGCATAGGTCACCGGGCCCTGTTGCACCGCGCTGGTTTGCGGTGCCTGTTGCAGGTTGACGTCCAGGCTCGGCAGGCCGACCCATTGGGGATAACGCTGAATAATCAGCGTGGCAATCAGCACGCCGGCCAGCAATGGCCATCCAAAAAAACGCAGTGCCTTGAGCATTAAGCAAATCCTGACAGGTTGCAGGGGGCGCGGGAGCGCCCATAATGTGGCGCATTATACGAGGCCGCGAGCGCCTCTGAACGGGATATTTAGGAGTCTTTTATGGCCGTCGCCCTGAGCACCCTCGTAGAAGAAGCAGATCGCTACCTAGGCAGCGCAAAAATTGCCGATTACTGCCCCAATGGCCTGCAGGTTGAGGGCCGGCCGCAAGTGCTGCGCATCGTCAGCGGCGTGACCGCCAGCCAGGCATTGCTGGACGCAGCGGTTGAAGCCCAGGCCGATCTGGTGCTGGTGCACCACGGTTATTTCTGGAAAGGCGAAAACCCGTGCATCACCGGCATGAAACAGCGCCGCCTCAAGACCTTGCTCAAGCACGACATCAGCTTGCTGGCGTATCACCTGCCTTTGGATCTGCACCCGGAGGTTGGCAACAACGTGCAGCTTGCCAGGCAGTTGGATATCACCGTTGAAGGCCCACTGGACCCGGACAACCTTAAGGTCGTGGGCCTGGTCGGTTCCCTGGCAGAGCCCGTGTCGCCCCGTGACTTCGCTCGCCGCGTGCAGGAAGCCATGGGCCGCGAGCCGTTGTTGATCGAAGGCAGCGAAATGATCCGCCGCGTCGGCTGGTGCACCGGCGGCGGCCAGGGCTACATCGATCAGGCCGTGCTGGCGGGAGTCGATCTGTACCTGAGCGGTGAAGCCTCCGAGCAGACGTTCCATAGTGCTCGGGAAAACGGCATCAGCTTTATTGCAGCCGGGCATCACGCCACCGAGCTCTATGGGGTGCAGGCGTTGGGGGATTACCTGGCAAGGCGCTTTGCCCTGGAGCATATATTCATTGACTGCCCCAACCCGATTTGAGAGCCAAACCCACCGGCATATTCATATATCGTTTCGATCTATCCAGCGCCCTGATTAGAAGCAGGTGCTGTGCTAGCATGCCTCGCTCGAACACGGCCCGTTGGCCGTCCATAAGATCGTTTTCGTGAGTAGCCATGGTCGACAAACTGACGCATCTGAAACAGCTGGAGGCGGAAAGCATCCACATCATCCGCGAGGTCGCCGCCGAGTTCGATAACCCGGTGATGCTCTACTCGATCGGTAAAGACTCCGCCGTGATGCTGCACTTGGCGCGCAAGGCATTCTTCCCCGGCAAGCTGCCGTTTCCGGTGATGCACGTCGACACCCAGTGGAAATTCCAGGAGATGTACACGTTCCGCGACCGTATGGTCGAAGAGCTGGGCCTGGAGCTGATCACCCACGTCAACCCTGACGGTGTGGCGCAAGGCATCAATCCGTTTACCCACGGCAGCGCCAAGCACACCGACATCATGAAGACTGAAGGCCTGAAGCAGGCCCTCGACAAGTATGGTTTCGACGCAGCTTTCGGCGGCGCCCGTCGCGATGAAGAGAAATCCCGTGCCAAAGAGCGCGTGTACTCATTCCGCGACAGTAAGCACCGCTGGGACCCGAAAAACCAGCGCCCTGAGTTGTGGAACGTCTACAACGGCAACGTCAACAAGGGCGAGTCGATCCGTGTGTTCCCGCTGTCCAACTGGACCGAGCTGGACATCTGGCAGTACATCTACCTTGAAGGCATCCCGATCGTGCCGCTGTACTTCGCCGCCGAACGCGATGTGATCGAGAAAAACGGTACGTTGATCATGATCGACGACGACCGCATCCTTGAGTACCTGTCCGACGAAGACAAAGCCCGTATCGTCAAAAAGAAAGTACGTTTCCGTACCCTTGGCTGCTACCCGTTGACGGGCGCGGTGGAGTCCGAGGCTGAAAGCCTGACGGACATCATTCAGGAAATGCTCCTGACGCGAACTTCCGAGCGCCAGGGCCGTGTCATCGACCACGATGGCGCAGGCTCGATGGAAGACAAAAAACGTCAGGGTTATTTCTAAGGGGTTGTCATGTCGCACGTATCTGATTTGATCAGCGAGGACATCCTCGCCTACCTGAGCCAGCACGAACGCAAGGAAATGCTGCGCTTTCTGACCTGTGGCAACGTCGACGACGGCAAGAGCACCCTTATTGGGCGCCTACTGCACGACTCCAAAATGATCTACGAAGACCATCTGGAAGCCATCACCCGCGATTCGAAGAAAGTCGGCACCACCGGTGACGATATCGACCTGGCGTTGCTGGTCGACGGCCTGCAGGCCGAGCGTGAGCAGGGCATCACCATTGATGTGGCTTACCGCTATTTCTCCACTGCCAAGCGTAAATTTATCATCGCCGACACCCCTGGCCATGAGCAGTACACCCGCAACATGGCCACCGGTGCTTCCACCTGTGACCTGGCGATTATCCTGGTGGATGCCCGCTACGGCGTGCAGACCCAGACCCGTCGCCACAGCTTTATCGCCTCGTTGCTGGGCATCAAGCACATCGTCGTCGCGATCAACAAGATGGACCTCAACGGCTTTGATGAAAGCGTGTTCGAGTCGATCAAGGCCGACTACTTGAAGTTTGCCGATGGCATCGCCTTCAAGCCGAGCACCATGACCTTTGTGCCGATGTCGGCGCTCAAGGGCGACAACGTGGTGAACAAGAGCGAGCGCTCGCCCTGGTACACCGGCCAGTCGCTGATGGAGATCCTTGAAACCGTCGAGATCGCCAACGATCGCAACTACACCGACCTGCGTTTCCCGGTGCAGTACGTCAACCGTCCGAACCTGAACTTCCGTGGTTTTGCTGGCACCCTGGCCAGCGGTATCGTGCACAAGGGCGACGAAGTCGTGGTGCTGCCGTCGGGCAAGAGCAGCCGCGTCAAATCCATCGTCACCTTCGAAGGTGAACTGGAACACGCAGGTCCCGGCCAGGCCGTGACCCTGACCATGGAGGACGAGATCGACATCTCCCGTGGCGACCTGCTGGTGCATGCCGACAACGTGCCGCAAGTGACCGACGCCTTCGACGCCATGCTGGTGTGGATGGCTGAAGAACCGATGCTGCCGGGCAAGAAATACGACATCAAGCGCGCCACCAGTTACGTGCCAGGTTCCATTACCAGCATCGTCCACCGTGTCGACGTGAACACCTTGGCCGAAGGCCCGGCCAGTGCCTTGCAGTTGAACGAGATCGGCCGGGTCAAGGTCAGCCTCGATGCCGCCATCGCCCTCGATGGTTATGCCAGCAACCGCACCACGGGTTCGTTCATCGTCATCGACCGTTTGACCAACGGCACCGTCGCGGCAGGCATGATTATCGCCCAGCCGGTGACTCATGGCAGCGCGGCGCAGCACGGCAAGTTGGCCCATGTAGCCACCGAAGAGCGCGCCCAGCGCTTCGGCCAGGAGCCAGCCACCGTGTTGTTCAGCGGCCTGTCCGGCGCGGGCAAAAGCACCTTGGCCTATGCGGTTGAGCGCAAGCTGTTCGACTTGGGCCGTGCGGTGTTTGTGCTCGATGGCCAGAACCTGCGCCATGACCTGAATAAAGGTCTGCCACAAGATCGCGCCGGGCGTACCGAGAACTGGCGTCGTGCCGCCCACGTGGCGCGTCAGTTCAACGAAGCTGGCCTGTTGACCTTGGCCGCCTTCGTCGCCCCGGATTCCGAAGGCCGCGAACAGGCCAAGGCGCTGATTGGTGCTGATCGTCTGCTGACGGTGTATGTGCAGGCGTCGCCGCTGGTATGCGCCGAGCGTGATCCGCAAGGCTTGTATGCGGCGGGCGGGGATAACATCCCTGGCGAGTCCTTCCCGTACGACGTGCCGTTGAACGCCGATCTGGTGATCGACACCCAGGCGTTGTCGCTGGAAGAAAGCGTCAAACAAGTGCTGGAGCTGTTGCGTCAGCGCGGCGCGATCTAAACATCGTCGCTACAAAAGAGCCCGCCACCGATCACTCGGTGGCGGGCTTTTTCATGGCATCAACCTGGATCATTTGTAGGCGCGAGCTTGCTCGCGAAAAACCCGAGAGTGCCGTTGGGTGTCAGGCTAACAGCGTTATCGTTAACGACCATCGCGAGCAAGTTTGCTCCTACAAAGGGCGCGCGGGGAAGTCGCGGTGCAGCTTTTCCAGCAACAGATCCTTCTCTTCCCACAACCCATTGATCCACCCCTGGAACTGCAACCGATACTCCCCATCCTGCTCATAATTTTTGCCAATGAACTCGGCCGGGATCTGCACCTCTTCGAACTGCACCACCACATCCTGCACATTGCCACACAGCAAATCCCAATAGCCGGGCCGCCCGCTAGGGTAGTGAATGGTCACGTTCACCAGCGACTTCAGTTGTTCACCCATGGCATCCAGCACAAACGCAATGCCGCCGGCCTTGGGCTTGAGTAGGTAGCGAAACGGTGATTTCTGCTGGGCATGCTTGCCCTCAGTAAACCGCGTGCCCTCGGCGAAGTTGAAAATGCCCACCGGGTTGTGGCGAAACTTCGCGCAGGTCTTGCGGGTGGTTTCCAGGTCTTTGCCTTTCTTGTCCGGATATTTTTCCAGGTAGGCCTTGGTATAGCGCTTCATGAACGGGAAGCCCAACGCCCACCAGGCCAGTCCGATCACGGGGACCCAGATCAATTGCTGCTTGAGGAAAAACTTCAGCGGGCGAATACGGCGGTTGAGCACGTACTGCAGCACCATGATGTCTACCCAGCTCTGATGGTTGCTGGTTACCAGATAAGAATGCTGATAATCCAGCCCTTCAAGCCCTGTCAGTTGCCAGCGCGTGCGTCGCACCAGATTCATCCAGGCCTTGTTATTACTGATCCACGCTTCGTGAGTGTGATTCATCAGCCACTCGCTGAAGCGCTGGGCGAACGGCAGCACCTTGAACAGCGCCACGATAAACAGGAACGAGCACAGCAGGATCGTGTTCAACGCCAGTAACAGCGAGGCGATCACCCCGCGCACGGCGGGAGGTAGAAAATCCAGCATTTAGACATCCATAGGTCGGTTGGCGGCTTGAATGGCGGTCAGGGCGATGGTGTAGACAATGTCGTCCACCTGGGCCCCACGGGGCAGATCATTGACCGGCTTGCGCAGGCCTTGCAACATCGGGCCAAGGCTCACGCAATCGGCGCTGCGTTGCACCGCCTTGTGGGTGGTGTTGCCGGTGTTCAGGTCCGGGAACACGAACACCGTGGCCTTGCCCGCGACCAGGCTGTTGGGCGCCAGTTGGCGGGCGACGGTTTCGTTGGCAGCGGCGTCGTACTGCAGCGGGCCGTCGATCAGCAGCGAGCTTTGCGCTTCATGGGCGAGCAAGGTGGCTTCGCGGACTTTCTCCACCTCTTCGCCGCTGGCCGAGTCTCCGCTGGAATAGCTGATCATCGCTACGCGCGGGGTGATGCCGAAGGCGGCGGCCGAGTCGGCGCTTTGCAGGGCGATCTCCGCCAGTTCCGCCGCGCTTGGGTGCGGGTTCATCACGCAGTCGCCGTAGACCAGCACCTGCTCGGGGAACAGCATGAAGAATACTGACGACACCAGGGTGCAGCCCGGCGCCGTTTTAATCAGCTGCAGGGCTGGGCGGATGGTGTTGGCGGTGGAGTGGATGACGCCCGAGACCAGGCCGTCGACTTCATCCAGCGCCAGCATCATCGTGGCGATTACCACAGTGTCTTCAAGCTGCTGCTCAGCCATCGGCGCGTTGAGGCTTTTGCTCTTGCGCAAGGCCACCATTGGCTCGACATAACGCTGGCGAATCAGATCAGGGTCAAGAATCTCCAGCCCTTCGGGCAGTTCGATGCCCTGGGCGCGAGCCACTGCTTCCACGTCCGCCGGTTTGGCCAGCAGCACGCATCGGGCAATGCCCCGCGCCTGGCAGATCGCTGCAGCCTGCACAGTCAGCGGTTCGCTGCCTTCCGGCAAAACGATGCGCTTGTTGGCCGCCTGGGCGCGCTGGATCAACTGATAGCGGAACACCGCCGGCGACAGGCGCATTTCCCGTGGCGTACCGCAGCGCTGGTGCAGCCAGCGGGCGTCCAGGTGGCTGGCGACGAAGTCGGTGATGATCTCCGCGCGCTCGCGGTCATCAATCGGGATTTCCTTGTTCAGGCTGTTGAGCTGGTTGGCGGTCTCGTACGAGCCGGTGCTCACCGACAACACAGGCAGCCCGGCCTGGAACGCACCACGGCACAGGTCCATGATCCGAGGGTCGGGCAGGGTGTCGCTGGTCAGCAGCAGGCCGGCCAATGGCACGCCGTTGATGGCGGCGAGGCTGACGGCGAGGATGATGTCGTCGCGATCCCCCGGCGTCACCACCAATACGCCGGGCTTGAGCAGCTCCACGGTATTGCGCATGGTGCGCGCGCAAATGATGATCTTGGTCATGCGCCGAGTTTCGTAATCCCCGGCGTTGAGTATCTGCGCGCCCATCAGGTCGGCGACGTCACGGGTGCGCGGGGCGTTGAGTTCGGGTTGGAAGGGAATGCAACCCAGCAGGCGGAAGTCGCCACTGCGTAGCAACGGCGAATGCTCTTTGAGGCGCGCGGAGAAGGCTTCCATGCTTTCGTCGGTGCGCACCTTGTTGAGGATCACGCCGAGGACTTTCGGGTCCTTCGGCCCGCCGAACAGTTGGGCCTGCAGTTCCACGCGGCCCGATAGCTCGGTGAGCACGTCGTTTTCCGGGGCCGAGACTAGGATCACGTCGGCATCCAGGCTTTTGGCCAGGTGCTGGTTGACCCGAGCCGCATAGCTGGCGCTGCGGGTCGGCACCATGCCTTCGACGATCAGCACGTCCTTGCCCACGGCGGCCTGTTGGTAAAGGGTGATGATTTCTTCCAGCAGCTCATCGAGCTGGCCGTCGCCGAGCATCCGCTCGACATGGGCCAGGCCCAGGGGCTGGGGCGGCTTCAGGCCGTGGGTGCGGGCCACCAGTTCGGTGGAGCGCTCCGGCCCGGTGTCGCCGGGGTGCGGTTGGGCAATCGGTTTGAAAAAGCCGACTTTCAGCCCGGCCCGTTCAAGGGTACGCACCAGCCCAAGGCTGATGGAGGTCAGACCCACACCGAAATCGGTGGGCGCGATAAAAAAAGTCTGCATGCGAATTCTCTGATGGGTTCAAGCCTATGTCTGGCCTGTAACCGAACTTCAATCCCTAAGGTTATCCCTAACTGAGCCTTGCGCGCACCAGCCACAGTCAAAGCGCTGGCCTATTTTTTCCAGGCGTTGTGCACGATCTTCTACCCAGGCCCGGGATTGCCAGGGTGGTTGGTGGCGCAGGTGTTGGGTGTGGCCACAGGAAAGCTCGGCGACCCAATGTTGGTCTTCATCCTGATGAAAACCGATGACCGTCGGGTCTATTGATCGACTCCGTCCGTCCGGGTTCTGTTCGCTTTCGGGCAAATCCTTGTTTAGACTTGTCCGTTCTTCATTCTTATGCAAAAGGTCTCGCCCCATGCTGATCGCCGCCAATAAGGCTGTCTCCATCGACTATACCCTGACCAACGACGCTGGTGAGGTCATCGACAGCTCCGCCGGCGGCGCGCCGCTGGTCTACCTGCAAGGCGCAGGTAACATCATCCCAGGCCTGGAAAAGGCCCTGGAAGGCAAGAAGGTCGGTGATGAACTGACCGTTGCCGTAGAACCTGAAGATGCTTATGGCGAATACGCTGCCGAACTGGTCAGCACCCTGAGCCGCAGCATGTTCGAAGGCGTCGACGAGATGGAAGTGGGCATGCAGTTCCACGCATCCGCTCCGGACGGCCAGATGCAGATCGTCACCATCCGCGACCTGGACGGCGATGACGTTACAGTCGATGGCAACCACCCGCTGGCAGGCCAGCGCCTGACCTTCCAGGTCAAGATCGTTGATGTGCGCGATGCTTCCCAGGAAGAAGTGGCCCACGGCCACGTTCACGGCGAAGGCGGTCACCACCACTGATTGATGGGCTACGCTCTGTCAGTTGGATAAAGGCGCCTTCGGGCGCCTTTTTTAATCGGCGGCTATTATTGCCGACTTGGCGGTTGTAATCTCGAACTGCCGTTTTGCGAAGAACATGGGAAATCGGAGTTCGTCATGAGTGCTTTCCACGACCTTAAACTCAAAGCCCTGGATGGTCAGGAGCTGCCTCTGGCGCCCTTCAAGGGGCAAGTCGTGCTGGTGGTCAACGTGGCCTCCAAGTGTGGTTTGACACCGCAATATGCGGCGCTGGAAAACCTCTACCAGCAATACAAAGACCAGGGTTTTACCGTGCTGGGTCTGCCGTGCAATCAATTTGCCGGCCAGGAGCCAGGCACCGAGGAAGAAATCCAGGCGTTTTGCAGCCTCAACTACGGCGTGACTTTTCCGTTGGGCAGCAAGCTTGAGGTCAATGGCCCTGAGCGTCACCAGTTGTACCGGCTGCTGGCGGGCGAGGGTGCGGAGTTTCCTGGGGATGTCACCTGGAACTTCGAAAAATTCCTGTTGGGCAAAGATGGTCGGGTATTGGCGCGCTTCTCACCGCGTACTGCACCTGATGATCCGACCGTGGTCCAGGCCATCGAGAAAGCCCTGAGCTGAACACAGCCTCACAAGGGGCGAGCAAGCTCGCTCCAACAATAATTGTCCTGCTTTTACCCTTTAATCACTGCAATCAATAGTGCTGTTCAGCACAACGCGCGCTCCATATTATCCTTGTCATAAAATCCTTCTCCCGTGGAGTGCTCCCATGCCTGTCCAAGCTCTGTTCAAACCCTTCCAGCTCGGTGCACTGCAACTGTCGACCCGCGTGGTCATGGCGCCGATGACCCGCTCGTTTTCACCGGGCGGCGTACCTAATTCCAAGGTGATTGAGTACTACCGCCGTCGTGCTGCCGCGGGTGTGGGCCTGATCATCACCGAAGGCACCGTGGTCGGGCATCAAGCCTCCAACGGTTACCCGAACGTCCCGCACTTCTACGGCGAAGCAGCGCTGGCCGGCTGGAAAAAAGTGGTCGATGCCGTGCACGCCGAAGGCGGCAAAATAGTCCCGCAGCTGTGGCATGTGGGTAGCGTGCGCCGCATCGGCACTGAGCCTGATGCCAGCGTGCCGGCTTATGGTCCGACCGAAAAGCTCAAGGACGGCAACGTTGTGGTCCATGGCATGACGGTCCAGGACATCAAGGAAGTCATCGCCGCCTTCGCCCAGGCCGCCAAGGATGCGCAGAACATCGGTATGGACGGCGTGGAAATCCACGGTGCCCACGGTTACCTGGTGGACCAGTTCTTCTGGGAAGGCAGCAACCAGCGCACCGACGAATACGGTGGCAGCCTGGCTAACCGCTCGCGGTTTGCCATCGAGTTGATTCAAGCGACCCGCGCCGCAGTGGGACCGGACTTCCCGATCATTTTGCGTTTCTCCCAGTGGAAGCAGCAGGATTACACCGCGCGCCTAGTGCAAACCCCTGAAGCGCTGGGTGAGTTCCTCAAGCCGCTGTCCGACGCGGGCGTGGATATTTTCCACTGTTCCACCCGCCGTTTCTGGGAGCCAGAGTTCGAAGGCTCCGAACTGAACCTGGCCGGCTGGACCCGCAAGCTCACCGGCAAGCCAACCATCACCGTGGGCAGCGTCGGCCTGGACGGCGAGTTCCTGCAATTTATGGTCAACACCGACAAGATCGCGCAGCCGGCAAGCTTGGAAAAGCTCCTGGAACGTCTGAACAACGATGAGTTCGATCTGGTAGCCGTCGGCCGTGCGCTGCTGGTGGACCCGGACTGGGCGGTGAAGGTGCGCGAAGGGCGTGAGGGCGATATTTTGCCGTTCAGCCGTGAAGCGTTGACTACTTTGGTGTAAGTGGCGGCAGGACGGGCAGTTGCTGCCCGTCCTCACACACCCCGCGCAACTGTCGTTCAAACTGCTCGATAATCGCTGGCCAACCCTGCCGACTGGCATGCTGCCTTGCATTGAGCCGCACCCGCCGCAAACTCTCGTGTTCTTCCAGTAGCCAGTTGGCCGCGTCGCAAAACGCTTCCTCATCCCCTGGCATCGCCAGCACGCCACTGTAGCCATGGCGAATATGCTGGGTGGCGGCCGCCTGGTCGTAAGCCACCACACCGAGCCCTGAAGCCATGCCTTCCAGCACCACATTGCCGAAGGTTTCGGTCAGGCTGGGAAACAGAAACAGATCCCCCGAGGCATAGTGCCGAGCCAGCTCCTCGCCGCGTTGAGTACCGCAAAAAATTGCCTCGGGCAGCGCTTTTCTCAGCATTTCTCGTTGGGGCCCGTCACCGACGATGATCAGCTTTAGCTGCCGCTGTGGATAAGTGGCCTGCAGCGAATCGAAGCAGCGTTTGAGCAGCCCCAGGTTTTTCTCTGGTGCGAGGCGTCCGACATGCAGCACCGCAATGTCCTCGTTCCCCAGGCCCCAGCGTTCGCGCAAGGCATTGTCGCGCTTGGCCGGATGAAACAACTGACTGTCGACGCCCCGTGACAACAGTTCCAGGCGCTCGAAGTGACGGCGCTCCAGTTCCAGGCGCTGACTGACGCTGGGAACCAGGGTCAGGGTCGAGCGGTTGTGAAACCAGCGCAAGTAGTGGGTCAACACCCGGCTCAACATGCCCAGGCCATATTGGCGGGTGTACTGCTGGAAGTTGGTGTGAAAACCGCTGACCACGCTGATTCCCAAACGCCGTGCCGCACGCAGTGCCGATAAGCCCAGCGGGCCTTCGGTGGCGATGTACAACACATCCGGGCGTTGGCGCTTCCAGCGGCGCAGCAGCTTGTGCATCGACGATTGCCCCCATTGCAGGCCTGGATACCCAGGCAGCGGCCAGCCGCGACACAGCAATAGGCTCTCGTCACTGGCACGGCTTTGGTCGCTGCCCTGGCGCGGTCGGACCAGTTCCACCTGATGCCCGCGCGCGCGCAGGCCGTCACACAGGCGGCCAAGGGTATTGGCCACCCCGTTGATCTCCGGTGGGAAGGTTTCAGTAATGAGGGTGATGTGCAGGGAAGCTGTCGTCATGACGCCAGTGTCGGCGCGGGCCATGTCGTCATTGTGTCATTAAGATGATGGATTTATGACGGCGTGGCCCGGCAACTGGATCAGTTAAACGGTGTCTTCGCCGGTTGCACCGGCAAGATAGGTTCGCTGGCGGCTACGGCTCCCCTGGCCTCGCCTCCCAGCATCAATCCGAGCATCAATCCGAGCATCAGCATCAACGGTCTGTACAGGGTGCGCTTCCCACAGGCTTATAGTTTTAATAAACGTGTGCCGGGTGTGCAATGCTGTTTACTTAAGCTCGGTGCTTCAGGTACATCCGCATTTGTGGCGAGGGGGCTTGCCCCCGTTGGACTGCGCAGCAGTCCCATTTTGGGGCCGCTTCGCGACCCAACGGGGGTAAACCCCCTCGCCACAGGTTTCTTGCTCACCTCAAGATTTTCTTAAGTGAACAGCATTGGTGCCAGATGTGGGATTGTCACCATGATCCAGATCAATCAAGCAGGTCAGCGCTTTTCCACCGTCATCGCCTCGGCGCCGCGCTCACGCACCCAGAACAAGGTCGCCCCGGCCACCGCCGCTGGCATCATCAGCAGGTTGACCACCGGGATCAGCAACACCAAGTAGACGATCCCGCCAAAACTCATGCTCTGCCAGCGTTTTTCACGCAGCCAGGCGAGCATTTCGTTCCAGCCCAGTTTGTGGTTGTCCGCCGGGTAGTCGATGTATTGGATTGCCATCATCCACACCCCAAACAGCAGCCACAGCGGTGCGGCCACCAGGTTGACCACCGGAATGAACGACAGGATAAACAGGCCGATGGCCCGCGGCAGGAAGTAGCCCAGCTTACGCATTTCCCGGGCCAGGGTGCGTGGGACCATGGCGAACAGCTCGGCCCAGCTGAAGGCCGGGAAGTCATCGGTGCCACGCACCACCACTTCGACCTTTTCCGCGAGAAAGCCGTTGAACGGTGCGGCAATGATGTTGGCAAGCATGGTGAAGGTGAAGAACACCATCAGCACCACCAGCACCACGAATAGCGGCCATAGGAGATAATTCAGGAAGCTCAGCCAGCTTGGCAGGGTCGGCATCAGCGTATCGACCCACAGGCTGAACTGATGGCCGGCCAAATAGATCAATCCGACGAACAGTATCAGGTTGATCGCCAGGGGCAGCAGGACGAACAGGCGCAGGCCTGGGCTGAGGATCAGTTTGAGACCTTCGCGCAGGTATTGTGGGCCTGAGAGGACGGGGGCGGGCATGGATGACTCCGGGCAAGGTGACGAACGCGCTGACCTTACCGGCTTTGCATTCAAGGCGAAAGCACGGCCGGTACGTCGACATTAACGGTAACAAACCGGTTGATTAATAGGCGTGGCAGCATAGAGACCACCTATGAGCTGGATTGTTATTCCGTATTTCCTTAATCTTGCCCCCCTCGATACGCTACACCCATTATTTTTCAGGGCCTGCGAGTTCAAGCCTTCCCCAAGTGCTTCGCAGTCCTTTTTTATTCCAGCCGGTCTGCCGGCGTTCCGCTCAAGTATCTCGGGGCGGTCGATAGGAGTGAGTCATGTCTGAAGTCCGTCATTCGCGAGTGATTATTCTCGGTTCCGGCCCTGCCGGTTACAGCGCTGCCGTCTACGCTGCCCGTGCCAACCTCAAGCCGCTGTTGATCACCGGCATGCAAGCGGGCGGTCAGTTGACCACCACCACCGAAGTCGACAACTGGCCGGGCGACGTCCATGGCCTGACCGGTCCGGTGCTGATGGAGCGCATGAAAGAACACGCCGAACGCTTTGAGACCGAGATCGTCTTTGACCACATTAACGCGGTCGACTTCTCGAAAAAGCCTTACAGCCTGACCGGCGACAACGGCGTCTACACCTGTGACGCGCTGATCATCGCCACTGGCGCCAGTGCCCGCTACCTGGGCCTGCCGTCAGAAGAAGCGTTCATGGGCAAGGGCGTTTCCGCTTGCGCCACCTGCGACGGTTTCTTCTATCGCAACAAACCGGTTGCCGTAGTCGGTGGCGGCAACACTGCCGTGGAAGAGGCGCTGTACCTGGCCAATATCGCCAGCACCGTGACCCTGGTTCACCGTCGCGAGACCTTCCGCGCCGAGAAGATCCTGATCGACAAGCTGCATGCCCGGGTTGCTGAAGGCAAGATCATCCTCAAGCTCAACGCCACCCTGGATGAAGTCCTGGGCGACAACATGGGCGTGACCGGTGCTCGCCTGAAAAACAACGATGGCAGTTTCGACGAACTGACCGTCGACGGCGTGTTCATCGCCATCGGCCACACCCCGAACACCTCGTTGTTCGAAGGTATGCTGACCGCCAAAGACGGTTACCTGGTGGTGCAGGGCGGCCGTGAAGGCAACGCCACTGCGACCAACATCGAAGGCATCTTTGCCGCCGGTGATGTGGCTGACCATATTTACCGCCAGGCCATTACGTCCGCCGGCGCCGGTTGCATGGCAGCACTGGATGCCGAGCGTTACCTCGACGGGTTGAAGGACGCTACGTTCTAAATCGTTGAAATGAAAAAAAACCGGCGAAAGCCGGTTTTTTTATGTGAGCGATCTGATGATCTGATCGTTCCCACGCAGGGCGTGGGAACGATCATTCAGCGGCGAGTCAGAGGCTGTGTGGCAAACTTCACGCCCGCCAACCCATGTTCAATCAATGCACGAATATTGCCATGGTCACTGCCCTCAGGCGTGGCCAGCACCGACCGGTAATGCTCGCCAAACGCCAGCAGTGTTTCCTGATCGCTCAAGCCTTCCAACAAGGCCAGGCCCAGGGTCTTGCAAGAACCTTCGTTCTGCCCTGCAGCGTTTTCCACACTGGCGTTGGTGAAGGCCTGTGGCTGGTAATCGTAGCCGGCGGCGACAAAGGCCAAGGTGTCGGCCAAGACGTGTTCGCCGCTATTGAGGCTGGCGCGGAGGGTGTTCAGGTCAGTCATGGGTTTTTCCCTTGGCGAACGCCGCGTGCTGTTCGGCGCTGGCTTCTTGCTGGTATTGGGCTTTCCATTCGGCGTACGGCATGCCGTACACCACTTCACGGGCGTCATCGAGGCTGACCTCGATCTGGCGCTCATCGGCCTCGGCCTTGTACCACTTGGACAGGCAGTTGCGACAGAACCCGGCGAGGTTCATCAGGTCGATGTTCTGTACATCCTTGCGGCTGTCCAGGTGTGCGACCAGTCGGCGAAAGGCGGCGGCTTCGAGTTCAAGGCGTTGTTGATCGTTCATAATGCTCACTGCGAATGTAAGGGGTTAGCGACTCGCCGCGAGGGTGATCGACACCGACTCGGCAAAACGCAACGCATGGGGCTTGTCGACTTCGACTTCGGCATACAGCACCGACTCGTTGCTCATCACCAGGTCCAGCAGTTCCTGGGTCAGGCGCTCCAGCAGGGCAAAGCGATTACCCTCCACGTGGGCAATGATGGCCTTGGTGATGGTGCGGTAGTTCAACGCGTGGTCGATATCGTTGTCGCGTACGGCTTTCTGGGCGGCATACAGGATGGTCAGGTTGATCAACACATCCTGCTTGTTGAGGATTTCATCCTCGTTGATCCCGATAAAGGTACGCAGGCACAGGTCCTTGACCCGGATGCGCGCCATGCCTGGCTGAAGTTGTGGCATTGCTACTTGCTCCGTCCAATCAGTTGCAGGAACTCCATGCGGGTGGTGTTCGACTCGCGGAAGGCGCCGAGCATCACCGAGGTGTTCATGGTTGAATTCTGTTTTTCCACGCCGCGCATCATCATGCACATGTGCTGGGCTTCGATCACCACCGCCACGCCAGCGGCCTGGGTAACGTCCTGGATAGCGTCGGCGATTTCCCGTGTGAGGTTTTCCTGAATCTGCAGGCGTCGGGCGAACATGTCCACGAGGCGCGCAATCTTCGACAGCCCCAGCACCTTGCCCGTCGGAATATAGGCCACATGGGCCTTGCCGATAAAGGGCAGCAGGTGATGCTCGCACAGGGAATACAACTCGATGTTGGCGACGATCACCATTTCGTCACTGTCGGAAGCGAACAACGCGCCGTTGACGATCTCATCAATGCTCTGGGTGTAGCCATGACACAGGTACTGCATGGCCTTGGCCGCGCGTTTTGGCGTGTCGAGCAAGCCTTCGCGTTCCGGGTCTTCACCCAGGCCCTTGAGAATCTCACGGTAGTGCTGAGGCAGGGATAAAGTCATACAGCATCCTCGCAAACGGCTTATTTGATGTGTCGCCCGCCGTTGACGGTCAGGGTCGTTCCGGTGATATAAGGGTTATCCAGCAGGTAACGCACGCTCTGGTAAATCACTTCGGGACCGGGCTCGATGCCCAGTACCGACTTGCCTAGGACCTTGGCGCGGTAGGCCGCGTCGTCGTCTTCGTTGAACATCACCATTGCCGGCGCGATGCCGTTGACCTTGATCTGCGGCGCGTATTTGGCGGCAAAGGATAAGGTCAGGCTGTCGAGCCCGGCCTTGGTGGCGCAATAGGCGATGTGCTGGCGGCTGCCCTTGCGGGTCACGTCGTCGCTGATGTGCAGGATATCGGCCGGTATGGAACGTTGCAGCAAGTGCGCACAATGAAGGTTGATCAGGTACGGCGCAAGCATGTGCACGCTGAACATGTCAGCAAAGGCCCGGCTTTCATCGCCCGGCGTTTCCGCTTCCCAGGCCGAGGCATTATGAATGATCGCGCGCAGGCTGCTGGTATGAGCGTTCAGTTCATCGATGAAGGCAAGGATGCCGGCCTCGCAGGAGAAGTCGGCAAACAAGGCAATCGCGCCGCGATCACGCAGGGTCTGTACGCCGGGACGTTCGCTGCGATAGCTGAAAATCACCGGCTGCCCCTCGTCCAGCAGGCGTAAAGCGCAATGCAGGCCGACACGCTGGCCGGCACCGGTGATCAGGATCGGGGCGGGAGATGAGGTCATGGGAGGCTCGGGTCGCTGGGAGGCTAAAACTATACCAGCGACCGGCCAGTTGCGGACTAGCTCAAACCGCTGCTTCAGTGGGTTTTACCCGCAATGGCGCAGGATGTAACCAACTGGCCAGCAGATGAGTCGACAGCGGAATAAAGAGGTAGACCATCAACGGCGTCAGCGCCAGGGTGCTGACCAGTACGCGACTCAATAGCCCCAGTTCGGCGAGCAACGGCTCAAGCCCGAAATTGAACAGTAGCGACACCGGGAAAAATGCCAGCCAGATGGCAACTGCCTGCTTCCAGCGCGGGGGGCGTTGGCCGATCGCGCCAAACCAGCCGTCCATGCCACGGACTCGATGTTCCGACGGGTCGGCGAACAACTCGCTGCCACGGCCGAGCCAGGCGCTGCGCGAGGCGGAGAACTCCCAGGCATGCAGGGTCTGCTCATTGGCAAAACGGAAGATGATCTGGAATTCGTCGTCATCGGGAGGCGGTGCAAGCACGCCGGAGCCCAGATAACCGGGGAAGTCAGTGGCCAATTGCTCGCCTTCGCGCAACCAGACCATCAAGTCTTGATAGCGACCTTTGGCCACGCGGCGCGCGACCATCAAGGTAACGGGTAGGGTAGACATTGTGTATCTCCGTATATATGGGCGCACGGTACCGGGTAGGTGGCGCACCAGACGCAGCTGCGGGGTAGAGCGGCTGCGCTAAATTTCTGGTTTTAAAAACCTAGCAAGGATTATTCCTGAATTGACGAAATACACCAGCGGCATTGGTCGGTTGGGCCAGGACCTTGAAACCGACAGGTGTAAGGCGTTAAATGGGATCCAACTTTTTTCCTGGTGTTTGTGTTCACTGATGCCTGTAATCACTGCTCTTCAACTTGAAACTGCGCATGGCGGCACATCCAATGGGGATGAGCTGTTCCCGATTCGCGAAGTAGCGAGATTGACAGGAATCAACCCGGTCACGCTGCGGGCGTGGGAGCGACGCTACGGCCTGATTCAGCCGGTGCGCACCGAAAGCGGGCATCGGTTGTATTCCCGGGACGATATTGAGACCGTCCATCGTATTCTCGATTGGATTGAGCGCGGCGTCGCGGTCAGTAAGGTGGGCAAGATTCTCGCTCGCGGCGATGGGCCAGACCTGTCACCGCGCAACGTCCGGGAAGACGCCGAATATCACGAGTGGACTCAGTGGCAACTGCAACTGCAGCAGGCCATCGGCGCTTTTGATGATCGGCAGTTGGACCGTCTGTACGGGCAGATCTTTGCCGCTTACCCCACGCCAGTGGTGTTTCAGGACATCCTGATGCCGCTCTGGCACCAGCTGTTGCGCCATCAGGGCCGTTTTGGCCAGGCTAGCGAGTGGCTGTTTTTCGACAGTTTCTTGCGTGCCCGGACCTGGCAGCGCCTGCAACTGGCATGTGCCTCCCAAGCGCCGCGGATATTGCTGGCCGTCATTGCTGGTGAATGCCGTGAACTGGAGTTGCTCGTAGCCGGTGTATTGATGGGCGGTGACGAGTTGGCTGTTCGCGTACTGAGCATGGGCCAGCCATTTGATGAGTTGACGCTGATCTGTGAAAAGACCCGGCCGCAAGCCTTGGTGGTGTTTTCCAACCATTCGCCGACCAGCGAATTGCCGCGACGTTTGAGTCGGTTGGCATTGACCCTCAATTGCCCGTTGCTGTTGGCCGGCGATGCCTCGGACCTGGCCGAGCACTACTTGGCCGGTTCGTCCATCGGCTGCCTGGGTAATGAAGGGCGATTGATGCAGCGGCGCTTGCAGCAGTTTCTCGGCGGGACGCTGGATACCTGAGATCAGGCGTGAACTTCAGGGTGGGCGAGGCGGTGTTGTTGCAGGATGAACTGGCGCAGGCGTTCGGTTTCGTCTACGTCTCCCTGGCTTAAGCGGTAGGCGAACAAGCCCTGGGCGTTTTCTCGCTCAAAGGTGCCACGCAGGGCAATACGCTCGTAGCCCGAAGGGCTGAACCACAAAGAAAAGGTTTTCGGCGGTTTGCTCCGGCCTCGGGCTTCCACCAGCACCCCTTTGAACGACACCTCATGAACAAGTAGCACGCCGGGCTGGCCCTTGATGTTCTCCAGGGCCACCGGCTCCTCAAGCAGCAACCGCCACGGCCGAATCATCGGCCCGTCTTCGAAAATGCTCGGCACGCCCAAGCGCAGGTGGACGGCATTAAACTCGTCTTCCACCAGTTGCAGCGGAAAGGTCATTTGCTGGTTATCGAATTGTGCCTGGATGGTGACGTGTTCATGGGCCGCCAGGCGGGTGAGCAGATCACGAATCTGCGCACCGCCATTGACCATCAGGCTCGACGACGCGTCCCGCACATTCAATTGCGGGTTATGGTGCATGGTCTGGATAAAATCCAGCTCGTCCTGCGTCAATAGCGCGTCGCGTTGCATTGATCGGGCTCAAGGAAATGCATGGAAAAATCGATTATCGCTCTAATGACCGCATTTTCTAAATTTTGTTAGATCCGCTCGTCGCTTTGAGTGCGAAAAGTTCGGCTGTAACGGCGGCCAGTTGGCTTTCCAGTTGCGCGACACGCTGCTGAGCCTTGACTTGAGCCGTGATGTCTTTTTGCACACCGACGAAGTAAGTCTGTTTATCGGCTTGGTTGTAAACCGTTGATAACGACAGCTCATTCCAGAAATGCGTGCCGTCCTTGCGGTAATTACGCAGGATTGCCCGGCAGGCGCCTTCGGTGTCCAGCGCTTCGCGAATGGCTATCAGTGAGGGCTGGTCACGATCGCCCGATTGCAGGAAGCGGCAGTCCTGGTAGAGGATTTCTTCGCGGGTGTAGCCGGTCAAGCGTTCGAAGGCGGGGTTTACATAAATCAATGGTTTGTCTTTGCCTTCCTTTTCGGCGATGACGATGCCGTCGTTGGAGGCGTTGATGACCATTTGCATCAATTGGGCGTTAATCATTGAGCGGTCCATGGCTTGTTTTTGGAGTGTGCAGTTTAAGACACGCCAACGGCCTGTCTACTTGCCATCATTGAATAGTAGGCGGCATTCACTGAAACGTTCGCGCCAGCTGTTAATATCCCAGGCTTTTACTCAGCTACAGGATCAGTTTGATGAAAGTCGCCATCCTTTCCGGCTCGGTGTACGGCACGGCTGAAGAAGTCGCCCGCCACGCTGCAACACTCCTTAATGCAGCCGGTTTCGACGCCTGGCACAACCCTCGGGCGACCCTGGCGGACATCCAGGGCTTTGCCCCCGAGGCTTTTTTGGCCGTTACCTCCACCACCGGCATGGGCGAGTTGCCGGACAACTTGCAGCCGTTGTATTCGACCATCCGCGACCAATTGCCGGCAGCCTGGCGTGGTTTGCCTGGCGCGGTGATCGGCCTGGGCGACTCCAGCTACGGCGATACCTTTTGCGGCGGTGGCGAGCAAATGCGCGAGTTGTTTGGCGAGTTGGGCGTGCGCGAAGTGCTGCCGATGTTGCGTTTGGACGCCAGCGAAAGTGTGACCCCGGAAACTGACGCCGAACCGTGGCTGGCCGAGCTGGTTACTGCACTGCGCGGCTGATCGGGTACTCGCGCAGCAATGCCAGCCAGGCCTGGGCAGCTTTCGACAGATAAGCGCCCTCACGCCAGATAAAGGCGATGTCCCAGCGCAGGTACTCCGGGGCCTTGAGCGTCAGGCGTACCACGCCGGGGCGCACCAGGCCCCGGGCCACCACGCTGGGCAGCAACACCACGCCCTGGCCGGCGGCCACCAGCGCCGCGAGAAAATCCGCCTGGCCGCTGCGTCCGCTTTCCTTCGGTGTAAAGCCCACCTGCTGACAGGCTTGCAGCAATCGGTCGTTCAAGACAAAGCTGCGCTGGTACATCAGGAACGGCGTGTCCGCCAATTCCTCCAGGCGGATCTGCGCGTTATCCGCCAGGGGATGGTCCATCGGCAACAAAGCATCCAGCGGCTCATCGCAGAACGCTTGCCAGGCAAAGGCCGGGTTGGTGGGCATCAAGCTGCCGCCTACTTCCAGTTCGCCATTGAGGATCGCCTGCTCAATGTTGCGGCTGCCGCCTTCAAGCAACTGGATGGTCACATTGGGATAGCGCCGTCGGTATTCGGCAAACAGGCGGGCGAACAGAATGTCACCGCCCAGTTGCGGCAAGCCCATGCGCAATTCGCCGCGGGTCATCTGATTCAAATCGTCCAGTTCACTGAGCAACTCGTTTTGCAGGCGCAACATCGCTTCGGCCCGTTGCAACACCACTTGGCCGGCGGCGGTCAGGCGTACCTGCGAGCCCATGCGATCGAGCAGCGGCGTGCCGAGGCTCTGTTCCAACTGCGCCACCTGCTTGCTGACGGCAGATTGGCTGATGTGCAGGGTTTTTCCCGCCTGGGTAAAACCACCTCGATGAACCACTTCGACAAAGCTGCGCAGCTGTTTGAATTCCATTGCCATGATTCCAGTTTGGAATAGTTTGCAGTCTAACAATTCGCTTTGGGGATGTCAGGCGACTCTTTAAAATGAGTGCTTGCGAGGACTCAAAGCTCATGAAAAGTTTCACCTTCAAACACCTTGGCCGGTTGCTGGTTGAACTGGTGGTACTGCTGGCGATTTACCTGCTGGGCTGTCAACTGGCGGTGTGGCTGGCGTGGCCAATTCCCGGCGGCGTGATCGGCCTGGGCCTGTTGTTACTGGTATTCGCCAGCGGCCTGATCAAGCCGGCGGCCCTGCAATTGGGCGCTGGCGTGTTGATTGCGGAAATGCTGCTGTTCTTTATTCCGGCCCTGATGAGCCTGCTCGACTACGGTGGCCTGCTGCGCCATGACGGTTGGCGGATCATGCTGGTGATCGGCTTCAGTACCCTGATGGTCATGCTGGTAACGGCCTTCACCGTAGAGGTGGTATGCCGCTGGAAACTGCGCCATGAAGCTTGAGCTGATGCCGATGTTCTGGTTGGCCCTGACGTTGGCCGCCTATGTGTTCAGCCGCTGGATCTACCGGCGCACCGGGCGCTACTTGTTGTCGCCGCTGATTCTGGTGCCGGCGCTGTTGCTGGCGGTGGCTGTGCCGCTGAACACCGCTTATGCCGAATACTCCACCGACACCCACTGGCTGATGTTGGTGCTGGGCCCGGTCACCGTGGCCTTTGCCATTCCGATCTGGCAACAACGCCAGTTGCTGATGCGCCATTGGCCGGCGTTGTTGCTGGGGATGCTGGCGGGCAGTGTGGCTTCCATCGGCACCTCGTTCGGGCTGGCCAAGGCGTTGGCATTGGACAGTTCGGTAACCCTGTCGCTGGTGCCGCGCTCGATCACCACGCCGTTTGCCATGCCCATGGCCCATGACCTGGGCGGCGTGCCAGAACTGACGGCGGTATTCGTGATGTTCACCGGCGTATTTGGTGCCATGCTCGGCGGGGTGCTGCTCAAGTGGCTGCCGTTGCGCAGTGCCCTGGCTCGGGGCGCCTTGTTTGGTGTCGGGGCGCATGGGGCGGGCGTCAGTCGTGCCCATGAAGTGGGCAGTGAGGAAGGTTCGGTGGCGGGCCTGGTCATGGTCTTGACGGGTTTGCTCAACCTGTTCGCCGCACCTTTATTGGTGTCGCTTCTCTGACACGCATTGAACAAAATCGAACTATCCTGATGGCTGACTCGCTCGGTCATCAAGCTGGCTGCCAATGCAACTACCGCAACCGTGACCTCTGACTAGACTGGCCTTTCACCCGAAAGCCCTTCGCCTAGAAAACAATAAGAAAACCACACCATCGAGGTCATTGCCGTGAGCCTAGCCCCCGTTCAATCGACACAGAGTGTAAAAGATCAGGTCAGCGCCGCCGAATGGCAGACCCGTATCGACCTGGCAGCCTGTTATCGCCTGGTGGCCATGCATGGCTGGGATGACCTGATTTTCACCCATATCTCGGCCAAAGTGCCGGGCACCGAAGACTTCCTCATCAACCCGTTCGGGCTGATGTTTCACGAGATCACCGCATCGAGCCTGGTCAAGGTCGATCAGGCCGGCAACAAGCGGATGGACAGCCCCTACGAGATCAATCCGGCGGGCTACACCATTCACAGTGCGGTACACCAAGTGCGGCATGACGTGGTCTGCGTGCTGCATACCCACACCGCTGCCGGTGTTGCCGTGTCCGCCCAAAAGCAAGGCGTGCTGCCCATCAGCCAACAGTCGTTGTTCGTACTGTCCAGCCTGGCCTATCACGCTTATGAAGGCGTGGCGCTGAACCACGAGGAAAAGGCTCGCTTGCAGGCCGACCTCGCAGAGAACAACTTCCTGATGCTGCACAACCATGGCCTGCTGACCTGCGGCGGTACCATCGCTGATACGTTCCTGATGATGTTCACCTTCCAGCGTGCCTGCGACATCCAGGTGCTGGCGCAGAACGGAGGCGCCGAGTTGATCGCCATCGAGCCGCAGGTTCTTGCCGGCGCCAAGGCGATGATCGCCGGGGTCACCAAGAGTGCCCAAGGCATGGGTGGCACGCTGGCCTGGCCGGCGCTGCTGCGCAAACTGGACAAACAAGACCCTGGATACAAACTCTGATGCCACTGGCCGAGATTCCTCTGAGTGCCTGGCGCAAGCGTGGGCAGAGCTTTGTCTTTCGCGGCCAGACCATTCGTTACTGGGTGGCCGGGCAGGGCGAGCCGTTGCTACTGATCCATGGCTTCCCCACGGCCAGTTGGGATTGGCACTACCTCTGGCAGCCCCTGGCCCAGCGCAATCTGGTGATCGCCTGCGACATGCTGGGCTTCGGCGATTCGGCCAAGCCCCTGGACCACACCTATTGCCTGTTGGAACAGGCTGATTTGCAGCAGGCGCTGCTGGAACATCTTCGGGTGCCGCAGCCTGTCCACGTAATGGCCCATGACTACGGCGATAGCGTCGCCCAGGAGCTGCTTGCCCGGCATTACGAGGGGCGCTTGCAGATGGCCAGTTGTGTGTTTCTTAACGGAGGGTTGTTCCCTGAGACCCATCGCCCGGCCTTGGTGCAGAAACTGCTGCTCAGCCCCTTGGGCTGGATGATCGGTCGTGCCTTTGGCCGCAACGCCCTGGCCAATAGTTTCATGCAGATATTCGGCTCTGACACCCGTCCCAGCGAAAGTGCCCTGGACGATTTCTGGAGTCTGATCGAAAGCCACTACGGCCCGCGCATCCTGCACAAACTGATCGCCTACATCCCCCAGCGACGCCAGCAGCGCGAACGCTGGGTGGCGGCCATGCAGCGTGGCGAGGTGCCGTTGCGGGTCATTGATGGTGAAGTGGACCCTATTTCCGGCGCCCACATGGTCGAACGCTATCGTGAGCTGGTGCCGCAGGCCGATGCAGTGTTGCTGGCCAACATCGGTCACTACCCGCAGATCGAAGCACCAGTTCAGGTGCTCAAGCATTACCTGTCGTTTCGCGAGCGTATTGCGCAAGCGCCGCCTCGGGTGGCCTATTCCTGACAATCATCCCCCAGCCTTATTGCGCACCATTCAGCCTTAGCCGTATTTATTGTGACCAGAAGCCCGGTGCCTGACACTCCACCCATCGTCCACTATTGCCGCTGGAGTTCTGTATGAGTGAGCCTGTGCATTTGCAAGATAAGGTTGTGATCGTCACTGGTGCCGGCGGCGGGTTGGGCCGGGCCCATGCGCTGTTATTCGCCAAGCACGGGGCCAAGGTTCTGGTCAACGATCTGGGCGGCTCGGCCCAGGGCGAAGGCGCCAATGCTTCGGCGGCAGACCGTGTGGTGGCCGAGATTCGCGAGGCTGGCGGGATTGCCGAAGCCAACCACGACTCGGTCACCGATGGCGACAAGATCGTGCAGAACGCTCTCGACGTTTTTGGTCGTGTCGATGTGGTGGTGAACAACGCCGGGATCTTGCGAGACAAGACCTTCCATAAAATGGACGACAGCGACTGGGACCTGGTTTACCGGGTGCATGTCGAAGGTGCCTACAAAGTCACCCGCGCTGCTTGGCCCCATATGCGCGAGCAAGGTTATGGTCGGGTGATCTTCACCGCGTCGACCTCCGGGATCTACGGCAACTTTGGCCAATCCAACTACGGCATGGCCAAGCTCGGCTTGTACGGCCTGACCCGCACCCTGGCCCTGGAAGGGCGCAAGAACAACATCCTGGTCAATGCCATCGCGCCGACCGGCGGCACGCGCATGACCGAAGGCTTGATCCCGCCGCAAGTCTTCGAGCGTCTCAAGCCGGAGCTGGTCAGCCCGTTGGTGGTGTACCTGGGCAGCGAGGCCTGTCAGGAAACCTCCGGGCTGTTTGAGGTGGGGGGCGGCTGGATTGGCAAAACCCGTTGGGAGCGCAGCCTGGGCATGGGATTCGATCCCGAGGCTGGTTTTTCCCCGGACGATGTGGCGGCCCATTGGCAGCAAATTTGCGACTTCGAAGGCGCGGCCCATCCCAGGGACACTATAGAGGCGTTGAAGGAGATGATGGCGAACCTGCAGAAGTACGCCCTGTGATCGTTACATGAAAAACATTTAATCCAGCGGGGCGCCTACAGTGCCCCGTTTTATTTCATGCATAAAAAAGGCCGCTGCAAAGGCAGCGGCCGAAGTAAGACGTTGGATCAAGGAGCAACAAATCAACGTCAGTAAACACGGGTAACAGACTGAAAGTAGAGGTCAATCTGTTGGATTCTGGCTTTTCTCCCCATTTGGGAAGCGGGTTGTTTACCCTGAAAGTCCAGCAAGAATAGTCCCTTGTAACAGAATGAAAAACACTGATTCAGGACAAGGACTGTTACCAATTCAGTAACAGTCGTCTTAATACTCATCCATCCTCTTGATAGCGCTTCATCCATCCCGTCCATATCCCCGCTAAGACCCAACCCAGAGCGCCAATTAATCCTTTCGAGCGACAACGCGAATACCTCCTTGGTGCGCTTATCGCTCCTGATGTTGGGCAGTAGGGTGGGGCCTTCTGTTACACCACCGGGGAAGACGCATGACAAGAACAACAATGCGCGCCATCTTCAGGCCACAGGCGCTGGCTGCTGCGGTTGCTTTGGGATGCTGCGCGCAGGCGCAGGCTGTTTCGTTCAACATCGGGGAGATCGAAGGGCAATTCGACTCCTCACTCTCGGTAGGCGCCAGTTGGGGCATGCGCGATGCCGACAGCAAACTGATCGGTATTCCCAATGGCGGCAGTGGCCAGGCGTCGACCGGGGATGACGGTCGGCAGAACTTCAAGAAGGGCGAAACCTTCTCCAAGATCTTCAAGGGCCTGCACGACCTGGAGCTCAAGTACGGCGACACCGGCGTGTTTGTGCGTGGCAAGTACTGGTACGACTTCGAGCTCAAGGACGAAGACCGCGAGTTCAAACAGATCAGCGACCACAATCGCAAGGAAGGCGCCAAATCCAGCGGTGCGCAGATCCTCGATGCCTTCGTCTACCACAACTATTCCCTGGGCGATCTGCCAGGCACCGTGCGCGCCGGCAAGCAGGTGGTCAGTTGGGGTGAAAGTACCTTCATCGGCAACTCCATCAACAGCATCAACCCTATCGACGTATCGGCCTTCCGCCGGCCTGGCGCCGAGATCAAGGAAGGGCTGATTCCGGTGAACATGTTGTTCGCCTCCCAGGGCCTGACCAACCAACTGACGGTGGAAGGTTTCTACCAGTTGGAGTGGGACCAGACGGTGCTGGATAACTGCGGCACCTTCTTTGGTGGTGACGTGGCGGCCGACGGCTGCACCAACAACTACACCGTCGGTAGCCCGGCGATCCGGCCGCTGCAACCGGTGGCCGCGGCGTTCGGCCAGGGCTTTGATGTGACCAATGAGGGTGTGGTTGTCCATCGTGCCGGCGACCGTGATGCGCGGGACTCCGGGCAGTTCGGCGCAGCTCTGCGCTGGTTGGGGGACGACACTGAGTACGGCCTGTACTTCATGAACTACCACAGCCGTACGCCAACCGTTGGCACCCTTACTGCCAACACCAACCTGGCGACGATCAATCGCATCCGCGACACCGCCAACGCCATCGCCCCTGGCACCGGCTTCGGCCTGGCCCAAAGCACCATGCTCGGGCGTGGCCAGTATTATCTTGATTACCCGGAAGACATCCGCCTGTACGGCGCGAGTTTCGCCACCACCTTGCCCACCGGTACGGCCTGGACCGGGGAAATCAGCTACCGCCCCAATGCACCGGTGCAACTCAACACCACGGACCTGACCCTGGCCCTGGTCAATCCGATTGTCGGTGGCGCCGCGTCACCGATCCAGAGCTCATTTGGCTCGGACAATACCGGCTACCGGCGCAAGGAAGTCACCCAGTTCCAGACCTCCATGACCCAGTTCTTCGACCAGATCCTGGGCGCTGAACGCCTGACTTTGGTCGGCGAAGCGGCCATCGTGCGGGTCGGCGGGCTGGAGTCGAAAACCAAACTGCGTTATGGCCGCGATTCGGTGTATGGCCAATATGGTTTTGGCGGCGATACCGACGGTTTTGTCACCTCCACCTCCTGGGGTTATCGCGCCCGGGCAATCCTTGAGTACAACAACGTGATCGCCGGGATCAACTTCAAGCCCAACTTGTCCTGGTCCCACGACGTCAAGGGTTACGGCCCCAACGGCCTGTTCAACGAGGGCTCCAAGGCTATCAGCGTCGGTGTCGATGCGGACTACCGCAACACCTACACCGCGAACCTGAGCTACACCGATTTTTTTGGCGGTGACTACAACACCCTGACTGACCGCGACTTCCTCGCGCTGAGCTTCGGCGTGAACTTCTGATTCGCAATAAGAAGGACAACAACCATGCGTAAGACGATTTTGCAGTGCGGCGTGTTGGCGCTGAGCCTGTTGGCGGCCAACGTGATGGCGGCAGTGTCGCCGGAAGAAGCGGCCAAGTTGGGCACCACCCTGACCCCGGTGGGTGCCGAGAAGGCTGGTAACGCCGATGGATCGATTCCGGCCTGGACCGGCGGTATCCCGAAAAACGCCGGCGCGGTGGACAGCAAAGGCTTCCTGGCGGACCCGTTCGCCAGTGAAAAACCCCTGTTCGTGATTACCGCGGCCACCGTCGACAAGTACAAGGACAAGTTGTCCGAGGGACAGGTAGCGATGTTCAAACGCTACCCGCAAACCTACAAAATTCCGGTCTACCCGACCCACCGTACGGTCAACCTGCCAGCGGACATCTACGAGTCGATCAAGCGCAGCGCGCTGAACGTCAAGTCGATCAACGACGGCAATGGCCTGGAGAACTTCACCGGCAATCGCTACTACGCCTTCCCGATTCCCAAGACCGGCGTTGAGGTGCTGTGGAACCACATCACCCGTTACCACGGCGGCAACCTCAAACGCATCATCACCCAGGCCACGCCGCAGACTAACGGCAGCTACACGGCGATCCGCTTCGAAGAAGAAGTGGCGGTGCCGCAGTTGATCCCGGACATGGACCCGGTCAAGGGCGCCAACGTGTTGAGTTTCTTCAAGCAGTCGGTCACGGCACCCGCGCGCCTGGCGGGCAACGTGCTGCTGGTGCATGAAACCCTCGACCAGGTGAAGGAGCCGCGTCTGGCCTGGATCTACAACGCCGGCCAGCGTCGGGTGCGTCGTGCGCCGCAAGTGTCCTACGACGGGCCGGGTACTGCTTCCGATGGCCTGCGCACCACCGACAACTTCGATATGTTCTCCGGCGCGCCAGACCGCTATGACTGGAAGCTGGTGGGCAAGAAGGAGGTGTACATCCCCTACAACAGCTACAAGCTCGACTCGCCGTCCCTCAAGTACGACGACATCATCCAGGCCGGGCACATCAACCAGGACCTGACCCGCTACGAGCTGCACCGGGTCTGGGAAGTGGTTGGCACCGTCAAGCCGAGCGAGCGGCACATCTATGCCAAGCGCCACATGTACATCGACGAAGACAGCTGGCAGGTCGCGCTGGTGGATCACTATGACGGTCGTGGCCAACTGTGGCGCGTTGCCGAAGGCCATGCGCAGTTCTACTACGACCACCAGGTGCCGGCCTACACCGTCGAGACCCTGTACGACATCATCGCCGGCCGCTACATCGCCCTGGGGATGAAAAATGAGGAGAAAAGCAGCTTCGTGTTCGGCTTTGCGGCCAAGGCGGCGGACTACACCCCGGCGGCGTTGCGCGCCTCAGGTGTTCGCTAATATTTAGTTGAAATGCAATCGAAATGTGGGAGCCGGGCTTGTCGGGTCCCACCTTTAGACGTCGTGCCGGGACTTCTTTGAATCCCGGTTTTTTTATGCCCGGCAATCAGCCCGCTGAATACTCCTTCAACAACCGCCGACCACAGGACTAGGGTAGGGGCACGCCGCCTAATAATAAAAAACAGGGATGCCGTAATGACTGCCATGACCCGGTGCCTGGATCGTCCTGGATTCATGCCACGCTTGTCTGCCCATCACCTGTTGCGCCCACGCCTGGCCGGGCCTTTGCTTACGGCAGCGGCGCGGGTGAAATTGCTCTGTGCACCGGCCGGCAGTGGCAAGAGCGCGCTGCTCGCCGAATGCGCGCTACAGGCGCCTTCGAGCTGCCAAGTGTATTGGCTGCCTCTCAATGGAGTGGTCCTCGACACCCTCGACTTTTGCCAGCGCCTGGCGCAAAGCCTTGGCTTGGCCTTTACCGATGAAGCCACGCTGCTGCTGGATCTGGGCCGCTGGCAAACCTCGGCGTGGCTGTTTCTCGATGACTTTTGCCGGGTGCCGTCGCCTGAGTTGGATGCCTTGCTCGACCGCGCTCTGGCGGCCAGCAGCCCGGCCCTGACCTGGTGGCTGGGCGCACGGCGGCGGCCGTCCTGCAACTGGCCGCGACTGCTGCTTGATGATGACCTGTGGGAGTGCGGGGGTGAGGAACTGGCCTTCAATCACGAGGACGTCCAGCAACTGATCAGCCATCACTCCCATGCCGGGCAGACTGCCGACAAGGTGCTGCAATTCAGCGCCGGCTGGTGCGCCGGAGTGCGTATCGCCCTGCTTGAGGGTGATGGTCACGCGGACAGAGGCGCTTGGCATGGCCGTTCGCAAACCTTGCTCGACTACCTGCAACACGAGTTGTTCAGCACCTTGCCCGCGGAACTGGCCGAAGCCTGGCGCGTGCTGGCACACCTGCCACGGTTCAATCCGGGGTTGTGTGAACACCTGTTCGGTTTTGGTGAGGGTGCAGAATATTTGCGCGATTTGCAGACCCTCGGCGCCTTTATCGAGCCGTGGGAGGATTCGCCGGACTGGCTGCAGGTCTTCCCGCCCCTGGCGCAACTGTTGCGGGACGAAGCCTGGCCGGCCAAACGCTCCTGGCACCGACGGGCCTGTCAGTGGTTTACCCTCGCAGAGGACTGGCAAGCGGCGTTCGAACAGGCGCTGTTGGCCGAGGAGTACGAAGTCGCCGTCAGCCTGTTGCAGCATTTCAGTTTTGAAGACCTGTTCCGCCAGCAAAACGCGGTGCTGCTGTTGCGCCTGCATGAGCAGCATGGCGATGAACTGATGCTGGGATCTGCGCAGTTGGTGGGGCTGGTGACGGCAGCGTTGCTGTTTGCTGGACGCTTTGATCAGGCTGCGTTATGCATTGATCAATTGGCCCGCTTCACCCCGCAACCCACGGCGCCGTTGCAGCGTCATCTGCTGGCTCGCTGGCAGGCGCAGTGGGGCTGGCTGTTGCATTTGGGCGGAGAGGCCGTACGCGCCCGCGAGCATTTTCTTGAGGCCCTGCAAGATTTGCCGGACAGCGCCTGGACGTCGCGGCTGATGTGCCTGTCGGGCCTGACTCAACAAGCCTTGCTGCGGGGTGAGCTGGACGTGGCCCAGACACTGAACCGTGAGGCGCTGTGCCTGGCGCGAGCTCATGGTTCGCTGTTGCTGGAGGCTTTGCTGGAGCTGGATCATGCGCAGTTGCTGGAGCAGCGCGGCGCGCCGTATCGGGCTCAGAGCCTGCTGGAGAATGTCCAGGCGATGCTGGTCCGGCAGCGGCTCAAGGCCGGGCCATTGGTGGGGCGAATCGCCCTGCGGCGAGGGCATCTCGCCTTGCGCCAAGGTCAAGATACCGTGGCCGCCGAGTGCTTTGAGTCGGGCCTGGGCATGTGCCTGCACAGCCAGGACAAACGTGTGCTGTATGGGTTTCTCGGGCTCGCCTTGTTGGCGGCCAACAAGGGCGATTACGACCAAGCCTTTATTCAGCTGCGGGACGCCGAGCGCCTGATGCAAACACGGCAGGTGCCCGACACGGTGTACCGGGCGGTTCTGTTGTTGCTCAGCGGGCATTTCTGGTTGCAACAGGGGCGCGCCGAACTGACCCTGGAGGCCGTCAGCCGCGTGCTGCGTCACTATCGCGGGCCGAAGGCGAAACAGGCACCGCCGGCCACCCTGGAGCTGATCCCTCGCCTGGAATATTTGCAGGTGCTTGCCGAAGTGAAATTGCGCCGCGCCGACGAACCGCTGGCCCGGCTCAACGCCTTACTGGACACCGCCCGGCAACGGGGCATGCTCTGCCTGGAAGCGGAATTGCACCTGGTATTGGGGGAAGTGGCCTGGCAAGTGGGTGATCGGCCGTTGGCCGTGCGCTCACTGCAAGCGGGGCTGGAACTGGCAGGGCGTTGCCGGGTGCAACAGGCGATTCGCGAGTTGCGGTTGCGTCAGCCGGGGTTGTTGAGTGAATTGGGGCTCGAACCCCAGGAAATGTTGACGGCCGCTGGCGAAAATCCCCTTAGCCATCGTGAGCTGGAAGTGCTGCAGCTGATCGCATTGGGCAGCTCCAACCTGGAAATTGCTGATCAATTGTTCATTTCGCTGCACACGGTGAAAACCCATGCGCGGCGGATTCACAGCAAGCTTGGCGTGGAGCGCCGCACGCAAGCGGTGGCGAAGGCCAAGACACTGGGGTTGATGGCTTAAGGCTGATACCCCATCCGCCAACTCACCGCCTGGGTTGCTGCCAGCAAGCGCTTGGCTGCTGGCCCGTCCTCATCGGCGTGAAACAGCGAAGTCGGCCCTACGACTGTCAACACTGCCGCCACTTGCCCGACGGCGTTAAACACCGGTGCCGATAGCGCATCGACCCCCGGCATCAGCAAGCCGTGGACAAAGTGCAGGCCGCGCTGGCGAATCTGTTCACAGGCCGTGGCGTATGCCTGATCGTCCGCTAATGTATGGGCGATCCCGGCCTCTATCTCCCGCTGGCGCAAGTCCACGGTTTCCCGCGACGGCAGAAAGGCGCTGAACACCAATCCTGTGGAGGAACTGAGCAGCGGCAGCACCGAACCCAATTGCGTCACCACCGTCACGGCGCGCACCGCCGGCTCGATATGCACCACGGTTGCGCCCTGGTTGCCCCACACCGCGAGAAAGCAGGTTTCGTTCAATTCGTCCCGCAGTTCCGCCAGGGGCAGGGCGGCGACTTTCAGTACATCCATGCTACCCAGGGCGGCCAACCCGACGCGCAAGGCTTCGCGGCCCAGGCCGTAATGGTTGGTGGCGGTGTTCTGTTCGGCAAAGCCCGAGGCAATCAGCGCCTGTAAGTAGCGGTGGACCTTGCTCGCCGGCATCTGCACATGTTCGGCCAGGCGCGACAGCGAGGTGGCCGGCGACAGTTCGGCCAGGGCCTTGAGGATGTCGGTGCCGACCTCGGCCGAGCGGACTTTCTGTTTACCGGTGTCGCGGGTAGCGCGCGGCTTTTCCATGGAGGGCATGAATCCGAAAGACGAATGGGCGTCTTTATAGCTTGACGGTCAATACCAATCAAATTACGTTATGCGTAATTGGATTACGATAAAAATAACTTCAGCGTAGAGGAAGATCCATGACCCTCGATTATCAATCGGGCTTTGGCAATGAATTTGCCAGCGAAGCCCTGCCAGGCGCATTGCCCGTCGGCCAGAACTCCCCGCAAAAAGCGCCCTACGGGCTGTACACCGAACTATTCTCCGGCACCGCCTTCACCATGGTCCGCAGCGAAGCCCGGCGCACCTGGCTGTACCGCATCCAGCCGTCGGCCAAGCACCCGGCGTTCGTCAAGCTGCAGCGGCAATTGGCCGGTGGCCCGCTGGGTGCTGTGACCCCCAATCGGCTGCGCTGGAACCCGCTGGATATTCCGATCGAACCGACCGATTTCATCGACGGCCTGGTGGGCATGGTCGCCAATTCGGCGGCGCAAAAACCGTCCGGCATCAGCATTTACAACTACTGCGCCAATCGCTCGATGGACCGGGTGTTCTTCAACGCTGACGGCGAACTGTTGATCGTTCCCGAGCAAGGCCGCCTGCGCATCGCCACCGAACTGGGTGTGCTGGATGTCGAACCGCTGGAAATCGTCGTACTGCCTCGTGGCCTGAAATTTCGTGTCGAACTGCTGGACGCCCAGGCCCGCGGCTACGTCGCCGAAAACCATGGCGCCCCGCTGCGCCTGCCGGACCTTGGCCCAATTGGCAGTAACGGCCTGGCCAATCCACGGGACTTCCTCACCCCCGTGGCCCATTACGAAGACCTCAAGCAGCCCACGACGCTGACGCAAAAATTTCTCGGTGAGCTGTGGGGCTGCGAGCTGGATCATTCGCCACTAAACGTAGTGGCCTGGCACGGCAACAACGTGCCGTACAAATATGACCTGCGCCGCTTCAACACCATCGGTACCGTGAGTTTCGATCACCCGGACCCGTCGATCTTCACCGTATTGACCTCGCCCACCAGCGTCCACGGCCTGGCTAATCTCGACTTCGTGATCTTCCCACCGCGCTGGATGGTGGCGGAAAAAACCTTCCGGCCGCCATGGTTCCACCGCAACCTGATGAACGAATACATGGGCCTGATCCAGGGTGCCTACGATGCCAAGGCCGAAGGCTTCCTGCCGGGTGGCGCGTCCCTGCACAGTTGCATGAGCGCCCACGGGCCGGATGGTGAGACCTGCACCAAGGCCATCGCCGTGGACCTGGGGCCCAACAAGATCGATAACACCATGGCGTTCATGTTCGAGACCAGCCAGGTGCTGCGTCCCACTCAGTTCGCACTGGAATGCACGCAGCTGCAAAACAATTACGACGCTTGCTGGGCCTCGCTGCCGGCAACCTTCAACCCGAACCGGAGATAACCCATGACTCAGTCCACCATCATTCGCAGTTGGGTGACCTCCGCCAACGGTCACCGCGATTTCCCTTTGCAAAACCTACCGCTGGGTGTGTTCAGCCTTAATGGTTCGGCGCCGCGCAGTGGCGTGGCCATTGGTGAGCATATTTTCGACCTGCATGCCGCGCTGGATTTCTTTGAAGGCCAAGCCCGCGGTGCTGTAGAAGCTACCGCTGGCGGTCAATTGAACGCCTTCTTCGACCTGGGCCGTGGCCCCCGTATTGCCCTGCGCGAGCGCCTTTTTGAGCTGCTCAGCGAAGGCAGCACCCTGCGAGGCAAACTGGAAGCCCTTGGGGCGAAAGTGCTGCCTCTGGCCGCCGATTGCCAGATGCACCTGCCGGCGAAGATCAATGACTACACCGACTTCTACGTCGGCATCGAACACGCACAAAACGTCGGCAAACTGTTCCGTCCCGAGAACCCATTGCTGCCCAACTACAAGTATGTGCCGATTGGTTATCACGGCCGTGCGTCGACTATTCGCCCGTCGGGCACGGATGTTCGCCGCCCAAAAGGCCAGACCCTGCCCGCCGGCCAGACCGAGCCAACCTTCGGCCCTTGCGCCCGGTTGGACTACGAACTGGAACTAGGTATCTGGATCGGTCAGGGCAATGCCATGGGCGACTCGATTGCCATTGGCGACGCTGCTGAGCACATTGCCGGTTTCTGCCTGCTCAACGACTGGTCGGCGCGGGATATCCAGGCCTGGGAATACCAGCCGCTGGGGCCGTTCCTGTCGAAGAGCTTTATCACCAGCATCTCGCCGTGGGTGGTGACGGCCGAAGCACTGGAGCCGTTCCGCAAGGCTCAACCGGCGCGTCCCGAGGGCGATCCGCAGCCGCTGTCATACCTGTCGGACACGCGTGACCAAGCGGCCGGTGCCTTTGATATCGAGCTGGAAGTGCTGCTGACCACCCAAACGATGCGCGAGCAAAACCTACCGGCCCATCGTCTGACCCTGAGTAACACCCGGCATATGTACTGGACCGTGGCGCAGATGGTTGCGCACCACAGTGTCAACGGCTGTCAGTTGCAGGCCGGTGACCTGTTTGGTTCGGGCACCTTGTCCGGGCCTGAGGCTGGGCAGTTCGGCAGCCTGCTGGAAATCACCGAAGGCGGGAAAAAGTCGATTGAATTGGCGTCCGGTGAAGTCCGTAAATTCCTTGAGGATGGCGATGAAATCATCCTGCGGGCCCGCTGCACCCGTGATGGTTTTGCCTCCATCGGCTTTGGCGAATGCCGGGGCACTGTGGTCGCGGCGCGCTGAGAGGGCAGGGCGATGGAACTCTATACCTACTACCGTTCCACTTCGTCGTATCGGGTGCGTATCGCGTTGGCGCTCAAGGGCCTGGATTTTCAGGCGGTACCGGTCAATCTGCTGGTGCCCAAGGGCGGCGCCAATCGTCAGCCGCAGTACCTGAGGATCAACCCGCAAGGTCGCGTGCCGGCCTTGCGTACCGAGGATGGCGAACTGTTGATTCAGTCGCCAGCGATCATCGAATACCTGGAGGAGCGTTATCCACAGGCGCCATTGCTCTCCCGCGACCTGGCGACCCGTGCCCACGAGCGGGCGGTGGCCTCGATCATTGGTTGCGATATCCACCCGTTGCACAACTCCAGCACGCAGAACCTGCTGCGCCAGTGGGGGCATGACGAGGCACAAGTGCTGGAATGGATCGGCCATTGGATCAGCCAAGGGCTTGGGGCTGTGGAGCAGTTGATTGGGGATCAGGGCTATTGCTTTGGCGAGCAGCCGGGGATGGCAGATGCCTTTCTGATTCCGCAGGTGTATGCAGCCGAGCGGTTTAAGGTGTCGTTGGCGGCGTACCCACGGATTCGACGAGTGGCGGCGCTGGCTGCGCAGCATCCGGCGTTTGTTCAGGCACATCCTGCCAACCAACCTGATACCCCGGACACGCCATAGAGCAGTGTGGCTTGCCTGCGATAGCTATACAGATTGCCAGCTTTCGCGCGCTACTCGACATTCGCAAAACCCTGGCTAAATCCTGAGTCGGTCGCCGATCAATTGTAGGCGCTGTCGAGCCTTGGCGAGGCTGCGATGGAAGCAATACGGTTTAGCTTGCAAGCCAAGCCATCAGCCTCTCAGTGCACCACCGAGTTGGGCGGCAAATGCCCCAGCCGCTCAGTCAGTCGCAGCCGTTGGATCGGGTCTTCACTGAGCATTAGCGCATGCTCCAAGTCAAAGCGCTCGGCGTTCGGGCAGTCCAGGCGCTGATACAAGCTGGCCCTGGCCAGGTAATCGGCGGCGCTGGCATTGCCCAGTTCGAGCACTCGCTCAGCGTCCACCAGGGCGGCCAGGTGATTGTCGTTGGACAGGTGCAGCTGGCGCAGGTTACGCGACAGCCGTTGCAGGATCTGCCGAGGTTCGGCGGTGTGCAGGTGGTCGGCTTGCAGCTTGAGGTTCGGCCCATATTGGCGTTGCAGCAGTTCGCGGCAATCGCTGGGGTACAAGCGCCTGCCACCGCAAGGGTCCAGCAGATGATCCGCGCCAGATACTCGCAGCAGGAAGTGCCCCGGAAAGTTCACCCCGACCATGGGAATGTCCAGGCGCCGCGCCAGTTCCAGGGCGATCAACCCAAGGGCCAATGGCTGCCCGCGCAGGCGTTGCAAGACTTTGTCCAATAGGGCGGCAGCGGGGCGCAGTGGGGTGTAGTCATCCTGGGCGAACCCCAGGTCGTTCATTCGCCGCAACAATGGCTGGCCGAGCTCATCGGCTGGCAGCATCGGCATGCTGAGGCTGATCCGCTGCTGCAGCAGCTTGAAGTCGTGCAGGATGGTCAGCGGTTCCACGGCCGGGTCATGCTCGGCAGCAATCCACAGCGCGGCTTCAAACAGCGCGGGCGGTGACCGGTCCAGACAGGCAAAAAAGGCTTGGCGGGGATTCATCACTTTCTCCGACGGATGTCCCGTTTTAGCCTTGCTGTGAAGTTTCGTCCAGTCTCTTGAGAAGCGTCCTATCTGGTTATGTCGTAAAGCCCGTAAAACCGGCGGGCTTATTCCGGCGTACTTCGGCAAGCTTTCACCGGCAGCCTATACTTATCGACTACAAGAAGTGATTCGGGAGCTCGACGATGTTTGCTCTCATGCACGGCACTCGCCTTGAATCGCTGCACCTGAGTGTTGACCCGGTGACCGGGTTGAAGGCGGTCATTGCCATTCATAGCAGCCGCCTGGGGCCCGCCCTGGGTGGTTGTCGCTACCTTGCCTATCCGGACGATGAAAGTGCCGTGGCGGATGCTGCGCGCCTGGCCCAGGGTATGAGCTACAAGGCCGCCCTGGCTGGCTTGCCCGTGGGCGGTGGCAACGCGGTGATCATTCGCCCCGCCCATGTGGAAAGCCGTGCGGCGCTGTTCGAAGCTTTCGGTCGCTGCATTGAACAACTCGACGGCCGCTACATCACCGCCATCGACAGCGGTACCTCCGTGGCCGATATGGATTGCATCGCCCAACAAACTCGCTACGTCACCAGCACCACCGCCGCTGGCGATCCATCACCCCATGCCGCCATGGGCGTATTTGCCGGCATCCGTACCACTGCCATGGCGCGCCTGGGCAGCGATAACCTGGAAGGCTTGCGGGTGGCAATCCAGGGCCTGGGCAATGTGGGTTTCGCCTTGGCCGAGCAACTGCATGCTGCTGGTGCTGAATTGCTGGTCAGCGATATCGACCACGGCAAGGTACAACTGGCCATGGAACAACTGGGCGCCCACCCGATTGCCAACGACGCCTTGCTCAGCACCCCGTGCGACATCCTCGCACCCTGCGGCCTGGGCGCGGTACTCAACCGCCTAAGCGTCGCCCAGTTGCGTTGCGCGGCGGTGGCTGGCTCCGCCAGCGCCCAGTTGACCAACCTGCAAGTGGCCGACCAACTGGAAGGCCGCGGCATCCTCTACGCCCCGGACTATGTGATCAACTCGGGCGGGCTGATCTACGTCGCCCTAAAGCACGGCGGTGCAGAGCTTTCGACCATCACTGCCCACCTGTCGAACATTGGCACCCGCCTGACCGAAGTCTTCGCCCATGCCCAGGCTGAAAAACGCTCGCCCGCGCGGGTGGCGGATGAGTTGGCGGAGCGCTTGTTGTACCGCTGAGCTGTTCGTACAAAAGCCAGGCATTAAAAAGGCCCTGAACCAATGATTCAGGGCCTGTTCAATTCTGGCTTTATTCCGCCGGCGGGTTCAGCAACTCGGACAGCGCGTCCGGTTGGCTCTTGAACGCCTTGGCAAACACATCGCGATTCTTCGCCATGTAGATCCCGGCTTCCTCCACCTGCTGCTCGCTCAGGGACGGCACGGCTTTTTGCAACACTTCTGCCAGCAACTCGGCGAGTTCAAGCATTTTGTCATGACGGTCAGCTTCGGCTTTATCCATGAACAAACGCTCCAGATCTCGGCTGCTGCGGTATACCACTTCGACGGCCATTCACCACCTCACATGCCTTCACGATAGTTGTCTATTGCGACTACTGTATTTATATACAGCGAAAAGGATAAGCCAATCCACGGGGTTTGGATAGCAGCTTTTTAATGTAGTCGGGAAATGACATTTGTCAGCTGCCTGATTGCCGCATCGATGCACCGTGACAGCAATATAAATGCCTCATATCATCCCGCCACTCTCTCATTTTGCGGTCTCTGGCCTTTTTTCTGCATGCAGAGAAATCGTCATATCCCCCCGTCATTATCCGGTCGGGGCGATTTGCAGGAAGCGTGGCGTGGGCATCGGCTTGCGGTTGGTTAATTTTTGTACGGTGGTGGTGAGCAATGACAGAGTTGAAATGGGCTGAAAAACTGCGCAAAGGTTTACATGCGAACGCGGATTCGCTGGGCAATCTGGCGGTAGAGGCGTTTCACTATCTGGCGCTTTTCGGTATTGGCGCGATCACTGCCTATGCAGCGGTTCTGACCTTTATCGAGATGCTGTCCAAGGGCAGCATCAAGGTTGATGACATTTTGCTGCTGTTTATCTATCTGGAATTGGGGGCGATGGTCGGTATCTATTTCAAGACCAACCATATGCCCATCAGGTTTCTGCTTTACGTGGCCATTACCGCATTGACGCGGCTGTTGATCGGCGATGTTTCGCACCATAACGCCCCGGACCTGGGGATCATCTACCTGTGCGGCGGTATTCTGCTGTTGGCTTTTGCCATCCTGGTGGTGCGTTTTGCATCGTCCCGATACCCGTCTGTAAAGGATAAGTCGGAGCAGTGAGTTAAATCCCGGCAGCCAGCGGCGGCTGGCGGTTGGGCGGTCGTTGCAACACCTTGTGATTATCCCCATCCGTCATCACCGCCAGAATCTCCATGGCGCTATGCCCCTGTTCGATGGCAATACCGAACTGCACACTTTGCACCAGCCGCTTGAGTCGTTGCGGGTCGTTGCGTTGTGCGGCGCTGATCATGCGTTTGGCGACCACGCCGTCATCGTCGGAGAGGGTCAGCATAATGCTGCCGTCCAGGCGCTGGATGCTCAGGTTGACCCGGTATTTGGGCGCGAACGTGTCAGTGATGACCTGAAAAGGATTGTCCATTGTGCGTTACCGCCTGATAAGAACATGCAGTCATTGAGGGCCGGTGTCGGGATTAGTTCGTGCTACCTGACCACCGGCCATTCACTCGCTGAGGTTTTCACAACGTCCGTTTTCCTCAGTGCTGTACAGCAAGGTGCGTGCCGTATAAGGCGCCGCCTCGACATTGCGGCATAAAAAAGGAGAGCCCTGAGGCCCGCCTTTTCAGAGGTGATCCGTTTCAGGGCGTAAACGAGAAAACGATCGCAGACAGCGCAATCAGCCCGATCACCACCACGAACACGTTAGATACCTGGCCCGAATACTGGCGCAAAGATGGCACTCGACGGATCGCGTACATCGGCATCAGGAACAGCAGGCAGGCGATGATCGGCCCGCCCAGGGTTTCGATCATGCCCAGGATGCTCGGGTTGAAGGTCGCCACAGCCCAGCAGGTCAGGATCATGAACAGCGCGGTGCAGCGTTCCAGCCAACGGGCAGACAGGGTTTTATTACGGCTGCGCAGGGATTTGACGATCAGGCCCTGGAAGCCTTCGCTGGCGCCGATGTAGTGGCCCAGGAAGGATTTGGTGATCGCCACCAGTGCGATCAACGGCGCGGCGTAGGCAATGAGCGGGGTCTGGAAGTGGTTCGCCAGGTAGGACAGGATCGAAATGTTCTGGGCTTTCGCCGCTGCCAGGTCGGCCGGTGACAGCGCCAGTACGCAACTGAAGCAGAAGAACATCACCGTCAGCACCATCATGCAGTGGGCGATGGCCAGGATGCCGCTGCTTTTACGCTCGGCTTGAGGGCCGTAAACGCGCTTCTGGTCGACAGCAAAGGCGGAGATGATCGGCGAGTGGTTGAAGGAAAACACCATCACCGGGATCGCCAGCCACAGGGTCTTGAAGAACAGCGGCAATGGCATGCCTTCGCTGGCGGAGGCGAAAAATGCGCCGTTCCAGTTGGGGATCAGGCTCAGGCCCAGTAACAGCAAGGCGGCGACGAATGGGTAGACCAACACGCTCATGGCCTTGACGATCACACCCTGGCCGCAACGCACGATGGCCATCAGGCCAAGGATCAACACCAGCGACAAGATCGCCCGGGGCGGCGGCGTCATGTGCAGTTGGTGTTCCATGAAACTGCTGAGGGTGTTGGTCAGCGCCACGCTGTACACCAGCAGGATCGGGAAGATCGCGAAGAAGTACAGCAGGGTGATCAGCTTGCCGGCGCCGATGCCGAAGTGTTCTTCCACCACGTCGGTGATGTCGCCGGATTTACCCGACAACACAAAGCGCGTCAGCCCACGGTGGGCGAAGAAGGTCATCGGAAAAGCCAGCAATGCCAGCACCATCAACGGCCAGAAGCCGCCGACTCCGGCGTTGATGGGCAGGAACAAGGTGCCAGCACCGATGGCGGTGCCGTACAGGCCGAGCATCCAGGTAGTGTCGTGTTTGTTCCAGCCTGTTGTAACGGTGGTCGGTGTCAGGTCTACAGCGGGATTTTCGACAGCAGGTGTACGTACATCGGTCATCGTTATTGCCTCGTTATTGTTTTTACACGGGCTCACGTGGGGCGGTCAGGGAATGCTCCTCAGCACTCCACCCAGCTCACGGCCAAGCCGCCCCGTGAAGTTTCTTTGTATTTGTCGTGCATGTCGGCGCCGGTGTCGCGCATGGTGCGGATCACCCGGTCCAGGGAAATGAAGTGTTTGCCGTCGCCGCGCAGGGCCATTTGGGTGGCGTTGATGGCTTTGACGGCAGCGATGGCGTTGCGCTCGATGCATGGCACCTGGACAAGGCCGCCAACCGGGTCGCAGGTCAGGCCGAGGTTGTGTTCCAGGCCGATTTCGGCGGCGTTTTCCAGTTGTTCGGGGGATGCGCCGAGTATGTCTGCCAGGCCGGCGGCGGCCATCGCACAGGCCGAGCCGACTTCGCCCTGGCAGCCGACTTCGGCGCCGGAAATCGAGGCGTTTTTCTTGCAGAGAATGCCGACGGCCGCCGCTGCCAGGAAGAAATTGACCACGTCGTCGTCAGAGGCTTCGGCGTTGAATTTCATGTAGTAATGCAGCACCGCCGGAATGATTCCGGCCGCGCCATTGGTGGGCGCGGTGACCATGCGCCCGCCGGCGGCGTTTTCTTCGTTGACGGCGAGGGCGAACAGGTTGACCCACTCCATCGCCGATAACGTCGAAGTGATGACATTGGGTTTGCCGATTTCCAGCAGGCTGCGGTGCAGTTTCGCCGCGCGCCGTGGCACGTCCAGGCCGCCAGGCAAGATGCCTTCGTGACGCAATCCCTGCTCGACGCACTCGCGCATCACCGACCAGATATGCAATAGGCCGCTGCGAATATCGGCATCACTGCGCCAGGCCCGTTCGTTGGCCATCATCAGTTCGGAAACCCGCAGGCCGTGCTTTTTGCACAAGGCCAGCAGTTCGACGGCGCTGGAGAAATCGTAGGGCAACTCCACCTCGCTGGTGGGCGCAATACCTGATTCAGCTTCCTGCGCTTCGATAATGAAACCGCCGCCTATCGAGTAGTACGTCTGCTCGCTCAACAAGCCGTTTTCCCCATAGGCGTGCAGGGACATGGCGTTGGGGTGGTAGGGCAGGCTTTCATCCAGCAGCAGGAGGTCGTGTTGCCAGTTGAAGGCAATCGACGTTTTGCCGGCGAGCTGCAATTGACCAGACTCGCGCAACTGCCGGATGCGTGGACTAATCGAGGTGGGGTCGATGCTGTCGGGCCATTCGCCCATCAGTCCCATCACGCACGCGCGGTCGGTGGCGTGGCCAATGCCAGTGGCAGAGAGCGAGCCATACAAGCGGATCTCCACCCGTCGGGTTTCATTCAGCAATTGTTGGTCAACCAGAGCCTGGGCGAAGGACGCCGCTGCCCGCATCGGACCGACAGTATGAGAGCTGGACGGGCCGATACCCACCTTGAACAGGTCGAAAACGCTGATAGCCATGCTAAAGCCTTACAATAAATGGAGTAGTAATCGCTGCCATGTTTTGTAGGACGAGCGGAATTGGCGCGATACTGTCCCTCTAGCCCGGCACTGACCAACGACTTATCCTAAGACACCCTTTAGCAGGACTAAACCCTATGAGCCGTCCCCTGCATGCCCAGACTTACGTTTGGTTGCATGTGTTTTCCTGCGCAGCCCGGCATTTGTCGTTCACCCGCTGTGCCGAAGAGCTGCACATCACGCCGGGTGCGGTCAGCCAGCAGATTCGCCAGTTGGAGGAGCGTTTGGGCTTTCGCCTGTTTCATCGACGGGCACGCGGTGTTGAATTAACGACCGAAGGGCGGCGACTGGCGATTACCGTGGGCGAGGCTTACGGCAACATCGATGCCGAACTGCAGCGCCTGGACGCCGGGATGATCAGCGGCACCTTGCGCCTGCGCTCGATTCCGTCGTTTCTTGGCAAGTGGCTGACCCCAAGGCTGCCGCGTTTGCAGCAGCGCTTCCCGGATATTCAACTGCGCATGGTGGCCGAAGACAGCAGCATTGCCCTGCACGAGGGCGACTTCGACCTGGCCATCGATCTCAATGACGGCAGCTATCCCGGTTTGTTATCCACACCCCTGCTGGATGAGCAGATTTTTCCGGTGTGCGCGCCGAGCCTGTTGCGGGGTCGGCCGCCGCTGCACGGCCCGGCAGACCTGGTGCATTTCCCGCTGCTGCACGACATCACTGCCTGGCGTGGGAGTTATGAATATGCGGAGTGGGAGTTTTACCTGAATGCTATTGGCCATGACGCGGCTGATGCCCGGCGCGGGCATACCTTCAACCGCAACCACCTGACCATCGAAGCCGCCATCGCGGGCATGGGCGTGGCAATTGCCCGGCGAACCTTGCTCAATGATGAACTGGAGCGCGGCACCTTGATCGTACCGTTCGGCATCGCCGTGCCTAATCACAAACGTTACATGCTGCTGTATGCGCCGGGCGCGCTGAGCCATCCAGGCGTACGTGAGATGCATGACTGGTTGGTGGAGGAGGCGGGGATTTTTTGTGCATTGAACCCCTTGAGTGAGGGGCAACTGTAAGGAAATGGGAACGTAAGAAGATGTAAGCAACTCCCCACCCTAACAGTGCTTTTGGTTGTTGTCAGACTTAATTTGTAATGTGGAATTTATCTTTGCCAAGGGCTTGAATTGTTCCTCGGTCTGCTCAATTGTGTAATCAAGAGGTCATGGTTTCACCGCCCCGGTGTTGCAATTTGTGATCTCTCGCGAGCTAGCTGAAATAAGGGAAAAACTATGCAAATCCTAGTCAATAGCGATAACCATATTGAAAGCAGCATCCGACTGGAGGAGTGGGTACGTACTACCATTGAGAGCACGCTCGAACGTTATGAAGAGGACCTGACCCGCGTCGAGGTTTACCTGCGCGATGAGAACGGCGACAAGCCCGGTCCACACGATTTGAGTTGCCAACTGGAAGCACGACCAAAGGGCCATCAACCGCTTTCGGTCTCCCATAAAGCCGATACGCTGGAACAGGCGATCGATGGGGCAGCCGTCAAGCTGGAACGTGCGCTGGACCATCTGTTCGGCAAGCTGCAGGGTAAACCGCGTGCCAAGAGCGCGCCGGATAAAGCGGTCAATGAGACCGCGCTTGAAGAGGAATTCCTGGAAAACGAACAAGCTACGCTTAACAGCTGATAGCTGACACTTTTTTCAACCCCAATGAAAACGGGCCTGCCAATGCAGGCCCGTTTTCGTTCTGGCGTTTTAAAACGCCACCGACGTCTGCACGTATACCGTCGCTTCATCCGTTCTCTTTTGCTTATGAGAATATTTATCATTAAACTCGCGCCCTGACGAATCAGGCGCTCCAGGCATGAAAAGCAAAGCATCACTCCCTCTTTCTTACCGTCTCGGCGTGACGTCGCGGTTGCTGGCGGCTGTCGTGGGTGGTTACCTGCTGGCATCCCTGGCCAGCGTCTGCATGACCTTGTGGCTGCCACTGTCCCGGGCCGATGCGGTGGTCAGCGGGATGCTGAGTTCGTTCGTGTTCTACCTGCTGGTGGTGATCTGGTGTTTTGCCTGCCGCAGAGTCGCCCACGCCTGGTTTGGTGTGTTGGTGCCCAGTGCGGTGTTGGCTACCCTGGCGGGCCTGGCGTACTGGATGGCCCGACCATGAAAGAGGGATTTCGTCAGGCCATGGCCTGGTTGCACACCTGGAGCGGGTTGATTTTCGGCTGGCTGCTGTTCGCGATTTTCCTGACCGGCACCCTGGCCTATTTCAAGGATGAAATTACCCACTGGATGCAACCGGAAGTGCAGGCGCACGCCATTGATGACGCCCGCAGCCTGGCCTTGGCGCAAAACTACCTGCAACAACAGGCGCCCACCGCCGCCCGTTGGTTTATCAACTTGCCCACTAGTCGCGAGCCAGGCCTGTCGGTGAGGTGGCAAGACAAGGTCGACCCCGGCAGGCGCGGCAACTTCATCGAAAAACTCCTCGATCCGGTTACAGGCAATCAAATCCAGGCACGGGAAAGCATGGGCGGCGAGTTCTTCTACCGCTTCCACTTCCAGTTGCAGATGCCACATCCCTGGGGCCGCTGGCTGTCGACGATTGCCGCGATGGTGATGTTTGTCGCGCTGATCAGCGGGATCATCACCCACAAGAAAATCTTCAAGGACTTCTTCACCTTCCGCCCGCGCAAGGGCCAGCGTTCCTGGCTCGACGGGCATAATGCGGTGGGCGTGTTGGTGCTGCCGTTCCACCTGATGATCACCTACAGCAGCCTGGTGATTTTCATGAGCATGGTCATGCCGGCGAGCATCGTCGCCTCCTACGGCAATGACACCCGGGCATTTTTCAATGATGTATTCCCGGCCACCAACAACGCCCCGGCCCTCGGCCAACCGGCTCAATTGCTGCCCTTGGGGCCGATGGTGGAGCAGGCGCGGGCGCAGTGGGCGGGTGGACATGTTGGGCGGCTGGGGGTGAACAATCCGAGTGATGTGAATGCTTCGGTCAATGTATTTCGTGCCGGTTCCGACCGGGTGGTGCATGACTTCGGCAGCACTGTGTCCTTCAATGGCGTGACTGGCGAGATGCTCAAGGTCAGCGCAGAACAATCCCTGCCCATGGCCATTGGCGGCAGTTTCTATGGCCTGCACATGGGCCATTTCGCCGGCCCGGTGTTGCGCTGGTTGTACTTTGTTTTTGGCCTGGCGGGCACGGCGATGATCGGCACCGGGCTGGTACTATGGCTGGGCAAGCGCCAGCTCAAGCACGCCAATACCGGTGTGATGCCGTTTGAATTGCGCCTGGTTGAAGTGCTGAACATTGCCAGCATGTCTGGGCTGATGATCGCCATCGCCGCCTTTTTCTGGGCCAACCGCTTGCTGCCGGTAAGCTTCGCCGAGCGTTCGGACTGGGAAGTGCAGAGTTTCTTTATCGCCTGGGGCCTGACGCTGTTGCACGCAATCGTGCGTCGCGGTCGCCGGGCCTGGGTCGAGCAATTGGGCTTGGCCGCCTTGCTGTTTATCGCCGTGCCGTTGCTCAACGCGCTGACTACCACCGAGCACTTGGGCGTGTCCCTGGTCAAGGGCGATTGGGCCATGGCCGGTTTTGACTTGACGTGCCTGGGCAGTGGCGTGTTCCTCGCCTGGGCCGCCTGGAAAATGCAGCGGCGCACGGTCGCTCACAAAACCCTGCGCACCCGCCCCTTGACCCTCAAGAGCGAGGTGAATTGATGCTGCTGGCACTGTTGCTGTGTTACGCCGGGTTTAGCGCGTTGTGCTTGTCCACGGATCGTCACCACGGCGAGTTGCTGCACAGTAAACCCTCGCCCCGTCGGCGCTTGTGTCTACGTGTCGGCGGCTGGTTGCTATTGATCGTGTCAATCTGGCCAGCGGTGCAGGTGGCTGGTTGGGGCCAGGGCCTGGTGGAGTGGTGCGCAGTGCTAATGCTCAGTGCGTTGCTGCTGGTGTTGCTGTTGCCGTATCGGCCAAGGCTGGCCTTGACCCTCGCGGGTGTTGGTCTGCTGGCCAGTCCCGTCGCAGCCTTCGCGGCGCTCTGAGCAACTTATGATGATCACCACGCCGCCCGAAGCCCAGGATCGTCAGCACGCTGAGTCGACCGGCGGGCGCGCACATTTTCTGCAGGTATTCCTGTCCCAGCGCTCGCAGATGGAAGCGTTGGTCAGCCGTCGCGTCGGATGCCGGGCGACGGCAGCGGACCTGGTGCAGGATTTGTTCCTGCGCTTCTGGCGCCGGCCGCTGGTGCAGGTCGAAGAACTCAGCACCTACCTGCTGCGCTGCGCCGGCAACATCGCCATCGACCATTTACGCAGCGAAGGCGCGCGGGTGCGCGGCAATGAAGGCTGGTTGCCGGAGCAACCAGACCATCACGGTAGCGAGCCCCAGGCTGCCCTGGAAGCTGGCAACGACCTGCGTCAGGTCGAAGCCGCCTTGCGCAGTTTGCCTGCGCGCACGCGACAGATCTTTTTGCTTAACCGCATCCACGGTCGCAAGTACGCCGAAATTGCCAAGGCTATGGGCCTGTCCCAAAGTGCAGTGGAAAAACATATGATGCGTGCCCTCGACGCCTGCAAAGCCAGCCTGCGCGAATCGTCGCCTGCGCGCTTGCCAGGGAAAGCACCGTGATCAGCACTGCCCGCGTCACCCCGACACCCGACCAGGAACAGGCCGCACTCGCTTGGCTGAGCCTGCTGCATGATCAGCCCAGCAGTGGCGACCAAGCTACGTTTAGCCGCTGGCTGCGTGCCGATTCGGCCCACGTCGAGGCCTACTCCCAGGCCCAGGTGCTGTGGGAATTGAGTGAAGTGCCGGCCAGCAAACTGGCGGATGAAGAGGCCCTGGCGTTGCAGGGTTATCTGAATGCGATGAACCGTGCGAAGCGCTCAAGCGGGCGCCGCTGGTCTGGGGCGTTGGCCATGGCCGCGTGCCTGTTGTTGATGGTCTCCATTGGCGCCGGTTGGCAGCCTGGGCGCTGGGTCGACGACTTTGGCGCCGATTACGTCACGGCTCCCGGCGAAGTCAAAACCGTCACCCTGGCGGATCAAACCCAAGTCACCCTCGATGCCGACAGCGCCATTGCCGTGGATTTCAGTCACGGAGAGCGTCATATTCAGCTGCGCCGTGGCGCCGGTTTTTTCAACGTGACCCACACCGGGAAATCCTTCGTGGTCGAAGCGGGTAGCGGCGAAGCGCGGGTCTTGGGCACGCAATTTGAAGTACGCTTGCAACCGGCGGGCGCCGAGGTGACGGTGTTGTCCGGTCGCGTTGGTGTTGCGCCATCCAAGACAGGCACCCAACAAATGCTCACCGCAGGCCAGCAAGTGGCCTACGCCGATGGTATCGCCGATGAGCTGCATGCCGTTGACAGCGAGTCGCGCCTGGCCTGGCGCGACGGCTGGCTCAACTATTACAAGACGCCCATGGCCGATGTGGTGAAGGATCTGGCGCGCTATTACCCAGGCCGAATCCTGTTGCTCAACGACGAGCTCGGCGCCCGACGGGTCAGCGGCAGCTTCCCGAGCAAAGACCCCCAGGCGGTGCTCAATGCGTTGCAAGCGGTGCTTGGGTTTGAGCAGCACAATGTGTTGGGGCGGGTGGTTGTGCTGCGCTGAGGGTTTTGAAATTATTTTCAGATTCCCGTGAGGTAAACCCACCGCCCATTCGTGTAGTGCTTGAAACTGCGATTAATTCGCATTAACAGCGTTTTTACACACGGGTTCTCACCATGAAGTCCAGGGCAAAGTCGACGACACGCGGTTCGGTTAAACAATGGCTGGGAGCCTCGATATTGGCGGTTTCGGGGTTGGCGTTGTTGCCCTTGAGCGTGGCGCAGGCGGCGGACGCTGAGCAGCAGAGCGCGCTGTTCAGCTTTGCTTTGGCGGCCAAGCCTTTGCCCCAGGCCTTGAGCGATTTCAGTCGCATCACCGGCATCAGCGTGGTCTATACCGACGAAGCACCCTACGGCCTCAAAGCCCCGGCAGTCAGTGGCCGGATGAGCGCAATCCAGGCCATGCAGCGTTTGCTGGGCAACTCGGGGTTTACCTTCCGACAGATCGACGCCCGCACCCTGGCCCTCGAACCGCTGCCCACCGAAGGTGCAGTGAACCTGGGTGCCACCACCATCAGCGGTGCCAGCCAGCAGCAAGCCACTACCAGTTATCAGCCGCCGCCCACCAGTTCGGTGATGCGTTCCCACGGGCTGTTGCTGGAAACCCCGCAAACCGTCAACGTGGTACCGGCCCAGGTGATGCGCGACCAGCTGCCGCGCAACCTCGACGATGCCTTGACCAACATCAGCGGCATCACCCAATCCAACACTTTGGGCAGCACCCAGGACTCGGTGATGTTGCGCGGCTTTGGCGACAACCGTAACGGCTCGATCATGCGCGACGGCATGCCCGTGGTGCAGGGTCGTGCCTTGAACGAAACCGCCGAACGCGTGGAAGTGCTCAAGGGACCGGCCTCGCTGTTGTACGGCATCCAAGACCCCGGCGGCGTGGTCAATATCGTCAGTAAGAAGCCTGAACTCACTCAATCCACGGCCCTGACCGTGCGCGGCTCGACCTTCGGCGACGGCAAGAATGGCAGCGGTGGCAACCTCGATACCACCGGCCCTATTGGCGACACCGGCCTGGCCTACCGTTTGATCGTCGACCATGAAGACGAAGACTACTGGCGCAACTACGGCACCCACCGCGAAAGCCTGGTCGCGCCGTCCCTGGCCTGGTACGGCGACAGCACCAAGCTGCTGCTGGCCTACGAGCACCGCGAATTTCTCTCGCCGTTCGATCGTGGCACTGCCATTGACCCCAACACCAACCACCCGCTGGACATCCCGGCGACTCGCCGCCTGGATGAGCCGTTCAACAACATGGAAGGCCGCTCCGACCTGTACCGCTTCGAAGCTGATCACGATTTGAACGACGACTGGAAAGCCCACTTCGGCTACAGCTGGAACCGCGAAACCTACGACGCCAGCCAGGTGCGCGTGAGCAAGGTCAACGCCAACGGCACCCTGACCCGCAGCATGGACGGCACCCAGGGCGCGCTGACCACTGACCGCTTCACCACCGCCAGCCTCGAAGGCAAGGTCGACGTGTTGGGCATGCGCCATGACTTGGTATTCGGGCTGGACGACGAGTACCGCAAGATCTACCGCGCCGACCTAATTCGCCAGGCCAGCCGCAGCACCTTCAGCTACACCGACCCGGTCTATGGTCGTGAAGTCGCCGGCAGCACCGTCAGTGCGCCGGACAGCAACCAGACCGATCTGTTGCGCAGTGACTCGGTATTCTTCCAGGACGCCATCCACCTCACCGAGCAGTGGATTCTGGTGGGCGGGGTGCGCTTCCAGGAGTACGACCAATACGCTGGCAAAGGTCGCCCATTCACCGCCAACACCGACAGCAACGGCCAGAAATGGGTGCCTCGCGCCGGGCTGGTGTATCGCTACACCGACCAATTGTCGTTCTACGGCAGCTACACCGAGTCGTTCAAACCCAACTCGACCATCGCCCCGCTGGGCAACAAGACCGTGATCGACGGCAGCATCGCCCCGGAAGAGTCCAAGTCCTGGGAGCTGGGCGCCAAGCTCGATATGCCGGGTCGCATCACCGCCAGCGCGGCATTGTTTGATATCGACAAGCGCAACGTGCTGGTGTCCATCGGCGAAGGCGCGACCTCAATCTACAGCGTCGCCGGCAAGGTGCGCTCCCGTGGCCTGGAAATGGACCTGAGCGGCCAGTTGACCGACCAGTGGAGCCTGATCGGCAGCTACGCCTACACGGATGCCGAGGTGACCGAAGACCCGACCTTCCAAGGAAAACGCCTGCAGAACGTGGCGAAAAATACCGGCTCTGTATCCGCGGTGTATGACTTTGGCACCCTCGTCGGCGGCGACCAGCTGCGGGTCGGCGCCGGTGCCCGCTATGTCGGCGAGCGAGCCGGCGATGCCCTCAACAGTTTCGACCTGCCGGGCTACACCGTGGCCGATGCCTTCGCCACCTACGACACCAAGGTCGAAGGGCAGAAGGTCAAGTTCCAGCTCAACGTGAAGAACATCTTCGACCGCACTTACTACACCTCGGCGGTCAGCCGCTTGTTCGTGTCCATGGGCGATGCGCGGCAGGTATCGGTGTCCAGCACCCTAGAGTTCTAAGACCAGTGCAAGCCTGTGGCGAGCGGGCTTGCCCGCGTTGGGCTGCGCAGCAGCCCCAATAAGGTCACTGCGATCTATCAGAAAGACCGCAGTTGTTTGTTTTAGGGCCGCTTCGCGCCCCAACGCGGGCAAGCCCGCTCGCCACAAGGTTGTTGAGCTGCTAGCGTGGCCGTTTTTGATGATTGTCGGGAAACACTAATGCAGTTGGGACGATGGATGCACGCCAGCGGCATGCTGGTTGGATTGAGCTTGCTGCTGGGCGGTTGCGCCACGGTGTCGAAACTTTCCACTGAAGAGACGCTTGAGCAGCTGTTGGCCGATCCAGCGCTCAACGGTGCCACTGTCTCGCTGATGGTGCGCGATGCCCGCAGCGGCAGCACGCTGTATCAGCACAACCCTCGCAGCCGGCTGACCCCGGCCTCCAGCCTCAAACTGCTGACTACGGCTGCGGCGATGGATGTTCTCGGCCCGCAGTATCGGTTTTCCACACAGCTGCTGAGCGATGGTAACCAACAGGGCCAGCGCTTGATCGGCAATCTCTACCTGCGCGGCCTCGGCGACCCAACCATTCAGTGGGCTGATTACCAGGTCTTGGCCGCCAGCCTGGCCGGGCAGGGCATCAAGCAGATCCAAGGTGATCTGGTGTTCGATGACACCTGGTTCGACGCCGAGCGCCTGGGCACCGATTGGGCCAATGACGATGAAGGCAAGTACTACGGCGCGCAGATTTCGGCGCTGACAGTGTCGCCCAATGCTGATTTTGATGCGGGTACCTTGATCGTCACAGCCAAGGCGCCGATAGCGCTCGGCCAACCAGTGACCGTCGCTATCAGCCCGTCTACCGATTACGTGCAGATCAACAACCTTGCGGTCAGCGGATCGGGTAACAGCTATGGCCTCAATCGCCAGCACGGCACCAACCTGCTACGTCTTGGTGGCGCACTGGCGCCAGGTAAACAAAGTCGGCAATGGGTCAGCGTCTGGGAGCCGACGCAGTTGGTGGCCAATCTGTTTGAACGGGCGTTGGCGGAGCAGGGGATCACGGTCCAGGGCAAGCGCGTGATAGGCGCTGGCAGCCCGACGACGGCTACCGTTTTGGCGGTGCATGACTCGGCGCCGTTGCAGGAACTGATCAGGCCATTGCTCAAGCTTTCCAACAACAGCATGTCCGAAGCACTGCTTAAGGCCATGGGCCGCAAGACTGCCAATGTTGGCTCGGCGGCTGCGGGTGTGGCGGCGGTGGCGGGCTTCCTGAAACGTCAGGGGCTGGACCCGACGACGTTGAATCAGGTCGACGGTTCGGGCCTGTCCCGGCGCAATCTGGTGTCGTCGCAGAACCTTACCGACCTGTTGCTGGCCATGGGCAAACAGCCGTGGTTCGACGCCTGGTACAACGCGCTGCCCATCGCCGGCAGCCAGGATCGTATGACCGGCGGCAGCCTGCGTTATCGCTTGCGGGGCACTGCGGCGCACAACAACCTGCACGCCAAGACCGGCTCGATGGGCGCAGTGTCGTCGTTGACCGGCTACATCACTGATGTAGAAGGGCGGCGGTTGGTGTTTTCAATGGTGACCAACAATTATGTGGTCGATGGCGCGCGCATCAAGGCGTTGGAAGATCGACTGGCCGTCGCGCTGGCGCAGTGGTCGGATTGAACGCCTGGCGATATTCCCCCGGCGTAGCCGCCATTGCCTGGCGAAACCGATTGGTAAAGTGACTGGCACTGGAGAACCCGCAGGCCAGGGCAATTTCACCCAACGCCAGTGAACTGCTGCGCAGTAGCTCGCGGGCACGGCTCACGCGGCGGGCCAGCAGGTACTGATGGGGCGGTAAGCCAAAGCTTGCGCGAAACATCCGTGCAAAGTGGTATTCCGACAGCGCGCATAACCCCGCCAATTGCCCCAGGCTGATGGGCTCTGCCAGTTGGTGCTCGATGTACTCGACCAACTGTCGACGCTGATGGGCGGCCAGCCCACCTTTTAAACGCAACCCATCCCGCAGGCCTACCTGGCTGAGCAAGGTGTGGCTGAGCATTTCATGGGCCAGGCTGCTGGTCAGCAGGCGTTCGGCGGGTTCCTGCCAGTTCAGGTTGATCAACTGGTGAAAGCGCTGAGCCTGGCGGGCATCTTCAAGAAAGGTGCTTTCGCGCAGTTGCAGTTCGCGGGGGTCGCGGTCCAGCAGGGTGACGCAGCCCAAGGCAAATTGCTCGGTGCTGAAATACACATGGGCCAGGCGAATCTCGCCATTGATCACCCAGGCCGACTGGTGTTCGGCGGGCAGAATGCACAGCTTGTCGGGGCCGCCCTTGGTGCCGGGCTGGTCGCGGCGAAAGGTCCCGGTGCCACCACCCACATAGCAGGACAAGGTGTGATGGCTGGGGGCTTCATAGTTCTGGGAGTCGTGGTGGTTGCTCCACAAAGCCGCAGACAAGCCGTCACCGAGCTCGGCGCTCAGCTCAAGGCGAGCATTGGGCGAGCGGTTCAGGGCTTGAAAGACTTGCAGGGTTTCCAGTGGTGGCATATTCGTACTCTCTGACGACTCGCATCCTACTCCCGGCAGCTGGCGCTGTGATCCCGTCAGCCGACAAAAGCGCAAGAATGTGCAAGAGCCGCAGGTACGCGCAGGGCGACACTGTGGCTCAACCACCGGAGCCCGTCATGAACCTTTCCCTGTATTTACTCACCGTGCTGATCTGGGGTACGACCTGGATCGCCCTCAAGCTGCAACTGGGCGTGGTGGCCATTCCCGTGTCCATCGTCTATCGCTTCGGCCTGGCGGCGCTGGTGTTGTTTGTGATGTTGCTGCTCAGTCGCAAGCTGCAGGTCATGAACCGGCGCGGGCACTTGATTTGCCTGGCCCAGGGGTTGTGCCTGTTTTGCGTCAACTTCATGTGCTTCCTGACAGCCAGCCAATGGATTCCCAGCGGTCTGGTAGCGGTGGTGTTCTCCACGGCGACCCTGTGGAACGCGCTGAATTCCCGGGTGTTTTTCGGCCAGAAAGTCGCCCGCAATGTGTTGATGGGGGGTGGTCTTGGTTTGCTGGGGCTGGGGCTGCTGTTCTGGCCGGAACTGGTGGAGCACACCGCCAGCCCGCAAACCTTGCTTGGCTTGGGGTTGGCGTTGTTGGGGACGATGTGTTTCTCGGCGGGCAACATGTTGTCGAGCCTGCAACAGAAGGCCGGGCTCAAGCCGCTGACCACCAACGCCTGGGGCATGGCTTATGGCGCTTCAATGCTGGCGATGTATTGCGTGGTCCAGGGCATTCCCTTTGATATGGAATGGAACGCCCGTTATGTCGGTTCGCTGCTGTATCTGGTGATTCCGGGCTCGGTGATCGGCTTCACCGCCTACCTGACCCTGGTCGGCCGCATGGGGCCGGAGCGCGCGGCCTATTGCACGGTGCTGTTCCCGGTGGTGGCGCTGAATGTCTCGGCCTTTGTTGAAGGCTACCAGTGGACGGCCCCGGCGCTGGCCGGGTTGGTGCTGGTGATGTTGGGCAATGTATTGGTGTTTCGTAAGCCAAAGCCGGCGGTGATTGTAACCAGGGCGGCAGCATAGACCGGACTTGTTGTGGCGATCCGACCAGCGCCCTCGCCACAAAGGTAGCATCGGCAATACGCGTTTTATTTCATCCCCAACCGCTTGGCCATCCGTCCCAGGTTCGCCCGGTCCAGCCCCAGTTCACGGGCGGTGCTGGCCCAGTTGTGCTGGTGGCGTTCCAGGCAGGCGCTGATGACCTGGCGTTGGTAGTTTTCGGTGGCCAGGCGCAGGTCACCGGTGACGTGCGGCACCTCTGGTTGTTCTTCGATCAGCGGTGCAGACACGTTCGGCAAGTCCAGGTCCGCCGCGCTCAGGCTGAGAATTTTCGGCCGTTCCCGGCAATTGCCCAAGGCCTTCAAGGCGCTGCGGCCGATCAGGTGTTCCAGCTCGCGCACATTGCCCGGCCAGGCATAGGCGACCAGCGCCGCCTGGGCATCGCTGGTCAGGCGCAGGCTGCCCAGGCCCATGCGTGAGCGGTTCTGCTCAAGGAAAAAACCGGCCAGCAGCAGCACATCACGACCACGCTCGCGCAGGGCGGGGACTTGCAGCGGGTACACGCTCAAACGGTGGTAGAAATCGGCACGGTAACGACCGTTGCGCACCTCTTCGGCAAGGTCGCGGTTGGTGGCGGCGATCAGGCGCACATCCACCTGATGCTCCTTGTCCGAGCCCAGGCGTTGCAACTGGCCGCTTTGCAGCACCCGCAGCAGCTTGGCCTGAACCGCCAGCGATAATTCGCCCACTTCATCGAGAAACAGCGTGCCGCCATTGGCCAGTTCGAACTTGCCCCGTCGTTCGTTCAGCGCGCCGGTAAAGGCGCCGCGTACGTGGCCAAACAGCTCGCTTTCCACCAGTGTCTCCGGCAATGCCGCGCAGTTGAGGCTGATCAGTGGCTTCTCTGATCGCGAGGACGCAGCGTGGATGGCCTGGGCCACCAGCTCCTTGCCGACGCCGGTTTCACCGGTGATCAGCACCGTCAGGTCACTTCCACCCACCAGTTTGATTTCCTCTACCAGGCGCTTGTGGGTCTTGCTCTGGCCGATCATTTCCTTGTGCTGCTGGCCGCTGGCCTGGCGGTAGATCTCGGCGCGCTGGTGCTCGTCTTCGGCGCGCAAGGCCAGGCGTTCGATGCGTTCGGCGGCGCTGACCGTAGCAGCGGCGAGGCTGGCGAAGGCTTGCAGGGCGTCGAGGTCGACCCGCTCGAAACGCGACATGTCCAAGGCGTCGAGGGTCAATAGGCCCCAGGGCTGGTCATCGATAAACAGCGGACAGCCCATGCAATCGTGGACTTCCAAGTGCCCGTGCAGGCCATCCACCAGACCGTCGTAGGGGTCGGGCAGCTCGCTGTCGCTGTCGAAGCGGGTCGGGCCTGGGCTGCTCAACAGCACTTCAAAGCGCGGGTGTTCACTGACCTTGAATCGTCGCCCCAAGGTGTCGGCGCTCAAGCCGTCCACCGCCAGCGGCACCAGCGATTCACCGTCCAGGCGCAGCAGGGCGGCGGCGTCGCACGGCAGCAGGGCGCGCATGGCTTGCAGCAGGCGGCGATAGCGTTCACCTTCGGGCAGTTCGCGGGACAGATCGGCGACCAGGGGCAGCAGAGTGGTGAGCAGAGATTTCGCAGTCATAATGACTCCTTGTAGTCCTAATGACTATAGAGTGTTGAGAGTCATACTGACCACAAATAATTTAACTAGTTGATATTTAACGATTTATTAGTTGGCACGAATACTGAGTAGTACAGGGTAATCAGTCAGAAGCCGAAAAAGCTCAGGAGTTTCTCATGCTTAGCGTTCAAGACCGCGCCATCGTCAAATCCACTGTGCCGTTGCTGGAAAGTGGTGGCGAAGCCCTGATCACCCATTTCTACCGGATGATGTTGTCGGAGTATCCCGAAGTTCGTCCGTTGTTCAACCAGGCCCACCAGGTCAGCGGCGACCAGCCTCGTGCCCTGGCTAACGGTGTGCTGATGTACGCCCGGCATATCGACCAGTTGGACCAATTGGGCGATCTGGTGGCGAAGATCATCAACAAGCACGTGGCCCTGCAAATCCTCCCGGAACATTACCCGATTGTCGGCAGTTGCCTGCTGCGGGCGATTTCTGAAGTGTTGGGTGACGAGATTGCCACGCCTGAAGTGATGAGTGCCTGGGGCGCCGCTTACGGCCAACTGGCAGACATCCTGATCGGTGCCGAAGCCGCAATCTACGAAGAGAAGGCCCTGGCCCCCGGCGGCTGGCGCGGTGCGCGCTCGTTTACCCTGGTAAACCGCGTGGAGGAGAGCAGTGAAATCACCTCCTTCTATTTCGCACCTATGGATAAAGGTCCGATTCTAGCCGCCGAGCCTGGGCAATACATCGGCATGAAGCTGGCGCTGGAGGGTGAGGAAGTTCGACGTAACTACTCGCTGTCAGCCGGCACCGACTCGGGTCAGTACCGCATCAGCGTCAAGCGCGAAGCGGGTGGCCGAGTCTCCAACTACTTGCACGACCAGTTTCAGGTCGGTGCCGCGATCGAGCTGTTTGTGCCAGCGGGTGAGTTCACCCTGGTGGCCAGTGACAAGCCGCTGGTGCTGATCAGCGGTGGCGTTGGTATTACGCCAACCTTGCCGATGCTGGAAGCCGCGCTGGCAACCGAGCGCCCGGTGCACTTTATCCACTGCGCGCGAAATGGCGGCGTGCATGCATTTCGTGACTGGGTTGATGCGCTCGCCGCGCGTCATCCGCAACTCAAGCGCTTCTATTGCTACGCCGAGGACGACGGCGTGAGCCCGGCAGCGGACAAGGTCGGGATGCTCAGCCAGGAGCAACTGGCAGCATGGTTGCCTGAGCAGCGGGATGTGGATGCTTACTTCCTGGGTCCAAAAGGCTTTATGGCGGCGATCAAGGGCCACCTCAAAGCGTTGGGTGTGCCAGAGAAACAGAGCCGGTATGAGTTCTTCGGGCCGGCGTCGGCGCTGGAGTAATCCACACTCCCTTGCAAGAGCGAGCTTGCTCGTTCTTGCAGAGGCCTTATTAATCCGCCGTTAACTCCTTTCTGTTTAACCTCCTGACGCCTAGCCGCTCAACTTTCACGTCCTGCGTGTAAACTTGCGGCCATTGGCATAACCATCATTAGGCAAAGGGAAACGGGGATGAGTGACGAAATGCGATTGGCGCGTGAGCGGCGCGCTCTGGTGTTGCTGGGCATTATCTGCCTGGCGCTGATCGGCGGGGCGCTGTACATGCAGGTGGTGCTGGGCGAGGCGCCGTGCCCGCTGTGCATCCTGCAGCGCTATGCCTTTTTGTTGATTGCGATCTTTGCTTTTATCGGTGCCGCCATGCGCACCACCTCCAGCGTTACGGTGTTTGAAGTGCTGGTGGTCATCAGCGCCCTCGGTGGCGTCGCCGCAGCCGGGCATCATGTGTACACCCAGTTCTACCCGGCGGTCAGTTGCGGCATCGATGTGCTGCAACCGATTGTCGACAGCTTGCCCCTGGCGACGATCTTCCCCCTGGGCTTCCAGGTCGACGGCTTTTGCGGCACGCCGTACCCGCCTATTCTCGGCCTGTCCCTGCCCCAATGGGCGCTGGTGGCCTTTGTGCTGACGGCGATCCTGGTGCCGCTGGGCATCTACCGCAATCGCCAGAGCAAAGCCTAACTAAGTCGTTACCCAAAACGCCCCGATCTTCTCCAGAGAAGGTCGGGGCGTTTTTGTATGCGGTCATTTTTGTGAAAGTGCCGTGACCTCGGACAAGGTTAGGCGGCCATCATGTGCGACATGTTGTCACACTGAGACTGCCACAGGACCTTTTCTATCCCTTGGGCAGTCCCTTAAATGACGGCCGATTTGACAAATGGGCCTGTCAGTTCATCGTTCGGGCAACGCCGCGTTCCATCTGCCGTCCACGAGATTGCGTGATGTCTGAATGCCTTGTTTTTAGCGGGCTTGGATGGGTTTTACGCATCCATCAAAGAGCGCGGGATGCGACAGGATGGCCAATAACACGGCACTTTTTGTGGTTTTTGTTGAGAATTAAACGCGATACGATCCCGAACCTTGGCAACAATGGTGCAAGATTATTGCTGGAAATGATAAAAATAATTTCTGGATAAGACATGGTTTATACATCGCTAGCTAACTACAATCGCCCGCACTGAATGTCCGGTGCTGCTCATCCCTGAGCACATAAGGGCGGTCGAGGAGCGGTTTTTGCTTCATGCGACCCCAGGTGCCGGCAACCTTTCTACTATCCGCACCAAATGGAATTGGTCTGCAAAGGCCTTTGACCACGAATTCGAATAAGAACTCACCGCTAGTCCTGGACGTGTCAAACCCATAGCTGCGCCGGGCAGGCCCTTATTCAATCGAAGAGAAATGCCAACCCTTGGCAGGGTGAAGTGTTGGCGATCAAAACCCAACTGCATTGCGCAAGCTGCTTTAGAGGTCGTGAGATGAGTAAAAACAGGTACACCCGATTACTAGGCTTATTGCCGCTGGCCGGCATGTTATTGCTGGGAGGCTGCAAGTGGACTTTGCTCGATCCCAAGGGCCAGGTCGGTCTGGAACAACGCAACCTGATCATCACCGCCACCTTGCTGATGCTGCTGGTCGTGGTACCGGTGATCGTGATGACCTTCGCGTTTGCCTGGAAATACCGCGCGTCCAACACCAAGGCCACCTACGCGCCGAAGTGGTCGCACTCCACCAAGATTGAAATCGCGGTGTGGGCTGTTCCGGTACTCATCATCATTGCCCTGGGTTACATCACCTACACGTCGACCCACGCCCTGGACCCGTACCGTCCGCTGGAATCCGACGTCAAGCCAATCACCATTGAAGTGGTCGCGCTGGATTGGAAGTGGCTGTTCATCTATCCAGAGCAAGGGATCGCCACGGTCAACAAGATCGTCTTCCCGGCCAATACGCCAATCAACTTCAAAGTGACCTCCGATTCGGTGATGAACTCGTTCTTCATCCCGGGCCTGGGTGGCCAGATCTACGCGATGGCCGGCATGCAGACCAAACTGCACCTGATTGCCAACGAGAACACCGAGCTTGAAGGTATCTCCGCCAACTACAGTGGCGCGGGTTTTACCGGCATGAAATTCAAAGCGATTGCAACGTCCGAGGCTGATTTCAACGCCTGGGTCGCTGAAGTCAAAAGCTCACCTAAACAGCTTGAAAAAGCTGAGTACGAAGCTCTTGCCAAACAAAGCCAGAACAACCCTGTAGAGCTGTACTCCTCGTTCACGCCGGACCTGTTCCAGAACATCATCAATAAGTATGAAGGGATGAAACCAGGCAAGCCGGTCAAGCATGAGAAGAAAGAAGTGGCTGCTACAGAAGTGATGGGCACGAGCTCGCATTCAGCCGCCGGGGCAGAGGAGTAAACAATGTTTGGTAAATTAAGTTGGGAAGCGGTCCCGTTCCACGAGCCGATTGTGATGGTGACCATTGCCATGATCGCGCTGGGTGGTCTGGCGCTGTTTGCGGCACTCACCTACTTCAAGAAGTGGACCTATTTGTGGACCGAGTGGCTGACGTCGGTCGACCACAAGAAAATCGGCGTGATGTACATCATCGTCGCCATGGTCATGCTGCTGCGCGGTTTTGCCGACGCCATCATGATGCGTACCCAGCTGGCCATGGCCACCGAGGGTTCGCCTGGCTACCTGCCGCCTGAACACTATGACCAGATCTTCACCGCCCACGGTGTGATCATGATCATCTTCATGGCGATGCCATTCTTCACCGGCCTGATGAACCTGGCAGTGCCGCTGCAGATTGGTGCCCGTGACGTTGCCTACCCGTTCCTGAACTCCCTGAGCTTCTGGCTGCTGGTATCCGGCGTGGTACTGGTCAACTTGTCCCTGGGCGTCGGCGAATTCGCCAAGACCGGTTGGGTTGCCTATCCGCCGTTGTCGGGGCTGCAATACAGTCCGGGCGTGGGGATGGACTACTACATCTGGGCGCTACAGCTATCAGGACTTGGGACGACACTGACGGGGGTCAACTTCCTGGCCACCGTCTTGAAAATGCGTACCCCTGGCATGAAGCTGATGGACATGCCGATCTTCACCTGGACCTGCACCTGGGCCAACGTGTTGATCGTGGCTTCGTTCCCGATCCTCACCGCTACCCTGGCACTGCTGACGCTTGACCGTTACATGGATTTCCACATTTTCACCAATGAACTTGGTGGCAATCCAATGATGTACGTCAACCTGTTCTGGGCCTGGGGTCACCCCGAGGTGTACATCCTGATTCTGCCGGCGTTCGGGATCTTCTCCGAAGTCATCTCGACCTTCTCCGGCAAGCGTCTGTTCGGCCACCACTCGATGATCTACGCCTCTGGCGCGATCTCGGTACTGGGCTTCATGGTTTGGCTGCACCACTTCTTCACCATGGGTTCGGGGGCAAGCGTCAACGCCTTCTTCGGCTTGGCGACGATGCTGATTTCGATCCCGACGGGGGTGAAGCTATTTAACTGGCTATTCACCATTTATCACGGCCGTTTGCGTATCACCAGCCAGGTTCTGTGGACCCTGGGCTTTATGGTGACCTTCGCCATCGGCGGCATGACCGGCGTACTGCTGGCCATCCCGGGTGCTGACTTCGTGCTGCACAACAGCCTGTTCGTGATCGCTCACTTCCACAACGTGATCATCGGCGGTGCTGTATTCGGTTACATCGCTGGTTTCAGCTACTACTTCCCGAAAGCGTTCGGCTTCACGCTGCACGAAGGTTGGGGCAAGGCTGCATTCTGGTTCTGGATCACCGGCTTCTTCGTCGCATTCATGCCGCTCTATGCACTGGGCTTCATGGGCATGACTCGTCGTCTGAACGCCACCACCAACCCTGATTGGGTGCCGTACCTGTACGTCGCCATGTTCGGTGCGGTGATGATCGCTTTTGGTATCGCCTGCCAGTTGATCCAGCTGTATGTCAGTATCCGTGACCGCAAGCAGAACGCCTGCGACTCCGGCGATCCATGGAACGGCCACACCCTGGAATGGTCGACCTCGTCGCCACCGCCGTTCTACAACTTCGCCGTGCTGCCGAAAGCTGAAGGCATCGACCCGTTCACCGAAGCCAAGGAAGACGGTACCGCATACCAGAAACCTGCTCGCTACGAGCCGATCCACATGCCTAACAACACCGCGACCGGTGTGGTCATGGGCGCACTGTTGACGGTGTTTGGTTTCGCGATGATCTGGCACATCTGGTGGCTGGCGATCATTAGCCTGGTCGCAACCATTGGCTACTTCGTGATCCACGCTGCCCGTGATGATCAAGGCTACATGGTGCCGGTCGAGGTGATCGAACGCATCGAAGCCGAGCAGCACGCTCGCCTGGTAGCCGAGAAGAAGATCCCGGCCAACCGTGTTGAAACCTCGCTGGAACAGGCTTAAATCATGTCGAACTTAGTGACCAATGCTGGACACGCCCATGTCGATGACCATGGGCATGATGACCACCACCACGATTCGAGCGAGACAACCGTCTTTGGTTTCTGGCTCTACCTGATGACCGACTGCATTTTGTTTGCGTCGATCTTCGCGGTGTACGCGGTACTGGTAAACAACGTAGCGGGTGGCCCGTCGGGCCACGACATCTTCGAACTGCCTTACGTGCTGGGCGAAACCGCCTTGCTGTTGTTCAGCTCGATCACCTACGGCTTCGCCATGCTGGCGTTCTTCCGGGGCAACAAGAAGCAGGTCCTGGTCTGGCTGGGCCTGACCTTCCTGCTCGGCCTGGGCTTCATCGGCATGGAGATCAACGAGTTCCACCTGCTGATCTCCGAAGGCTACGGCCCTAGCCGCTCAGGCTTCCTGTCCGCGTTCTTCACCCTGGTCGGTACCCACGGTCTGCACGTGACCAGCGGTCTGATCTGGATGGCGATCATGATGTATCAGGTGCAGAAAAACGGCCTGACCACCACCAATAAGACCCGCCTGACCTGCCTGAGCCTGTTCTGGCACTTCCTGGACGTGGTCTGGATCTGCGTCTTCACCGTTGTCTACCTGATGGGGGCTCTGTAATGGCTAATGCTCACTCTCATGATGCCCAGAACAGCCATGATGCTGGCCACGGCAGCGTAAAGTCGTACACCATTGGCTTCATCCTGTCGGTGATCCTGACGATCATCCCGTTCGGCCTGGTGATGTACCCAACCCTGCCGAAATCCATAACCCTGATGATCGTCCTGGCATTTGCGGTGATTCAGGTTGTGGTTCACCTGGTGTACTTCCTGCACCTGGACCGTTCCGAGGCCCAGCGTAGCAACGTGATTGCGTTTGTCTTCGCAGCCATGGTGATCGTCCTGCTGGTTGGCCTGTCGTTGTGGATCATGTTCAGCATCCACACCTACATGATGGCGAAGTGAGGTAAGACCCGATGTCGCTTAAGCACTTTATCCAAATCACCAAACCGGGGATCATTTTCGGTAACGTGCTTTCTGTGGCAGGCGGCTTTTTCCTGGCCTCCAAGGGGCATGTCGATCTGGCCATTTTCCTGGCGGCAATGATCGGCACCTCCCTGGTGGTTGCATCCGGTTGCGTGTTCAACAACTGCATCGACCGCGACATCGACCTGAAGATGGAACGCACCAAGAATCGCGTGCTGGTCCAGGGCCTTATCTCCCTGAAACTGGCACTGATCTTCGCGACCGTCCTAGGCATTGCCGGTGTGGTGTTGTTGTCCACGGTGGCCAATCCGCTGGCGGCGCTGTTTGCCGTGATCGGCTTTGTCATCTACGTCGGCTTCTACAGCCTGTACTTCAAGCGCAAGTCGGTTCACGGCACGCTGGTGGGCAGTCTGTCGGGGGCGATGCCGCCGGTGATTGGTTATGTGGCTGTGACCAATAGCTTCGACATGGCCGCGCTGGTGCTGCTGGTGATGTTCAGCCTGTGGCAGATGCCGCACTCTTATGCCATCGCGATCTTCCGCTTCAACGACTACCGGGCGGCCTCGATTCCGGTATTGCCGGTCAAGCGTGGCATCCGCGTAGCGAAGAAACACATCCTGCTCTACATCCTGGCCTTCCTCGTGGCGACCTTGATGTTGACCTTCAGTGGCTACGCCGGCATGAGCTACCTCGCCGTGGCCGCCGCGATGGGCATGTACTGGTTGTACATGGCCTGGACCGGCTACAAGGCGGTGGACGACACCGTCTGGGCGCGCAAGCTGTTCGTCTTCTCGATCTTTACCATCACTGCGTTGAGCGTGATGATGTCCCTGGATTTTCAGGTGCCTAAAGAGTTGTTGCTGACTTACGCGCACTGAGTGGTATTGCTGTGAAAAAGCCCCGCCTTTGAGAGAAGATCGGGGCTTTTTATTGGGTGGGGGGTGTACATATCCATTGCTGCGCATAACGGATATGCACTCCAGGCTCCAGTCCCGCTTAACCAATCTGCAATACCGTATGTTGAAGCTCATAAACCCCATATAACAATCGTTCCTATCTGGCTCGATAAATTACTAGCTACCGGGATGTTTCATGTTGTTACCGGAAAAATTGCTGTACGGTGTTTAACCCACCGTTCTAAACGTTAGCGCTATTCTCCATTCCTATTATTAACAAGCTGCACGACAGCTTGGCGTTCTCTTGGCAGTTATAAAAAGGGCTCTTAAAGTCCGTTCAACTTCAGTGAACGAAGTACTCAGCCTTTTGCCGTGAAGTCGAAATTGGCCCTGCGCCGATAGTTGCTCGACTCATGAGGAGATATCCCCGTGATAACCCGAAGAAAACTCCTATATTCAGGCGCGGCCTTGACCGGTGCCGGCCTGTTCGCCCCACTGTGGGCGAGCTCTGCGCTGGCGCAGGACGTCAACAGCGCTGCCAGCGACGATATTGAATCCTTGCGCCAATTGTCGATGTTCCTCCTCGAACGCCAGACCCTGGATGCCACATTGTCCTTGCGCATCCTGGCCCAGTGCACGCAGAGCGACCCACAGTTCCCGGACAAGATGAAAGCCTTGTGGAGCAAGGTCGGCCAGCATCACTTGCGCAGCGTCAGCCAGTTGTCCGGCAGCCCGTTCTACCGTGACTCGGTAATGAAAGACACCGTGCAAAAAATCGTCTCGGCCTGGTACCTGGGTTACACCGGCACACCGGTCTCCCTGCGCGCTACTGACGGCACGCGCCTGGTCACGTTCACCGGGGCCCTGGCCTACGAGCCAACCACGGACGCCACAGTGATCCCGACGTACTCCCGAGGAAAAACCAATTACTGGGTTAATCCTCCGGCCACGCTGGCCAACGACTAAGACAAGGCACTTTTATGAATCAGGATTATGACGCCGATGTCATTGTGGTTGGCTCCGGCGCTTTAGGCAGCAACGCGGCGTTTGAATTAGCCAAACTCGGCAAGTCAGTGATTATTCTGGAAGCGGGTGAACATATTCCTCGCTGGAAGATAGTTGAGAACTTCCGTAATTCCTCGAACAAGGGCAATTACAACTCGCCCTATCCCAATGAACCCTGGGCCCATCATTCTTATGATGAGCAATACATCGAGAACACCGGTTCTTTCGAGTTTCGTCCAGGCATGTTGAAACTGGTGGGCGGTACCACTTGGCACTGGGCGGCAGCGTGCTGGCGTTATCTGCCTAACGATATGAAGCTCAACACCCTGTATGGCGTAGGTCGCGACTGGCCGCTGGAGTACAGCGAGTTGGAACCCTATTACGTGCGGGCGGAAATTGCCCTGGGCGTGTGCGGCAATGACACCCAGGATCAGAGCGGGCAGGGCGGCGGCGCTTTCCCTCCGCGCTCCAGCCCTTATCCGATGGCTCCGGAAGGCGATACCTACCTGTTCCAGCGCCTGCGCGAGCGCATGGCCCCGGCCGGTTATCACTTTATCCATGAGCCCAATGGCCGAGCCACTGAACCCTACGACGGGCGCCCAGCGTGCAGCGGCAATAACAATTGCATGCCGGTCTGCCCCATCGGTGCCATGTACAGTGGCGACGTCCACGCTCGCCACGCGCAGCAGGCCGGCGCCAAGCTGATCACGGACGCCACGGCCTACAAGCTGGAAAAAGGTGCGGACGACAAGATCGTTGCCATCCACTACCGCAGCTCCACCGGCGCCGATGTGCGACTCACCGCCAAGTACTTCGTGGTCGCTGCCCATGGCCTGGAAACCCCCAAGCTGCTGCTGATTTCCGACGTCGCCAACTCGTCCGACCAGGTCGGTCGCAACCTGATGGACCACACCGGCCAGGGCCTGCAGTTTTTGGCGGATGAGCCCTTGTGGCCAGGACGCGGGGCGGTACAGCAAGGCGGGATTTTCAATCGCCGCGACGGTGAGTTCCGCAAGGAACGGGCCTCGGTCAAACACTCGATCTCCAACAACGTGCCGAACATCGCCGTGGCCAAAAGGCTGATTGCCGAGGGCGTCTACGGCAAGGAATTGGACGAACGCATCCGCCACGACGCGGCGCGTTGGGTCGATGTGTCCACTGTCTATGAAACCCTGCCATTGCAGACCAATACAGTGCGCCCGAGCCGCACCCGCAAGGACGCCCTGGGCATTCCGATGCTGGTGGTCAATTACGAGGTGGGCGATTACGTCAAGGCGGCCAAGGCCGGCGTCGACGAGGACTACGCGCACTTTGTGCAGCTGATGGGCGGCAAAGTGGTGGAAAACAATACCGGCTACCAGAACCGCGACCATCTGATGGGTACCGTGATCATGGGCGCCAATCCCAAGGACTCGGTGGTCAACCACGAGTGCCGCACCCACGACCACGCCAACCTGTTCCTCGCCACCACCGGGGTGATCCCGGCGTCTGGCACCATTAACCCGACCCTGGCTGGCGTGGCGCTGAGTATTCGCATGGCCGACATCATTGCGCGGGAGGTCTAGGTCATGGGTTTACTGAAGCTTCCCCTGTTGGCACTGCTACTGGCCGCGTTGCCGGCATTTGCCGCTGAAGATAATGCCGCGCTGATCCAGCAGGGCGCCTATGTCGCCCGTGCTGGAGACTGCGAGGCCTGTCACCGCACCGCCGAAAATGGCGGCGCGCCGTTGGCCGGCGGCTATGTGATCGACTCGCCCATGGGCAAGATCATCTCCAGCAACATCACTCCGTCCAAGACCTACGGGATCGGTAACTACACCGAGCAGCAACTGGCCGATGCCTTGCGCAAAGGCGTCAACGCCAAGGGCCAGCACCTGTACCCGGCGATGCCTTACACCTCGTATCAGGGCATGAGCGAGCAAGACATCCATGCCTTGTACGTGTACCTGCAACAGGGCGTGAAACCGGTGGACCAGCCGGTGCCGGAAACGCGACTGGCATTTCCCTTCAACATCCGCCAGTTGATGTTCGGCTGGAACCTGGTGCTCCTCGATAGCCAGGGTTTTGTGCCCAAGCCCGGCGCCACCGAACAGGTCAACCGTGGCCAATACCTGGTGGACAACCTGGCTCACTGCGGCGCCTGCCACACCCCGCGCAACGTCTTGATGGCCGAGGACAACAGCCAATACCTGGGCGGGGCGAAACTGGGGGGTTGGGTTGCGCCCAACATCACCTCGGACAATGTCAGCGGCCTGGGTGACTGGAGCGAGGATGACCTGGTCGACTTCCTGAAAAACGGCCACCTGGCCGACAAGGTCCAGGCAGGCGGTGGCATGGCCGAGGCGGTGGAAAACAGTTTCCGCTACCTCAGCGACAGCGACCTGCACGCCATGGCCGCCTACCTGCACACGGTCCCGCCGATCCGCGATCCGCAGCAGAGTGAGCGCGTGGTTCGTGAGGTCAAGCCAGTAGACATGAGCACCCTGGAAACCGGCCAGGGCGATCAAGCGTCACTGTCCGATGCCAGTAGCCTGGATGGCGCGCGTCTCTACAACTCGGCCTGCTCCAGTTGCCACGGCCGCGATGGCCAGGGCACGGCTGACACGTTCTATCCGTCCCTAAGCCTCAACAACGCACTGAACGGCAACCAGGCCAACAACCTGGTGATGGCGATCATCGCGGGTATCGACCGCAAAGGCGCCGATGCCGCGGTTAGCATGCCCGCATTGGGCGGCGACCTGAACGATGCGCAAATTGCCGCTATCGCCAACTACAGCCTGCAAACCTTCGGCAACCCGGCGCTGAGCGTCAGTTACGATGAAGTGGCGAGCCTGCGTCGCGGTGGGGATGCGCCGTTGTTGATCACGGCCATGCCCTATCTGTTGTGGGGCGGTGGGTGGGTGGTGTTGCTGCTGATCATTGCGCTGGTGCTGTGGCAGCGTCACCGCAAACACCTGCGGGATGTGGAAGCCAAGCGGATCGCCTTGAATCGGCGTTTTCATTCCAAGTGAGCTGAAATTCAAGGCTGGAAAAAAGCCCCGCCTTCTGTATGAAGAGCGGGGCTTTTTGTTGACTGGGTAAATCCCCCGGCTTTTTTCTCGTCATACCCAACTGTATAAGCTGTTGTGAATCGCGCACCTGAACCCGCGAGCTGGCAAGGAGTAGTCACCATGGTCAACGTGAGTCGTCGTTCACTGATCGCGCTGGGCGCGGCCCTGCCGTTGCTGGGGCGGCTGGATTGGGCCTTGGCGAGCCCACCGGTCCCGACGTCCGACAAGGTGCTGCTCAACTACAACGAAAGCCCCTATGGCCCATCGCCGGCCGCGCGCGCGGCGATGCAGCTTGGGGTTGGTGCGTCGGGTCGTTATCCCTACAAGGATCTGTACGCGTTGGCCGAAGTGTTTGCCAATCAGCACGGTATTTTAGACGAGCACGTGATGGTTTGTGCCGGGTCCATGGCTGCTTTGCGCTACGCGGTACTGGCGTTTACCAGCGAAACCCGCGGCGTGGTGATGGCGACGCCTTCCTATGAAGTACCGCGCCAGGCTGCCGAAGCGCGCAAGGCACCGGTCCATGAAGTGCCGCTGACGGCCGACCATGCCCATGACATTCCCGGCATGCTCGCCGCCGACCCGAAGCCCGGTGTGATCTACCTCTGCAACCCCAACAATCCCACCGGCACACTGACGCCGACCAAGGCCATCGAGCACGCGTTGGCGAGCAAACCCAAGGGCAGCATCCTGGTGGTGGACGAGGCTTACATCGATTTCTGCGACGCGCCCAGCTGTGTGTCCTGGGTCAAGGACCACGACGATCTGCTGGTGCTGCGCACCTTCTCGAAAATCTACGGCATGGCCGGTGCGCGCCTGGGCCTGGCGCTTGGGCAGCCGGTGCTGCTGGAGCAGTTGGAAGCTTTTGGCGGCCACAACGTCCCGGCGGCCTCCAGCCTACTGGGCGGCCGTGCCAGCCTCGAAGAACCCTCGTTGGTGCCCGAACGCAAGGCGCTCAACACCCTTGTGCGCGATGAGACCGTGGCCTGGCTGAAGGCTCGAGGATTCACGTGCACGGCGTCCCACAGCAATTGCTTCATGATCGACGTGGGTCGCCCAGCTGAGCAGGTCATCGAGCGGCTGTCCGCGCAAAACGTCATGATTGGCCGGGTCTTTAGCACCTGGCCGAATTGGGTGCGGGTGACCGTGGGCAACGCCGGTGAGATGCAGCGATTTCGGGAAGCGTTTGCGGCGCAGGTGAGTTTTTTGTAGGCGCGAGCTTGCTCGCGAAAAACCTGAGAACGCCGCGTTAAACCAGGCACGCTGCGTTATCGTTGACGTTTTTCGCGAGCAAGCTTGCTCCATGGGAGCAGGCCCGGAGTTACTGCGCGGCGATGCTGTACCCATCAAACGCCGTCTGCTGCTGCAGCGCGGTGATGATGCTTTTACGGGTCAATGGCTGCTCGGCACCGGCGTTATCCACAAAGGTCTCAACGTTCAGCTCTGCTTCATCGCCTTCACCGACAAAGGTGAACCCCAGGAACTCAAACGCCTCGCGGTCGACATTCGGCTTGGAGCGCGGCGAGCGCAGTGGCAAGGTGACGCTGATGCCGTCCTTGCTGATGGCGAACACTTCGACTTCCTTCTTCGCCCGTGCGGCTTTGCCTTTGCCGGCGCTCGGGTTACTGATGGCCTGGTGGGTCTGGTTCAGCACCTTGAGGGCCAGGCCGTAGACCAGCTCCTGAAACTCGGGGTCGTCCTTGAAGCTGGACAGGATGCGGCTGATGGAAAACTTACTGTTCAGGTCTTCCAGGGCGGCGTTGTCGGCGGCCTCGGCATCCTTGAGCTGCTTGAGTTCACCCATCAGGTCGTAGGCCTTGTCATCGTCGAAGGCATCTTGAGCCTGACGGATGGCAACGCGCAACTCGCGGATCTGGTCGCTTTCCTTGGAGGTGTGGAACGCGTCCAGCACCATTTCACTGATGCTCTTGGCTGCCGGCAGGTGCTGTGAAAGATTGATGGCGTTTTCGTATTCAGCTTTGGACTGCAAGGTGACTACGGATTCTTCGGTACGGGAATCAGACATTGAAATTTCACTACTTCAGTAAACGGGGAGACGGGAAAAACGTCGGGCATTTTCAGGGGGGAGGGGGATCAGGTCAAGGCAGGATGCTGAAGGGAAAAAGCGGCACATCAGGATTTTTATCCTTTCTCTCGGCCCTGATCCACATCAAAGGGCTTCCTCGAAAAATCCGCTACAACAAAGCTGGGGCTGACCATGCCCCGGTTATCGGCCTGATGACCTCATAAAAACGATTGCAGACCTGTACCCAGGGGCAAACCCCCAGGCCAGGTTATTAAAGGAATAATGCGATGGCCCTTTCCCTCTCACGTCTGGCCCTGATGGGGGCGACGTTTTGTCTGGCTCTTCCCCTATACGCCAACGAACCTGATACCGCTCTGATCGAACACGGCAAATACGTCGCGCAACTGGGCGACTGCATCGCCTGCCACACCGCCAAACAAGGTGCGGTGATGGCCGGCGGTCTGGAGCTGAGCACGCCGATGGGCACGATTTACTCCAGCAATATCACCCCGGACCGCGAGACCGGGATCGGTCAATATTCTTTCGAACAATTCGACCGGGTCATGCGCGAAGGCGTGACCCCGGCCGGCATGAACCTGTACCCGGCAATGCCATACCCGTCCTACGCGAAGATGAGCGAAGGTGACATGCGCGCCTTGTTCGCCTACCTGATGCAGGACGTGAAACCGGTGCGCCAGGCCAACCTGGACGCCGAGATGGGCTTCCCGTTCAACCAGCGCTGGGGCCTGGCGTTGTGGAATTTGGTCTTTCTCGACAGCCAGCCGTTTGAAGCCAATCCGGCCCAGGATGAAGTGCTTAACCGTGGCGCCTACCTGGTCCAGGGCCTGGGGCATTGCGGCTCGTGCCACACTCCGCGCGGCATCGCCTTCCAGGAAAAAGCCATGAGCGATGCCGGCCGCAGCGGCCAGCATTACCTGGCCGGGGAAACCGTCGAGCATTGGCGTGCCCTAAGCCTGCGCAACCTGTGGACCGTGGAAGACACTGTGCAACTGCTCAAGACCGGGCAGAACCGCTTTGCTACCGTCTCCGGCAACATGGCCGATGTGATTCACCACAGCACCCAGCATTTCAGCGACGCTGACCTGACGGCAATTGCTACCTACCTCAAATCTCTGCCACCGGGCAAAGACGACCTGCCGATGCCTACCGTAGCGCAGGCGCCCGCCGTACCGCCCAAAGATCTGTTCACCAGTCGCGGTGGCCTGGGCTACATGCAGTTTTGCAGTGATTGCCACCGCAGTGACGGCGGCGGTGTGAAGGGCTTGTTCCCGCCCCTGGCCGGCAACCCGAGCGTGGCCTCCAGCAACCCGACCTCGCTGTTGCACATCACTCTTACCGGTTGGGAAACGGCTGAAACCGCGACCCATCCACGGGTCTACACCATGCCGGGTTTTGCCCGTTTGGCCGACGAGGAAATCGCTGAAATCCTCAGCTTCGTGCGCACCCGCTGGGGTAACGAGGGCTCGCTGATCAGCGCCGCCCAGGTCAAGACAATGCGCGACCAACTTAACCCGGTCAGCACCGATTCCTCGACCTTTGAAACCCCGCGCCTGGCCACCCTGCTGGCGGCGCCGAACGCCGACCAAGTGGTGCGAGGCATGCGCCTGCACCTGCAAACCAAGGAGCTGCTGCCGGACAACGTCGGTAACTCGCTGAACTGCACCAGTTGCCATCTCAACGTCGGCACCGTGGCGGACGGTTCGCCCTTTGTCGGCGTCTCGGCGTTTTTCCCCGGCTACGCGCCGCGTGCCGGTAAGGTGGTGAGCCTGGAAGAGCGCATCAATGGCTGCTTGCGCCGCTCGATGAATGGCAAGCCCGTGCCGCCGCAATCGGCGGATATGCAGGCGATGGTTGCCTACTTTGACTGGATGAAAAACAACACCCGCCCCGAAGACAAAGTCGCCGGGCGCGGCGTCGGCAAGATTGCCCCGGCCATCAAACCGGACCTGGCCAATGGCAAGCAGGTCTACGCCAAGCAATGCGCGGTATGCCACGGCGATAACGGCGAAGGCCTGGCCCGTGCCGACGGCACCTTGGTGTACCCGCCATTGTGGGGTGATCAATCCTTCAACATCGGCGCCGGCATGGCCCGCACTTACACCGCGGCGGCGTTCGTCAAACGCAACATGCCGATTGGCTTCCACGAGAAATTCCCGTTGGGGCAGGGCGGTTTGTCGGATCAGGAAGCGGTGGATGTCGCGGCGTACTTCTCCGGCCAACCGCGCCCGGACTTCCCGGACAAGGTGAAAGACTGGCCGAACGGCGGCAAACCGGTGGATGCGAGGTACTAGAGGCTTTTACTTAAGGCGAGCGCCTTGCACAAATCGGTGACGATTAAATGTGGGGCTGCTTCGTAGGCCAAATATCATTCCTTGCTGAGCGGCTGCGAGGCATTGCGCAACTTCTCCTGCACAAAATCCATCACCTTCAACGACCGGTAGATGGCATTCGCCGCGAGCAGCCCAAACGGCCCGCCGTTCCAGTCCAGCAGGTAGGGTTTGAACAGCTCATGGCGGGTGCTTTCGCCGCACACTGCTTCGGCGATCACTCGTCCGCCGATGGAGCCGGTGTTCAGGCCATGGCCACCAAACGAGGTGCAGGCCCACACACCTGGTTCCAGCAGCCCCAGGTTGGGCATTTTGTGGGTGGCGTAGCCCATCAGGCCTGACCAGGCCAGTTCGATATTTACCGCTGCCAATTGTGGATAAACCGAGACCATGTCGGCCTTGAGCATGGTCGCCAGGGCTTTTTCGTTCTGTTCGTTGCGGGTGGTAATACGCCCGCCCCACAGCAGGCGGTCGCCTTCGACGACGCGGTAATAGTCCGAGGCGCGCCGGTCGTCGGAGAACGCGGCGCTGGAGTCGAGGACGTTTTTGATGCTGTCGCCCAAGTGCTCCGTCAGCACCACATAGGTGGCGATGGGCAGGTAGGCGCGGTTGAGTTTTTGCAACTCCGGGCCGCCGTAGCCGCCGGCGCAGAACACCAGGTCCTTGCAGCACACCGTGCCCTCGGCGGTCTGCACGATGCGGTCGCTGCCTTCGCGGTGCCAGGCGAGCATTTTTGATTGTTCGAAGATGCGCCCGCCGGCTGTTTCGATAGCTTGGGCCAGGCCCAGGCAATAATTCAACGGATGAAAATGCAGGGCCTTGGGGTCTTCAATGCCCTGGAAATAACGTTGGGTGTGGGCCCGTTCACGCACCTGGCGGGTGTCGAGGTAGTTGAGTTCGTAGTTGAAATCCCGACGCATGCTTTCGATATGGTTTTTCACGCCCGCGCTGTCGTCGTAGCGCTTGACTCGAATGGTGCCGGGCGCAGGATCGCAACCGGGGAGCGCCAGGTTGGCGATGTTGTCGCGCACGATCTCGACGCCTTCCACCGAGAGGTTGAACAAGGCTTTGGCTTGTTGCAGCCCGAGTTTTTTGCCGATCGCCGCCGAACCTTCGGCCCAGCCCGGCGAGACCACACCACCATTGCGCCCGGACGCGCCCCAGGCGATGTGATGGGCGTCGAGAAGGATCACTCGTTTACCGCGCCGGGTCAGCTCCAGCGCAGCGGTGAGCCCGGCGATACCGGCGCCAATGATGCACACGTCGCAGGTTTCATCGGCGCCCAGGCTGGGGCGGGTGGTGCGTGGGAGCGAGGTTTGTGAATACCAGGTGGTGGGCATGGCCAATCCTTGAAAGTCTCTTTCTGTGAACACCGATCTCTGTGGCGAGCGGGCTTGCCCGCTCGCCACAACAACCGCCCGCTCGCCACAGGGGTTCGGCAGGTGTTATTTGACGGTGGAGTAATCGACGCCATACCACTTGGTCGACAGCTTGGTCAGTGTGCCGTCCGTATGCATCGCCCCAATGACTTCGGCGAGCTTGGCAGTAAGCTCCGGGTCACCCTTGTCGGTGGCAATCGCCAGCGGCTCGTAGAACACCACGCCGTCGATAGCCTTGAGCGGGTAGTTTTTCTTGATGGCTGCTTCCAGGGTGCTGCGCTGGGTGAGGATCGCGTCCAGACGCACACCGTCCCCCAAACGCAGGTCGTCCAGAGGCGCCAGGGAGCCGGCGTAAGTGCGCAGTTCGCCGGCCTTGATGTCGCAGGAGGCGGGCGGGATGTCGCTGGTTTCGATCGCCAGCGCCTGGTTCAGGCAGTCCTCGGAGGTGGTGCCGCCTTCCACGCCAATCTTCTTGCCGTTGAGGGCCTGGCGGTCGGTGACGGTCGATTTGTTATGCACCGCGAATACATAGGGCACGTAGTAGTAAGTGGCCGGGAAGTCGAGAATCCGCGCGCGGCTTTTGGTGGCGGTCATGGAACCCACCGACATGTCCCAGCGCCCGTTCCACTTGCCGGCAGTGATCACGTCCCAGTCTGGGGTGATGAACTTGACCTCAACCCCCAGGCGCTTGGCGATCTCCTTGGAGACGTCGATGTCGAAACCGTCGATCTCATTCTTGTCGTTGATAAAACCCTGGGGTGGCCAGATGGCCGACGTCGCCACGGTCATGGTTTTGCTGCTTTGGATTTTGTCGAGGACGGCACCGGCGTTGGCCGTGCCGACGAACAGCAGCGACAGGGTTGCGGCCAGGGTGATTACGCGTTGTTTGCTGAGCATGTCCATCTCCACGTCTGGTTATTGTTATGGGTAAAGCGGCACTCAGTGACCGATGATTTGCGAGAGAAATTTCTGCGCTCGCTCGGTCTGGGGGTTGTTGAAAAACTCGGCGGGGGTGGCTTGTTCGATGACCTGGCCCTGATCCATAAACAGCACGCGGTCGGCGACCTTGCTGGCAAAGCCCATCTCGTGGGTCACGCAGATCATGGTCATGCCATCGGTGGCCAACTCGCCCATTACCTCCAGCACTTCGTGGACCATCTCCGGGTCCAGGGCCGAGGTGGGCTCGTCGAACAGCATCACCTTGGGTTTCATGCACAGCGCACGGGCAATCGCCACCCGTTGCTGTTGGCCGCCCGACAACTGGGAAGGGTACTTGTGGGCATGCTCGGCGATGCGCACTCGTTCGAGGTAAACCTGGGCACGTTTTTTTGCCTCTGCCGAGGACACGCCTTGCACCAGTTGCGGGGCCAGGGTCAGGTTGTCCAGCACGCTGAGGTGCGGGAATAGGTTGAAACTCTGGAACACCATGCCGATTTCCCGGCGCACGGCACTGACACTTTCCGCTTCGCTGGTGAGGTGGATACCGTTGACCTGGATCTGGCCTTTCTGGAAGTTTTCCAGGTGATTTATGCAGCGAATCATCGTCGACTTGCCCGAGCCGGACGGCCCGCACACGACCAGGATTTCGCTGGCGGCGACACTCAGGTCGACATCGCGCAAGGCATGGAAATTGCCATACCACTTGTTCAGGCCGCTGATGGCAATCATCGACGGGGCGACTGCCGCTTGTTCGCTGATAGGAACGTGACTGGTCATGGCTCAACCCCTCGCTGTGGATCGGTTGACCCGTTTTTCGATCCGCGCCTGCACCCGTTCAAGGATGAACGACAGCGCCCAGTAAATCATCGCGGCGGTGATCAGCATTTCCAGGTGGCGGAAGTCGGCGCGGCCTTGGGTCTTGGCCAGGTACATCAGTTCCCAGACGCCGATCACCGACACCAGGGAGCTGTCCTTGAGCATGGCGATGAACTGGTTGCCGGTGGGCGGGATGATTACCCGCAAGGCCTGGGGCATGATCACCCGGCTCAGGGTTTTGAACGGGCTGATGCCCAGGGCGCGCGAAGCTTCCCATTGGCCCACCGGAATACTCTGGATACCTGCGCGGAAAATCTCGGTCATGTAGGCGCCGTAGCACAGCGATAACGCCAGGATGCCGGCCGGCACCGCATCGACCACATAGCCCAACTGCGGCAGCCCCAGGTAAATCAGGTAGATCTGGATCAGCAGCGGCACGCCGCGAAAGAATGAGGTGTAGAACGAGGCCAGGGCGTTGGCGATGCCGTTGTTCGACAGCTTGGCGACTGCGCCAATAAGGGCCAGGACGAAGGCAATCACGATGGCGATGGCGGAGATGTACAAAGTGGTGGCTGCGCCCTGGATGATCAGGAAACCGACCTTGTCGAGGATAAAGCTGTAGGAGAGGTTGAAGGTGTCGAAGAATGCCAGGAACAGAATCAGCAACTCGATCCAGACCACGGTGGTCTGCACCTTGAGTTTCAAGCGCCCGAGGACATGAAAGTTCAGTGTGCCGAGCACGGCAATCGCCAGGCCGATGGCGATGTTGCGCGCCGCCAGGCTGTCTGGAGCGTTGCCCAGCACTGGCTGCAAAAAATGGCTGATGGCGCTGTTACCCAGGTTCATCAGGTACGCGCCGAGGAACAGCACCACCGCTACGCCGAGCAGGAATCGAGGATCGTTGGACTTTTTCTTATAAATTATATTGTCGTGATACATGGATGCCTCTGGCTTGTCAGTGGTAATGATCTCGTCAGATAAAGGGGTGTTGACCAGTATTGCCGGGCGAAATTGCCCACGACAAGCGACCATAATTCGTTATGTCAGTCCCTGAGGTCATCCTGGTGATGGCCTCAGGGAGCAGTGAATCAGTCCAGTCTGGCCAGGCATGCCCCAAGGATATCCAGGCCTTCCTCCAGTACCTTTGCCTCGATGGTCAGCGGTGCGAGCAGGCGGATGATGTGGCGGGATTTGCCGCTGGGCATCAGCAGCAAACCGGCGTCACGGGACAGGGCCAGCAACTGGCTCAACTGTTTGGAGGCCGGTGTGCCGTCGGCGTTGGCCAGTTCGATACCGCGCATGGCACCGACACCGGTCAGGCGCCCCAGGTAGGGTGAAAGCTGGTTGGCGCGCCACGACTGATACCGGCTGACAATTGCCTCTTCCTGCTGTGCCCCCCAGGTGTGCAGGTGTTCATCCGTCATCACGTCCAAGGTGGCCAATGCCGCCGCGCAGGCGATGGGGTTGCCGGAATAGGTGCCGCCCAGGCCGCCTTTGGGCAAGGTGTCGAGCAACGATTTACGACCCACCACCGCCCCCAGCGGCACACCGCCGGCAATACTTTTACCCAGCAGGATCAGGTCCGGCTCGATGCCCAGCCGCGAGAAGGCGAAACGCTGGCCGGTGCGACCAAAGCCGGACTGGATTTCATCGGCGATCAACAGGATGTTTTTCTCATCGCACAAGCGTCGCAGTGCCTGGGCGAACTCCACGTCGAGGGTCAGGAAGCCGGCTTCGCCCTGCACCGGCTCGATGATGAAACAGGCCACGTCGTCGACGTCGATTTCCACGCTGAACAAGCGGTCCATAGCCTTCAGCGCATCGCTGCAGGTGACGCCGTTGTCCTGGCTGGGATAGGGCAGGTGGTACACGGGGCCGGGCAGTACACCGACTTTTTGTTTGTAGGGCGCGACCTTGCCGTTGAGATTGAGAGTGGCCAGGGTACGGCCGTGGAAAGCGCCATCAAAGGCGATAACCGCCGTGCGGCCGGTGGCGCCACGGACGATTTTCAGTGCGTTCTCAGCCGCTTCTGCGCCGCTGTTGGTAAGCATGCCGCTGACCGGGTAACCCACCGGGATGAAGGCGGTGAGGCGATCCATCAGTTTGATATAGGGCGCGTGGGGGGCGGCGTTGAAGGCGTAGTGGATGAGCTTGGTCGCTTGCTCGCGAATCGCCTCCACCACCGCCGGATGGCAATGGCCCAGGTTGAGTACGCCGATACCGCCGACAAAGTCGATGTAGCGCTTGCCCTCGGTGTCCCAGACTTCGGCATTTTTGCCATGGCTGAGGCTGATGGGGTGGACGATGGAAATCGACTGGCTGATGGTTTCGCGGCTCATGGATCTCGGACTCGGCAAGGGGTGCTTGCTTTTATCTAAGCCGCGGGACGCATTGCCCTGCAAACGAAATAAAGTCGCCGAGTCATTATTAAAAGTCGGGATGTGGGGTGATGTACCCCACCATCCAGGCCAGAAATGCCTTCACCTTGGGAATCTCCCCGGCATGTTCGGCATGGGCGATAAAGTGCGCGCCGGCACTGGGCATCGCGTAATCCCACGGGATCATCAAACTGCCCAGGGCCAATTCCTCGGCCACCAGATACTGTGGCACCAACGCCACGCCGTACCCCGATTGCGCTGCGCGGATGCACATGTAGAACGTATCGAAACGCGGCCCGTGGTAGCTGTTTTGCGAATGCAGGCCCTGTTCCAGAAACCATTCGTGCCAAGCCTCTGGCCGCGAGGTGCATTGCAGCAGGGTATGGCGGGACGAAGCATCGCTACCTTCGGCGACAAAGCCTGGCGCACACACTGGCACCACGGCTTCGCGAAACAGTTCAATGCAGGTCGCCCCAGGCCACGAACCCTGGCCGAAGAAAAACGCGATATCGGCCTTGGCCTGCAGCACGTCGAAGGGCTCCAGCTCGTTGCGAATGTCCAGGTGGATATTAGGGTGCAGCGCGGCGAAATCCCTGAGCTTGGGCACCAGCCAGCGATCACCGAAGGTCGGTTGGGTGGCGATGCGCAGCACCTCGGTTTCGCCGCCGTAGGTCAGGATGTAGCGACTGGAAATGTCCACCTGAGTGAGGATTTTGTGCACTTGCGCCAGGTACAGCGAGCCCGCTGGCGACAGGTACAAACGCTGGCGCACCCGCTGGAACAGGTTGTGGCAGAGCATCTCTTCGAGTTGCGCCACCTGCTTGCTCACCGCGCTCTGGGTCAAGTGCAGTTCTTCGGCGGCTCGGGTGAAGCTGAGGTGGCGGGCGGCGGCTTCGAAGCACTGCAAGGCGGTCATCGAAGGGGTTAAACGTTTTGAAATCACGGGATTACCTGACGGGTCTCTTGAGGGAGTTCATTCCAAATCGGAAGGAGCCCTTGCCTGAATGTCGTTTGTGGCCGAGGCGTAAAGCCGTTGATACTCTTCAATCACTATAAACCGGCGCGGGTTTGGGGCGCCGAATAATAAAGATCAACAGGGAGAGCCTTGCATGAAGAACCTGAAAACCACTTTGGCCGCACTCACCGCCGCTGCTGTACTGAGCATGACGGGCGCTGCGCACGCGGGCGCAACCCTGGACGCGATCCAGAAGAAAGGTTTTATCCAGTGTGGCGTCAGCGATGGTTTGCCGGGCTTCGGCGTGCCGGACGCTCAGGGCAAGATGACTGGCATCGACGTTGACGTCTGCCATGCCGTCGCCGCCGCACTGTTTGGTGATGCCTCGAAAGTGAAGTTCAGCCAGTTGACCGCCAAGGAGCGTTTCACCGCCCTGCAGTCCGGGGAAATCGACCTGATTTCGCGCAACACCACCTGGACCAGTTCCCGGGACGCCGGCATGGGCCTGGTATTTACCGGCGTCACCTACTATGACGGCATCGGTTTTCTGGTGAACAACAAACTCGGAGTCGCCCACGCCAAGGAGCTGGACGGCGCGACCATTTGCATCCAGGCCGGCACCACCACCGAGTTGAACGTCTCCGACTACTTCCGCGCCAGCGGCATGAAGTACACCCCCATCACCTTTGATACAGCCGATGAAAGCGCCAAGGGCCTGGAAGCCGGTCGTTGCGACGTGCTGACCACCGACCAATCGGGCCTGTACGCCCAGCGCATCAAGATGGCCCACCCGGACGAATTCATCGTGTTGCCGGAGGTGATCTCCAAGGAACCCTTGGGCCCGTTGGTGCGCAAGGGCGATGAAGAGTGGTTCAGCATCGTCAAGTGGACGCTGTTCGCCATGCTCAATGCCGAAGAAATGGGCATCACTTCGCAGAACGTCGAAGATCAGGCCAAGACCACCAAGAACCCGGATGTTGCCCGCCTGCTGGGTGCCGACGGTGAGTACGGCAAGGACCTGAAGCTGCGCAAGGATTGGGTGGTGCAGATCGTCAAGCAAGTGGGCAACTATGGCGAGGTGTTCGAACGCAACATCGGCCAGGGCAGCGTGTTGAAGATCAAGCGTGGCCTCAATGCCTTGTGGAACAACGGCGGCATCCAGTACGCGCCGCCGGTTCGATAAAGCCAACGGATGCGTGCGAAACGTTTACCGCGGTGCCCTCATCTTCGTACGCGGCGAGCCATTGGCGTTGTGCTGGTAAATCGCCTCAGGCTGGCCTTGTTCGTTGAAGAACACTTGGCCGATGCCTGCCGAGTTCCACAGCCGCTCGCCAGCCTCGGCATGTTCCGGGATATGCGGTACCACTTGCATGGTGCGCCGCCGGGTCAGCCAGTTCAGGGGTGAGCGGGGTGAATAGAGCCAGCGGTTGAGACGGTCGAACCATTCCAGCAGGCCCCTGGGGAATTCGTTCTTGATGCCGCTGCTGGTGATCTGCCAGATTTTTGGCCCGGCGTTGCGGTGGCGAATCAGCACTTCGTAAACGAATGAGTAATGTACGTCTCCCGACAGGATCACGTAGTTACCCGGCGTGCGCGAGTGACGGAAGATATTCAGGATCACCTGCGCCGCGCCGCGATGGGCCATCCAGTTTTCCGCGTCCACCAACAGCGGGTAGCCGCACCAGCTGAAGACTTTCTGTACGGTCTCGATCAGCTTTACGCCAAAGATTGGCGCCGGTGAAACGATGATGGCCGACGGGTGATCGAGCAGTTCCTGTTGCAGCTCACTCAAGGCTTCCCAGTCCAGCAGGCCGGACGGTTGCTTGAGGGTGAATTCGCTGCGCCAGCGCCGGGTACGGGTGTCGATCACCACCAGGGCGGGGGTGGTGGGCAAGACGTAGTGCCACTGCTGGAACTTCAACAGTTCATCCACCAGTTCGTCCTGGGCTGGCGCGTCCAGATAGTGGTCGTGCGCCGGGGCTTGCGTGGTGAGTGCCAGGGTCTTGCCCAGCAGCTGTTCAAACGCATCAGGATTATTACCCCAGCCCTGGCAGAGCATATAGGCCAGCAAGGCATTGCCGATGATGCGCTTGGAGAACGGGTTGCCGTAGGCGGTTTCTTCCCATTGGGCGCTGAGGTTCCAGTCGTCGGTGATGTCGTGATCATCGAAAATCATCAGGCATGAGATATGCGCAAACACCCTGGCCACGCCGCCCAGGCCGTCGCGAAACTTATCCACCTGCAGTTGTTCGTGGGCATAGCGTTTCTGTTCTTCGGCCTTCAGCTGCGGCGGTTGCGGGGCGATCAGCGTCCAGGGAGTGGGCGACCACACCAACAGGTACATCGCCAGCACTTCGGCGAAGGTCACTAGGTGATTGTCGGCGGTGCTGGTGGTGAAAATCGGCTTCTTCACGCCACCGAAAAACCGCTCGCGCAGTGTTTCGTTGCTCTCCAGGGCCGGCAACAGGTCGGCGCGATGGTAGTAACTGGCTGGATGGCCGTAGAGCATGGCGCTGTCGTCCACCACGGCGCCGTCCAGGTGTTCCTCGAACAGGCCCAGGCGGGTGATCAGTGCATGAATGGCCCGCAACATAGGCCCGGCCACATCGTCGGCGTAGACCTGATCGCCGCTCATCATCAACAGAGCCGGGCGTTGTGCCGGGCTGCGGCCTTCGGCCAGCAAACGATCGACACACAGCAGGCCTTCATCGGCGTAGTGGTGGGGTTTGCGGCAAGAACCGTGCATCAGTTGCTGGATACGGCTGTGCAGGACGAAGTCCGGGGTGCGTGCGTTGGCATGGAGCAGGTGGGGCGCCCATTCGGCGATGCCGCTGGGATGAGCGCCGGTCTCGTTGATCAGCAGGTCATAGCCGATGGTCACGTCCTGGGGCAGGGCGTTGCTCAGCGGCACGTCGATCAGGTGGATAAACGCGTGACGTCCCACGGGGACGACCTGGCAGAGTGTCGCGTCCAGATTGATATCGAGGGTGTGCTCGCGCTCGTCCTGGGTGAACTGCAACCTCAGGGTCAACGCAAGGGCTCGGCTGCCCACCAGCCACAACACCAGGCGCCCCGGTTCGAGGCGGCGCAGCAGGGGGCCAGCGAGGACGGCGGGCAATGTGTCGGCTTGAGGCATGAAACACGGCTCTGTGCAGGATCGGGTCACAAAGGATAGCGCAGTGGATGTCAGCGTTTTGTTAATGCACACGGCCTCAAATTATGACGTCGTGGCCGAACGTTCACCCTGGCTAATCAGCCAGCGCAGCACATCGTCCATCGCCACGCTGTGCTTGCACTCGACCCAGCGCACTCCTTGCGGGCTGTATTGTTCGATATACCGGCTGAGCACGAGCTGACCCTGGTCAGATGACATCTGCAAGCGAGTTTCCCGGCAGATCAGCGTGTTGGCGCCGCGTTTGCGGACCTGATGATGCAGCAGTAACGAGCTGGACTCAGAAGTCATCGCGGCCACCCTCTGCGCATCGATTGGCCGGCGGTGTGGTGGCCCCTTCCTTGCCTTCCCGCACGTAGGCGGCACGGTGTTCGGCCACCACATTACGCAGTGCGCTGTAATAATCCGGCAACTGCTGCAGGCTGTCGGTAAGTGGCAGCAATGAGGCGCGAGTATCCACCGTACCGCCCACCATGTTGATGGTTTCAAGAGTCTGCACCGTGTCGCTGTCCCCCAAAGGGGCCACCAGGAAGCTCAACACTTTGCCTGCGGCGTCGCGGCTGTTGCCGGTGCCCAACAAGGGCAGTTCGACGATCGGCCCGTTGCCGATGCCCCACACGCCAAAGGTCTGGCCGAAGTCGGCGGTGTGGCGGGGAATACCCAGCGAATCTGAAACATCCAGCAGGCCGACAATTCCCACCGTGGTGTTCACGGCAAAGCGTCCCAGGGTATTGACTGAGCGACGCGGGTTGCCCTGCAGCACATCGTTGATAAACACCTTGGGCTCGCTGAAGTTGCTGGAAAAGTTATGCACACCCTGCTGGAAAAACTCCGGCAGGTATTTATAGCCATGGGCTACAGGCGCCAGGGCATAGTCATCGACGGTGCGGTTGAAGGCGAACACCCCACGGTTGATCGGTTCGGCGGGGTCGTATACCGGGTAGGAAACTTGCGCGCAGCTTGTGGTACTCGCCACCGGTGCCGGGCTCGCACAGCCTGTGAGGTAAGACACGGTCAACAGCAGTACGGCCTGGCGAGCCAGGTGCTGGGGGTACGTCAGCGAGTGCATAAGCACAGTCTCCGGAAAAGGGAGGCGGATGCTGGCATTCGGGTTTTGCGCAAAGATGTCTGCTTTATTGCACGATTGAAATATATGACGGGCTGCGCCGAATGGTTTTAGATGTTGCCTCGACAAACTCAAGTGATGCCCACCGGTGAGCCATCTTTTGATCGTGGACGATGACCTTGAGGTCCTCGCGCTGCTGAAGAAATTTTTCCTGCAACATGGCTATACGGTGCAGACCGCCGCCAATGGCGCAGACCTGTGGGCGGCCATGGAGCAACAGGCCGCCGACCTGATCATTCTCGACCTGATGCTGCCGGGAGATAACGGCCTGCTGCTGTGCCAGCGCCTGCGTCAGCAATACGCGACGCCGGTGATCATGCTGACCGCCATGGGCGAGCTCAGCGATCGCGTAGTGGGCCTGGAAATGGGCGCCGATGACTACCTCAGTAAACCCTTTGATGCCCGCGAACTGCTGGCCCGGGTGCGTGCCGTGTTGCGCCGCGCCGGTGAAAGCGGGGCGCCGTCGGGCGATGTTTCGCGACCGTTGATCCGCTTCGCCGGCTGGCAGCTGGACCTGACTCGCCGGGAACTGCGCTCGCCGGACCAAGTGATGATCCCGCTGTCGTCCGGGGAGTTCGACCTGCTGCTGGTGTTCGTCGAGCATCCCCAGCGTGTACTGACCCGCGAGCAGTTGCTGAACCTGGCGCGGGGCCACAGCCATGATGCGTTCGACCGCAGCATCGACGTTCAGGTCAGCCGCCTGCGACGCAAGCTGGAGTTCGACACCAAGCGCCCGGCGATGATTCGCACCGTGCGCAATGGCGGCTACCAGTTCACCGTCAGCGTGAGCCGCTCATGAAAAATACGGTGGCCCGCTGGATCGCCCTCACCATCTTGATTGCCATGCTCACGGCCCTGGCGTTTAACGCACTGTTTGCCCAACTGGCGGGCGTCTGGGCCAGGCCGCCCCTGACCGAGACCGGTTTGTTGGACAAGGTTGCCGTTATCGTGCGGGTGATTGAGGCCGCAGAGCCGTCGCAGCGCTCACATCTGGCCCAGGCAGTCGGTGATGAAAGTTTCAGTGTCAGTTGGGCGGTCAGTCGAGAGGGGATTGATTTGCCTGTTTTGGACGACCCCGGTTTTCACTCTACCGAGGCCGAGGAGACGTTCAAGCACCTGCTCAAGGGACCGCAACGCCGGATGGAGGGTTATGAGCCGTCCGACTGGCCAGGCCCCGGCGGGCGCTATGCCTTGCTGGTTGAACTGGCGGACCATACCTGGCTGATGTTCAGCTCTGAGTCGCGCAGTTGGGGGTTATCGGAGGGGCCACGCAGTCTGGTGGTGTTGGTGCTGGTGCTGATTTCCACCGCGCTGGTCACGTTGATCGCCACCCGGCGACTGGCCAGGCCGCTGCAACATTTCGCCCAGGGCGCCCGACGTTTCGGTGCCGACTTCCGCGCCCCGCCCATCGACCCTGTCGGCCCCCATGAGATTCGCCAGGCAATCCTCGCCTTCAACGGCATGCAGGCGCAGTTGCAACACTTCATCCAGGATCGAACCCAGATGCTCGCGGCGATTTCCCACGACCTGCGCGCGCCCTTGACCCGCCTGCGCCTGCGGGGCGAGTTTATCGAGGATGCCGACCAGCAACAGCGGCTGTTCCGCGACGTCGACGAGATGCAGGCAATGATCAGTACGGCCCTGGAGTTCTTTCGCGACGACGCCCGGCTGGAACAGGCTACCCAGTTGGACCTGGCGGAACTGCTGCAAACCCTGATCGACGACTACCGTGACCAGGCCATCGACATCAGCTTTGACGGCCCGCCGCGCCTGGTTTACTTCGGTCGGCCCCTGGGCCTCAAGCGGGTGATGACCAACCTGATGGACAACGCCATCCACTATGGCCTGGCGCCGGAAATTGAACTGCAACAACGGCCGGGCCAGGTGACCATTCGCGTGCTGGACCGTGGGCCGGGGATTCCCGTCGACCAGCACGAACAGGTATTCCTGCCGTTTTTTCGCCTGGAAGGCTCGCGCAACAAAAGTACTGGCGGCGTCGGCTTGGGGCTCTCCACCGCACGGGCGATTGTGTTGGAGCACGGCGGCACGCTAACCCTGGTCAATCGCCAGGGTGGTGGGCTGGAGGCGGTGGTGGTGTTGCCGGTGTAATGGCAGTCCGCAGGTAGGTGATCAATACATGGATGCACCCTTGTCCAAGGCAGCCTGCACACAATCGAGCAGCCTTTGGGTACTCCACGGCTTGGGCAGGAACCGCACCGTGCTGCCCAACTGCTCCGCCATCACTGTGTCGCCTGAGGTCAGCACCACCGACACCGACGGCCAGCGATGGGCGACCACCTTGCTCAAGTCATAGCCATTAAGCAGGCCGGGCATATGGATATCGCTGACAATCAAATCCACCGGATCATCGGCCCGCTCCAGAAAAATCATCCCTTCGTCCGCAGAGGGAAAAGAGGTGACCACCGCGCCGAACTCCTCCAGCACGACGATCATCAGCGAGCGAATGATCTCGTCGTCCTCCAGCACCAAAATCGATGGCTGAGCCATGATCACTACTCCTCCATCAGGGTTAAGTAAGGTGGAGTGGGTGGTGGTTGGATAGGTTCGATTTGATGTGTTACTTGCGATGGGTGGTCATTTGGTAGCCTTTGGGTTGCGCTGTGTCATACGCTCGCCATGTGGGCGAGCATGGCGCTCCCTGTATCTACAGCGGGCAGCTGGAGGGGTATGCGTTCGTGAGCCAGACCTAAAAGCGCTCATCCAATATCGCCGGCAAGCCCGCCCTCTGTCACCTCTCGCTAATCAAGGAGCACCATGTTTATCCGCAATCCCCTGGTCCCTGAACTGGTGGTCACTGACCTCACCACCAGCCTCGACTTCTGGGTCACCCAGATGGGCTTCGACATCGCCTACCAGCGCCCCGAAGAAGGTTTTGCCTACCTTGATCTGCAGGGCGCGCAAATCATGCTGGAACAATACGAGCCCCAGGTCGGGCAGTGGCTCACCGGGCCTTTGGAAGCACCCTTGGGCCGAGGCATTAACCTGCAAATCGATGTTCCCGCCGTAGCGCCGGTCCTGCAGCGTTTGAACGCCATTGGCTGGCCGCTTTTCCGTGACGTTGAAGATGCCTGGTACCGGGCGGATGAGGTGGAGGCGGGGCAAAGGCAATTCCTGGTTCAGGACCCGGACGGTTACCTGGTGCGTTTGGTGGAACGGCTGGGGGAAAGGCCGCTTCAGCAGGCATAATTGACCACGACACCTGATCTGGAGCCCTCAATGACGCACGCCGCTTTACTGACCCTCGTCTTAGTCCTCAACGCCGGCCTGTTCAGCGCTCCGGCGGCAGCGGCGGGCGATGCCGAGGCCGGCGCCAAGCTGTTCAGCAAAACCTGTGGCGGCTGCCATAGCGTCGGGTTGAACGCGCGCGGTTCGTTCGGGCCGCAACTCAACGGCGTGATCGGGCGGCTTGCCGGGACCACCACGGACTATCAGTATTCCGACGCGATGAAAAACTCCGGCGTGGTATGGACCCGGGAGAAGCTGGCCGCGTATATCGAGGCACCGAAAAAAGTGATCAGCGGCACCCGCATGATTTTCTGGGGCATCAGCGATCAGGAAAAGATTGCAAACCTGTTGGCTTATCTTGAGACGTTTCAAACACCATAAGTAATGGGTCGCATACGACATCGAAAAGGACTTCACCACATGGCTGCACCTCGTATCCGGGCGCTCGCGCTCTGCATCTTTCACCGCAATGGACAAATCCTCGTCCATCAGTTCTACGACTCCACCAAACACCACCACCTCTATCGCCCCATCGGTGGCGGCATCGAATTTGGTGAAACCAGCGCCGAGGCCATCGTGCGGGAGGTCCAGGAAGAACTGGAACAACCCATCCACAGCCTGCGACTGTTGGGCACCCTCGAAAGTATCTTCATTTACGCCGGCAATCCGGGACACGAGATTGTCCAGGTCTACGATGGGCAATTCGAGGACCAGCGTCTGTACGAGCTGCCGCATATCGACGGTGAGGAAAGCAATGGTGCTGCGTTCAAGGTGAGCTGGCAGGACAGTTCAAGTTTCAGCGCTGACTCGCCGCTGGTTCCCGAAGGGCTTTACGATTTGCTCAAGGGCGCAGGGTTGCTGAAATGAGCCGCAGACAAGGAGTGAGTACACAGTTTTTTAAACCGGATTCAGCCCCCGCTTTGCAAGGCGGCTGACCCGGAGCCGTATTACGACCCGTGTGGCATTTCTCCCCGTGCGTGGGGCTCATTGTGTGTCCGGGTGTTGACTGAGCGATAGAGAGGGGGCTTGCCATTGGGTTCCTTTATGGCTGCTTGGAGGGTTGGGGCGGCCATGTACCTTGATAACGGAAAGATATTTGGTAGTAGAAATTGGCGGGTTCAATTAGGTGCTGGAAATGAGGTTGGAGGATCGCTATCCAACTTGGGAGGACGTCGAATCCGCCAGCATAGATTTGGGGCTCTTCGTCTAATCCGAGCGCGGTAAGGATGCTTTCGTTGTCCTCAAAGTTTGCTGAGTATTCATCGGCCTCTAAGTTTTCGGTGCGCTTGTCATACCATGCCAATCTGACTTTCATACTCATGAAGAAGTCTCCACTTATTTGTTTATACGGCGTTCATCTTTTGCTGGGCCCCGGCGTTCGCCGGTATAGGGATCAAAGGAGCCCGAGCGCAATGAAAATGCTGTCGTCAGCATGAAAATTTGCTGAGAACTCATCCGCTTTCAAGTATTCACCGTGCTTGTCGTACCGATCACAATCGGATTCTCATGATTGATTACCAAGACTCTCTGTAATCTAAAGCCAGGAAGTAGTCACTTTCAGGAAAGATGATTTTATGTAAGAAGTACGGCTGGATTGTTGTCAGCCATTCTTCACGTAGCTCGAAGACACCGTTGTTAACGTCCTCTTGAACTGACAGTCCTAGCGCCGTCACCACAGCATCATCGTCTCCAATATCTGTCGAACGTTCCATGCCGATACCACGCTCTGTGGTTTTATCGAACCATTGCAGCCTTAGTTTCAATCCCATACGTCCTCACAAATACTTTTTGATATTGCGTTTCTTCTTCATTTTTTTCAGCCGCTGACCAGTAACGTGGCTGAAAGCGCCCAAATGGCTCCCGTCGCTGGCTCTATAAACTTCAAGCTCGCGGTGCTGAGAGTCCCACTCGTAAACTCGTCTTCCCTTTTTATCGTTCCACCGTTCCCTGAGTCCGGCACCGCCTTGCTTGGGGGTTTTAGGTGTCACCGATATCAAATCCGGAAAGCCGACGATTTCGTTTGTATCGGGGGCGAGGTGGTACTTGTGATTCCCCGTCCGAACACTCACCACCACATACAGCGGCCGAACTCCTGAGTCCGCCGGAAACACCAGAATAAAATCCCGATACTCCGGCGGATAAATCGGGTTGACCAGAATCTGCCTGGCTACCTCTGTCGGCGGATAGATCCACATCACCGGCGCTTGCGGCGCAGCTTCCAATGCCGGAATGCCAAGGGTGTCGCCAGGATCAATGGCGGGTGTCCAAATCAGCTCCACGCCCTCGCCGAGCTCTGCCACGAATTGACTGTCGCGGCTTTGGAACTGAACCACGTCGATCATCTGCCAATCGGCATTGTTGCCGGTGTAGAAGCCATACCCTTTGAGCGTGCCGTCCGCCTGCTGCTCGATGTGCAGGCGCATGCGCGAGCGGGCTTGTTGCATCGAACGCAGCTGTTCTTCGCTATAAAGGGCGCTGTCACCCAGCTCCGACGACCAAGCCAAAGCCACCAGCCCTGTCAGCAGTCCGCTTGCCACGGTACCGACCGCCGCTGTAGCGGTTTGCAGTGCCGACCCGCCGAGTACCAATTGCCCGAGGCCTGCGGGCAGGGCATTGCCACTGATTTTGCTGAGAGGAACGCCGTCACCATCGGCCGCACGCCCACCCAATAGTGCGAAGTGGCCGTACTCCTTGACCAGTTCCAGCGGCACGTAACCGGTGGGGTTGTTGTAGCTGATGATGCCGTTTGGCAGTTGGCACGACTTGGCGAATATGTAGCCGGGAATCTTGGCGGGCTCAGGTGCTGGGACAGGCGTTGTGTTGATTAAATCAATGGACGGTGAATAAGGTGCCCGGGAAGGTTGCGGGGTCAGGATTCGTCGTCGAAGAAGTTCTTCTTCACTGATTGGATAGGCGCGTTCTGGCATGGCTGGCTCACTTCCCTGTGCGAGGAAGTGAGCCTATGAGAGCGGGCGAGAACCTGAAATTCTCATTGTTCGATGGTGTGTGTGGGAAAAGTCAGTTTATCAATGGATGCTAAATCCCAGCACTATGGAAAAACCGCCTGCGAATTTTTGGAGACGTCGCTCCGTGTAGAACCAGCGGCGCCAAGAACTTCAGCGATCAATGCGCTACTGGTGAGTCGGCGGCAGGATATTGCTTGTGCTCATGTAGTGAACCTCTGGCGCCAGGTCCGGGTAGTTGAGCGTCATGTCGGTGAGGCATTGCTGTAGCAGCCTCGCGTCTTGGGGCAAGTGTTCGGAGAAGATATCCCAGCCTGAGAGTTGCAGCGTGATGGGCATTTCTACCAGCCCGGTAATGGCATCCCAGAATGCATCCCAGTTTTGGCCGTACCAGTCCGGGAAGCCGAGAACATTGCTCAGGGTGGAGTGGAGTTCTTGGGAGTCCTTGATACTGCTCAAGTCTATTTTTATGACGGGTAATCTAGTCATGTATTCAGTGGGCGTCGGGGTGGGGGGTGTAAGTGTCCCGTCTTTCATGGGGCTTGTTCACTGGATGTCTTTCAAGTAGTCCTTGAGTGTGAGCAGCGGGGCGTTCAGTTTCTCAAGTGTCTGCGCCTGGCTGACTTCAGCGGCCAGCCGCTGCAGCTCGCGACCGAGCGGCTTATCCGTGCCGCCTAAAGCCACCAGTGCCAATCCTGCGCACTCCGAGACTTTAGATTGGATAGCGTCGATATCACCCTGACGCACGAGCAACCCAAAAACCTCCCTCTCATACTCACTCATGACCAGATCGTCCCGCAAAATCGGGCTGCCACCGTCTATCTCATAAGCCAACTTGAGGGCGAAAAGCGCAACCGTCTCCAGCGTCAATTCCATGGTCCAGGTTCCTCTACAGTCGTGTGCGTCTGCCAACAATCACTTTTCTACAGGCGAAAAAAAAGACCTTGAATTTCAAGGTCTTTTTTAAGATGGTGCCCCGAGGGAGACTCGAACTCCCTCAAAAACATCATAAGACCCAGCAATGCCGCGAGTTTAAAGGCTTTCAGTGGCTTTGGGTAGAAATTTTGGGTAGAATTTTGGGTAGAAATGACTAGCGAAGGCTTTTGCTATGACCGATTTTTTAGTCCTGAAATCCGGCACCTACTACGTCCGTCTGGACGTTCCAGAAGACGCACGGGAAGCCTTTTCCGGGCGTAAGGTTTTGACTAAAAGCCTCAAAACTGGCAATCGTTCGGAAGCCCATATTTTCAAACTACGATGGTTGCAGCAGTGGAAAACCGAAATCGAAAAAGCCCGTAGGGGTGAAATCGGCAATTTCCGTGATGATGTTCTTCAAATAGTTGAAAAGCATCAAAGGGCCATAAACCAAGATAAAATTAAGGGGAAACCCGCAAACAATGAAACAAAAATGGGTTTTGAAGTAATCCAATATACACAAGATAAGAAGTTAAGCATCGACCTTGTTAATGAAGCAATTGATATTGCAGCAGGTCGTTCGGACTACTCACCAAAAACCCCATTTTTCAAAAGTCGCCTTGATGGTTTCTATAACTATGAATTAAATCAACGAAAAGTAGACTTGAATACAGTTGATAGACATATAAAGAGAATTAAAGCACTTGATGCCTTTTTGAAAGCTGAGGACTTATTGCTGGATTATGAGGCAGTTGCTTCATTCTTGATTTCAAAAAATCTGGAATCGAAGACAAAGAAACAATATTTGTTTTCGTTTAATGCCTTCTATAATTTCTTGATTAAAAAAGAACCACCATTCAAAGAACGTTATCCAATCAATCCTTTCAAAAGTCATGAATTGAGCCAAGTTAGACGTGGAACACTCAAAAAAGATGAAAGACGTGCTTTTACGGCGGAAGAGGTTGAAACCTTGCATAGTAAAGCAGTTGAAAAAGGAAAGCGTCAATTAGCCGATTTGATTAAGATAGCGGCCTATACGGGAGCACGCATTGAAGAAATATGCCGTTTAAAAACATCGTCAGTTGTTAAAGAGGATGGTGTGGATTGTTTTCATATTACAGAAGGTAAAACACAAGCATCCGTTCGTTTTGTGCCAATTCATCCGGTTCTCATGGAAACGGTCAAACGGCTTGTTAGTTCATCGGACGATGGGTATTTGTTGAAGACAAGCAAAGGTGGGAAGTATGAAACCAAATCGAAAGGTTTAGGTAATCAATTTTCAATCTTCAAGACAGATTTAGGTTTTGATAAAAAATGTGTTTTCCATAGCATTCGCAAAACTGTAATCACTACATTAGAGCGTGCTGATGTTAAGAACCTTGTCATCATTTCGTTGGTTGGCCACAAAGCTGATGGACTGCTAAGAATGACTTTCGATAGATATTCGGAAGGCCCAACCCCAGCATCTAAAATGGATGCTGTTAAACACCTACAATATAAATTCTCAGTATAATTTTTTATTGTTGTCATCATTCATGAGGCTACCTAATTAGGTGGCCTTTTTAATGCCTGCTATACATTGCTATACGTTGCTATACATTGCTATACGTTGCTATACGTTGCTATACGTTGCTATACATTGCTATACACTTTCATTCTTTGTTATCTGGCTTATTGAAAGCTATACAACTTGAAAACATTTTAATATATGTTAACTTGATATTAGTAGTTCGAAAACATTACAGGCGAGCAATGTAAATGTATAGCACCTCACTTCGTTCGTTGCTTACATTTACGCTCGATTTTTCGCACTACGTTTGAAAAATTAAAATCAACAACCATGAGGAATGTATGAGTGATAATAAAAAACCAAGACAGATGAATGTAAGAATATCCGAAAGTGATTACGAAAAGATTGAGCACGAAAGGGGAATTATACACAAAAGCCAGTCCGGCTATATTTCCCACATCATTAATAATGGCATCAGTGAAATTATTGAAATCACCAATCCTGAGCTTAGACAAGACATTGATAAAATTGAAAGGTTTCTGGGCGGATATGGAAACAACCTAAATCAAATAGCTAAAAGTCTAAATGCGAATGAGACACCACCTTTTGATATTCTAAAAACGCTAACTGCACTCGACCAAAACATAACTATACTTACTAAAAAGTTGGGCAAATTAAAAAAGGAGACATTAAGAAACGTAGGTAAGTCATGATACGTGAAAAGCTAAGCACTCAAAAATCTAAATCAAAGATTTACAAAACAGCCAAATACTTCAATAAAGAAGAAGGCTGCGTTTTATTCGAGTCAAATATTTACACGCCTTTGAATGCTTCAAAGAAAGATATTGCGAAAGCAATATCACAATCAATTGAAAGCGATATTACTGACAACAAGAAAGGTAGAAAGCAATCCGTTAGAACCCAGCACGATGTTGTTAGCTTTCATACGAATGACAATATTACACCAGAGCAAGCCCGTGATATTGCAAAAGAACTTTATGAGGCCACGCATAAACTTTCAAATAGAAAGTATTCGTTAGGCGTTCACATTGATACAGATGAGGTTCATGTTCATATTGTGTGGGCTTTAAAAGATTTTAATGGCAAGTGTTACAACGTCAGCAATGACTACCGTGTTATTGAAAGAGAATGTGAAAAGCTTGAACAAAAATACAATCTAATAGTTCCCGAAAATCGAATTTCAAGAGACATGGATGAACTCGACAAAATAAAAGAGCTAACACTGCAAGATAAGAAAGACATTATCAACAAGAAATACAAAGACAAGCATCCATCAACAAAAGAAAGAATGCTTGACGTTCGTGGCGTTATTTCTAACAAGAAACAAATGAAAGACGCTTTGAGTGATTTCCTTAACAATGCTTCCAGCCCATCCGACTTCATCAACCAGATAACCGAGAATGGTTTCAATGTCATTCACAATGGCAAATCATCTTTCTCCATTCAACATGAAGACCAGATATTCAAAGCATCCGAGCTTGGCCTATCTTACAAAACACTTAAAGCGAAACTAGGTGATGACACTGGCTTTGAGCAGACTTTAAAAAATAAGCACAACGTAAAGGAATACGAAAATTGTTCAATCGCTTCAACCGAAGCAGAACCCGACTACATGAAAAAGATTAAACCAAACTCAGTGCTTGCTACTAAGTTCAAGTTTATTCAGCATAGTGACAAGGTTGAATATTTCTATAATTCAGCCAGTAGCAAGAAATCATTCGAGTATTACAAAGACCCATCAAAAGTTTCATTCCATGATTTATCAAGACTGTCAGCAAAGGCTGGCATTCAAAGACTTGTTGCCGACGCCAAACCACCACAATCATTTACAGTGAATGGCCCTGATTACTTCAAGAAGAATGTATGGCTCGAATTTCAGCTAATGGGATTGGAAGCCAAAGGCTTCAAGCTTGAAGGCTACAAACCTACCCCAGCAGATTTAGACGAATTGAAGAAAATTCAGGAGCAATATGCTTCGATGAATAAGAAGGCCGATCCTAAACCGCAACCAGCACCAGAAGCCCCTACGGTGGCCGTAGAAGCACCTAAACCAGTTGAGCCTGTCATGCCTATACCTCTTCAAAAAGCTCCTGAGAAGCCACCAGAGCCTACAAAGAAGGTTGAACAAGAAAAGGTTACGCCAACCAATGATGGCTTAATTGATGACTTGCACGATATGTTCCGGCCAGCCATAGCTACCCCTGTCGCACAAGCTCCCACAGAAGCCGTAGAACCACCTAAACCAGTAGAGCCTGCCATAGATGAGTTTTACATACCGATGGCACCAGAACCGCTTGCAGAGCCTGAAAATCACAAGATTGATGGAGACTATTCAACATATTCGAATGATGAACTTGTTGAAGAATTTGAATGGTTACAACCGAGACTAAAGAAAAGTTCATTTCCGGGTAATAGCAAGAGAGATATTGCCGGACATAGAGAGATGGACAACATCCCAGAAAATCGTAATGGAATAAAAACTGGAGATGTTAAACGTCAATATGAATTCAGAGAGAAGCTCTATAATCTATTTGATGAAATTAAAGAAAGAGACCCAGCGGCAGCAAAACAGCTTGAACAAGCTTTTAAAGCACAGATGGCAAACAAAAGAGCGGTTACGTTTGACTTAAAACCACAGTTAACAAAATAGCCCTATCAGGGCTTTTTATTTGTCTTGGATTTGAAAGTTTCTAATTCCAACTTGTAGCGTTACATCTTTGTTGAACCCGTTAACTTTGCTTGCATTTAAGTATTCTTTCATACAATCATTTATAAAGCGTGACAACGGAAATTTGTGAGTATTGGCAATTTCTCTAAATTGATTATGTGTTTCAGCGTCGAGTGTGATGGTGCAAACTTTAAGATTTGCTTTTGCTTTTGGTTTTTTCATTAGTGTCCCTTTCTTATTTATATATATTTATTAGAGCACAAATAAAAGCAAAGTCAAATAAATACATATTTTTCTTGACAAAATTCAGGCACAAAAAAACCAGCATTAGCTGGCTTTGTTATAAGTCTCTTATACATTCGTCTTGATATTCGTAAGGAACTCTACTTTGGTCTACCAGCACCTTGAATGTGTAATCTAATGGGTCAAAAATCAAATGACAAACACTTTTGTCATGTGCATTCTTAACATCTTTATATAAACCATAAAGACCTAGTTTTTTTGTATATTTTAAGATTTCTTTTCTTTTGCTAGTTACCCTTATTAGTTGCATGCTCATAATCTCCTGTTCTTGATAACAATATAACATGCGATTATAAATAATCAATAGATAAGTATTTATTTATTGCAACTCGGCAGCATCAAGCAATGCAGTATCAACAATTTTGTAATTTGCTTTTATATCAATCATTTCTTTTGTGCTCAAATCAATTATGTATTTACCTATTAGTCTTTTTCCGAAAACATCACCGAGCAGGTCATTCTTAAATACTTGTATTTTGCTGTATAGCCTCATTATTTTTAGGTTTCCATTTACAAATATAGAGAACCCAATGAAATCGTTCTTGTCCACAAATGCGAACGCCTTATCAATAACGTCATTCTTGCCTTTCAAGAATGATTTTCTTTTCAGCTCTCTCCACAATGAAAGCGTATTCTTAACGCCGAACATTGCATATCTACGCACAGACCACAGTGCTTGAACTGCTCTAACTTTTTTGTGATTTGAGATTTCCAACTTATCTACATTTAGGACGCCGCCTTTTAACTCGAATTCCAAATTGAATGACTTAGTTAGATACTTCATCACGTATGATGTTGCCTTGCTTTTCTTTGCGTCAATTTCTTCAATTCTTACGGCGTTTTCCGAGTGTCTAAAATGCTTGTTAATCAAGATTACTAATTCGTCATAATGTTTCTTATTAACATACATTAAAGCGTGCTTATGAAAGCACTGGTCTTTGTGAGGTTCGACTGCCCAGAAACCATTCATCTCAATCTTATGTCTATGGATGTCTTTTCTAAAAGCATTCCATAAGCCTTTCAAGTAATCATTGCTATCCTTTGGGGTTGAACCGTCCCAAGAACTAACGCCTTTCGACGGCTTTGGATGAAATCTTGCCGGAGCGGTAAAAGTTATGAAAAGAGGCTTATAGTCAAGTTGTTTGGCATAGGCGTCCAACGATGAGACTTGGATAAATATCTCAGCAAATCTTTGCTTTTCAGTGCTTGCTACTTTCCATAGTGGGATTTTCTTGTTGTTTTCATTAACAAGAGATTTCTTCATTATGTAATCAAGCTGGCTGGCTTCGTCAGCTTCTCTATTGCGAACAACTTCATCACTACAAATCTCAAATGCTCGACCGGAACCAATCAAACCTGAGTGCAGCTTTAAAAGTTCGCTTCTTTGTTTTTGTATTCTTTTTATTTGTGATTTAAGTCTTTTCTCATCAGCAATGTTGATGAGCTTGTCTTTTATAGTTGACCCTTTAATGTCCTTTATTTTGATACCATAACCGATATCCCAATCATTCTTTATGCGTGAAAAAATACTCTCGCCGGAGTCATCGTTGTCGAGGTTTCTCTGCTTTATTATTAGTTGCTCTTGAATTCTCTCGAAAACAAACGTGATATTTTTGACGATTTCGTCCAAATCGCCAGCTAGAATGTATTTATGTCGTATCTTCCAGCATCTATATTCACTGCAAGTGGCAACCCAAGTGAATTTATTTTTGAGGTTTCTTATTTCTTTGGCTATGTTTTCACGCTTTCTTTTTGATGAGTTATTTAACTTATTTTCAAGACATTCCTTTGCAATCATCTTTTTTTCGATGGCTCGCTCAAAAAAATACTGCCTTTCACATTCTGCAAAGAAAAATTCAGGAGTAAGATTTTTAAGGATTATGCGTTGTGGAATAAATATCATGAAAGTTATTATTGTTCGTTACTAATACAAATACCATGCCGTGCATGGTTGTCAAATAAATAAATATTTTTACTTTCTAACCTGTAAAAAAGCTGATTTTTTTACAAATCAAAAACGGTCAAAAAAACCTATAAAATCAACTTGCGACACTTATTTAAGAGTTATCCAAGAAGAGCGTAAAAAACGTAAAACCGCCCTAACAGGCGAAAAGCATCTGGGTATTGCGAACCAAGTTCGCATATGGAAATCAAAAGCGTAAAGGTGAGAATTTCATTCTCAATACAGTTTGAGCAGCAAAACTTTCAAATATCAAAACTTATGAAATTGTCGTTTTTAGACGGTTTACCATCTTGTGCGTATGGTAATACCTAAAATTGAAACACGCCGTTTTTAGCCTATTTTCGTTAATGCACTGAAAAAAGTGCGTTGAGTTTTTTCACGTTTTTATGTCAGTTTTTTGAGTTTTCTTTATCTTGGGCAGCCGTTTTTTGGCTTAAAAACAATGAAATTAGTTGTCAATAGAAAATCGAAAATATATTTAAGGTGCAACCTTAATCATCAAATAGAGGTCAACTCTAATTTAATAATTTTTACTTTTCTATCACAAGGCAGATTACCTGCCTGACGAGCCACTCCACGCTTTATCTGGTCGTTTTTAAGTCCTGAACAAGTTCAGCCGTCCAAGACAGCCGAGAAGTCCTATTTGCCGTTCTCCCAACTTATAGGTGCGTTAAATTCATCCGTGATTGACGCATGAGATTTTATGGTTCTTATTTTGTCAAACAAATCTTGTTCTTTTTTGATTTTTCGCTTTTCGAATGGCATCCGTGGCGTGAATAAGTTCCCTTCACTATTACAAAGCACAACCTTAATATCATCGCCACTGGCATCAACACTCTTCAGAAATTCGCCAAGTTCGTCCTGAATTGTCGTCTCAATCCATTTGTTTAATTTCTTATCGTCATTCATTTTTCATATACCCGTTAGCAACAAGATATTGATGAAATACAGGGTCAAAGCCAAATAAAGATGTTGCTTGCTGTTCTTCAAGTGTAAGAACTCGCATTGTCGTCGCAGGTGTGCTCATCATTTCATCTAGTAATCGAACAGAAACCCGCATCTCTTTCAAATATTCTTCAATCTCCTGCCCTACAACTTTATATCTTTTATCTTCTTGTTCGTAATCGAACCCTTTTTGTGTCGATGCCAAAGAATAGAAAGAATGTATTCCAATTTCCCCTGTGGGTAAGCGACTTACACCGCCAGCTAAAATCAGAACACACGCAGAGTAACACTTGTCATTGACGCCGACCAAAGTTTGAACTTTGTTCTTTCTTAAAGTCCGTCCTATATTCATTGCTTCGTGTATATCGCCACCAGCAGAACTGAGATATATGTATCCCAAGCGAGAACTTAAACCGTTCATATTAAGCATACGGTTTATTAAGCCTTCAAGCTTAACAGCATCCCCTTTCTCAATTGGTCCGTCCATCGTAACGGCATAACACATTTTTTTCCCCATGTAGGGGCAGAGTGCATTATCTTGTTGAATGTCATGAAATATTAGCTCCGCCGCACTTACGCTCGATGCAACAGATAGAAAAAATGGAATTATAAGCTTTGAAAGTAAGGTGCTTGGCATATCGTGCCCTTCTAAACATCGAGTTTACCCTATTGAACATTCTCACCCGGAATGTAGCCACTACCACAGTGGGGGAGTGGCAGCCAAGACGAGTGCTAACCTCATTTGGCTAACAGCCCTCCGACTTCATTCCGCAATTGTTCAACGACCACGTCAAGCATTTGAGGAAAAGTCTCTCCGAAAAATTTCGCCTCAGTCTTAAAGGGATGGCCCATAGATGCCTTGTTGACGCCGAAAGCTTCACCTTGATCGGTCAATTTCCTGAATGACTTCGTCACACCGTTGCCGGTGGTGCTCGCATACTCAAAATTTTCCGCGTAACCAGCTTTCAACAGAGCATTCATGATGGTGCTCGCGTCGAATGAGACTCCATGGTCAGCAATCAAGGCCTTCAGGGATTTTGCTTGCATGTGGCTTTCCTTGCGTGGTGGCGATGTGCCTAGGCTAATCCTCTCCTGAGCCACACATCTATGCAACCCATGGCTGACCCTTTTACGCACTGCTGCAGAGCCGCAGCACTTCAAACGGTCTGGATCAGAAAGGATGGCTTGAAAGCACAGTCTCTCGCGTGAATGCAAAGCAAGAAGACCACTGCCGGGAGGCAGTTTTTCCCAAGAAAAGGGTATGAGAAGGGTAGATTTTTTGGATAGAAAAAGGGGTAGAAATTTCTTTCTACCCCTTCTCTAAGTCCTTGATTTACAAGGAAAATGTTGGTGCCCCGAGGGAGACTCGAACTCCCACTTCTTGCGAAAACGGATTTTGAATCCGCCGCGTCTACCAATTCCGCCATCAGGGCTCAATGGCGGCGAAGTATAGAGATGAGATTACCGTTGGTCAATCACGTTTCATGGTCAATTTTCACTATTTCCGCTAGACTTCCCGGCCCTGCTAGACGAACCCCATCATGCGCGTTGCTGACTTTACTTTTGAGCTCCCTGATTCGCTGATCGCTCGCCACCCTTTGGCCGAGCGTCGCGCCAGTCGACTGTTGACCCTGGACGGGGTCAGCGGTGCCCTTGCACACCGTCAATTCACTGATTTGCTTGAGCATTTGCGCCCAGGCGATTTGATGGTGTTTAACAATACCCGGGTGATTCCGGCGCGGCTGTTTGGCCAGAAGGCTTCCGGCGGCAAGCTGGAGATTCTGGTGGAGCGGGTGCTGGACAGTCATCGCGTGCTGGCCCATGTGCGCTCCAGCAAGTCGCCGAAACCGGGGTCGAAGATTCTCATCGACGGCGGTGGCGAAGCCGAGATGCTGGCGCGTCATGATGCGTTGTTCGAGTTGGGGTTTGCCGAGGAAGTACTGCCGCTGCTGGAGCGGGTCGGGCATATGCCGTTGCCTCCTTATATAGATCGCCCGGACGAAGAGTCGGACCGTGAGCGTTATCAGACGGTGTATTCCGAGCGCCTGGGCGCGGTGGCAGCGCCGACGGCGGGGCTGCATTTTGATCAGCCGTTGTTGGACTCGATTGCCGCCAAGGGCGTCGAGTCTGCATTTGTGACCCTGCACGTGGGGGCCGGGACGTTTCAACCGGTGCGTGTGGATAACATCGAAGACCACCATATGCACAGCGAATGGCTGGAAGTCAGCCAGGACGTCGTGGACGCAGTCAATGCGTGCAAGGCTCGCGGTGGTCGTGTGGTGGCGGTCGGCACCACCAGCGTGCGTTCCCTGGAAAGTGCCGCCCGTGATGGCGTGCTTAAGCCCTTCAGTGGCGACACCGATATCTTTATCTTCCCAGGCCGGCCGTTTCATGTGGTCGATGCCCTGGTGACCAATTTCCATTTGCCGGAATCCACGCTGTTGATGCTGGTGTCGGCGTTCGCTGGTTATCCCGAAGCCATGGCCGCCTATAAAGCGGCCATCGAGCATGGATACCGTTTTTTCAGCTACGGTGATGCGATGTTTATCACCCGCAATCCGGCGCCGACTGCCCCTAAAGAATCGGGCCCAGAGGAACAAGCATGAGTCGTATGTCGTTTGAATTGTTGGCCACTGACGGCAAGGCCCGTCGCGGTCGCCTGACTTTCCCGCGTGGCACCGTCGAGACCCCAGCATTTATGCCGGTCGGCACCTATGGCACCGTAAAAGGCATGCTGCCACGGGATATCGTCGCCACCGGCGCCGAGATGATCCTCGGCAACACCTTCCACCTGTGGCTGCGCCCGGGCACGGAAGTGATCAAGAAGCACGGCGACCTGCATGACTTCATGCAGTGGAAAGGCCCGATTCTTACCGACTCCGGCGGTTTCCAGGTGTTCAGCCTGGGCGCCATGCGCAAGATCAAGGAGGAGGGCGTGACCTTCGCCTCGCCGGTGGACGGCGCCAAGGTGTTCATGGGGCCGGAAGAGTCGATGCAGGTCCAGCGCGACCTAGGCTCCGACGTCGTGATGATTTTCGACGAATGCACGCCTTACCCGGCCGATGAAGAAGTGGCGCGGGTGTCGATGGAGCTGTCGTTGCGCTGGGCCCAGCGTTCGAAGAATGCCCATGGCGATAACACCGCCGCGCTGTTCGGTATCGTCCAGGGCGGCATGCACCAGGGTTTGCGCGAGCGCTCCCTGGAAGGCCTCGACAAGATTGGCTTTGACGGCCTGGCTATCGGCGGTCTGTCGGTGGGCGAGCCCAAGCACGAGATGATCAAGGTGCTGGATTACCTGCCGGGTCTGATGCCGGCTGACAAACCTCGTTACCTTATGGGCGTTGGCAAACCGGAAGATCTCGTAGAGGGTGTGCGCCGCGGTGTGGACATGTTCGATTGCGTGATGCCAACCCGTAATGCCCGCAATGGGCATCTGTTCATTGATACAGGCGTGCTGAAGATCCGTAACGCGTTCCATCGCCATGATGATTCGCCGCTGGATCCCACCTGTGATTGCTACACCTGCCAGAACTTCTCCCGTGCTTATCTGCACCATCTGGACAAATGCGGGGAAATGCTGGGTAGCATGTTGAATACCATCCACAATTTGCGTCACTACCAAGTCCTGATGGCTGGTTTGCGCGAGGCTATTCAACAGGGTACATTGGCCGCCTTTGTCGATGCCTTCTATGCCAAGCGCGGGCTGCCTGTGCCGCCCTTGGACTGATTTTCCCGACCCTAAGATTCACTATTTGCAACTGGAGTGCTAAATGAGCTTTTTTATCTCTAATGCCATGGCTGATGCCGCTGCACCGGCCGCTGCCGGCCCTTTGGGTGGTGGTTTTGAGTGGATTTTCCTGGTCGGCTTCCTGGTCATCTTCTACCTGATGATCTGGCGTCCACAGGCCAAGCGCGCCAAAGAGCAGAAGAACCTGCTGGGCAGCTTGCAGAAAGGTGACGAAGTTGTGACCACTGGCGGCATCGCTGGCAAGATCATCAAGGTTTCCGACGCTTTCGTGGTCCTGGAAGTCTCCGACACCGTTGAAATGAAGTTCCAGAAAGGCGCCATCGCCGCCACGCTGCCAAAAGGCACGCTCAAAGCGATCTAAGTTCCTACCTTTACCAATCGACGGGGCGCGCAAGGCGCCCCGCGTTATAAGCGGGCGGCGTGATGCTGAACAAATACCCTCTGTGGAAATACGTACTGATCCTGGCGGTGCTGGCGATCGGTTTTATTTATTCCGCTCCCAATCTTTATCCTGATGATCCGGCGATCCAGATTACTGGCGCCAGCACTGCGTTGCAGGTCACTCAGACTGATCTGGACCGCACGAGCAAAGCGCTCACTGCTGCGGGTATCCAGGTTAAAGCAGCCACTTTGGCGGCTGACGCGAAGGGCGGCTTGTTGCGCCTGACCAAGCAAGAAGACCAATTGCCGGCTAAAGACGTTGTGCGCAAGGTCATGGGTGATGACTACGTTGTCGCGCTGAACCTGGCACAGACCACGCCAGCCTGGTTGCGCAGCATTGGCGCGCACCCGATGAAGCTGGGTCTGGACTTGTCCGGTGGTGTGCACTTCCTGCTTGAAGTGGACATGGACAAAGCTCTCGATGCTCGCCTGAAAGTCTACGAGGGCGACGTGAAGAGCCTGCTGCGCAAAGAGCGCCTGCGTTATCGCAGCCTGCCGCAGCTCAACGGTGCCATCCAGCTGGGTTTTGCTGACGAAGCCACCCGCGAACAGGCCCGTGCCCTGATCCGCAAGAGCTTTACCGATTTCGATATCGTACCTGCCGACCTCAATGGTCAAGCGGTGCTGCGTCTGGCGATGACCCCGGCCAAGCTGGCGGAAATCCGCGAATACTCCATCAAGCAGAACTTGACCACGGTACGTAACCGCGTCAACGAGCTGGGTGTGGCCGAGCCACTGGTTCAACGCCAGGGTGCCAACCGCATCGTGGTTGAGCTGCCAGGTGTGCAGGACACCGCTGAAGCCAAGCGGATCCTCGGCAAGACAGCCAACCTTGAGTTCCGCCTGGCCGCCGAGCCGGGTGCTTCCAAAGCCACTTCCGAGACCTTCGAGTTTCGTGAAGGCAATCGTCCACCGGCGCAGATCGAGCGTAGCCTGATCATCACCGGTGACCAGGTTACCGACGCCAAGGCTGGTTTCGGTGAGCAAGGCACGCCTGAAGTGAACATCCGTCTGGATGGTCACGGTGGCGAACTGATGAGCCGCGCAACCCGCAGCAACGTCGGGCGCAGCATGGCGGTTATCTTCATCGAACAGCGTCCAGTCACCACCTACACCAAACAAATGGTCAACGGTGTCGAGAAAGACGTGGCGGTGCAGACCTTCAAGGAAGAGAAGAAGATCATCAGCCTGGCGACCATTCAGTCGCCGCTGGGTGCTCAATTTCGTATCACCGGCCTGAACGGCCAGGGCGAATCGTCTGAGCTGGCGCTGCTGCTACGTGCCGGTGGCCTGGCGGCGCCAATGTACTTTGCTGAAGAGCGCACCATTGGCCCGAGCCTGGGTGCCGACAACATCACTAAAGGTATCGACGCTTCCTTGTGGGGCATGCTGTTCGTGTCGCTGTTCATCATCGCCATCTATCGCTTCTTCGGCATCATCGCCACGGTTGCGCTGAGTGTGAACATGGTGCTGCTGCTGGCCCTGATGTCGCTGCTGGGGGCTACGCTGACCCTGCCAGGCATCGCCGGTATCGTATTGACCATGGGTATGGCGGTGGATGCCAACGTGTTGATCTTCTCGCGGATTCGTGAAGAGATCGCCGCTGGTATGACGGTGCAAAGGGCAATCAGCGAAGGCTTCGGCCGGGCATTTACCGCGATTCTTGACTCCAACTTGACCACCTTGCTGGTCGGCGGGATTCTCTTTGCTATGGGCACAGGCCCAGTCAAAGGCTTTGCGGTGACCATGTCCCTCGGGATCTTTACCTCGATGTTTACGGCCATCATGGTGACCCGCGCAATGGTCAACCTGATCTTTGGCGGACGTGACTTCAAGAAGTTGTGGATTTAAGGGGCTGCCATGTTACGTACAATCAACTTCATGGGCGTTCGCAACGTTGCGTTCGGCATCACTGTGCTCCTTACCGTTCTGGCGTTGTTCAGCTGGTTCCATAAGGGCCTGAACTACGGTCTGGACTTCACTGGCGGTACGCTCATTGAGCTGACCTACGAGAAACCGGCCGATGTCGCCAAGGTGCGGACTCAGTTGGTCGAGTCTGGCTATCACGACGCCATCGTGCAGAGTTTTGGTGCGACCACAGACCTGCTGGTGCGGATGCCGGGCGAAGATCCACAATTGGGTCACCAGGTAGCTGAAGCCTTGCTCAAGGTGGGTGGCGACAACCCGGCCTCGGTCAAGCGCGTTGAGTTCGTAGGTCCGCAAGTGGGTGAAGAGCTGCGCGACCAGGGCGGCCTCGGCATGCTGATGGCTCTGGTCGGCATCATGATTTACCTGGCTTTCCGCTTTCAGTGGAAGTTCGGGGTCGGCGCTATTGTGTCGCTAATCCACGACGTGATCGTGACCGTGGGTATCCTGGCTTACTTCCAGATCACCTTCGATCTGACGGTATTGGCGGCGGTGCTGGCGATCATTGGTTACTCCCTCAACGACACCATCGTGGTATTTGACCGGGTTCGCGAGAACTTTCGGGTGCTGCGCAAGGCGACGTTGATCGACAATATCAATATCTCCACCACCCAGACCCTGTTGCGCACGATGGCGACTTCGATCTCCACCTTGCTGGCAATTACCGCACTGATGGTGTTCGGTGGCGACAACCTGTGGGGCTTCTCCCTGGCGCTGTTTATCGGCGTTCTGGCGGGTACCTACTCGTCGATCTACATCGCTAACGTGGTGTTGATCTGGCTGAACCTCAGCAGCGAAGACTTGATCCCTCCAGTTAGCACTGACAAGGAGGTTGACGACCGTCCTTGATGGGCGATTGTTGATCCGCTGTTACAAAGAAGGCGCGAGTATTGAACTCGCGCCTTTTTTTTTGCTCCAAGGCTGGGTATAGCGCGGACGTTTCAGTCCGTTTGTGATGGTCAGGAGGTTCAAGTGAACAAGTCGTTACTGGTTGGTGCGGTATTGGGTGCTGTCGGTGTGACTGCCGGGGGTGCTGTTGCCACCTACAGCCTGGTAAAAAGCGGCCCTGAGTATGCGCAAGTGCTGGCAGTGCAGCCGGTGAAAACCCAGATCAAAACCCCTCGTGAGGTCTGCAAGGACGTTGCTGTGACCCGGCAGAAGCCGGTGCAGGATCAGCATCAGATCATCGGCAGTGTCGTAGGTGCCGTGGCCGGTGGCTTGCTGGGTAACCAGATCGGTGGCGGCAATGGCAAGAAGATCGCCACTGTAGCCGGTGCGGTCGGTGGCGGTTATGCCGGTAACAAGGTTCAGGAAGGCATGCAAAATCGCGATACCTACACAACCACCCAGACCCGTTGCAACACTGTGAATGACATCAGTGACAAGGTAGTGGGTTATGACGTGCGGTATCTGCTGGATGGTAAGGAAGGCTCCGTGCGCATGGAGCGTGATCCAGGCGGCCAGATTCCGGTCGACAAGGAAGGGCATCTGGTTATCGGTCAGAACCAGCAGTAAGCCAGCCGTTCAGGTAGAACACCAGGTATAAAAAAAGCACCCCTAGGGGTGCTTTTTTGTGCTCGTTCGCTTAACGCTTTAGCGAAGCCGGCAGGTGCGGCTGGATCGCCGTCAGTACTGCCTTGAAGCATTTGGTGTTGCCAGCTACCACGTGACCCTTCTCCAGGAAGTCGTGACCGCCGGTGAAGTCGCTCACCAGGCCGCCTGCTTCTTGAATCAGCAGCGCGCCTGCAGCCATGTCCCACTCGGACAGGCCCGACTCCCAGAACGCATCAAAACGACCAGCGGCCACATAAGCCAGGTCCAGGCTTGCCGAGCCAGCGCGACGGATGCCAGCGGTCTGGCCTACCAGGGCGCGGAACATGCCCAGGTAGTTTTCCAGGTTGTCCATCTGGTCATCACGGAACGGGAAGCCGGTACCCAGCAGGGCGCCATCCAGGCTGGTACGACCGCTGACGCGCAGGCGACGACCGTTCAGCTGGGCGCCACGGCCACGGCTGGCGGTGAATTCTTCCTGGCGAACCGGGTCCAGAACAACGGCGTGTTCCAGGCGGCCACGGTATTTGCAGGCAATGCTCACGGCAAAGTGCGGGATGCCCCGCAGGAAGTTGGTGGTGCCGTCCAGTGGGTCGATGATCCACAGGTACTCTTCGCCTTCGCCGCTACCTTTGTGCAGGCCGGTTTCTTCACCGAGGATGCCGTGGGTAGGGTAGGCCTTGCGCAGAGCGTCGATGATTTTCTGCTCGGCCGCGCGATCGATCTCGGATACGTAATCCTTGGCGTCTTTTTCGTCGACCTTGATGGTATCCAGGCGCTCGATGGAGCGGAAGATCAATTCACTGGCGCTGCGGGCGGCGCGCAGCGCGATATTCAGCATGGGCTGCATGGATGTGTCACCTAAGGTTGTTAAAGAAAGCCGGGCATTCTAGCAGAAACTTTCTTCAGGTGGAGGGCGACGTTAGCTTTCATGGCATAACCTTGGGCTGTTCTGTAAGATTTGCCCCCCTTTCCTGTGTCCGAGAGCGCCTCCCTTGCTGCAAAACATTCGTGTCGTCCTCGTCAATACCAGTCATCCCGGCAATATCGGCGGGGTGGCGCGAGCCATGAAGAACATGGGGCTAACGCGCCTGGTGCTGGTCGAACCGCGCCTGTTTCCGCACCACGAGGCGGATGCCCGTGCCTCCGGCGCCAATGACGTCCTCGCAAGTGCCCAAGTGGTCGCCACGCTGGAAGACGCCCTGGTGGGCTGCAATCTGGTGCTCGGCACCAGTGCTCGCGACCGCCGCATCCCCTGGCCACTGCTTGATCCTCGTGAGTGCGGCACAAAAGTCGTCGAGGAAGCCGCTGGCGGCGCCGAAGTCGCCTTGGTATTCGGTCGTGAAGATTCCGGTCTGACCAATGATGAGCTGCAGCGATGTCATTATCACGTACATATCCCATCAGACCCCGAATTCAGCTCGCTGAATCTCGGGGCAGCGGTGCAGGTGTTGAGTTATGAAGTGCGCATGTCCTGGCTGGCGGTTCAAGGTCAGCCGAGTAAAGTGGAGAAGGGCGAGGTAGCGTCGACCAAAAGTGGCGAGTTGGCCACCATGGACGAATTGGAGCGATTCTATGAGCACCTGGAGCAAACCCTGGTAGCCATCGAATTCCTCGATCCGGAAAAACCACGGCACTTGATGGCTCGCCTGCGCCGGTTGTACGGACGCAGCTCGGTCAGTCGGGCAGAAATGAATATATTGCGTGGCATCCTCACGGAAACCCAGAAAGCGGCCCGTGGCGAGCTTCTTAAGCGGAAGGATTAAAAATGTTCGAGCGTTTGCGAGAAGATATCCAGAGTGTTTTTCATCGTGATCCGGCGGCGCGTAACGCCTTTGAAGTGCTGACCTGCTATCCGGGCATGCATGCGATCTGGATTCACCGATTGTCCGGTGCTCTGTGGAATATGGGTTGGAAGTGGCTGGCGCGGGTGGTCTCCAACTTTGGCCGCTGGTTGACCGGCATCGAGATTCACCCTGGCGCAAAGGTCGGTCGTCGGTTCTTTATCGACCACGGCATGGGTATTGTGATTGGCGAGACCGCCGAGATTGGTGATGACGTGACGCTGTACCAGGGTGTGACCCTCGGTGGGACCACCTGGAACAAGGGTAAGCGCCACCCGACGCTGGAAGATGGCGTTGTAGTCGGGGCAGGCGCCAAGGTGCTCGGGCCGTTTACTGTCGGCGCCGGTGCCAAGGTTGGCTCCAATGCCGTGGTCACCAAGGCTGTGCCGCCCGGTGCAACGGTCGTCGGCATTCCGGGTCGGATCATCGTCAAGGCTGAGGCGAGTGGCGAGCAGGAAGCCAAGCGCAAAGCTATGGCGGAAAAGATTGGTTTCGATGCCTATGGCGTTAGCGAAGACATGCCCGACCCAGTGGCCCGAGCCATCGGCCAGTTGCTTGATCATCTGCAAGCGGTGGACGGCAAGCTGGATGGCATGTGCGGCGCGTTGAAGGAGCTGGGCAGCAGCTACTGCGCCAAGGACCTGCCGGAACTGCGCGAAGAAGACTTCGCCGAGATCAAGGACGAAGGCGCCAGCAAGGCGGGCTAATCCCCTCCCATCTGTAGGTGCGAGCTTGCTCGCGAAAAGCTTGAGAGCGACGCGGGCATCCAGACACCCCGCGTAATCGCTCGCGTCCATCGCGAGCAAGCGCGCTCCTACATTTGATCGGCGTGGCTTCAGCTCCGCTGTTCGATGCCATCTCGCCCTGCTATTATTCGCGCGCCCGTTTTGCGGGTATTCCCGACTAAGGTACTAGGTCTTATAGTTGACTTAAATACTCGGGAATTGCATACTTGCTCCTATTCTGAAACACCTTGGTACTTGTCCATGAGACTGACTACAAAAGGCCGATACGCAGTGACCGCCATGCTTGACTTGGCCCTGCACGCGCAAAATGGGCCGGTGTCCCTGGCCGATATCTCTGAGCGCCAAGGCATTTCCCTGTCTTACCTCGAACAGTTGTTCGCCAAATTGCGCCGCAGCAATCTGGTTTCCAGTGTTCGTGGGCCAGGTGGTGGTTATCAGTTGTCCCGCGACATGCAGGGCATCCAGGTGGCCCAGGTGATCGATGCGGTCAACGAATCCGTCGATGCTACCAAATGCCAGGGGTTGGGTGATTGCCATGCCGGCGACACCTGCCTGACGCACCACTTGTGGTGCGATCTGAGCCTGCAGATCCATGAATTTTTGAGTGGTATCAGCTTGGCTGATCTTGTGACTCGCCGTGAGGTGCAAGAAGTAGCCCAGCGTCAGGACCAGCGCCGCTGTAACACCAGGGCGCCGCGTCTGGACAAGATTGAAGCGTCCGCCGTCGAGTGACAGCCGAAGAGCTAACGGCACGCCAGCCAGCCTGATTTAGGAGAAAGTCCATGAAATTGCCGATTTACCTTGATTACTCAGCGACCACCCCGGTTGATCCGCGTGTCGCGCAAAAGATGAGTGAGTGCCTGCTGGTTGACGGAAACTTCGGCAACCCGGCGTCCCGTTCCCACGTTTTCGGCTGGAAAGCCGAAGAGTCCGTGGAAAACGCTCGTCGCCAGGTCGCTGACCTGGTCAATGCCGACCCGCGTGAGATCGTCTGGACCTCCGGTGCCACCGAGTCCGACAACCTGGCGATCAAGGGCGCAGCGCATTTCTACGCCACCAAGGGCAAACACCTGATCACCACCAAGATTGAGCATAAGGCTGTCCTCGACACCATGCGCCAACTGGAGCGTGAAGGGTTTGAAGTTACCTACATCGAGCCTACTACTGAAGGCCTGGTGACTCCTGCGATGATCGAAGCCGCGATGCGTGAAGACACCATCCTGGTTTCCATCATCCACGTGAACAACGAAATCGGCACCATCAACGACATCGCCGCCATCGGTGAGCTGACCCGCTCCAGGGGCGTGTTGCTGCACGTCGACGCCGCTCAGTCCACCGGTAAGGTCGATATCGACCTGTCGAAGCTGAAAGTCGACCTGATGTCGTTCTCTGCCCACAAGACTTATGGCCCTAAAGGCATCGGCGCCCTCTACGTGAGTCGCAAGCCTCGCGTGCGCATCGAAGCGACCATGCATGGTGGCGGTCACGAGCGTGGCATGCGTTCTGGCACCCTGGCGACCCACCAGATCGTTGGCATGGGCGAAGCCTTCCGTGTGGCCAAGGAAGACATGGCTGCCGAAAACGTGCGTATCAAGGCGTTGAGCGACCGCTTCTACAAGCAGGTCGAAAACCTTGAAGAGCTGTACATCAACGGCAGCATGACTGCCCGCGTACCGCACAACCTGAATTTGAGCTTCAACTACGTCGAAGGCGAGTCGCTGATCATGGCGCTCAAGGACCTGGCGGTTTCGTCCGGTTCGGCCTGTACCTCGGCTTCCCTTGAACCGTCCTACGTCCTGCGCGCCCTGGGCCGCAACGACGAATTGGCGCACAGCTCAATCCGTTTCACGTTCGGCCGTTTCACCACTGAAGAAGAAGTCGATTACGCCGCGCAGAAAGTCTGCGAGGCCGTCACCAAGCTGCGTACCTTGTCGCCGCTGTGGGACATGTACAAAGACGGTATCGATATTTCCAAGATCGAGTGGGCGGCACACTAACTATAGAAGCCGCCACCCAAGGGTTCTGTAAGTACGTGGCGGAAAACGCAGGCGTATTTACAGGGTTCCAGAGCGGCCCTGATGAGTGAGGATTCAGTACCATGGCTTACAGCGAAAAGGTCATCGACCACTACGAAAACCCGCGCAACGTCGGCAAGATGAACGCGGAAGACCCTGATGTCGGCACTGGCATGGTCGGCGCCCCGGCGTGCGGCGACGTCATGCGTCTGCAGATCAAGGTCAACGACCAGGGCGTCATCGAAGATGCCAAGTTCAAGACCTATGGTTGCGGTTCGGCCATCGCCTCCAGCTCCCTGGCGACCGAATGGATGAAAGGCAAAACCCTGGATGAGGCTGTCACCATCAGCAATACCCAGCTGGCCGAAGAACTGGCCTTGCCACCAGTGAAAATTCACTGCTCGGTACTCGCAGAAGACGCCATCAAGGCGGCTGTTCGCGACTACAAGCAGAAGAAAGGCTTGATCTAAGCATTTGGCGACGAGTAAGGAGTCACGATGGCTATCAGCATGACAGAAGCGGCGGCTAAACACGTGCGACGCTCCCTTGATGGGCGCGGCAAAGGTGAGGGGATTCGTCTGGGTGTTCGCACCACGGGCTGTTCCGGTCTTGCCTATGTGCTGGAGTTTGTCGACGAGGTGGTTTCGGAAGATCAGGTGTTCGAAAGTCACGGCGAGAAAGTGATTATCGACCCGAAAAGCCTGACCTACCTGGACGGCACCGAACTCGATTTCGTCAAGGAAGGGTTGAACGAAGGCTTCAAGTTCAACAACCCCAACGTACGCGGTGAATGTGGCTGCGGCGAAAGCTTCAACATCTGAGGCTGATTGTGGGTACTCCTTGTCATTTCGCTTTATTCGAGCTTCAGCCGAGTTTTCGCTTGGACCTCGAGCAGCTTGCCGCGCGCTACCGTGAATTGGCGCGTGGGGTGCATCCGGATCGCTTCGCTGACGCTTCCGAGCGTGAGCAGCGCCTGGCGCTGGAGCAATCAGCCAGCCTCAACGAAGCCTATCAGACGCTTAAAACCCCTCCCAAACGCGCGCGCTACCTGCTCGCGATGGGTGGTCGCGAGTTGCCACTTGAAGTCACGGTCCAGGACCCTGATTTCCTGATGCAGCAGATGCAATGGCGCGAAGAGCTCGAAGACCTGCAGGACGAGGCCGATCTGGCTGGAATCGCAGTCTTCAAGCGCCGTCTGAAAGTGGCCCAGGATGAGCTTAACGAAAGCTTCGCAGCCTGTTGGGATGATGCGGCGCAACGCGAACAGGCCGAACGCCTGATGCGACGCATGCAGTTCCTCGACAAGCTCACCTACGAAGTGCGCCAGTTAGAAGAGCGCCTCGACGATTAACCCAGTGCTGCCCCGGTTGCACGCCTGATATACAGATAAGTCCTGATTACCATGGCCCTACTGCAGATCGCCGAACCCGGCCAAAGTCCTCAACCGCACCAGCGTCGTCTGGCGGTTGGGATCGACTTGGGCACTACCAATTCGCTGGTCGCTGCGTTGCGCAGCGGTCTTAGCGAGCCGCTGCCCGACGCCGATGGCCAGGTCATCCTGCCGTCCGCCGTGCGTTACCACGCCGATCGCACCGAAGTGGGCGAGTCGGCCAAGCTGGCCGCATCCACCGATCCCCTGAATACCGTGCTGTCGGTCAAGCGCTTGATGGGTCGTGGTCTGTCCGACGTCAAGCAATTGGGCGATCAGTTGCCGTACCGCTTTGTCGGCGGTGAATCCCATATGCCGTTCATCGACACTGTCCAGGGCCCGAAAAGCCCGGTGGAAGTGTCGGCCGATATCCTCAAGGTCCTGCGCCAGCGCGCGGAAACTACCTTGGGCGGCGAGTTGGTTGGCGCGGTGATTACCGTTCCTGCGTATTTCGATGACGCTCAGCGCCAGGCCACTAAGGACGCGGCAAAACTCGCCGGCCTGAACGTGCTGCGCCTGCTCAACGAGCCTACTGCTGCGGCGGTGGCTTACGGTCTGGATCAGCACGCAGAAGGCCTGGTCGCCATTTATGACTTGGGTGGCGGTACTTTTGATATTTCGATTCTGCGTCTGACCGGCGGTGTCTTTGAGGTCCTGGCAACCGGTGGCGACACTGCCCTGGGCGGCGATGACTTCGATCACGCCATTGCCGGCTGGATCATCGAGAGCGCCAGTTTGTCGGCTGACCTTGATCCGGGTGCGCAACGTAGCCTGCTGCAAACCGCCTGTGCCGCTAAAGAAGCGCTGACTGATACTGCATCCGTCGAGGTTGCCTACGGCAACTGGTCGGCCCAACTGACCCGTGACGCCTTTGATGCGCTGATCGAGCCCATGGTCGCTCGCAGCCTGAAAGCCTGCCGCCGCGCCGTGCGTGATTCCGGTATCGAACTGGAAGACGTGGCTGCCGTGGTCATGGTCGGTGGTTCTACTCGTGTGCCGCGCGTTCGCGACGCCGTTGCCGAGGCTTTTGGTCGTCAGCCGCTGACCGAAATCGATCCGGATCAAGTGGTGGCTATCGGGGCGGCGATCCAGGCCGACACACTCGCGGGTAACAAGCGTGATGGTGGCGAACTGCTGTTGCTCGACGTGATTCCGTTGTCCTTGGGGCTGGAAACCATGGGCGGCCTGATGGAGAAGGTGATTCCACGCAATACGACCATCCCCGTCGCCCGTGCTCAGGACTTCACTACCTATAAAGATGGCCAGTCGGCCATGATGATTCATGTGCTGCAGGGCGAGCGTGAGCTGATCAGCGATTGCCGCTCCCTGGCGCGCTTCGAATTGCGCGGCATTCCGGCCATGGTTGCTGGCGCCGCAAAGATTCGTGTGACCTTTCAGGTCGACGCCGATGGCCTGCTCAGTGTTGCCGCTCGTGAGCTCGGTTCGGGCGTTGAAGCCAGTATCCAGGTCAAACCGTCCTACGGCCTGACCGACGGCGAAATCGCCAAGATGCTCAAGGACTCGTTCCAGCATGCCAGTGACGACAAGGTCGCCCGTGTATTGCGTGAGCAGCAAGTCGACGCCCAGCGCCTGCTCGAAGCGGTGCAGGGAGCCCTTGATACCGACGGCGAGCGTTTGCTGGACGCTGAAGAGCGCATGGTGATCGATCTGCAAATGCAGGCGCTGTCCGAATTGATGAAAGGCACCGATGGTTACGCCATCGAGCAGCAGACCAAGCGTCTGTCGCAAGTGACCGATGCCTTTGCTGCCCGCCGAATGGACTTGACGGTGAAAACCGCCCTGGCGGGTCGCAACTTGAATGAACTTGAGGAATAACTGATGCCGCAGATCATTTTTCTGCCACACGCCGAGCATTGCCCGGACGGTATGGTCGTGGAGGCTGAGACCGGCAAGTCCCTTCTCGAAGTCGCTCATGACAACCACATTGAGATCGAAAGTGCCTGCGGCGGCGTCAACGCCTGTACCACCTGTCACTGTGTGATTCGCGAGGGTTTCGATTCGCTGAATGAAGCCGATGAGCTGGAAGAAGACTATCTTGATAGGGCCTGGGGTCTGGAACCGACTTCGCGCTTGACCTGCCAGGCGATCGTCGGCACGGAAGATATCACCGTCGAAATACCGAAATATTCGCTCAACCATGCGGCTGAAGCGCCGCACTGATTCAAGGGGTTGTTGTCATGAGTCTGAAATGGGTTGATGTGCTGGAAATCTCGATTCAACTGGCTGAAACCAAGCCTGATGTGGATCCGCGCTATGTGCGCTTCGTCGATCTTCACAACTGGGTTGTGGCGTTGCCGGAGTTTGATGACGATCATAGTCGTGGTGGCGAGAAGGTGCTTGAAGCCATTCAGGCCGCCTGGATCGAAGAAGCAGACTGAGCCCCCCTTACGCAGGTTAGGCAATACCCAAGAACCCGCGTATAATTCGCGGGTTTAATTTTTCGCAAATTACCGTTTCTGGAGTTACACCATGGCTGTTCAACGTACCTTCTCCATCATCAAGCCTGACGCTGTTGCAAAAAACGTTATCGGCGAGATCGTCACCCGTTTCGAAAAAGCCGGCCTGAAGGTTGTAGCTTCGAAACTGAAGCAACTGTCCAAAGCCGAAGCTGAAGGCTTCTACGCTGAGCACAGCGCCCGTGGTTTCTTCGGCGAGCTGGTTGCTTTCATGATCTCCGGTCCTGTTGTTGTTCAGGTTCTGGAAGGCGAAAACGCCATCGCTCTGAACCGCGAACTGATGGGTGCTACCAACCCTAAAGAAGCGGCTGCCGGCACCATCCGCGCTGACTTCGCTGAATCCATCGATGCCAACGCTGTTCACGGTTCGGACTCCGAAGCCGCCGCTGCTCGCGAAATCGCTTACTTTTTCGCTGCTACTGAAGTAACCACTCGCTAAGCATTGGCTTGAAGAGTGAAGGTGAATCCATGACTACATCGACTGCAAAAACCAACCTGCTGGGTCTGACTCAGCCGGAAATGGAAAAATTCTTCGACTCAATCGGGGAGAAGCGTTTCCGTGCCAGTCAGGTAATGAAATGGATTCACCATCTTGGCGTCGATGATTTCGACGTCATGACGAACGTCAGCAAGGCCCTGCGCGACAAGCTCAAGGTCATTGCCGAAGTTCGTGGTCCCGAAGTTGTCAGCGAGGACATCTCCACTGACGGCACCCGTAAGTGGGTGGTGCGCGTGGAGTCCGGCAGCTGCGTCGAGACCGTCTACATTCCCCAGGGCAAGCGCGGCACCTTGTGCGTTTCGTCCCAGGCAGGCTGTGCCCTGGATTGCAGTTTCTGCTCCACCGGCAAGCAAGGCTTCAATAGCAACCTCACCGCCGCCGAAGTCATCGGCCAGGTATGGATTGCCAATAAATCGTTTGGCAGCATTCCGGCGACCGCCGACCGTGCCATCACCAACGTGGTGATGATGGGCATGGGCGAGCCGCTGCTGAACTTCGACAACGTCGTCGCGGCCATGCACTTGATGATGGACGACCTGGGTTACGGCATCTCCAAGCGCCGTGTGACCCTGTCGACCTCCGGCGTGGTACCGATGATCGATGAGCTGGCCAAGCACATCGACGTCTCTCTGGCGTTGTCCCTGCACGCACCCAATGACGCATTGCGTAACCAATTGGTGCCGATCAACAAGAAGTATCCGCTTAAGATGCTGCTCGAATCTTGCCAGCGTTACATGGCGACCTTGGGCGAGAAGCGTGTGTTGACCATTGAGTACACCATGCTCAAGGACATCAACGACAAGGTCGAACACGCCGTCGAGATGATTGAGTTGCTCAAGAACGTCCCGTGCAAGATCAACCTGATTCCGTTCAACCCGTTTCCCCATTCTGGCTACGAGCGGCCGAGCAACAACGCCATCCGCCGTTTCCAGGATCAACTGCACCATGCAGGCTTCAATGTCACCGTACGCACCACTCGCGGTGAAGACATCGATGCGGCATGTGGCCAATTGGTAGGGCAGGTGCTGGATCGCACCCGTCGCAGCGAACGTTATATCGCCGTGCGCGAATTGAGCGCCGACAACGATATGCCAACCGCGACCTGAACCTGAGAGAGGACCTCTATGCCCTTGCGCCTTGCGCTGCTTTTGCTTGTTGCCAGCCTCACGGTTGGCTGTGTTTCATCGGGCCATGACAGCCCTTTGCAAACCAGTAAGGGCCGCGACGAAGCGCGTGCTGCTTATGTGCAGCTGGGGTTGGGTTACCTGCGCCAGGGGTTGAGCGAACAGGCCAAGGTGCCGTTGCAAAAGGCCCTGGTCCTCGACAGCCGCGATGCCGACGCCAATGCTGCGTTGGCCCTGGTGTTCCAGGCTCAGGATGAACCAGAGTTGGCCGACCAGTATTTCCACAAGGCACTGGCGGCGCGCTCCAATGATCCGCGTCTGCTCAATAACTACGGCAGCTTCCTGTTTCAGCAAAATCGTTATGCCGAAGCGTCCGATTATTTCCAGCAAGCGGCGGCCGATACCCTCTATCCTGAGCGTTCGCGGGTTTTTGAGAACCTGGGGGTGACCTCCATTCTTCTCGGGCAGCGCGATACCGCTCGCCAGCAACTGGAAAAAGCCCTGCACCTGAACCGTCACCAGTCACGGGCATTGCTGGAAATGGCTGAGTTGTCCTTCGAAGACAGGCATTATGTGCCGGCACGTGACTATTACGAACGGTTTAGCCTGCTCAGCGGGCAAAATGCACGTAGTCTATTGCTTGGCGTGCGTCTGGCGACGGTTCATGAAGAACGCGACAAGGCCGCACGTTTTGGCCAGCAATTAGAACGACTCTATCCCGGCTCGCCGGAATATCAGCAATACCTGTCGGAGCAATGATGAAAGCGGCGCACCCGGAAGTTGTAGCAGCTAATCGCGTAAACCCAGGCGAGACCTTGCGACAGGCCCGCGAAAGCAATGGTTGGTCGCTGGCAGACGTGGCCCTAAAGCTTAATTTAACCGTCACGTCACTGGGCAACCTGGAAACCGGCGCGTTCGACAAGCTGCCAGGGCATACCTTTGCCCGCGGCTATATTCGCGCCTACGCCAAGTTGCTGGGCATTGACCAGACCGTGTTGGTCCAGGAATTCGACCAGTTCACCGGCACCGACTCCCAGGGCAGCAATGTCCACGGCCTGGGTCGCATCGAAGAGCCGGTGCGGGTCTCCCACACTATTTTGCGAATTGTCAGCTTGTTGCTGTTGATCGCCGTGATCGGCGGTGGCTTCGTCTGGTGGCAGGATCAGACCTCCCTGCGCAGCAAGGACGTAGTCAGCAACGCCATGGAGCACGTCGAAGTCGAAAGCGCCGACGGCACCACTCAGATTCACCCGTTGGACGAGCCTGAAGACCAGGCCGTAGTCCAGGGCCAGACAGCGCCTGAAGGCCAGGCCAACCTGGATCTGCAGGCTGGCCAGTCGGCTGCCGAAGCCAGCGCTGACCCAGCCGCTATCGCTGCTGCGCCAGCCCCAGCTGCGCCTGCTACTTCACCGGCACCGACGCATACCCCAGCGGCCCCGGTCCAGGCCCCAGCCACAACGGCTCCGGTTGCACCGGTAGCACCGACGGTTGCAGCGCCAACAGCGCCTGCTCTTGTGGCGGGTGATGGACGTGTACAGATTACCTACCTCTCTGACTGCTGGACGCAAGTCACCGATGGCAATGGCAAAGTACTGTTTAGCGGTCTCAAGCGTAAGGGAGATACTTTTGACCAAGGCGGCAAGCCTCCCTTGACGCTGCGCCTGGGCTTTGCCCGTGGTGCGCAAGTGGCCTACAACGGCCAGCCTGTGGACCTGGCACCGTTCACCAGTGGCGAGACTGCTCGCCTGAAGTTGGGACAATAAAGTCATGCACGGCGAATCTCCAATCAAACGTCGCGTATCGCGCAAAATCTGGGTCGGCTCGGTGCCGGTGGGTGGCGATGCCCCCATCGCGGTACAGAGCATGACCAACAGCGACACCAACGACGTCGCGGCCACTGTCGCCCAGATCAACCGTTTGGAAGCGGCTGGCGTCGATATCGTGCGAATTTCCGTTCCGGACATGGACGCGGCTGAAGCGTTCGGCCGTATCAAGCAACTGGTCAAGGTGCCGCTGGTCGCCGACATTCACTTCGACTACAAGATCGCCTTGCGCGTCGCCGAACTGGGCGTCGATTGCCTGCGGATCAACCCGGGCAACATCGGTCGCGAAGACCGGGTACGAGCCGTGGTGAATGCTGCCCGTGATCGTGGCATCCCGATCCGTATTGGCGTCAACGCCGGATCCCTGGAAAAAGACCTGCAAAAAAAGTACGGTGAGCCCACTCCTGCGGCGCTGGTCGAGTCTGCATTGCGTCACGTTGAACACCTCGAACGCCTGAATTTCCAGGACTTCAAGGTCAGCGTAAAAGCTTCCGACGTGTTCATGGCGGTAGAAGCCTACCGCCTGCTCGCCAAGGAAATCGTCCAGCCGCTGCACCTGGGGATTACCGAAGCGGGCGGTTTGCGTTCAGGCACAGTGAAATCTGCGGTGGGTCTCGGTATGCTGCTGGCCGACGGGATTGGCGATACTATTCGCATCTCCCTGGCGGCAGACCCGGTAGAGGAAGTGAAAGTCGGCTACGACATTCTCAAATCCCTGCATTTACGCTCCCGTGGCATCAACTTCATTGCCTGCCCGAGCTGCTCGCGGCAGAACTTCGACGTGGTGAAAACCATGAACGAACTGGAAGTGCGCCTCGAAGACCTGTTGGTTCCGCTGGATGTCGCGGTCATCGGTTGCGTGGTCAACGGGCCAGGTGAGGCCAAAGAGGCTCATGTGGGCTTGACCGGTGGTACGCCAAACCTGATTTACATCGACGGCAAGCCGTCGCAGAAATTGACGAATGATAATCTGGTGGATGAGCTAGAACGGCTGATCCGCCAGAGAGCGGCCGAGAAGGTCGAAGCTGACGCAGCGGTTATCGCACGCGGCTGATCGAACGAATTTAAGGATTTTTAGTGAGCAAGTCTCTGCAAGCCATTCGTGGCATGAACGATATCCTGCCTGAGCAGACGCCCTTGTGGCGCTACTTCGAGAGCACTGTCGCACGCCTGCTGGATAACTACGGTTACAAGCAGATCCGCATGCCGATCGTCGAATTCACCGAGCTGTTCAAACGCTCCATCGGTGAAGTGACCGACATCGTCGAAAAAGAGATGTACACCTTCGAAGACCGCAACGGCGACTCCCTGACCCTGCGTCCGGAAGGCACCGCCGCGTGCGTGCGCGCCGTGCTGGAACATGGCCTCACCGGTGGTGGCCAGCCGCAGAAATTGTGGTACATCGGCCCGATGTTTCGCCATGAGCGTCCGCAGAAAGGCCGTTATCGCCAGTTCCACCAGATCGGCCTGGAAGTCTTTAACCTCGACGGTCCGGACATTGACGCCGAGCTGATCGTGCTGACCTGGCGGCTGTGGGGCATGCTGGGTATCCGCGATGCGGTCACGCTTGAACTGAACAGCCTGGGCACCAGCGAGTCCCGGGGCCGCTACCGCGAAGCCCTGGTGGAATTCCTGTCCGCTCATTTGGACAAGCTGGACGAAGACAGCCAGCGCCGTCTGAAGACCAACCCGCTGCGGGTGCTGGACACCAAGAACGCCGATACCCAAGCGGTACTCGTAGACGCGCCGAAAATGGCCGACTACCTGGATGATGAGTCACGTACACACTTTGAGGGCCTTAAGGCTCGCCTGGATGCAGCTGGCATTCCCTACATCATCAACCCCAAGTTGGTGCGCGGCCTCGATTACTACAGCAAGACCGTATTCGAGTGGGTCACCGACAAACTTGGCGCCCAGGGCACCGTGTGCGCCGGCGGTCGGTACGACGGCCTGGTGGAGCAAATGGGCGGCAAGCCGACCACCGGTGTAGGTTTTGCCATGGGCATCGAGCGGCTGATCCTGCTGCTGGAAACCCTGGAGCAGGTCCCCGAAGAAATTTCCCGTCAGGTGGACGTGTACCTCTGTGCCTTTGGCGAGGCTGCCGAACTGGCGGCCCTGACCTTGAGCGAGAAGGTTCGCGACCAGTTGCCGAACCTGCGCCTGCAAATCAATGCCGGTGCCGGTAGTTTTAAAAGCCAGTTCAAGAAAGCCGACAAGAGCGGTGCGCTGTTTGCACTGATCCTGGGCGATGACGAGTTGGCCCAGCAAGTGGTAGGTTTCAAACCCCTGCGTGGCCAGGGCGAACAACAAAGTATTGCCTTTGATGCGCTTGCTGCGCACTTGGCCACCTGCATCGTGCAGGGTTGAAGCTGTCAAACAGCCGAATTTAGCGATTAAGGAGTATTGGGGTGTCGAGTTCTGATGATGATCAGCTGGCCGAGTTCAAAGACTGGTGGCAGCGTAACGGCAAACCCCTGGTCACTGGCGGCTTGCTGGCTTTAGTAGTGGTGTTCGGCTGGCAGGCCTGGCAGAAGTATCAGGGCAATCAGTCGCAAGGCGCCTCGATACTCTATCAGCAACTGCTGGAAACCACGCTGACGCCTGACGGCAAGCCTGATCCTGCCCAGGTTGCAGGCTTGGCCGGCAAACTGAAAAGCGAATTTGGCGGTAGCGCCTACGCCCAATACGGCAGTCTGTTCGTCGCCAAGGTCGCGGTCGACACTGGCAGGCTGGATGACGCAGCCTCCGAGCTGAAAGCCATCACCGACAAACCGACCAACCCGACCCTGGGTGAAATCGCGCGTCAGCGTCTGGCTCAGGTACTGGCGGCACAGAACAAGGCTGACGAAGCACTGAAATTGCTCGACGGCGATGCTGACAAGGCATTCCTGGCTACTCGCGAAGAGCTCAAGGGCGACCTGCTGGTCCAATTGGGTCGTACCGACGAAGCCAATGCTGCGTACCAAAAAGCCAAGGCTGCGCTGTCTGATGAAGCGGCGGTCGGTGGTTTACAAATCAAGCTGGACGACTTGGCCAAAGGGGATGCGTGACGTGATCCGTTGGAAACATGCAGCATTGCTGGCTCTGGCCGTTTTGGCCGCGGGTTGCAGCAGCAACAGCAAAAAAGAACTGCCTCCGGCCGAGCTGACCAGCTTCAAGGAAGAAGTGGTCCTGCAAAAGCAGTGGAGCCGCTCTATCGGTGACGGCCAGGGCGACACCTACAACATGCTGGTACCGGCAATCGACGGTGACAACATTGTGGCCGCTGACGTGACCGGCGTGGTGATCTCCATGGATCGCATGAACGGCGACGTCAAGTGGAAGAAAGACCTCGAACTGCCAGTATCCGGCGCCGTTGGCGTGGGTTACGGCATGGTGCTGATTGGCACGCTGAAAGGCGAAGTTGTGGCCCTGGATTCGAGCAACGGTGAAGAGAAATGGCGCGCTCGCGTGACCAGTGAAGTCCTCGCACCGCCGGCCACCAACGGCGACATCGTTGTCGTGCAGACCCAGGATGACCGTGTGATTGGCCTTGACGCCAGCACTGGCGAGCAGCGCTGGTTGTATGACAGCACCCCTGCAGTCCTGACCTTGCGCGGTACCAGTGGTCCGGTTGTGACCAATCGTCTGGCACTGGCAGGCCTGTCCACCGGTAAAGTGGTCGCCCTCGACACCCAGAACGGCGTGCCGGCCTGGGAATCACGGGTTGCGATTCCTCAGGGTCGTTCGGAACTGGATCGCGTAGTGGACATCGACGGTGGCTTGCTGCTGTCGGGTGAAACCCTCTATGTCGCCACTTACCAGGGCCGTGTAGCGGCACTGGACCTGCAAAGCGGCCGCGTACTTTGGCAGCGTGATGCTTCCAGCTACGCCGGTGTCGCCCAAGGGTTTGGCAGCGTCTACGTAAGCCTCGCATCCGGCACTGTTGAAAGTGTCGACGAGCGTTCCACCACTGCACTGTGGAGCAACGACTCCCTGGCTCGCCGTCAATTGTCGGCACCGGAAGTGTTCTCCAGCTACGTGGCGGTCGGTGACCTGGAAGGTTACCTGCACCTGCTGAGCCAGGTTGACGGTCGCTTTGTCGGTCGCGAACGTATCGACAGCGATGGCCTGCGTGCCCGTCCGCTGGTGGTAGGTGACATGATTTACGTGTTTGGCAACAGTGGCAAGCTGGAAGCCCTGACCATCAAGTAAAGCTTTGACTATGCTTGGGGGTCGCCTCCAGGCAGCTTCACCTGTAGGAGCGAGTTTGCTCGCAATGGACGTCAACGATGACGCGTGTATTCTGAATAAACGCGTTGCCTTTGCGTTTTTGAGCAAGCTCGCTCCTACAGTCGAGCACCAGCCGCTGCCTTGCAGCGGCTTTTGTATTTTCTGAAATAACGAACTGGAGAGCCTCATGGTTCCCGTAATCGCCCTGGTGGGCCGACCAAACGTCGGCAAGTCCACCTTGTTTAACCGCCTGACCAGGACTCGCGACGCCATCGTCGGCGACTTGTCCGGTCTGACCCGTGATCGCCAATACGGTGAGGCAAAGTGGCAAGGGCGCTCCTACATTCTTGTCGACACCGGCGGTATCTCCGGTGACGAACATGGCATGGACGAAAAGATGGCCGAGCAGTCGCTGCTGGCCATTGAAGAAGCCGATGTCGTGCTGTTCCTGGTGGATGCCCGCGCGGGCTACACCGCTGCTGACCAGATGATTGGCGAGCACCTGCGCAAGCGCAACAAGCGTTCCTACGTGGTGGCCAACAAGATCGATAACATCGATCCGGAAATGGCCCGCGCCGAATTCAGCCCGATGGGCCTGGGTGACGCGATCCCGATCGCCGGTGCACACGGTCGCGGCATCACCCAGATGCTGGAAATCTGCCTGCGCGACTTCCCTCGCGATGACGTCGAGGAAGAAGAGGGCGAAGGCGAGATCGTTGCTGAAGGCGAGGAAGCCAAGCGCATTCCTGGTCCGAGCGAGAAAGACGGCATCAAGATCGCCATCATCGGCCGGCCGAACGTCGGCAAGTCGACTCTGGTCAACCGTATGCTGGGCGAAGACCGGGTTATCGTCTATGACGAACCCGGTACCACCCGCGACAGTATCTACATCCCGTTCGAGCGTAACGACGAGAAGTACACGCTGATCGACACCGCCGGCGTGCGCAAGCGCGGCAAGATCCACGAGGAAGTTGAAAAGTTCTCCGTGGTCAAAACCCTGCAGGCGATCAAAGACGCCAACGTGGTGATCTTCGTCATGGACGCCCGCGAAGGCGTGGTCGACCACGACCTCAACCTTCTGGGCTTTGCCCTGGAAGCCGGTCGGGCCTTGGTGATTGCGATCAATAAGTGGGATGGCATGACGCCGAGCGAGCGTGACTTCGTCAAGGTCGAGCTGCAGCGTCGTCTGTTCTTCGTCGACTTTGCCGATATCCACTTTATCTCGGCATTGCACGGCACCGGCGTGGGTAACCTCTACGCTTCGGTTCAGAACTCGTTCAAGTCCGCTGTGACCCGCTGGCCGACCAACCGCCTGACCCAGATCCTCGAAGACGCAGTTGGCGACCACGCACCGCCGATGGTCAACAACCGCCGGATCAAGCTGCGTTACGCCCACTTGGGTGGTGCCAACCCGCCGATTATCGTGATCCACGGTAATCAGATCGAGAAGGTGCCCAAGTCCTACGTCCGTTACCTGGAAAACACCTACCGCCGTGTCTTGAAACTGGTCGGCACGCCGATCCGTATCGAGTTCAAGGGTGGCGAAAACCCATACGAAGGCAACAAGAACAGCCTGACTGACCGCCAAGTGAACAAGAAGCGTCGCTTGATGAGTCACAACAAGAAGGCTGATAAAAAGCGTAAAGATAAACGCTGATCTCGATCAGCCGAAAGGGCGCCTCTGGCGCCCTTTTTTTATGCGCGCCGTATGGGCTATCCTCGGTCCTTCCCGTGCCGCCGTAGAGCCGGGTGTTCAGCAGGGACTCACCGATGATCACCAGTAAACTGCCGAATGTCGGCACCACCATTTTCACTACCATGTCCCAGCTCGCCGCCGAAACCGGCGCGCTTAACCTGTCCCAGGGCTTTCCCGATTTCAATGGCCCCCAAGCCTTGCTCGACGCGGTGGGCAAACACATCGCCAGCGGCCATAACCAATACGCCCCCATGACCGGCCTCCCTGCGTTGCGTCAGCAGGTGGCGGCCAAGATCGCCCGCAGCTACGGCTCCACGGTGAGCGCCGACAGCGAAGTGACCATCACCCCCGGCGCTACCCAGGCAATCTTCTGCGCGATCCAGACGGTGATCCGCAGCGGTGATGAAGTCATCGTATTTGACCCTTGTTACGACAGCTACGAGCCCTCGGTGGAGCTGGCTGGCGGTCGTTGCGTGCATGTACAGTTGGGCCTGCATGACTTCACCCTGGATTTCGAGAAGATCAAGGCTGCACTGTCGCCGCGCACCCGCATGATCATTCTCAATACCCCGCATAACCCCAGCGGTGCCTTGATCAATCGGGCCGAGCTGGACCAGTTGGCCGAACTGATCCGCGACCGCGATATCTACCTGGTCAGCGACGAGGTTTACGAACACTTGGTGTTCGATGGTGTGCCCCACGTCAGCGTGTTGGCCCATGAGGAGCTGTATCAACGTTCATTTGTGGTCAGCTCTTTTGGCAAAACCTACCACGTTACCGGCTGGAAAACCGGCTACGTGGTCGCGCCCCCGGCCCTGACTGCCGAACTGCGCAAGGTGCATCAATACGTCAGCTTCTGCGGCGTGACTCCTTTGCAGTACGCGCTGGCGGATTTCATGGCCGAACACCCGGAACACGTCGAAGAGCTGCCGGCCTTTTATCAGGCCAAGCGCGACCTGTTCTGCGACTTGCTGGCGCCGTCGCGTTTCAGTTTTACCCGAGTGACCGGTACTTACTTCCAGTTGGTGGATTACTCGCGGATTCGCCCCGACCTCAATGACGTCGAGATGTCGCTGTGGATGACCCGCGAGCACGGCGTGGCAACCATCCCGGTCTCGGTGTTCTACCAGAGCCCACCCCAAGGCCAGCGCCTAGTGCGCCTGTGTTTTGCCAAGCGCGAGGAGACGCTGCGCCAAGCAGCAGAAAAATTATGCGTGATCTGAGTGCGTTGCCCAACCTGAATATCGCCCTGGTGCAGACCACCCTTGTCTGGCACGACCGCCAGGCCAACCTGGAGCATTTTGAGCCGCTGCTGGACCAGACCAAGGGGGCGGACCTGATTGTGCTGCCGGAGATGTTCACCACCGGCTTTTCCATGGCGTCGCAAACCCTCGCCGAAGTGGAAAATGGTCCAACCCATGAATGGCTCAAGGCCCAGGCGAAGAAACACGACGCGGTGATCACTGGCAGCGTGATCATCCTGGCTGCTGACGGCAGCCACCGTAACCGCCTGTTGTGGGCGCGGCCTGATGGTGAGGTGCTGCATTACGACAAGCGCCATCTGTTCCGCATGGCCGGTGAGCACGACCACTACACCCCTGGCGAGCGCCAGGTGCAATTCGAACTCAAGGGCTGGCGGATTCGTCCGTTGATTTGCTATGACCTGCGTTTTCCGGTGTGGAGCCGCGATGCCCAGGACACTGACCTGCTGCTGTACACCGCCAACTGGCCTGGCGCGCGGCGTCAGCACTGGAACCGCCTGCTGCCGGCGCGGGCTATCGAAAACCTCTGCTACGTGGCGGCGGTGAATCGGGTGGGCACTGACGGCAAGGGCTTTGCCTACACCGGTGACAGCCAGGTCCTGGACTTTCAGGGCGAAAGCCTGCTGAGTGCAGGGGAGGCGGACGGGGTGTTTCAGGTGTGTTTGGATGCTGCGGAGTTGGTGGCGTATCGCACACGGTTTCCGGCGAACCTGGATGCCGACAGCTTCCAGTTTATCTGACGCTAACTTTCCCGTAGATACCGTCTGGAACCTCACCGCGCAATACCGAGTTGCACCTGACGCAGCTGCGGCCAAAACAAAAAGGCCCCTGGATTCTCACCCAGGGGCCTTTTGTCTTTCTGCGAAGGCTTACGCCGCTTTCGCTTCCGTCTGGCTCAGGGAGCGGTTCAGCGCACTGAACAACGCCTTGAAGCTGGCAGTGGTGATGTTTTCATCAATGCCCACGCCGTGCACCGCGCGCCCACCATTGACCCGCAGTTCAATGTAGGCCGCCGCCTTGGCATTGGTCCCCGCACCGATGGCGTGTTCGTTGTAATCCATGATCTCCACCGGAATCGGCAGGCCGGCCACCAGCGCTTCCAGCGCGCCGTTGCCCTTGCCCTGCCAGCGCAGGTTGGTTTCGCCCTGGCCCTTGCCGGAGACTTCAACTTCTACCGAGCTGTTGCCGTTTTCTTCCTGCAGGCGATGGCTGACCAGCGCGTATGGAGTGTTGGCTTGCAAGTATTCACGCTGCAACAAGCTGTGAATCTGCGAGGCCGTCATCTCCAGGCCCACGCGGTCGGTTTCCGCTTGTACCACCTGGCTGAATTCGATCTGCATGCGGCGTGGCAAGCTGATGCCGTATTCCTGCTCCAGCAGGTAGGCGATGCCGCCCTTGCCCGACTGGCTATTGACGCGAATCACCGCCTCGTAGCTGCGGCCGATGTCGGCCGGGTCGATCGGCAAGTACGGCACTTCCCACAAGGCATCCGGTTTTTGCTGGGCAAAGCCCTTGCGGATCGCGTCCTGGTGGGAGCCGGAGAAGGCGGTGTGAACCAGATCACCGACATACGGGTGACGCGGGTGCACCGGAATCTGGTTGCACTCTTCCACGACCTTGCGTACGCCGTCGATGTCGGAGAAGTCCAGCTCAGGGTGTATGCCCTGGGTGTAGAGATTCAACGCCACGGTCACCAGATCGACGTTGCCGGTGCGCTCGCCATTGCCGAACAGGCAGCCTTCGACACGGTCGGCACCGGCCATCAGGCCCAACTCGGTGGCGGCTACGCCAGTGCCACGGTCGTTATGGGTGTGCAGGCTGATGATCACGCTGTCACGACGGTTGATATGACGACCGAACCACTCGATCTGGTCGGCATAGATGTTCGGCGTGGCGCATTCAACGGTGGCGGGCAGGTTGAGGATCACCTTGTGCTCAGGTGTCGGGTTCCACACCTCGATCACCGCGTCACAGACTTCCTTGGCGAACTCCAGCTCAGTGGCGCTGAAGGTCTCTGGCGAGTATTCGAAGGTCCACTGGGTATCCGGCTGCTGGGCGGCGTATTTGACGAACAGCTTGGCCGCGTTGACAGCGATGGCCTTGACCCCGTCCTTGTCCTGATTGAAGACAATGCGGCGGAACGACGGCGAAGTGGCGTTGTACAAGTGAACGATGGCTTTTTTCGCCCCGCGCAGAGATTCGAAAGTACGGGCGATCAAGTCTTCACGGCCCTGGGTCAGCACCTGGATGGTGGTGTCCTCGGGGATATGGTTGTCTTCGATCAGGGTACGGACGAAGTCGAAGTCGGTTTGCGAAGCGGCCGGGAACGAGGCCTCGATTTCCTTTACTCCGACCGATACCAGGGTTTTCCAGAAGCGCAGCTTTTTCACCGCGTCCATCGGTTCGATCAGCGACTGGTTGCCGTCGCGCAAGTCGGAACTGCACCAGATCGGCGCGGCGGTGATGGTCTTCGACGGCCAGGTACGGTCCGGGATATCAATGGTCGGGAACGCGCGGTATTTCGAAGACGGGTCTTTGAGCATGCTCATCGGGAGAATCCTTGTTGTAGGGCCGAGAAGAGGCGGCCTGCCAGAAATCTATTGTTGGGGATAAAGCTTGGGGCGAGGCAGTTCGATTCAGCTTGGTAGTCGTGCGCTGACAAGGCACAGGCTGAGGTGCTGGCGAAGCTGAATGAGGGTGTGAGAGGTTTTCATAGGTTCAACCCTAACCGTAGGGGTGAAAGATGGCAAGCAGTCGGAAAAAATTGAGAGAAGTTCTGTTATTGGCGTAATAAACGAGATTTTATGGTTGAGAATTGTTTTGCGAGTGATTTTATTTGCGCGAGCTTTGTAAGGTGCGCAATTGAGGTTGCCGGTTGTGGCGAGCGGGCTTATCGGATCGCCGCCCCGCCGCGTTGGGCTGCGCAGCAGCCCCAAAAGAATCACCCTTTACGTCAAGGCTGAAACGACCCAATAAATATCGCCGGATCTACCCGCGCATCATTCAAGCTGATATTCCAGTGCATATGCGGCCCGGTCGCCCGTCCGGTGGAGCCCACCTTGCCCACTACCGCACCGCGAGCCAGTTGCTGGCCCACGCTCACATCGATCTTGGACATATGGCAAAACATGCTGATAAAACCCTGGCCATGGTCGACGAATACGGTGTTGCCATTGAAAAAGTAGTTGCCGGTCAAAATTACCTTGCCACCCGCCGGGGTCTTGATCGGCGTACCGGCGCCCACGGCAAAATCGAGGCCCGAATGAGGGTTACGCTCCTCGCCATTAAAGAACCGTCGCACACCAAACTTGCTCGACAGCGGCCCGTTGACCGGCTTGTCCAGCACCAGGTTGCTCGGCGTGTTCGGACTGAAACTGCGGTAAGCCTTAAGCTGAACCGCCAGTTCGCCTTCGATACGTTTGAGTTGTGCAGGGTCCGGGTTCACCTGGCTTTTGTTCTTCAAGGTGATGTGTTGTTCCGGGTATTTCTTGTTGCCCACGGTGAACGCCAGATTGCGGCTGCCACTGCTGATTTGCTGGCTGCCGGGTTTGACGGTTAGCGGGATGCCGACAATTGCCCGCCAGTTCTCCTGCTCCTTGACCACCAGCACCGGTTTACCTTGGTAGCTGGCTTTAGGTGCCACCGCTGAGGCGCCCAGGTCAATCACCGCGACACCACCGGGAACAGGCTTGTTCAGCACCCGAGTGATGTAGCTGTCGGCATGGGCATTGAAGGTCAGGCACAACAGCATCAACAAGCTAAGAAAACGTGGCATGAATCAATCCAGTAACGAGAGAGTGACGGGCGTGAGGTGGTTGTCTTCCACCCGAACCTGCAATTGACCTTCACCGAGTCTCGCGCTAAGGCGCTGGCCGGTGTGGGTTTGCGCGGCGTTGCGAATTGCCTGGCCGCGCTCGTCCAGCAAAATACTGTAGCCACGGCCCAGTGTTGCCAGCGGGCTGACCACTTGCAGCGTCTGCACCTGGCTTTGTAGCTGGAGGCGCCGCGCCTTGAGGCCTTCGCGCATAGCCCTGGGCAGGCGTTCGGCGAGGCTGTCCAGGCGTTGGCGCAGCAGCGCCAGTTGGCGGCCTGGATGTTGGCCGGCGAGGCGGGTTTCCAGGCGGATCAAACGTTCACGACGGGTATTGAGGCTGCGCTCGAAGGCGCGGCGCAGGCGCATATCCAGATCGTCCAGGCGTTGGGCTTGCTGGCGCAGACGTTCACCCGGATGACGCAGGCGGCGGGCCATGCCTTCCAGGCGCAGGCGGTCATGCATCAACCGGTTGCGTATGCGCATCACCAGGCGCCGGTGCAGGCTTTCGACCTGGCGCACCAGATCGCTGGAATCGGGGGCGAGGAGTTCGGCGGCAGCAGAAGGCGTTGGCGCGCGTACGTCGGCGACGAAATCACTGATGGATACATCAGTTTCATGGCCGATGGCGCTGACAATTGGCGTCACGCAGGCATCCACGGCGCGGGCTACGGCTTCTTCGTTGAAACACCAAAGGTCTTCCAGGGAGCCGCCGCCACGGGCCAGGATCAACGCGTCGAAGCCACGAGCGTCGGCCAGCTTCAAGGCGCGGACGATCTGCGTTATCGCTTCACGGCCTTGAACCGCCGTAGGGATCAACGTCAATTGCACTTGCGGCGCACGGCGGCGGAACACACTGATGATGTCGCGGATCACTGCGCCAGTGGGCGAACTGATAATGCCGATGCGCTGCGGATGGGCCGGCAGCGGCACCTTGCGTTCGGCGCTGAACAAACCTTCGGCGCTGAGCTTTTCCTTCAGCGCATCGAAGGCTAGGCGAAGGGCGCCGTCACCGGCAGGCTCCACGGTGTCGAGAATCAGTTGATAGTCGCCACGGCCTTCAAACAGCGAGACCTTGCCCCGCACCTTGACAGCCAGGCCATCCTTCAAGGCTTGGCGTACCCGTGCGGCGTTCTGCCGGAACAGCGCGCAGCGCACCTGGGCACCGCTGTCCTTGAGGGTGAAATACACGTGGCCGGAAGCCGGGCGGGCAAGGTTGGAGATTTCGCCTTCAACCCAGATATTGGTGAACACGTCTTCAAGCAACACCCGCGCGCGGCCGTTGAGCTGGCTGACAGTCAGGACTTCGCGGTCCAGGCCCAGACGGGCAAAGGGATCTTTAATCATGGGCGGCAGTTTATAGGCATTCGCCCAGTGTTTGACAGAATTGCTCCACCAGCGCAGTTGGCGCTTGCCGGCAGGCGAGGGCGATGGTGCTTAGGCAATCAGGATCAGCCAACGGCAGGAAGTGGATATTGGCCGGGGCGATGTCCTGCATCGACTCAGGCAACAGGGCGATGCCAAACCCGGCCTGAATCAACTGCAATTGCGTGGTCTTGCGTGACATTACCCGCGCCGCCTTGGGGAAAAATCCGGCACGCATGCACAACTCGGCTGACAGGTAACTCAGCCCGCCGCGCTGTGGGTGAGGGATCGAGATAAAGGCCTCGTCCTTGAGCTGGGCCAAGTCGATAGCCGTCTTGTTGAGCGCCAGCGGGTGGTCGGGCGGCACCGCCAACAACAATCGCTCGCTATATAAAGGCACGATTCGCACCCCCTCGCGCTGGCGCAATACCGGCAAGCGCAATAGCCCAACCTCCAGCCGCCCCTCGGCGATTTCTTCCAGTTGCGCTTCGGAGGACAGTTTGACGATGTCCATCGACACGTCAGGGCACTGTTGCAGGTAGGAGCTGATCCCTTGCAGCAGGCGACCGCTCATCGGCACCGTGCTGGAATGACTCAAGCGTAGAGTTCCTAGTTGACCGTTGCCCACTTGCGTGGCCATCTCACTGGCCTTGTGCAACTCGCCCAGCAGGTTGCGGGCTCGTGGATAAAACGCTTCGCCCGCTGCGGTTAGCCGTGGCTGGCGGGCGGTGCGTTCGAATAATGGGGTTTGCAGTTGAGATTCAAGCTCCTTGATCTGCCGGCTAAGGGCCGATTGCGCGACAAACAGCCGCTCGGCGGCGGCGCTGAAGCTGCCGCTCTCGGCGATCTCGACGAAGTAACGCAGTTGCCGGGTGGAAATCACAAGTCATGCCTTTTCGAGATGGGTAGTGGCCTTTGAAGATATTAGTCGCAACCCTCGCCAATGGCTAAAGTGATGGCCATCTTCATTAAGGAATACGGCATGAGCCCAGTCGAACTGATGAGTAGTTGGTCCTTTGGTGGCGTTGACTGGCTGGTGATTGGCTTGGGAGTCGTCGTGGCCTACATAGTGTTTGGCATTGCCGGCTTTGGCACGGCGCTGGTGGCGGGGCCGATCCTGATCCTGTTCATGCCGCTGTCGAAGATCATCCCGTTGCTGGTGTTGCTGGATTTTGTCGCGGCCTTTGGCAACCTCCTACAATCGCGGCGAGATGTGGCGAAGCCGGAACTGTTGAGGTTGCTGCCGTGCATGGCGATTGGCTGCACCCTCGGGGTGATCTTTTTGCTCAACCTTCAATCGGATCTATTGCTGCTGCTGATGGGGCTGTTTATCAGCGCCTATGCGATCTATAGCTTGGCGATGAAGGCCAAGCCCCGGCAGCTCGCTGTCGGCTGGGCGATTCCCATGGGCACCGTCGGTGGGCTGTTTGGCGCGTTGTTTGGCAGTGGCGGCTTTTTATATGCGATCTACCTCAACAGCCGCCTACCCAAGGAAGCGGCGCGGGCGACCCAGAGTGCGTTGATCAGTTGCAGCACGGTGGTGCGCCTGAGTCTGTTTTTGATCGCGGGAGTGTATGCCGAGCTATCCTTGTTGATGTTGGCAGTGTGCCTGTTACCGGCAATGGCGCTGGGGTTGTGGGCTAGTCGGCGGCTGACCCTGCGCATGTCCCGTGAGGCGTTCGTGCGGTTGGTGACCTGGCTGGTGCTGGCCAGCGGTATTGCCTTGATTGCCCGTTACTTGAGTACTTGACCTGTGGGTGTCAGGGATTAAGCTGCCGTCCTTTCGGCCAGAAGCCACACCGCAGGACATCCAGGCCTCATGAATTCCCAAAGCATCCTAGTCCCGAAAATATCCACATTGCCCGTCCACGAACCACGGGCCCGGGCGATTGTGCGCTGGCTGGTGCGCAAGAACATCGTCAAGGAAGAACTCACCACCTGCGGTCGCACTGGCAGCCGTATGGCCTACGCCATCGCCGACGGTGCCCGCGCCGTGGTGCTGCACCCCGAAGCGCTGCCGTTCAACGAACCGGTCAATGGCCTGGAGATTATCTACAAGCGCTGTATCTACACCCCGGCCAAGGGTTTTCTCGAAGAAGCTGGCTGCCCGGAATGCCTCAAGGAAGTCGGCGAAGCGCTGTTCGACAGCCTGGAAGACTGGATGCCCGGTCACACCGATAACTTCACTTGCCCGTTGTGTGGCCATGAAGACGACATCAACGGTTTCCTATTCCTGCAGGAATGTGGCTTTTCCAACCTGGGCTTCATCTTCAACAACTGGGCGGAGGCGGGGTTCAAGCAGAGTTTTATCGACGAATTTGCCGACTGGCTCGACCAGAAGATGAGCTGGGTCAAAGTCGAGCTTTAAACCAATATTTTCTCCTTCTATCAGTATTACCAATAATGTCAGAGTTTTACATTGAGCCCTGGTAGGTCTCTGAGTATAATGGCGCGCTTCCATTTTCCCGCTCGGGAGCCCCCGCGATGCTGCGTATCAGCCAAGAAGCTCTGACATTCGACGACATTCTCCTAGTGCCCGGTTATTCCGAGGTGCTTCCTAACGAAGTCAGTCTCAAGACCCGCCTAACCCGTGGCATCGAGCTGAATATCCCCCTGGTTTCCGCTGCCATGGACACCGTCACTGAAGCCCGTCTGGCCATCGCCATGGCTCAGGAAGGCGGCATCGGCATCATCCACAAGAACATGACCATCGAGCAGCAAGCTGCCGAAGTGCGCAAGGTCAAGCGTTACGAAGCCGGTGTGGTCAAGGACCCGATCACCATCGAGGCCGACGCCACCGTTCGTGAACTGTTCGAACTGACCAGCCTGCATAACATCTCCGGTGTTCCGGTGCTTCATAATGGCGACCTCGTTGGCATTGTCACTTCCCGTGACGTGCGTTTCGAAAACCGTCTGGAAGCCACTGTCCGCGAAGTGATGACGCCTAAAGAACGACTGGTCACGGTCAAGGAAGGCGCCGACAAGAACGACGCTCGCGAATTGCTGCACAAGCACCGCATCGAGCGCGTGCTGATCGTCGACGACAAATTCGCCCTCAAAGGCATGATGACTGTCAACGACATCGAAAAAGCCAAGGCGTACCCGCTGGCCAGCAAGGACGATCAAGGTCGTCTGCGTGTAGGGGCTGCGGTCGGCACGGGTAAAGACACCGGCGAGCGCGTCTCGGCCTTGGTGGCTGCCGGTGTTGACGTGGTGGTGGTCGACACTGCCCACGGTCACTCCAAAGGCGTGATCGACCGCGTTCGCTGGGTCAAAGAGAATTTCCCTGAAGTACAAGTGATCGGCGGCAACATTGCTACCGGCGCTGCTGCCAAGGCATTGGTTGAAGCGGGCGCTGACGCAGTCAAGGTCGGTATCGGCCCTGGCTCGATCTGCACCACCCGTATCGTCGCCGGTGTCGGCGTACCGCAAATCAGCGCCATCGCCAATGTCGCCGAGGCCCTTGAAGGCACCGGCGTGCCGTTGATTGCCGACGGCGGTATCCGTTACTCCGGTGATCTGTCCAAGGCCATCGTTGCCGGTGCTTCCTGCGTGATGATGGGCTCGATGTTTGCGGGTACTGAAGAAGCACCCGGCGAGATCGAACTGTACCAGGGCCGTTCCTACAAGGCTTACCGTGGCATGGGCTCCCTGGGAGCAATGTCCCAGGCGCAAGGTTCTTCCGACCGTTACTTCCAGGACTCCTCCGCGGGCGCCGAGAAGCTGGTACCGGAAGGCATTGAAGGGCGTGTTCCGTACAAGGGCACCCTGGGCGCTATCATCCATCAACTGATGGGCGGCCTGCGTTCCTCGATGGGCTACACCGGCAGTGCCGACATCGAAGAAATGCGCACCAAGCCAGAGTTCGTGCGGATCACCGGTGCTGGCATGGCCGAATCCCACGTCCACGACGTACAGATCACCAAAGAAGCGCCGAACTACCGCGTAGGTTGATGCTTCCAGAAAAACGTTAAGTAACCGGGGCTGTTTTATTCAGCCCCGAGTTGTTTCTGAATTCCATAGACGAGACTGACTCCATGGCCCTCGACATTCACGCCCACCGCATCCTGATCCTCGACTTCGGTTCCCAGTACACCCAACTGATCGCCCGCCGCGTGCGTGAAATCGGTGTGTACTGCGAACTGCATCCGTTCGACATGGACGACGAAGCGATTCGCGAGTTCGCTCCAAAAGGCGTCATTCTCGCCGGCGGTCCTGAGTCCGTGCACGAAGCCAACAGCCCGCGTTGCCCGCAAGCCGTGTTTGACCTGGGCGTGCCGGTTTTCGGTATTTGTTACGGCATGCAGACCATGGCCGAGCAACTGGGCGGCAAGGTCGCAGGTTCCGAGCTGCGTGAATTCGGTTATGCCCGTGTCGATGTGGTCGGCAAGAGCCGCCTGCTGGACGGCATCGAAGACCACATCGACGCCGACGGCCTGTTCGGCCTCGACGTGTGGATGAGCCATGGTGACAAGGTCACCAAAATGCCAGAGGATTTCCACATCCTCGCCAGCACCCCGAGCTGCCCGATTGCCGGCATGTTCAACGACGAGCGTGGCTACTACGGCGTGCAGTTCCACCCGGAAGTGACCCACACCAAGCAGGGCGGTCGCATCCTCTCGCGCTTCATCCTCGACATCTGCGGCTGCGAAGCGCTGTGGACCCCGTCGAAAATCGCTGAAGACGCCATCGCCAACATCCGTGCCCAGGTTGGCACCGACAACGTCCTGCTGGGCCTGTCCGGCGGCGTTGACTCTTCGGTAGTTGCTGCGCTGCTGCACAAGGCCATTGGCGACCAACTGACCTGCGTCTTCGTCGACAACGGCCTGCTGCGTCTGCACGAAGGCGAGCAAGTGATGGCCATGTTCGCTGAGAACATGGGCGTCAAGGTGATCCGCGCCAACGCCGAGGAGCAGTTCCTCAACAATCTGGCCGGCGAGTCGGACCCGGAGAAGAAGCGCAAGATCATTGGGCGCACCTTCATAGACGTGTTTGATGCCCAGTCCAACAGCCTGGACAACATCAAGTACCTCGCCCAGGGCACCATCTACCCTGACGTGATCGAGTCGGCGGGCGCCAAGAGCGGCAAGGCCCATGTGATCAAGTCCCACCACAACGTCGGTGGCCTGCCTGATGAAATGAACCTCAAGCTGGTAGAGCCGCTGCGTGAGTTGTTCAAGGACGAAGTCCGTCGTCTGGGTCTGGAACTGGGCCTGCCGTACGACATGGTCTACCGTCACCCATTCCCAGGCCCAGGCCTGGGCGTGCGGATTCTCGGTGAAGTGAAGAAGGAATACGCCGACCTGCTGCGTCGCGCCGACCATATCTTCATCGAAGAACTGCGTAAGGCCGACTGGTACCACAAGGTCAGCCAAGCGTTCGTGGTGTTCCAGCCGGTGAAATCGGTCGGCGTGGTCGGTGACGCCCGTCGTTACGCCTGGGTTGTGGCCCTGCGAGCGGTGGAAACCATCGACTTCATGACCGCCCGTTGGGCACACCTGCCGTACGAACTGCTGGAAACCGTCAGCGGCCGTATCATCAATGAAATCGAAGGCATCTCCCGCGTTACTTATGATGTGTCGAGCAAGCCGCCGGCGACCATTGAGTGGGAGTGATCCTGCGTTAGCGCCTGCTGAGCCAGGCGCTGGCTACACAACAAAACCCCAGCCTTGGCTGGGGTTTTGTGTTTCTGGGAAATGTATTGGGTATCAGCGCCGCGCAATATCCGAAAAGTAAAACTTGTCCAGCGTATGCCGCGACTCGGTGTACTCAAACTGCCGCCCATCCTGCAAAAACGTCTGGTTACTCACCACGATCACATGGCTCTGGCCGTCGAGGTCCAGGTGCAGTTGGTCGTCCTTGCCCCTCGGCAGTGCTTCGATGGTGCGCTGGGCGTAGCTGATGTGCAGTTGCAGGGTCTGTTCGATAAAGGCGTAGATCGACTGCTCGGCAATGGCCCGGTCCAGCCCAGGGATCAGGTCGGCGACGAAGTGGTTGATGTCCAGGATCACCCGCTTGCCGTCGATGCGCCGTACCCGCTTGATTCGGGTGATCAGGCTGCCGGCTGCGGCTTCGATGTGTTGCAGCAGCGAGCCTTCCAGGGGGAATTGGCTGAACTCGACGACCTCGGTGCTGACGTCATCTCCCAGGTCTGCATGGGTTTCGCGAAAGCTGACAATTCCGCCCAACTGAAATTCGATGGGGTTGGGCGACAGCACGAAGGTGCCCTTGCCGTGAATTTTTTGCGCAAAGCCGCGCTCCTGCAACTGCTCTATAGCCCGACGCACCGTGCCACGGCTCGCCTGGTAGGTGTCCATTAATTCGGCTTCGGAGGGGAGGCGCGTGCCGCGTTGCAGGCGTTCGGTGGTGATGTTGGCAAGCAGATCGGTATAGATCTGGTTGTATTTGCTCATGGGTAGGGCTCTGTGCCGCGTTTGCGTTTAAGGCAGGAACCTTAGAGGCAGAGGTGCGGTTTGTCCATCGGGCCCATGGATATTTGCGCCCTCTGTAGGCGCGAGCTTGCTCGCGAAGAACTCAAGGGCACCGCGTTTATCCAGGATGCACGCGTTATCGTTAACGTTGCTTCGCGAGCAAGCTCGCTCCTACAGGAAGTTTATAATTTGTAACTCGTACAGACGAGTTATTGCTTTAACTCGTCTGTACGAGTACTTTTCTCCTGGGCGTGCTGCCAATGACTGCCCCCAATAACAAAAAATCAAAGTGGATACCAAGCATGAGCCACGACTACCCCAATATTGCCCGCGAGATTCTGCAAGGCCTCGGTGGCAGCGACAACCTTGAGCAAGCTGCCCACTGCGTGACCCGCCTGCGCCTGGCCCTTAAAGACCCGAGCCTGGCCAATAGCGGCGAGTTGAACCAGATCGATCTGGTCAAGGGTTCGTTCTTCACTGGCGGCCTGTTCCAGATCGTCATCGGCCCCGGTGAAGTGGAAAAGGTCTACGCCGCCCTGCGGGAACAGACTGGTCTTGGCGCCTCGACCATCGCCGACGTGAAGCAGAAGGGCTCTGAAAAAATCAACCCGATGCAACGCCTGGTGCGGGTGTTTTCCGACGTGTTCATGCCGATCCTGCCCGCGCTGATCATTGCCGGTCTGTTGATGGGCGTGAACAACCTGATGGGCGCCAAGGGCATGTTCATCGAGGGCAAGACGCTGCTGGAGGCCTATCCGAACCTGGATGGCCTGTGGAGCCTGATCAACCTGATGGCCAATACCTCGTTCGTATTCTTGCCCGCGCTGGTGGGCTGGTCGGCGGCCAAGCGCTTTGGCGGCAGTGAAATCCTCGGCATCGTCCTGGGCCTGATGCTGGTTCATCCCGATTTGCTCAACGCCTGGAACTACGGCAAGGCGGTGGCCGGCCTCGACGGCCAGAGCCTGCCGTACTTCGATATTCTCGGCTGGTTCCAGATCGAGAAAGTCGGTTATCAGGGGCAAATCCTGCCGATCCTGATGGCTGCCTACGTCATGAGCGTCATTGAAAAATGGCTACGGGCGCGGGTGCCAAACGCGATTCAACTGTTGGTCGTCCCCATCACTACCATTGTCGTTACCGGCGTGCTGGCACTGGCGATCATTGGCCCGGTGACCCGTCACCTGGGCATCCTGATCACCGAAGGCGTGGTCACCCTGTTTGACCTGGCGCCGATGGTGGGCGGAGCGATTTTCGGCCTGTTGTATGCGCCGCTGGTGGTCACCGGTATGCACCACATGTTCCTCGCCGTGGACCTGCAACTGATCTCCACCCAAGGCGGCACCTTTATCTGGCCAATGATCGTCATGTCCAACCTGGCCCAGGGCAGCGCGGCGCTGGGCGTGTTCTACATGAGCCGCAATGCCCGCGACAAAAGCATGGCGTCGACCTCGGCGATTTCGGCTTATTTCGGCATCACTGAGCCGGCGATGTTTGGCGTCAACCTGCGCTTCAAATTCCCGTTTTATGCCGCCTTGCTTGGGTCGGCGCTGGGCAGCATTTTCCTGTCGCTGAACAAGGTCCAGGCCACGGCCATCGGTGTTGGCGGCTTGCCTGGATTTATTTCGATCATGCCGCAGTACATCCCGGTGTTTGTCATTGGCATGGCTGTCGCGATTGTCGTGCCGTTTGTTTTGACCTGCGCGTTGAGCATGAAAATTGTTCGGCCCGGTTATCGCGTCGCTTGATCGACCGCTATCGCAGCCTCGTTGCACTCGACAGCTCCTACGCGAGGTTGCGTTTATCCAAATTGAGGAACCCACCATGCAAGACTGGCAACACTCGGTGATCTACCAGATCTACCCAAAAAGCTTCCATAGCCACGCGGGTAATGCCACCGGTGACCTGCTGGGCGTCGTGGACAAGCTCGATTACCTCAAGTGGCTGGGCGTCGATTGCCTGTGGATCACTCCGTTCCTGCGTTCGCCACAGCGCGACAACGGCTACGACATCAGCGACTACTACGCCATCGACCCCAGCTACGGAACCATGGCCGACTGCGATTTGCTGATCAGCGAAGCGGCCAAGCGCGGCATCAAGCTGATGCTGGACATCGTGGTCAACCACACCTCCATCGAGCACGAGTGGTTCCAGCAGGCCCGCAGCAGCCTCGACAACCCGTACCGCGATTTCTACATCTGGCGCGACCAGCCGAACAACTGGGAATCCAAGTTCGGCGGCTCGGCCTGGGAATACGAGGCGCAAACCGGCCAGTACTTCCTGCACCTGTTCGACCACACCCAGGCCGATCTCAATTGGGAAAACCCCAACGTGCGCGCCGAGGTGTTCAAACTGATGCGCTTTTGGCGCGACAAGGGCGTCGGCGGTTTCCGCCTGGACGTGATCAACCTGATCTCCAAACCAGCGGACTTTCCTGAAGACAACAGCGACGGTCGGCGCTTCTACACCGACGGCCCGAACGTGCACGAGTACCTGCAGGAAATGCACCGCGAAGTCTTCGAAGGCCATGACCTGATCAACGTCGGCGAGATGTCCTCCACCAGTCTTGAGCACTGCATTCGCTATTCGAGTCCTGAGTCGAAAGAGCTGTCGATGACCTTCAATTTTCATCACCTGAAAGTGGATTATCCGAACCTGCAAAAGTGGGTGCGGGCTGACTTCGACTTCCTTCAACTCAAGCAGATTCTTTCCGACTGGCAACTGGGTATGCAGGCCGGCGGCGGCTGGAACGCGCTGTTCTGGTGTAACCACGACCAGCCACGGGTGGTCTCGCGCTTTGGCGATGACGGCGAGCACCGGGTGGTCTCGGCCAAGATGCTCGGCACCGCGCTGCACTTTTTGCAGGGCACGCCTTTTGTCTACCAAGGCGAAGAGTTGGGCATGACCAATCCGGGCTTCGACACAATCGAGCAGTACCGCGACGTCGAGACCCTGAACATCTATCGACTCAAGCGCGAAGCCGGTGAGTCCGAGGCCGACAGCATGGCGGCGATCATGCAGAAGTCCCGCGATAACGGCCGCACGCCGATGCAGTGGAATACCCAGGCGAACGCTGGTTTCAGCAGCGGCGAACCGTGGATCGGCATCCCCGCCAATGCGGCGCAGATCAACGTTGAAAGCCAGCTCGACAACCCTGAATCGGTGCTGCATCACTACCGTGCGCTGATTGCCCTGCGCCGCGTTGAGCCGCTGATCCAGGAAGGCGTGTATCGCCAACTGCTGCTGGAGCACACCCAGGTTTGGGCGTACCTGCGCGAAGGCCAGGGCGAGCGTTTGCTGGTGCTCAACAACTTCTACGGTACGCCGTGCCAGATCCAATTGCCGGACGGCGTGATCAACGTCGCGAGCCAGCAACGCGTGCTGATCAGCAACTACGACGATTGCCCGATGCGTACGGGCCAGATATCGCTGCGCCCGTATGAATCCTTCGTGCTGCACCTGAAGGATTGAGACATCGCATTACCCCCGGCGTGGGAGCGCAGGGAATGCTTCAAAAAAACACAATAAAAATAATGGAGTGCTTCATGAGAACAACAATAAAGCTGGGCCTCGTTGCATCCTGTCTAACGTTGCCATTGGCGGCCCAGGCTTTGGAGTTTGCAGGCTACTTGCGTAGCGGCGCGGGGACTTCAACGGGCAGCGGTCCACAGCAGTGTTTCCAACTGCCCGGTGCGCAATCGAAATACCGTCTGGGCAACGAATGCGAACAGTATGCCGAGCTGGAGTTGCGCCAGGACCTGTTCACCCTTGATGACGGCTCGGTGCTCAGCGTCGACGCCATGGCTTCGCTGTACAACAAGTACGATCGCGAGCTGAAGTTCCAGGGTGAAAACAACGGCTCGGCGCGCATGCCGCAGATGTATGCGCAGTGGTCGAATATGCCCAGCCTCAACGGTGGTTCGCTGTGGGCCGGTCGGCGTTACTACAAACGTAATGACATCCATATTTCCGACTTCTACTACTGGAACCAGAGCGCGACAGGCGGCGGTATCGAAGACGTGCTGATCGGCGATCTGAAATACAGCTACGCCATTTCCCGCAAGGACAACCTGTACCAGAAGGAATACGCCACCCGTCACGACTTCAACGTCGCAGGCTTCAAGACCAACCCTGGCGGCGAGCTGGAGCTGGGCTTGAGCTACATCGAAAAAGCCGGCGGCCGCGAAGCCAACAGCGGTTGGGCGCTGACTGCCCAGCATGTGCAGACGCCGTTTCTTGGCGGCAAGAACAAGTTCGCCCTGCAGTACGGCGAAGGTCCCGGCACGGGCTTGGGCTACACCGGTAATACTGCCCTGGACAACAGCAGCAAAAGCTACCGTGCGGTGGAGTTTTTCGACTGGCAGGTGACACCACGGTTTGGCGGCCAGATCGAGGCGGTCTACCAGAAAGACATTCGCCCCGGCAGCCAGGACCAGACCTGGATTTCCCTTGGTGTGCGCCCGGCCTATGCGATCACTGAACAGTTCAAGCTGGTCACCGAGTTGGGCCATGATCAAGTGGACGCCACCGGCGGCACCCGCAAGCTGAGCAAATTTACCTTCGCCCCGACCTGGTCGCCTAAAGGCCCGGATTTCTGGGCAAGGCCGGAGGTGCGTTTGTATTACACCTACGCTACCTGGAACGAAGCAGCCAAGCGTGCGGCCAATGAACTGGCGGCGGGCTCGGCACTGTCCGACACCGGCAGCTATGGCACGGCGCGGCATGGTTCCAACTTTGGTGTGCAGGTTGAGTATTGGTGGAAGTAACAGTTTTCCGATCAATGATTTTTACAGAACAAAACAACAGGTGAAATCATGACCACAACCCAACCCCTGGAACTGCTGGCGCCCTTGTCCGGGGTGCTTGTGGCCCTGGATCAGGTGCCCGATCCAGTGTTCTCAAGTCGCCTGATTGGCGACGGCCTGTGCATCGATCCGACCTCGCAGACTCTCTGCGCTCCCCTTGCCGGGGTGATCAGTAATATCCAGGACAGTGGTCATGCGGTGAGCGTCACCAATGATCACGGAGTCCAGGTGCTGATACACATTGGCCTGGACACAGTGAACCTGGCAGGCAAGGGTTTTACCCGACTGGTCAAGGAAGGTCAGCGTGTTGAGGCCGGCCAGCCGTTGATTGAATTCGATGCCGATTTTGTTGCGCTCAACGCCCGTAGTTTGCTGACCCTGATGTTGGTGGTCAGCGGCGAGCCCTTCACGCTGCTGACACCGGGCAGCGGCCTGGTGGTGCTTGGGCAACCCTTGTTGCGCGTGAGCTCTGAAGGCTGCACGGATGAAACCGTGGAAGAAGAGGGCGACGCCCTGTTCTCCAAACCCCTGATACTGCCCAACGCCAATGGCCTGCACGCCCGTCCGGCGGCGATTTTTGCCCAGGCGGCGAAGGGCTTCAAGGCGAGCATTTACCTGCACAAGCAAACCCAAAGCGCGAATGCCAAGTCGTTGGTGGCGATCATGGCGTTGCAGACCGTACGGGGCGATACCTTGCAGGTGAGTGCGGCGGGGGAGGATGCCGATGCGGCCATCAAGGCCCTGGTGGTGTTGCTGGCTGAAGGATGCGGGGAAACGGTAATTGCCCACGTCGAGATTGCCGAACCAGTGGCACCGCTTGGCTCGGCGACCTTGCTGCGGGGCGTGTGTGCATCGCCTGGTTCTGCGTTCGGCCAAGTGGTGCAAGTCGCCGAGCCTGAATTGAACATCACTGAAGCCGGTACTGGCGAAGCGGCTGAGCGCGTCGCGCTGGATCGTGGCCTGCTTCACGCGACCGAGGCGCTGCAAGGCTTGCAGGCCAAGGACGTCGGCAGCGCCCAGGCGGAAATTTTTCGTGCCCACCAGGAGTTGCTGGAAGACCCAACCCTGCTGGAGCAAGCCGATGCACTATTGGCGCAAGGCAAAAGCGCCGCCTTCGCCTGGAACGGCGCCACTGAAGCGACTGCCAGCCTGTTCCAGGGGTCGGGTAACACGTTGCTTGCCGAGCGCGCCGCCGACCTGGCAGACGTCGGCCAACGTGTCCTGAAACTGATCCTTGGGATCAAGGACAGCGCCTGGGACCTGCCGGAGCAGGCAATCCTCATCGCCGAACAACTGACGCCGTCACAAACCGCCAGCCTCGACACCCGCAAGGTGCTGGGTTTTGTCACCGTCGGTGGCGGCGCCACCAGCCACGTCGCAATCCTCGCCCGTGCCCTGGGGTTGCCCGCCATTTGCGGCGTGCCGGCCCAGGTGCTGAGCCTGAGCAACGGTAAGCAAGTCCTGCTGGATGCCGACAAGGGTGAATTGCACCTGGAGCCGGACCTGGCCGAGATCGAGCAACTGCAGGTCGCCCGCCAACAGCAGGTTCTGCGTCGTCAGCAGGAGGTGGCGCAGGCCTCACTGGCCGCCATCACCCGCGACGGTCATCGCGTCGAAGTCACCGCCAACGTCGCCTCGCTGCAAGAGGTGGAGCAAGCCCTGGCCCTGGGCGGCGAAGGTGTTGGCTTGCTGCGCTCGGAATTCCTCTACCTGGATCGCAACCGCGCGCCCAGCCCCGATGAGCAGGCCGGCACCTACAGCGCCATCGCCCGGGCCCTGGGGCCGGAGCGCAACCTGGTGGTGCGCACCCTCGACGTCGGTGGGGACAAGCCCCTGGCCTATGTGCCGATGGACAGTGAGACCAATCCGTTCCTTGGCCTGCGGGGCATTCGACTGTGCCTGGAGCGTCCGGAACTGCTGCGCGAACAGTTCCGGGCGATCCTCGCCAGTGCCGGTTTTGCTCGTCTGCACATCATGTTGCCGATGGTCAGCCTGCTCTCGGAGCTGCGCCTGGCGCGGCAGATCCTTGAGGAGGAAGCCTTGGCCATGGGGCTTACGCAACTGCCTAAGCTGGGGATCATGATTGAAGTGCCGTCGGCGGCGTTGATGGCCGACCTGTTTGCGCCCGAGGTGGATTTCTTCTCCATCGGCACCAACGACCTGACCCAATACACCCTGGCCATGGACCGCGATCATCCGCGCCTGGCCAGCCAGGCCGACAGCCTTCACCCGGCGGTACTGCGCCTGATCGCCAGCACCGTCAAGGCCGCCCATGCCCATGGCAAATGGGTGGGTGTTTGCGGCGCGCTGGCGTCGGAGGCGCTGGCGGTGCCGGTGTTGATTGGGCTGGGAGTGGATGAGTTGTCGGTCAGCGTGCCGCTGATCCCGACCATCAAGGCCGCCGTGCGCGAGCTGGACCTGGCGGACTGCCAGTTGATCGCCCGCCAGGTGCTGGGCCTGGAAGAGGCCGTCCAGGTACGTGAGGCCATGCGCCAATACCACGCGGCCACCGTCGAAACCTCATTGGTTGTGGAGAACTGAGTATGTTCGAGAAAATGCAGCGGGCGTTCTGGAAGGCCCTGACGCCGGATTTGATTGCAGAGACGCCACAGGCAGTGGTTGCACCTGTGGGCGAAACGCCGTTGTCGCCGGGCGTATTGAGTGCGTTGGGGGGGGCTGACAACCTCAAGTCGCAACAGCGGGTGGCGCTGACTCGGGTGCGGGTGCAGTTACTAAATTCGGAGCGCTTGGATGAGGTGGCATTACGAGCGGCGGGAGTACCAGGGGTGATGGTATTGGCGGGTGGGGTGGTGCATTTGATTACGGGACTTTAACGTTCAAATCAAATGGCGAGCCCGCTCGCCACAAAGCCTGGCTTCCACAGACTTTTACATTGTTTGAGGGGCCGCATTTTTATAGTTGCGGGGTTTCTTCGGCCGGTTTTGTCTTGTCTACACCCGGCACATGCAGGTTGCCTTCAACCACCTGGTTCCCCTCCAGCTGCGGCTGCGTCACCCAGGTCAGGATGTCGTAATAGCGCCGGATGTTGGCCACAAAGTGCACTGGCTCGCCGCCCCGGGCGTAGCCGTAGCGGGTCTTGCTGTACCACTGCTTCTGCGCCAGGCGCGGCAGCATTTTCTTCACGTCCAGCCACTTGTTCGGGTTCAGGCCTTCTTTCTCGGCCAGCTTGCGGGCGTCGTCCAAATGGCCGCCGCCCACGTTGTAGGCTGCCAGGGCAAACCAGGTGCGGTCCGGTTCCTGGATCTTGTCGTCCAATTCACCCTTGATCATGGCCAGGTACTTGGCGCCACCCTTGATACTTTGCTTGGCGTCCAGGCGGTTGGACACGCCCATCGCCTGGGCGGTGTTCTGGGTCAGCATCATCAAACCGCGCACGCCGGTCTTGGAGGTGACCGTCGGTTGCCATAGGGATTCCTGATAACCGATGGCCGCCAACAGCCGCCAATCGACTTTTTCTTCCTTGGCCGAAGCCTTGAAGTGTTTCTCGTACTTGGGCAGGCGCTGCTGCAAATGCTGGGCGAAGGTGTATGCGCCGACATAGCCAAGGACATCGACGTGCCCGTAATAGCGATCTTTTAGACGCTGCAGGGTGCCGTTCTTCTCCACCTTGTCCAGAAAGCTGTTGACCTCGTTGAGTAGGCTGTTGTCTTCACCGGCGGCCACGGCCCAGCTTTGGTTGCGGGCGTCGCCCAGGTCGAAGGCGACCCGTACGTTGGGGAAGTACACCTGGTTCATTGCCACTTCGTTGGAGTCCACCAGAGTCAGGTCGATCTGGCCTTCGTCGACCATGCGCAAAAGGTCGACCACCTCAACGGCGTCGGATTCTTCGTATTCAATGGCGGGATTTTTCTGCTTCAGCTCGGCCAGTTGTTCGGCGTGGGTGCTGCCCTTGAGCACCATGATCTTCTTGCCCACCAGGTCCGTCGCGTTGGTAGGGCGGGACTGGCCGTTGCGGTAGATGATCTGCGGGGTGACTTCCAGGTAAGGGTGGGAGAAGCGCACCAGTTGGCGGCGCTGCTCGCTGCTGACCAGGCCGGCGGCGGCCAGTACCGGGCCGTTGGGTTTGCCAAGCTGACCGAACAGGTCGTCGAGGTTGTCAGCCGTTTCTATCTCCAGCTTCACCCCCAGGTCTTCGGCAAAGCGCTTGACCAGTTCGTATTCGAAACCGGTTTCGCCGTTGCGGTCCTGGAAATAGGTGGCCGGGCTGTTTCGGGTGATCACCCGCAATACGCCATCCTCCTTGATCCGCTCTAGCGCGCTGGGGTTATCAACACAGGCGCTGAGCATCAGGAAGAGTCCGATTGCGAAGAGCCATTTGGCGCAACGCGGGCATAAAGCAGTTGGGGAGAACATCTGCGCAGTATACGCAAAGGACCCCCGGCGCCATATATCGACAGCGTGGCTGTTGTCTGCTAGCGCCCGAAAACCTAAGCTGCAGCCCGCAGAAATGGGCCTTGGCGCGCGATTGTGACGGTTAAAATAACTGCCTGAAATGACCGGGATGGCGTCCTGGCAGCCGTGCAGTCGGGCCAACTGACGTCCGGCAGCGGCCACAGGTAGCGTTTCGGGTGCCGTTGGCGGCGGTTTACGCTAGAATGCACGGCCTCAAAGCACACCCCTTCCCGAGGCTGTCCCGAAGATGTTGATCCTGCGCGGCGCTCCTGCCCTTTCTGCCTTTCGCCACAGCAAACTCCTTGAGCAACTGAGCCAGAAAGTCCCGGCTGTCAGTGGCTTGTATGCTGAATTTGCTCACTTCGCCGACGTTACCGGCGTCTTGACCGCCGACGAACAGCAAGTGCTGGCGCGTCTTCTGAAGTACGGCCCCAGCGTTCCCGTTCAAGAGCCCACCGGTCGCTTGTTCCTGGTCCTGCCACGGTTCGGCACTATCTCGCCCTGGGCGAGCAAGGCCAGCGATATCGCCCGCAACTGCGGCCTGGAAAAAATCCAGCGTCTGGAACGCGGGATCGCCTTCTATGTCGCCGGCCAGTTCAGCGATGCCGAGGCCGAGCTGATCGCCAGCAGCCTGCATGACCGCATGACCCAGATTATCGTCAGCCAGTTGGAACAGGCCGCCGGCCTGTTCAGCCACGCCGAGCCCAAGCCGCTAACCGCGATTGACGTGCTCGGCGGCGGTCGCCGCGCCCTGGAAAAAGCCAACACCGAACTGGGCCTGGCCCTGGCTGAAGACGAAATCGACTACCTAGTCGATGCCTTCACAGGTCTTGCGCGCAACCCCCACGACATCGAATTGATGATGTTCGCCCAGGCCAACTCCGAGCACTGCCGCCACAAGATCTTCAACGCCAGTTGGGACATTGACGGCCAGAGCCAGGAAAAAAGTCTGTTCGGCATGATCAAGAACACCTACGTGATGCACAGCGAAGGCGTTCTGTCGGCTTATAAAGACAACGCCTCGGTCATCGTCGGCAGTGTTGCCGGCCGTTTCTTCCCGGACCCTGAAACCCGCCAGTACGGCGCGGTGCAGGAGCCGGTGCACATCCTGATGAAAGTCGAGACCCACAACCATCCGACCGCGATTGCCCCGTTCCCGGGCGCAGCCACCGGTTCTGGTGGTGAGATTCGCGACGAAGGTGCCACCGGTCGTGGCGCCAAGCCAAAGGCTGGCCTCACCGGCTTCACCGTGTCCAACCTGCAGATCCCGGGCTTTGAACAGCCGTGGGAAGTGCCGTACGGCAAGCCTGAGCGCATCGTCACCGCACTGGACATCATGATCGAAGGCCCGCTGGGCGGCGCCGCGTTCAACAACGAATTCGGTCGTCCGGCCCTGACGGGTTACTTCCGTACCTTCGAGCAGTCCATCACCACCCCTCACGGTGATGAAGTGCGCGGTTACCACAAGCCGATCATGCTGGCCGGCGGCCTGGGCAACATCCGCGCCGAACACGTACAGAAAGGCGAAATCATCGTCGGCTCCAAGCTGATCGTCCTCGGCGGCCCAGCGATGCTGATTGGCCTGGGCGGTGGCGCCGCTTCCTCCATGGCCACCGGCACCAGCTCGGCGGACCTGGACTTCGCTTCCGTACAGCGCGAAAACCCAGAGATGGAGCGTCGCTGCCAGGAAGTCATCGACCGTTGCTGGCAGTTGGGTGACAAGAACCCAATCAGCTTCATCCACGACGTCGGCGCAGGCGGTTTGTCCAACGCCTTCCCGGAACTGGTCAACGATGGCGACCGTGGCGGCCGCTTCGAACTGCGCAACATTCCAAACGACGAGCCGGGCATGGCCCCGCACGAAATCTGGAGCAACGAATCTCAGGAACGCTACGTATTGGCCGTTGGCCCTGCGGACTTCGAGCGTTTCCAGGCGATCTGCGAACGTGAGCGTTGCCCGTTTGCCGTGGTCGGCGAAGCCACTGCCGAGCCGCAATTGACGGTCACCGACAGCCACTTCGGCAACAGCCCGGTGGACATGCCCCTGGAAGTGCTGCTGGGCAAGGCCCCGCGCATGCACCGTTCGGCGGTCCGCGAAATCGAACTGGGCGACGACTTCGATCCGTCGACACTGGCCATCACCGATTGCGTGGAGCGCGTCCTGCACCACCCGGCTGTTGCCAGCAAAAGCTTCCTGATCACCATTGGCGACCGCACCATCACCGGTCTAGTTGCCCGTGATCAGATGGTCGGCCCGTGGCAGGTTCCTGTGGCCGACGTTGCCGTCACCGCCACCAGCTTCGACGTCTACACCGGTGAAGCCATGGCCATGGGGGAGCGCACGCCGCTGGCCCTGCTGGACGCTCCAGCGTCGGGCCGCATGGCCATCGGTGAAACCCTGACCAACATCTGCGCTTCGCGCATCGGCAAGATCTCTGACATCAAGCTGTCGGCCAACTGGATGTCCGCTGCCGGTCACCCAGGTGAAGACGCCCGTCTGTACGACACCGTTAAAGCCGTCGGCATGGAGCTGTGCCCTGAGCTGGGCATCACCATCCCGGTGGGCAAGGACTCCATGTCCATGGCCACTCGCTGGAACGATGACGGCGTGGACAAGAGCGTCACCTCGCCGCTGTCGCTGATCGTTACCGGCTTTGCGCCGGTCACCGATATTCGTCAGACCCTGACCCCGCAACTGCGCATGGACAAGGGCACCACTGACCTGATCCTCATCGATCTGGGCCGTGGCCAGAACCGCATGGGCGCCTCGATCCTTGCCCAGGTTCACGGCAAACTCGGCAAGCACGCGCCGGACGTTGACGACGCCGAAGACCTGAAAGCCTTCTTCGCCGTGATCCAGGGCCTGAACGCCGACGGTCACCTGCTGGCTTACCACGACCGTTCCGACGGTGGTCTGCTGACCAGCGCCGTGGAAATGGCCTTCGCCGGTCACTGCGGCCTGAGCCTGAACCTCGACGGCCTGGCGGAAACATCTGCGGACATCGCCGCGATTCTGTTCAACGAAGAACTGGGCGCCGTAATCCAGGTTCGCCAGGACGCCACCCCGGACGTGCTCGCGCAATTCAGCGCGGCCGGCCTGGGCGACTGCGTGGCAGTGGTTGGCCAGCCGATCAACAACGGCGAAATCAACATCGTCTTCAACGGCGAAACCGTCTTTGAAGGCCAGCGCCGTCTGCTGCAACGCCAGTGGGCCGAGACCAGCTACCAGATCCAGCGCCTGCGGGACAACGTCGACTGCGCCGAGCAGGAATTCGCCGTGATCCTGGAAGAAGATAACCCGGGCCTGAGCACCAAGCTCAGCTTCGACGTCAACCAGGACATCGCTGCGCCGTACATCAAGAAAGGCATTCGCCCACAGGTTGCCGTACTGCGTGAGCAGGGCGTCAACGGCCAGGTGGAAATGGCGGCCGCGTTCGACCGTGCCGGCTTCAATGCGATTGACGTGCACATGAGCGACATCCTCGCCGGTCGCGTTGATCTCAACGAGTTCAAAGGCCTGGTGGCCTGCGGCGGTTTCTCCTACGGCGATGTGTTGGGTGCCGGTGAAGGCTGGGCTAAGTCGGCGCTGTTTAACAGCCGCGCCCGCGATGCGTTCCAGGGCTTCTTCGAGCGCAACGACAGCTTCACCCTGGGTGTGTGCAACGGTTGCCAGATGATGTCCAACCTCAGCGAACTGATCCCAGGCAGCGAGTTCTGGCCGCACTTTGTGCGCAACCGTTCCGAGCAGTTCGAAGCCCGTGTGGCCATGGTCCAGGTGCAGGAATCGAACTCGATCTTCCTGCGTGGCATGGCCGGTTCGCGCATGCCAATTGCCATCGCCCACGGTGAAGGCCATGCCGAGTTCGAAAGCGAAGAAGCGTTGCTGGAAGCTGACTTGTCCGGTTGTGTGGCCATGCGTTTCGTCGACAACCACGGCAAGGTCACCGAAGGCTACCCGGCCAACCCGAACGGCTCGCCGCGCGGGATCACCGGGCTGACCAGCCGCGACGGTCGCGTCACCATCATGATGCCGCACCCGGAGCGTGTCTTCCGTGCCGTGCAGAACTCCTGGCGCCCGGAAGAGTGGAACGAAGACGGCGCGTGGATGCGCATGTTCCGCAACGCTCGTGTGTGGGTGAACTAAGGCCGTGTACAAGCTCAGCTTCTTTGTGCCCGACAGTCACGTGGACACGGTGAAAACCGCCGTCTTCGCAGCTGGCGGCGGGCGCATCGGCCACTACGACAGCTGCGCCTGGCAAGTGCTGGGCCGCGGCCAGTTCCGCCCGATGGACGGCAGCCAGCCGTTTATCGGCCAGGTGGGGCAGGTTGAAGTGGTTGAGGAATGGAAGGTTGAGTTGGTGGTGGCGGATGAGTTGATCAAGGCCGTTGTGGCTGCGTTGAAGCTTAGCCATCCCTATGAGACGCCGGCTTATGAGGTGTGGCAGTTGGCGGATTTTTGATTCGCTGGCTGTAAAAACAAGAAACCCGCTGGGCCTGAATGGTCAGCGGGTTTTTTGTTGGCTGTGAGGGCCTCATCGCGGGCCAGTAGAGATTTAGGCTCGGGCTCCTATTTCACGGTCACTGACCAACCGCTCCAAGGCCTCACCCAACCCCGATGCCTTGTCACCAATCAGCAAGTGCCAAATGCCGCTTTCCAGCTGGCTTACACCCTGGCAGCCAAGCGCCGTGAGCTGGGATTTCGACAACACCGAACCATCCCCTAATTCCACCCGCAACCGGGTCATGGCTACGGTATTCAGTTGCAGCACATTGGCCCGACCGCCCAGGGCATTCAGCCATTTCTCGGCCTCGTGAACATTGACCTGTGCGCTCTTTTCAACAGGCGCAGCAACCACTGGCGCGGCTTTGACAAACGACGGCATGGCCAGGCGAATCTCGTCAGCAATGCTGTCGGCCATCGGCCCTACCACCACCTGCAAGCTGCCGCCGTTGCCGGGGCGAACCACGGCCATCGCACCCAATGCCTTGAGCTCGGCGTCCACCACCTTGTTGCGGTCCACCATGTCCAGGCGCAGACGCGTAGTGCAGGCACCCACGCTGAGCAGATTGTCAGCCCCGCCCAGCGCACGAATGTAGGCACCGGCACGCTGGTTGTCGGTCATGGCTTCGGTGCGCACGACCTGTATGTCTTCGCGCCCCGGTGTCTTCAAGTTGAAGCGACGGATGCAGAAATCAAACACCGTGTAGTAGACCACCGCGTAGGCCAGGCCCACCGGCACCACCAGCCAGCCATTGGTGGACTTGCCCCAGCCGAGGACCATGTCGATAAAACCACCGGAAAAGGTAAAGCCCAAGTGGATGTTCAGCAGGTTAGTGATGCCCATCGACAGGCCGGTTAATAGCGCATGCAGCAGATACAGCAGCGGCGCGAGGAACATGAAGGCGAACTCGATGGGCTCGGTGACGCCGGTGAGGAACGAGGTCAATGCCATCGACAGGAAGATCCCGCCCATGATCTTGCGCCGCTCCGGCAAGGCATTGCGGTACATCGCCAGGCAGGCTGCGGGCAGGCCGAACAGCATCACCGGGAACATACCGGTCATGAACTGGCCGCCCTTGGGGTCGCCGGCAAAATAGCGGGTCAAATCGCCAGTGACCACCGCGCCGGTCACCGGGTCGGTGAAGCTGCCAAACACAAACCAGGCCATGTTGTTGAGGATATGGTGCAGGCCAGTGACGATCAGCAGGCGGTTGAGTACGCCGAAGATGAATGCGCCGAAGCTGCCACTTTCCAGCAGCAATACGCCGAAGCTGTTGATGCCATGCTGGATCGGCGGCCAGATCAGGCCGAACACCACGCCCAGGCCGACCGCCGAGAAACCGGTGACAATCGGCACAAACCGCCGCCCACCGAAGAACGCCAGGTATTCGGGCAGCTTAATGTCCTTGAAACGGTTATACAGCGCGCCGGCCATCAGCCCGCTGACGATCCCGGCGAGCATGCCCATATTGATGCTGGCGTCCATCACCTTGAGGGTAGAGATCATCACCAGGTAGCCAATGGCCCCGGCCAAGCCTGCGGTGCCGTTGTTGTCTCGGGCAAACCCCACGGCGATACCGATGGAGAAGATCAACGCAAGGTTGGCGAAGATCGCTTGCCCTGCGTCGTGCATCACGGCGATGTTCAGCAGGTCGGTGTCGCCCAGGCGCAGCAGCAGGCCGGCGATCGGCAGGATCGCGATCGGCAGCATCAGCGCGCGGCCCAGGCGTTGCAGCCCTTCGATGAAATATTGGTACATGGCGTGTCTCCCTTTTCTTGTTGTTGTCAGCTCAGCGGCCAGTGGTGTTGACAGGCTTGGCGAACGGCTTTGGCGCTGCTCAGGTTAAGCAGGCCTTGGCTCAATTGCCGGCATTGCGCCGCGTCCAGGTGGCGGACGCGGTCCTTGATTTCTCCGATTTGCAGCGGGCTTACCGACAGCTCGTTGATGCCCAGGCCGATCAGCACCGGTGTGGCCAGCGGGTCGGACGCCAGGGCGCCGCATACGCCGACCCAACGGCCGTGTTTGGCCGCCCCGGCGCAGGTCTGGGCGATCAGGCGTAGCAACGCCGGGTGCAGGGCGTCGACCCTGGCGGCGAGGCCGGCGTGGTCGCGGTCCATGGCCAGGGTGTACTGGGACAGGTCATTGGTGCCGATGGACAGGAAGTCCGCATGCTCGGCCAGTTGCTCGGCCATCAAGGCGGCGGCCGGTACTTCGATCATTACCCCCAGCTCCGGGCGTTGGGTCAGTTTCAGCTCAATGCACAGCTCATCCAGGCGTTGGCGGATGTGCAGCAACTCGTCCACTTCGCTGATCATCGGCAACAGGATGCGGCAGCGCTGCAACGGGCTGACCTGGAGCAGGGCGCGCAGTTGCTGGTCCAGCAGTTCCGGGCGGACCTGGGCCAGGCGTATGCCCCGCAGGCCCAACACCGGGTTGGCTTCGGCGGGCAGCGGCAGGTAGTCCAGTTGTTTGTCGCCGCCGACGTCGATGGTGCGGATGATCACCGACTTGTCGCCCATGGCATCCAGTACGGCTTGATAGGCCTGGCGCTGCTCTTGTTCATCGGGCGCGGTGCGGCGGTCGACAAAGAGGAATTCGGTGCGCAACAGGCCGACGCCGTCGGCGCCGTTTTCATGGGCCATCTGCGCTTCAGCGCTGGAGGCGACATTGGCGGCCACCTCGATACTTACGCCATCCAGGGTGCGGGCGGGCGCCTGGGCTTGGGTTTGTTGCTGCTGGCGGCGGAGTTTTTGTGCCTCGCGTATCTGATGGACTTGTGCGTGGCGCGCGTCATCGGGGGCCAACTCCAGGCGACCGTTGATGGCGTCGAGCACAACCCGTTGGCCTTGGGGCGCATCCAATACGGCCGAGCCCAGTGCGACCACGCAAGGCAAGCCTTTGCCCCGTGCCAGAATCGCCACATGGGAGGTCGCGCCGCCTTCGGCCATGCAGATACCGGCGGCGTTTTGTGCGCTCAGTTGCAGCAGGTCCGACGGTGTCAATTCATGGGCCGCAACAATGGCGCCGGCGGGCAATTCGAAGTGCCAGGCTTCACCCAGCAGCACCCGCAGCACGCGCTGCTGCAAATCCCGCAAGTCATTGGAGCGCTCGGCCAATAAGGGTTTGCCCAATGCCAGCAGTACGGCGCACTGGGCCTGGATCGCATCGCGCCAGGCGTGGGTAGCGGCGCGGCCCTGAGCGATGGCGACACCGGCGGCCACCAGCAGCGCCGGGTCTTCCAGCAGCGCCAGGTGGGCGGCGAAGATTTCCTCTTCTTCAATGTCTTTGTGCCGCCGGGCTTGGGCCAGTGTGTCGCGGATATCGTTGCGCACTTGTTCCAGGGCGTTGTCGAGCAAACGCAGTTGCTCCTCGGCGACGTGGTTGCCGGTGTCTTTCGGCAGCTCAATGCCATTGAGTCGAAACAGTGGCCCACACACCAATCCAGGCGCGGCGCATACACCTTGCAGCACGCCGGGTTCACTGTTGGCGCGACGAGTAGCGACGGCCACCGGCGCATGGGTTTGTGCATGGACCGCCACCGACAAGGCGGCGATCAGCGCTTGCAGCGCCGCGTCGCAATCCTTGCCACGGCAAGTGACCTGAACGTCGTCCTGTTCACCGATACCCAGGCCCATCAAGCCGATCAGGCTGTCGCAGGACGCCGACTTGCCGGCGAAATGCAACTGCGCCTGGCTGCTGAAACCCTGCGCCGTTTTGCGGATCAAGGCTGCGGGGCGGGCATGCAAACCGCCACGGTGAGTGATGCGAATGCTGGCGCTGGCTTGCGCGATTGAGTCATCGACCGCCTGCGGTTGCGCTGGCGAAGAACCGTGTGCGACCACCTGCAATAGCGGCTCCCCGACGTTCACCGCGTTCAATGCAAGCGGGCGCAGCGCAAATTGATCACTGTTGGTGAGAATGATCAGGCTGATAAGACTTTTGCACTGGCGGGCGATGCGATCCAGTTCGAAGCGCACCAGCGGCTGGCCATTATTGACCCGCGCGCCTTGTTCGACCAACAGCTCAAAACCTTCGCCGTTCAACTCCACGGTGTCGATGCCCACGTGCAGCAGCAGTTCGGCGCCGTTATCGGCGCGAATCGTCAGCGCATGCCCGGTACGGGCGACATGAATGATGACCCCATCGCAGGGCGCATGCAGGCAATCATTAATCGGGTCGATGGCGATGCCATCGCCCATGGCGCCGCTGGCGAACACTTCGTCGGGAACGCTGCCCAGGGTCAGTACCGGCCCGCTGAGGGGGGCGCTGAGGGTGAGGTCATTATTATTGTGGGACATGGGCACGGTACTCATCAGGAATGCGCAAAAATCAACTCAGTGGGTACGGGTCACTTTGCTCAGGTGACGCGGCTGGTCCGGGTCCATGCCTCGGGCTTCGGCCAGGCCTGCGGCCATCACGTAGAAGCTCTGGATGGCAAGAATCGGATCAAGGGCCGGGTGTTCGGCGCGGCTCAAGGTCAGGTCACGTTCGGCGATGTCATCGGGTGCGGCCAGCAACACGCGGGCGCCGCGTTGGCGCATATCGGCGGCCAGGCTCAGCAAACCGGCCTGTTCGGCACCGCGTGGGGCGAACACCAGCAGCGGGTAGTTGTCACCGATCAAGGCCATCGGCCCGTGGCGTACTTCGGCGCTGCTGAAGGCTTCGGCCTGGATCGCCGAGGTTTCCTTGAGTTTGAGCGCGGCTTCCTGAGCGATAGCAAAACCGGCGCCACGGCCGATGACCATCAACTGCTGGCAGTCGCGCAGGGCGTCGATGGCCAGGCTCCAGTCCTGTTTGGCGGCTTCACGCAAGCCGTCGGGCAGGGCTTTGCAGGCTTGCAGCAGTTCGGTTTCCTGGTTCCAGTGACCGATCAGTTGGGCGCTGGCGCTCAAGGTGGCGATAAAGCTTTTGGTGGCGGCGACGCTGCGTTCGGGCCCGGCACACAGCGGCACATGGAATTCGCAGGCTGCTTCCAGTGGTGAGTCCTCGGCATTGACCAGCGAAATGCTCAAGGCGCCACGCTTGCGCAGCAGGCGCAGGCTGTTGACCAGGTCCGGGCTTTGCCCCGACTGGGAGAAACCGAAGGCCACCTGGCCACTGACCTTGAGCGGCGATTGCAACATGGTCACCACCGACATCGGCAACGACGCCACGGGAATCCCCAGGTGCTGCATGGTTAGGTAGGCAAAGTAGCTGGCGGCGTGATCCGAGCTGCCACGGGCGATGGTCAACACCACTTGCGGCGGCTGGCGACGCAAGCGTCCGGTAACCTCCACCAGCATTGGTTCCAGGCGTTGCAGTTGAGCCTCGACGGCGTCGCAGGAGGCCAGGGCCTCTTCAAGCATTTTTGAAGTCAATGGTTTCTCCTTCGACCATTACGTCGGTGAGGTTCAGGGAGCGATCCAGGCGCACGCAGTCGGCAAAACTGCCGGGTTGCAGGCGGCCGCGTTCTGTAAGCCCCAGGTAATCGGCGGGAAATTGCGACAGGCGTTGTGAGGCTTCGCTGATGGGCAGGCCGATTTTCACCAGGTTGCGCAGCGCCTGATCCATGGTCAGCGTGCTGCCGGCCAAGGTGCCGTCGGCCAGGCGCACGCCGCCCAGGCATTTGGTCACGGTGTGGCTGCCCAGCTTGTATTCGCCGTCGGGCATGCCAGCGGCAGCGGTGGAATCGGTGACGCAGTACAGGCACGGAATCGCCCGCAAGGCCACGCGCATGGCACCGGGGTGAACGTGCAGCAAGTCGGGGATCAGCTCGGCGTATTTGGCGTGGGCCAATGCAGCGCCAACGATGCCCGGCTCGCGGTGATGCAGCGGGCTCATGGCGTTGTAGAGGTGGGTAAAACTGGTGGCACCGGCAGCGAGGGCGGCGACGCCTTCTTCGTAGCTGCCCAGGGTATGGCCGATCTGCATGCGCACGCCGCGTCCGCTGAGGGCGCGGATCAGACCGTCGTGGCCAGCGATTTCCGGGGCAATGGTGATCACCCGGATCGGCGCCAGGCGCAGGTATTCCTCAACTTCGCTCATCAGCGCGGTGTGGGCGAAGTTCGGTTGTGCGCCGAGTTTTCCGGGGTTGATATAAGGGCCTTCCAGGTGCACACCAAGCACGCGGGCGCTGCCCGCCGGGCGGTTTTCGCAGAAGCGGCCGAGGGCGTCGAGCACGCTGGAGATTTCGTCCACCGGCGCGGTCATGGTCGTGGCCAGCAGCGAGGTGGTGCCAAAGCGCACGTGGGTGCGGGTGATGGTCTCGAAGGCGCTGGCGCCTTCCATGATGTCCTTGCCGCCGCCGCCGTGAACGTGCAAGTCGATAAAGCCCGGCAGCAGGTACGGCAGGTCGTTGTCGCCAGGGTCGCACGGGCTGCCTTCAACGGCGCTGACTTTGCCGTGCTGGTGCACCAGGCGGCCGCGAATCCAGCCTTGAGGCGTGAGGATATTGTCTTCGGACATGGGCAGTTCTCTAAGGCCGCAATTCAGCGGCAAAGTCATAGCGGCGCAGCTCTGCGACAAAGTCGTAGTAGTCGTTGCGGCAGTAGGTATCGGTGATTTCGATCGGAGTGTTGTCTTCGGTGTAGCCGACTCGGGTCATCAGCAGCATGGCGGTGCCGGGGGCGATGCCCACCAGTGCGGCGAACTCGTCCGAGGCGTTGATTGCCTGGATGTGCTGCAGCGCGCGAACGATGGGCTTGCCGATGCCCTCCAGGTATTCGTAGAGGGAACTGCCAATGGCCTGCGGGTTGGGGATGATCGAGGCGGGCAGTGCGCTCATTTCGATAGCCATCACCGTGTCATCGGCCTTACGCAGGCGCTTGAGCCGCACCACCTTGTCAGTGGGCGATAGGCACAGGCGGATCAGTTCTTCGTGGGTGGGCGGGGTGATTTCCCGCTCCAGCCATTGGGAGCTTGGGACAAAACCCTTGAGCCGCAACATCTCGCTGAACCCCGAAAGGCGTGACAACGGCTGTTCCAGGCGCGGGGTAATGAAGGTTCCGGAGCCTTGGCTGCGACGGATCAGGCCTTGTTCGAACAGCACTTCCAATGCCTTGCGGGCGGTTACTCGGGAAATGCTCAACAGTTCGCTGAGGGTGCGTTCCGACGGCAACGCCTGCTCGGATTTCCACTGGCCAGCATGAATCGCCGCTTCCAGCTTGCGGGCCAGTTGCAGGTACAGCGGCGTGGATTGTTTACCGTCGGGGCGCAGGGCCAGGATGGGATTCATCTGTAGGGTTTCCGATGCGTTATTGGAGTGTTGTCGCCCGGTAGTGGCTGGAAATTAATACCACTTAAATACCATGTCAATGCTGCCTAAATGGTGCGGGCAAGTGTTTACGGGCGCCTTTATAGTGCGCTTGAGCAAGTGGTATTAGAGAGGTCTTTATTTGGCGCAGAAGTGCGCAGCCTGCGGGGGTGAAATGGTATTCACCGGCAGGCGCTGCCGAGGGCAGGAATTTATTTGGATTTATTTTACGGACGGTTGAAAACTACGGACGAATCTCGATCATCGTGCCGTCCTTGACCAGGTTCCAGACTTCGCGCATGTCGACATTGCGCATACCGATGCAGCCGTCGGTCCAGTCCAGAGTGTGGAACCACTCCTCGGGGTAATCCTCGGCGTCGGGGGTGCCGTGGATCATGATCATGCTGCCCGCCCGCACACCTTCACGGCGCGAGCGGGCGGCGTCGCTGATGTTCGGGTAGGAGATGTGCATGGACAGGTTGAAACGGTCGCTGGTCTTGCGCCAGTCGATCCAATAGAGGCCTTCCGGGGTCTTGCGGTCGCCTTCCACGAGCTTGTGGCCCTTGGGGTTTTTGCCCAGTGAAATGCGGTAGGTCTTAAGGGGCTTGCCGTCGTTGATCAACTGCAACTGATGGGCGGACTTGAGGACCAGGATTTTCTCGACAGGTTTGCCGCCCAGGGTTTCCAGGGTGGAGGCTGACGACAGCGTGGCGAACGACAGGCAGAGCAGAGCAAGCAACCAACGCATTAAAACGGTATCCCTTCAGGTGCTGCCTGGATTGTTATTTTGCCAACTGGGCCAGTGGCGGCACGGACTCGCTGCGCACCGGGAACAGCTGTAGCCGACGGTCGGCGAAAAAGCATTCTAAGGTACGCCCCACCGTGCGGAAAGCCAGCTCGGACCAAGGGATGTCGGCTTCATTGAAAAGCTTCACTTCCAGGCTTTCGGGCCCTGCGCAGAAGTCCAGGTCGATCAGCTCGGCGCGATAGAAAATATGCACCTGGCTGATGTGCGGCACGTCGATCAGCGTGTAGATGCTCAGGTTGCGCACCCTGGCACAGGCTTCTTCCATGGTTTCGCGCATGGCCGCCTGTTCGACGGTCTCGCCGTTTTCCATAAACCCAGCGGGCAGCGTCCAATAGCCCTGGCGCGGTTCGATGGCGCGACGGCACAGCAGCACCTGATCGCCCCAGACCGGCACGGTGCCGGCGACGATATTGGGGTTCTGATAGTGAATGGTCTGACAGTGATCACAGACATAACGCAGGCGCGCGTCGCCTTCGGGAATGCGCTGGGTGACCGGTTTACCGCACTGGCTGCAGAAGTTCATGCTGGGGTTCCTGGAGAGTGCGCCTATCTTGGCGTGGCGGCGTGCCTGCCTGCAAGTTGTCGTTTAGCGACACGGTCCAGGTTTTGGGGTTGGGCGCCCGCACGCTTTGGTGCATGATGCAAGGTAGCCAACAGATCGAGATGACTCATGCTGGACGAGCTACTTCGCCGGGTAAGCAATCATACGCCACGCACGCTGGAGACCGACGCTCGTTTCCCGGAAGCCGCGGTGCTGGTGCCGATTACCCGCAGTGACGAACCCGAACTGATCCTGACCCTGCGGGCCAGCGGCCTGTCGACCCACGGTGGCGAAGTGGCTTTTCCCGGCGGCCGCCGCGACCCGGAAGACCCGGACCTGGTGTTCACCGCCCTGCGTGAGGCCGAAGAAGAAATCGGCCTGCCACCGGGACTGGTGGAAGTGATCGGCCCCTTGAGTCCCTTGATCTCCCTGCACGGTATCCGCGTCACGCCTTATGTCGGGGTCATCCCCGATTACGTCGAGTACCTGGCCAACGACGCCGAGATTGCTGCCGTGTTCAGCGTGCCCCTGGAGTTCTTTCGCAAGGACCCACGCGAACACACCCACCGCATCGATTACCAGGGCCGCAGTTGGTACGTGCCCAGTTATCGTTTTGGCGAATACAAGATCTGGGGCCTGACGGCGATCATGATCGTCGAGCTGATCAACCTGATCTATGACGACGCCGACATCAGCCTGCATCGTCCACCGAAAAGCTTCATCAATACCTAAGCCATCGTTTCGTATGGCAAGCCTTGAGGACCACACCATGAAATACCGCCTGGGCGACGCCCGCGTCGAGACCCATCCCCAAAGCTGGGTGGCCCCCAATGCCACGCTGGTGGGCAAGGTCAAGCTGGAAGAGGGTGCCAACGTCTGGTTCAACGCGGTGTTGCGCGGTGATAACGAGTTGATCCTGATCGGCAAGAACAGCAACGTCCAGGACGGCACGGTGATGCACACCGACATGGGCTACCCGCTGACCCTGGGCACCGGCGTGACCATCGGCCATAACGCCATGCTGCACGGCTGTACCGTCGGCGATTACAGCCTGATCGGCATTAATGCGGTGATTCTCAACGGGGCGAAGATCGGCAAAAACTGCATCATCGGCGCCAATTCGCTGATCGGCGAAGGCAAGGAAATTCCCGATGGCTCGCTGGTGATGGGCTCGCCCGGCAAAGTAGTGCGGGAACTGACCGAGGCGCAGAAGAAGATGCTTGAAGCCAGCGCTGCGCACTATGTGCATAACGCTCAGCGTTATGCCCGTGATCTGGTCGAGCAAGAAGAATGAACGCCCCTGAACGACCGGTGGCCTCGCCCTGTGTGAATATTTGTGCGCTGGATAACGATGATATCTGCACCGGCTGCCAGCGTACCGTGGACGAAATCACCCGCTGGAGCCGCATGGACAATGCCGCGCGGCGGGTGGTGCTGGGGTTGTGTCACGAGCGGGCGAAGGTGAGTGGGTTGGTGTGGATGATTCCTGGAAAATCTGGCGCCTGATCTTGTGGCGAGCGGGCTTGCCCGCGTTGGAGTGCGCAGCACTCCCTGGCCGGTCGCTGTGATCTATCAGAAAGACCGCAGTGATTGGTTTTATGGCCGCTTCGCGGCCCAACGCGGGCAAGCTCCCTCGCCACATTGCTTCGTTGTGCAGTACCCTGTCGCCTTGTCCACAGGTCTCTCGCCCCATGCTCTTCCTGATCGCCTATATCAGCAGCGTCGTGCTGATCAACTACGCCTTTTCCACCGCTCCCCACCTGGACGTCATCTGGTCCGCCTGGGGCGGGTTGGTGTTTGTCCTGCGCGACATGGTGCAAACCCGTTTCGGTCACGGCGCGATCATCGCCATGCTGGCGGCGTTGGTGCTGTCTTACATCACTTCCGATCCGTCCATCGCCCTGGCCAGTGCCACGGCGTTCGCGGTGTCCGAGTGCATCGACTGGCTGGTGTTCAGCATCACCAAGCGCCCGCTCCACGATCGCCTGTGGATAAGTTCGGCGCTGAGCATTCCCCTCGATACCTTTATCTTTTTCGGCCTGATCGGCGCGCTGACGCCCGCCGTGGTGGGGACCGCTCTGGCCTCGAAATTTGCCGGAGTGACCGTAGTCTGGCTGGCCATGGCCTGGCGCTTGCGCCGCCAGCGCATCGCCAACTGAGGCCAATCTTTACAGTTCATGTAAAATGCCGGCCTTTCCCCCATGATCCGCTCCCCTGAGGACCTGAGATGACCCGAATCGGAACTCCATTGTCGCCAACCGCGACCCGCGTTTTGCTGTGTGGCTGCGGTGAGCTGGGCAAGGAAGTGGTAATCGAACTGCAACGCCTGGGCGTTGAAGTGATTGCCGTGGATCGCTACGCCAATGCGCCGGCGATGCAGGTTGCCCATCGCAGCCACGTCATCAATATGCTCGACGGCGCGGCCCTGCGCGCAGTGATCGAAGCGGAAAAGCCGCATTTCATCGTGCCGGAAATCGAGGCCATCGCCACCGCCACCCTGGTGGAACTGGAAGCTGAAGGCTTCACCGTGATCCCCACCGCACGTGCGGCGCTGCTGACCATGAACCGTGAAGGTATCCGTCGCCTGGCCGCTGAAGAACTGGACCTGCCGACTTCGCCTTACCACTTTGCTGACACTGTAGAAGACTACCGCAAGGCCGTCGAAGACCTCGGCTTCCCATGCGTGGTGAAGCCGGTGATGAGTTCGTCGGGTAAAGGCCAGAGCCTGCTGCGCAGTGCCGATGACGTGCACAAAGCCTGGGACTACGCCCAGGAAGGTGGCCGTGCCGGCAAAGGTCGGGTGATCATCGAAGGCTTTATCGACTTCGACTACGAAATTACCCTGCTGACCGTGCGTCACGTCGGCGGCACCACCTTCTGTGCGCCAGTTGGTCACCGCCAGGAGAAGGGCGATTACCAGGAATCCTGGCAGCCCCAGGCCATGAGCCCGATTGCCCTGGCCGAATCCGAGCGTGTCGCTAAAGCCGTCACTGACGCCTTGGGTGGACGTGGTTTGTTTGGTGTTGAGTTGTTCATCAAGGGTGATCAGGTGTGGTTCAGCGAAGTGTCACCGCGCCCGCACGACACCGGCTTGGTGACGTTGATTTCCCAGGACTTGTCGCAGTTTGCCCTGCATGCGCGGGCAATCCTCGGCTTGCCGATCCCGTTGATTCGTCAGTTTGGGCCTTCGGCTTCGGCGGTGATTCTGGTGGAAGGGCAGTCGACCCAGACGGCATTCTCCAACCTGGGTGCTGCGCTGAGTGAGCCGGATACCGCGCTGCGTCTGTTCGGCAAACCAGAGGTTAATGGTCAGCGTCGCATGGGTGTGGCGTTGGCGCGGGATGAGTCGATCGAGGCTGCTCGGGCCAAGGCGACCCGAGCGTCACAGGCTGTTGTTGTAGAGCTGTAACTGCGGCGCACCCATCGCGGGCAAGCCCGGCTCCCACATTTGACCGCATTGCCATGTAGGGCAGCGATCAAAGTGTGGGAGCGGGCTTGCCCGCGATAACGATCTATTAGCCGACCCGATTTAAATCGTTATTGCGCGTCTCCTTCAGGCACAGCACAGCAATCAAGCTGATCACCGCCGCTGCCGACACATACCCGCCGACATAGCTCAAGCCACCCATTGCTACCAGCTTCTGGGCGAAGAACGGTGCCGCCGAAGCACCGACAATCCCTCCCAGGTTATATGCCGCCGAAGCACCGGTATAACGCACTCGGGTCGGAAACAGTTCCGGCAACATTGCCCCCATCGGTGCGAAAGTCACACCCATCAGAAACAGCTCCAGGCACAGAAACAGCGCCACGGCCCAGGTTGAGCCGTGAGTCAGCAGGGGTTCCATGGTGAAGCCCGACAGGATGGTCAGCACTGCGCCGACGATCAGTACCGGCTTGCGCCCATAACGGTCACTGGCCCAGGCGGCCAGTGGGGTCGCCGCGCCCATGAACAGCACGGCAAAGCACAGCAGGCCGAGGAAGGTTTCGCGGCTGTAACCCAGCGTGGTTACACCGTAACTCAGGGAAAACGCCGTAGTGATGTAGAACAGCGCATAACACACCACCATCGACGCAGCGCCCAGAAATACCGGCATCCCGTGTTGGCTGAACAGTTCCACCAGCGGCATTTTTACCGGCGCCTCTTTGGCCACGGCGTTGGCGAAGACCGGCGTTTCATGCAGTTTCAGGCGCGCATACAGGCCAACCATGACCAGCGCCGCGCTGAGCAGGAACGGAATACGCCAGCCCCAGCTGCGGAACTGCTCGTCGTTCAGGTTCATGGCCAGGATCAGGAACAAGCCGTTGGCCGCCAGGAAACCAATGGAGGGCCCCAGTTGCGGGAACATGCCGAACCAGGCGCGTTTGCCCTTCGGTGCATTCTCGGTGGCCAGCAGTGCCGCCCCACCCCATTCCCCGCCAAGCCCCAGGCCCTGACCGAAACGCAGCACGCAGAGCAGTATCGGTGCCCAGGCGCCGATGGAGTCGTAGCCGGGCAACAAGCCGATCAGCGTGGTGCAAACCCCCATCAACAGCAAGGAAGCGACCAGCGTCGACTTGCGGCCAATGCGATCACCAAAGTGGCCGAACAGCGCCGAACCCAATGGCCGGGCGATAAAGGCAATGCCGAAGGTCAGAAATGACGCAAGCATCTGCGCCGTGCCGGACGTCTGCGGGAAGAATACCGGGCCGATCACCAGCGCAGCGGCGGTGGCATAGATATAGAAGTCGTAGAACTCGATGGCAGTGCCGACGATACTCGCGGTAGCGACTCGGGCGGTCGAGTTGGTCGGGGCGGCGGTCGCCGCCTCGTTATAGGTGGTGCTCATTGAGGTATCCCTGACGGTCATTGCGCGTTTTGACGCGGATTATTATTGGTATTGCACCCATGGATCAGGGCAGTGCGCGGCCGCGGCTCGGGATGGGAGCAAGCATCGGTCAGACACGATAATGCAGTGCTCGGACGCGTTGAGTGCGGGTAGCACGCGGTCGGGCTGGGGCTTGGGTAAGCCGGTTCGATTATAGGAAGGGGGGTGCGGCGTAAACAAGCGCTGAAGTGCGGTCTGGAAGGTTAAGCAGATCTAATGTGGGGGCTGGCTTGCCTGCGATGGTGGTCTGTCAGCTCACATCTTTGGGACTGGCACTCCGCTATTGCCGTGTGGGTATCTACACATTGTTGTGGACAGAGGATGGGGTGCAGATCCGTTATTTTGGTCAGGGCGGATTAGGGTTACGCCCTTACGGCGTGTCACTTTCGAAAAGCCGGAATGCCGGCCCAGACGAAAGTAACCAAAGCGCTCTTGCCCCACCACTTGGTGCCTCGCTTAGGCTCGGCATGCCTTCACTCCGGCATTGCTCCGTGGGCCGCCGCGATGGGCCATCCTTGGCCCAGCGCGGCTAAACCGGCGTCCTGCCGGTTTACCCACGTATCAATACCTGCGTTCAGCCATCGTGGTTAATGGGGCGCCTTAGATCAAAAGCAAAAGCACGGCGGCCTGGTAGCCGACCTGAGTGGTGAAAAGCAAAAGCGGATTTACTGCCCACTGCCCACTGTAGGAGCGAGCTTGCTCGCGATGGTCGTTAACGATGACGCTGGCATCCTGAATCACCGCGGTGCCCTCAGGTTCTTCGCGAGCAAGAACTAGGCGTCCCCCTCGCTCCTACAGAAAAGCGGATTGGTACTGGCGTTGCTCTGTTTTTGATCTGGCTCTTGATCTGCCTGCCCATAAAACTAGAGGCCGAACGTAGGTATTGCGCAGTGGCTAAAGCGGCAAGGATGCCGGTTTAGCCGCGCTGGGCCAGGGATGGCCCATCGCGGCGACCCACGGAGCAATGCCGGAGTTGAGGGCACCCTGAGCCCCAGCGAGGCGCCGATAGGTCGGGCAGGAGCGCTTTGCTTACTTTCGTCTGGGCCGGCATTCCGGCTTTTCGAAAGTGAGTCGCTGTAAGAGCGAAACCGCCAGCAGCCGTTACCGCAACAACGGATATGTACTCAATAGCCCCCCTAGAACCCAGCCATCAGCAACCTCAACAGATGTGTCGATACCTATGGCTATCGCAGGCAAGCCAACTCCCACATCGACCGCGTTTCTTCAGGGAAGTGAAGCCGCCATCGGCACCAAGCCGGTATGCCAGATCAGTACCTTGCTCACCCGGTTGTCCTCGGTCTCCAGGGTTTCCAGGCGATAGCGGCCAATTTTCAGGCATACCGAGCAATCAGGAATGGTCTCCAGCGCTTCAGTCACCAGCCCACTGAGGGTCTTCGGCCCGTCGCTGGGCAGGTGCCAGCCCAGGCTTTTGTTCAATTCGCGGATCGAGGCGGCGCCGTCGATCACGTAGCGGCCGTCCAGCTGTGGCTGGATGTGCGGGTTATCCACACTGTGCTCGCTTTCGAATTCGCCGACGATTTCTTCAAGAATATCTTCCAGGGTGACAATCCCCAGCACTTCGCCGTATTCGTCCACCACCATGCCCAGGCGGCGCTGCTGTTTGTGGAAATTCAGCAGTTGCAGTTGCAGGGGCGTGCTTTCCGGGACGAAGTAGGGCTCATGACAAGCGGCCAGCAACGCCTCCTTGGTCAGGCTGGCGTCCGGCAGCAGGTGCTGGATCTGGCGGGTGTTGAGCACCGCCTCGACCTGATTGATGTCGCTGTGGAATATCGGCAGCCGGGTGCGCTGGGAGCTGCGCAGCTGTTCGATGATGTCTTCGATGGGGTCATCCAGGTTGATGCCGTCCACTTCACTGCGGGGCACAAGGATGTCATTGACTGTGATGCTGTCCAGCGCGTGGATGCCCGAAAGGCCCGGCGTACGGCCATTGGGTACTTGCGGTTCCTGCTCGTCATCGTTATCTGGTTGTGGCTCGTCGCTTTTCTTGACTACGCCAGACTTGCGAGCGAAGGGCTTGAGCAGCAACAGGCTGACGCCGTTGAGCAGCCAGGCCAGTGGATAGAGGATTTTCAGCGGCACGCCCAACAGCGTATTGCCAAAACCCAGCACCGCTTGCGGATAACGGGTGGCCAGGGCGCGAGGCAAGTAGTCGGCCAGCACCAGCAACGCGGCGCTGGAGATCAGCCAGCCGAGCCAGGGGCCGTTATCGGCCCAGGCATAGATCGCCAACAGGGTACAGAGGATCACCATCACGGTGCGGCACAGGGTATTGCAGAGAATCAGGCTGTTGCGCGGGAAGTTCAGCCGGGCTGCGGCCTTGTCACCCTGGCGAGTGCCGGGGCGCTGGGCCAGCAAGTGGTGTTGCGCGGCCTCGATGGCGGTAAACAGCGCCGACCATAAAATCAGCAGGGTCACTACCGCGAGCATCGGCCCTAGGGGCAAGTTGTCCATGTTGGCTGCCCGTCAGATATGCAGGATGAATTCGCGGACCAGCTTGCTGCCGAAATACGCCAGCATCAGCAGGCAGAAACCGGCCAGGGTCCAGCGGATCGCCTTGTGCCCGCGCCAGCCGAGGCGGTTGCGGCCCCACAGCAGCACGCTGAACACCACCCAGGCCAGGCACGCCAGTAGGGTTTTGTGCACCAGATGCTGGGCAAACAGGTTTTCGACGAACAGCCAGCCGGAGATCAGTGACAGTGACAGCAAGGTCCAGCCGGCCCAAAGGAAGCCGAACAGCAGGCTTTCCATGGTTTGCAGCGGCGGGAAGTTCTTGATCAGCCCGGAAGGGTTCTTGTGCTTGAGTTGGTGATCCTGCAACAGCAGCAACAAGGCCTGGAACACTGCAATGGTGAACATGCCGTAGGCGAGGATCGACAGCAGGATATGCGCGAGGATACCCGGCTCCTCGTCGATCACCTGCACCGTGCCGGTGGGGGCGAACTGAGCCAGCAGCACCGTCAACATCCCCAGGGGAAAGAGCAGCAACAGCAGGTTTTCCACCGGTATCCGCGCGCAGGCCAACAGGGTCAGGCCGATCACTGCGGCGCCGATCAGACTGGCGGCACTGAAAAAATCCAGGCCCAGGCCAACCGGCGTCAGCAGGTGGGTGAACAGGCTGGCAGCGTGGGCCAGCAGGGCGAGGACGCCAAGGCCTACGAGCAGGCGTTTGTCTGCCTTGGAGCCTTGGGCCAGACGAGTGCCCTGATAGATGGTCGCAGCGGCATACAAGATAGCGGCGGCGAGACTGGGTAGTAAACTGGGTGACAAGGGGAGCATAAATCCTGTTAGGCAAGCCCGAAAGACGCCGAGTTTGGCATACACCTGCGTTCCACGAAAGGCTCCTGGGCCAGACAGCGGGTGTGCATGACGACAGTCTTCGCTATAATCCGCGACCTGCCCACGCCGCAGGCTCGCCTAGCGCTGTTTTTAATAGCGATTTATCACAGCCTGGGCCGCCATTACCTCGGTCTACCATAGGGCCTGAAAGGATCGCGCATGTTTGAAAACTTGACTGACCGTCTCTCGCAGACGCTGCGCCATGTCACCGGCAAGGCCAAGCTGACCGAAGACAATATTAAAGACACCCTGCGTGAAGTACGCATGGCGTTGCTGGAAGCCGACGTCGCCTTGCCTGTGGTCAAGGACTTCGTCAACGCAGTCAAGGAACGTGCGGTCGGCACTGAAGTGTCCCGCAGCCTGACGCCGGGCCAGGCCTTTGTGAAGGTCGTCCAGGCCGAGCTCGAAAGCTTGATGGGCGTGGCCAACGAAGATTTGAACCTCAGTGCCGTGCCACCGGCCGTTGTGCTGATGGCCGGTTTGCAAGGTGCGGGTAAAACCACCACCGCCGCTAAACTCGCGCGCTTCCTTAAAGAACGCAAGAAAAAGACGGTGATGCTGGTGTCGGCCGACGTTTACCGTCCGGCAGCCATCAAGCAACTGGAAATGCTCGCCGGCGAAGTAGGCGTGACCTTCTTCCCGTCCGACCTAAGCCAGAAGCCGGTTGATATCGCCCAGGCGGCTATTAACGAAGCCAGGCTGAAATTCATCGACGTGGTTATCGTCGATACCGCCGGTCGCCTGCACATTGATGAAGAGATGATGGGCGAGATCAAGGCGCTGCATGCCGCGATCAACCCGGTGGAAACCCTGTTCGTGGTCGACGCCATGACCGGCCAGGACGCGGCCAACACCGCCAAGGCCTTCGGTGATGCACTGCCGCTGACCGGCGTGATCCTGACCAAGGTCGACGGCGATGCCCGTGGCGGTGCCGCGCTGTCGGTGCGTGCCATCACCGGCAAACCGATCAAGTTCATCGGTATGGGCGAGAAGAGCGAAGCGCTCGAACCATTTCACCCTGAGCGGATTGCCTCACGTATCCTCGGCATGGGCGACGTGCTCAGCCTGATCGAGCAGGCCGAACAGACCCTCGACAAGGACAAGGCCGACAAACTGGCCAAGAAACTGAAGAAGGGTAAGGGCTTCGACCTCGAAGACTTCCGCGATCAGTTGCAACAGATGAAGAACATGGGTGGCCTCGGCGGCCTCATGGACAAGCTGCCGAATATCGGTGGAGTCAATCTGGCGCAAATGGGCAACGCCCAGGGCGCGGCAGAGAAGCAATTTAAACAGATGGAAGCCATCATCAATTCCATGACCCCGGCCGAGCGCCGCGACCCTGAGCTGATCAGCGGTTCGCGCAAGCGTCGGATCTCCATGGGTTCCGGCACCCAGGTGCAGGACATCGGTCGCTTGATCAAGCAGCACAAGCAGATGCAGAAGATGATGAAGAAATTCTCCGCCAAGGGCGGAATGGCCAAAATGATGCGCGGCATGGGCGGAATGATGCCTGGTCGCGGCATGCCAAAAATGTAAAGAATTCGCGCAAGAGCTTGCTCTTGCTCCGACCCACAGGGATGTGGGATCTCCAGCAAACCCGCACGTGCGGGAGCTGACTGGCCGTTTTTAACGACGGCTCCATTGCAGATCTGAATGGCACGCCGACTAGGCGCCAGAAAAAGACATTTGCAAAAGTCCGGATATTCCTTAGAATATGCGGCCTTTCGGGCACCTATGCCCGCTGTGCATTTAGTTTTGCAGCACCGACTACAGGAACGATCTTCACATGCTAACAATCCGTCTTGCCCTCGGCGGCTCTAAAAAGCGCCCGTTTTACCACTTGACCGTAACCGACAGCCGCAACCCGCGCGACGGTTCGCACAAGGAACAGGTTGGTTTCTTCAACCCGATCGCTCGTGGTCAAGAAGTCCGTCTGTCCGTGAACCAAGAGCGCGTAGCCTACTGGCTGAGCGTTGGTGCACAGCCTTCTGAGCGTGTTGCTCAGTTGCTGAAGGATTCGGCTAAGGCTGCGGCCTGAGCAATATGAACGCGACGCCTGTTGTTGCTGATGATTTGATCGTTATCGGCAAGATTTACTCTGTTCACGGCGTTCGCGGCGAAGTAAAGGTGTACTCCTTTACTGATCCGACTGAAAACCTGTTGCAATACAAAACCTGGACGCTCAAGCGCGAAGGTAGCGTTAAGCAGGTTGAGCTGGTCAGCGGACGTGGGAACGACAAGTTCCTGGTCGCAAAGCTCAAGGATCTTGATGATCGTGAAGAAGCTCGTCTTCTGGCCGGTTACGAGATCTGTGTGCCGCGCAACCTGTTCCCTGAATTGACCGACGGCGAGTACTACTGGTACCAGCTGGAAGGTCTGAAGGTCATCGACCAACTCGGGCAATTGCTCGGGAAGATTGATCATCTTCTGGAAACCGGCGCCAATGATGTAGTGGTGGTCAAGCCTTGCGCTGGCAGCCTGGATGATCGCGAACGCCTGTTGCCCTATACCGAGCAATGCGTGTTGAGCGTCGACCTAGCAGCGGGCGAGATGAAGGTGGAATGGGACGCGGACTTCTAAGCGTGGCTAATTTGCGCGTAGAAGTGATCAGTTTGTTTCCCGAGATGTTTTCCGCCATCAGCGAGTACGGCATCACCAGTCGGGCGGTGAAACAGGGGCTCTTGCAGCTCACCTGTTGGAACCCGCGAGACTACACGACGGATCGACATCACACTGTGGACGATCGCCCATTTGGCGGTGGTCCGGGCATGGTGATGAAGATCAAGCCCCTGGAAGATGCTCTGGTTCAGGCCAAGGCAGCAGCCGGGGAGAAGGCGAAGGTAATTTACCTGTCCCCTCAAGGCCGTCAGCTGAATCAGTCGGCGGTACGCGAGTTGGCGAATCAGGCAAGCTTAATCCTGATTGCCGGTCGCTATGAAGGCATTGACGAGCGTTTTATTGAAGCTCATGTCGATGAAGAGTGGTCGATTGGGGACTATGTCCTGTCTGGTGGCGAGCTGCCGGCGATGGTCCTGATAGATGCGGTTACACGACTGCTGCCTGGAGCTTTAGGGCATGCGGACTCCGCGGAGGAAGATTCCTTCACGGATGGTTTGCTGGATTGCCCGCACTACACCCGACCGGAGGTGTATGCGGATCAGCGTGTTCCCGACGTATTGCTAAGTGGCAATCACGCACACATCCGGCGTTGGCGTTTACAGCAGTCCCTCGGGCGGACCTATGAACGACGCGCCGATCTTCTGGAAAGCCGCTCGCTTTCTGGAGAAGAGAAGAAGCTGCTCGAGGAATACATCCTCGGGCGGGACGATAGTTAACAACGTATCGATGGTAGATCCGACGATCTACCTTAGGAGCACAGCATGACTAACAAAATCATCCTTGCACTCGAAGCAGAGCAGATGACCAAAGAGATCCCTACCTTTGCCCCGGGCGACACTGTTGTCGTTCAGGTGAAAGTGAAGGAAGGCGACCGTTCGCGTCTGCAAGCGTTCGAAGGCGTGGTAATTGCCAAGCGTAACCGTGGTGTGAACAGTGCTTTCACTGTTCGTAAAATCTCCAACGGTGTTGGCGTAGAGCGTACTTTCCAGACCTACAGCCCGCAAATCGACAGCATGGCCGTTAAACGTCGCGGTGACGTACGTAAAGCCAAGCTGTACTACCTGCGTGACCTGTCCGGTAAAGCAGCTCGCATCAAGGAAAAACTGGCTTAAGTCCAGCTTCCCGATGCAGAAAAAAGCAGCCTTCGGGCTGCTTTTTTGTGCCCGCGATTTGAGCCCAACCTTGGGGAAAAATCCGGGCAACTGCTACGCTGGGCGCGATAGGATCTACCACATCACATGAATCCCCATCGAGCCCTCATGCCCGCCATCGATCATCCCCTGATAGACCGTTTCCTCGATGCCCTCTGGCTGGAAAAAGGCCTGTCGGACAACACTCGTCAGGCCTACCGCAGCGATCTGGCCTTGTTCAACGGCTGGCTGCAGGAGAAAAACCTGGAGTTGATCAATGCCGGTCGCGAGCTGATTCTCGACCATCTGTCCTGGCGCTTGGAACAGAACTACAAGCCGCGTTCCACCGCGCGATTCCTCTCCGGTGTGCGTGGCTTTTATCGTTATTTGTTGCGGGAAAAACTGATTGCCGTCGACCCAACCCTGCAAGTTGATATGCCGCAACTGGGTAGGCCTTTGCCCAAGTCCCTATCAGAAGCTGACGTCGAAGCCCTGCTGGCGGCCCCCGACCTGAGCGAAACCATCGGCCAGCGTGATCGAGCCATGCTGGAGGTGCTGTATGCCTGCGGTCTGCGAGTTACCGAATTGATCAGCCTGACCCTAGAGCAGGTTAATTTGCGCCAGGGCGTACTGCGGGTGATGGGTAAGGGTAGCAAGGAGCGGTTGGTGCCCATGGGCGAAGAAGCCATCGTGTGGATCGAGCGCTACATGCGCGATGCTCGCAGCGAACTGCTCGGTGGGCGTCCCAGTGATGTGCTGTTCCCAAGCCAGCGTGGCGAGCAGATGACCCGCCAGACTTTCTGGTATCGCATCAAGCATCAGGCCAAGGTCGCGGGCATCAGTAAGTCGTTGTCGCCCCACACCTTGCGCCATGCTTTCGCTACCCATTTGCTCAACCACGGCGCGGATTTGCGGGTGGTACAGATGCTGCTGGGGCATAGCGATTTATCCACAACCCAGATCTACACCCATGTGGCCCGGGCGCGCTTGCAGGATATGCACGCCAAGCACCATCCTCGCGGGTGAAATAGCTTGCGAAAAAGACCAATTTACCTGCGACAGTCTGCCCCCCGGCCCAACTGTGGTAGGCTTTGCCGGTTCGCAAAGGGGACGGCCCAAACCCGTGTTTCCAGATCGGTATTCTTGCTCCCGTCCCTGCATCTGCCTTCAGGAGTTCCCATGCGTTTGACCCAGATTTTTGCCGCCGCAGCCATTGCGTTGGTATCAACCTTTGCCGTCGCCGATGACGCCGCCGAGAAGGCGATCCGTAAGAGTCTGGAAAGCCTCCAGCTCGAAACCCCGGTGGAAAGCATTAGCGACAGCCCCATGGCTGGCCTGTATGAAGTCAAGCTCAAGGGCAGCCGCGTGCTGTACGCCAGTGGCGACGGCCAATACATCGTCCAGGGTTACCTGTTCCAGTTGAAAGACGGCAAGCCGGTCAACCTGACCGAGAAAGCCGAGCGCCTGGGTGTGTCCAAGTTGATCAACGCCATCCCGGTAGCGGAAACCGTGGTCTACCCGGCCATCGGCGAGACCAAGACTCACATCACCGTCTTTACCGACACCACCTGCCCGTACTGCCACAAGCTGCACGCCGAAGTGTCTGAGCTGAACAAGCTGGGTGTGGAAGTGCGTTACGTAGCGTTCCCGCGCCAGGGCCTAGGCTCGCCAGGCGACGAGCAGTTGCAAGCGGTCTGGTGTGCGGCTGACAAGAAAGCGGCCATGGACAAAATGGTCGACGGCAAGGAAATCAAGTCCGCCAAGTGCGCCAACCCGGTTTCCAAACAGTTTGCCCTGGGCCAGTCCATTGGCGTGAACGGTACGCCGGCCATCGTTTTGGCTGACGGCCAGGTCATTCCGGGCTACCAGCCTGCACCACAAATCGCCAAACTGGCGCTGGGTGCAAAATAAACAGTATCGTCGAGCCTTTGACGATCATGCCCCGCCGACAGATCGACGGGGCATTAATAGAGAGCCGCAGTTGTGCGGCTGTTTTTCACGGCCGACCTTGAGTCGGCCGTTTCATGGGGAGTTCTTCAGTGAAACCGGTCAAAGTAGGCATCTGTGGGTTAGGGACCGTCGGTGGCGGCACCTTGAACGTACTTCAGCGTAACGCCGAGGAAATTTCCCGCCGTGCAGGGCGTGGGATTGAAGTGGCGCAAATTGCCATGCGTACGCCAAAGCCCCAGTTCCAAACGACCGGTATTGCGATTACCAACGATGTCTTTGAAGTCGCCACCAACCCAGAAATCGATATCGTCATCGAGCTGGTGGGCGGTTACACCATTGCCCGTGAACTGGTGCTCAAGGCCATCGAAAACGGTAAGCACGTGGTCACCGCCAACAAGGCGCTGATCGCCGTGCACGGCAACGAGATCTTCGCCAAGGCCCGCGAGAAGGGTGTCATCGTGGCCTTCGAAGCCGCAGTCGCTGGCGGTATCCCGGTGATCAAGGCCATCCGTGAAGGCCTGTCGGCTAACCGCATCAACTGGGTCGCCGGGATCATCAACGGCACCGGTAACTTCATCCTTACCGAAATGCGCGAGAAGGGCCGTACCTTCGAAGACGTGCTGGCCGAAGCCCAGGCACTGGGTTATGCCGAAGCCGATCCGACCTTCGACGTCGAAGGCATCGACGCCGCCCACAAATTGACCATCCTGGCGTCCATCGCCTTTGGTATCCCGCTGCAGTTCGACAAGGCCTACACCGAAGGCATCACCAAGCTGACCACCGCTGACGTGAACTACGCCGAAGCCCTGGGCTACCGCATCAAGCACCTGGGGGTAGCGCGCAGCACTGCGGCCGGTATCGAGTTGCGTGTACACCCGACGCTGATTCCGGCCGATCGCCTGATCGCCAACGTCAATGGCGTGATGAACGCCGTGATGGTCAACGGTGACGCTGCCGGCTCGACCTTGTTCTACGGTGCCGGCGCCGGCATGGAGCCGACGGCTTCGTCGGTGATCGCCGACCTGGTGGACGTGGTTCGCGCCATGACCAGCGACCCGGAAAACCGCGTGCCGCACCTGGCCTTCCAGCCTGACTCGCTGTCGGCTCACCCGATCCTGCCGATCGAAGCCTGCGAAAGCTCCTACTACCTGCGCATCCAGGCCAAGGACCATCCGGGCGTGTTGGCCCAAGTGGCCAGTATCTTGTCGGAACGCGGCATCAACATTGAATCGATCATGCAGAAGGAAGTCGAAGAACACGACGGCCTGGTGCCCATGATTCTGCTGACCCACCGTGTGCTGGAACAGCACATGAACGATGCCATTACCGCGCTGGAAGCCCTGCAGGGCGTGGTTGGGTCGGTGGTGCGGATTCGCGTCGAACACTTGAACTAACCGCTTTGTTCCAAGGGCCCCGCGCGTTCGGCGGCCCTTGTTCGAGAACGCTTTAGAGGAGCCAGTCATGCGCTACATCAGCACCCGCGGCCAGGCACCGGCCCTGAATTTTGAAGACGTCCTGCTGGCCGGTTTGGCTACTGACGGCGGCCTGTACGTGCCGGAAAACCTGCCACGCTTCACCCAGGAAGAAATCGCCTCCTGGGCCGGCCTGCCGTACCACGAGCTGGCGTTCCGGGTCATGCGCCCGTTCGTCACCGGCAGTATTCCGGATGCCGATTTCAAGAAGATTCTGGAAGAGACGTATGGCGTGTTTTCCCACAGCGCCATCGCCCCATTGCGTCAGCTGAATGGTAACGAATGGGTCCTGGAGTTGTTCCACGGCCCGACCCTGGCGTTCAAGGATTTCGCCCTGCAATTGCTGGGTCGCCTGCTCGACTACGTGCTGGAAAAGCGCGGCGAGCGCGTGGTGATCATTGGTGCTACCTCCGGTGATACCGGCTCGGCGGCCATTGAAGGTTGCAAACACTGCGAAAACGTCGACATCTTCATCCTGCATCCGCACAACCGGGTATCGGAAGTGCAGCGCCGGCAGATGACCACGCTCTTCGGCGACAACATCCATAACATCGCCATCGAAGGCAACTTCGATGACTGCCAGGAAATGGTCAAGGCCAGCTTTGCTGACCAGAGCTTCCTCAAGGGCACGCGCCTGGTGGCGGTGAACTCGATCAACTGGGCGCGGATCATGGCCCAGATCGTCTACTACTTCCATGCAGCCCTGCAGCTGGGCGGCCCGGCGCGTTCGGTGTCGTTCTCGGTGCCGACCGGCAACTTCGGCGACATCTTTGCCGGCTACCTGGCGCGCAACATGGGCCTGACGATCAACCAACTGATCGTCGCCACCAATCGCAACGACATCCTGCACCGCTTCATGAGCGGCAACCAGTACGTCAAGGAAACCCTGCACGCCACACTGTCGCCGTCGATGGACATCATGGTTTCGTCCAACTTCGAACGCCTGTTGTTTGACATGCACGGTCGTAATGGTGCGGCCCTGGCTGGCCTGATGGACAGCTTCAAGCAAGGTGGCGGCTTCAGCGTCGAGCAAGAGCGCTGGACCGAAACCCGCAAGCTGTTCGACTCCTTGGCCGTGGACGATGCCCAGACCTGCGAAACCATCGCCGAAGTCTACGCCCAGACCGGCGAGTTGCTGGACCCGCACACCGCCATCGGCGTCAAGGCCGCGCGGGAATGCCGTCGCAGCCTGGACATTCCGATGGTGATCCTCGGCACCGCCCACCCGGTCAAGTTTCCGGAAGCGGTGGAAAAGGCTGGTATCGGCAAGGCGCTGGAACTTCCGCCACACCTGGCGGACCTGTTCGAGCGTGAGGAGCGTTGCACGGTATTGGCTAATGACCTGAAAGCAGTGCAGGCGTTTGTCAGCCAGCATGGTAATCGTGGCAAGCCACTCTGATCCCAAGGCTTTAGGTGGTTGATCAAGCCCGTCTTCGTGACGGGCTTTTTCATTGTGGCGAGCCATACTTGCGCAGGCGACTGACAAGAACAATCAAGGAACCAACACGGTGTGTTTATCGACCCGAGGGTACGTATGGCTGGTGTGTGTGCTGTTGCTCGGCCATGGGCCTGCAAGCCTGGCCGCCGTCAGTCTGCCCTTCAAGCTGGTGCCGGCGTTTATCCCGCTGGGGCCTTTGTCCCTGACCCCCGCCGAGCAGCAATGGATGGCGGCCCATCGGACATTGAAGGTGGGCATCTCCATTGATGACTACCAGCCGATTGATATCACCCGCGACCACAATCGCTACCAGGGCATCAGTGCCGATTACCTGAGCCTGATCGGTGCGCGTCTCGATGCGCCGATGCAAGTACTGGGCTTCGCCGAACGAGCACAGGCGGTAGAAGCCTTGCGTACCGGAGCTATCGATATTCTCACCAGCGCCAACGGCTACGAGCGTGACGTGCCCGGGCTGCGATTTACCCGTGACTACATGCCAGATCGCTCGGTGGTGGTCGTGCGCCGGGACGACACCACCCAGAACGACGACCTCAAGGACAAGAAGGTGGTATTGCTCGACGGCTACGCCAACGTCAATAACGTCCATAGGGCGTATCCCGCCAGTCATATCATGTTGGCGCCCAATCTCTACAGTGGCCTTGAAGCGCTCAAGCAAGGCGATGCCGATGCGTTTATCGGCAACGAAGTGATCGTGCGGGCCTACAAGTCGCTGCGCCCCTACCTGGGCTTGCAGATCAAGGTGGAGAGTAGGCTCGCGCCTATTGGCTTTGCCTTTGCCACGCGTGAGGCCGACCCGCTATTGGGGACGATGATGGACCGGGCGCTGTCGAGTATCGATGAGTCGGTGCAGCGGGAAATACTGGCGCGCTGGACCACCGGCCTGGGCGTCGGTATTGCGGCGGAACGCATAGCCTTGTCGGCCTCGGAGCGGGCGTGGGTGCTTGGGCATCCTCATGTGGTGGTGGCGTCCCAGCAACTGTCGCCGTATGTATTCAAGGACAAGGAGGGCCAGTGGGTGGGCCTGAATGTCGACCTGCTCAACCGAATTTCTCGCATGACCGGCGTGCAGTTCGTCCTGGAGGAAGTGTTTTCCACCACGCAAACCCTGGCGTTGCTGGAGACGGGCAGGGCGGATATGAACACCACCTTGGTCGAGAATAAGGAGCGCAAGGCATTTCTCAATTTCAGTCATGGTTTTGGTGGCTCCGGATGGGTGTTTATCCAGCGCGCCGAAGCACCACCACTGACCGGTTTGAGCGAGCTTTCCGGCAAGGTGCTGGCGCTGCCGGCACGCCATGTTCTGGAAAGTTACATTCGCCGTGAGCATCCCGAGATTGAGCTGCGGTCGGTGGGTAACTATGCCCAGGCCCGTGAGCTGGTGATCCGGGGTAACGCGGCGGCGACCATACAGAGCGAAGTGGAGGTGCAGAGTTACCTGGCCGATAAGTTGCGCGTCGGTCGCAGTGTCGAGGGCAAGTGGTCGGTTAACAGCCTGTCGGTGCGCAAGGGCCAACCCGAGCTGCTGAGCATTTTGAACAAGGCGCTGGAGGCGCTGCCCGTAGCCGAGTTGAGCGCTTTGCGCCTGCGCTGGCTGGGCGCCGTGCCGATCCCTGTGCCGGCCTGGCAGCGTGTGCCGCCTTGGGCTTATTGGACGGTCGCCATGGCGATCCTGTTTGTGCTGGTGTCCCTGGCCTGGAACAGCCGGCTCAAGCGTCAGATCCGCCAGCGGCTGGAGGCTGAGCATCGGCTCAACGATCAGTTGGCCTTCAAGAGCGCTCTGCTCGATGGCATGCCCAACCCGGTGTTCGTGCGTGATCTGGCCGGCCGTTTGGTGACTTGCAACACCAGCTATGAGCAGCAACTGGCCACCCGGCGTGAGCAGATTCAAGGCCTGACGCTGATGGAAAGCGGCCTGATGCCCGAGGCGACAGCTGCGCGCCTGCATGCCGGTCACATGGAGCAACTGGCGACGCAACAGTCGCTGTTTGTCGATCGGCAACTGGAGTTCAACGGTGGGACCTTTCACGTCTATCAATGGACGGTGCCGTTTTTTGACGCTCAGGGCCAATTGCAGGGCTTGCTCGGTGGCTGGATCGACATCAACGAGCGCAAGGTCCTGGAAAACCAGTTGATGGACGCACGCCAGGCCGCCGATGAGGCGAACTATGCGAAAAGTGCCTTCCTCTCGACCCTGAGCCACGAGATTCGCACACCGATGACCGCCATCATCGGTTTGCTTGAGCTGGAACAGGAGCGAGCCTTGGCCGAAGGCAAGCCCGTGTCCGAAGGGCTGCGTGTGGCCCATCGCTCGGCGCGGGAGCTGATCGCGCTGATGGGCGACAGCCTGGATCTGGCCAAGATCGAAGCGGGTCATTTACAACTGGTGCCGCAAACCACCGACCTGAAAGGCTTTTTCGTAGGTATTCAGCGGCTGTTTGAAGCCATGGCCCAGAAAAAGGGCCTGCACTTGACCCTGGCCTTTGATCCGGCGGCGCAAGGGTATTACTGGTTCGACCCGCTTCGCCTGCGCCAGGTGATGCATAACCTGTTGGGCAATGCGCTCAAATTTACCGAGCGCGGAGAGGTTCGCGTCAGTGTCGCCTGCAAGCTGGATGAGGCGGGTGCCCACTACCTGCATTTGTGTGTCGAGGACAGCGGGCCGGGTATCGGTATCGAGCAACAGGCGCGGGTGTTCAAGCCGTTTATTCAGGTCAGCGCGTTGACGGCGGCCGAACACGGCGGGACGGGCCTGGGCTTGAGCATCTGCCAGCAACTGGTGGAGTTGATGGGCGGCACTATCACCCTGAAAAGTGTTGTGGGGGAGGGCACAGTGGTGTGCATCGACCTGTACCTGGACCGGGTCAGCAGTGACGATGTGCCGGCGGCGCCTGTTGTGCCGTTGCCGGCTGCCGGCCGCAGCCTGTCGGTGCTGATCGTGGATGACCTGCCGGCCAACCGTCTGGTGCTGGCTCAGCAGCTGCAGTTTCTCGGCCATCAGGTGGTGGCCCTTGATTCGGCCGAAGCGGCCTTGCAGCGTTGGCGCAACGAGGTGTTTGACGTGCTGGTGACCGATTGCAACATGCCGGGTATGTCCGGCTATGCCTTGAGCGAGGCCATCCGCCGGATTGAAGCGCAGGAGCAAAGACCGCGCAGCGCGCTGGTGGGATGCACGGCCAATGCCCTGGATGACGAACAGCAGCGTTGCCTGGAGGCGGGAATGGACGAGCTGCTGGTCAAGCCCATCACCCTGGAGCACTGGAACCAGGTGCTCGCCCGCGTGGCGCCTTTGCGCTCCTTTGATATTCATACCCTGCGCACCATGACTCAGGCCGACGGGCCGGTCCTGCAGCGGATGTTGCAGGAGCTGGCGAAGAGCCTTGAGCACGAACAGGAAGTGATGGCCGCGGCCTTGGCGGATCAAGACCTGGCGCGACTGACCGCCTCGCTGCATCGCCTCAAGGGCATTTGTTGCCTGGTGGATGCGTTGCCGCTGGCTAAGGCCTGCGTGGCGCTTGAAACCTGTGTCCGAGAGCAGCGTGGCGACGAGATCGAGGCGCAATGGCTGACGCTGTGCCAAGCGCTGATTGAGTTGCGCAGTGACCTTGAGCCTTATCTGGATGAGGGAAAATAAGACTCGTCCTATGGGGTATCACCGGGTTTTTGGCTAGTCTGGGCCGCCTCGCGTCCCCCCGGTAGAGTTTCCCATGCGCTCCCTTAACGTCCTGATCCTTGAAGATAACCCGTTCCAGCTGATGGCCCTGCACCAGATGCTCAATGCCAACGGTGTGTTCAACGTGTTGACGGCCGAAAGTGTCGAGGCAGCCCGCCAGTCACTGGAGAGCAAGGGGCCGGTGGACATCGCTATTTGCGATCTGTACCTGGAACAGGGCGATGGCCTGGAGCTAATCCGTGAGCTGGCCGAGCGCCAGCTGGCTCAAGTGCTGATTCTGTTGAGCAGTGCCGAGCCGGACGTCCTGGAGGGCGTCGCGAACATGGCGCGCCAGGCCGGGCTCAATGTGCTGGGTTGCTTGCCCAAGCCAGCGTCGGCCAAGTTGATCGGGCAATTGTTGACGGCTTGCCAGCAGCGCTTGCGTCCAGGGCCCCCCGTCATGTCTTGGGAACTGGTGCGTCAGTTGCTGGGCTTGAGTGAAGTAGAGACGCTGCCACCCTCGCCGGATGTCGGTCAGGCCGCCATCGCGCGCTGCGCCAGTGCCTGGTTTCAGCCTATCGTCAGTCAGGCGGGAGAGTTGCAAGGGGTTGAGGCGCTGGCCCGGTGGCAGCATCCTGAGGGTGAATTGCTGTTGCCCGAGGAATTTCTTCCAGCGCTGGAGTTTGCTGGCATGGAAGAGGCGTTTACCTGGCATATGCTGGAAGAGGCGCTAGGCATTGCCACTCAGGTATTACGGGAGACAGGCAAGGTACTGCCGGTGGCGGTCAACCTGGCGGGTCGGATGCTGGAACATCCGCATTTCCCCCAGATACTGCAAGGGTTGTTGCAGCGCTACGCCGTACCTGCCAACAGCCTGACCCTGGAACTGGTCGAAACCTCTCGTTTAAAGACCGACAGCGCCCATGTCACCGGTTTGCTCCGCTTGCGGATGATCGGCTGCAAGCTGTCCATCGGTGACTTCGGCGTGGGTGGCACCAGTTTGCAGCGCCTGCTGGAGCTGCCCTTCACTGAACTGAAAATCCCGCCTGCCTTCGCCTGCGGGATGGCGGGCGATGAACGCAAAGCTGCGGTGGTCGCCGGAGCCATGGGTATGGCTGGGCATCTGGGCGTGGGTGTGGTGGTCACCGGCATTGAAACCGCTGCTGACCGTGACGCCGTGTGTGAGTTGGGATCTGCCTGGTTGCAAGGCTGTTTTATCGCTCCCCCCATGTGCGCTCAAGCGCTAAAGAGATGGATCGCGCAGTGCCCAGGGTTTGCAGTCTAGGTTAGACCGTGTTCTTGCACGTAAATGAACAGCGCTGCATCGCTGGTCAGTCCGAGCTTGCGCATGGCACCGACTTTTTGCGCACTGACGGTCTGTTTGCTGCGATGGAGGTTCGCCGCGATTTCGCCCACCGTCAATCCAGCAGCCAGCAGGCGGATCACTTCCAGTTCACGGGGTGACAGTTGATCGTGGGAATACAGTCGATCAGGGCCTGCCAGGCTCAGCGCCTGACGAATGGTGTGTGCCACATAGGGTCGTTGGTGCCGTGCCTGCCTGATCGCTTCAGGCAGTTCATTCGCTAGGCTGGCCTTGCTCAGCAGGCCTATGACGCCCAGTTCCAGGATGGCGTGAAACAACCCGGCGTTATTGAGCATGGTCACCACCACGATGGGCAGGGTCGGGTAATGGCGACGTAGCTGTTCAATCAGGCGCAAGCCATCTGCCTGGGGCTCGGCGGGCATCATGAAGTCGGTGACCAGCACATCGCAGGGGCAGTGTTGCAGCAGCTCGGTAAGGGCTTGGGGGGAGTTGGCTTCACCGACGATGCTCAGCCGTTCGTCGTGCTCCAGTACCGCCCGCAAACCGATGAGAAAAATCGGATGGTCGTCGGCGAGGACGATGCGCAATGGCTTTTCAGACGCTCTCAAGGCGGGCTCCCAGGATAATCCGGGGATTCTAGCCTGTTAGCGGGGCAAGTGAGCTGAAGACGGTGCGCAGCGATGCTCAAAAAATGCCGCTTTCCCTCCTTTATAGGCCTGGCCAATAACGTCAATAGCCGAAGAGTCGTCTGATTTCAGGTTATTAAATAAGCAGTTATGAGCGACCGTTTTTTCGTTGTCATATTGCAAGCGCATGCTCTTGAAGTCATTCCCCTACAGGCCCCAAAGACGAAAAGGCGAACTTTCCTACGTCACAAGTAGTCACTAAGGGTAGATGCAGCTCCCGTTTACACGATTGTTTTCGAACTATTGAGTGGTGATCGAGATGGAAAGTATCAGCCTATTGCTCGGTGAAGCACTGAGCCCTTATCAGGTTACGCTGACCACCTCTGGTGTGCAGGGCGAATGCCTGGTGACCGTGAAGAATCCAGCCGGTGCCATTGTTGTCGAGCGTGAAGTCGACCGGGCGCAATTGACCGACAAGCGCTCACTGGTGGACGTAGTGGACTGTCTGCACCGCGACTTGATGATCGCCGAAGGGCGCCTGGAACCCTCGGTTATCGCGGCGTTGCGCAATGCGGCCCTGACCCGTACCGGCGCGGTGGCATGAAGAATTATTTTTATTTGGAACCTTCCTACGGTAGGGCGAGTCAGATTTTGTAACAGCAAGATCAAGCATTGTGCTCCGGTGCTTGTAGCTTGTTGTACTGGTCTTTATAGGCCACGTTTAACCCCGAGTCGTCTCCCCACTTCTCGGGGTTTCTTTTTGCCCGGGATTTGTCATTGGCCTGGAGAGTCTTCGAAAAACAGCGGGTTGTCTTTCAGATATTGTTCGCGCAGCACTGGGTCGAGCCATGAGGCGTAGGACTGTAGCAGTGGCTCCTGGGGGATGCTTTGCAACACGTGGTCGATGTGTTCAATGGCTTGTCGACCCTGGGCGGTGTCGGAGCAACCGATATGGATTCGCTGATAAAGCGCGGTGCCGGTGATCGGATAGAAGATCAAGTCGTTGGGATCAATACCCTGTTGCCGGGCCTGATAACGAATTTCTGTCCAGTAGCCCAGCACTGCCTCTAGTCGCCCCAGGCGCTGCATTTGCAGCAGGCTTCCCAGTGCATCGTTGCCGTAATGCGGCGTCAGTTTGTGCGGGTCAGTGTGTTGCAATCGCTCATCAATGAAAGGGCCATAGCTGCGCTCGGCGACTACCCCAAGGCGCGCGTCCCTGGCGTCCAACAGCTTTTCCAGGTCGACCTTGCCGTCAACGACGAAAGGCGCCAGCGCGTCCTGTTGGGATCGGCGGATCGCTACGCCATTGCTTAGCACCGCGAAGGCTGGGGTGGAAAATACAATCGACTTTGCTCGTGCCGGCGTCCACAACAAGGACAGATCGCAGGTGAAGGAGGGCGCCAGCAGCATTTGCATGCCTCGGGCACGGTTGACGTGGAGGATCTGGTGCCGGTATTCCGGTAAGTGTTCAATGAGTATCGGCAGAAATTGGTCGACGGTGCCCTGACCCTTTTGCGGGCCTTCGAAAATGGTCATCGGCGGCAGGTCGCGCATCAGCCACGTCAAGGTTTCCTCGGCCTGGCTCGATAGCGGTAGCGCCCCGAGCAGCGAAGTAATGAAAAACAGGCGAAGGAAGCGTCTCTTGAGGCGACAGGCCATTATCTTGAGTGTTCTCCTGAAAACCGCATCAGATAGCGCCATCTTTACGCAAACGGGTAATGGCCGCGTCGTCGTAGCCCAGTGAGTTGAGCACCACAGCGTTGTGCTCTCCCAACTGCGGGCCGACCCACTCGCAGCTGCCGGGGGTGTCTGAGAGTTTGGGCACGATGCCGGGCATCTTGAAGTCCTTGCCCCCTGGCAGCTTCGCCTGGAGGAACATCTCGCGGGCGAGAAATTGCGGATCGCCGAGCATGTCTTCAGCGCTGTAGATCCGGCTGGCGGGTACCTCGGCCTGGTTCAACTGCTCTACCACTTGCTCCAGTGGCAACGAGTTGACCCAGCGATCAATCACCCCATACAGCTCGTCGCGCCGGCTGTCACGGCCATCGTTGCTGGCAAGTTGCGGGTCATTGGCCAAATCCTCGCGCCCGATGACCAGCATGAAACGCTTGAAGATCGCATCGCCATTGGCGCCGATCTGCACATGCTTGCCGTCGGCGCTGGTGTGGATCGACGAGGGCGTAATCCCTGGCATGATATTGCCGGTGCGCTCGCGGATAAAACCGAACACGTCGAACTCCGGAATCATGCTTTCCATCATGGCGAAGATGGCTTCATACAACGCCACATCCACCACCTGGCCCAGGCCACCGTTGACCTCGCGATGACGCAAAGCCATCAGCGCGCCGATCACCGCCCACAAGGCGGCAATCGAATCGCCGATGGAAATCCCGGTTCGCACCGGCGCACGGTCCTCGAAACCAGTGATATAGCGCAGGCCACCCATGGATTCGCCCACCGCGCCGAATCCCGGTTGATTCTTCATCGGCCCGGTCTGGCCGAAGCCCGAGAGGCGCACCATCACCAGTTTAGGGTTCAGTGCGTGCAAGGTTTCCCAGCCAAGGCCGAGCTTTTCCAGCACCCCAGGGCGAAAGTTCTCGATCAGAATGTCTGCATCTGCCAGCAATTGCTTGAGGATCGCCAGGCCGTCCGGATGTTTGAGGTTCAGGGTCAGCGACTGTTTGTTGCGCGCCTGGACGAACCACCACAAGGACGTGCCTTCATACAGCTTGCGCCATTTTCGCAGAGGGTCGCCGCCATCCGGGGATTCGACCTTGATCACCTCGGCACCGAACTCGGCGCAGATGCGGGACGCGAAAGGGCCGGCGATCAGGGTGCCGAGTTCGATGACTTTCAGGCCGGCAAGCGGTTTGGCGGTAAACGACATGAGGATCCTCTCAGGCGCGGGGCGTGTTTGTGATGCCTTTTAACATAGGCGAGCGGTGCAGGGATAAGGATGATGTAGCGCAGGATTCGTTGAATGCCCCCTCCATCGGTTAGACTTGCCGCCTTTCCCAGTCTCTAGAAGCCCGTTCATGGCCCAGCCGTCCACGACCTACAAATTTGAACTCAACCTCACCGACCTCGATCGTTCGGTGTACGAGAGCATCAAGCGGACCATCGCCCGCCACCCGTCGGAAACCGAAGAGCGCATGACCGTGCGGTTGCTGGCCTATGCCTTTTGGTACAACGAGCAGTTGTCGTTTGGTCGTGGTCTGTCAGATGTAGACGAGCCAGCCCTGTGGGAAAAAAGCCTGGATGATCGAGTTTTGCACTGGATCGAAGTCGGCCAGCCCGATGCCGACCGCTTGACCTGGTGCTCGCGTCGTACCGAACGCACCAGCTTACTGGCATACGGCAGCCTGCGGGTCTGGGAAGGCAAGGTGATTCCCGTGGCGAAAAACCTGAAAAACGTGCACATCGCTGCCGTGCCCCAGGAGATTCTCGAAACCCTGGCCAAAGACATGCCACGGGTGATCAAGTGGGACGTGATGATCAGCGAAGGTACGATCTTTGTGACCGATGACCGTGGCCAGCATGAAGTCCAGCTTGAATGGCTGGTTGGCGAGCGCGGCTAGGCATTGGTTTTATGCGGCCTCCTGTAGGAGCGAGCTTGCTCGCGATGAACCTGAGGACAGCGCGTTTATTCAGGCAACACGCGTCATCGTTAACGACCATCGCGAGCAAGCTCGCTCCTACAATTTAAGAGAAGCCCCCGTCACCCCATGCGTATCGAACCTCGCCCGCTGCCCGCCGTCCTGCCATTTCTCGGTGAACTGCCACCGCTGCTGACCCGTCTCTACGCCGCACGCGGGGTGGAGTCGGAAGCCGAGCTGGATAAAAGCCTGGCACGGTTGATCCCGTATCAGCAGCTCAAGGGTATCGATGCCGCAGTGGATTTGCTGGTGATCGCCCTGGAGCAGCGCCAGCGGATCCTGATCGTCGGTGACTTCGATGCCGACGGCGCCACCGCCAGCACCGTGGGCATGCTTGGCCTGCGCTTGCTCGGTGCCGCTCACGTCGACTACCTGGTGCCCAACCGTTTTGAGTTCGGCTATGGCCTGACCCCGGAAATCGTCGCCGTGGCCCTGCAGCGTGAGCCGCAGTTGCTGATCACCGTGGACAACGGCATCTCCAGTGTCGAAGGCGTGGCAGCGGCGAAAGCGGCGGGGCTCAAGGTGCTGGTTACCGACCACCACTTGCCTGGCGACGAACTGCCGGCGGCTGATGCCATCGTCAACCCGAACCAGCCAGGCTGCGAGTTCCCCAGCAAAGCCCTGGCCGGTGTTGGCGTGATCTTCTACGTGCTGATGGCCTTGCGTGCCCGTTTGCGCAGCCTTGGCTGGTACGAGAGCAAACCCCAGCCGAACATCGGCGAGCTGTTGGACCTGGTGGCCCTGGGCAGCGTGGCCGACGTGGTGCCCCTGGATGCCAACAACCGCATCCTGGTCTATCAAGGCCTGGAACGCATTCGCGCCGGTCGCGCCCGGCCGGGGATCAAGGCGATCCTCGAAGTGGCCAAGCGTGACCACGCGCGCATCACGTCCACCGACCTGGGTTTTATCCTTGGCCCAAGGCTCAACGCCGCCGGCCGTCTGGATGACATGAGCCTGGGCATCGAATGCCTGCTCACCAGCGACTTCGCCGCTGCCCGGGAAATGGCCGCGCAACTGGACGGCATGAACCAGGACCGCAAGTCCATCGAGCAGGGCATGCAGCGCGAAGCCCTGGCCCAACTCAAGGACTTGCCGGTGGAGTCCATGCCGTTCGGCCTGTGCCTGTTCGATCCGGAGTGGCACCAGGGCGTCATCGGGATTCTGGCGTCGCGGATGAAAGAGCGTTACTTCCGCCCGACCATCGCCTTTGCCGATGCCGGCGACGGACTGCTCAAGGGGTCGGGGCGTTCGGTGCCGGGCTTTCATATTCGCGATGCCCTGGCGGTGGTGGCTAGCCAGCACCCGAACCTGATCGCCAAGTACGGGGGCCACGCCATGGCGGCCGGCCTGACCTTGCCTGAAGCCAATTTCCCGCTGTTCGCCGAAGCCTTCGACACCGAAGTACGTCGGCAGCTGCGCGAAGAAGACCTCACCGGGCGCCTGCTGTCTGATGGCACCCTGGCGGTCGAGGAATTCCATCTGGAACTGGCCCGCGCCCTGCGCAACGCCGGGCCGTGGGGCCAGCATTTTCCCGAGCCGTTGTTTCACGGTGTGTTCCAGTTGGTGGAACAGCGTGTGGTGGGCGAGCGGCACCTTAAAGTGGTACTCAAGAGTGAATGTGGCTCGGTGAAACTGGACGGCATCGCCTTTGGCGTCGACCGCGAGATTTGGCCAAACCCGAACATTCGCTGGGTGGAGTTGGCCTACAAACTAGACGTCAATGAATTCCGTGGCCAGGAAACCGTACAGTTGATGATTGCCCACATCGAGCCGCGCTGAACCCTGTGCAATCCCCCGTTGTCGACTAATCTCTAAGTACTGTGTGATTGGTCTTGTGACCTTGTCTTTTTTCAGCCCGCCGGGGACGGGTTTTTCGTCGACCTTTCAAACAGAACCCTGGAGCCTGCCCACTGCATAAAAGAGGTGCCCCATGAGTCTGCTGCTAGAACCCTACACTTTGCGCCAATTGACCCTGCTCAACCGCATTGCCGTGTCGCCAATGTGCCAGTACAGCGCCGTTGACGGCCTGGCCAATGACTGGCACCTGGTGCACCTCGGCAGCCGTGCCGTCGGTGGCGCCGGGCTGATTTTTACCGAAGCCACCGCCGTGACGGCCGATGGTCGGATCACCGCCCAGGACCTGGGGCTTTGGAACGACGAACAGATCGAACCGCTGCAACGCATCACCCGCTTCATCAGCGCCCAAGGCTCGGTGGCGGGGATTCAATTGGCCCACGCCGGGCGCAAGGCGAGCACCCATCGGCCGTGGATCGGCAAGCACGGCAGCGTCAAGCCCGAAGACGGCGGCTGGGTTCCGATCGGGCCATCACCGATTGCCTTTGACCCGCAGCACACCGTACCGAAACAGTTGGACGAAGAGCAAATCCAGAGCGTGATTGCTGATTTTGTCGCCGCCGCCAAGCGCGCCTTGAGCGCTGGTTTCAGCGTGGTGGAAATTCATGCCGCCCATGGCTATTTGTTGCATCAATTTCTCTCGCCCCTGAGCAATCAGCGTCAGGATCAATACGGCGGCTCCTTCGAAAATCGCATCCGCCTGGTGCTGCAAGTCACCGAGGCGGTGCGCGAGGTCTGGCCGCAAGAACTGCCGCTGTTTGTGCGGGTGTCGGCCACCGACTGGGTTGAAGATGGCTGGAACCCGGACGAAACTGTGGAGCTGGCCCGGCGCCTGAAAGACCTGGGCGTCGACCTGATTGACGTGTCGTCCGGCGGCACCGCCGCCAATGCGGAAATCCCTATAGGCCCCGGTTACCAGACCCGCTTCGCCGAGCGCGTGCGCAAGGAATCCGGTATGGCCACCGGCACCGTGGGAATGATTACCGAGCCTGCTCAAGCCGAGCACATCCTGCGCACCTGCCAGGCAGACATCATCTTCCTAGCCCGTGAGCTGTTGCGTGATCCGTACTGGCCGCTGCATGCCGACGATGACCTGGGCGGACGCAAGGCCATCTGGCCGGCGCAGTATCAGCGGGCGACCCATCGGGATCAGCCTATTCATGAGTCTGACCTGCGGGATTGATCGTGCGTTACGTGTATTTGCGCTTGTCCAGTGCTGGCGGGAAGTACTGGTACAACCAGGTTTCACTCAGGGTCCGGTCATTGGTGCGGATAAACAGTCGCAGTTCCACGGGCTCCACACTGTCACTGGTCGGATACCAGTCGAACAGGATTCGATAGCCCTTGATGGCATCCAGCACCAGCACGCTGAAGTCCTTCAGTTCGCCATGGGAGCAGGTGACTACCGGCTCGATCCCCGTGCCCTCTGGCAAGCGGTCCAGGCCACCCCCTTTGAAGTCCACGGCAAAACGTCGTGCCCAGACGGGCGGGTAATGCTCGCCCGGTGCCCAACCTTCAGTGAAACCACCCATGCCCGAACGGGTGGCGTCGACCTGCGCCAGCGGTGTGCTGACCGGCGGTAATGCGCTCCAGTACAGCTTGTAGCCGTAGTTCAACGAGTCGCCAGCGGCCACTGGTTTTTTCGGCGTCCAGAAAGCCACGATGTTGTCCATGGTTTCACCGGTAGTAGGAATTTCCAACAGGTCGATAGAGCCTTCGCCCCACGCGGTTGTCGGTTCTACCCACAGGCTTGGACGCTTGCTGTACCAGTCGACCGTGTCCTGATAGCTGGCGAACTCATGGTCGGTCTGCACCAGGCCGAAACCTTTCGGGTCTTTGTCGGCGAAGGCGTTGAACTGCAAGGTCGCCGGGTTGTTCAGCGGGCGGCAGATCCACTCGCCGTTGCCGCGCCACATCGCCAGGCGATCTGAGTCGTGGATTTGCGGGTGGATGGTGTCGCACATCCGCCGTTCATGGGTGCCACAGCTGAACATGCTGGTCATCGGTGCGATGCCCAGTTGTTCAATGGTGGTGCGGGCGTTGATATGGGCATCGATGGCCATGACGACCTGGTTGGCCTGGCAGTCGATGTCGAAACGGTAGGCACCCGTGGCGCTCGGCGAGTCCAGCAGGGCGTAGACCACGAAACGGGTGCTGTCCTTGTCCGGGGTCTCGAACCAGAACTGGGTGAAATCGGGGAATTCCTCGCGTTTTTTCGCGTAGGTGTCGATTGCCAGGCCGCGGGCAGAGAGACCGTACTGACCAGTGGCATCCACCGCGCGGAAATAACTGGCGCCGAGAAAAGACAACACGTCGTGCCGATCCAGTTCTGGGGCCTTGAACAGCTTGAACCCGGAAAAACCCAGGTCACCTGTGAGCTGTTTGGTGTCCACCGTGGTTTTTTCGTAGTTGAACAGCTCCGGTCGAAAATGCACCTCGCGAGCCTGGCGGGTTTTTGGGTCGACGCTATGCATGCGCACTGGCGTCTTGAAGCCCATGCCGACATGGAAAAACTGCACGTCCAATTGGCCGTTCACCTCTTTCCACAACGAATGCTTGCCGTCGTAGCCGATGGCATTGAAGTTTTGCGGGGTCATGGTCGCCAGGGTCGGCGGCAGCACCTGCTTGGTGTCCAGGTAGCGCTTGCCGGCCAGTTGCTTGGCCTGGATCTTCAGCGCGTCGAAGTCGAACGCCTGGGCCTCGCCATCAGCGGTGCGATTACCCGCCCAGGCCTGTGCAGCCAAGAGGCCGCTGGCCGATAGACCTGTGTAAGCCGCAATGGCCATGGACGCTTTGAGCAAATTCCTGCGGTGCATAGAGACAACCTGTCGTGGACAATCCCGCGCCGTTCCTGGCACGTGCTGGATCAGAAATAACGGTTCGGACATGCCTTCGGCCAAACGCAACGGACATTAAACAGATGCCAAATAGCTTAAGCCGTTCGGTGGCGGATAAAAAATGATTGATAGCGAGGTAATGGCGTCGGATGTGAAACAAGATATGTAGGAGCGAGCTTGCTCGCTCCGAAATGATGGTTAGCCCACTTCCCCTACCGCCCGCCACGCCTCATCAATCGCCGCATGGGCATAAGCGCTCCACGCCGCATCCGAGTTGGCGATGCTTACATGCCCCACGGGCTTGCGCGCCAGGTTCATCAGCTTTTCGCTTTCGTCGGCATCATCAAACAGGCTGTTGGAAAAGTACGCATAACCATGGGTCCAGCGATTGATCGTGATCGCCAGGATGTCCGTCTCATGGTTGAACCCGCCTGGGCCGAGCATGCGTTGCAACTGATCGCGCAGTTGCGCCTCAAGCACTTCGAAGGTCTGCCCATACAACCGACCGCGTCCGGCGCGGGCCTGGTCGCGGGCGTTCATGCCGCTGTTGGGGCTGGTGGGCACGTAGACCATGTGCAAACCAATCGGCTGCGTCGGATCGCGAGGGTGATCGTAGCCGCCCATGCTCACCGGGTAGTCCAGCTTGATCCGGCTGTAGGGCTGGGTGGCCGCGTAAATCTCATGCACACCGAGCTTCTGGAATGACTGCCAGTTGCGGATCACCACCTTGGTGTACACCAGCGGGAACTTTACATTCTGGCTCAGGGCGTAGGCCTGTTCCGCCGGGAGGTCACGCAGCAGGTACGGAATCATCATGTTGTAGCAGGCCAGGATGCAGCGTTTGCCGCGTACCTGGGCGAGCTTGCCGCCACGGCTGTAGCCGATATGCACGCCGTCGCCAACGTTGCGCACGCTGACTGCGGTGCTGTTCAAGCGTATCCGCACCGGTGCCTTGGGCTGATCAAGCTTGGCGTAGTCAAACGCTGCCAGCACCACGTCATCCATGGTGTGCCCCGGCGCCACGGCCGGAATCAAGCTGCGCACCATCAGGCGTGCCAGGGACGCGTTGCCATCGGGGAAGTGGTAGATGTAGGGCTCTTCCATTTCCGCCGCAGCTTCTTCGCTGATGGGCGCCAGGTTCATCCCGCCGAAGCCGGGGAAACCCACGTTGTAGGCATCGGACGACGCAACAGCATCAATGCTCAGGGCCATGAAGTCATTGGTACGGCTCTGGAAGTACTTCACCGCGCCTTCAGACAATCCCACGTCCTTGAGCAGGAAATTGCGATAGCTGGTGACGGCCAGGTAGTCGGCCTTTTCCTCGGTGGTCTTGCCTGGCAGGTAGTCCTTGGGCGCGACGTGCAGGGCGATCAGTGCCTGGCGGTCGGCTTCGGGTAGCGGGAAGTCGTTGATGAAGTCGCTGATGGAGCGGGCATGCAACTGATCCGGGGCGATATCGTCGGCCACCATCGGCGTCGGGTCGCCGGTGACCAGTTTGTCTTCACCGAAGTTTTCCTTATCGAAGAACACCCCGCGTGACAGGCCCAACCCTGGATAGAACTGACGGTCGAAGGCGGTCTCGAAGCGCTTGATATTCACCCCGAGTTTTTTCAGCAGGCCGTTCACTTCCTGGCTGTACAGATGATTGGGCGACTGGAACGCCTCGCTGCCGCCATAACCGATGATCATCCGGCCCCCGGCCTGGAACTCGTTGCGCTTGGCATGGCCGCCGAAGTCATCGTGGTTTTCCAGGACCAGGATCTTCGCCTTCGGATGCTTTTCGCGGTAGAACCAGGCCGCTGACAAGCCGCTCAGGCCACCACCGACCACCACCAGGTCGTAGTCTTCAGTGATCGGTAGTTTTCGGTGTCGAAGACCTTTTTCTCCCAGCCCATCTGGTGGGCAATTTCGAACGAGCCGACGTGGCTGCCCCGAAGGCCCGTGAGGGCCGGCGGGTAGTAACGGCCATCGGGGGCGGCCTGGAGGATTTGCAGCGGCGTCATGCCGGCGGCAATGGTGATGGCGACGCCGTTGAGGAAGTCGCGGCGGGTAATGTCCATGAGGGGTCCTGAAAGTATTTATTGTTATGAGGTGCTTTTACTGTAGGAACGAGGTCAGTGCTTGAACATCACATGGCGAACCGTGGTGTAGTCCTCCAGCCCGTACATGGACATGTCCTTGCCATAGCCGGACAGTTTCTGACCGCCGTGAGGCATTTCGCTGACCAGCATGAAGTGGGTGTTTACCCAGGTGCAGCCGTACTGCAAGCGTGCTGCCAAACGATGCGCACGACCGACATCGGCGGTCCACACTGAGGATGCCAGGCCGTAATCCGAGTCGTTGGCCCAGGCCAAAACCTGTGCCTCATCGGTGAACTTGGTCACCGACACCACCGGCCCGAACACCTCGCGCCGCACGATCTCATCGTCCTGCTGAGCATCTGCGAGCACCGTAGGCTCAAAGAAGAAGCCATTGCCTTCCACCGCCTTGCCGCCGGTGATCAACCGAATGTGGGATTGCGCCATCGCACGCTCGACAAAACCGGCCACGCGGTCACGGTGTTGCGCGGTGATCAGCGGACCCAGTTCGGTGTCCGGATCATCCTGCAAACCATATTTGATGCTGGCGACGGCCGCGCCCAGCTTCTCGACGAAGGCATCGTAGATATCCGCTTGCGCGTAAATCCGGCACGCGGCGGTGCAATCCTGCCCGGCGTTGTAGAAACCGAAGGTACGAATGCCCTCCACAGCCGCATCGATATCGGCATCATTGAAGATGATCACCGGTGCCTTGCCGCCCAGCTCCATGTGCATGCGTTTAACGCTGTCGGCGGTGCTGGAAATGATATTGGCACCTGTGGCGATGGAGCCGGTCAGCGAAACCATGCGCACTTTCGGATGATTCACCAATGGGCTACCGACACTCGGCCCACGGCCAAACACCAGGTTGAGCACACCGGCCGGGAAAATTTCAGCAGCCAGTTCCACCAGGCGCAGGGCGGTCAGTGGGGTTTGTTCCGACGGCTTGAGTACCACGGTATTACCTGCGGCCAGGGCCGGGGCAATTTTCCAGGCGACCATCATCAGTGGGTAGTTCCACGGCGCGATGGAGGCGATGACGCCCACCGGGTCGCGGCGGATCATCGAGGTGTGACCAGGCAGATATTCACCGCCCGCCGAACCGCTCATGCAGCGGCTGGCGCCAGCGAAGAAGCGGAACACATCGGCAACCGCCGGGATCTCGTCGTTCAGCGCAGCGCTGTAGGGTTTGCCGCAGTTGTCCGACTCAAGCTTGGCCAGTTCTTCGCCATGGGCTTCGATAGCATCGGCCAGTTTCAGCAACAGCAAGGAGCGGTCTTTGGGCGGCGTCTGCGACCAGCCTTCAAAGGCGGCATCGGCGGCACGCACCGCAGCGTCGACCTGCGCTTCACTGGCTTCCTTGATCTCCACCAGCACACGGCCCAGCGCCGGGTTGAACACCGGCTGCGCCGGGCCTTCACCTTCGACCAGATGGCCGTTGATCAGCAGTTTGGTTTGCATATGAGTGTCCTCTTCAAACAATTATTTACCGCCGCTACCGGCCACGCTTTCACCGCCGCGGGTCAGGTAATAGGCACCGAGAATCGGAAACATCGTCACGATCATCACCAGCATCGCCACCACGTTGGTCACCGGCACATCTCGTGGTCGGCTCAATTGGTTGAGCAGCCACAGCGGCAAGGTGCGCTCGTGGCCGGCGGTGAAGGTGGTGACGATGATTTCGTCGAACGACAAGGCGAACGCCAACATGCCGCCGGCCAGCAACGCCGAACCGAGGTTGGGCATGATGATGTAGCGAAAGGTCTGCCAGCCGTCAGCGCCTAAATCCATCGACGCTTCGATCAGGCTGTGGGAGGTGCGGCGCAAACGGGCGATAACGTTGTTGTAGACGATCACCACACAGAAGGTTGCGTGGCCGACGATGATGGTGAACATCCCCGGCTCAATCCCCAGCGTCTTGAAGGTCGCCAGCAACGCAATACCGGTGATGATCCCCGGCAGGGCAATCGGCAGGATCAGCATCAGCGAGATGCCTTGCTTGCCGAAGAACTCCCGGCGATACAGCGCGGCCGAGGCCAGGGTGCCGAGCACCATCGCAATCAGCGTGGCGATGGCGGCGATTTGCAGGGACAACTTGATCGCTTCCAGCACGTCGGGCCTTGAGAAGGCGACGCTGAACCACTTCAGGGTGAAGCCCTGGGGCGGAAAGCTGAACGCCGCTTCTTCGGTGTTGAAGGCGTAGAGGAAGATGATCAGGATAGGGAAGTGCAGAAAGACCAATCCGCCCCAAGCCGCAACTTTTAGACTCCACGAAGCTTTTTCAGAGTGCATCGAAGGCCCCCAGGCGTTTGACGATAGACAGGTAAACCGCGATCAATACGATGGGCACCAGGGTGAACGCCGCCGCCATGGGCATATTGCCGATGGCGCCTTGCTGGGCGTAGACCATGCCGCCGACGAAGTAGCCCGGCGGGCCTACCAGTTGCGGCACGATGAAGTCGCCCAGGGTTAGCGAAAAGGTAAAGATGGAACCGGCAGCAATTCCTGGCACCGACAGCGGCAGAATCACCTGCATGAAGGTCTGGCGCGGCTTGGCGCCCAGGTCCGCCGAAGCTTGCAGCAACGACGGCGGCAAGCGTTCCAGGGACGCCTGGATTGGCAGGATCATGAACGGCAGCCAGATGTAGACAAACACCATGAACCGCCCCAGATGCGAGGTGGACAAGGTGCTGCCGCCGACACCGGGAATCCCCATGATGAACTGCAGCACCGGCTCCAGTCCCAGGTGCAGGACGAACCACTGTGCCACGCCCCCCTTGGCCAGCAGCAGAGTCCAGGCATAAGCCTTGACGATGTAGCTGGCCCACATCGGCATCATCACCGCAATGTAGAAAAACGCTTTGGTCTTGCCCGTGGTGTAGCGCGCCATGTAGTAGGCGATGGGGAACGCGACGATAGCGCTGGCGATAGACACCACAATCGCCATGCTCAAGGTGCGCAGGATGATGTCGAAGTTCGACGGCTGGAACAGCGCGGCGAAGTTGGCCAGGGTCAGGTCCGGCGTCACCGCCATGGTGAAGTCGTCGAAGGTGTAGAACCCTTGCCACAGCAAAGTCAGCAACGAACCCAGGTAGATCGCACCGAACCAGATCAGCGGCGGTATCAGCAGCAGCGACAGGTACAGGTTGGGCTTGCTGTACAGCAGGTTGGAAAACCTGCGCATCGGCGATTGAGTCAGGGCCAGGCTCATGTCACACCTCGCCTGCGAAGTCGGTCAGCGGGGTCATGGCTTCCCGCGCCCAGCGGGCGGTGATCGGCTGGCCGGTCTGGTGGCCGACGCTGATGTCCAGCCACTGGTTGTTGGCCTGGCTGATGTTCAGCGCCTGGCCGTTTTCCAGTTTCAATTCATAGCGGGTGGCGCTGCCCTGGTACTGGATGTCATGCAGCACGCCGCTGACTTCCACTTCGCCATTGCCTAGCGGGCCTTCGGCGAAACGCACATGTTCCGGGCGGATCGAGAACGGCTGCGGGCTGCCGCTCAAGCGCTGCGCCAGGTCGCCACGAATCACGTTGGAGGTGCCGACGAATTCGGCGACGAAGGTGGTGGCCGGTTTCATGTACAGGTTGCGCGGGGTGTCGACCTGTTCGATGCGGCCCTTGTTGAAGACCGCAACCCGATCAGACATCGACAGCGCTTCAGTCTGGTCGTGGGTGACGAAGATGAAGGTGATGCCGAGCTGGCGTTGCAGCTTTTTCAGCTCGCTTTGCATTTGCTCGCGCAGCTTCAGGTCGAGGGCACCCAAGGGCTCATCGAGCAGCAGCACGCGAGGGCGATTGACCAAGGCGCGAGCCAGGGCTACCCGCTGGCGTTGGCCACCGGACAGTTGCACCGGTTTTCGCTCGCCATAACCGCCGAGGGCAACCATGGCCAGCGTTTCTTCGGCGCGATTGAGGCGTTCGGTCTTGCCCACGCCTTTGACTTTCAGGCCGTAGGCGACGTTGTCCCGCACGTTCATGTGGGGGAACAGCGCGTAATCCTGAAACACGGTGTTGACGTCCCGCTGATAGGGCGGCAACCCGGCGGCTTCTTTACCGTGAATGCGGATGGAGCCGGCGCTTGGCTGCTCGAAACCGGCAATCAGGCGCAGGCAGGTGGTCTTGCCCGAGCCGGAAGGGCCGAGCATGGAAAAGAACTCGCCGTCCTGGATATCGATGGAAACCCGGTCAACGGCTTTCACTTCGCCGAACTGACGGGAAACGTGGGTGAATTGGACTGCAAGCGTCATGGTGCGGTGCTCCAAAAAGGCGTAGATCGTCGCAGCGGCCCGGCCTGGACTTCTGAAAAAACTGAATCGATGTTTATCTGTGATAGTCAGGCTTATGTGGCGAGCGGGCTTGCCCGCGTTGGGCTGCGTAGCAGCCCTGAGATCAGCCAACACGGTCTTTCAGAAAAACCGCGGCTGTCTTATTGGGACGGCTTCGCCGTCCAGCGCGGGCAAGCCCGCTCGCCACACAATGCTTCTTGCCACAACGAGCGTTTAGCGACCGCCCATGATCGCAATGTAATCCTGGGTCCAGCGGCTGTACGGCACGAACTTGCCGCCTTCAGCCTGCGGGGTTTTCCAGAAGGCGATCTTCTCGAACTGGTCGAAACCGTTGGTCTTGCAACCCTCGGCGCCGAGTAGTTCACTGCCCTGGCAGGCAGCCGGTACCGCTGGCAAGGAGCCGAACCACGCCGCGACATCACCCTGGACTTTTGGCTGCAGCGACCAGTCCATCCACTTGTAGGCACAGTTCGGGTGTTTGGCTTCGGAGTGCAACATGGTGGTATCGGCCCAGCCGGTTGCGCCTTCCTGAGGGATGGTCGAGGCAATCGGCTGCTTCTCGTTGATCAGGCCGTTGACCTGATACGGCCAGGCGCTGGACGCCACCACGCCTTCGTTCTTGAAGTCACTCATTTGCACGGTGGTGTCGTGCCAGTAGCGGTGGATCAACGGTTGCTGAGCACGCAACAGATCGAGCGCGGCCTTGTACTGGGTTTCGGTCAGCTCATACGGGCTCTGGATGCCCAGTTCCGGCTGGGTGCTCTTGAGGTACAGCGCCGCGTCGGCGATGTAGATCGGGCCGTCATAGGCCTGCACGCGACCTTTGTTCGGCTTGCCGTCCGGCAGGTTCTGCGCCTCGAACAGCACGTTCCAGCTGGTAGGTGCGGTCTTGAACACGTTGGTGTTGTACATCAACACGTTCGGGCCCCACTGGTACGGGGTGCCGTAGGTTTGCTGGCCAACCACGTACCACGGCGCATCTTTGAGGCGCGGGTCGATGTTCTTCCAGTTGGGGATCAGCGAGGTGTTGATCGGCTGCACACGCTTGCCGCCGATCAGTCGCAACGAGGCATCGCCCGAGGCTGTGACCAGGTCGTAGCCACCCTTGGCCATCAGGCTGACCATCTCATCGGAGGTGGCGGCGGTCTTGACGTTGACCTTGCAGCCGGTTTCCTTCTCGAAACCGGTGACCCAGTCGTAGTTCTTGTCACTTTCGCCACGCTCGATGTAGCCGGGCCAAGCGACGATATCTAACTGGCCTTCACCGGCCCCGACCGCCTTGAGCGGTTCGGCGGCCTGGATACTGACGCTGGCCAGCAGCGCGGTGGTCAGGGCACTGAGCAGTGCGGTCTTGTGCGCAGACATGGGGATTCCCTCTTCTTTAATTATGGTCGGGGCAGTTTTTGCAGCAGGTGATGCGTGAGCTTATGTTGTTGTTTTAAAGATGCTGGCCATGGCGCGCCATGATATGGCGCACCACGCTGTAGTCCTGTAGCGAATCACTGGACAGGTCTTTGCCATACCCCGAGCGCTTCAAGCCGCCGTGGGGCATTTCGCTGACCAGCATGAAATGGCTGTTGATCCAGGTGCAGCCGTACTGCAGCCGCGCCGCCACTTGCATGGCCTTGTCCAGGTTCTGCGTCCACACCGATGAAGCCAGTCCGTATTCCGAGTCGTTGGCCCAATCCACCGCCTGCTCCAGTTCGTCGAAGCGGGTCACGGTGACTACTGGGCCGAACACTTCGCGCTGGACGATTTCATCGTTCTGCTTACAGCCAGCCAGTAAGGTCGGCTGGTAATAGAAGCCAGCGCCGGAATGCACGGCCGCGCCGGTCACGCGTTCGATATGGGGTTGGCCGAGGGCGCGCTCGACGAAGCTGGCCACACGGTCGCGCTGGCGGGTGCTGATCAGCGGGCCGAGTTCGTTGTCGGCGTCGCGCTTGCCGGCAAAGCGCAGGCTGCTGACTGCCGCGCCGAGATCGGCCACCAGCTTGTCGTGAATTCCCGCCTGGGCATAAATGCGGCACGCAGCGGTGCAGTCCTGGCCGGCGTTGTAATAACCGTAGGCGCGTACGCCCTCGACCACGGCCGCCAGGTCGGCGTCGTTGCAGACGATCACTGGCGCCTTGCCACCCAGTTCCAGGTGGGTGCGTTTCAGTGTCTTGGACGCGGCTTGCAGAATTTTTTGCCCGGTGACGATATCGCCGGTCAGCGACACCATGCGCACTTTTGGGTGGCTGACCAGATGACTGCCAACACCTTCACCGCCGCCACACAGAATGTTGATCACCCCACGCGGTAGCAATTGGTTCAGCGCGGGCGCCAGGGCGAGGATCGACAGCGGCGTGTGTTCCGATGGCTTGAATACCAGGGTATTGCCGGCGGCCAGGGCCGGGGCGATTTTCCAGGCGGCCATCATCAGCGGGTAGTTCCACGGCGCAATCGAAGCGACGACCCCGATAGGGTCGCGGCGCACCATGCTGGTGTAGCCCGGCAGGTATTCGCCGCTCAGTTGCCCGGTCTGGCAACGCACGGCGCCAGCGAAGAAGCGGAACACATCGACGGTGGCGCTCAAATCGTCCTGGCGCGCCAGGTGCAACGGCTTTCCGCAGTTCAACGATTCCAGGCGGGCCAGATAGTCAGCTTGTTTTTCGATGGCATCGGCGATGCCCAGAAGAATGTTCGAACGCTGCTGTGGCGTGGTTCGCGACCAGCCGGCAAAAGCGCGGTGGGCGGCGAGGATGGCGGATTCGACCTGCTCGGTGCTGGCTTCGGCGATATGGGTGAGGATTTCACCGGTGGCCGGGTTGACGATCGGTTCGACGAAACCCTGGCCTGGGACCAGTTCGCCGTCGATCAGCAACGCGGTGAGCAGCGGTGTGGGCGCGCCAGACATTTTTCGCGATCTCTTTTCTTGTGTGGTCATGGGCGGTCTCTTGCAAGGCGCCTGACCTTCTCTTATGGATGAGCAGAGACTAGAGGTCAGGCGCGAGGTCAACAAATACTAAATACTGAAAGCAGCATTCGATTAAATAGATGGCTTGCGCGGGTGAGGTTGTTCACGGGCTACGGTGAGGAACGGGTCCACCAACGCCGGGCGGGCCGTGCCCCGGCGCCAGGCCAGGCCGACGTCGAGGGTTTGGCTGAGGTCGGCAATTGGCCGTGCCTCAATGATGTCGCCTTCAAGCGACCAGGGCCGGTAGGTCATGTCGGGTTGGATCGACACGCCCAAGCCTGCTGCCACCAGGCTTCGAACCGCTTCGGTGGAGGCGGTGCGCAAGGTGACGCGGGGTTGCAGCCCGGCACCGGCCCACATACGTTGGGCGTTGTGGTCCATTTCGTCGACGTTCAATTGAATCAGCGGCTCGCGGGTCACGTCGGCGAGGTTGATGCTGTCGTGTTCCAGCAGCGGGTGTTGGGCTGGTAGCCACAGGCGGTGGGGCGAGTGCGTGAGGACTTCGGTCTGCAAGGCATGACGATCTTCGAGGTTGGAGACTATTAGCACGCCGACATCGATTTCGCCGCTGACCAGCAAATGCTCGATATACGGGCGTTCATCTTCCATCACCCGAAGCTCGACGTTGGGGTAGGCGCGCTGGAAGCGGGTCAGCAAATCGGCCAAATAATAGCCGGCCACCAGGCTGGTCACCCCGATGATCAGTTGCCCGGCCACCTGGTCGGTACTCTGTTGCAGGCTGCGCTTGGCATTGTCGACGGTGGCGAGGATCAAGTGCGCCTGGCGCAGGAACTGATGGCCCTGGTGGGTCAGGGTCATGCCCTTGGCGTGGCGGTTGAACAGGTTGACGCCGATTTCCTGTTCCAGTTGCTGGATTGCCAGGGTCAGCGTGGACTGGGAAATGAACGCGGTTTGGGCGGCGGCGGAGATCGAGCCGGTCTCGGCCACGGCGATGAAGTGACGGATCTGACGCAAGGTCATCATGCTGGAATTACCAGTGGAGTGTTTTTATAGATTTGCTCGAGTGTATATCGGTTTTAGAGAAGGGCAGCTGCAAGCTTTAAGCTGCAAGAGCGCGTTACATCTAGAAGCACTCTAGATCGGGGCTTTTTGGCACTTAGTTTTACGCTGGGGGCCTATTGGTCCTATGAACCCTAGTGTCTGGAGGCTACGAATGAATACCCGTGGATTGCTCGATCAGTTGCTCAAGTCCGGCCAGGACATGCTGAAAAACAAGGCTGGCAGCCAGCACAAAGGTGCTGACAAAGGTGCCCTGGGCGGTTTGCTCGGCGGTGGCGGGCTCGGCAGCCTGCTGGGTGGGGCGGGAGGTGGTGCCTTGGCGGCCGGGGCCATGGGCCTGTTGCTGGGCAACAAAAAAGCCCGCAACTTTGGCGGCAAGGCCCTGACCTACGGCGGCCTCGCGGCGTTGGGTGTGATTGCCTACAAAGCCTACGGCAACTGGCAGGCGCAACAGGCCAGCGCGCCACAAGGTGAGCCGCAGACCATTGATCGCTTGCCGCCGGCCCAGGTTGAACAGCACAGCCAGGCGATTCTCAAGGCGTTGGTCGCTGCGGCGAAGGCCGATGGTCATGTCGACGAACGCGAGCGGGCGCTGATCGAAGGCGAGTTCACCAAACTGGACAATGACCAGGAGTTGCAACACTGGCTGCACGCCGAACTCAACAAGCCCCTGGACCCCGCCGACGTCGCCCGTGCCGCCAGCACCCCGGAAATGGCGGCCGAGATGTACATCGCCAGCGTAATGCTGGTGGATGAGGAGAATTTCATGGAAAAGTCCTACCTCGATGAATTGGCTCGCCAACTGAAACTGGAGCCAGGTCTCAAGGCCGAGCTGGAAAAGCAGGTGCGCCAAGCAACGGTCTGACCCCACAGTCCACATCCCAAACACCCCGGCTGCATTACTGCTCCGGGGTGTTTTTGTATTCCGTGAGACTTGTCCCGCAACCCTTTGATAATGATGTCACCTGCTCAGCTATACTCCTCTCCATTTGAATGGCCCACGAGGAATTACTGTGAAGAACTGGACCTTGCGCCAAAGGATTTTGGCGAGCTTTGCGGTCATTATCGCGATCATGTTGTTGATGGTGGTGGTCTCGTATTCACGGTTGCTGAAGATCGAGGTCAGCGAAAAGTTGGTCCGTGACGATGCAGTCCCTGGGGTCTATTTAAGCTCGATGATTCGCGGTGCCTGGGTTGATAGCTATTTGCACACCCTCGATATCATTGGGTTGCGGGAAGAAAAAGCGCTTACCGACACCGACAAGGCGGAGTTCAAGTCGTTCGAAACCCGTATTGAACAGCAGATGGCCAGCTACGAAAAAACCATCAATGGCCAAGAAGATCGCATGGAGTTCGATAACTTCAATGCGGCGCACATCAACTACAACAGGATACTGGCGGCGGTGCTGGAGCAGGTCCAGAGCAATGACCTGCAGGCCGCTCGCGTGCTGTTCGACGAGCAATTGACGCCGACCTGGACCGAAGGTCGCATGAAGCTCAATGACATCATCACCCAAAACAAAGGCGTGGCCGATCGCGCCACCAACGCCATCTACGATTCCGTGGAGGCAGCAAAAATCAGCATGGGCATCTCGCTGATCCTGGCGATCCTCGCCGCCGGCCTCTGCGGCCTGCTGCTCATGCGCGCGATCATGGCGCCGATGAAGCGCATCGTTGACATCCTCGAAACCATGCGTACCGGCGACCTGAGCAAGCGCCTGAACTTGGAGCGCAAGGACGAATTCGGTGCCGTGGAGACCGGTTTCAACGACATGATGACCGAGCTGACCGCCCTGGTGTCCCAGGCCCAGCGCTCGTCGGTGCAGGTCACTACGTCGGTCACAGAGATCGCCGCCACCTCCAAGCAACAACAGGCCACGGCTACCGAAACGGCCGCCACCACCACCGAAATCGGCGCCACGTCCCGGGAGATCGCCGCGACCTCCAAGGACCTGGTCCGCACCATGACCGAAGTGTCCACCGCCGCCGATCAGGCCTCGGTGGCCGCCGGCTCCGGCCAGCAAGGCCTGGCGCGCATGGAAGAAACCATGCATTCGGTGATGGGCGCCGCCGACCTGGTCAACGCCAAGCTGGCGATCCTCAACGAGAAGGCCGGCAACATCAATCAGGTGGTGGTGACCATCGTCAAGGTCGCCGACCAGACCAACCTGCTCTCGCTCAACGCTGCCATCGAGGCCGAGAAGGCCGGCGAATACGGCCGCGGTTTTGCCGTGGTCGCCACCGAAGTGCGACGCCTGGCGGACCAGACGGCTGTGGCCACCTACGACATCGAGCAGATGGTCCGTGAGATCCAGTCGGCGGTCTCGGCCGGGGTGATGGGCATGGATAAATTCTCTGAAGAAGTGCGCCGTGGCATGTCCGAAGTGCAACAGGTGGGCGAGCAGTTGTCGCAGATCATCCATCAGGTCCAGGCCTTGGCGCCGCGGGTGTTGATGGTCAACGAAGGCATGCAGGCCCAGGCCACCGGCGCCGAGCAGATCAACCATGCGCTGGTGCAATTGGGCGATGCCAGCAGCCAGACTGTGGAGTCCTTGCGCCAGGCCAGCTTTGCGATTGATGAGCTGAGCCAGGTCGCGGTCGGCCTGCGCAGTGGCGTGTCGCGTTTCAAAGTCTGATGAGCGATCTGGCGGCTAAAGGCGGTGCTGTGTCGGCAGCGAAAAAAGCATTGTTCCTGGTGTTCTACATCGGTACTGAGCGTTATGCCCTCAAAGCCACGGAAGTGGCCGAGGTACTGCCGCGCCTGCCGTTGAAGCCCATCGCCCATGCACCCGCGTGGGTGGCCGGGATCTTCGTCCATCGCGGGGTGATGGTGCCGGTTATCGACCTCAGCGCCTTGACCTTCGGCACAGTGGCCCAGGCCCGCACCAGCACGCGGCTGGTGCTGGTCAACTATCGGCCCGAACCCTGGATGGATGCATGCTGGCTGGGGTTGATCCTTGAACAGGCAACCGACACCCTGCGCTGCGACCCGGCCGACTTCCAGCCCTACGGCCTGGACAATCGCCAGGCACCCTACCTGGGGCCGGTGCGCGAAGACGAACGAGGCTTGATGCAGTGGATTGGTGTCGCCGACCTGCTGACGGCCGAGGTGCGCGCCTTGCTGTTCGCCCCCGACATGACCCCTGGGGTGTGTGATGAGCAGTGACCAACGCTTTTTCGACTTCCTTAAAGAACGCATTGGCCTGGATGTCGCCTCGGTGGGCGAAGCCATCATCGAACGCGCCGTGCGCCAGCGCAGCCTGGTGTTGCAGGGGCTGACGGCCGATCAATACTGGCAGCGCCTGCAGACGTGCAGCGAGGAACAGCAGGCACTGATCGAAGCGGTGATCGTCCCCGAGACCTGGTTTTTTCGTTACCCCGAATCCTTCGCCACCCTGGCCCGGCTCGCCGTCGCGCGCCTGGCCGAGATCAAGCAGATGCGTGCCCTGCGCATCCTCAGCCTGCCGTGTTCCACCGGCGAAGAACCCTATTCGATCGCGATGGCCTTGCTCGATGCCGGGCTGGCGCCCCATCAGTTCAAGGTCCAGGGCATGGACGTCAGCCCGTTGTCGGTAGAGCGGGCGCGGCACGGGGTGTATGGCAAGAATTCCTTTCGTGGCCAGGACCTCGATTTTCGCGAGCGCCACTTCAGCGCCGAGCATGACGGCTATCGCATCGCCGACCGGGTGCGCGAGCAAGTGCGCCTGCAAGTGGGCAACCTGCTGGACCCGCAGTTGCTGGCCAATGAACCGACCTATGACTTCGTGTTTTGCCGCAACCTGCTGATCTACTTCGATCAGCCGACCCAGAAGCAGGTGTTCGAGGTGCTTAAAGGCCTGACCCATGTCGACGGCGTGCTGTTTATCGGCCCCGCCGAAGGCAGTCTGCTGGGCCGCTTGGGCATGCGCTCGATTGGTGTGCCGCAGTCCTTTGCCTTCAGCCGCCATGTTGAGCCTGCGCCGGAGCCGTTTTTTGTGCCGATGGCGGCACCCGTGCCCCAACGCAGCGCAGCGCCGATTCCGGTCAAGCCCCGGCCTTTCACTTCAGCCCCTGCGCAGGTGGTGCCAATCAAGGCTGCACCCGTACAGTCGGACGCAGCCGATCTGCTCAGCCAGATCGCGACCCTGGCCAATGAAGGCAAAAGCCTTGACGCCCGTTCCGCCTGTGAGCGTTATCTACAGAGCCATCCGCCGGCGGCGCAGGTGTTCTATTGGTTGGGGCTGCTCAGCGACGTGGTCGGCAGCGCCCTGGAAGCCCAGGGGTACTATCGAAAAGCCTTGTACCTAGAACCCCAGCACCCGCAGGCCTTGATGCATTTGGCCGCCTTGCTCCAATCCCAGGGCGACACGGCGGGTGCCCGCCGCTTGCAGGCCCGAGCGGCGCGCAGCGAGCGAGCCGCTGACAGTGAGGGTAAACAATGAGCAGCCCTACCTCCCTGGACACGGGCCTGAATTTGACCCTGGCCGACACCCAGGCCATCGACGACTGCTGGAATCGCATAGGCATCCATGGCGACAGATCCTGCCCGTTGTTGGTCGAACACATTCACTGCCGCAACTGTACAGTGTATTCCGCCGCCGCTACCCGGTTGTTGGACCGCTATGCCTTGCAACAGGACGACCATCGTCCGGTGGCGGCTGTGGAGGCGCACGGCGATGTCGTCACCCGTTCGCTGCTGATGTTTCGCCTCGGCGAGGAATGGCTGGGCATCGCCACGCGCTGCCTGGTGGAAGTGGCGCCGTTGCAGCCGATTCATTCCTTGCCCCACCAGCGCTCCCGGGCGTTGCTCGGCGTCGCCAACGTGCGCGGCGCCCTGGTGGCCTGCCTGTCGCTGGTGGAGTTGCTGGGGCTGGACAGCACCAGCAACGGCCCGAGCGGCGGGCGGATCATGCCGCGCATGTTGATCATCGCAGCGCTTGACGGGCCGGTGGTGGTGCCGGTGGATGAAGTGGACGGTATCCATGCCATCGACGAGCGCATCTTGAAAGCGGCCTCGGCCTCCGGTACCCAGGCCAGCGCCCGCTTTACCCAAGGCGTGTTGCAGTTCAAAGGTCGCAGCCTGCGTTGGCTGGACGAAGAACAATTGTTGTCCGCAGTGACCCGGAGTCTCACATGACCCCCGACCAGATGCGCGATGCCTCGCTGCTGGAGTTGTTCAGCCTGGAAGCCGACGCACAGACCCAAGTGCTCAGCGCCGGCCTGCTGGCCCTGGAACGCAACCCTACCCAGGCCGACCAGCTCGAAGCCTGCATGCGCGCCGCCCATTCCCTCAAGGGCGCGGCACGGATTGTCGGGGTGGATGCTGGCGTCAGCGTGGCCCATGTCATGGAAGATTGTTTGGTCAGCGCCCAGGAAGGGCGTTTGTACCTGCAGCCCGAACATATTGATGCGTTGTTGCAAGGCACGGACTTGCTCATGCGCATTGCCACCCCCGGCAACACGGTCGGCCCGGCAGACATCGAAGCTTATGTCGCGCTGATGGAGCGTTTGCTCGATCCGTCGCAGCTGTCTGCCAAGATCGTACCGCCCGCACCGCCGCCGCTGCCTGAGCCGCCCGTGCCTGCGCAACCTGAGCCTGCACCACTGGTCAGCACCGACTTACCACGGCAGAGCAAGCCCATGACCGAAGGCGGTGAGCGCGTGCTGCGGGTCACCGCTGAGCGCTTGAACAGCCTGCTGGACCTGTCCAGCAAATCCCTAGTGGAAACCCAGCGTCTCAAGCCTTACCTGGCCAGCCTGCAACGTCTCAAGCGTATTCAGAGCAACAGTGCTCGCGCCCTGGATAACCTTGACGGCCAGCTCAAGGCCGTCGAGCTGAGCCTGGAAGCCCAGGAAGCCCTTGCCGACACCCGCCGTCTGTTGAGTGAAGCGCAGTTGCTGCTGGCGGAAAAAACCGCCGAGCTGGATGAGTTCGGCTGGCATGCCGGGCAGCGCGCCCAGGTGCTCTATGACACGGCGCTGGCCTGTCGCATGCGCCCGTTTGCCGATGTGCTGGCCGGGCAGGTGCGGATGGTCCGCGACTTGGGCCGCAGTCTGGGCAAGCAAGTACGCCTGGAAGTCGAAGGCGAGAAGACCCAGGTTGACCGCGATGTTCTGGAAAAGCTCGAAGCCCCGTTGACCCATTTATTACGCAATGCCGTCGACCACGGCATCGAAATGCCCGAGCAGCGGCTGCTGGCGGGCAAGCCGGCTGAAGGCTTGATCCGCCTGCGAGCCTCTCACCAGGCGGGTCTGCTGGTGCTGGAGCTGAGTGACGACGGCAACGGCGTTGACCTTGAGCGCTTGCGCGGCACTATCGTCGACCGGCATTTGTCGCCGCTGGAAACTGCCCTGCGCCTGAGTGAAGAGGAGCTGCTGACCTTCCTGTTCCTGCCGGGCTTCAGCCTGCGGGACAAGGTCACCGAAGTCTCCGGGCGCGGGGTCGGCCTGGATGCGGTGCAGCATATGGTCCGCCAACTGCGTGGCGCGGTGGTGCTGGAGCAGACGGCGGGGCAGGGCAGCCGCTTCCATCTGGAAGTGCCGCTGACCTTGTCGGTGGTGCGCAGCCTGGTGGTGGAAGTCGGCGAAGAGGCCTACGCCTTTCCCCTGGCCCATATCGAACGTATGTGCAACCTGGAGCCCGACGAGATTGTGCAACTGGAAGGCCGCCAGCATTTCTGGCACGAGGGCCGGCATGTCGGCCTGGTGGCCGCCAGCCAGTTGCTGCAACGCCCGCCGGGTCAGAGCAACGAGGAAACCCTTAAGGTGGTGGTTATCCGCGAGCGGGATGCGGTGTACGGTATTGCCGTGGAGCGTTTTATCGGCGAACGCACGCTGGTGGTATTGCCGCTGGATGATCGCCTGGGCAAGGTTCAGGATATCTCTGCCGGCGCCTTGCTCGATGATGGCTCGGTGGTGTTGATCGTCGATGTCGAGGACATGCTGCGCTCGGTAGACAAACTATTGAATACCGGCCGACTGGAGCGCATCGCCCGGCGCACTCAGCAGGCTGCCGAAGTGGCGCGCAAGCGTATTCTGGTGGTGGATGATTCGCTCACCGTGCGCGAATTGCAGCGCAAGCTATTACTTAACCGTGGGTATGACGTGGCGGTCGCCGTTGATGGTATGGATGGCTGGAACGCCTTGCGCTCCGAAGACTTCGACCTGCTGATTACTGACATTGATATGCCTCGCATGGACGGTATTGAATTGGTCACACTCTTGCGCCGTGATACTCGCCTGCAATCGCTGCCGGTGATGGTGGTTTCTTACAAGGATCGGGAAGAGGACCGGCGCCGTGGACTGGACGCCGGCGCTGACTACTATCTAGCCAAGGCCAGCTTCCATGACGACGCACTGCTGGATGCGGTGGTGGAGCTGATCGGAGGCGCCCGGGCATGAGGATTGCTATCGTCAATGACATGCCCATGGCGGTAGAGGCATTGCGCCGTGCGTTGAACTTTGAGCCGGCCCATCAGGTGGTGTGGGTGGCCAGCAACGGCCTGGAGGCGGTGCAGCGCTGTGCCGAATTGACGCCGGACTTGATCCTGATGGACCTGATCATGCCGGTGATGGACGGCGTGGAGGCGACCCGGCAAATCATGGCCGAGACCCCATGCGCCATTGTCATCGTCACCGTGGACCGCGAGGCCAATGTCAGCCGCGTCTTCGAGGCCATGGGCCATGGCGCCCTGGACGTGGTGGATACCCCGGCGCTGGGTGTGGGCAACGCCAAGGACGCGGCGGCTCCGCTGCTGCGCAAGATCCTCAATATTGGCTGGCTGATCGGTCAGCGCGGCAGCCGCGTGCGTGCCGAGTCGGTGCCCCAACGGACCATGGGAAAACGCCAGAGCCTGGTGGCCATCGGCTCGTCTGCCGGCGGTCCGGCTGCCCTGGAAATATTGCTCAAGGGCTTGCCACGGGATTTTTCGGCGGCCATCGTGCTGGTGCAGCATGTGGACCAGGTATTTGCCGCTGGCATGGCCGAATGGCTGAGCAGCGCTTCGGGCTTGCCGGTGCGCCTGGCATGTGAAAGCGAGCCGCCGCAAAGTGGCGTGGTGCTGCTGGCCGGTACCAATCATCATATTCGGCTGTTGAAAAACGGCACGTTGGCCTACACCGCCGAGCCGGTGAACGAAATTTACCGGCCGTCCATCGACGTGTTTTTCGAGAGTGTTGCCAGCCACTGGAACGGCGATGCCGTCGGTGTATTGCTGACCGGCATGGGGCGCGACGGGGCCCAGGGGCTCAAATTGATGCGTCAGCAAGGCTACCTAACCATCGCTCAGGATCAGCAAAGCTGTGCGGTTTATGGCATGCCCAAAGCGGCAGCAGCGATAGACGCGGCTGTTGAAATTCGCCCATTGGACAGAATCGCGCCACGATTGCTGGAGGTATTCGCAAAATGACCGATATCACTCGCTGTCCTGGCCTGCAGGTAGTAATTCAGGTGACTGCACATGAATAATTTACAGCTCGACGACTTCAAGACCGACGAAAACGCCGCCATGGTGTTGCTGGTCGACGACCAGGCGATGATTGGCGAAGCCGTGCGGCGTGGCCTGGCCCATGAAGACAATATCGACTTCCACTTTTGCGCTGATCCGCACCAGGCCATCGCCCAGGCGATCCGCATCAAACCGACGGTCATTCTCCAGGATTTGGTGATGCCGGGCCTCGACGGCCTGACGTTGGTGCGTGAATACCGTAACCACCCGGCCACGCAGAATATTCCGATTATCGTCCTCTCGACCAAGGAAGACCCGCTGATCAAGAGCGCGGCGTTTGCGGCCGGGGCCAATGATTACCTGGTCAAGCTGCCGGATAATATCGAACTGGTGGCCCGCATTCGCTACCACTCGCGCTCCTATATGACCCTGTTGCAGCGGGACGCGGCGTATCGAGCGCTGCGGGTCAGCCAGCAGCAACTGCTGGACACCAACCTGGTGTTGCAACGGCTGATGAACTCCGACGGTTTGACCGGGCTGTCGAACCGTCGGCACTTCGACGAGTACCTGGAGCTGGAATGGCGCCGCGCCATGCGCGACCAGACTCAGTTGTCGCTGCTGATGATCGACGTGGACTTCTTCAAGTCCTACAACGATAGCTTCGGCCACCTGGAAGGTGACGAAGCCCTGCGCAAGGTGGCCGCGACCATTCGCGACTCCAGCAGCCGCCCCTCGGACCTGCCGGCCCGTTACGGCGGTGAAGAGTTTGCCCTGGTGCTGCCCGGCACCTCACCTGGCGGTGCGCGATTGGTGGCCGAAAAGCTGCGGCAAGCCGTAGCAGCCCTGGAAATCCCTCATATAGCCCCGGCTGAAGGCGCGAGCCTGACCATCAGCATTGGTTTGGCGACCATGACGCCAGTGCAGGGCACGGATTGCCGGCAGTTGATCTCGGCGGCGGACAAGGGGTTGTATTTGGCCAAGCACAACGGGCGCAATCAGGTGGGCATCGAGTAAATAGGCCAGAGGGCAGCGCCCCCTAGCCAGAATCGACCAAGCGGGCTGCCGTTTTCAGGCGTTTGCCGTTATACTCTTCGGCTTTCAAAAGTTCGCCAACGAGTGCTGCCCGCCATGGAAATCAACCCGATCCTTAACAGTATCAAGGACCTGTCCGAGCGCTCCGAAACTATTCGGGGGTATCTTTGACTACGATCAAAAGCATGAGCGTCTGACTGAAGTCAATCGCGAGCTTGAAGATCCTAGTGTCTGGAACAACCCTGCCTATGCCCAGGAACTGGGGCGCGAGCGCTCCCTGCTGGCGCAGATCGTAGACACCCTTGACGAGATGCACTCAGGCCTGGCCGATGCCAAGGACCTGCTGCTGATGTCCGCCGAGGAAGAAGACCAGGCTGCCGTCGATGACGTCGCCGCTGAAGTCGAGCGCCTGCGCGAGTCCCTGGAAAAACTCGAATTTCGCCGGATGTTCAGCGGTGAGATGGATGCCAACAACGCCTACCTGGATATCCAGGCCGGTTCCGGTGGTACCGAGGCCCAGGACTGGGCCAACATCCTGCTGCGCATGTACCTGCGCTGGGCTGACAAACGCGGTTTCGACGCGACCATCATGGAACTGTCTGCCGGTGAAGTTGCCGGGATCAAGGGCGCGACCATCCATATCAAGGGTGAATACGCCTTTGGTTGGTTGCGTACCGAGATCGGCGTACACCGCCTGGTACGCAAGAGTCCATTCGACTCCGGCAACCGTCGCCACACCTCGTTCTCGGCCGTGTTTGTGTCGCCGGAAATCGATGACAACATCGAAATCGACATCAACCCGTCGGACCTGCGCATCGATACCTACCGTTCCTCGGGTGCCGGTGGTCAGCACGTAAACACCACTGACTCGGCCGTACGTATCACCCACGTACCGAGTAACACCGTGGTCTGCTGCCAGAACGAACGTTCCCAGCATGCGAACAAAGACACCGCGATGAAAATGTTGCGGGCCCGTTTGTATGAGCAGGAAGTGCAGAAGCGCAACGCCGCCTCCCAGGCCCTGGAAGACACCAAGTCCGACATCGGCTGGGGTCATCAGATTCGCTCCTACGTGCTTGACGCGTCGCGAATCAAGGACCTGCGCACCAACATCGAACGCAGTGACTGCGATAAAGTCCTCGACGGCGACATCGACGAGTACCTGGTAGCCAGTCTGAAACAAGGCCTGTAAGGCACTGTAGGAGCCGGTTTGCCGGCGATCCCCAGCCGAAGGCTGGGGACAACGAACCTGTGATGGAATTTCAAAAGACATGAGCGACCAACAACTCGACCCGCAAGCCCTGCAACAGGAAGAAAACTCCCTGATCGCCCTGCGCAAGGAAAAGCTTGCTGCTGAGCGCGCCAAGGGCAATGCCTTCCCCAACGACTTCCGTCGCGACGCCTACTGCGAAAACTTGCAGAAACAGTACGCGGACAAGACCAAGGAAGAGCTGGCAGAGGCTGCTATCCCGGTCAAGGTGGCAGGTCGCATCATGCTCAACCGTGGCTCGTTCATGGTAATCCAGGACATGTCTGGGCGGATTCAGGTCTACGTCAACCGTAAGACCCTGTCCGAAGAAACCCTGGCCGCGGTGAAAACCTGGGACCTGGGCGACATCATCGCAGCCGAAGGCACCCTGGCCCGTTCCGGCAAGGGCGACCTGTACGTTGAAATGACCAGCGTGCGCCTGCTGACCAAATCCCTGCGCCCACTGCCAGACAAGCACCACGGTCTGTCCGACACCGAGCAGCGCTACCGCCAGCGTTACGTTGACCTGATCGTTAACGAAGATGTGCGCCATACGTTCCGCGTGCGTTCGCAAGTGATTGCCCACACACGTGCTTTTCTGATGCAGCGTGACTTCCTCGAAGTGGAAACGCCGATGCTGCAAACCATCCCCGGTGGTGCCGCAGCCAAGCCTTTTGAAACGCACCACAACGCGCTGGACATGGGAATGTTCCTGCGCATCGCGCCTGAGCTGTACCTCAAGCGGCTCGTTGTTGGCGGGTTTGAAAAAGTGTTTGAGATCAACCGCAACTTCCGTAACGAAGGCGTTTCGACTCGTCACAACCCTGAATTCACCATGTTGGAGTTCTACCAGGCCTACGCCGACTACGAAGACAACATGGACCTGACCGAAGAGCTGTTCCGCGAATTGGCGCAGTTGGTCCTGGGCAGCACCGACGTGCCGTACGGCGACAAGGTGTTCCACTTCGGCGAACCGTTTGTGCGCCTGTCGGTGTTTGATTCGATCCTCAAGTACAACCCTGAGCTGACCGAAGCCGACCTGACCGACATCGACAAGGCCCGTGCCATCGCTAAGAAAGCCGGCGCCAAGGTGCTGGGCTTCGAAGGCCTGGGCAAGCTGCTGGTGATGATTTTCGAAGAGTTGGTGGAGCACAAGCTGGAACAGCCGCACTTCATTACCGAGTACCCGTTCGAAGTCTCGCCGCTGGCCCGTCGTAATGATGACAACCCGAACGTCACCGACCGTTTCGAGTTGTTCATCGGCGGCCGCGAAATCGCCAACGCCTACTCCGAGCTCAACGATGCTGAGGACCAGGCCGAGCGTTTCATGGCCCAGGTGGCCGACAAGGACGCCGGCGACGACGAAGCCATGCACTACGACGCCGACTTTGTGCGTGCCCTGGAGTACGGCATGCCGCCGACCGCCGGTGAAGGCATCGGCATCGACCGGTTGGTGATGTTGTTGACCAACTCACCGTCGATCCGCGACGTGATCCTGTTCCCGCACATGCGGCCAGAAGCATAACCGTAGCGAAATCTGAAGCCGCCTTTTATAAGGCGGCTTTTTTATGGGGCCTGCACAAGCGCCAGGCTTTTAACCTGTATCGAGGATGTGTGTGGTGAACCGCGTAATGGCTCAAGAAGGCGCCGCCGGCATCGCCGCTGCCGTGGCTGAAAGTGTTCAGTACCAGGGCCGCAAGGCCAGCCGACAGGGCAGCGAGCAGCGCCGGCAAGATATTCTCGATGCGGCCATGCGCATCGTTGTGCGTGATGGTGTCCGCGCCGTGCGTCACCGGGCTGTGGCGGCAGAGGCGGGTGTGCCGTTGTCGGCCACCACCTATTACTTCAAGGACATCGATGACCTGCTCACCGACACCTTCGCCCAGTACGTGGAGCGCAGCGCGGCGTTCATGGGCAAGCTGTGGGTGCGCAACGAAGGCCTGCTGCGGGAAATGGTTGCCTACGGTGATGGCAGTGCGCAGTCCCGTTCGCAGTTGGCCGATGATATTGCGCGGCTGACTGCCGATTATGTCCATCGCCAGTTGCTGACCCGTCGCGAGCACTTGATGGCCGAGCAGGCATTTCGCCAGGAAGCGCTGCTGAACCCGCGCCTGGCCGAACTGGTACGCTCTCACCAGCAAATCCTGTTGCAGGGCACTTGCCAGTTTTTTCAGGTGTTGGGCTCTCGCGAGCCGCAACAGGATGCCAAAGTGTTGACGGCGATTATCGGTCGGATGGAGTATCAGGGCCTGCTGGGCGGATTAGAGCCTCTGACCAGCGACGAGATGCTTGAGATACTCAAGCGTTACATGCATCTGGTGTTGGCTTCGGTATAACCCTTGTAGGAGTACTCAATGAAAGCCTGGCGTGTGGTCGTGATCGCCGTGTCGTTCCTGTTGCTCAGCGGTTGCCTGGTGACCTTCAAGGACCCCCTGCCGGCCAGCGAGGCGGCGCCTGATGCCTTGCTTGGCAAGTGGACGAGCAAGAACGCCTGGGGTGAGCCGCTCAATCTGCAAATCAGCCGCGCTGGCGAAAATCGCTATACAGCTGTGAGCTACCCTAAAGCCAAGCCAGGGGCGCGTGATGAATACCTGTTCAGCGTGTCCCTTCATGGCAACCGCTGGTACCTGTCGGCGTCATTGCCCGACAAGTTTGGCGGGCACTTCATCCTGGCGGGGTTTGAGTTCGATGAAAAGCACGAACTGGTGGTCTACAACCTCGACCTTGAGCAGATCAACCAGGCTATCGGGCAGAAAGCCTTGAGCGGTGCTGCGGTAGAAACCGTGGAGGGTGATGGTGTACTGATCGACAGTCCCATGAGCCAGGTGTTTGCCTACCTGGATGATCCGGCCAATGCCGACGTGTTCGTCGAAGCCGTACGCTATCAGCGTGCAGGCAAATAACGTTTAGAGAGGAAGCACCGGGTGGACGATTACCAGCAGACGATACGCACCTTGTCTGATCGCATTGTGCTGGCGCAAACACCGATTCGCGTCCTCGACGCCGTAAAGTGGGATGACAACATCCGCAAGGGGTTCCTCAAGGGCAAAGGCAAGGAAATGCCGGCCGTAGACCGCGACTATTACCTGAGCCGGCCGCTGTCGTTCGATTCCAGTGCGGTGAAACTGGAGTTCCAGAACATCGAGCGCGACATCACCCGCCAGCTCGGCCAGTTCAATCCGGTTGGGCAGATCATGCGGCGCATGTGCAAGGAATACCGCATGGTGGTGCGCATGCTCGAAGCCCGTGGCACCGAAGATTTCGGCCTGATTTCCCAGGAGCTGTATGGCGCCGCCTCCGATGCGTTCCATGCCGGTGACCCGACCCTGGCCGACCTCGGCCTGATGCTCTCCGATTACCTGAATAACATTGATGGCCGTGGTGATCTCAAGGACGAAGCCAAGACCTTGACCGCCAAGGACGCCGTCAGCCTGCTACAAAGCCGCCTGAACAAGGTGTTTGGCGAGGCGCAAGAAACCATCCGCGTATTTGAATCCGACGGCATCGTCGCCGATGCGGCGGCAGGTGCCGACTACATCAAGATCCGCGCCGATGCGATGTTCAACGAGCGCGACGTGCGTGCCCTGGAAGTCCATGAAGGGCTGGTGCATGTCGGCACTACCCTCAATGGCCAGAATCAGCCGATCTGCACGTTCCTGTCCAAGGGCCCGCCCTCGTCTACCGTGACCCAGGAAGGCCTGGCGATTCTGATGGAGATCATCACCTTTGCCTCCTACCCCAGCCGCCTGCGCAAACTGACTAACCGCACCCGCGCCATTCATATGGTGGAAGAGGGCGCTGACTTCTTGCAGGTCTACGAGTTCTTCCGTGAACAGGGCTTTGAAATGGCCGAAAGCTACGGCAATGCCAGCCGGGTTTTCCGTGGATCGACGCCTACGGGTCTGCCGTTTACCAAGGATTTGTCCTACCTCAAGGGCTTTATCATGGTTTACAACTACATTCAGTTGGCTGTGCGTAAAGGCAAGCTGGAGCAAGTGCCGCTGCTGTTTTGCGGCAAGACCACCCTGGAAGACATGCGTACCTTGCGCCAATTGGTGGATGAAGGCCTGGTGGTGCCGCCCAAGTATCTACCGGAGCAGTTTCGCGACATGAACGCGTTGGCGGCGTGGATGTGCTTCTCCAACTTCCTCAACCACTTGAGCCTGGACCGGATCGAAGCGGATTACTCCAATATCCTCTGATCGCCTGCGGCGATCCGACATGCCCGCTCACTACAGAGGCTTCAACGGATGAGAGTCTTCGGTATTCTTTGCCTGCTACTGACCCTGAACGGCTGCAGCTCCCTGCTGTTTTACCCAGAGCCGGGCCTGCCGTTCACCCCGGAAAAAGCTCACCTGCAATACCGCGACATCACCCTCACCACCGCCGACGGCGTCAAGCTGCACGCTTGGTGGTTGCCAGCCAAGGCCGGTGTGCCGCTCAAGGGCACGGTGCTGCACCTGCACGGAAACGGCGGCAACCTGGCCTGGCACCTGGGTGGCAGTTGGTGGTTGCCGGAGCAGGGCTATCAAGTGCTGCTGCTGGACTATCGCGGCTACGGCTTGTCCGAAGGCAAACCCTCGCTGCCGGCGATTTACCAGGACCTGGACGCAGCTTTCAGCTGGATCGACAAGGCGCCAGAAACCCAGGGCCAACCGCTGATCATTCTCGGCCAGAGCTTGGGCGGCGCGCTGGCGGTGCATTACCTGGTGGAGCATCCTGAGCGTCAGCGCCAGCTCAAGGCCCTGGTGTTGGATGGCGTTCCGGCCAGTTATCGTGATGTAGGGCAATTCGCCCTGAGCACGTCCTGGTTAACATGGCCGTTCCAGGTACCATTGTCCTGGCTGGTGCCGGATGCCGACAGTGCAATCAACGCCATGGCGCAACTGACCGGTGTGCCGAAACTGCTGTTCCACAGTATGGATGATCCGATCGTGCCCCTTTCCAACGGCATCCGTCTGTATCAAGCTGCCCCCCCGCCGAGGGTGCTGCAACTGACCCGTGGAGGTCATGTGCAGACCTTCGCCGACAAGACCTGGCAAACCGTGATGCTGCGCTATCTTGACGACCCGCAGCATTTCGATGGCTTGCGCCGCCTGGGGGAAATCCCCAATTACCGGCCCGCCCCGAATCCAAAAGATGAATCATCAGAGAGCCCGCAATGAGCGAAGAACGCAACGCAATCCCCCTGATTCTCACCGGTATCGGCACTATCATCGGTACCGTTGGCTGCCTGTGGTATTACGGCTACCTGCACTTTGCCAAACCCGAGGATGCCTTGCTGCTCAGTGACTTCACCATGCTCAAGACTGTTCCAGGCGAGGATTACAAGATCTCTCTGACGCCGGCTGCCCAGGTGGCCCAGTGCGTTGACGGCGTGCTGGTGATGTTCGATACGGAACAGAAAGGCCTCAGCGGTGTATTGGTGAACAGTAAAAAGCAGGCTGTGCGCTGCATTGGCCAGGAAACGCCGCAGTTGCAGCAGTAAAAGCGGTTGCACGTGGGCAGGAGCGTGTTGTGCTCCTGCCCACGGGACGCTCCTACGAAATCGAACACTCGGCTAACCGCTTGTACCCCCCACCCCCCAACCCTCCGCCTGAGCATTCACTGCGCCTACCCAGATGAGTTTTCTCTGCCCGCGCATGACATCCACTTTCAGAAAAAGCCAGCGCCTGGAACCATTTCCCATAAGAAACCACTGAACGGATTGTCAGCGCCGCTGATAGATAACTTACGAATAGTTAATGTTGGAGTGCGGATATGGGTATGGGAATTGGTGGCATTGGGAGCATGGCGGGCGCAGGCATGCAAGGGATGGGTGGCGGACAGCAGGTTGGCCAGCCAGGGGGAATGGATCAGCAGAAGTTGCTCGAAATACTCATGAAAATGCTGGGTGGTGCGGGCGGCGCTCAAGGCGGCGGTGGTAGCCAGGGCGGCGGCGCCGTAGGCGGTGATCAAGCCGACATATTGGAAAAAATGAAGCGGATGATGCACGGCCAGCAGGGTATGCAGGCCATGATGCCAGGTAATGACAGTGGTCGGAATATCAGCTTCGGATAGGCAAAAGGAAGCCCCCTTGCATTGAAGGGGGCTTTTTAGTCCAGCGACAGTCGATCGGTTATTGAACCGATGAACGTGGTTTGACCGGCTGGTTGTCGTTGGAGATGGTTACTTCAACACGGCGGTTCATGGCGCGGCCCGAAACGCTGCCGTTATCGGCAACCGGGTATTCCTTGCCGTAACCCGTGGTCACGATGCGGCGCGGGTCAACGCCCATCTTGATCAGTGCAACCTGGACCGAAGTGGCACGGCGCTCGGACAGGCTCTGGTTGTAGGCATCGGCACCGGTGCTGTCGGTGTAGCCTTCAACGATTACCTGGCGATCCGGGTTTTCCTGGAGGAACTGCGCCAGTTTGTTGATGTTTACCAGACCGCTGGATTTCAGGTCGGCCTTGTTGGTGGCGAACAGCACGTCACCGAAGGTCACCAGGGTGCCACGTTCGGTCTGCTTGGCGTTCAAGCTGTTTTGCAGCTGCTTGATCTGCGCATCACGGGCCTCCAGCAGGGCGCGGGCACGTTCGTCGCCGGCGCCTTTCAGCTTGGCTTCGGATTCGCGCAGGGCGATGGTGTCCTTGGCCACTTCAACGCGCTGGTTGGTCAGGTAGGCCAGTTGATCGACTTTCTTTTCGTCTTCCTTGTCGCGGTAGGCTTTGTCAGCCTTGTCCAGCCATTCGCTGGCGTCCTTGGTTTCAAGGGCGGCGATTTTGGTCGCTTGCGGGTTGGATTGCAGGGCCGAGTAGTTGGTCCGTGCATTTTCCAGGTTCGCGTTCGGCGGGGTGGAGCAAGCCGCCAGAGCAACGCTCATCGCCAGCAGGGCAGGGATCATCAATTGTTTACGCATAGTGGTGTCGTCCTTTCAATTCGATTTCGGGTGCAATGCGATCACGGGTGCTGGCTTACTGCTGCTGAGTAGCAGCGGGGCGCATACCTTCGTTACGCAGCTCCTGAACAGCCTTCTGGGAGTCCTTCACCGCCTGGTCAGCCTTGGCAGCCTGGGCTTTGCGCTCTGCTACGCGAGCGTCCCATTCGGCTTGTTCGGCCAGGCGACGAGCTTCGTCATACTTCTTGTCGTGCATGGCAATTTCGGCTTGCTTGAGCTTGTCCTGGGCGGACCTCATTTCCACTGCTGCGAACTCGGTAGCGCCAGCGCTGACTGCGCTGTTCACCGCCGATTGGGTCACGGCGTACTGCTCGGTTGGCGGGTTGCCGGCGCAACCGGCCAGTACGAAGCTGGTACCGATTGCCAGCGTGGCCAACTTGAGCCCGCGCAGGTGGTTAAACGAGGATTTGGCAATGCTGGTCTTCATGGTCTTCAACTCCATTGGATACCTCCTGAAAAACATCAAATCCATCTTCGGTGGGCAGCGCGTGTGGTCTGGCGGTAAAGCTCAGAACACCTTTCAAACGGCTGTTCCAAGTGATGGCTTACTGGTTGTGACCTGAGGCTTTTTTGAATAGTTCAGAGAAGATGGCGATTTGCCTAAAAAACTATTTGGCGGGACTGTCAGCATTTAAATGTTGGAACTTTTGCACTGCGCAGAGGTATTCCTGGCCTCTGAGAGGCCCGGAATAGATGGGGTGGCAAGTTTTTTAACGAATGTTTATCAGTGTTTTTGCTTGTCGGGCAGGGCTGACAAGTCGTGTAGGTAACGCCGTGACAGCGTCAGAAAGCGTGGCGTAGGGCCGACGTCCTCAGAGGTTGGTCGAAAAATTGAAATGCGAATTATCAATTCATTCAGGGCGGTTGCAGGAGCTGAGTGCAACACGGTCATTGAATTGAAGCTGGAGCATCATGCCGCATAGCCATGGCCTTCTGCATCACCTCGCCCATAACTTCGATTGGGCATTTGAAGTCGAAGCGCTTAC
>NZ_VOBG01000006.1 GCF_008369295.1 Pseudomonas sp. ANT_H4 | reverse complement strand
TAGAGGTACACTTTTTCAACTTTGGCGTCGGGACGCATCATGGTTGCAGGCTCCTGAAAGAGATCGGGAGCACAGCTTCAGGCTTCAACTGACGGATTTGAATGTGGGCACGGTGGATCGCTTACGAATGTCAGGCTGTTGCAGACCTCTAAAATAGCGCAGCGCTCCTGCTCACTCAGGGCATTGCGTGGTCGCGGGCGCAGCGTAGTGGTACGCACATCGGCCTGCATCACCGGCGTCAATGCCCAGCGTTGCAGGCTGCGCAGCGACAGGCCAATCTCTGCACTGGCAATCGCTTTACGCGCACCAGAAGCCACGGCATGGTTAAAACGCTCAACGAGTTGTAGCCGTTCTGGCAGCGAGGTCAGACGTCCTCGTTGTCGCTTCCCCAGAAGGCATTCATCTTTTTTCGCAACACCAGGATCGCGGCAGTTTCTGCCAGCGCTTTGTCCTTGCGCCGTAGGTCGCGCTCCAGCTCGACAATGCGCTTTTTGTCAGCCCGCGCCTGCTCTCGCTCAGCTTGGCGTTGCGCCTGAGCGGACAACTGGCCGGTGATGCAGGCTTGACGCCAAGCGGCTATTTGTTCGGGATACAGCCCCTTGCTGCGACAGTATTCGCTGAGCTCGATTTCGCTCAGCGTGGCTGTATGCAACACCGCTGCGAACTTGGCTTCGCCCGACCAGTTATCGGCACTGTTTTTATTTCCGGGCACCACCGCGCCTCCTGCTTTGAGCTTGGAGCGCCAAGCATACAGCGTGGCTGGGGCGATGCCTTCCTGACGCGACAACTTGGCCACGGACATGTTTTGAGGAGGCAGTAACTTGTTGATAAGGGCCGCTTTACGCTCGGGTGAATAGCTCGACATGACAACTCTCTTTGACGCCCCCGATTTATCGTTTTGATAGATCAACTGAGGCGACAACTAGCCTGACACCGGGGGGGGCTGGCCATGCTCTTTTCGATCAACTGAGCCGGTTTGTCGGCGGTGACCGGCGCCGTTTCACAACCACGGCACGCGTAGACCTTGCGGATGTGTTTGATCACGCGGATCTGCATCGGCACGATTTCCAGCTGTTCACTGGTTTCTTCGCCGATGCTGTGTTTGCGGCAGCCACACGCGCAGGTCAGTTCGTGCTCGGGCAGTTCGTGGATGACTTCAATGCGCGGCAGATCGGCGGACAGCGGTTTGCGTTTGCCACGGCGTTGGGTCGGGGCAACAACTTCTTCGTCTTCGGCAATGCCTTCTTCCTGCACGGCAACGCTTTCGGCTTCGTTGAACAGCGCCAATTGCGGTGTGTCAGCTTCGACCGTCTGCTCGGATTTGCGGCCAAATAAACGGTCACGCAGCAACTTGATCTGTTCTTTCAGATCAACAATCTGGCCCTTGTCCAACTGACGCTCACTGAGCATCTGCACAAGCATTTGCTTGAGCAGAACCGGATCATCAGGGAGGTCTTCGGGCATCAAATTCATGCCCGGATTATATCCGATCAGGCGACGAATCGAGGGGTTAAAACTTGATGCGGACGGTTCCTCCAGAGGTCAAAACCATCCAGCAGCCAATTCAATTCTTGAACCGTTAGCACAATGGCTTCGTCGGTGAGATCAGGCGATGTTTTGAAGCGCTCGGACTCCAGGCGCTTGAGCCAAAGGCAAAAGCCGTTGCGCTCCCAATAGAGGATTTTCACTCGATTACGGTGGCGATTCAGGAAAACGAAAAGCACGGGATCGAACACCGCGACCTTGATATCCAATTCGACGAGGGCAGACAGGCCGTCGATAGATTTTCGAAAGTCCACGGGTTTAGGGTAGAGATACACTTTTTCAACTTTGGCGTCGGGACGCATCATAGTTGCTGGCTCCTGAAAGAGATCGGGAGCACAGCTTCAGGCTTCAACTGACGGATTTGAATGTGGGTACGGTGGATCGCTTACGTAAAAACTGGATGTTCAGCGACACGCCCAAGGGTGCCACTGCCAGTGCGCAGATCTATAGCCTGGTCGAAACTGCCAAAGCCAACGGCCAGGAGCCCTATACGTGGCTGCGCCACGTACTTGAACGCCTACCGCAAGCTACTTCGGTAGAGGACTTCGAAGCCTTGCTGCCGTGGAACTGTTCCCCAATTATCTCGCGCTAAAAGCACACATCGGTTTTTTGCCAGGTGTGGTTTATGGGTCGCTTACTTTGATACAGCATCGCTGGCTTACGCCAGCGTTCGTGACACACCCCAATAGAGGATTTTCACTCGATTACGGTGGCGATTCAGGAAAACGAAAAGCACGGGATCGAACACCGCGACCTTGATATCCAACTCGACAAGGGCAGACAGGCCGTCGATAGATTTTCGAAAGTCCACGGGTTTAGGGTAGAGGTACACTTTTTCAACTTTGGCGTCGGGACGCATCATAGTTGCTGGCTCCTGAAAGAGATCGGGAGCACAGCTTCAGGCTTCAATTAGCGGATTTGAATGTGGGCACGGTGGATCGCTTACTATGGATCGCATACGATCGAAACTGCCAAAGCCAACGGCCAAGAGCCCTATACGTGGCTGCGCCACGTACTTGAGCGCCTGCCGCAAGCTACTTCGGTAGAAGACTTCGAAGCCTTGCTGCCGTGGAACTGCTCGCCAGAGATGCCACGGTAACCATTAATCCCATCGTTTGGTATGTGGGATTCATGAGGCGCTTACACAGCATCAGGCTTCAACTGACAGTATTGAATGTGTACACGGTGGATCGCTTACATACAATCTATCGTCGTAAGAGCTTAGAAAAGGTAGCCAAAATAATTTTCAAGTCTATAAGAAAACCTTGTTCATCAATGTAAGCGAGATAATACTTCTGTTTTACGGGCAAAATAATATCAATGTATGCTTTCCGAGGATCACTATAGCCAGCCAATAATTGGTTTTCATCTATCATTTCAATTGACGCTCGATCAGTAATTCCAGGCCGAACAGAAAGAACTCTTTCGCGAATCTCTTTCGAATACATGTCTATAAATTCTTGAACTTCCGGTCGCGGCCCTACCAGGCTCATTCTTCCCAAAAAAACATCAATTAACTGGGGAAGCTCATCCAGCTTATATTTCCGTAAAAAATGGCCTGAGCGGGTTATACGACCATCACTGCCAATAGTTAAACGCCCCTCCTGCTCCGAATTAATATTCATAGTCCTAAACTTGTGAATACGAAAGGGTATCCCGTAACGTCCGAGCCTGACCTGTCTAAAAAAAACCGGGCCAGGTGAATCAAGCTTTATCCAGAAGGCTAAACACATGAAAAAAGGGGCTAATACCAACAGCCCAAAAATTGATAAAAATAGATCGAAAAAGCGCTTAAGCATTTTTCAGCACCTTGTGGATAGCATCGATAACACGATTCTGATCTTGCTCAGACATTTTCGTGTAAAGCGGTATAGAACATTCTTGTTCGTAAAGACGCTGTGCTACTGGATAGTCTTCAACCTGTAAATTACAGCTCTCTCGCCAATATGGCTGTAAGTGTAAAGGAATGAAATGCACTGAGCAGCCGACCCCTAACTCAGACATCTTTACGATAAATTCATCACGTGTGACTCCAGCCTCTGGGAGCAAGCGAATCGGGTATAGATGCCTCGCGTGTACATCTCCAATAGGCGCGCTTTGCGGCAATATAATTGGTAACCCTTGAAGTTCAGAGTTGTAGATCCGTGCCATTTTTTCCCGTTTTTCTTGAAAACTAGGCAAACGACGAAGTTGGTGAATTCCAATCGCAGCAGCAAGATCACTCATATTGTACTTGAAGCCTGGAGCGATTACTTCGTAAAACCATGCCGGAGTTTTTGATACATAACGATCAAACGAATCACGACTGATCCCATGCAAGCGCATAATACAGCAACGCTTTGCCAACTCGGGATCACTAGTGACAAGCATGCCACCTTCACCTGTGGTCATGGTTTTATTTGCATAGAAGCTAAAAACTGTAATGTCAGATTTTAGCGAACCAATATTTTGCCCTTTCCATGTTGTAGGCAAAGCATGAGCGGCATCCTCTACAACTTTCAAGCCATATTTCTTCGCTATAGAAAGAATTGAATCCATATCACAGCTTAAACCAGCAAAATGAACTGGCATGATAGCCTTGGTTCGGCTGGTGATAGCAGCTTCAATTGCAGAAGGTGAAATATTAAAGGTATCCTCCAGCACATCAACCATGATTGGCTGCGCCCCAAGATAACGGACAACTTCTGCAGTTGCAGTAAAGGTGTATGTAGGCAAAATAACTTCATCGCCAGGCCCTACACCTATAGCCTCTAAAGCCAAGTGAAGGCCGGCCGTCGCAGAATTCACTGCAATACTTTCTACGGAGCCCCCAATCAATACTGAAAAGTCTATTTCAAATTGACGGGTCTTGGGGCCAGTTGTTACCCATCCAGAGCGAAGTGTGTCTACTACTTCAGTGATTTCTTCCTCACCAATCTCCGGCAACGCAAATGGTAAAAAAACATTGTCTGTCATTAACTTACCTCCAGAATTTTAACTTGCCTTTATGATCTTCATAAAACGCAACATTTTTCGCCCTCCAGGCTGAGTAAAAAATGACTCAATATCATAGCCATTTTTTTTGTAAAACCCAATTACTGAATCGTTACCATGCTGATCTGTAGTTAGGTAAACAAAGGGAGACCCCGCAGCATATGCCTCATCTTCAAATACATCTAACAGTTTTTTGCCTAACGATTGCCCCTTAAATAATGGATCAATACCGATACTACTTAGTAAAGCCCCCCCTTGTAGACTATCAGGTCTATCACCACGATAAAAGACTGCAGCCCACAACTTCTTGATTACTAGCTCGGAATTTCGCAATAATGCTGGTAGAGCAAAAATGGCAAAGTACAACGCCCTCTTTCTTCTCAATTTAGGAAAAAATATTTCGGGCGTCGTCGCCCCGGCAGCAAACCCAATGACATCACCCTGCTCACTTAAAAGAACTATACAGACACCACTTTTAAATTTTAGGAATCCTGCATACATTTCTTTAAGAAATCTCTTCCCCAGCAGCGTCAGAAAAAAACCGGGAAAGGACTTAATATGAACATCTGAAATAGAATCTAGATCACGGTATTCTGCTTTTCTCAATCTCATTGAGTGCGCGCTTGTAGTCGATTCAAAATAGAAAGTGTCTTCTTCACACCGATGGCGCGAGACATTTTTTCTTGATAAAAACTTTTGCCAGCCAAGCCCATTACAGGCCATTGCTCTCGAAGAGAGATCAACTCTTGAATGGCGTGAGCAATTTCATCCGCATTTTCAGGTGACGCACAAACACCAGCCTCAGCATTTAAAATTATCTGATTTGCCTCACCACCTACAGCCATCAATATAGGCTTTCCTGAATTTAAATAAGCTTGTGTTTTCGACGGAATAGTAATTTTGAATAAAGGATCATCTCTAAGATGAACGACCAAAACGTCTGCACGCGCTAACTCAATTCCAACTTTTGCAGCCTGTATATAACCGGAAAAAAAAACATTCTTGGCCCCAATTTCGACCGCATAGGACTCAAGCTTTTCTTTTTCAACCCCTTCACCAATTAACCTTAGACTTACAGACGCTTCAGAAAAACGGGAAAACGCATCAATCACTGCTGATAATGACTGCGCCGCCCCAATATTTCCAGCATAGCAAAACTCGCCCCCCCTCGCTTGCCGTTCCGTACTATGTTGATGCACGTCTAAACCTTCACTCGCATGCCAATTAAAAATTACCGTTATTTTTTCCTCTGAAACTCCTCTTTCGACTAAAGCCTTTTTATATCCATCCGAAAGAACGACGATATGGTCAGCATTAGAATATACTTTATTACAGACCTTACCTAGAACCCTGTATATAAAACCCTCTTTTTGTAAACCAGTCGCAGCCAAAGCATCTGGCCATAGATCTTGAACGTCAGTTATGAAGGGGACTTTTTTGAATAGTTTTACAAGAGATGCAACAATCCCGGTTGTCAACTGAGGATGATACGCATAGATTATAGTCGGTCTAGCAACAGATAACGCCGCGATTGACGAACTTATCATAAATGAAGCGTACGACAGCGCCCTCGCTAGCTTTGACTTCGAATGGGAAATAAATGACCAGACGCGTATAATCCGTACGCCACCATGTTGCTCCACTGCCCATGGTCTGACTTTATAACCTGGAAAAATTTTACCTGTGGGGTAATTTGGAAATGTTGTTATTACATCAATCTGCATACCCTGAGCTTGTAGTTCTTTTAAGTATGCAAGACCTTTAATTGAGTACTCAGGATCAAAAAGTTGGCTTATAAATAATAGACGCATTTCAATAATTTTTCCAAACAGTCCGCATTACATAATCACGATAGCTATGGACAAGGCGAACCACCTTTTCCGCCACATTAGGCATGCTGTAGTCACCAACAAGCCGTAATTGCCGCTCTATTCCAGGCGTCTGGCTTTCCAGTATTTGCAGTCCTTGCAGGACCCGTTCAACCTCAAGCCCCACCATCATTACCGCAGCTTCCTCCATGCCTTCAGGGCGCTCGTGCGCTTCTCGGATGTTCAGCGCCGAGAAATTGAGTATCGACGACTCTTCGTTGATGGTACCGCTGTCAGACAAAACAGTCTTGGCCGTGAGTTGCAGTTTGTTGTAGTCCTTAAACCCTAACGGTTTGAGCAGGCGCACATTGGCGTGGAACATTACCCTCATGGCATCCACCCGCTTCTGCGTACGTGGATGAGTGGAAACGATCACCGGATAATCATACCGTTCAGCTACTGTGTTAAGCACATCCACCAATTTGAGGAAGTTTTTATCCGAGTCTACATTTTCTTCGCGATGAGCACTCACTAAAAAAAAATTACCCCTTTGCAAGCCCAAACGCTCTAGCACATCGGATGCTTCTATACCCTCGCGGTAGTAATTGAGAACTTCAAACATCGGGCTGCCAGTTTTGATCACCATGTCGGGCGGCAGGCCTTCACGCAGAAGATAGTCACGCGCAATAGTGCTGTAGGTCAGGTTGATATCGGCTGTGTGGTCGACGATGCGGCGATTGATTTCTTCCGGCACGCGCATGTCAAAACAGCGATTGCCCGCTTCCATATGGAAGGTTGGGATCTTGCGACGCTTGGCCGGGATCACGGCCATGCAGCTGTTGGTATCACCTAGAACGAGGAGCGCTTCAGGCTGCACTTCAGCCAGTAGGCGATCAACAGCTATAATCACATTGCCGATCGTTTCCGCACCGCTGGCGCCTGCAGCATTAAGGAAATGATCTGGCTTGCGGATGCCGAGATCCTGGAAAAATATTTCGTTTAGCTCATAATCGTAATTTTGGCCAGTATGCACCAGCACATGCTCACAATGTTCATCCAACTTCGCTATCACGCGCGACAAGCGAATGATTTCTGGGCGAGTACCCACTACCGTTACAACCTTAAGCTTTTTCATTACAGTTCCTTTTCACGGCTTAGGCTTCGGTGCCGACCGGCCGAGCATAAGTATCTGGGTGTTCTCGGTCAAAAATCTCATTAGCCCAAAGTATCACGATCATCTCATCGTCGCCCATGTTAGTAATGTCATGCGTCCAGCCAGGCACGGTCTCGACGATTTCAGGCTGCTCGCCCGTGGTGAATAACTCATAGAACTCACCGGAAATGACATGCCGAAAACGGAAGCACGCCTTGCCCTTGATCACAAGGAATTTTTCCGTTTTTGAATGATGATAATGCCCACCACGAGTGATGCCTGGATGGGATGTGAAAAAAGAAAATTGCCCGGATTCTTTAGTTTTCAGCATTTCCACAAACATACCGCGTGGATCTTCGTATTTAGGGATTTCGTAAGTGAATCGCTCGGGGGGTAAATAGCTCAGATAGGTGGAATACAGTGCCCTGACCAACCCTGCGCCGACCGGCTCGGTGATAATCGATTTGCGGCTGTCGCGGAATGCATACAGCTGATCAGCCAGCCCACCAACCGAAATGCTGTAACTCGGCTCAACATTGACGAAAGGCCCGACAGTCAATTTTCCGTCCATGACCGCAATAAAATGGCTGATTACATCGTCGATGTAGACGAGGTTGATGTGCGCATCAGGGTCGTTGATCTGGACCGGTAAATCACGGGCGATGTTATGGCAGAAAGTCGCCACCGCCGAATTATAGTTTGCCCGAGCCCACTTACCGAAGACATTAGCCAAGCGAAACAGATGTACCGGGGAGCCATGTCCAGCATTAAGTTCTAGTAGCGCGTTTTCTGCGCCTCGCTTGCTGCAGCCATAAGGATTATCCAACTCAGCTTGGCGGGAGGACGTATATAGCACTGGTATTTTCCGACCGCTAGTCTTGATAGCTTCGCACAGCGCCTGGGTTAGACCGATATTGCCAATCTGAAAATCTTTCGGATCTTGAGGTCGGTTGATGCCGGCCAGATGGAAAATGTACTCCGCCTGATTAACCAAATTTGGCAAATTAGCCAGTGAGTCGTCGCGAGTAAAACGCAGCACCACAATATCATCACGCTCGCTTAGATGCGTAATGAGATTCTGACCGACAAAACCATTAGCTCCCGTAATAAGAACCTTCATTCTTTACTCCTCAGGTGTTACGTGCTCGCCACGCTGAATAGCACACATAAAATCTAGCTTGAGGAGTAGGCGCTGCATACCAGCCACATCTAAACGCTCGGTATTGTGAGAATTGTAATCCTCTGTGTGGGATATCTTGGTTTCGCCCTGCTCGACATATTTTGCATAGTTGAGATCACGCAAATCTGGGGGAACGCGAAAGTAGTCACCCATATCCTCGGCACAGGCCATTTCTTCTCGGCTGAGCAAGGCCTCATAGAGTTTCTCGCCATGACGAGTTCCAATCACCTGAATCGGATGTTCAGGCTTACCGATTAGGCCAATGAGTGCATGCGCTAAAGTTTCCACCGTAGCAGCCGGAGCCTTTTGTACGAACAGATCACCATTCTTTCCATGCTCAAAGGCGTACAGCACCAGATCTACTGCATCGCCTAATGTCATCATGAATCGGGTCATGTTCGGGTCAGTCAGCGTCAACGCCTTGCCCGCTCGAGCCTGTTCAATGAATAGCGGAATTACTGAACCACGAGAAGCCATGACATTGCCATAACGCGTACCACAGATCACGGTCTTATCGTCATCAACATTTCGAGACTTGGCCACCATGACCTTTTCCATCATCGCCTTTGAAATACCCATGGCGTTGATCGGATACACCGCCTTGTCAGTACTCAGGCAAACCACTCGCTTGACTTCATTTTGGATGGCCGCTTCCAACACATTCTCGGTCCCGAGCACGTTGGTCTTGACAGCCTCCATGGGGTGAAACTCGCAAGATGGTACTTGCTTCAGGGCGGCAGCATGGAAAATGTAATCCACTCCTCGAGAAGCGTTCAGTACACTTTGATAATCCCGGACATCGCCTATATAGAATTTGAGCTTGGGGCTAACAAAGTGTTTTCGCATATCATCTTGCTTTTTTTCATCGCGACTGAAGATCCGAATTTCCGAAATGTCGGTGTCGAGAAAGCGCATGAGAACAGCATTACCAAAAGAACCGGTACCACCGGTTATTAGAAGAGTTTTATTCGTAAACAAGGTAAATTTCCTTTTATAGATCAACAAAATTATCTAGTGCTTTTTTGAAAGCTGTTTTATCAGTGCGCACGCGATCTAAAAATAGATTTCTTCCAGAGTTATATCTCTCAATGGAAAAAGAATTAATATAACTATTTATTTTATCAGGCGCGTCATCCTTTAAATCAAGGACTATGCCTAAATTAAACTCAGACACTAATTCCGAGAGGTAAGTTCCCTGAAAGCATATTGCGGGTTTGCCATAATACGCAGAATTATATAATCGATTAGGGATCGCAGTTTTATTATTAACCCCGTCGGCAAATCTTACCAGGTTAACGAAATCACAATCATTATACAGTCCACCTTCATCTTCGGGCTGGTATCTTCCCGAGATACTTACATTGCGGAATCCTTTACTTTTAACATAGTTCTCAAGCCTATTATTTATTAAGCCCTCTCCATGAAAAACCAAGCTGAAGGATTGGCTCTTGGCAAGCATATTGACAAGACATATATTTGCAGAGTAATCCCGCAAAGCGCCAATGCAAGAAACAGTATAAGACCCATCTTCATTGAATCCGACATCTATTCGCGCTTCGTCTAGAAGCTTACTCTCAGAAATATTGTGATCAATTTGAATTTTTTTATTCTTATATGGAAGCCATGACAAATACCCTTCAGAGGATATAGTCGTAAAACTTGCACGATCCAAAATCCTCTGGACATTCAAAAAATTAATTAATGGGTGCCTATCTCTTATATCCAAAATAAATCTGTTCTTGAAGTCCAATACTAGCTTTCTTCCCAAAAAAAATGCTAACTGAATACCGAATAAAATCACCTTGTCATAGCTACCCGAGTCCAATTTCTTCTTTGCAAAGCTAGCAAAGTTGCGATAGTCAAGAAAGCCTCTGACATGACCAGTTTTCCCATCTCTGTAAATTTCCGCGCCCGCTTCATTATGCAAACTGAAGCGATCCCAGATCAATACATCGTAATTCGCATTTTTCTCATCAAGAATTGCCAAATAGTTTTTTACATACGGCATAAATAACAGACTAGTGGGACAAATCAAAAGTATCTTCATTTGATATACTCAAATTCGGCCATAACTATCTTGAAACCTAATGATATCATCCTCTCCAAGATATGCACCTGATTGAACCTCTATCAACTCCAAAGGAATAATCCCTGGGTTTTCTAATGAATGGACTTGACCAATAGGAATGAATGTGGACTGATTCTCTGCCACTAAATAAGTTTCCTTTCCATTAGTAACCTTGGCAGTTCCACTGACAACTATCCAATGCTCCGCCCGATGGTGATGCATTTGTAAAGATAACTTTCCACCTGGTTTAACTACGATACGCTTAACTTGGTATCGCTCCCCCTTGTCAATTGAATCATAATTACCCCATGGCCTATAGACAACGCGCTGACTTAAATGCTCGCTCCTTTTCAAAGACTTGATCTTCTCAACAATATCTTTAACATTTTGCGCCTGATCTTTACTTACTATTAGCACAGCATCTTTGGTCTCCACTATTACCAAGTTATCAACACCCAATGTAGCCAATAATCTGCCATCAGAGTGAATGAAGCAATTTTTGGTATCAATAGAAACTACGTCTCCGTGATTTACATTACCCTGGGTATCTTTTTCCGAAATCGCCCACAAAGCCTCCCAAGAGCCCACATCACTCCAGCCTGCATCAAGAGGAACCATGACGGCTAGATCAGTGTTCTCCATAACTGCATAATCTACAGAGTCCGCAGGACATTCTTCAAAACTTTTAGAATCAACTCTTGTGAAGTGAAAATCCTTTGTCGCTCCATTCATCGCTTTTTGACAAGATTGGAATATATCTGGAGAAAACTTCCTAATTTCATCGAGATAGCGACTGGCACGAAACATAAACATGCCACTATTCCAAAAGTAAAGTCCGCTGTCTACATATGTTTTAGCAGTCTCTGAGTCAGGCTTTTCGACAAACCGTTTGACATGAAAACCCTCCCTAACGCTCTCCCCTTTTTCAATATATCCGTAACCAGTTTCGGCATGACTGGGAGCAATACCGAAAGTAACCAAAAAGCCTTGCTCAGCAAGATTTAATGCTGATTTAATACTCATGTGAAATGCTTGAACATTTGAAATCACATGATCAGCGGCCAATACCAGAAGTATAGGGTCGCTCATAGAAGCCACTGCATGCAATGCGGCAAGCGTGAGCGCCGGCGCGGTGTTGCGTGAAAATGGCTCCAAAAAAATGTGCGCTTCGTTCATATCCAGCTGGCGTAATTGCTCAGCAGCCAAAAATCTATGATCCTCATTACAAATCAACAATGGCATACTACACTCTAAACCCGTCAACCGATTAAGAGTAGTTTGCATCATGGACTCATTAGAATCCGTCAGTGGAAGAAATTGCTTCGGAGAGTGCTGTCGTGATAATGGCCATAAACGCGCCCCACTACCACCAGCCATAACAACCGGTACAAACATAACCAAACTCCTTATACTTGGCAATAGTCAAACAAAATCAGTTTTATTTAACTAACACATCAAATATCTTTATTAAATTACTGACTACCTGATTATTATAATCTAAGACATCCACTTTAGACATAACATTAGAATTGATTTTAGCTACGCAATACTCAACGTTGTTAGGAAATCTACTTTTACAGAAGCGACCAAATTCATTATCTTTCAACACAACAACCTTACCCAAAGCCATGGCCTCATAAAATGGGCCGCTCACTTTTGTCCTCCAATCAAACGGAATATAAACCGCGTCGCAGAGCAACAGCATTTCGAGATAACCTTCAATGAGGCGGAAAGAGACTATATTTGTTTCATCTGTTAACGGTTCACCCTTGAAAACAAATAAATGTTCAGGATGTTTTGTTGCCATTTGTTGTATGTCATCCCAAAGCACACTTCCGCTTGGACTATAAATCACTTTATCGAATTTTACTTTAATTGACTCAATGTACCTAACTTCTGGCCAAGTAGATGCTCTTTCAGGGGTAAGAGCGGGATGATCTACAACACAGGATGAAAGCCCAAGGCCATCAAAAACAAGAGAAATATGTTTCGCGTAAGTAATATGCAATAGATCTTTACCAGACGCCCTTTGAAAAACTTTTTTTAGATTTGTTTCAGGCACAGTATTATGCTCAAATGCGAAAACCTGGCAATTGACAACTCTTAAAATCAACATCACGATGGGCATCAGAGCTAAATCATAAGATAGGAAACAGACTTTATGGCCTGGCTTACATATAAGTTGACAAATAACTTGGAAAGCAATAAAAATCCTATTAAACTTACTTGAGGAATTATCTTTTATTATCACCTTATTAAACCCATCAAATTTTTTAGAGAGTTGACGCCCTATCATCAAGACATCACCTTCTTGCCAAAGCGAATTTAAATAGAAACTATTAATACGTACATGCCCCACTGGTGACATCATATCCACAAATATCATACACTCTCCTTAACGATTATAATTAGCAGCCTAGTAGTGATGCAAGCAGAAGCCAGCACTGCTGCTCCATGAAATATTACTACAGTAAAAAGATATTCCTCCATCTCAAAATCACTTCCAAAATAATATAGCAAACAGAAGCACGCAACGCTCAAGCCAAAATACAAGAAATTAAAAATTTTAATCTTACCAATGGCAATCCAAATGACTGAAACCACAACGTCCAAAGCTACAATAACTACGTATAAACCGAGCCACGGTAGTAAAAGCGTCATAGGCTCATATTCGGGCGGCAGTATATAGCTAATAACTTCTCTACCTAGAAGATTCATAACGATCGCCCCCAACAAGACCGGTATAATCATAGATATAGTCATCTGCTTTATTGAGTTTTTCAAAGTTACAATATCCAACAACACTATAGAAGAGGTGATTTTTACCCTCCATGACTTCACTCCTTGTTCAAGAAAAGTGCTTACTAAAGGCACAACCTGCCAAACTAAGGAGTATACAGCAAGAGCACTGAAACCCAAATTATGCTCGACGAATAACCGCGTCCCTGTCCCATACATTTGCTTAGTCAAGCCAAATATGAGTAGCCAGAATCCGAAAGTAAACATCGACCTATCTGGCATTGACATAGATGTTAACCTTATTGACCTATCGATAAACTGATATACTAGCGAAACGATAGTCCAAAATAAAAGCACTCCAAAAACGAAGATAAAGCTACTATCTTCAAAAAAAAATATTCCCACCCAAATAGCGGCATGATAAAGAAATTTTTCAACGACATTTATCACTGCACACCTAACATTCTTCCCCGATATTTCATAGGAGTACGGTATACCCAGAACTTGAGAAGCAACTATCAATGCATAGGGTATAACATGGTTATTCTCCACAAGAGACCATGTCATTACAGCAATAGAGACAATCAAAAAATTAATAATTCTAAACACAAATATCTTCGAAGCAACATCGCTACGAGCATGATCAAAATGGAACTTTACGGCATATTGATCAGATCCAAACACAATAATCTGGCCAATTATCATACCTAGCAACAATACATACGAGTACTCTCCAAATTTAGAGGAGCCAAATACATTAGCCAAGCCGACATTTGTTAAAAGAGAAGCTACTGATACCAAAGCAACGCCGAACAGTAGCATTTGAAACTCATGAGTTTTATTTTGCATATTTAACCTGGATAAAATTCTGCCTGTAAGAAAGAGCAATCATTGCAATCATAATCAATCCAGCAATACTGTAAGACGAACATATTAATAATACAAATAAGATCAACGAATGGGTCACCAAAGAAGAGTTTCTGTTGCCAAATCCTTTTATTAGAACAAGGCATGGGAGAATAGCAGCCAAAAGACCAAAACGCAGACCCACTGCAGTCCAGTAATCGTGCAAACCGAAAAACAGACCACTTTCAAGTTCAGTTTTGCTGAAACCAAATTGATCATACTGAACGTAGCGAAATACATTATCTATGTCGTATACCCCGACACCAAGTCCGCCGCCAAACAATATTGGAAATATTTTTTGCGAGAAAAATAGGGCATGCTCATCAAACCTTACTTGGTCAACAGATCTAATCAGATCCCAAGATAAACCCTTCGCTACCGCTTGCACCAAATGAATGCTTCTATTACCGCTCATCTCAGATGCGCTATTAATGTAAGGTATAAAAAAGAACAAAATCACTAGAGCTACAGGTACAAAAAACCCTACTACCAAGGAAAGAATTTTCTTTGAGTTATACATATTAAGTAAAAGATACATCCCTACCGCAAAAAGCAATACCAGGATTATCATCCTCTGCCCGTATGCAATCACAACTATTGAAGTGAGTACGGAAATCATCAGCAACTCTCCCAGACTTTTCTTTGAAAGCACAATCAACATGGCGGCACATACAAAGGACTTTGTGGAGTTGAGACTAAGATATCCATTTGCCAAGTCATGGAAAAAAATTACATTTATCAACTCTGATATTAGGGTTACTAGAATAAATTTTTTGACTAGATCAAAATCAACTTCATGCCTAACTATCGAGCTTTCCGCACGCACCAGCACGATAAAAAAAATTAAGAATATTTGTAAATCTCTATAAAGCTGCTCCCAACTGAATACCTCATAGTTAATTACAGACATCGTCATCCAAAAGCAAAACAATATGCTGGCCATTACTAATGCACGCAAATTAAATTTAAACCCTGCCAATAAAGCCACTATTGCAGCGATGTAAATCGTATATCTCACGACACTTGGAGTCCCAGCGTATACCCCAGCAGTGATATCAATTGTCAAAAAAACAGAAAGCACCAAATAGGTGTTTCGAGGTTTATGTCCACGCCAATTAGAGATAGCCAACAAAAATGGAATCAAGCATGCGTAGGCGTAAATTTCGCTAAAGAAATAGCGCTGCCCACCTAGCAAAGCTGAAAGAAATAGTGCTATCGAACTCATCATATATCCCTTGTATTAGGATTCCATTTATTAAAGATATACAATATCTCCCACGATTATATTTAACAGCAATCATGTGTCAGCTGGAGGAATGCCGAGTCTCTCGTTCATGCCTCAGCGGACGTAACCCAAACCATTTCAAACTACTGGATTTATGTTTAATTTCGAATTGAAATACACATTATTCTTAATCATGGTGCTTAACTTATTGACTTTTTTTTCGCATATCAAGTAGCACGTTAATAATTTTCCCACAAGCATTCCCATCACCATATGGGTTATATGCATACGACATTTGGCAATAGGTATCGTCATTTTCAAGTAGCCCTTTTATAGCATCAACTATGGTTTTCGAGTCTGTCCCAACTAGTTTCACTGTACCCGCTTGAATTGCTTCAGGCCGCTCAGTTGTATCTCGCATTACTAAAACGGGTTTACCAAGCGACGGAGCTTCCTCTTGAATGCCACCAGAGTCCGTAAGAATTAAGTAGGACCTACTCATCAAGTATACAAAAGGAAGGTAATCAAGCGGTTCAATCAGATAAATATTACTGACATTACTCAACAGCCTATTCACCGGCTCTCGTACATTCGGGTTCAAATGTACCGGATACACAATATCTATATCAGGATGACTCAGTGCAACTTCACGTAGAGCTTGGCAAATTCGCTCAAATCCTAGGCCAAAGCTCTCCCTGCGATGGCCCGTAACCAATATCACTCTTCGTTCAGGAATTAGAAAAGACACTGGTTCTGCCGCTTTATTTTTTAACGCATAGTCTTCGTCCAGCCTCTTTACCACATCAAGTAAAGCATCAATGATGGTGTTCCCTGTAACAAATATTTTACTCGCATCGATACCTTCCTTCAGTAGGTTATTTCGCGAAGTTTCTGTAGGCGCGAAGTGGAGCGCAGCCAACGTACCGGTCAGCTTGCGATTTGCTTCTTCAGGCCAAGGAGAATATAAGTTACCAGTCCGCAGACCTGCCTCTACATGTGCAACGGGGATTTGCTGATAGTAGGCAGCCAAGCTGGCGGCGAAAGTTGTAGCAGTGTCGCCGTGTACTATTACTACATCTGGCTTAAAGTCTGCAAAAACCTGTCTAATTTCTTGCAAAATTGCGGTGGTTACATCTGTCAAATCTTGCCCATGCCGCATGATATTTAGATCGAAATCTGGTTCGATACCAAATAAATCAAGCACTTGATCTAGCATTTCGCGATGTTGACCAGTAACGCAAACTTTAGCTTCAAAACGCTCATCCGCCGACAATGCCAAAACTAATGGCGCCATCTTAATCGCCTCAGGACGAGTACCAAATACGCACAATGTTTTCACGCTTAAACTCCAAATAAAATACTTACTGATATTACCTAGGGAAGATCTGAAATACTCATCGTTTTTTAAGGCCCTCGCTGATTGAGGCTCAAAACCGTGTATTGGTCGAGAAACAGGCCTTTCCTGTCCTTAATTCATGACTTTTTCCTTTAATCGCGCTATTTCAGAGCAATTAGCCCGCATTACAGACGTACCTCACCCATGCCCATCAACCGTTTTTGCACCATCCACAGATTCGACAACGCTAATAGTGTGGTCTGCTGCACGATGCTTTTTGACAAGCCACGAAAGCGTACTATCGTATAGTCAAACTGGAGCTTGATCACTCAAAATAGGTGCTCAACCTTGGCCCGCACCTGCGCTTTCGCGTGTCCGATCTTGCGGTACACCTGACTGATCAAACTTTCCTTGCCGTGTTTTTTGTACCGGCTGGGCCGTGCAGCAATTGACCAGATCATCTTGTTCCAGGCGTTTGTCCATACCGGTGTAACCTGCAGCGCCGCACACGTAGGTCTCCTCACCGTGCGCCAACTGATCGACCTGTGTCACATCCGCCATATTCGCCGCCGTACCCACAAAGCTATGTACCAAGCAGGGTTCAGCATCGACCACTGTGCCCTGAGCAACAGCAGGCCAGGGTCGCCCAGATGGCCGTTGATGACCTGCAAAATCCCGCCTGCCAACTCGTGTTTTTCCAGCAGACGTCGGAAGTTAAGAATCATGGTTTCGTCAGGAATTCTATCCAGATGCAGCCCGAAAAACTGGCGCAGGATCGTAGTTTCGTAGAGCGCTTCCTCCATCACCGGATCGCTGTAACCGAACCAGTTTTGCATCAGGTGAACCTGCAACATCGCCATCAATGGATAGGCAGGCCGGACGACCACCTTCCCCCTTTGGGTAGTACGGCTCGATCAAAGCAATCAGCCCCTTCCCAGGGCACCACCTGATCCATCTCGATCAAGAAGCGCTCGCGGCAGGTCTGCTTACGTTTGCCGGCATATTCGGCATCGGCGAAGGACATCTGTTTCATCGGGGCTCAACCGTTCGGTCCGTGTGAGATGGGTATTTCACCAAATTTTGAAATCTTTTTCAGAGTTTCCTTAAGGGTATAGCCTATATCGCTGCTGACGGAATTCATGGAAGCCCACCTCCAATACTGGCCTAAAAGCGAGGATACGCCGACGTTGAGCATGACTACCTGCGAGGGTCACTGCTTACAATGCCGCAGCACGCATCAACCCTGAAAATGCTATGCACCTCACCTTTTAGCTGACGGTACTGCTCGGCTGATAAACTAACCAAGGAGGTGATCTGCCCGGACGTGGTCGCAAGCCATCCTTTCCGGCCGAAGCGCTGAAGCGAACTTTTGAGCAAGACACTCACGTTGGTGCTGTCGAAGCATGGCTCGAGTTGCTGGCATTTCACCGGCCAGCGCCCAGCGTATATGGACGATTCTCAACGACAGTAACTCATCCAGCCAGCTATTGGGCCAAGCCAGTAGCTTTTCCAGTGTATCTTTCAGCCATGTACTCGGCTCGATACCGTTCAACTTGGCGGTCGCCAGCAAACTCTGAATCGCCGCCGCACGACGCGTTCTGAACTGGTAAATAACCAGATTTTCTTACCTATAGCTATCGACCTGATGACGTAGTCGGTAGCTAGACCCGATCACCTGCGCCCAGCCGCGCCGTGTAAACGGTAGAAAGCGCACCCTACAGAGTCACTCAGCAGAGGGTCAGGCGCGGCAACACACTGTTCTAGTGCCGCTCCAGCTGATCAGATGTAAGGAACGACGCCTTGTCAAAAAACACCGTGATCGCGCTCTACAGCCTCTTGCCGAATTAAGTCCGACAGGCTCCTAGACCAGCCGAAACCTTCTCATGACCTTTCACTCGTGGAAAGCGCAGCTTTTTTTGAGTAGTCTCCAAGGTGGTGAGGCAACGATGGCGAAGTCACGATGCTGGCATTGCGGCCACGAGTCGCATGACGTATCAGCGCGAATGCCAGCCCCAGCATCAAGCCCAGTACCAAACCGGCCAAAAGGATAAGTGCTTTTTTAGGCTTGACTGGCCCCAGGGGCTCAAGAGCCTGCTTGTCAATTGTCACCAGTTTCAAGCGGCTCATATCGATATTGAGATTGCGCAAGCGTGCCACTTCGGCACGCAATGGCTGCACGCCACTAAGAAACAAATCTTCATTTTCCCGTCGGTTGAGAACTTCAACCTCGCGATTTTTTTCAAGCAACTGAAGCTCTTTGGCTATCTGCGCGATTCGTCCTTCGGTAAAGTCATCTGACTTTCGTAACGCCAGAGCAGCCCTTTCCGCTTCCAGCGCATCAAACCCCATAAAATACAGCGGAATTTGCTGATTATTTACTTCTGTGCGCATCACCGCCTGAGAACTTCGGCCAGCCTCACCCAGAGAGGAAGGCGTAGTTGGTTTTTTTATACCAAGAGACTTAGCAATCTCGATCGCCTCATTTAACTGTGCCATACGATCAGTTCGTTGGGTTTTTAGCTGAACGCGTAGTGCTTTCAGCTCATCCAGTAACTGGGAGCGCTTCAGATTATCGGATTCATGCAACGACGCGATCTTTGCCTCTTTTTCAGTATCGTAGTTGGAGCGAGCAGCATCTAGCTTGCCTGATATCTCATTTAGACGGTTTTTGATGATCACGTCCATATCAGCAGCAATTTGCTCGCGCTCAATGGCGATTGCGTAATCTACAAAACCGTTAAGAATAGCGACGCCATCGACCCCCTTCGGATAGCTCATCTCAAGCTTGATGTAAGTGTTTAGAGAGTCAGATTTTTTAGCATCGGGGAGGACGAGGTTGATAGAGTTATGATTGAACGCTTCAAAGCTTTGCTCCAAGGTTCTCCCTGGACGCTCGAATCTGCTAAATAGCTTCTGATTTTCCCTGAAAAACCCAAGGCGAGTTTCGTAGGACTCAAGAGAAGCCCCTACTTTGATTAGCGCTTCACCAGGGGGGAGTTGGTAAATTTCGGAGCGATTCAGCGCATCCAACTCATTGATTGCAGCCGGTCGCAATACACTACTGACCAGGTATTCAGGGGTAACCCAAAATGCGTACACAGTCGCGATGAGTACCGATCCCGTAGTCACACACATAATAAGTTTTTTCTGTCGCCACACCGCTTGAAAAAGCGCAACAAGGTCAATTTCATCAGACGGCGGAACCGGGGGCACACGGAAACTACTACTCACAACAAAAACCTGCCTTCAAAGAGAAACTGCGGGCTCGTTATGCAGACGATTTTGTGGGTTTCTTGTATTTAGACGATCAGCCAACAAAACCAAGCGTCGCTGCTGGGCTTTGGGCACACAAAATGACTGTTATCGAGAACAGGTTGCATTTTGCCATCTCTCCGTCACATTGCAAGACTTGACAGGCCTGGAAGGCAATTCCTATTTAAATAGGAGTTATCCCTAAGTGAGGGTGCGATGAAGCTGTGGTTCGAGAATAATCCGGTAAAGCAGAATAGCCCCTTGCTGCCTCAGCCAGATTTTTGGGGAGAGCCATCAGAGAACGTTATACACCCTCCCCAGGCGACAAACGGTCATTCATCACTGACACCACCATCAACGCTCCTGCGCTATCTGCTTGTGACGACCGCACGCTTAACCAGCAAACCTAGGAAAGGCCCTAAAAGCATACCGACGATCAACGCCAACGTAACAAACACCGAAACCGGCATCTGCGGCGTACTCCACCCCAAAAACGCTAAAGCAACGGCCTGCTGATTTTCCAGTACAAACGCCAGGATCACCAAGGCGATGATCAAGACAGTCAGTACCATGGCAACGCGTTTAACACCGCGCATAAACTTCTCCTATCCCAAAAAACTCAGACGTCGTCTTCTTCGTCTTCGTTCACTCGATCGCGCAATTCCTTGCCCGGCTTGAAGTGGGGCACGAATTTGCCGTCGAGGCTGACGGACTGGCCGGTTTTTGGGTTGCGACCCACGCGAGGAGCGCGGTAGTGCAACGAGAAGCTGCCAAAGCCGCGGATCTCTATTCGATCGCCAGTGGCGAGGCACTGAGACATTTGCTCAAGCATGGTCTTGATGGCCAGCTCGACATCCTTGGATGAGAGCAGCCCTTGATGGGTGACAATTCGTTCGATCAACTCCGACTTCGTCATATTTTTCCCTTCTTTTTCAAGCAGCTAGGAAAAGCGCTCCGAAGGTTTTAGCATGACCGGAGGAATTTGAACAGCCTGCGTCTTGACTTATCTTGCACAGACTATGTCGGGAAGTGCAGGAACCAGGAACGGACACACCGCAGGCTTTAGCAATCACCTAAAGCCGCCGGCGCCTTTTGCACCAAGACCACAACAGAACAGGGGATCGTAGCCTGTAGCGACTCTCAGCGAGCCGAGCATGCCTTACGGCTGCATGAGCGCCAGGCAGCTCAAATTTCAGGCGCAAAAAAGGGCGACCGAAGTCGCCCTTTTTCTATGGTCGGACAGAACTTAGTTCTGTTTTTCCATTTGTGCACGCAACAGGTCGCCCAGAGTGGTAGGACCAGCAGCAGGCTCAGAGGTAGCTGGCTTATCGCGCAGGCTCTGGATTGCTTCTTTCTCTTCAGCATCGTCTTTCGACTTGATGGAGAGCTGGATTACGCGGCTCTTGCGGTCAACGCTGATGATCTTGGCTTCTACTTCTTCGCCAACTTTCAGAACGTTACGTGCATCTTCGATGCGGTCACGGCTGATTTCGGAGGCTTTCAGAGTCGCTTCGATATCGTCGGCCAGAGTGATGATGGCGCCTTTAGCGTCAACTTCTTTCACGATGCCTTTAACGATTGCGCCTTTGTCGTTCTCTTGAACGTACTCGGAGAACGGATCGCTTTCCAGTTGCTTGATACCCAGGGAGATGCGCTCGCGCTCTGGGTCAACCGACAGGATAACGGTGTCCAGCTCGTCGCCCTTCTTGAAGCGACGAACAGCTTCTTCGCCCACTTCGTTCCAGGAGATGTCGGACAGGTGAACCAGGCCGTCGATGCCGCCGTCCAGACCAATGAAGATACCGAAATCGGTGATCGACTTGATGGTGCCGGAGATTTTATCGCCCTTGTTGAACTGGCCAGAGAAATCTTCCCATGGGTTAGATTTGCACTGTTTGATGCCCAGGGAGATACGACGACGCTCTTCGTCGATGTCCAGAACCATAACTTCCACTTCGTCGCCGACTTGTACGACTTTCGAAGGGTGGATGTTCTTGTTGGTCCAGTCCATTTCGGAAACGTGTACCAGGCCTTCCACGCCTTCTTCCAGCTCAGCGAAGCAGCCGTAGTCGGTCAGGTTGGTAACACGCGCGGTAACGCGAGTGCTTTCTGGGTAACGAGCCTTGATAGCGACCCATGGATCTTCGCCCAGCTGCTTCAAGCCCAGGGAGACACGGTTGCGCTCACGATCGTACTTCAGAACCTTTACATCGATCTCGTCGCCAACGTTGACGATTTCGGAAGGATGCTTGATACGCTTCCAAGCCATGTCGGTAATGTGCAGCAGGCCATCGACGCCACCCAGATCGACGAATGCGCCGTAATCGGTGAGGTTTTTGACGATACCTTTGACTTGCTGGCCTTCCTGCAGGGATTCGAGCAGAGCTTCACGCTCGGCCGAGTTCTCTGCTTCGAGGACGCTGCGACGGGAAACGACAACGTTGTTGCGTTTCTGGTCGAGCTTGATGACCTTGAACTCGAGCTCTTTGCCTTCCAGGTGCGTGGTGTCGCGCACTGGACGAACGTCGACCAAAGAACCTGGCAGGAACGCACGGATGCCGTTAACGTCGACAGTGAAGCCGCCTTTAACCTTACCGTTGATAACGCCCTTGACCACTTCTTCAGCTGCGAAGGCTGCTTCCAGAACAATCCAGCATTCAGCGCGCTTGGCTTTTTCACGGGACAGCTTGGTTTCACCGAAGCCGTCTTCAACCGAGTCCAGCGCAACGTGAACTTCGTCACCGACATTGATAGTCAGATCGCCAGCGTCGTTGTAGAACTGCTCAAGCGGGATGAGTGCTTCAGACTTCAGACCAGCGTGAACGGTTACCCAGCGAGCTTGGTAATCGATATCAACGATAACACCGGTGATGATGGAGCCAGCCTGAAGGTTCAGGGTTTTTAGGCTTTCTTCAAAGAGTTCCGCAAAGCTTTCGCTCATTTTAATTCCTGTTGATAAGGGCGAAGAAGACGCCCATCTGCCACACCCCAGACGGTGTGGGTTACGTTCATATAAGAGAAGAAAGGCAGGACTAAGACTGGTCCCCTGCGCTCCTTCTAAGTCACCCGGTGATATCGCGAATAGCGATTTCACTCAAGATGCGTTCCAGTACCTGCTCGATGGACAACTCCGTGGAATCCAGCTGTATGGCGTCAGCCGCCGGCTTAAGCGGGGCTACCGCACGCTGGGTATCACGCTCATCGCGTGCACGGATCTCATCTAGCAGACTCGACAGACTAACACCATCGACTTTGCCCTTCAACTGCAAGTAACGACGACGAGCTCGTTCCTCGGCGCTGGCGGTCAGGAAAATCTTCAGCGGCGCCTCGGGAAACACCACCGTGCCCATGTCGCGACCATCGGCCACCAGGCCCGGCGGCTCCTGAAATGCCCGCTGGCGCTGCAGCAACGCGTCGCGTACCGCCGGCAACACGGCTACCTGGGAAGCCCAGGCGCCGACCTGTTCGTTACGCAGATCATCGGTCACATCATCCCCTTCCAGGATAATGCGTTGCGGATGACCTTCCGTCGCCCCGAGGAACTGCACGTCGAGGTGAGCCGCCAGCAGCTTGAGGGACTCTTCGTTGGTCAGGTCGACGCCATGGTTGCGCGCTGCAAATGCCAGCAGGCGATACAACGCCCCGGAATCCAGCAGGCACCAGCCCAGGCGCTTGGCCAGAATGCCGGCGATAGTGCCTTTGCCCGAGCCACTTGGCCCGTCGATGGTAATCACCGGTGCTTTGATATTCACAATTGAGCCTCTTGGGCAACACGAATGCCGACTTGGGCACACAGTGTAAGAAAATTCGGAAAAGATGTAGCTACATTGGCGCAGTCATGGATACGGATCGGCGCCGCAGCTCGAAGGGAGGCCACGCTGAATGCCATGGCGATCCGATGATCGCCATGAGCGTGCACTTCACCGCCACCTATCAGGCCGCCATCAATGATAATCCCATCAGGTGTCGGTTCACACTTCACGCCCAGCGCCAGCAGACCGTCGGCCATGGCCTGAATACGATCTGACTCCTTAACCCGCAACTCTGCCGCACCGCGCAGGACTGTTCGACCTTCGGCACACGCAGCGGCAACAAACAGCACAGGGAATTCGTCGATAGCCAGCGGAACCAGCGCCTCGGGAATCTCGATCCCTCTCAGCGAAGCCGCTCGAACATGCAAATCAGCTACCGGCTCGCCACCCACTTCCCGCTGGTTTTCCAGGGTGATGTCGGCGCCCATCAGACGCAGGATGTCGATTACTCCGGTACGGGTCGGATTGACGCCCACATGCTCAAGCACCAACTCGGAGCCTGTCGCGATCGAAGCTGCCACCAGGAAAAACGCTGAAGACGAGATATCGCCCGGCACTTCGATATGAGCAGCGGTCAGTACATGCCCTGATTCAACCGAAGCCGTAGCCCCCTCGACATTCATCGGATAGCCGAAGCCACGCAACATCCGCTCGGTATGGTCACGGGTCGGAGCAGGCTCAGTGATTGAAGTTTTACCCTCGGCATACAACCCGGCCAGCAACAGGCAGGATTTAACCTGGGCACTGGCCATCGGCAGCGTATAGGTAAACCCCTTGAGTGCCTGACCACCGCGAATGGTCAACGGCGGCCGCCCATCAGCAGACGTCTCAATGACTGCACCCATTTCCCGCAAAGGCTTGGCCACACGACTCATCGGCCGCTTGGACAGCGACGCATCGCCGGTCAAGACGCTGTCAAAACTCTGCGCCGCCAGCAAACCGGACAACAAGCGCATGGAAGTGCCTGAGTTCCCCAGATAGATAGGGCCTGGCGCCGGCTTCAGGCCGTGCAAACCAACACCATGGATAGTCACGCGCCCATGGTGCGGACCTTCGATCACTACCCCCATGTCGCGAAAAGCCTGCAAGGTCGCCAGGGCATCTTCGCCCTCCAGAAAACCCTCGACCTCGGTAATACCCTCCGCCAGCGAGCCCAACATGATCGAGCGATGGGAGATCGATTTATCACCCGGCACACGGACCCGCCCGCTCAGCCGACCACCAGGGCTGGCTATGAAAACCATGTCATCCGCGTTTACAGCGGCATCCATATAAGCCCGGCGAGCCAGAATCTTGCTGAAATGCTCCCGCGCCACCCGCGCACGGGTGAACACGCCCAACAACTGATGCCCATCTCCGGCATCGACCGCGTCGCGCAAGGCATCGAGATCGCTACGGAAGGTATCCAGGGTACGCAAAACCGCATCGCGATTGGCGAGGAAGATGTCGTGCCACATCACCGGGTCACTGCCGGCGATCCGGGTAAAGTCGCGGAAGCCACCGGCGGCGTAACGGAAAATCTCAAGGTTTTCGTTGCGTTTGGCCAGCGAATCCACCAGGCCAAACGCCAGCAAGTGCGGTAAATGGCTGGTCGCCGCCAACACTTCATCGTGGCGCTCGACCTGCATATGCTCGACATCCGCCCCCAGCTCACGCCAAAGCCGGTCGACCACCGCCAATGCCGTCGGATCGGTTTCATCCAGCGGCGTCAGAATCACTTTATGTCGACGAAACAGCTGCGCATTGGACGCCTCTACCCCGCTCTGCTCGGAGCCGGCAATCGGATGCCCGGGAACGAACCGCGCCGGCATACCACCAAAGGCCAGCCGCGCCGCACGCACCACATTGCCCTTGGCGCTGCCGACGTCGGTCAGAATCGCCTGCCCCAGGTCCATGCCAGCCAACAACGCCAACATCTTCTCCATGGCCAGTATCGGCACTGCCAACTGAATGACATCAGCGCCCTGACAGGCCACCGCCAGATCCTCCTCGCAGCGATCCACCACACCCAACTCAACCGCTAACTTGCGCGATTGCGGGTCTAGGTCCACACCGACCACTTCGCCGCACAGGCCGCTTTCACGCAGCCCCTTGGCGAAGGAGCCGCCGATCAATCCCAGACCGACCACCACCAGGCGACCGACCATAGGCACAGCAGGTTGCAATGCAGTGACATCAACCACGAGCCAGAACCTTGGCCAACGCCTCAAGGAAGCGGCTGTTTTCAGCCGGCAAACCAATGGTGATGCGCAGGTGGTTCGGCATACCGTAGTTGGCCACCGGACGCACGATCACGCCCTCGCGCAACAAGCCCTGGAACACCGGCGCAGCCACTTGGCCGAGATCGACGCAAATGAAGTTGCCCTTGGAAGGAATCCAACCCAGGCCCAACTCGCGAAAGCCTTCTTGCAACTGACGCATCCCGCTTTCGTTGATGAGGCGACCTTCAGCCAGATAATCAGCGTCCTGCAGCGCCGCACATGCCGCCGCCAAGGCGAGGCTGTTGACGTTGAATGGCTGGCGCACACGGTTCAGTACATCGGCGACAACGGCGGTGGATAACCCGTAACCGACCCGCAACGACGCCAGGCCGTAAGCCTTGGAGAAGGTCCGCGAGACCAGCAGGTTCGGATAAGCCGCGAGGAAGTCCAGACCGTCCGGCAGGTCACTGCCTTCGGCGTACTCGATATAGGCTTCGTCCAGGACGACCAGCACGTGCTCCGGTACGTCTTGCAGGAAATCGTCCAGCGCCTCGGCGCCGAACCAGGTGCCGGTGGGGTTATTCGGGTTGGCGATAAACACCACGCGGGTCTGGCCATCGATAGCCGCCAACATGGCCGACAAGTCATGCCCCCAGTCCTTGGCCGAAATCACCCGCGCCTCGGCACCTACTGCCTGGGTAACGATCGGATACACGGCGAAGGCGTGCTCACTGAACACCGCATTCAAGCCAGGCGCCAGATAGGCGCGCGCTACCAGCTCAAGAATGTCGTTGGAACCATTGCCTAGAGTGACTTGATTGAGCTCCACCCGGCAGCTTTCAGCCAGCAGGGACTTGAGGGCAAAACCATTACCGTCAGGGTAACGGGTCAGCTCAGCCAGCTCTTCACGAATCGCCGCCAATACCTTGGGACTTGGACCCAGCGGGTTTTCGTTACTGGCCAGCTTGACGATGTTCGCTGGGTCCAGATTCAACTCACGCGCCAACTCGTCCACAGGCTTGCCCGGAACATAAGGCGACAGTTGTTGCACGCCCGGCTGCGCCAGGGCGAGGAAGTTGCCACTCATGTTAAAGCCTCACAAAATCGCTTTCGGGTAAGAGCCCAGCACCTTGAGTGCTACGGCCTCCTGACTGATTTTCTCCAGCACACTCTTGACCAGTGGGTCGCGGTGGTGGCCGACGAAGTCGATAAAGAACACATACGTCCATTTACCGCTGCGCGAAGGACGAGTCTCGATTCGCGTCAGGTCAATCCCGTTGTCGTGGAACGGCACCAGCAGCTCATGGAGCGCGCCGGGCTTGTTGCTCATGGAGACGATGATCGAAGTCTTGTCGTCGCCAGTAGGCGGCACTTCCTGGCTGCCGATCATCAAAAAGCGCGTGGAGTTATCCGGGCGATCTTCGATTTTCTCGGCCAGGCGCGTTAACCCGTAGAGGCCGGCCGCCATATCGCCGGCAATCGCCGCCGAATTCCACTCACCCTTGACCCGCTTCGCCGCTTCGGCGTTGCTGGACACCGCCACGCGCTCGACATTCGGGTAATGGGCGTCCAGCCACTTGCGGCACTGGGCCAGGGACTGGGCGTGGGAGTAGATGCGACTGATGCTGTCGGTCTTGGTATTTTCACCCACCAGCAGGTGATGGTGGATGCGCAACTCGACTTCGCCGCAGATCACCATGTCGTGCTCAAGGAAGCTGTCGAGGGTGTGATTGACCGCGCCTTCGGTGGAGTTTTCCACCGGCACCACGCCAAAGTTCACCGCCCCGGCTGCCACTTCACGGAACACTTCGTCGATCGCCGCCATCGGCTTGCTGATCACTGCATGGCCAAAGTGCTTCATGGCCGCTGCCTGGGTGAAGGTGCCTTCGGGGCCGAGGTAAGCCACCTTCAGCGGCTGCTCAAGAGCCAGGCACGAGGACATGATTTCACGGAACAGCCGCGCCATCTCTTCGTTGCCCAACGGCCCCTGGTTACGCTCCATCACGCGCTTGAGCACCTGGGCTTCACGCTCAGGACGGTAAAATATCGGCACTTCGCCTTCAGCCAGGGAGGCCATTTTCACCCGTGCAACTTCCTGGGCGCACCGCGCGCGCTCACTGATCAGCTCCAGGACTTTCTCGTCCAGGCTGTCAATGCGTACGCGCAGGGCCTTGAGTTCTTGCTCAGACATTAGCCGTGTTCCTTTTCGAACTCTGCCATGTAGGCCACCAGCGCGTTGACGGCGTTGATGTCGACAGCGTTATAGATGGAGGCGCGCATGCCACCCACCGAGCGATGGCCCTTGAGATTCAGCAGGCCACGCGCCTCGGCACCGACCAGGAACGGCTTGTCCAGGCGATCATCAGCCAAGCGGAACGGCACGTTCATCCACGAGCGATCAGGGATGTTGATCGGGTTGCTGTACAGGCCGCTGGCGTCAATAAAGTCGTACAGCGTGCGCTTCTTCTCTTCGTTGAGCTTGCCCATGGCGGCGACACCGCCCTGCTCTTTCAGCCATTCAAACACCAGGCCGGAGAGGTACCAGGCCAGGGTCGGCGGGGTGTTGTACATCGAGCCGTTGTCGGCCGCGACCTTGTAGTTGAGCATGGTCGGGCACAGCGAACGGGCATGACCCAGCAGGTCTTCACGGACGATGTTGACCAGGATACCGCTCGGGCCGATGTTCTTCTGCGCACCGGCGTAGATCATGCCGAAGCGGGAGATATCCATAGGACGCGAGAGAATGTCCGACGACATGTCGCACACCAGCGGAACATCACCGACCTCTGGAACCCAATCGAATTCCAGGCCGCCAATAGTCTCGTTCTGCACGTAGTGCACGTAGGCCGCGTCCTTGGTGAGCTTCCACTCATTCTGACCAGGAATGGCGAAGTAATCGTAGGGCTTAGCGCTACCCGCCACATTGATGTTGCCGTAGCGCGACGCTTCTTCAATGGCTTTCTGCGACCAGATACCGGTGTCAATATAGTCAGCGGTGCCGTCTTCCGGCAGCAGGTTCAGTGGCAATTGGGCAAATTGCTGACTGGCGCCACCCTGGAGAAACAGCACTTTGTAGTTTGAAGGGATGTCCAGCAGGTCGCGCAGATCCTGCTCAGCCTTGGTAGCAATGGACACGAACTCATCGCTGCGATGGCTCATTTCCATCACGGAGAGGCCTTTACCATGCCAGTTGAGGAGTTCACCCTGCGCGCGCTGCAGGACTGCTTCAGGAAGCGCCGCAGGACCGGCACAGAAGTTATAGGCTCTCTTGCTCACATCCAATCTCGCTCTGATCTGGTGGGACTGAAATCAAATACTGCAGGAGCGAGCTTGCTCGCGAAAAACCCGAGAGCGCAAGGGGCGCCAGGCATCCCGCGTTATCGTTGACGATCTTCGCGAGCAAGCTCGCTCCTACAGGGGGGAGGCGTTCTGTTTCATAAAGGACAAACAACAAGGGGGCGAATCTTCATCCGCCCCCTGCTTGTCCGCTTATTGCTGCGGTTCTTCTTCGTCTGCGGCAGCGTCGAGTGGTTGCTCGTCGACGCCGTCATCAGCGCCTGCGATCACCTCGTCCGGCAACTCAACCCCGTCTTCGCCTTCCAGCTCTTCGCCTTCAACTTCAGATGGCTCCTGGACACGCTCCAGGCCAACCAGGGTTTCGTCGCTGGCCAGCTTGATCAAGGTCACGCCCTGGGTGTTACGTCCCAGGCTCGACACTTCACCAACACGGGTACGCACCAAGGTGCCCTGGTCAGAAATCAGCATGATTTCCTCGCCGTCGAGCACCTGGACTGCACCGACCAGACGGCCGTTGCGATCGTTGCTGACCATGGCGATAACGCCCTGACCGCCACGCTTGTACTCTGGGAACTCGCTGATGGCGGTACGCTTGCCGTAACCACGGGCCGATGCGGTAAGAATCTGGCTGCCTTCTTCCGGGATCAGCATGGAAATCAGCTTCTGCCCTTCTGGCAGGCGCATGCCGCGCACACCGCGGGCGGTACGGCCCATGGCGCGAACGTCGGATTCCTTGAAGCGGGTAACCTTGCCGCCGTCGGAGAACAGCATGACTTCACGCTCGCCGTCGGTGATGGCCGCGGAAATCAGCACGTCGCCTTCGTCTAGTTCCAGGGCGATCAGGCCCACGCTGCGTTGACGACTGAAGGATTCCAGCGGGGTCTTCTTCACGGTACCGCCAGCGGTAGCCATGAAGATGTAGTGACCTTCGGTGTACTCGTCGACCGGCAGCATGGTGGTGATGTATTCACCGTCACCCAGCGGCAACAGGTTGACCAGCGGACGTCCACGGGCAGCGCGGGACGCTTCCGGGATTTCGTAGGTTTTCAGCCAGTACACCTTGCCCTTGCTGGAGAACAGCAACAGCGTGGTGTGGCTGTTGGCAACCAGCAGGTGAGCGATGTAGTCCTCATCCTTGACGCCGGTAGCCGATTTGCCTTTACCACCACGACGCTGGGCCTGGTACGCAGCCAGCGGCTGGGTCTTGGCGTAGCCACCGTGGGAAATGGTCACGACGCGCTCTTCTTCCGGGATCATGTCACCCAGGGTCAGGTCGAGACGGGCATCGAGGATTTCGGTGCGACGCACATCGCCGTATTCGGCGCGGATCACTTCCAGCTCTTCGCGGATCACTTCCATCAGGCGCTCGGCGCTGTTGAGGATGCGGATCAGCTCGCCGATCTGGTTGAGAATCTCCTGGTACTCGGCCAGCAGCTTTTCGTGCTCCAGACCGGTCAGACGGTGCAGGCGCAGTTCCAGAATGGCCTGGGCCTGTTCCGGGGACAGGTAGTACTTGCCTTCGCGAAGGCCGTATTGCGGGTCCAGGGTCTGCGGACGGCAGGAGTCGGCGCCGGCACGTTCAACCATCGCCACAACGGCGCTGGATTCCCACGGCATCTTGATCAGCGCTTCCTTGGCTTCCGACGGGGTCGGCGAAGCCTTGATCAGGGCGATGACCGGATCGATGTTCGACAGGGCAACCGCCTGGCCTTCAAGGATGTGCCCACGTTCACGGGCCTTGCGCAGTTCGAATACGGTACGACGGGTTACGACTTCACGACGGTGACGCACGAAGGCTTCCAGCAGATCCTTGAGGTTAAGGATCCGTGGGCGGCCATCGATCAGCGCAACGACGTTGATACCAAACACGCTTTGCAGCTGGGTCTGGGCATAGAGGTTGTTGAGGATCACCTCTGGCACTTCGCCACGACGCAGCTCGATCACGACGCGCATACCGTCCTTGTCGGACTCGTCGCGCAGCTCGGTGATACCTTCAAGCTTCTTCTCTTTAACCAGCTCGGCGATCTTCTCGATCAGACGCGCCTTGTTCAACTGGTAAGGGAGTTCGGTGATGACGATCTGCTGACGGCCACCGACCTTGTCGATGTCTTCGATCATCGAGCGGGCCCGCATGTAAATGCGACCGCGACCGGTGCGGTAGGCTTCGACGATGCCGGCGCGACCGTTGATGATCGCAGCAGTCGGGAAGTCTGGGCCCGGGATGTATTGCATCAACTCATCGATGGTCAACTCAGGGTTGTCGATGAGGGCCAGGCAACCGTCGATGACTTCACCGAGGTTGTGTGGCGGAATGTTGGTGGCCATGCCCACGGCGATACCGCTGGAGCCGTTGACCAACAGGTTGGGAATACGGGTCGGCATGACCGCAGGGATCATTTCGGTGCCGTCGTAGTTCGGCACCCAGTCCACGGTTTCTTTGTGCAGGTCAGCCAGCAGCTCGTGCGCCAGCTTGGTCATGCGCACTTCGGTGTATCGCATGGCTGCGGCGTTGTCGCCGTCGACCGAGCCGAAGTTACCCTGGCCGTCTACCAGCAGGTAGCGCAGGGAAAATGGCTGGGCCATACGAACGATGGTGTCGTACACCGCAGTGTCGCCGTGAGGGTGATACTTACCGATCACGTCACCGACAACACGGGCAGATTTCTTGTACGGCTTGTTCCAGTCGTTACCCAGCTCGCTCATCGCGAACAGCACACGCCGGTGCACGGGCTTCAAGCCATCGCGCGCATCAGGCAGTGCCCGACCGACAATTACGCTCATCGCGTAGTCGAGGTAGGACTGTTTCAGCTCGTCTTCGATATTGACCGGGAGGATTTCTTTGGCCAGTTCGCCCATGAGAAGCCTGATTCCTTTTTCGGGTGAAACCTCGTCACATCCATATAGGACGAACGAAGCTCGCCGCCGCCGGCATGGTGCCTGACAACGACTTACGACAAATCAACGAGTTATGACACGGATCTGCGCAGTAAAGACCACCCCTTGGGGTGACCCTGGAAACCGCCGAATGTTATCACAATCGCCGCCACGCACCTATCCCCCTGATGCGCATGGAGCATAGTAAGTTGATGGATGACAGGCTTGAGGGCGACGAGAGGGGCTCAGAGGTAGATTCAGGCGAAATTTGAAGGCAGATAGACTCAATGCAGCCGCTTGCGACACATCAACCGGGCCATCTTCGCCGTATCCGGCCGCTCGACGATGCCCTTTTCCGTGACGATGACATCGATCAGGTCAGCCGGCGTCACATCAAATACCGGATTGAATACATCCACATCAGCGCCGAGCCGCTGGCCGCCCACTTCCAGCAATTCATGGCCATCTCGCTCTTCAATCGGGATGTCTTCACCACTGGCCAGGCTCATATCAATGGTGGAACTGGGCGCCACCACCATAAAACGCACACCATGGTGCATGGCACACAAGGCCAACTGATAAGTGCCGATCTTGCTCGCCACATCGCCATTGGCGGTAATGCGATCAGCACCGACAATCACCCAGGTCACGCCCTTGGTCTTGAGGATGTGCGCGGCGGCAGAATCGGCATTCAGCGTGACCGGAATACCCTCAATGGCCAATTCCCACGCGGTCAGCCGCGAACCCTGCAGCCATGGCCGGGTTTCGTCGGCGTAGACCCGCTCGACCATGCCTTCCAGAAATGCCCCACGAATCACCCCAAGGGCCGTGCCAAAACCGCCAGTCGCCAATGCCCCGGCGTTGCAGTGAGTGAGAAACGCCTGGGCATTGCCCTGGTGCTTGCGGATCAGGTCGACCCCCAATTGCGCCATGGTCAGGTTGGCTTCGCGATCGCTCTCATGAATGGCGATGGCTTCGGCCTCCAGCGCCAATAGCGGGTCGGCATGCTCCTTGAGGCGATCCAGGCGGTCGCGCATGCGACTCAAGGCCCAGAACAGATTCACTGCCGTGGGACGGGAATCGGCCAGCAGAGCGAAATCCTCTTCCCACGCGGCCTGCCAGTCACCGCCCTCGGCGATGCGGGCCCGGGCTGCCAGCACCATGCCATAGGCAGCGCTGATACCGATGGCCGGTGCGCCACGCACCACCATAGAGCGAATCGCCTCGGCCACACCGGCCGCGCTGGTGTAGGCAATCCAGGTTTCCTCGAACGGCAAAATGCGTTGATCGAGCAGATACAGTGTGCCATCACGCCAGTCGATGGCCTTCACCTTCTCCGCAGCCAACAGTCGATCGCGCATCCCTCACCCCGCACTCATGAACAAAAGCCGCCGATTATAGCGATCCGCCAGCCAAGACGCTCGGGTATACTTCGCCCCTCTTTATAACAGCCTTGCCTATCACAACTCGGGAAGACGCCATCGATGACGCCAACTGCTGCCCCGCTCGACTTGCTGCTGCCAACCTGGCTGGTACCTGTCGAACCCGCAGGCGTGGTACTCAAGGAGCACGGCCTGGGCATCCGCGACGGACGTATCGCGTTTGTCGGCCCACGGTCGATGGCACTGAAACTGGCCGCCACTGAAGTCCGTGAACTGCCGGGCATGCTACTCAGTCCAGGCCTGGTCAACGCTCACGGCCACGCGGCGATGACCCTGTTTCGCGGCCTGGCAGACGACTTGCCGCTGATGACCTGGCTGGAAAAGCACATCTGGCCCGCCGAAGCCAAATGGGTCGACGAGGCCTTCGTGCGCGACGGCACCGATCTGGCTATCGCCGAGCAAATCAAGGGCGGTATCAGTTGCTTCTCAGACATGTACTTTTTCCCGAAAGTCGCCAGCGAGCGGGTCCACAACAGCGGCATCCGCGCGCAGATTGCCGTCCCGATCCTCGACTTCCCGATTCCCGGCGCCAGCGATGCCGACGAGGCCATTCGCCAGGCTGTCGAACTGTTCGGCGACCTTAAGCATCACCCGCGGATCAAGATCACCTTCGGGCCTCATGCGCCGTACACCGTCAGCGATGAAAACCTGGAAAAAATCCGGATAATCGCCGAGGAACTAGACGCTGCAATCCATATGCATGTGCATGAAACCGCCTTCGAAGTGCAGCAGTCGATGGAGCACCTCGGTGAGCGCCCACTGGCCCGCCTTGCTCGCCTGGGGTTGCTTGGGCCGCGCTTCCAGGCTGTTCACATGACCCAAATCAGCGATGACGACCTGGCTTTGCTGGTAGAAAGTAACAGCAGCGTCATCCACTGCCCGGAATCGAACCTGAAACTGGCCAGTGGCTTCTGCCCGGTGGAGCGTTTGTGGCAGGCTGGTGTCAATGTAGCAATCGGCACCGACGGCGCCGCCAGCAACAATGACCTGGACCTGCTGGGCGAAACCCGTACCGCCGCCCTGCTGGCCAAAGCTGTTGCCGGCTCGGCCACCGCCCTGGATGCCCATCGCGCCTTGCGCATGGCTACACTCAACGGCGCCCGGGCGATGGGCCTGGAAAGCGAAGTCGGCTCACTGGAGGTCGGCAAGGCCGCAGACATCGTGGCGTTCGACCTCTCGGGCCTGGCGCAACAACCGATCTACGACCCCGTCTCGCAGCTTATATATGCCACCGGACGCGATTGCGTGAAACACCTTTGGGTCGCAGGCAAGCAATTGCTAGACGACCGGCAACTGACCCGCATGGATGAACAACAGCTGTGCGCCACAGCCGTTGCCTGGGGCCAACGCATCAGCGGACACACCGAATAACGCCGGCCCTGAGCCTGTTCAGGGCCGGCAACTGTTTTGTCAGATTTTAGAGGATGCCCCATGAGTAACGTCGACCACGCTGAAATCGCCAAATTCGAGGCCCTGGCCCATCGCTGGTGGGACCGCGAAAGCGAGTTCAAGCCCCTGCACGATATCAACCCGCTGCGGGTCAACTGGATCGACGAACGCGTCAACCTGGCTGGCAAGAAGATCCTGGATGTCGGTTGCGGCGGCGGCATTCTCAGCGAAGCCATGGCACTGCGCGGTGCCACCGTAATGGGCATAGACATGGGCGAAGCACCGCTGGCCGTGGCCCAACTGCACCAACTGGAATCCGGTGTCAGCGTAGAGTACCGGCAGATCACCGCCGAAGGCCTGGCCGAGGAAATGCCTGAGCAGTTCGACGTGGTCACCTGCCTGGAAATGCTGGAGCACGTTCCTGATCCTTCGTCGGTAATCCGCGCCTGCTTCCGTATGGTCAAGCCGGGTGGCCAGGTGTTTTTCTCCACCATCAACCGCAATCCCAAGGCCTACCTGTTCGCGATCATCGGTGCCGAATACATCATGAAGCTGCTGCCTCGCGGCACCCACGACTTCAAGAAATTCATCCGCCCTTCCGAACTGGGAGCCTGGAGCCGCCAGGCCGGGCTGACCGTCAAGGACATCATCGGCCTGACCTACAACCCACTGACCAAGCACTACAAGCTGGCCAGCGACGTTGACGTCAACTACATGATCCAGACCCTGCGAGAGGAATAAGCCGATGAAGTTGCGAGCGGTTCTTTTCGACATGGACGGTACCCTGCTGGACACCGCGCCGGACTTTATCGCCATCTGCCAGGCCATGCGCGCCGACCGTGGGCTGGCGCCGATTGCCGACCAGCATATTCGTGATGAAATTTCCGGCGGCGCCCGGGCCATGGTCGCCGTGACCTTTTCCATGGACCCGCAATCCCCAGGTTTTGAAGAACTGCGTCTGGAGTTCCTGGAACGCTACCTCAAAGGTTGCGCGATCCACAGCAAACTGTTCGACGGCATGGCCGAACTGCTGGCGGACATTGAAAAATCCAAGCTGATCTGGGGCGTGGTCACCAACAAGCCACTGCGCTTCGCCGAGCCGATCATGGAGCAGTTGGGGCTGGCTCAGCGCTCAGCGCTACTGATCTGCCCGGACCATGTGACGAACAGCAAACCGGACCCTGAGCCGCTGATCCTGGCCTGCAAGATGCTCGACCTGGACCCGGCCAGCGTGTTGTTCGTCGGTGATGACTTGCGGGATATCGAGTCGGGGCGCGACGCCGGCACCCGAACCGCGGCCGTGACCTACGGCTATATTCATCCCGATGACAATCCACGCCACTGGGGCGCCGATGTGGTGGTGGATCATCCGCTGGAGCTGCGCAAGGTGCTGGATAACGCGCTTTGCAGCTGCTGATTACGCTCCTACAAGAATTCTGTTGAGGTTGTTTATGTTTGATTACTGCGCACGCCCAGAACTGCTCAAAGACCGCGTCATCCTGATAACCGGTGCCGGTCGCGGGATTGGCGCGGCGGCGGCGAAAACCTACGCTGCTCACGGCGCTACCGTGCTGTTGCTGGGCAAGACCGAAGCCAACCTGACCCAGGTCTACGATGAAATCGAAGCCGCCGGCCACCCACAGCCAGTGGTGATTCCGTTCAACCTGGAAACCGCCCTGCCCCATCAATACGATGAGTTGGCGGCGATGATCGAAAACGAATTCGGCCACCTCGACGGCCTGCTGCACAACGCCTCGATCATCGGCCCGCGCACGCCAATCGAACAGCTGTCGGGCGAAAACTTCATGCGGGTGATGCACGTCAACGTCAATGCGATGTTCATGCTCACCGCCACCCTGCTACCACTGCTCAAGCTGTCCCTGGACGCGTCGGTGGTGTTCACCTCCAGCAGCGTTGGCCGCAAGGGCCGTGCTTATTGGGGCGCTTATGGGGTGTCGAAATTCGCCACCGAAGGCCTGATGCAAACCCTGGCCGACGAGGTCGACACTGTGGCCCCCGTGCGCGCCAACAGCATCAACCCCGGCGCCACTCGCACCAGCATGCGCGCCCAGGCCTACCCTGGAGAAAACCCGAGCAACAACCCGACGCCTGAAGACATCATGCCGGTGTACCTGTACCTGATGGGTCCGGACAGTACTGGCATCAATGGACAGGCGTTCGACGCACAATAAGCCTCATCCCCACGGGTGCAGGAGACGGTTCGCTGGCGCCTGCAACCCTTTCGTCAATAAACCGTCTTTTGCTTGTTGCCTGCTCCTGCTACCAACCGCTTGAATCAAAACGATTTTTTATAAGCTGAACGAAATGGCACGAATTTCGCTCCAATCTGTTTCAAACAGGTTGTGCCCCGACAAGATGTACGGCATGGGAGCAGGGGTTATCACCCCCGGCAAAGCGGACTAGACTGTTACTCATGTTTTACGCAACTGAGGGAACAGTCAGTCGCTGGGCAATCACTGCTCTCATCCAGCCTGTAAGACAGCGTTATGTGCTTAGAGGCCATCAGCTTATGAAAACACCGACCCAGACCAACGCAATTGACTTCGACAGTGAAAAATTGCAACGCCTGGGCTTTGGTCAGCCTTCCCTCCTAGCCCAACGCCCCACCACCATTGCTCAGCTTCGCCAGCAACTGAACCTGCAATTGCAGACCAGCCTGGAACCAGAGCGCATTCTTGGCCTGTTCTTTCGGGAAATTCAGAGGCTGGTGCCACTGGATGCCCTGCAATATCGTCACGAAACCAGCGACCTGCGCCTGGAGTACGGCCAGCGCGGCCATCACTCGGTGAGCTACACCCTGAGCCATCAGGGCGAGCATCTCGGGGAACTGGTATTTCGACGCAACCAGCGTTTCACGGAAGAGGAGCTGGGCAACCTGGAGTCGCTGCTGGCAACGCTGCTCTTCCCCATGCGTAACGCCCTGCTGTATCGCGTTGCAACCCGCAGCGCCCTGCGTGATCCGCTGACCGAAACCGGTAACCGCATCGCCATGGACCAGACCCTGCAGCGGGAAATCGATATGGCCCGCAGGCACTTGCATCCGCTGTCATTGCTGATGCTGGACATCGATCACTTCAAGCTTATCAATGACAGCCACGGCCACGCCGCTGGCGACAAGGTACTCAAGGCTGTTGCGGCCTCGATCAAGAGTCAGTTGCGCAATGTCGACATGGTGTTTCGTTTTGGCGGGGAAGAGTTTCTGATCCTGCTGTCCAATACCGGCCGGGATGCTGCGGCCATGGTCGGCGAGCGACTGCGCCAGGCGGCGCAGGCCCAGGATTACTGGGCGCAAACAACGCGTATCGAATTGACAGTAAGCCTGGGTTGCTCGACCTTGTTGCCGGGAGAGTCCGCCGAGAGCCTGTTGCGCCGGGCGGACAATGCCTTGTATGTGGCCAAGCGCGAAGGCCGCAACCGGCTGGCAATGGCGGGGTAACCGCCACCCCGCCACACTCCGTTGTCAGGCTTCGCTGGTGGCCAGCGCCTGACGCTCGCGGGCAACCGGTGCTTTCTCCAGCTGCATGCAACGCTCCAGGAACAGGTACATATAGTCGTAGCTCTTGCACACTGCCTGGCGCAACTCAACCTGCAGGGCCTTGCTCGGACTCATCCCGGCCAGGGTGCAGATGATTTCCAGCGCCTCCCATGGGTGGGCGTCATCGTATTGGGCATGCATCTTCAGCCATTTCATTGCACGCTTACGGTCGTCCTCAGGGAAGGCCGCCGCGTAGACACCTGTTGAGCACACCAGCGCAGACCACTCCCCAGTGGCACCCTCGATGGCATAGTTGGTGGCAGCAATGGCAACAATCAACGAATCGGCCGAACTGGTGTGCCAGCACCAATGACTCAGTGCGTGCAGCTCAGGCGGCACGTTCTGCGCTTGCAACGCTTCCAGGCTGACACCATGGGCACGTGCCCAGTCCACCCAATAATCGGCGTGATTTAGTTCCACGCGAATATTGCGCATCAGCCAGCGCCGCGCCATGTCTTCACCAGGATGACGGGCAAATTTGGTCTTGGTGAGGTTTTGTGCCATGTACAACGCAAACTGTTCAACCACCGGCCACCCACCAATCAGGTAGTGACGCATGGTCTTGGCGCTGAGCTTGTTATCGCGCATGCGCTGGTACAGTTCGTGTTCGACAACCCGGCGCTTGCTCTCGCTACAGTCCTGGATCAATTGCTGAGCCCAGGCTGGGTAACTTGAGGCTTCCATAAGCGGGCCGGTTCTGTTGAATGTGTCGATCACTGTCGGGCTCCTTTTGATTTGTGATGTATACAGACCAGCGAATGTTTCAGCGGAACGTGCCGGGCGCCTTGAATAACAGAGGCTGCGGTCGCACAGGTCGACACTGCAAACTGTCAAAGGTAAACAATTGCGGACGCTCAATCAGGTAGCCCTGAGCGTAGTCCACACCAATTTCAAGCAAGGCTTGTTCGATTTGCGGTGTCTCGACAAATTCGGCAATTGTGCATTTACCCATGACATGACCGATGTGATTGATCACTTCGACCATAGCGCGGTTAATCGGGTCGTCCAGCATATCTTTTACGAAACTTCCATCGATCTTCAGGAAGTCTACAGGTAAATGTTTAAGGTAAGCGAATGAGGACATTCCGGGGCAGAAGTCATCCAGGGAAAAGTGACAACCTAACTCTTTGAGTTCATTAATAAAACGAATTGCACTTCCGAGATTTGAAATAGCACTGGTCTCAGTAATTTCAAAACAAATCATTTGTGGAGGAATGCTGTAAGCCTTGAACTTCTCACGTAAAAAGCCCAAAAAGTCTTCATCACCAATGGTTATGCCTGACAGATTGATCGCACACATGGCCATGGGCCGGCCTGGGCGCTCGATCATGCACTTGGCAATGACCCTGAACACATTCTCCACCACCCAACGGTCCAGCGAAGTCATCAGGCCATAGCGTTCCGCGGCAGGAATAAAGCTGTTGGGCAAGATGATCCGACCGGCCTCATCATGCAGGCGCAGCAGGATCTCAATATGGCCATCGCCAGGATCGGTACGACCGAGCGGCGCGATCTCCTGGGCATACAGGCAAAAACGGTCTTCCTCAAGCGCCATGTGCAAGCGCTGCACCCACGCCATCTCGCCAAAACGCAGGGACAACTCCGAGTCATCGGCGTGATAGACCTGCACCCGGTTACGGCCCTTCTCCTTGGCCATGTAGCAGGCCATATCCGCAGCCCGCAGTGACGTTTCAAGGGTGGTAGGGGTTTGCGAGATGTGCACCAGGCCGATGCTGACAGTGGTGACAAAAGGCCGTCCCTTCCAGACAAAATGCAGGTTTTGCACGGTATGGCGCAGGCTTTCGGCGATCTTCTCGGCCACTTCTGCCGGGCAGTTTTCCAGCAAAATGCCAAACTCATCACCACCCAGGCGGGCCAGCGTGTCGCCCTCGCGCAGGTCGGATTGCAACAACGCACAGATATGTCGCAACAACTCATCCCCTGCGGCGTGACCACAGGTGTCGTTGACCAGCTTGAACTGATCCAGATCGAGAAACATCAAGGCATGCCGCCCCGTTTGCTGGCGTCCCACACTGTGCAGCACCTGCTCCAGGCGGTATTCGAACTCACGGCGGTTGGACAGCCCGGTCAAGGCGTCATGAGTCGCCTGCCAGGACAGATTGGCAATGTATTGGCGCTCTTGAGTCATGTCGTGCAGCACCAGCACCGCGCCGCTGACCTTGCCGGCGCTGCGGATAGGCGCGCCCACCAAGGTCACCGAAACCGTGCTGCCGTCCAGGCGCTGGATCAGTTTTGAATGCTCGCTGCCGCCACTGAGTTGGCCACCAAGAATGTGTTCGATCAGGGTAAAATCATCAGACTGGGCATTTTCATCCAGCAGGTTGAACAACGCCCCCAAGGGCAAACCCTGAGCCTGGGCCGCCCTCCAGTGCGTCAGCGACTCCGCTGCCGGGTTCATGTAGGCGATGGCACCGTCGACATCGGTGGTGATAACGGCGTCACCGATGAATTCAAGGGTGATCTGGGCCCGCTCCTTCTCGACCTGCAAAGCATCGGCAAACGCATGGCGCTGGGCAAGCAGCTTACGGGTGCGCAACAGCGCCAGGGCGATGAGCCCCAATGTCGTGGCCAGGTTGGTGATCAACAGCAAGCGCAGAATTACCCGCGAGCCTTCACCCAAGGCATCGCTGAAAGCCTTGGCGGCCGGCGTCACCTCTTCGTTGATGGCGATGATGTGTTCTTTCCAGCCCCGGATATCATCACTGCTCGCCTGATTGGCAATGATTGCCCGGTGCATCTCCTGCGCCAGGTCATCCAGTTGCACCAAGTAACCATCGCCTATGGTCCACAGTTCGATGGCTTTTTCCAGGTAACTGAAATGGCGGAAGTTGAGGTACAGCCAGATCAGGTTCGACACGTCGTCGGGATGGTTTCCACCCTTGAGAATGCCCAGGCGCGCCCCGGTCAGGTCCGGGCTGGAGCGGTCAAGGGCGACCCGCAGCTCATGGCCTCCCTGAGGCACGGCAATGGCGTTCTGGTATTTGAGGAAGGTGGCTTGATCGCGGTTGTCGGCGTACAGGGTCAGGTAATAGATGGCGTCTTTCTGGCCCTTGGACCACAGGCTTTCGCCAGCCACATAGCCCCGCACTGCCGAAAGCATGTAGAGACTGACACAACCTAACAATGCCTGGAGCAGCACAACCGCGATAAAGGGCCAGATGATGCCCAGCAACCGTGGCGTTTCGAGAGTTACTCCGAGAGTCCGCTTTTGCTTCATGAGGTCCCTTGCACCAGCACAGGCGAGTGAAAACCGCTCCTGACAGCACAGCCTAGGCTAAATTCGATGACTGCGAATGAATGTCCGGAAACGATTTAGCGCACTTGTTGCAAATGGCCATAAAGTTTGGCGTAAAGACCACCGTCGGCAATCAGTTGCTGGTGGTCGCCATCTTCGGCGATATGCCCGCCGTCGAATACCAGCACCCTATCGGCCTGTTTCACCGCCGACAAACGGTGAGCAATAATCAGTGTAGTACGGCCACTGAGAAACCGCGCCAGCGCCTGATGCAGGTTGTACTCGGTCGCCGCATCCAGGGCTGACGTGGCTTCGTCGAGGATTACCACTTTCGGTTCCGCCAGGACCATCCGCGCAATGGCCAGCCGCTGACGCTGGCCACCAGAGAATCGCACCCCGGAACGTCCCACTACACTGTCCAGGCCCAGGGGCAGTGCCTTGACCGTCGCATCCAACTGGGCAATTTCAAGGGCCTGCCAGCACGCTTGATCGCTGCGCTCACGGCCCATGGTCAGGTTGGCACGCACGGTATCATTGAACAGCGCCGGGTGCTGCAGCACGACGGCGACATTCTCCCGAATGGTCGCAAGGCCTATCTCCTGCTGGGTCGAGCCACCAAAACGAATACTGCCCGACTGCGGCGTGTAAAGCCCCAGCAACAGTTGCACCAGGGTACTTTTACCGCCGCCGCTGGCACCAACAATGGCCACTTTCTCTCCCGGCGCGATCACCAGATTTAGCTGATCGAGCACCAAATCCTCGCCATAACCGAAGTTCAGGCCGCGCACTTCGATACCCACGGTTTCACGCCCCACAAACGGGTCATCGCCGCCGGCATATTGCGGCTCGTCGGCGCGCGCCAGCAGTTCATTGATCCGCGTCAGCGCACCGCCCGCCGCGTAGTAGGCGTATTGCAGGTTCAGCAGTTGTTCCACCGGGCCGATCATGAACCACAGATAGCTGAACACCGCGAGCATCTGGCCGATGGACAGGTCGGAAAACAGCACGGTGAGCATCGCCGCCGCACGGAAGATGTCGATGCCAAACTGAAACAGCAACCCACTGGCGCGGCTGGACGCATCGCTTTTCCACTGGGAGTTGACCGCAAAATCCCGCACTTCCTGGGCACGCTGACCCAGGCGCCCGAGGAAAAATCCCTGGCGGTTGCCGGCGCGCACTTCCTGAATGGCATCGAGGGTTTCGGTAAGGGCCTGGGTAAACCGCGAGGTGCTGTCGTTTTCCAGCTTTTTCAGGTGTTTGACCCGCTTGCCCAATTGCACCGTGGCGTAGATCACCAGCGGGTTGAACAACAGGATCAACAGCGCCAGCTTCCAATGCATCCACATCAGTATCCCGGAAGTGCCCACCAGGGTCAGCATGGCCACCAGGAACCGGCTCAGGGTCTCGCCGACAAACTTGTCCAACGTATCAAGGTCGGTAACCAGGTGGGTGGTGACGGTGCCGCTGCCCAGGCTTTCGTACTCACTGAGGGAAATGCGCTTGAGCCGTTCGATCAGCCGCACGCGAATGCGATAGACGATGTCCTTGGCCAACCGCGCAAACAAACGCGCCTGCACTACGTTGAACACCAGGGCGCCGCAGCGCAGCAACAGTGTCACCAGCAGCATCAGGCCGATATAACCGGCGGCTTGCTGCCAGCCCGATGGGAGCGCGTGATTCATCACCTTCAAGGCTGCGTCGCCATGGCCCAGCAAGACTTCGTCCACCAACAGCGGCAACAACAAGGGAATCGGCACGCTGCACAGGGTTGCCAAGACGGCAACGCCATTGGCGGTCCACAAGGATTTCTTGTGATGCAGGGCCAAGCGACGGACTTGCGCCCAGGTCAGCCGATCCACTCGTTCGGATTGCTCAGTGCTGTCGGGCTGATCATGCACAGGCGGCGCGCTCCAACCAGCGACCGAGCAATGGTGACAACTCGGACAGCGGCTGGTAGCCATTGGTGAGCAAGGCCAACTGGCCGTTTCGTTCGGCCAGCAAGGTGGGGAAACCGGCGATGCCCAGGTCCAGGACCCAGGTAAAATCGGCAGCCGTGGCAGCATGCTGTTCGGCACGATCAAAGGCTTCGGCAAATTCGATGCGCGGCACACCAGCGGTCTCGGCCAGTTCCACCAGCACGTTGGCACGGGTGACGTCGCGGCCTTCGACATAAAATGCCTGCTGGATCAGCCCGAGCAAGGTCCAGGCGCAATCCGGCGCCAGGCTTCGGGCCGTGACCAAGGCGCGACAGGCCGGCTCGGTATCGTAGACAAAACCGTCGGGCAAGGCGCCGTCCAGCTTGAACGGCTGGCCGGTGGCTTCAGCTACTGCCTGCCAATGCTCCAGGATGTAGCGCCGAGTGGTTGGCTCCAGCGACGCGCCACTGCCAGTGCGCAAACCGCCCACCACCAGGTGCAACTCAACGCCGGCGGCGTGGGCCTGCTCAACCAGCGCCTTGGCCACCGGGGCAAAACCCCAGCACCAGGAGCACATCGGATCCATTACATAGAGCAGGCGCACGGACATGACTTAAGTCTCGGTGGATGATTGCTTGTAGTTGTAGCCAATCGGGTGCGGCATATTGCGGGCCTTGGCCAGTTCAATCTGCTTTTGTCGGTCGGTCGCACTGCGACGGGTCTTCTCGGAGAGCTTATCCCAGCAATGGGGGCAACTGATGCCGGCCACGTAATGCTCGGATAGGCGATCCTCTACACTAACCGGTGTGCGGCAGGCGTGACATTGATCGTAGTCACCTTCGCTCAAATCATGGCGCACGGTCACCCGATTATCGAAAACAAAGCAGTCACCCTGCCATTTGGTTTCTTCCAAAGGCACCTCTTCGAGGTATTTGAGGATGCCGCCCTTGAGGTGATAGACCTCGTCAAAGCCCTCGCTGAGCATATAGCTCGACGCCTTTTCACAACGAATGCCGCCGGTGCAGAACATGGCGACTTTCTTGTGTTTGGCCGGGTCGAAGTTGGCTTTGATGTAGTCGGGAAATTCGCGAAAGCTGGTGGTCTTCGGGTCGATCGCACCTTCAAAGGTGCCGATGGACACTTCGTAGTCGTTACGGGTGTCGATCAGCAACACTTCTGGGTCGCTGATCAAGGCATTCCAGTCTTGCGGGTTGACGTAGGTGCCGACTTTTTTGTTGGGGTCGACGCCTTCGACGCCCAGGGTCACGATCTCTTTCTTGAGCTTGACCTTGGTGCGGTAGAACGGCTGATCGTCGCAGTACGACTCTTTGTGGTCGATGTCGTCCATGCGTGGGTCGTTCTTGAGCCAGGCCATCAGCCCGTCGATGCCTTCGCGGCTACCGGAAACAGTGCCGTTGATGCCTTCTTCGGCGATCAGCAAAGTGCCTTTGACGCCGTTGTCGACCATCGCCTGCAACAGCGGCTCGCGCAGGGCGACGTAATCTTCGAGGGTGACGAACTTATACAGTGCCGCCACGACGATTGGGTGAGTCATGGGTGTTCTCTCCAGGTGGCTACCCTCGTAAAGGGTGAACCGGATGCAAAAAAAACGCGCCGTCTAAGCGGCGCGTTGCGGATTCTAGCAAATGCTCGGTGTCAGAAACACCGGCTCATCGGTTAGTGCCCGCCAGCGCAGGTCGGCGAGGCCGGGGCTACGTCGATTTTCGCCCATTCTTCAGGCGTATAGGTATGCAGCGCCAACGCATGAAACTCACCCATCAGGTCTCCCAGGGTGGCGTAGACCTTCTGGTGGCGCTTGACGCGGTTGAGCCCGTCGAACTGCTGGCTGACCAGCACAGCCTTGAAGTGAGTCTGCAACCCACGGCTGTGCATGTGGCTTTCATCCAGCACGCTCAGGTGTTGCGGGCTCAGGGCGACGAGTGCCGATTCGATACGCTGTTGCATGGTCATTCCTGGCTCCGCTTACTTCTTCTTGGCTGGTGCTGCTGCTTTTGGCGTCAGTTCGTTGGTCATGTCTTCCAACAACTTGTTCACCACCGGTACCGCGCTTTCCAGTTTGGCCTGGGTCAACTGGGCCGATTGCTGGGTCAGCTGTGGCATTTTTTCCAGGACTTTCTTGCCCAGTGGCGACTTGTAGAAGGCGACCAGGTCCTTGAGTTCGGATTCGCTGAAGTTGCTGGTGTAGAGCTTGATCATGTCCGGCTTGAGCTTGTTCCAGCCGATAGCCTGGTCCAGGGCGGTGTTGGCCTTGGCCTGGTAGGTGTCCAGGACGGTTTGCTTGGCGGCCGGAGCCTTGGTCTGTTCGAAACGCTGGGCGAACATTTGCTGCACTTGCATGTACACCGGGGTACCCAGCTTGTCAGCATGGGCCAGAGTAAGGAAGGCTTCGGCACTGGCGTTATGGCTGGCGGTATCGGCAAAAACCTGGCCGCTGGCACATACCAGGGCTACCGCGGTACAGATGGCACGAAGACGAGTCATCGAGTTTCCTTTTCTAGCAGGCGAGGTAAGACCCCAGGGGCGACCATTCTGCACCTAAAAAACGCTGCGGCTCAACCCCACGCCTTACAGGGCCTGGTTTTGCGGGCTTGAATCCGATGAAAAGTCTTTTAGGGAACCCCTCAGCCCCATCACGGCCTAAACTGCGCAAACCGACCCGAAGGAGTGTGCCCGATGAGCCGTATCGAAACTGACAGCCTGGGAGAAGTGCTAGTCCCGGATGACGCTTACTGGGGTGCGCAGACCCAACGCTCGCTGATCAATTTCGCCATTGGTGAGCAACGCATGCCTCTGGCCGTGTTGCACGCCCTGACCCTGATCAAGAAAGCCGCAGCACGGGTCAACGACCGCAATGGCGACCTGCCCGCCGATATCGCACGGCTAATCGAACAGGCCGCCGACGAGGTGCTCGACGGCCAACATGACGACCAGTTCCCCCTGGTGGTCTGGCAGACCGGCAGCGGCACCCAGAGCAACATGAACGCCAACGAAGTGATCGCCGGCCGCGCCAACGAGCTGTCGGGCAAGCCTCGTGGCGGCAAGAGCCCGGTGCACCCCAACGATCACGTCAACCGTTCCCAGAGCTCCAACGACTGCTTCCCCACCGCCATGAGCATTGCCACAGTGCAGGCGGTGCATCAGCGATTATTGCCGTCGATCCGCGAGTTGTCCGGCGGCCTGGCAGAGTTGTCAGCGCGCCATATGAAGCTGGTGAAGACCGGTCGCACCCACATGATGGACGCAACACCGATTACTTTTGGCCAGGAAGTCTCGGCCTTCATCGCGCAACTCGATTACGCCGAACGGGCCATTCGCAGCGCCCTGCCTGCTGTCTGCGAACTGGCCCAGGGCGGTACCGCCGTCGGCACCGGGCTCAATTCGCCACACGGTTTTGGTGAAGCGATTGCCTCTGAGTTGGCGGCGCTGTCGGGCCTGCCGTTTGTCACTGCGCCGAACAAGTTCGCCGCGCTGGCGGGTCATGAGCCGCTGACTACCTTGTCCGGCGCCCTGAAAACCCTGGCGGTGGCGCTGATGAAAATCGCCAACGACCTGCGCCTGTTGGGTTCCGGCCCACGTGCGGGGTTGGCGGAAGTCAAGTTACCGGCCAATGAGCCGGGCAGTTCGATCATGCCCGGCAAGGTCAACCCGACTCAGTGTGAAGCCTTGTCGATGCTGGCCTGCCAGGTGATGGGCAATGACGTAACCATCGGTTTTGCCGCAAGCCAAGGTCATTTGCAGTTGAACGTGTACAAACCGGTGATCATTCACAACCTGCTGGAGTCGATCCGCTTGCTGGCCGACGGTTGCAGCAACTTCCAGGAGCATTGCATCGCCGGTCTTGAGCCCGATGCCGAGCAAATGGCCGAACACCTGGAACGGGGCTTGATGCTGGTCACCGCGCTGAACCCACATATCGGCTACGACAAATCAGCGCAGATTGCCAAGAAGGCCTATACCGAAGGCCTGACGCTGCGGGAAGCGGCGCTGGCGCTGGGGTATCTCACCGATGAAGAGTTTGATCAGTGGGTGCGCCCGGAAAACATGTTGTAGAAAGGGGGACGCCTAGTTCTTGCTCGCGAAAAGCCTGAGAGCGCTGTTGGGTGTCAAGTTTTCTACGTCATCGTTAACGACCTTCGCGAGCAAGCTCGCTCCTACATCAAGCGTGCTCGCCGGGCCTTGAGCCCGGCGAACAACGAAGGCGCCAACGCTACCGTCGCCGACCCCAGCACCACCAGCAACGCTCCGCCATAACCCAAGGCGTTGATCTGCTCGGCATGCACATAGTCAGGCCATAGCCACACCGCCAAAGCCACCGCGACAAAGGTCACCAAAGGCGTCATCGCCAGGGTCGCGCTGACCCGCGATGCTTCCCAATGGGCCAAGGCCTCGGCAAATGCACCGTAGGCAATCAGCGTATTGAAACAGCACGCGAGCAGCAGCCAGCCTTGCAACGGGCTCAGTTGCAGTGCTTGCATGGGCTGCGCCCACGGTGTGATTAGCAAGGCGCAACACAGGTAGATCACCATCATCACCTGCAATGAATTCCATACCGTCAGCAATTGCTTCTGGCCCAAGGCATAGAAGGTCCAGATCGTGGTTGCCAGGAGAATAGTCAGTACCCCGGCAGTGTAGGTTCCCAGGGACGTCAACAGCTCCGTCAGGCGTTGATTGAAGAACAACGCAAAACCGATGATCAGCACCAGCAGGCCCATGCCCTGCCCCAGGCTAAAGCGCTCCTTGAAGATGAAGACACTGGCGATCATCAGAAAAATCGGCCCCACCTGCACCACCAGTTGTGCGGTGCCGGGGCTCAGCATTTTTAGCCCTACCAGATACAGCACGTAGTTGCCGACCAGCCCGCACACGGCCATTGCCACCAGCCAGCCACCGCGCGGGCCGAGGGACCGCCAGCTGGGCAGACGCCGGACAGCGGCGAGATAGACAAACAGACAAACACCGGAAACCGTCAGGCGAAACCAGGTCACGGTGATCGGGTCCATCACCTGCAACACTTGTTTGAGCTTGATCGGCAGAATGCCCCAGAGCAGCGCGGTCAACAGGGCCAGGGATAAACCGTAGACCCAGCGGCCGGAAGATATGTGCATGAGTGCCCCGGATATCAGAGAAATAAAGGCTGCATTCTAGGGGATGTGCGGATCGGGGATAGGTATTTGTGATTGAGTACATATCCGTTGCTGCGGTCATGGCGGCTTAGCACCATCCGCCTTTCTGGAGCGAGCTTGCTCGCGAAGAACCTGAGGGCGCCACGGTGATTCAGGATGTCCGCGTCATCGTTAACGACCATCGCGAGCAAGAACTAGGCGTCCCCCTCGCTCCTACAGGTGGCATGGGGTCCGCTCTTGCTTCTCACCACTCAGGTCGGCTACCAGGCCGCCGTGCTTTTGATCTTGATCTTAGGCGCCCCGTTAAACCACGATGGCTGAACGCAGGCATTGATCCGTGGGTAAACCGGCAGGACGCCGGTTTAGCCGCGCTGGGCCAAGGATGGCCCATCGCGGCGGCCCACGGAGCAATGCCGGAGTGAAGGCATGCCGAGCCACAGCGAGGCACCAAGTGGTGGGGCAAGAGCCTTTGGTTACTTTGGGCTTTTCAAAGTGACACGCCGTAAGGGCGTAACCCTAAGCCGCCATGACCGCAGCAACGGATATACACCCAACCCAACCCAACCGAGGCCCCCGACTAACGCACCGCTTCGAACAACCCCGTCGCCCCCATCCCGCCGCCCACGCACATGGTGACGATCCCATACCGAAGATTGCGCCGTTGCAACTCACGCACCAAGTGCCCGACCTGCCGCGACCCGGTCATGCCAAAAGGGTGACCAATCGAAATCGAGCCGCCGTTGACGTTGTACCTGGCGTTATCAATCTCCAGCCGGTTGCGTGCATACAGGCACTGCGAAGCAAAGGCCTCGTTGAGCTCCCACAGGTCGATATCCGCCACCGAAAGCCCCCGCGCCTTGAGCAACTTGGGCACCGAGAACACCGGACCAATGCCCATCTCATCCGGCTCGCAACCGGCGACGGTAAAACCACGGAAAAATGCCTTCGGTTTGAGCCCCAGTTCCAGTGCCTTTTCCAGGCTCATCACCAACGTCATCGAGGCCCCGTCAGACAACTGCGACGAGTTGCCCGCCGTCACCGATCCGTCTTCGGAAAATACTGGCTTCAAACCGGTCAGGCTGGCCAGGGTGGTATCCGGGCGATTGCAGTCGTCGCGGTCCACCACGCCATCAAGAATTTGCACCTCACCGGTATTCTTGTCTTCCACCTTGTACTTGACCGTCATCGGCACGATTTCATCGTCGAACAAACCATCGACCTGGGCCTGCGCCGTACGCTGCTGGCTTTGCAGGGCGTACAGGTCCTGCTCTTCGCGGCTGACGTTATAGCGACGGGCGACGATTTCGGCGGTCTGACCCATGGGGAAGTAGATGCCCGGCACCTGCTCCTTGAGCAACGGGTTGATCAGGTTGTCGGTGTTCACGCTTTTCATGGTCAGGCTGATGGACTCGACACCGCCGGCGACGATGATCTCACTGCAGCCAGAAGCAATCTGGTTGGCGGCGATGGCAATGGCCTGCAAGCCCGACGAACAGAAACGGTTGAGGGTCATGCCAGCGGTGCCAGTGCCCAGACGGGACAGCACCGCCACATTGCGACCAATGTTGTAGCCCTGGGCGCCTTCGTTGGAGCCGGCGCCGACGATGCAATCCTCGACGCTGGCCGGGTCAATACCGTTGCGAGTCAGCAGGGCATTGACGCAATGGGCGGCCATGTCATCGGGGCGAGTCTGGTTGAACTTGCCGCGAAAGGACTTGGCCAGGCCGGTTCGCACGCTGTCGACGATCACTACTTCACGCATGGGCTACCTCATTATTGTGGTTATTGAGAGATGGACCGAGCATAGATCCAGCCCTCACGAACCGCGACAATCATTCACCCCGCGTATGTCACGAGTACGGACAACTATTTTGATGGTGAACCCATACCCTGTGGCGAGCGTCGGCCCGACTACTTCTTTTTGCCTTTCTTCTTGTCGTGCTTGTCAGACCGCTCGAACGCCGCCTCCAGCGCCAGGTTGATGGTGCGCAGCACCTTGACCCGCGCCCAGCGTTTGTCATTGGCCTCCACCAGCGTCCAGGGTGAAATCTCAGTGCTGGTGCGATCAACCATATCGCCCACCGCCGCCCGGTAGTCATCCCATTTGTCGCGGTTGCGCCAGTCGTCTTCAGTAATTTTGAAGCGCTTGAAGGGAATTTCTTCCCGAGCTTGAAAGCGTTCCAGCTGGGTCTGTTTGTCGATGGCCAGCCAGAACTTGACGACGATGACGCCGGCGTCGCTCAACTGTTCTTCAAAGTCGTTGATCTCGGCATAAGCGCGCATCCAGTCAGCCGGTGTGCAGAACCCTTCGATCCGCTCCACCAGCACTCGGCCATACCAGGAGCGGTCGAACACGGTGAACATGCCCCGCGCCGGAATTTGCCGCCAGAAGCGCCAAAGGTAAGGCTGTGCACGCTCGTCCTCGGTGGGCGCGGCAATCGGCACGATGTGGTACTGACGTGGATCAAGGGCGGCGGCGACACGACGGATCGCCCCGCCCTTGCCCGCCGCATCGTTGCCCTCGAACACCGTCACCAACGCGTGCTTGCGCATGCGTTTGTCGCGCATCAAGCCGGAAAGCCGCGCCTGCTCGGTAATCAGTTGTTCTTCGTAGTCGTCCTTTTCCAGGCGCAAGGTCATGTCCAGGCTGCCCACCAGGCTCAACTGGTCGACAGAAGACGGCAGCGGCGCAGGGTTAATGCCGCTGGCCTTGGCCTTGAGCCGCTTGAGGGCGTTCTGCAAACCTTCCAGGAGGATCCTGCCAACGGTCAGCCCGCGATAATGCGCATCGACCCCTTCAATCACATGCCAAGGCGCGTAGTCGCGGCTGGTGCGGCGCAATACCCGCTCACCGAAATGCACGAACTTGCCGTAGGTCTCGGACTGCTGCCAGTCCAGCGGGCTGATGCGCCAGCTGTGCAGCGGGTCATCCTGCAGGGCCTTGAGCCGGGCCTTCATTTGCTTCTTGGACAGGTGAAACCAGAACTTGAAGATCAGTGCGCCTTCATCGCAGAGCATTTGTTCCAGGCGCTCGGCGCCGGCAATGGCCTGGTCCAGCCGCGCGTCCTTGATCTGCCCATGAACCCGGTCCTGGAGCATCTGGCTGTACCAGTTGCCGAAAAAAATCCCCATGCGTCCCTTGGCCGGTAACTGTCGCCAATAGCGCCAGGCCGGTGGGCGGGCCAGCTCTTCGTCGGTCTGCTGGTCGAAGGTGCGCACCTCAATCAGTCGCGGGTCCATCCACTCATTGAGCAGCTTGACCGTTTCGCCCTTGCCGGCGCCTTCAATGCCGTTGATCAGCACGATCACCGGGAACCGACCTTGCTGTTGCAGTTCGTACTGAGCTTCCAGTAAGGCTTCGCGCAGGGCCGGTACTTCGGCGTCGTAAGTCTCTTTGTCGATGGCGTGACCAATTTCGGCAGATTCAAACATGGGCGACTCCCTTCCAAGATGGGTCAAGACTAGCGGATTGGGCACCACGGCGGGAGGGCAATTCCATGGCACTTGCCGTGGATCAATTGCCTGGTGTGGGATCGGCTAGAATAGCCGCCTTGCCTTTGCCGAGTTGCCCATGAACCCAGTACTGCCCAATGCCCAGCTCGACTGGGATGATCAGGGACGCCCGCGCTCGCGGGTCTTCGATGACGTGTACTTTTCCGACCAATCGGGCCTGGAAGAAACGCTCTATGTATTCATCGAGCAGAACCGCCTGCAAGAACGCTTCGCCGCCTTGCCCGCAGGTGGCAGGCTGGTGATTGGCGAAACCGGTTTCGGCACCGGGCTGAACTTTCTCTGCGCCTGGCAGCTGTTTGAACAACACGCGGTGCAAGGCGCCCGCCTGCATTTTGTCAGCGTGGAAAAGTACCCGCTCAGCCACGCCGACCTGCAGCGGGCCCTGGCCCTTTGGCCGCAGCTCAAGCCTTTTGCCGATCAGTTGCTGGCGCAGTACATCGCCATTCACCCAGGCTTCCAGCGCCTGGTGCTGGATAACGGTCGCGTGACCCTGACGTTGCTGATCGGCGATGCCCTGGAGCAATTGCCGCAACTGGACGCACAGGTCGACGCCTGGTTTCTCGACGGTTTTGCCCCGGCGAAAAACCCGGACATGTGGACCGCCGAGCTGTTTGCCGAACTGGCGCGGCTGGCGGCGCCGGGCTCGACCATCAGCACCTTCACCAGTACCGGGTGGGTACGGCGCCTGCTCAATGGCGCCGGGTTCAAGATGAAGCGCACACCGGGCATCGGCCATAAGTGGGAAATCCTGCGGGGAGAATTTCTCGGTTGGCCGGCCGATACGCCTGCGCCTGCCGCGATCAAGCCCTGGTTCGCCCGCCCGCCAGCGATCAACGGCGAGCGACGGGCCCTGGTGATCGGCGGCGGTCTGGCCGGTTGCGCCAGTGCTGCCAGTCTCGCGGCGCGGGGTTGGCAGGTCAGTCTGCTGGAGCGCCATGACGGCCTGGCCCAGGAAGCCTCAGGCAACCCGCAAGGGGTGCTCTATCTCAAACTGTCCGCCCATGGCACCGCGCTGTCGCAGATGATTGTCAGCGGATTCGGTCATACCCGGCGCCTGCTGGAACACCTGCAACGCGGCGTGGACTGGGACGGCTGTGGCGTGCTGCAACTGGCCTTCAATGCCAAGGAGGCCGAGCGTCAGGCGCAACTGGCCGAGGCCTTTACGGCCGATTTGTTGCATCTGCTGGACAGAGACCAGGCCCAGGCTCGTGCCGGTATTGCTCTGGAGCACGGCGGGATGTTTTTCCCCGAAGGCGGTTGGGTTCACCCTCCAGCGCTCTGCCAATGGCAGGCAGGGCAACAGGGCATCGATGTTCTGGTCCATCACGAGGTGCTTGAGCTACGCAAGGTCGAAAGCCAGTGGCAGGCCTGGGACGGTGAGCAGTTACTGGCCAGCGCGCCGGTGGTGGTGTTAGCGGGTGCCGCCGAGGTCAAGCGTTTTACCGCCAGCGCCGAGCTGCCCCTCAAGCGCATTCGCGGGCAAATCACCCGGTTGCCACAGACGGTAGCGAGTCAGCAACTGGCGACCGTGGTGTGTGCCGAAGGTTATGTCGCACCGCCGCGCCTGGGTGAGCACACCCTGGGGGCCAGTTTCGACTTCAAGAGCGATGACCTGACGCCCAGCGCCGCCGAACACGCCGGCAACCTGGCGCTGCTGCAGGAGATTTCCCCGGATCTGGCGCAGCGCCTGCAGGCCGACACCCTCGCCCCCGAAACCCTCGCGGGGCGCGCCGCTTTTCGCTGCACCAGCCCGGACTATTTGCCCATCGTCGGGCCACTGGCCGACCCTCCGGCGTTTGCCCAAGCCTATGACGCCCTGCGCAAGGATGCCCGCCACACACCAGACGTTGCCTGCCCATGGCTGGACGGCCTGTACGTCAACAGTGGCCATGGCTCACGGGGCCTGATCACCGCGCCGTTGTCCGGCGAACTGCTGGCGGCGTGGCTGGACAATGAACCGCTGCCCTTGCCCAGAAACGTGGCCGAGGCCTGTCATCCGAATCGATTCGCCATACGGGCGCTGATTCGCAGCAATGTCACAAAAACGCAAAAGTAATCTGTCGCGCACCGCCCCCCAAGCACAGGCCCCACAGCCCGCCGAGCAGGTTCCGCGAGGCTGCGGCCCTTTGCCTTATAACTGATTGTTCTAAAACTCCCTGAATGCACTCGGGTCAGTCTCTGGGTGCCCACACATTTTGTCGTGATGCACTTTTACCCCTCCCCAACGGAAAAACCGGTAAGGAATTTATGTGCGGATTAGCTGGAGAATTACGTTTCGATCACCAACCTGCCGACCTGGCAGCGGTGGAACGAATCACCCATCACTTGGCCCCTCGCGGACCTGACGCGTGGGGCTTCCATGCCCAAGGGCCTATTGCCTTGGGCCATAGACGCCTGAAAATCATGGACCTGTCGGACGGCTCCGCCCAACCGATGGTCGACGCCCAATTGGGCCTGTCCCTGGCGTTCAACGGTGCAATCTATAACTTCCCGGAGCTGCGCGCCGAACTCGAAGCACTGGGCTATGCGTTCTATTCCGCGGGTGACACAGAAGTGTTGCTCAAGGGCTATCACGCCTGGGGCGAGGCGCTGCTGCCCAAGCTCAATGGCATGTTTGCCTTCGCCATCTGGGAGCGTGATGCCCAGCGCCTGTTCATCGCCCGTGATCGCCTCGGGGTGAAGCCGCTGTACCTGTCGCGCACCGGCCAGCGCCTGCGTTTCGCCTCGGCCTTGCCCGCGTTGCTCAAGGGTGGCGATATCAACCCGATCCTTGATCCGGTTGCGCTCAACCACTACCTGAACTTCCACGCCGTGGTGCCTGCACCACGCACCCTGTTGGCGGGCATTGAAAAGTTGCCGCCGGCCAGTTGGATGCGCATCGACGCGGATGGCAAGACCGAACAGAAAACCTGGTGGACCCTGCCTTACGGTCCCCACGCCGACGAAACCAACCTCACCCTGGAAGACTGGACAGACCGTGTCCTCGACAGCACCCGCGAAGCCGTGGCCATTCGTCAACGGGCAGCAGTGGATGTCGGTGTGCTGCTCTCGGGCGGCGTCGATTCCAGCATGCTGGTAGGCCTGTTGCGAGAAGTCGGCGTGCAGGACTTGTCGACCTTCTCCATCGGCTTCGAAGACGCCGGTGGCGAGCGTGGCGACGAGTTCCAGTATTCGGACCTGATCGCCAAGCACTACGGCACTCGTCACCACCAATTGCGCATCGCCGAAAGCGAGATCATCGAGCAATTGCCGGCAGCCTTTCGCGCCATGAGCGAGCCGATGGTCAGCCATGACTGCATCGCCTTCTACCTCTTGTCTCGGGAGGTGGCCAAGCATTGCAAGGTGGTACAGAGCGGCCAAGGCGCCGATGAACTGTTCGCCGGTTACCACTGGTACCCGCAGGTGGATGGCGCCAGCGACCCGTATGGCGCCTATCGCGATGCGTTTTTCGACCGTAGCTACGATGACTACGCCGCCACCGTCCAGCCACAATGGCTGACGGCCAATGACGCCGCCGGTGACTTCGTGCGCGAGCATTTCGCCCAGCCCGGCGCCGAAGCAGCTGTGGATAAAGCCCTACGCCTGGACAGCACGGTGATGCTGGTGGACGACCCGGTCAAGCGCGTGGACAACATGACCATGGCCTGGGGTCTGGAGGCGCGCACGCCGTTTCTCGACTATCGCCTGGTGGAATTGTCGGCCCGTGTGCCGGGTAAATTCAAACTGCCGGACGGCGGCAAACAAGTGCTCAAGGAAGCCGCGCGACGGGTGATTCCCAGCGAAGTCATCGACCGCAAGAAAGGCTACTTTCCGGTGCCCGGCCTCAAGCACTTGCAGGGCGATACCTTGAACTGGGTGCGCGATCTGCTGCTGGACCCGAGCCAGGATCGCGGCCTGTTCAACCCCGCAATGCTTGACCGCTTGCTCACCGACCCCCAAGGCCAATTGACCCCGTTGCGCGGTTCCAAGCTGTGGCAACTGGCGGCACTGAACCTGTGGCTCAGCGAACAAGGAATCTGATTCATGAAACCTCATGCCACGGCTTACAGCCAACGCTTGCTGCGGGGCCAGGCGCCCTCCTATGAGCGCCTGCAAGCCCGCTTCGCCGAAGATGGCAGCGAACTGGGCCCCGAGCCTGTCGCCGTGCACTGCGGCTGGGGCCGGCTGTTGATCGGCCATACCTTTCCCGACCCAGCGAGCCTGGCCCTGGAGTTGCTCAACGAGCAGCCTGGGGAACGGGATATCGCCCTGTATGTGGCGGCGCCCCAGCAAATTCTGGGGATTGATCCCCTGCAGTTGTTTCTTGATCCCTCCGACACCCTGCGCCTGTGGTTTAGCGACTACCGCCCGGCGACCAGGGTATTTCGCGGTTTTCGCATTCGCCGCGTGCAGAGCGAGACGGATTGGCAGGCGGTCAATCAGCTGTACCAGGGCCGCGGCATGTTGCCGGTGGACCCGGCGTTGCTGACCCCACGCCATCAAGGCGGGCCGGTGTACTGGCTGGCCGAGGATGAAGACAGCGGCGCAGTGATCGGTAGCGTCATGGGCCTCAATCACCAGAAAGCCTTTCACGATCCGGAAAACGGCTGCAGCCTCTGGTGCCTGGCGGTGGACCCGCAATGTACCCGGCCCGGGGTCGGCGAAGTGCTGGTGCGCCATCTTATCGAACACTTTATGAGCCGTGGGCTGAGTTACCTTGACCTGTCGGTATTGCACGATAACCGTCAGGCGAAAAGTCTCTACGCCAAGCTTGGCTTTCGGCCGCTGACCACCTTCGCCATCAAACGCAAGAACGGCATCAACCAGCCGCTGTTCCTCGGGCCGGGGCCACAAGCGGGGTTCAATCCCTATGCGCGGATCATCGTCGAGGAGGCCCATCGACGCGGAATTGATGTGCAAGTAGACGATGCCGATGCGGGCCTGTTCACCTTGAGCCATGGCGGGCGCCGGGTGCGCTGCCGGGAGTCTTTGAGCGACCTGACCAGCGCCGTCAGCATGACCTTGTGCCAGGACAAGAGCCTGACCCATAAGGTGCTCAAGGCCGCGGGGCTTAACCTGCCGGCGCAACAGTTGGCGGGGAGTGCCGACGAGAATCTGGAGTTTCTCGACGAACACCGGCGCATCGTGGTCAAGCCGCTGGATGGCGAACAGGGCCAAGGCGTGGCGGTGGATTTGCAGACTATCGAAGAGGTGCAGAAAGCCATTGAAGCGGCGCGCCAGTTCGATGGTCGGGTGTTGCTGGAAAGCTTCCACGAAGGCCTGGACCTGCGCATTGTAGTGATCGGTTTTGACGTGGTGGCTGCCGCGATTCGCCGCCCGGCAGAAGTGATCGGCGACGGCCAACACACCATCGGCGCCTTGATCGAAGCCCAGAGCCGTCGACGCCAGGCTGCCACCGACGGCGAAAGCAAAATCCCGGTGGATGATGAAACCCAACGCACCCTTCATGCCGCCGGCTACGACTACAGCAGCATCCTGACGCCCGGCCAACACCTGTCGGTGCGCCGTACCGCCAACCTGCACACCGGCGGTTGCCTGGAGGATGTGACCGCCATTTTGCACCCCACCCTGGTGGACGCCGCCGTGCGCGCTGCACGAGCCCTAGACATTCCCGTGGTCGGGCTCGATCTGATGGTGCTGGCGGCTGACCAGCCGGAATACGTATTTATCGAAGCTAACGAACGCGCGGGCCTGGCAAATCATGAGCCGCAGCCGACGGCTGAGAAGTTTGTGGATTTGTTGTTCCCCCATAGTCAGCCTTCAAGCTGAGCTGATCCGAATCCAAGGAGTCTTTATGACCCGAACCATCCCCGAACCGGATCTTAACTACCTGCAAAAAGTGCTGTTGGAAATGCTCGCCATTCCCAGCCCTACCGGGTTTACCGACACCATCGTGCGCTACGTCGCCGAGCGTCTTGAGGAGCTGGGCATCCCCTTTGAAATGACCCGCCGCGGGACTATTCGCGCCACCCTCAAGGGCCAGAAAAACAGCCCCGACCGCGCCGTGTCCGCGCACCTGGACACCATCGGCGCCGCCGTGCGTGCGATCAAGGACAATGGCCGCCTGACGCTGGCACCGGTAGGCTGCTGGTCCAGCCGTTTTGCCGAAGGCAGCCGCGTCAGCCTGTTTACCGACAACGGTGTGATACGCGGCAGCGTGTTGCCGCTGATGGCTTCCGGGCATGCGTTCAACACCGCCGTGGATGAAATGCCCATCAGTTGGGACCACATCGAGTTGCGCCTGGACGCCTACTGCGCCACCCGGGCCGATTGCGACTCGCTGGGGGTCAGCATCGGCGATTTCGTCGCCTTCGATCCATTGCCGGAATTTACCGAGAGCGGACACATCAGCGCCCGCCACCTGGACGACAAGGCCGGTGTCGCGGCACTGCTGGCCGCACTCAAGGCCATCGTCGACAGCGGCGAGCCGTTGCTGATCGACTGCCATCCACTGTTCACCATCACCGAGGAAACCGGCAGTGGTGCGGCAGCGGCATTACCTTGGGATGTCAGCGAGTTCGTCGGCATCGACATCGCCCCGGTCGCGCCAGGGCAACACTCCAGCGAGCATGCGGTGAGCGTGGCCATGCAGGATTCCGGCGGGCCGTATGACTATCACCTGTCCCGGCATTTGCTGCGCCTGGCGTCGGACAACGAACTGCCGGTGCGTCGCGACCTGTTCCGCTACTACTTCAGCGATGCCCATTCGGCGGTGACTGCCGGCCACGATATCCGCACCGCCCTATTGGCATTCGGCTGCGACGCCACTCATGGTTATGAGCGCACCCATATCGACAGCCTGGCGGCGTTGAGTCGCCTGCTGGGCGCCTACATTCTCAGCCCGCCGGTATTTGCCAGCGACGCGCAACCGGCCCAAGGGTCCCTGGACCGCTTCAGCCATCAACTGGAACACGAGACGCAGATGGAGAGCGACACCCGGGTGCCGTCGGTGGATAGTTTGGTCGGTCAAAAGTCCTGATACTGGCAACAATGATCCCGGCGAAGTAGCATCGCCGGGATTCCTGAACCGAGGCTTGTATGCTGATCCCCTACGACCAACTTGAAGTCGACACCCTGACCCGCCTCATCGAAGACTTCGTCACCCGCGACGGCACCGACAATGGCGATGACACGCCCCTGGAAACCCGTGTATTGCGGGTGCGCCAAGCGCTGACCAAAGGCCAGGCACTGATCATCTTCGACCCCGAGAGTGAGCAATGCCAGTTGATGCTCAAGCACGATGTGCCCAAGCATTTGTTTGACTAGGGATTGGACTCCGGTAACAGAAGAATGACGATTTTTTTGACATCGCGGACGTTTCTTAAATGCTGCGTAGCTTTTGTGGCGAGCGGGTTTACCCGCTCGCCACAGGGTAATGGCTTGACCTGCAATATCACCCCTTCGCCGACTGGGCCTTGGCCCGCATCTTGTCCGCCATCACCGTCATCTCGTTATAGAGCAACTGCGGGGTCTTCTGCTTCAACGCCCAGGCCATCCGCCCCTGCTCATGAGGCAGGATCATGAATTCACCCTCGGCCACCCGTTGATAGATGTAGTCAGCAATCTCGGCGGCGCTGATAGGCGAGCTTTCCAGCAGTTTGCCCACTTGGGCTTTCATCGCCGGGGTCGGGCCACGGAAGGAGTCCAGCAGGTTGGTCTGGAAGAACGACGGGCACACCACATGTACGCCGACTTCCTGTTGCTTGAGTTCCACCAGCAGGCTTTCCGATAACGCCACCACACCGGCCTTGGCCACGTTGTAGTTGCTCATGGCCGGGCCTTGCATCAGCGCTGCCATGGAGGCGATGTTGATGATGCGGCCCTTGCTCTTTTCCAGCAGCGGCAGGAACGCCTTGCAGCCCTTGACCACGCCCATCAGGTTGATTGCGATCTGCCAGTCCCAGTCCTCCAGGGACAGTTCGCTGAAGAAACCGCCAGAGGCCACACCGGCGTTGTTGACGATCACATCGATACCGCCCAGTTTCTCTTCACAAGCCTGTGCGAAAGCCGTCAGTTGGCTGTAGTCGCGCACATCGCAGCGCTGGATAAAACCATCACCACCGGCCTCACGTACCTGCTTCAGGGTTTCTTGCAGGCCCTGCTCGCTGACATCCGACAAGGCCAGTTGCCAACCCTCGCGGGCCCAACGCAGCGCGATTTCGCGTCCCAGGCCAGACCCGGCGCCAGTGATCATCATGCGATTTTGCATAGGAAGTAGCCTTGTGGTTCACAGAAGAAGTGAGCCGCAGTGTAGCGAAGGTCTTTAGTGCACCCACGCACCATCAGAGTGCTGAATGCCACGGGCAAACCGCGGGGCGGGTCGAAGGACTGGAAATCATGGAAGTTCAATCTTTTTAAACTTGGAAAACGCCACTACTACAACGTTAAAAGAAATAAGCCACCCACCAAAAAGCTTTAAAAAAATAGGGAATTTTCTGCTGAGCGCAGGGGTCGGAATTATTAAGGCGTCCGAATTAAAGTGTCGGGCCTATGACTTAACAACCGGGTCTTTTCAGAAGACTAATAAGGAAAACAAAATATGAGCCTCATTCTTATCATTATTCTGATCCTCCTGCTGGTCGGCGGTCTGCCAGTGTTCCCACACTCCCGCAACTGGGGTTATGGGCCGTCGGGTATTCTCGGCACCGTATTGGTAGTGCTGCTGATTCTGTTGTTGCTCGGCAAGATATAAAGCGTCTACACACTGAAAAAGATGTAAAAAAAGAGGCCTTGAAGAAGGCCTCTTTTTATTCGCCGTTATTTAGTCCGGCATACCGTCTACTACACCTGCCGTGTTATCCAGCAGGCTCTTGGTAGCGGTCTGCAGGAACGCCTCAAGTTTTTGCTTGAGTTGTGCCTCATCAGGCGATTCAGGAATCACTTTGCCGGTGGGGTTGGCGCCCAGTTCGTACTGCCACAGTTTGGGCGGCATTTCCTTGGGCAGGACCAGTACGCGGTCAGCGGTGAGCAAGGCCACGGTCTGGTCGCTGCCCGAAGGCTTGATCACGCCAAAGCCCTTGTCGCCTTCCGGCAAGTTGAGCAAGTCACGGCCCCAGCACTGGTGACGGGTTTCACCGCCCAGGCGGCCCATGATAGTCGGCACGATGTCGATCTGCGTACCCACGGTGTGGTCAAGCTCGCCGAATTTTTCCTGCATGCCCGGCGCGATCATCAGCATCGGCACGTTGAAGCGACCCAGGTCCATTTCGGTGATCTGCTGCTCGTTGCCGAAGCCATGGTCACCGACGATGACGAACAAGGTTTCCTTGAAGTACGGCTCCTTGCGGGCCTTTTCAAAGAACTGGCCCAGGGCCCAGTCGGAGTAGCGCATGGCCGTCAAATGGTCGTTGAGGCTGCCACGGTCGGTGACTTTGTCGACCGGCAATGGCGTTGGCAAGGCGTACGGTGTGTGGTTGGACAGGGTTTGCAGCAATGCATAGAACGGCTTGCCGCCTTCGCGGGCCTTCAACTCTTCCAGGCCACGGTTGAACATGTCCTGGTCAGATACGCCCCAGGTCGGATCGGAAAACACCGGGTCGACATAGTCGTTGCGGCCGATAAAGTTGGTCATGCCCTGGTTGCTGAAGAAGCCAGACTGGTTGTCCCAGGCGAAGTCGCCGTTGTAGACATACACGTCTTCGAAATCACGGACGCTGAGCAATTGCGGCAAGCCGGACAGCTTGTGGCTGCCTTCCGGAGTCTGCATCAGGTATTCAAAGCCTGGCAGGTTCGGGAAACAGGCCATGGTGGCGAACATGCCCTGGTGAGTATGGGTGCCGTTGGAGAAGAAGCGGTCGAACAGCAGGCCTTCCTTGGACAGCTTGTCGAAGTACGGCGTGACATTGCCCGGACGACCGAGGGCGCCCACCGAGTGACCGGCGAAGCTTTCCATCAGGATCACGACGACGTTCTTGATTGGCAGGGTTTTCTCGGCCGGTGGCGTGAAGTCACGGCGCACTGCGGCGGTGTCGGCGTCTACCAGTTTCTCGTCTGGCATCACCAGCATGTCCCGCACAGTCTGCGTGGCCAGGGGTTGTTCCAGAGTGGCCTTCCAAACATTGGTGCGATGCTCGGAGAATCGCGCCTTGGCTGCGGCAATCAGCGACAAGGTGCCGTTGAGGCCCAGCTGGTTGGCGAAGTTCGAATCGGTGGTGTAGACATCACCCCAACGCAGCGGCGGGCCCTGGCGAAGCGTGCCACGGGCGGCAACCACGGCAATCAGCAGGCAGACCACGAACACGCCGATGCGGGTGTACCACGGCGCCACTTGGCGGGTGCCGACGGTGCCACCGCTGAACGGGCCACGAGGCCGGGTGGCGCGATCGGCGCCCTTGAAGGCGATGTTCAGGATCAGCGTACCCAAGGCCCAGGCCAGCAGGTAACGCACCACCGGGAAACCGTACCAGAGCATGCTCATCACGGTTTTCGGGTCTTCTTTCACGTACTGGAACACCAAGCCGTTAAGGCGCTGGTGGAACTCGCGGTAGAAGTCCATCTCCATCAGGCCCAGGAACAGGGCGATGCTCGAGGCGACGGTCAGCCAGAACCGGAAGAACCCGCGAGCGGCCATGGCCCGCACACTGAACAGCGCCAGAATCAGCGGGATGCTCAGGTACACCACCAGGCGCAGGTCCAGGCGCAGGCCGTTGGCGAATGCTTCGAGGAAGGTCGAGGCCGGCGTGTCGAGGATCATCTCGCGGTTGTACACCAGCAGCGCCAGGCGCAGCAGGGAGAACATCACCATCATGACCAGAGCGCAAAGCAGCGTGTAAGCCAGATGGGATTTGACGGTCGGTTGCAGCAAGCGATTAGAAGCTCGCTGCTGACTCAGGGCGTCCGGGTTTGCCATGTCGTTTCAGGACCCATTGGAAGTTTAAGTTGCGAAATAATGCAGCGGCGTGCAGCCCTCGCCCATACCAATCGAGGTCGAGTGCTGACGCGGGGGGGCAAATGGTGCCCGATCAACAGCATCTACGCCATTGATTACTGACCGCGCCCTGCTTGCCCACCGTTGCAGATGCCAGCTTAGAGCCTTGGCAGAGAGAATAAAGCCGGCGAATTGTCTTGGATGGAATGTGAAAATTTCGTACAGCGAATATCTCGATACACAAAAAACCGTTCAGGCTTTATCGTTGAGTCCGACCTGCCTTTGTGGATTGCCCCGCATGTTTTATCGCTACCACCCAAGCCCTCTCGGCCCGCTGCTTTTGGCAGCGGACGAACAGGGGCTGCGCGTGTTGTACATGGACATCCACCAGGAGCATGTCCAGGCGCAATGGTCCCCGGCAACGAATGAGCTGGACGAGGTGTGCCGCCAGCTTGATGAATACTTCGCCCGCAAAAGAGAAGTCTTTGAGCTACCCCTGGCACCAGTGGGCACGCCATTCCAGCAGCAGGTCTGGCAAACACTGTTGCTGATTCCTTACGGGCGTACCTGGACTTATGGCGAGCAGGCCCGGCACCTGGACAACCCCAAGGCCATTCGCGCCGTAGGTACTGCCAATGGCGCCAATCCAATTTCCATCATCATTCCCTGCCACAGGGTGGTGGGCAGTGATGGAACGCTGGTGGGGTACGGTGGGGGGATTGAAAACAAGTTGAAACTGCTGGAGTTGGAAGGCAGTTGGTTGATTTGAACAACACTGCGCCGCTCGTACAACGAGGCTGCGTCCGGCGGACGGCCTGACACACCGCAAACGAAGCCTCGTTTCATTCGACAGTTGCTACGGGAGGGATTGCAGAGTTGTCAGTCAGATCCGCACATTGCCCCGTGGCCCGGCAATCGCCCAGATGATCAAGCCCAACACTGGCAGCAGCAGGATCAACAGGATCCACAGCACTTTTGCCCCGGTGCCGGCGCCGCTTTTGAACACGTTGATGATCGCCCAGATATCCAGCGCCAGGATGATCAACCCGATCAGACCATTAAAAGTGGAACCCATGGTGTCGCTCCTAAGTGAGGGCTTGCCTCTTTAGGATAGTTCGCCGTGACGAGGGTTCCGTATTATTTCAGACGTGGACCGCAACCCGCAGGGCTTCCAGGGAAGGCTCGCCCTTGATGCCAACCTGGGCACACAACTCCAGCACCCGTGGCACATCGTTGCCATAGACCAGCACGATCTGAATCTCGTCATCGAGCAACTGGCTGAAGTTCATCAACACATAGCCGCCGTTTTCCGGGTTCATGGCGCTCATCTGGATCTGGATGCGGTTCAGCGCGGTGAGCGCCTCGGTTTTAGCAAGCTGCTTGGACTTGAGATTGAACGCCACGCCGGGGCCGAAGGAGGCGACGATCTGGGCGAACAGGTCCTGATAAGTGTCGGCCTGGAACAGCACCGTATCCGGCAGGCTTCCGACGACAATCCATTCACCCAACGGCATCGGAAAAGTATCGTCGTAGTTGATGTCCGGGTTGGCCGTCAAAAACGCCTCGGGATCAGCAAACGCCTGAGCCGCTTCGTCGGCCACTTTTACGATCTCGGTTTCGCTCATGCAGCCGGAGCTGATTTTGTTGATGAGTTCGACGAGTGCGGTTTTCATGGGGCGAATCCTGTGGCTGAGGCTGATTTTGAGGGCGCGAAGATAACACTGGTCTATGGAGGGCAACAATTCCAGTTTTGGCCGGTATCTACACATCTCTTGAGGTTGCCGATGGCTGGGGCTTGCCGGCAATGGACTTACAGGCACCGCGCTCACTCAGAAAGCCCGCGTCATCGTTAACGACCATCGTCGGAACGCCGCCCGGAGCAAGAACTAGGCGTCCCCCTCGCACAAGAGATCCGCTTTTGCCTTTCACCACTCAGGTCGGCTACCAGGCCGCCGTGCTTTTGCTTTTGATTTTGATCTTAGGCGCCCCGTTAACCACGATGGCTGAACGCAGGTATTGATCCGTGGGTAAACCGGCAGGACGCCGGTTTAGCCGCGTTGGGCCAAGGATGGCCCGTCGCGGCGGCCCACGGAGCAATGCCGGAGTGAGGGCATGCCGAGCCACAGCGAGGCACCAAGTGGTGGGGCAAGAGCGCTTTGGTTACTTTCGCGCTTTTCGAAAGTGACACGCCGTAAGGGCGTAACCCCAAGCCGCCCTGACCAAAATAACGGATATGTACCCAACCCAACCCAACCCAGCCCAGCCTGCCCACATGTGACCGTGCAAGACATTACGCCACGCCACGCCTACACCAGTTTTTGCAACTGCGCCGCCGTATCCACTGCGCCCATGGTCTGGGCCGCGGCCAGCGCGGTAACGCCCTGGGCGTCCGTTGCCTTGGGGTTGGCGCCCTTGGAGATCAAGTAATCCACCATCTCGGTGCGATTGAACATCGCAGCCATCATCAACGCAGTACGACCATCGACGGATGCGCCTTCAACCTGGGCACCGCCTTCGATCAGCGCCTTGACCACATCCAGGTTGCCCTTGAACGCCGCACCGGCAATCGGCAACTGGTTCTTGTCGTTGGCAATCTGCGGATCGGCCTTAAATTCCAGCAGCACTTTCACCGCATCGGCGTGGCCGTGGTAGGCGGACAGCATCAACAGGGTGTCACCATTGTGGTTACGCAGATTGGCCGGCAAGCCCTTGGCCAGCAGTGCCGCGAGCAAGGCTGCATCGCCCTTGCGCGCCACGTCGAAGACCTGCTCGGCAAACTCGGCAGCTTCTTCTTCGGTCATTTGTTTGGCTTGGTCTGTCATCTGTGGCTCCCTGTTTGGCATTTCGTAAGGCGCTCAGTTTCCCGAGCGCCGCCAAACCTGTCACCCCTTTTTTCCTCACCGCGGCCATAGGCACAATCAATAGCGAAACTTTCCGGACTGGATATCCGCAAGCATGTCGCCGGTCACGGGCACATAGGTATCGGAGCCCGGCAACCAGGCGTACAGCGGATCGCCACCGACCTTGGCCGGGTCGAACGCTTCTTCCTTGAGCCGCACCTTCTGGTATTTAAAGGTGCCGGTGGTTTCCATTTTCACCTTGATCCGCAGGAACAACGGCACGGCATAGGACGGCAGTTGGCCATGGGCGAACTGCAATAACGCCCGCATATCCAGGGCGGCCAGGGATTCAGACGGGGTAATCGCCGCCATCCCGGCCCGGCCGTTGGTGTTGTGGATCTCAACGCCGTAAGCGACCGCTTCGGCGATCTGCGGGTGTTGCAGGAAGATATTTTCCACTTCGGTGGTGGAGACGTTTTCGCCTTTCCAGCGGTAGGTATCCCCGAGGCGGTCGACAAATTGCGCATGGCCGAAACCGATGCTGCGCAACAAATCACCGGTATTGAAATAGCGATCGCCCTTTTCAAATACATCGCTGAGCACCACCTTACGGTTCTTCTCGGGGTCGGTGTAGCCATCAAACGGTGCCTTGTCGTCAATCCTGGCCAGCAGCAGACCCTGGCCGCCCTTCTGCACTTCGCGCATAAATCCGTTACTGCCGCGAATCGGCTCACAGGTGTCATGGGCGTAGTCCACGAGCGCCCAGTGCATCAGGGAAAAGCCTATGGTGTTATCGAAATTCAACACATTGGTGAAGCCGATATTGCCGTCGCTGGCGGCATACAGCTCGCAGATGTGATCGACGCCGAAACGCTCCTTGAATTGTGCCCAGACTCCAGGGCGCAGGCCGTTGCCGATCATTTTCACCACGCGGTTGTCCCGGTCGTGTGCGCTGGGCGGTTGGTCGATCAGGTAACGGCACAGTTCACCGACATATCCCAGGGTCGTGGCGTTGAATTTACGTACATCGTCCCAGAACTGGCTGGCGCTGAACTTGCGGCGGATGGCAAATCCCGACGCCCCGGCAATCGCCGAACCCCAGCACACGCACAAGCCTGTGGCGTGATACAGCGGCAAGGTGCAATACATGACGTCATCGGGCCCCATGTCCAGGGCGATGGTGCCGAAGCTGGCTGAGGATTTCATCCAGCGACCATGCTTGAAGATGCCGGCCTTGGGCAGGCCCGTGGTGCCGGAGGTGTAGATGTAGAAGCAAGGGTCGTTGAAGTAGATCTGCTGGCTGCTGGCCGGATTACCCACCGAGGCTCCAGCGCTGGCCGCCATCAAGTCGACGTAGCCACCCGGCGCAGGGGTCTGGAGCTGCTCGGCGACAAACCAGATTCGCGCCGGGTCAATCGCCACCTGATCGCGCACGGCCGTGTAGGCCGCGACCAGCTCTGCCCCCACGACAATGGCCGCCGGCTTGACCAGGTTCAGGCTGTGTACCAGCACCGCGTGGGTTTGTGCGGTGTTGAGCATGGCGCAAATGCCGCCGACCTTGGCCACAGCCAGCACGGTCAACAACAGTTCCGGACGGTTTTCGATGAACAGCGCCACCACGTCGCCCTTGCCGATGCCCTGCTCCAGCAGATAATGGGCAATGCGGTTGGCCTGCTGGTTGGCCTCGGTGTAGCTGAGCACCCGGTCGCCATACAGCAACGCGACGCCATCGGGGTTGCGCAGGGTGGCCTGTTCGAAGGTGAAGCCCAGCCCGCAAGGCTGGTTGAGGTCGGTGATGTTAGCGACGCGGATGCCGCGTACCAGCCTTGGCAAGGCCCGGACGATAGTGGGCACCTTACGCAACATCATGCCCCAGGTAATCATGTCACTTTGCTGATGGCTCATGAGCGGGAACGTCCTTTTTCTTATTATTCGTATGATCCTTGGCCATCCATCCCTGTAGGACTAACGATGAATGCCTTGCAAGAAAATACGCCAGCCATTCTTTGGCTGTACACGCAGGATTTGAAAAGTTTTGTATCCCGGATCAGCGGCAAACGAATAAAGGGAATTTATACCGCCATTGGGTGGTCGGTATGGATGTCCTGCCTTGTCCGGCAATGGCAAAATGCCCGCCTGAACAAAGCAAAATGCAGGATGCACGATGGCCATTCATGCAGATTGCACGAATCCAAAAATCCGTAAAAATTACAAACCATTGATTTATAACGATTTTTAGTAAATAAGGATACTGGCACAATCACTGCACCTATCACTCCACGCTTGCCAATCATGAGCTAACGGAGCTGATAGACATGAGCCTGATCCAAGATAAGTTTTCTTCTGTGTTCTCCAATTTCGACGTCACCACCCAGGACCGTCCTGACGGTGGCATCCTGCTGACCCTGCGCAACAGCGAAGGCAAGCAAATCAAGCGCTCGATCTCTTACCAGCAGTTGCACACGGCCGATCAACTGACGTGGGTCATCAGCGCCATCCGTCGTGACCTGGCCGAACAAGCCAGCGAACTGCCGCAGATTTCGATGTTGCAAAGCCAGCATCGCTTTGCCCTGCCGACCTACCACTCGGCATAAGCGCACGTTTCATTTATCGGGTCGTGATGCCGCCGTGCATCACGGCCCGTTTTTTTTTACCGCATTATTTGCAATAGATGTTTCACAGATGAAACTTGACCGTTGCCGGTGAGGCAGTAGTCAGAAGCGTCAGTCGTCCAGACGCGGGAAACCATTGGCGATATCGTCGCCAGTTAAGTGCTCACCTCCACCTTCGGCACCCCTGAACAGGCGGATCGCCACGAAACGCGGTTCCTCGCCCATATCGAACCAGCGAGCCGTCCCGGCGGGTACGCAAATCAGGTCGTTTTTCTCACACAGCACGGCATAGACGTAGTCACCAATGTGCAAGCTGAACAGCCCACGGCCCGCAGCGAAAAGACGGACTTCGTCGACACCATGGCGGTGTTCGTCGAGGAACCGCGCGCGAATTTCAGCTTTTTGCGGATCATCGCTGTTGACGCTGAGCACACCCACCGAGGCGTAGCCGCCCTTGGTCATCAGCGTGTCGATCTGTGCCTTGTACGCCGAAATCACGTCGGCCTCGCTGGCGCCCGCCTCGATCCTGGTAGCGGCTTGCCAACGTTCAAAACCCACGCCCTGCTCGGCCAGCGTGGATGCGATATCGTCGAAATGGGTCAGCACCTTGTTCGGCGTATCCGGGGTACTGATGTGGTAAACGAAAAGACTGCTCATGAAAGGGTTCCTCGGTCGGCACCACCGTTCGGCACTTCAAGGTCCGGTCGGGCGGTATAAATCATTAGGCGCAAGGCTGCTTCTTGATCACCACGGCTCATGGCCGCTCCTCTGGCAATCGAACAGCCATGATCACAGCGGCCGCGAGGGCCGCGAGGCTGGCAATGCTGAAGGTCAGGGTCGGCCCCAGCAGGTTCCAGCTATACCCCGAATACAAGGCGCCCACCGCGCCTCCGGTGCCGGCAAGGGCGGCATACAGCGCCTGTCCCTGGCCTTGCTGGCGAGCGCCGAAGCTACGCTGGACGAACTGAATGGCAGCAGCATGAAAACTGCCGAAAGTAGCGGCGTGCAAGACCTGGGCAAACAGCAGCACCCAGAAAAACTCGGCAAACGAACCCAGCAACAGCCAGCGCATCGCCGCCAGCAGAAAACTGGCGATCAGCACGCGGCGCACTGAGAAGCGCGTCAGAATCCGGCTCATGGCCATGAACATCAACACTTCCGCCACCACCCCCAGGGCCCAGAGCAGGCCGATCACGCCACGGCTGTAGCCAAGATGTTCAAGGTGCAGGGTCAGGAAGGTGTAATACGGGCCGTGGCTCATTTGCATTAGCGCGACGCAGGCATAAAACGCCATTACCCCGGGGCTGCTTAGCTGGCGCAAGAAGCCATCGGCGGCCAGGCGATTGCCCTGGGTCGACGGTTGGGCATTGGGCACCCACAGGCTGGCACCGATGATACCCACCATGATCACCGCGATCGCCACCGGGTAAATGTCCAGGCTCAAGGCTTCGAATAGGCGACCCAGGGCCACCACGGCCAGGATAAAACCGATGGAGCCCCACAGGCGGATCTGGCTGTAGCGCGAGGTCTGGCCTTGCAAATGCGCCAGGGTAATCACTTCAAACTGCGGCAGCACCGCATGCCAGAAGAAGGCGTGCAAGGCCATGACCATCGCCAGCCAGGCGTAGGACTTGCTGATGAAGATCAGCGAAAAGCTCAACAGAGTGCAGACTGCGCCAAACCGCACGATGGCCAGGCGCCGACCCGTGTAATCCCCCAGCCAGCCCCAGATATTGGGCGCCACGCAGCGCATCAGCATGGGGATGGCTACCAACTCGCCGATGCGCGCGCTGGAAAACCCGAGGTGATCGAAATACAGCGCCAGGAAGGGCGCTGTCGATCCGAGCAGGGCGAAATAGAACAGGTAGAAGCTGGAGAGCCGCCAGTACGCAAGCGCTGCCACGGCCGTCAGACCGTCACAACTGACCCAACACCGGGGTGCTCACACGCACATCGGCATTTTGCCCGCGATGGCGCAGCAGATGATCCATCAGCACGATAGCCATCATTGCTTCGGCAATCGGCGTGGCACGGATGCCGACACACGGGTCATGGCGACCCTTGGTGATCACGTCCACCGGGTTGCCGTGAACATCAATGGAGCGCCCCGGCGTAGTGATGCTCGACGTTGGCTTGAGCGCCAGGTGCGCAACGATGGGCTGGCCGGACGAAATGCCGCCGAGAATACCGCCAGCGTTGTTGCTGACAAACCCTTCAGGCGTCAGTTCGTCGCGGTGCTCGGTGCCACGCTGGGCAACACTGGCGAAACCGGCGCCGATTTCCACGCCCTTGACCGCGTTGATGCTCATTAGCGCATGGGCCAGTTCGGCGTCCAGGCGGTCGAAGATCGGCTCGCCCAAGCCCGGCATCACGCCTTCGGCGACTACGGTGATCTTGGCGCCGACGGAATCCTGATCCCGGCGCAATTGGTCCATGTAGGCTTCCAGCTCCGGCACTTTGTCTGGGTCGGGGCTGAAGAAGGCGTTTTCTTCAACGCTGTCCCAGGTCTTGAACGGGATTTCGATCGGGCCGAGCTGGCTCATGTAGCCGCGAATGACGATGCCCTGGGTGGCCAGGTATTTCTTGGCAATGGCGCCGGCTGCGACGCGCATGGCAGTTTCCCGCGCCGAACTGCGACCGCCACCACGGTAATCGCGCTCACCGTATTTGTGATGGTAGGTGTAGTCGGCATGGGACGGGCGGAACAGGTCCTTGATAGCCGAGTAGTCCTTGGACTTCTGGTCGGTGTTGCGGATCAACAGGCCGATGGCACAACCGGTGGTGCGGCCCTCGAACACGCCGGAGAGGATTTCGACTTCGTCGGGCTCCTGGCGCTGGGTGGTGTGGCGGCTGGTGCCGGGCTTGCGGCGATCCAGGTCGCGCTGCAGGTCTTCCAGGGACAGCTCAAGGCCCGGCGGGCAGCCGTCGACAATGGCGACCAACGCCGGGCCATGGCTTTCGCCCGCGGTGGTGACAGTGAACAGCTTGCCGTAGGTATTGCCGGACATGCAGGGCGCTCCGTGAAATCAGCTGAAATAACTCAACCGTGATAACTAAGCGCGCCAGTATACGCAGGCTCTCTCAGTAGTTCATCCTCGAAACCTTACCGGTAGACGTTGGTCCAACCGGCACCTTCCTCATGATGGCGCGATGATGCTTCGAGTCTTGCTCTTGACCCTCACCCTGTTTTCCAGCCTTGGCTTCGCCGCCTCCCCTGTCGTGCTGCAACGGCCCATCAGCCTGGACACCGGCAGCGGCGAGCTGTTTGGCTCGCTGTTGCTGCCCAAATCCGACAGCCCGGTGCCCGTGGTGCTGATCATTGCCGGCTCAGGGCCCACCGACCGCAACGGCAACAGCGCCGATGGCGCACGCAACGACAGCCTCAAACGCCTGGCGTGGGTGCTGGCCAAACACAACATCGCCAGCGTGCGCTATGACAAGCGCGGCGTGGCCGCGAGCCTCGCGGCAACACCCGATGAGCGCAACCTGACCCTGGACGCCTACGTGGCCGACGCCGTCGCCTGGGGCAAACTGCTGAAAACCGACCCGCGCCTGGGGCCGCTGATTGTGCTGGGCCACAGCGAAGGCGCATTGGTGGCCGCCCTCGCCGCCCCGCAACTCAATCCCGCCGGGGTGATTTCCCTGTCCGGCAGCGCCCGCCCGGTGGACCAGGTGATCCGCCAGCAACTGGCTGACCATCTGCCCCCGGCCCTGTTGCTGCGCAGCAACCAGATTCTCGACCACCTCAAGTCTGGTCAGGTGGACGCCGATGTACCCGGCCCGCTTGAGGGCATTTTCCGGCCCAGCGTGCAGCCTTATCTGATCAGCCTGTTCCGCGCCGATCCTTCGGCCGCGTTTGCCAAGCTGACGATGCCGGCCCTGATCATCCAGGGCACCAACGACCTGCAAGTGGGCGTGACTGACGCGCAGAAGCTCAAGGTGTCCAAACCGGATGCCGAGCTGACAGTGATCGAAGGCATGAACCATGTGATGCGTATCGTCCCCAACGATGTGAAACAGCAATTGGCCTCCTACAACAACCCGCAATTGCCTCTCGCTGCTGAGCTGGGTACCCGCCTGATTCGCTTTATCGACGGACTTCGCCCCAGTTAAGCTAGCATTTGCCCTCCAGTCCTGAATAAAGCGGCCGATAAGCACAGGGTCAACAGCAAAAAGACTGTCGACTCGCAGGGGCTTGGACAGGATCGCACCGAATGACGAACACCGACGCAATACCGGAATCTCCCGCCGAAACCCCCGCTGAAACCGAAGCGGCCGCAGCGGCTGCGCTGCCGTGGGCGGAGGTTCAGGCCGAACACTTCAAGATGCTGCGCCTGGCGCCCTTGGCAACCGATCGCGCCACCGGCGTGCGGCCGTTGCGCTTTGTTCAATTTGGCTACGCCGAACGCAATAACAAGGACCAGAGCCTGCTACGCATGGTCATCCAACTGCCCGGGCAACGAGTGCGGCGCGAACAGAATCACCTGGATATCTGGGTTGAACACGCCACCCAGCGGGTGCATTTCGGCCCCGGCAACAGCCTGGAGATCGAACCGGCCAACCGTGGCATCGGTCGCTTCCTGGTGGCACAGGGTGTCGCCTGGGCGAAAAAGAAGTGGTCGCACTATCGCGTCGACGGTGTCGACCTGGCGAACAAGGATGCTTTAAACGAAGCCACGCGCCTTCGGCGTGATCACTTCCTGCGTATCCAGGGCTTTGATGTGGCCTACGCCGATGTCCAGCATTTGAAGGGCAACGTGCAACCGGGCAAGGTCAGCGACCTGCTGGACAGCTGGAACACCGAAAAGCTGCAGTTCGTGGAAATCCTCGAGGCGGCGCAGATGCTGCAGCAAGCCGAGCAGAACCTGACGGAGCAGGAAGTGAGGCTGCGCAAGGAAGAGGAAAAGGTCATCAAGTTCAAGCGCGAAGACAGCGGTTTGCGCTTCACCATTACTTGCCTGGTGGCGTTTACGGTGTTTCAGGCGGGGTTGTTGATCTGGATTGCGACGCATCGCTGACAACTGATTTGCACTGAAGAAATCGAGTTGAATGTATGTGGTTTACCTGCGATGAGCATGGGTGTCTACACATTGTTGCGGACAGGATTATGGGGCGGCGGGCTGGGTACATATCCGTTATTTTGGTCAGGGCTGCTTAGGGTTACGCCCTTACGGCGTGTCACTTTGCAAAAGCGGCAAAGTAACCAAAGCGCTCTTGCCCCACCACTCGGTGCCTCGCTGTGGCTCGGCATGCCCTCACTCCGGCATTGCTCCGTGGGCCGCCGCGATGGGCCATCCTTGGCCCAGCGCGGCTAAACCGGCGTCCTGCCGGTTTACCCACGGCTCAATGCCTGCGTTCAGCCATCGTGGTTTAACGGGGCGCCTTAGATCAAAAGCAAAAGCACGGCGGCCTGGTAGCCGACCTGAGTGGTGAAAAGCAAGAGCGTATCCACTGCCCACTGTAGGAGCGAGCTTGCTCGCGATGGTCGTTAACGATAACGCTGGTATCCTGCATCACCGCGGTGCCCTCAGGTTCTTCGCGAGCAAGCTCGCTCCTACAGAAAAGCCGATTGGCAGGCACTGGCTTTTGATTTGGTTCTTGATCTGCCTGCCCATAAAACCAGAGGCCGAACGCAGGCGTTGCGTAGTGGGTAAACCGGCAGGACGCCGGTTTAGCCGCGCTGGGCCAGGGATGGCCCATCGCGGCGGCCCACGGAGCAATGTCGGAGTGAGGGAACGCCAAGCCTAGGCGAGGCGCCGATAGGTAGGGCAGGAGCCTTTGGTTACTTTGGGCTTTTCAAAGTGACACGCCGTAAGGGCGTAACCCTAAGCCGCCATGACCGAGCTAACGGATATGTACTCCATCGCCCCCTAGAACGATACCCATGCCGCGACAAGAGGGTGACAGTCGACTTCAATATTGACCGATCCATCGCTATCGCAGGCAAGCCACACATTTTGTGTCTCGACTCCTACAGTGAGCAAGGTTAAACCCTTGAGGCAAACACCGCCTGATGCTGCCGGCACTGTTCGGCGGTGAGCATAAACACCCCATGCCCGCCCCGCTTGAAGTCCAGCCAGGCAAAATCCACCTCGGGGTATAGCGCCTCGACATGAACCTGGCTGTTGCCCACCTCGACGATCAACAAGCCTTTCTCGGTCAAATGATCCGCCGCCTCGGCCAGCATGCGCCGTACCAGGTTCAAGCCATCTTCACCGCAGGCCAGGCCCAGTTCGGGTTCGTGCTGGTATTCGTCGGGCATGTCGGCGAAGTCTTCAGCATCAACATAGGGCGGGTTGGAAACGATCAGGTCAAAACGCTGGCCCGGCAGGCCGTCGAAGCCGTCGCCCTGAACGGTGTAGACCCGCTCATCGACGCCATGACGCTCGATGTTCTGGTTGGCCACTTCCAGCGCTTCGAACGACAAGTCCGCCAGCACCACTTCGGCGCCCTGGAACTCGTAGGCACAGGCAATGCCGATGCAGCCGGAACCGGTGCACAGGTCGAGAATGCGCGCTGGCGGTACGGCGAACCAAGGTTCGAAGCGGTTTTCGATCAGCTCGCCAATCGGCGAACGCGGGATCAGCACTCGCTCATCGACGATGAACGACATGCTGCAAAACCAGGCTTCGCCCAACAGGTAGGCGGTAGGAATGCGCTCTTCAATCCGGCGCTTGAGCATGCACTGCAGATTGACCAGTTCATCCTCTTCCAGGTTGCAGTCCAGATAACTGTCGGCAATTTCCCACGGCAGGTGCAAGGCGCCGAGCACCAGTTGCCGGGCTTCGTCCCAGGCATTGTCGGTGCCATGGCCAAAAAACAGGTCTTCCCCATGGAAACGGCTAACAGCCCAACGGATGTGGTCGCGCAAAGTGCGCAGGCGAGAAGTGATCACGGGGGCAAGCTCCTGGAAAAAACGACTGGCGATTCTAACAGCCTTAAGCTGTACGGACGATGTACGAAAAACCTTCACCGTACGTCGAATTTCATCCGCTTGTGCTTCTTTCTGTTACACATCGCACCCTCTTGACATGGCTGTAGGCCAACAACGGCGTACCTTACGATGGTAGCGATTCACAGAAGCGCTCAGCCAGAGGACAATGTCGCAAAAGCCCCACTCACAGGAGCCCCAGAATGTCCGTTCCAAAGACGATGTTTCAACTCAGCGGTCGTGGTTACGCACCGGCCAATTTGGGCCACGCGACCCTTGTGATCATCGATGCCCAGAAAGAGTATTTGAGCGGCCCCCTTGCCCTGTCGGGCATGGAAGCAGCTGTCGAAAACATCAAACAACTGACGGCTGCGGCACGCAACGCCGGGCGTCCGATTGTCCATGTGCGCCACCTGGGCACCGTAGGCGGTCTGTTCGACCCACAGGGCGAGCGCGGCGAATTCATCCCGGGGCTTGAGCCTGAAGGTGACGAAACCATCATCGGCAAGTTGCTACCCAGCGCCTTCCATGGCACGGCCCTGGAAAAGCGCCTGCAGGACCTCGGCTCCCTGGACCTGATTGTCTGCGGTTTCATGAGCCACTCCAGTGTCAGCACCACTGTGCGCGCGGCGAAGAACCTGGGCTTTCGCTGCACCCTGGTGGAAGATGCCTGCGCCACCCGCGACCTGCCTTACAAGGGCGGTATCCTCAGCGCCGAGCATGTGCAGCAAACCGAGATGGCCATCATGGCCGACAACTTCGCCACACTCGCCTTGACCAAAGATCTGATCTGATCGACCTATCGATGAGCGGTGCAGCCATTGCGGCCCCGCTCATCCGCAAAAGCCTCTCATTTGCTGCAATTGCCTCTGCACCCGGAACAACCTGTCCATCTTCCGGTCGAAGGGCCGATACCCTTGAGGAAAGGTCGGAATGAAGATATCCGATGGTTTTGACGCTCGTCGCTTGCGCCCCAAGGGTCCGAGCAACTGGCGTCTGCGTCTGGGCGCCGGCTTTGCCGCGCTTTTGACGATGTTGGGCGTGTTGCTGGCAATGGCCGGGGCCGCAAGTCTGTTGGGACACTCACCGGCCCTTGGCGAGCTGAATGCCAGCCCGGGCGGTTCTGCCGTAGTGCTGGTGATTGGCCTGTTGATCCTGTGGGTTGGCGTGTGGTTGTGGCGCCGTTGCCGGCGGCGCATGCGTCAGCCGCTGGAGTTGAGCATCGCTTCGCACTTGATGAAAAAACACGACTGAAAAGACACTGATAGCGTTTTGTCCCGCCTCTGGCGCCTCGATTTGGGTAAACTGCCCGCCCTTCGCGGAGGCTGACATGCAAGACGACGATTTTTCCCTGTTCAAAAGCGCGACTCAAGGCATCAAGCCCATCAAGCACGAGCGCGCTGAAACCGGCAAACCCAAGGCCGACCGTGCGCAGATCGCCAAGCTGCGCCAAGCAGCCACAGTGCGGATGGATACCACCACGGTGGACGGCCTGTCCGATCAGTTCGTCATCGACGTTGGCCCCGAAGATGAGCTGATGTGGGCCCGCGATGGCGTCCAGGAAAGCCAGATGCGCAAGCTCAAGGTTGGCCAGATTCCGTTCGAGGGCAGCCTCGACCTGCACGGCATGACCGTGGAAAAAGCGCGTGAAACCCTCTGGGCCTTCCTTGCCGAAGCCACTAAATTCGAAATCCGCTGTGTGCGCGTCACCCACGGCAAGGCTGTGCGCCTGGATGGAAAGCGGCCGATGATCAAGAGCCACGTCAACACCTGGTTGCGCCAGCATTCCCAGGTGCTCGGCTTTACCTCCTGCCAGCCGCGCCACGGCGGTGCCGGTGCGGTGTATGTGATGCTCAAGCGCACGATGATGGAAGGGCGCGACGAGTAACAAGTGCCATCGTCAGGCTTGCAGCGATGTGTCGGCCACCGTACCCTTGTACTTTGCGAAAATCCCACAGGTAGTTTCATGTCCCTGGAACAGAATTACACCGCGATCCTCGGCCAACTCGGCGAGGACGTCTCCCGCGAGGGCCTGCTCGACACGCCAAAACGTGCCGCCAAGGCGATGCAGTACCTTTGCCGCGGTTATGAACAGACTCTGGAAGAAGTCACCAACGGTGCCTTGTTCAGCTCCGACAACAGTGAAATGGTGCTGGTCAAGGACATCGAGTTGTACTCGTTGTGCGAACACCACTTGCTGCCGTTCATCGGCAAGGCCCACGTCGCCTATATCCCCAGCGGCAAAGTACTGGGGCTGTCGAAGGTCGCGCGTATCGTCGACATGTACGCCCGCCGCCTGCAGATCCAGGAAAACCTCAGCCGCCAGATCGCCGATGCCGTTCAGCAGGTGACCGGTGCCCTGGGCGTGGCCGTGGTGATCGAGGCCAAGCACATGTGCATGATGATGCGCGGTGTGGAGAAACAGAATTCGTCGATGATCACGTCGGTGATGCTGGGTGAGTTCCGCGAAAACGCGGCGACCCGTAGCGAGTTTCTCAGCCTGATCAAATAACAGGCTGCACAAAAGAAAACCGGCATTCATCGCCGGTTTTTTTTCGTCTATCGAAAATCAGGTAAGCTGCCGCCCCTTCGTTCATGGGCAAGAGGTTTTTAACCGTGTTAGTCAAAGCGCTTCGAATAGGCCTCGGCCAAGTCATCATCTTTGTCGACTTCATCACCCGCCCGCGCAAACAACAGCGCCCGGCCAATGCCCAGGCGGTGGTCGACCAGTCGGCCAAGGCCCTGACCCTGTATCAGTTCCACGCCTGCCCGTTCTGCGTGAAGACGCGCCGTACCTTGCACCGTCTGAACGTGCCAGTGGCATTGAAAGACGCGAAGAACAATGAGCAGGATCGCCAGACTCTGCTGGAACAGGGTGGCAAGATCAAAGTGCCGTGCCTGCGCATTGAAGAGAACGGCCAGACCACCTGGATGTATGACTCCAAGGTGATCATCGATTATCTGGACAAGCGGTTTGCGGCGGCCTGAAGCCCTGCTCTACCCTTGAATGGATAAATCCAGCAGCGCGGAGCCCAGGCACTTGCCATGGGCATCCAGCGCCAGGGAACGTGTCACCCCGCCTCGCAAGATCCCCGGCAATACGAAATTCAGCGCCTGTACATTCGCCAATTCATAACGCCGTACCGGCGCTGCACCCGCTTCCAGCAACGGCGCAAAATACGCCGCCACCCGCTCGGCCGTCAGTTGCTCACACAACAGCGGATAATCCTCGGCCCGATAGGCAATGATCGAGATATTCGAGGTGTCGCCCTTATCCCCGGTACGGGAGTGGGCCAATGTGTGCAGTTTGACCAGGCTCATGACTCAATCCTCGGGTTGACCGCGCTACGCGGCAGCAGCAACGACGCCACCGCGACCACTTGGCGAAGGCTTTTACTGGCACCGCCGCCGCCGGAAGGGCCGTTGGTGTAAAGGGTTTCCACTTCATTACCGACGCGCACTGCTTCGCTGCGCTCTTCACAGCGAGCGCTGACCCGCAGGCGCACTTCCCAAGGCTCTGCATCGCTGCGCTGACCATGCAGAGAGTCAACCCCGATCAGTTCGGCGCGCACGTCCTGCATCCTGACAGCCGTCAGTTCCAAGCGCTTGAGCACCACATCCCGAGCCAACCGAGCCCGAGCCACAGCTCCCGGACCGCCGTAGGACATTTGCCCCTCACCGATCCAGCCATCCAGGTAGCCGACACTGACTTTCAGTTGCTCAGGGCGTGGCCGCCCTTCGGCGCCATAAGCCCGCACTCGATCCACGGCCTCCTCGACAAAGGACACCAGGGAAAAGTCCGCACACACGTCCGGGGTCAGATACGCGGCTGGATCGTGGACTTCATAGATCAACTGTTCAGTGCAGGTCGCGCGGCTGACTCGCCCGCCCGAGCCCTGGACCTTGGTGATCAGCGCCGCGCCGTCGGCATCAATCTCGGCCAGGGGAAAACCCAGCCGCGCCAGATCCTCGACATCCTTGAAACCTGGATCAGCAAAATACCCACCGCTGACCTGGCCGGCACACTCCAGCAAATGCCCAACCAGCGTGCCACGCCCCAAGCGCTGCCAGTCATCAACGGCCCAGCCAAACTCGAACATCTGCGGCGCGAGGAACAATGACGGATCAGCCACGCGTCCGGTGACCACCACGTCAGCATCGGCCTGCAAGGCGGCAATAATGCCTTCAGCGCCCAGGTAGGCATTGGCGGAAATCAATCGGTCGCCCAATGAGTCCAAGGTCTGACCGTTATCCAGCAACTGCTCCGGATGGCGGCGCAATACTTCCAGGACATCATCGCCGACCACCGCCAGCACCTTGAGGCTCAGGCCCAATTCGTTGGCGACCCGCCGCACTTCAACGGCAGCGGCCAGCGGGTTGGCGGCCCCCATGTTGGTGATTACCCGCAAGCGCCGACGCCCTGTGTGCTGGCCGACAAAAGGCAGCACACGACGCATGCGCTCGCTCAGCAGCGGGTCGTAGCCGCCCTGTGGATCGCTGATTCGTGCCTGCTGGGCCAGGGCGATGGTGCGTTCGGCCAGGCATTCAAAGACCAGGTAATCCAGGTCGCCCTGCTCGGCCAGTTCCACGGCAGGTTCGATGCGGTCGCCGGAATAGCCGGCGCCAGAACCGATGCGTAAGGTTTTCATCTCAAAACACTCCCAAGAGCAACGCGGTCAGGGTCATCAACACCGACGCGGCAAACAGAAAAGGGATGGTGAAGCGCTGATGATCGGCCAGTTCGATCTTGCACAGGCCCACCAGCAGGAAGGTTGCGGGCGTCAGTGGGCTGACTGGGAAGCCAGTGGTGTGCACACCGAGCAACGAGGCCTGGGCCACTTGCAGCGGATCGACGCCCAGGGCCTTGCCGACTTCGGCGATCACCGGCATCACGCCGAAATAGTAGGAATCAGGGTCGAACAGCATGCTCAACGGCATGGACAGGAAACCCACCACCGCCGGAATCAACTTGCCATGACCGGCGGGAATCTGCGCCACCGCTACTTCGGCGATAGCCTTGAGCATCCCGGTGCCTTGCATGATGCCGGTGAACACACCGGCGGCGAGCAGGATGCTGGCCATGGTCAGGGCGGTTTTTGCATGAGCATCGATCCGCGCGCGCTGGGCGTCGACATTGGGGTAGTTGATGCACAACGCCAGCACGGTGCCGAGCATGAACATCACCACCGGATCGACCCAACCGGCAATCATCACCACCATCACCAGTACCGTCAGGACCAGGTTGACCCAGAACAGCCGTGGGCGACGCAAGGCGATGTCATCGTCGCTGAGTACACGTTGCGGTACCGTGTCGACGGTCGAGCCGGCGCCCAGGCCCAGGCGTTTTTCTTCACGCCGGCCAAGCCACCAGGCACAGGCAAAAACAAAGATCAGGCCGACGATCTGCACCGGAATCAGCGGCTGGAACAGGTCCGCCACCGGCACATGCAACGCCGCTGAGGAACGCAGCACCGGGCCGGTCCAGGGCAGGAAGTTGACCCCGGCGGCCATCGCTGCCACGCAGGCAAGGATGCGCTTATCCATACCCAGCCGGGTATACAGCGGCAGCATCGCTGGCACCGTCACCAGGAAGGTCACTGCGCCGGAGCCGTCCAGATGCACGAGCAACGCCAGGGTCGCAGTGCCGACAACAATTCGTGTAGGTCGCGTCCCAACCGTACGCAGGATGCGGTCAATGATCGGATCGAGCATGCCGGCATCGGTCATGATCCCGAAGAACAGGATCGCGAACACAAACATGCCCACCACAGGGGCGACGTTCTTGATACCGGTGATGATAAAGGCGCTGGTTTGCAGGCCGAAACCGCCGAGCAGCGCGGCAATGATCGGCAAGGCGATCAGGGCAACCAGTGGCGAAAGGCGTTTGCTCATGACGGCAGCGAGCAGACTCAGGATGGTAATGACACCCAGGGTAGCGAGCATGGGGCAGCTCCAGAACGGCGTTTTCGCCGGCTATTGTTTTCCCCGGAGTATTGGAACCACGTTACTCTTTGTAAATTGGAATATTAAGTAGTCCACATCCATAAAAACAGAATGCTCGGAAAACCAATCATGAGAAATTCGATCCAGCATATCCAGGCGTTTCTCGCTGTCGCTCGCACCGGTAGCTTTACCAAGGCCGCCAACGAGTTGCATTTATCGCCCTCGGCGCTGACGGTGCAGGTGCAACAGCTGGAAGACTGGCTCGGCGTCGCTCTGCTCGACCGCAGCCCGCGCCATGTCAGCATCACCACCGCCGGGCTGGATGCGCGGGGGCCGATGGAGAAACTGCTGCTGGACCTGGACAACATCGTCAGTGGCTCCCAGGACTTGGCTGCCTTGCGCCGCGGCGTGGTGACCATCGCCGCCCTACCTTCGGTCTGCGCCGGCGCCCTGCCTCCGGTGTTGCGTTTGTTTCGAGAGCGCTTCAGCGCGATTGAAGTGCGCCTGCACGACCTGGTGGCCCATCGCATTCATGCTCAAGTGCGCTCGGGGGACGTGGATTTCGGCATTGGCGTAAGGGCGCGCCTGAGTCACGGCCTGGATTTTGTACCGGTGCTCAATGATCGTTTGTGTGCCTTCGTCCCTCTGGACCATCCCCTTGCCCGTCACACTCAACTGACCCTGGCGCAACTGGCCGACCAGCCGATCATCCTCACCGGCCGCGACAGCAGCGTGCGCGAGCAAGTGGACGCACTGTTCGACGAGCACCGGCTGACGATGCTGGCAGGGATGGAGGCCAATTACATGTCGACAGTATTGGCGCTGGTGCGTCAGGGGTTGGGGATCAGTATCTTGCCGGAGTCGGCGGCGGACAGTCTGGAGGGGTTGAAGCGGATCAACATTGATCATCCTGGGGTGAACCGGGAGATTGGCTTGATCAGTCGCAGTGGGATGCGGTTGAGCCCGGCGGCGTTGCGCTGTTTTGAGCTGCTCAATGAAGAGTTATCAGGCACAACGCCGCTCCCACATTTAGGTTTTTGATCAGTCCAGCATCGCCACATGTTTCGGGTGGCTGGCCACTCGTTTCAGCCAGGCCTGCACGCCCGGATAAGGGCTCAAGTCAAAACCACCTTCATGAGCGACATGGGTGTAGGCATACAGGGCAATATCGGCAATGGAATACTGATCGCCCACCAGGTACGGCGTGGATTGCAGCTGCCTTTCCATGACCTTCAAGGCCTTGTAGCCGCCTTTATGGGTGGTCTTGTATTCCTCCAGGCGATCTTCCGGCAGCCCCAGGTAAGACTGGATAAACCGCGCCACTGCAATGTACGGTTCATGGCTGTACTGCTCGAAAAACTGCCACTGCAGCACTTGCGTGCGCAAGCGCGGTTCGGTTGGCAGGAATTCGCTGCCGTCGGCCAGGAAGTTGAGGATCGCGTTGGATTCCCACAGGCAAGTGCCGTCTTCCAGTTCCAGCACCGGGATCTTGCCGTTGGGGTTCTTTGCCAGGAACTCGGCGGTCTGGGTGTCGCCTTTCAAGATATCCACGTCCACCCACTGGTACGGGATACCCAGCAGGTTGAGCATCAATTTGACCTTGTAGCAGTTGCCCGAACGGTAATCGCCATAAACCTTGTACATGGGGCTCCCCTTATGCCGCTTGCGCGAGCTGTGCTTGGCGGACCACCGCAGCGAGACGCTTGAGACCTTCGTCCAGGCGCTGCGGGTCAATGTGGCTGAAATTGAGCCGCAAATGACCGTGATGCTGGTCCGGCTCTGAAAAGAACGGTTCACCGGGCATGAACGCGACGTCCTGATCGAGCGCTTGATCCAATAAAGTGCGGGTGTCGAGCGGCTGTTTCAAGGTCAGCCAGAAGAATAATCCGCCTTGGGGCACCTGCCAGTCGGCCAATTCAGCGAAATGCCGCTCCAGCGCCACCTGGAATGCGTCGCGGCGAACCCGATAGAAACTGCGCAGTTCAACCAGATGTTGCTGGTACTTTTCAGTGCCAATCCACTGCATCGCCTGCCATTGGCCGACACGATTGGTGTGCAGGTCCGCAGACTGCTTGAGCTTGAGCAGATGGGGGAAAAGGTCGGGGCTGGCGATCAGGTAACCGACGCGCAGACCTGGCAGCAAGGTCTTGGACACGGTCCCAGTGTAGACCCAACTGGCTTTCTTCAAACGGCTGACAATCGGCCGGGCGCTGCCGCCGTCGAAGGTCAGTTCACGATAGGGTTCGTCTTCGATCAGTGTCACGCCGAATTCATCGAGCAACGCCGCCACCGCGTCGCGCTTGGCTTCGCTGTAGCGCACCGCCGACGGGTTCTGGAAGGTCGGGATCAGGTAGATGAATGCAGTGCGGTGCAGTTCAAGACTGTTGCGCAGGGCCGCCAGATCCGGGCCATCGGCCTCAAGCTGCACCGTCAGACAATCGGCGCCGAACAGTTGGAAAGTCTGCAACGCCGCCAGGTAGGTCGGCCCTTCCAGGAGGACTTTCGTGCCTCGGTCGATATACAGCTTGGCCGCCAGGTCCAGGGTTTGCTGGGAGCCACTGACCACCAACACCTGGCTGGCTTCGCACTGCACGCCCAACGCCCGCGCCTCGGCAGCCAGCAGTTCACGCAACTGCGGCTCGCCTTCGCTCATGCCGTACTGGCCGATACTCAGCGGCATGTCTTCCCAATCAAGCTTGGGCAGCATGGCTTCGGCCGGCAGGCCACCGGCAAAGGACATCACCTCTGGCCGCTGGGCTGCCGCGAGGATTTCACGGATCAAGGAACTTTTAAGGCGCGAGACACGTTCGGAGAAAGCCATAGAGGTCACCGGTAGCAAAGCCAGGGAAGAATACGTCAAACTGGTTGACCGAAATTACGATGACTCGGGTAGATACGTCAATATGCTTGACCTTAAAAACCAGACCACCCAGCAAGCGGCCATGGAAGCATTTTTTTTCGGCTACCAGGCCTTTACCGCCAAGGCCGATGAAATGCTCGAACGCCGGGGCTTGAGCCGCGTGCACCAGCGCGTGGTGTTTTTTATCGCCCGTTACCCAGCCTTGAGCGTGAAAGAACTGCTGCAATTGCTCGGCGTGAGCAAGCAAGCGTTAAACATGCCGCTACGCCAACTGCAGGAAATGCACTTGGTGAACAGCGTCGCCTGCGAGACCGACAAGCGTAAGCGCCTATTGGAATTGACCGAGGAAGGATTGCGTTTCGAACAATCCTTGCGCCGCGAACAGGTGAAGCTGTTGCAACGGGCGTTTGCCGACGCCGGGGAGACGGCGGTGAATGGCTGGTTGGCGGTGAACAAAGCACTGAGCGGCCAATCCTGAATTGCCTTTCATCTCTTTCGCACAAAAAATATAAAACATTATTTGCTTTATTTGTATACAAAAGCATAATTCGCTTCGTGCGAGTTCCTGACCTAATGGTCAACAAAACCCGCAAGCCTGACGTACCTCAAAGCGCCGCTGCCCACTCATGTGTCCGGCGCTGGAAATAACAATAAAACTCTTGAGGAGTACTCGCTGTGGAAAGCCGCAAATCCGAAGCCCCGCTGGACCTCGCCTCGCCGCACCTCTGCGCCACGAAGCACGGCTGGCTGGAACGCCTGTTCAAACTCAGCTTGCATGGCACCACAGTGAAGACCGAGCTGATCGCCGGCCTCACGACCTTCATCACCATGGCCTACATCATCTTCGTCAACCCCAACATTATGGCCGACGCAGGCATCGATCACGGTGCGGCGTTCGTCGCCACCTGTATCGCCGCTGCCCTGGGTTGCCTGTTGATGGGCCTGTACGCCAACTGGCCGGTGGGCCTGGCGCCAGGCATGGGCCTGAATGCGTTTTTCACCTACACCGTGGTCGGCACCATGGGCTACACCTGGGAAACCGCGCTGGGAGCAGTGTTCATCTCCGGCGTGTTGTTCATGATCCTGACCCTGTCGCGCATCCGTGAATGGCTGCTCAACAGCATCCCGGTGAGCCTGCGTCACGCCATGGGCGCAGGGGTGGGGCTGTTTCTCGGCGTCATCGGCCTGAAAACCGCTGGCATCATCGTCGAGAGCCCGGCCACCCTGATCAAGCTTGGCTCCCTGCATGAACCTGCCCCACTGCTGGCGGCCATCTGTTTTCTGTTGATCGCGGTGCTCAGCTATCACCGTGTGTTCGGCGCGATCCTGATCAGCATCATCGCCGTGACGCTCGCCGGCTGGGGCCTGGACCTGGTGCAATATAAAGGTATTGTCGCCGCCCCACCGAGCCTGGCGCCGACCTGGATGGCGATGGATGTGATGGGTGTCTTCAATGTCAGCATGATCAGCGTGGTATTCGCCTTTCTGTTTGTACACATGTTCGACACCGCCGGTACGCTGATGGGCGTCGCACAACGGGCAGGCTTGGTGAATGCGCACGGCAAGATCGAAAACCTGTCACGCGCCCTGAAAGCCGACAGCGCCTCCAGCGTGTTCGGCGCCATGGTCGGCGTACCGCCGGTGACCAGCTACGTGGAAAGCGCGGCGGGCGTGGCAGCCGGTGGGCGCACCGGGCTGACGGCGGTGACCGTGGGCGTGCTGTTTATCGCGGCGATGTTTTTTGCTCCGCTGGCTGGCATGATTCCCGCTTACGCCACCGCTGGGGCCTTGATCTATGTGGCGATGCTGATGATGAGCGGCATGGCTCACATCAACTGGGACGACGCTACTGACAGCATTCCGGCAATTGTCACGGCGATCATGATGCCCCTGACCTTTTCCGTTGCCGACGGCATCGCCCTAGGCTTTATCACCTACGTGGTGCTTAAGGCCGGTACCGGTAAACACAAGGAAATTTCCGTCAGCCTGTGGGTTCTTTGCGCGATCTTCATCGCCAAGTTTGCGTTCCTGTAGGCCTGCACACGTGATCCTGCCTCACCCCGTCGGGTGGGGCTTTTGTACGAATGGAGGAATGCAATGAGTCTGGAAACTTGGCTGCTGTTCAGCGGCGCTGCGCTGGTGGTGATTCTAATCCCAGGCCCACTGTCGTTGCTGATGATCAGCAACAGCTTGAACTACGGCCTGCGCCGTTCGTACCCTGCGTTTCTCGGCGGGGTGTTTGCCTCGATCTGCCTGCTAAGTGCTTCGGCCCTGGGCCTGGGCGCCTTGTTGCTGGCCTCTGAGCAACTGTTCAGCGCCCTGAAAATCGTCGGTGCGCTGTACCTGTTCTACCTCGCTTGGCAGAGCTGGCAGCAATCACGCCAACCGGCCCATGGCGCCGAAGTACCTGAAGCCACGCCGACTCCACGCTTTCGCGCCCTGTTCAGCCGAGCCTTTGTGCTAGGTGCGAGCAACCCCAAGGACATCTTGTTTTTTGCCGCCTTTTTGCCGCAGTTCCTCAGTAGCCAGCAACCGTTTCTACCGCAGTTGCTGATCATGATTGCCACCTGGACTGTCCTGGATCTGCTGTGCAAATTGGCCTACGGCCTGGGTGCCCATGGCGCGGCGCGGTATTTGCGCAGTGGCAAGGGCCAGAGCTGGTTCAACCGGATCAGCGCGGGGTTATTCAGCGGCGCGGGGGCGGCCTCATTATTGAGCCGCTAGCCAAAAAAAAGCCCGCAGTGTGAGCGGGCGAAACCAACGAAGAGCGTGGGGTATGAAGCGAGGTGACGACTCAGCTACCGCGATAGGTCGAGTAGCTGTAAGGCGAAATCAGCAAGGGCACGTGGTAATGGTCCTGTTCGGCGCTGACACCAAAACGCAGTACCACCACGTCAAGAAAGGCCGGTTCAGGTAATTGCACGCCACGGGCGCGGTAGTAATCGCCGGCGCTGAACTGCAACTGATAGACGCCACTGCGGTAGTCGTCACCTTGCAGCAGCGGTGCGTCGCAACGGCCGTCGTTGTTGGTCAGCGTGCTGACCACCAACTCCAGTTGCGTGCCTTCGACGCGGTACAGTTCAACCTTGATGGCGCTGCCTGGGCAGCCATGTGCGGCGTCCAATACATGTGTGGTCAGTCGTCCCATGGGTCGCGAGCCTTCCGAAGTTGGTGAGAAAGAAGCCGCACCTTTTCAGGGCATGAAATAAGCCGGCGATAGCTAATTAAGACACTTTCTAAAAAAATTGTACACAATAAATTCAACAGACCAGTTTTATGGCATGGACATCGTTTCTGTAGGAGCGAGGGGGACGCCTAGTTCTTGCTCGCGAAAATCGTCAACGATGACGCAGCGCATCGGGTTTACCGTGGTGCTCTCAGGTTTTTCGCGAGCAAGCTCGCTCCTACAGTAAAGGAGTGTTTATTTTGATTTAGCTGACCAGTCAGGCAGGTTTATTGCAATACCGTACAAGGTAGGCCGTTCGGAAAAAATGCAGAAATTCAGGCTTACAAAGTTGGAGATAAGTTGTATACAATCATTCATCGTTGTGACGCCACTCAGTCTTTTCGCTGCCCGGCCGCCACACCATTGCTACCACGAACAAGAAGGAAGACTGCAGTGAGCGCTGACTATCCACGCGACCTGATCGGTTACGGCAGTAACCCTCCTCACCCTCACTGGCCGGGCAAGGCCCGTATCGCCCTGTCGTTCGTACTCAACTACGAAGAAGGCGGCGAGCGCAATATCTTGCATGGCGACAAAGAGTCGGAAGCCTTCCTCTCGGAAATGGTCTCGGCGCAACCGCTGCAAGGCGAGCGCAATATGAGCATGGAGTCGCTCTACGAATACGGCAGCCGGGCCGGCGTGTGGCGCATCCTCAAACTCTTTAAAGAATTCGATATCCCGCTAACCATCTTCGCCGTGGCCATGGCCGCCCAGCGCCATCCGGATGTGATCCGCGCCATGGTCGCCGCCGGCCACGAGATCTGTAGCCATGGCTATCGCTGGATCGACTACCAGCACATGGACGAGGCCCAGGAGCGCGAGCACATGCTCGAAGCTATCCGCATCCTCACCGAACTGACCGGCGAACGCCCACTGGGTTGGTACACCGGGCGCACCGGCCCCAACACCCGACGACTGGTGATGGAGGAAGGCGGTTTCCTCTACGACTGCGACACCTATGACGACGACCTGCCCTACTGGGAACCCAACAACCCTACCGGCAAGCCGCACCTAGTGATCCCCTACACCCTGGACACCAATGACATGCGCTTCACCCAGGCCCAGGGTTTCAACAAGGGCGATGACTTTTTCGAATACCTCAAGGATGCCTTCGATGTGCTGTACGCCGAAGGTAGCGAAGCACCAAAAATGCTCTCCATCGGCCTGCATTGCCGCCTGATCGGCCGCCCGGCACGCCTGGCCGCCCTCAAGCGTTTTATCGAATACGCCAAGGGCCATGAGCAGGTGTGGTTCACCCGCCGTGTGGACATTGCCCGCCACTGGCACCAAACCCATCCTTTTCAGGGAGCGGCCAAATGAGCACCTTCCAGACCTTGAAACCCTCGACCCTGAGCCGCGATGAGTTTGTCGCCGCCTTCGCCGACATCTACGAACATTCGCTATGGGTGGCCGAAAAGGCCTTCGACCTGGGCCAGGACGCATCGATCGATCAGATCGAAACCCTGCACCAACGCATGAGCGACATCCTGTTGAGCGCTGATCACGAAAGCCAACTGGCCCTGATCAACGCTCACCCGGACCTGGCCGGCAAAGCTGCCGTCCAGGGCCAGCTTACCGCGGCCAGCACTGGAGAACAGGCAGGCGCGGGTATTCACCAATGCTCGAGCGACGAGTTTGCTCGCTTCACCGAGCTGAACGACGCCTACAAGGCCAAGTTCAAGTTTCCCTTCATCATGGCGGTAAAAGGCAGCAACCGGCATCAGATCCTCGCGGCATTCGAAACCCGCATCCACAACTCGACAGACACCGAGTTCAAGTGCGCGCTGGCCGAGATCAACAAGATCGCGTTGTTCCGATTACTGACCCTTTAGCAGACCTGGCCCGAGCGATCAGCGCCCAGGGCCTGGCGAGCATCCCAAGCCACTTAATTTAAGGCAGACAAGAAGAATGAAAACGCAACCCGTACCTTTCGAGAAGTTCGTCAACCTGGCCGACGCCCGTTTGGGCACCAAGATCATCTCGGTGACCGATGACTGGTTCGCTGACGCCAACCGTCTGTTCCAGCCGACCCCGGCCGTGTGGAAGGAGGGCGTTTTCGATGACAACGGCAAGTGGATGGACGGCTGGGAGTCACGCCGCAAGCGCTTCGAAGGCTACGACAGCGCGGTGATCCGCCTGGGCGTGCCGGGTTCGATCAAAGGCGTGGACATCGACACTTCATTCTTCACCGGCAACTACCCGCCGTCGGCCTCGCTGGAAGCGTGCTTCCTGGCCTCCGGCGAGCCGGATGCAAACACCCAGTGGGTTGAAGTGCTGTCGGCTGTTGAGTTGCAAGGCAACAGCCATCACTTCCACGAGATCAGCAACGACCAGGCGTTCAGCCACTTGCGCTTCAATATCTACCCGGATGGCGGCGTGGCACGTCTGCGTGTGTACGGTATTCCGTTTCGCGACTGGTCCGCTGTGGGCGACAACGAACAGGTTGACTTGGCTGCCGCACTCAATGGCGGTCGAGCCCTGGCATGCTCCGATGAACACTTCGGCCGCATGAGCAACATCCTCAACCCAGGCCGTGGCATCAACATGGGCGACGGCTGGGAAACCGCTCGTCGTCGCACACCTGGCAATGACTGGGTGATCGTCGCGTTGGGCCATCCGGGCGAGATCGAAAAAATCATCGTCGACACCCTGCACTTCAAAGGCAACTACCCGGACACTTGCTCGATCCAGGGCGCGTTCGTCAAGGGCGGCACCGACAGCCAAATCGAAACCCAATCGCTGTTCTGGCGCGAACTGCTGCCGGCGCAGAAACTGGAAATGCATGCCGAACACAGCTTCGCCGAGCAGATCAAGGCACTGGGCCCAATCACTCACATTCGTCTGAATGTGTTCCCGGATGGTGGCGTGAGCCGCTTGCGGGTTCTTGGCAAGGTTTCGAAGTAATGCTGAGTCTGTAGGAGCGAGGGGGACGCCTAGTTCTTGCTCCTACAAAGATCCATCAACAACCAAACAGATTAAGAGACAGCCATGCGCACACTGATGATCGAACCCCTGACCAAAGAAGCCTTCGCCCCTTTCGGAGACGTCATCGAAACCGACGGCAGCGATCACTTCATGATCAACAACGGTTCGACCATGCGTTTCCACCGGCTGGCCGACGTAGAAACGGCCACGCCTGAGGACAAGGCGATCATCAGCATCTTCCGCGCCGACGCGCAGGACATGCCGTTGACCGTGTGCATGCTGGAGCGACATCCGCTGGGCAGCCAGGCTTTCATACCGCTGCTCGGCAATCCCTTTCTGATCGTGGTCGCGCCACTTGGCGATGAACCTGTATCAGGCTTGGTCCGCGCCTTCGTCACCAACGGCAGGCAGGGCATTAATTACCATCGCGGCGTCTGGCACCACCCGGTGCTGACGATCGAAAAGCGGGATGACTTCCTGGTGGTTGATCGCAGTGGCACAGGCAATAACTGCGATGAGCATTTTTTCAAAGAGGATGAGCAGTTGATCCTTGCCCCCCACCAATAAGAGAAGGCCTGATCACCTGACAACAAGGGTGACAAGCGAGAGGTAAAGACTGTGGAAGCACATTTGATGGAATGGCTGAACCTTAGCGTGCGCTGGGTTCACATGATCACTGGCGTCGCCTGGATCGGCGCTTCGTTCTACTTCGTCTGGCTGGAAAACAACCTGAACCGCGTCAACCCCAAGGACGGCCTGTCCGGCGACTTGTGGGCGATCCATGGTGGTGGCATCTATCACCTGGAAAAATACAAACTGGCCCCGCCGACCATGCCGGACAACCTGCACTGGTTCAAATGGGAGGCCTACTTCACCTGGATGTCAGGCGTAGCCTTGCTGTGCGTGGTGTTCTACCTCAACCCGACGCTGTACCTGCTTGCCCCCGGCAGCAGTCTCAGCGGCAGCGAAGGCGTATTGCTGGGCATTGGCTCATTGTTCGCGGGCTGGTTCATATACTCCTTTCTTTGCGACTCGGCCCTGGGCAAGCGCCCTGCCCTGCTCGGTTTCATCCTGTTCGTGCTGTTGATCGGCGCGGCCTACGGCTTCAGCAAAGTGTTCAGCGGTCGCGGTGCGTACCTGCATGTCGGCGCCATCATTGGCACCATCATGGTCGGCAACGTGTTCCGCATCATCATGCCGGCCCAACGGGCGCTGGTAGCGGCGATCGCGCAAAACCGCACCCCTGATCCGTCGCTGCCGGCCAAGGGTTTGTTGCGTTCACGGCACAACAACTACTTCACCTTGCCGGTGCTGTTCATCATGATCAGCAACCACTTCCCGAGCACCTATGGCAGCCAATACAACTGGCTGATCCTGGCCGGGATCGCGGTGGCGGCAGTATTGGTGCGCCACTACTTCAACACCCGTCATAACAGCCAGAAATACGCCTGGACCCTGCCGGTCGGCGCCCTGGCGATGATTTGCCTGGCCTACGTCACCGGCCCCAAGCCGGTGTCGACTGCACCGGACGTGGCCAAGGCTGCGACCACCCTCCAATACCAACCATTGCCGGAAACCGCAGTGGGCGGCGGCGCCAAACCCGCAGCACCTGCACCCGCTGCTGATCCAGCACCGGCCCAGGCTTCGACGGACTTCGGCAAGGTGCACAGCGTGATTCAAGAACGTTGCGCCGTGTGCCATTCAGCCAAGCCCACCAGCCCGCTGTTCAGCGCTGCACCAGGCGGGGTGATGTTTGATACGCCGCAGCAGATCCAGCAACAAGCGGCACGGATTCAGGCACAGGCGGTGGCGAGCCAGATCATGCCGCTGGGCAACATTACCCAGATGACCCAGCAGGAACGGAATTTGATTGGCACCTGGATCAATCAAGGAGCCCGCACTAACTAGCTATGTGCACCATCCACTGTAGGAGCGAGCTTGCTCGCGAAGATCGTCAACGATAACGCGCCCATCCTGAATGAACGCGGTGCCCTTGAGTTTTTCGCGAGCAAGCTCGTGCCTACAGAGGTCGCGAACAGCTCCAATGGCAATTGAATGCCAAACAACACAAAAATAAAAAAGATCCGAGGTGTTGCATGTCCGAGTTAGCCGAACCGCAGATTCCTGCCGCACCCGCCATGGTGCGGCTACCCCTGTTGCAACTGATCCTGGTAGGCCTGCAACACGTCCTTCTGATGTACGGCGGCGCGGTGGCAGTGCCCTTGATCATCGGACAAGCCGCGGGCTTGAGTCGTGAAGAAATCGCTTTTCTGATCAACGCCGACCTGCTGGTGGCAGGCATCGCCACCATGGTCCAGTCGTTCGGCATCGGCCCGGTGGGCATCCGCATGCCAGTGATGATGGGCGCCAGTTTCGCCGCCGTCGGCAGCATGGTGGCCATGGCCGGCATGCCCGGCATCGGCCTGCAAGGGATCTTCGGCGCGACAATCGCCGCCGGGTTCTTCGGCATGGTGATTGCGCCGTTCATGTCCAAGGTGGTGCGTTTCTTCCCTCCGCTGGTGACGGGCACAGTCATCACAGCCATCGGCTTATCCCTGTTTCCGGTCGCTGTGAACTGGGCCGGTGGCGGTGCTGCTGCGGTGCAATTCGGCTCGCCGATTTACCTGGCGATTGCCGCGTTGGTGCTGGTCACCATCCTGCTGATCAACCGTTTCATGCACGGGTTTTGGGTCAATATCTCGGTGCTGATCGGCATGGCCGTGGGTTACGGGCTGTGCGGGATGATTGGCATGGTCGACCTCAGCGGCATGGCCCAGGCGCCGTGGCTGCAAGTGGTGACGCCGCTGCATTTCGGCATGCCGAAATTCGAGTTGGCGCCAATCCTGTCAATGTGCCTGGTGGTGGTGATTATCTTCGTTGAGTCCACCGGGATGTTCCTCGCCCTGGGCAAGATCACCGACCAGGAAGTCACGCCAAAGATGCTGCGGCGCGGACTGCTGTGTGATGCCGGCGCATCGTTTTTTGCCGGGTTCTTCAACACCTTTACCCACTCCTCTTTCGCGCAAAACATCGGCCTGGTGCAGATGACCGGTGTGCGCTGCCGTTCGGTGACGATCGTCGCCGGGGGCTTTTTGATCGTCCTCAGTCTGTTGCCAAAGGCGGCGTACCTGGTGGCATCGATTCCACCTGCCGTACTCGGTGGTGCATCCATCGCCATGTTCGGCATGGTGGCGGCCACCGGGATCAAAATTCTCCAGGAAGCCGACATCGCCGACCGTCGCAACCAGTTGCTGGTAGCCGTGAGCATCGGTATGGGCTTGATTCCGGTGGTGCGTGCGGAGTTCTTCGCGCAACTGCCGCTGTGGATGAGCCCGATTACCCACAGCGGCATCGCCATGGCCACCATCAGCGCGTTGTCACTGAACCTGTTGTTCAACATCCTGGGCGGAGCCGAACGGGCTGCGGCCTCTGAACATGTCCACCAGCATTGATTTAGAAAACAGCTCACCCGGCGTCACAACAACAATAAGAACGATCAGGGAGCAAGACCATGCACGCCATTCACCCAGGGCCGGCCTCACGCCGTGCCCTGTTCTCGCCCCACGCGCTCCGTAACGGCGCACTTGAGCCAAGGCACGGTAGCCAGTATTCTTCGCGCCAGCTCAAGTCAACTCAAAAAAAAACAGCGAATGTAAAAGCTGACTGCAAGGCCAACTTATCCCGGCCCCATGTCCGCAGCTATAGTGTGCAAAAAACCTCTGGATTCGACTGCGTTTATCGCAGCCGACGGGGTTTTATTGGCTTTTTAAACACCTTGGCGCAGCTCTTGCTAAAAGCATTAAAGCTGACCGAACAGACGATTTTTGCAGCACCCAAAAAAACGCCAAACCAGAGCGTTTTACCTAAAAAAAAACACAAAACTTTAACTCGGGAGCAACCGAATGAAACGTACCGTCAATAGCCTGATGCTGGCAGGGTCCCTGCTGGCCGGGGGCCAGGCACTTGCTGGCGATCTGCTGCAGTGGCAGAACAACAGCCTGACCTATCTGTGGGGCAAGAACTTCACCGTTAACCCGCAGATCCAGCAAACCGTCACCTTCGAGCATGCCGATGCCTGGAAGTACGGCGACAACTTCTTCTTCCTCGACCGTATTTTTTATAACGGCAAGGAAGACGGCAACGTCGGCCCCAGCACTTACTACGGCGAGTTCAGCCCACGCCTGTCGTTTGGCAAGATTTTCGACACCGACCTGTCATTCGGGCCGATCAAGGATGTGCTGTTGGCGTTTACTTACGAGTTCGGCGAAGGCGACAACGAGTCCTACTTGCTGGGCCCAGGTTTCGACCTGGCGATCCCCGGCTTCGACTACTTCCAGTTGAACTTCTACCAGCGCCAGACCGAAGGCAATCGCCCAGGTGACGGCATCTGGCAGATCACCCCGGCATGGGCCTACACCATCCCGGTGGGCAATTCCAACGTGCTGATCGACGGCTTTATCGACTGGGTCGTGGACAACGACAAGAACGCCCGCGGCACTTACCACGCCAACCTGCACATCAACCCGCAGATCAAATATGACCTGGGCAAGGCGATGAGCTGGGGCGAAAAACAGCTGTATGTCGGTGTTGAATACGACTACTGGAAGAACAAGTACGGAATCCAGGACTCAGGCGCGTTCGAGACCAATCAGGACACGGCGAGTCTGTTGGTCAAGTATCACTTTTGATGGTTCCCCCCTGCAGGAGCGAGCCTACCCGCTCGTGCAGGGGATCAGGTAAGGCCCAGAAACCGCTGCAACTCCTCGCGTTTGGCCAGCGCATCCCGCCTTCCCAACTCAATCAACTCGCTGCAATACCCCGCCTCGAACAGCAAGTAACTGAGCACCCCCGCCCCACTGGTCTTGGTTGCCCCCGGACCACGCAAAAACAGGCGCAACGCTGCCGGCAATTCCTGGCGATGACGGGCGGCGATTTCATCGATGGGCTGGCTCGGCGCGATCACTAGCACTTCCACCGGCGACAGACCGTGGATGGCGCTGTCAGCAGGTTGCAGATGGCTGAAATGGTTCAAGCGCTCCAGTAACTCAATATCGCTTTCCAGACTGTCGATGAACGTGCTGTTGAGCATGTGCCCGCCGATCTGCGCCAGGGTCGGTTCCTGACCGGTGTAACTGCGCTGTAAGGGCTTTTGCGGGTCTGGGCTACGCGGGTTGCCGCTGACGCCCACGACCAGCACCCGAGTCGCTCCCAGGTGCAGCGCTGGGCTGATGGGCGCCGACTGGCGCACGGCGCCATCACCGAAATATTCCTGATCGAGCTTGACCGGCGCAAACAGCAACGGGATGGCCGAACTGGCCAACAGGTGTTCAACGGTCAATTGGGTGGGCAGGCCGATGCGTCGATGACGCAGCCAGGCATCGATGGTGCCGCCGCTCTGATAGAAAGTCACGGCCTGCCCCGACTCGTAACCGAAGGCGGTCACCGCAACAGCGTGCAGTTGTTTGTGACGGATGGCGTGGTCGATGCCTTCCAGTTGCAGTTTATCGAGCAGCAAATCCCGCAGCGGAGAGCTGTCGAGCAGCGCCACCGGCACCTGCGCGCCCAGGCCCAACAGGCTGTGGGTGACGAATCGGCTCGCCTGGCGGATCACCCCAGGCCAGTCGCTGCGCAGTACCAGGTGGCTGCGAAAGCCCTGCCAAAACGCGGTCAACCGCTCCACAGCAGTGTTGAAGTCCATGGCACCGCTGGCCAGGCTGACCGCATTGATCGCCCCCGCCGACGTGCCGACAATCACCGGAAATGGATTGGCTGCACCCGGCGGCAGCAGTTCGGCAATCGCCGCCAGCACACCCACTTGATAGGCCGCTCGCGCCCCGCCGCCGGAAAGAATCAATCCTGTGACCGGTTCCGCTGAACGCATTGCATCACTCCATGGTGCTTAAGGGCTACAAATCAACGGCGGCGCTTTTCGTACAGTTTCGGTTCGCCCGGTGGCCGGCTCTTGAAGCGGCGGTGGGTCCACAGGTATTGCTCGGGGCATTCGCGCACGGAGGCTTCAACCCACTGGTTGATGCGCAGGCAGTCGATTTCGTCGGTTTCGCCAGGGAAGTCGGTCAACGGCGGATGGATCACCAGGCGGTAACCGCTACCATCAGCCAGGCGTTCCTGGGTAAAGGGCACCACCAAGGCCTTGCCCAGGCGGGCGAACTTGCTGGTGGCAGTGACCGTCGCCGCCTGAACGCCGAACAACGGCACAAAGATGCTTTGCTTGGCGCCATAGTCCTGGTCCGGTGCATACCAGATCGCTCGGCCGGCCCGCAGCAGCTTGAGCATGCCGCGCACGTCTTCACGCTCCACGGCCAGGGAATCGAGGTTATGCCGCTCGCGGCCACGGCGCTGGACGAAGTCGAACAACGGGTTGCCGTGTTCGCGGTACATGCCATCAATGGTGTGCTTCTGCCCCAGCAAGGCGGCGCCGATTTCCAGGGTAGTGAAATGCAGGGCCATCAGAATAACGCCCTTGCCTTCAAGCTGGGCCTGCTTGAGGTGTTCCAGGCCTTCGACATGGGCCAGGCGCGCCAGGCGCGGCTTGGGCCACCACCAGCTCATGGCCATCTCGAAGAAGGCTATGCCGGTGGAAGCAAAGTTTTCCTTAAGCAAATGTTTACGCTCTTTGGCGGACTTTTCCGGGAAACACAGCTCCAGGTTTCGCGCGGCAATACGCCGACGTTCACCGGCCACCCGATACATCCCCGCCCCCAGGACGCGGCCAATCCCCAATAAAACCCGATACGGCAACTGCACGATCAGCCACAGCAGACCGAGTCCCAGCCATAACAGCCAAAACCGCGGGTGAAAAAATACAGCTCGAAAACGCGGGCGATCCATTACAGATTCCGGTAAAGACAAGGGCCGCGCATTCTACAACGGTTCGACCCGGCTTGCGGCTTGCGGATGTTCTCGTTATAAGTCTCGACACTTTTCGTGACAAGCCGCTTTAATGCCGACCATGAGCCAAACCGACCCGCTAGACCAAGATCCCGTGTTCCAGCTCAAAGGCAGCATGCTCGCCATTACCGTGCTGGAACTAGCCCGCAATGACCTCGATGCCCTGGACCGCCAGCTCGCCGCCAAGGTCGCCCTGGCGCCGAATTTCTTCAACAACGCCCCGCTGGTGCTGGCCCTGGACAAACTGCCAGCCAGCCAGGGCGCGGTTGACCTGCCTGGATTGATGCGTGTGTGCCGTCAACATGGCCTGCGCACCCTGGCCATTCGTGCCAACCGTATTGAAGACATTGCAGCAGCCATCGCTATTGAACTGCCAGTACTGCCACCGTCCGGTGCCCGCGAGCGCGCGATCGACCCGCGGGAAGGCGACGTGAAGAAAAAACCGGAAAAACCGCCGGAACCGATGATCAAGCCTACAAAGATCATCACCTCCCCCGTACGCGGAGGGCAGCAAATTTACGCCCAGGGCGGTGACCTGGTGGTGATCGCCCCGGTCAGTCCCGGAGCGGAACTTCTCGCCGATGGCAACATCCATGTATACGGCCCCATGCGCGGTCGCGCACTGGCCGGTATCAAAGGTGACACCAAGGCCCGTATTTTTTGCCAGCAATTGACCGCTGAGCTAGTGTCCATCGCAGGCCAGTACAAGGTTTCAGAAGATTTGCGCCGTGATCCGCTGTGGGGGGCCGGGGTACAAATCAGCCTGTCGGGTGATGTGTTGAACATCATTCGTCTTTAACGGATACTGCCGCATTTTCCAAGCATCTCTAAACTCTGATAGCACAGCGAAAACGGCAAAACTTGAGTGGGAATAATCAGCAGGTGGCGTTTACTTCCGGTAAACCGCACCTTTTTCAGCTTATTCCTACACAAACTGTCCGCCTGCAGCGGGTTTCAAGAGATGTTTTTCAGGGGCTAAAAGTCCTTTTTCCTTAGGGGTGAAACACCTTGGCCAAGATTCTCGTGGTTACATCCGGCAAGGGTGGTGTGGGTAAGACCACCACCAGCGCCGCTATTGGTACCGGCCTCGCTCTGCGCGGCCACAAGACAGTCATCGTCGACTTCGACGTCGGTTTGCGTAACCTCGACCTGATCATGGGCTGCGAACGCCGGGTGGTGTATGACTTCGTCAATGTCGTCAACGGCGAAGCGACCCTGAGCCAGGCCCTGATCAAGGACAAGCGCCTTGAGAACCTGTATGTACTGGCCGCCAGCCAGACCCGGGACAAGGAAGCGCTGACCAAGGAAGGCGTGGAAAAAGTCCTGATGGATCTCAAGGAAACCTTTGAGTACGTGGTCTGCGACTCCCCGGCCGGCATCGAGACCGGCGCTCACCTGGCGATGTACTTCGCCGATGAAGCCATCGTCGTGACCAACCCGGAAGTGTCTTCGGTACGTGACTCGGACCGCATGCTGGGCCTGTTGGCCAGCAAATCCCGCCGTGCCGAGAAAGGCGAAGAGCCAATCAAGGAACACTTGCTGCTGACCCGCTACAACCCGGAGCGCGTGAGCAAAGGCGAAATGCTTGGCGTTGAAGACGTCAAGGACATCCTGGCAGTGACCCTGCTGGGCGTCATCCCAGAATCCCAGGCAGTGCTCAAGGCCTCCAACCAGGGCGTCCCGGTAATTCTCGACGACCAGAGCGACGCCGGCCAGGCGTACAGCGATGCCGTCGATCGTTTGCTGGGCAAGACCGTGGAACATCGCTTCCTCGATGTACAGAAGAAGGGATTCTTCGAGCGTATTTTTGGAGGCAACTAAACAATGAAATTTCTTGACTTCTTTCGCGCCAATAAAAAGCCAAGCACCGCGTCGGTAGCGAAAGAGCGTCTACAGATCATCGTGGCGCACGAACGCGGCCAACGCAGCACGCCGGATTACCTGCCAGCCTTGCAGAAGGAACTGGTAGAGGTGATTCGCAAGTACGTCAATATCGGCAACGATGATGTGCATGTCGCTCTGGAAAACGACGGCAGCTGCTCGATTCTGGAACTCAATATCACCCTGCCTGATCGTTGATCGAAAAGGCGGTCGCCACGGCGGCTCGGAAACCTTGACCCCATGCGGGGTCGAGGTGGCCGAGCCGCCGTTGGCATTTGTTACGAGGCTGTTTTAATGCCGCTGTCCAATGTCCATATCCTTCACCAGGACGCCGCTGTCCTAGTGGTGAACAAGCCTACCCTGTTGCTGTCCGTGCCCGGCCGGGCCGACGATAACAAGGACTGCCTGATCACCCGCCTGCAGGAAAACGGCTACCCCGAAGCCCGCATCGTCCATCGACTGGACTGGGAAACCTCGGGAATCATCCTGCTGGCGCGGGATGCCGATACCCACCGTGAACTGTCTCGCCAGTTCCACGACCGCGAAACTGAAAAGACCTACACCGCGCTGTGCTGGGGCCAACCGGAACTGGACAGCGGCAGCATCGACCTGCCGCTGCGCTACGATCCGCCGACCAAGCCCCGGCACGTGGTGGACCATGAGTTCGGCAAGAACGCCCTGACCTTCTGGAAAGTCCTGGAGCGTTGCGGGGACTGGTGCCGGGTGGAACTGACGCCGATTACCGGGCGCTCGCATCAATTGCGAGTGCACATGCTGTCCATCGGGCATCCATTGCTCGGCGATGGCTTGTATGCCCATGAGCAGGCGTTGGCTGCGTGGCCGCGCCTGTGCCTGCATGCCAGTATGTTGAGCTTTACCCATCCGCAAAGCGGCGAGCGCTTGCGCTTTGAGTGCCCTGCACCGTTCTAAAGTCAAAATGAAATCAACTGTAGGAGCTGTCGAGCTTTAGCGAGGCTCGACAGCTCCTACATTGATTTTGCGTTGTCCTTCAAAAAGCAGCTTCGCGCCAAATCCTGGGCCAATACGGTAAACTCGCGCCATTGCTGTCTGGAGTTACTTATGCGCGAAGCGTTGAACCAAGGCCTGATCGACTTCCTCAAGGCCTCCCCTACCCCTTTTCATGCCACTGCCGCCCTCGCCCAGCGCCTGGAAGCAGCTGGTTTCCAGCGCCTTGATGAGCGCGAAACCTGGACCACCGAGGCCAATGGCCGCTACTACGTGACCCGCAACGACTCCTCAATCATCGCCTTCAAGCTTGGCCGCCATTCGCCCCTGCAAGACGGCATCCGCCTGGTTGGCGCCCACACCGACAGCCCGTGCCTGCGGGTCAAGCCACAACCGGAGTTACAACGCCAGGGCTTCTGGCAGTTGGGCGTGGAAGTCTACGGCGGCGCGCTGCTGGCACCGTGGTTCGACCGCGACCTGTCCCTCGCTGGCCGCGTCACCTTCCGCCGGGACGGCAAGGTCGAAAGCCAACTGATCGACTTCAAGTTGCCTATCGCCATCATCCCCAACCTGGCCATTCACCTGAACCGTGAAGCCAACCAGGGCTGGGCGATCAATGCCCAGACCGAGTTGCCGCCAATCCTCGCGCAGTTTGCCGGTGACGAGCGCGTGGATTTCCGCGCCGTGCTCACCGACCAACTGGCCCGCGAGCATGGCCTGAACGCCGACGTGGTCCTCGACTATGAGCTGAGTTTCTACGACACCCAAAGCGCGGCTGTGATCGGCCTGCACGGCGACTTTATCGCCGGCGCGCGGCTGGACAACCTGCTGTCGTGCTACGCCGGCCTGCAAGCCTTGCTGACTGTCGAGACCGAAGAAACCTGCGTGCTGGTGTGTAACGACCACGAAGAAGTTGGCTCTTGCTCCGCCTGCGGTGCCGACGGCCCGATGCTGGAACAGACCCTGCGTCGCCTGCTGCCCGAAGGTGATGAATTCGTACGCACCATCCAGAAGTCGCTGCTGGTTTCCGCCGACAACGCCCACGGCGTACACCCTAACTACGCCGACAAGCACGACGCCAACCACGGCCCAAAACTCAACGCAGGCCCGGTAATCAAGGTCAACAGCAACCAGCGCTACGCCACCAACAGCGAGACCGCCGGGTTCTTCCGCCACTTGTGCATGGCCGAAGAAGTACCGGTGCAAAGCTTTGTGGTGCGCAGCGATATGGGCTGCGGCTCAACCATCGGCCCGATCACGGCCAGTCACCTCGGCGTGCGCACCGTGGACATCGGCCTGCCAACCTTTGCCATGCACTCGATTCGTGAGTTGTGCGGCAGCCATGATTTGGCGCACCTGGTGAAAGTGTTGAGCGCGTTTTACGCGAGTCGCGATTTGCCGTGATCGGATGATGAGGGAGCTTGCTCCCTCCTTTCTGACACACATCAACTCCACTTACCACAAACCCGCCTAGACTTATCTGCATCCCTCTTCGACAAGGCTGTCGCCCGATGATCACTATGCAAGCCTTCCACGCCATGCTTATCCCTATCCTCACGGGCATGATCCTGCTAGCCGTCGGCTTCAACTTCCGCGACAAGAATGTCGGTGTGTTTGGCATGTGGGTCGGCATGCTGCTGATCCTCGGCACCGTGGTTTACAAGATCCTCGCCAAACTCGCCGAATAAACAAATGCACTCGCATTGGGCATAGCCGCCTCGTACACTCGGTCAATCTGTCGTTTTCAAGGTTGACCGCCTCGTGCTTGCCCGTCTGTTTACCCTGCCGTACTGCCTGCTTCTTTGCCTGCTGACCCTATTGCCCATGGCCCCAGCCCAGGCCGTCGGTTTACCGGGCATTCTGGGCGGCACTGCTAAAACCCAACCGCAGGCCGATGTACCGCTGGGGCAGTCCCTGGACGAAGTCATCAAGACCCTGGAAAACGACCAGCAGCGCACCAAGCTGCTGAACGATCTGAAGAAGCTGCGCGAGACCACAAAAAAAGCCCAACCCGCCGTCGAGCAAGGCGTGCTCGGCCTTATTGGCGGCACCCTGGCGAGCCTTGAGCAACAGTTCTCCGGTGCCAACAGCCCGCTGAGCCGCTGGTCCAACGAGGTTAACCAGGCCGAGGATGAACTGGCCGCACTGATGCTGCCGACCAGTGAGTGGCTGCCGATTATCTTTGGCTTTGCCATGATTCTGATGCTCTGGAGCCTGCTGGCCGCCGCGCTGATCTGGCTCAGCTCTCGGGTGCGGATGCGCTTCGGCCTTACCGAAGAACTGCCGCAACACCCCAAGACCTGGGACATGCTGCGCTTTGCCCTGCGCAAGCTGGGTCCGTGGATGATCGCCCTGGTGATCACCGTTTACCTGAGCTACGCGCTGCCGTCGTCCCTGGGTAAATCCCTGGCGATGGTGCTGGCCTACGCCCTGGTGGTGGGCACCTGTTTCTCGGCGATCTGCGTGGTAGCGTTTTCCGTACTGGATGGCCCACACCGCCGTCGGGCACTGTACATCCTGCGCCACCAGGCCTTTCGCCCGCTGTGGCTGATCGGTAGCTTTGCTGCTTTCGGCGAAGCCCTGAGCGACCCGCGCCTGACCGACAGCCTGGGCGCGCACCTGGCCCATACCGCTTCGACCGTCGCCAATGTAATGGCCGCGCTGTCCACCGGCGTGTTCATCCTGCGCTTTCGCCGCCCCATCGCCCACCTGATCCGCAACCAGCCACTGTCCCGGCGCCTGACCCGCCGCGCCCTGAGCGACACCCTCTCAATCATCGGCACCTTCTGGTACCTGCCGGCGCTGCTGCTGGTGGGCATCTCGCTGTTTGCCACCTTCGTCTCCGCGGGCGATACCAGTACCGCGCTGCGCCAATCCTTGCTCTGCACAGTGTTGCTGGTGCTGTGCATGGTGATCAACGGCCTGGTGCGCCGTCATTCACTCAAACCGCAGCGCGGGCACAAACGCCACGCACTGTATTCCGAGCGCCTGAAAAGCTTCGTCTACACCCTCGCCCACCTGCTGGTGTGGCTGGTGTTTATCGAACTGGGCCTGCGGGTCTGGGGCTTATCGCTGATTCGCTTTACCGAAGGCGATGGCCATGAAGTCAGCGTCAAGCTGTTCGGCCTCGCCGGCACACTGTTGTTCGCCTGGCTGATCTGGATCCTCAGCGACACCGCGATCCACCACGCCCTGACCCGCTCGCGCAAAGGCCTGGCTAACGCCCGTGCGCAAACCATGATGCCGTTGATTCGTAACGTGCTGTTCGTGACGATCTTTATCATTGCTGCCATCGTCGCATTGGCGAACATGGGCATGAACGTCACGCCGCTGCTCGCCGGTGCCGGCGTGATCGGCCTGGCCATCGGTTTCGGCGCGCAGTCCCTGGTGGCAGACTTGATCACCGGCCTGTTCATCATCATCGAAGACTCCCTGGCCATTGATGACTACGTCGACGTCGGTGGCCACCTCGGCACCGTCGAAGGCCTGACTATCCGCACCGTGCGCCTGCGGGATATCGATGGCATCGTCCACACCATCCCGTTCAGTGAAATCAAAAGCATCAAGAATTACTCCCGAGAGTTCGGTTACGCGATCTTCCGGGTGGCCATTCCGTACAACATGGAAATCGACGACGCCATCAAGCTGATGCGCGATGTTGGCCAGAAAATGCGCAACGACCCGCTGCAGCGGCGCAACATCTGGTCGCCACTGGAGATCCAGGGGGTGGAAAGTTTCGAGTCCGGCAGCGCGATTCTTCGCGCACGCTTCAAGACCGCGCCCATCAAGCAGTGGGAAGTGTCGCGGGCATTCAACCTGTCCCTCAAGCGGCATCTGGACGAAGCCGGGCTGGACCTGGCGACACCGCGCTTGAGTGTGCAGGTGGTGACGGCGGCGGGTGGGGCCCAGGAGAAAGAGTAAGCGCCACCAGACGGCCGCAGACCAACAACAATAACCATGGAGAAGTCCCTATGCGCTTAACCGGTTTTAGACATCAATGGGTATTCGGCCTGCTCTGTGGCGTCGCCAGCAGTGCGGTGATTGCCGCCAGCAGCGGCCAGGACAGCGCCCGGGAAGAAATCGCCGCCCAAGCGAAAATTCTCGAGCCCGCCCTGCTGGAAACCCGGCGCGACATCCACGCCCATCCTGAACTGGGCAACACCGAAAAACGCACCGCCGAGCTTGTGGCCAAGCAACTGCGGGAGATGGGGTTGGAAGTGAAAACCGGCGTTGCCCGCACCGGCGTGGTCGCCATCCTCAAAGGCGCCCTGCCCGGCCCGACCGTCGCCCTGCGTGCCGACATGGACGCGCTGCCGGTCAAGGAAGTCTCCGACCTGCCCTTCGCCTCGAAAGCCAAAGGCGTGTACCTGGACAAGGAAGTCGACGTGATGCACGCCTGTGGCCACGACGCCCACACCGCGATCTTGCTGAGCACGGCGAAAATTCTCACCGGCATGCGCGACCGCCTGCCCGGCACCGTGGTGTTCTACTTCCAGCCTGCTGAAGAAGGCCCGAGCGACTTCATCCCCGACGGCAAAAACACCTGGGGCGCGAAAATGATGGTGCAAGAAGGCGTGATGAAATCACCCAAGCCAGACGCGGTATTCGGCCTGCATGTGTGGGCAGGCGTTCCCGCCGGTCGCATCGCCTATCGCCCGGGCCCGACCCTGGCCAGCTCTGACGACCTGCGCATCAAGATCCTCGGCAAACAGACCCACGCCGGACGACCATGGGACGGTATCGACCCGATCACCGTGGGCGCGCAAGCCATTGTCGGCCTGCAAACGGTGGTCAGCCGACGTACCGATATATCTTCATTTCCGTCGGTGGTGAGCATCGGTACGATCAATGGCGGCACCCGCTATAACATCATCCCCGAGTCCGTGGAGATGAGCGGCACCATTCGTTCCTACGACTATGGCATCCGCCAGAAACTGCATGCCGATGTGCGCCAGACCGTGGAGAAGATTGCTGAAAGTGGCGGCGCCAAGGCTGAGGTGACGATCATTGAGAAGTACGATCCTACCATCAACAACCCGGCGCTGACGGAGAAGATGCTGCCGAGCCTGCGCTGGGCGGCCAACGGTGATGTGGTCCAGGGGCCGCTGGTAGGCGGGGCCGAGGACTTTTCCTTTTATGCCAAGGAGGCGCCGGGGTTGTTTGTGTTCCTCGGGGTGACGCCGCGGGATCAGGATATGAGCAAGGCGGCGCCGAATCATAATCCGGGGTTCTTTGTGGATGAATCAGCGTTGGTGGTGGGGGTGAGGACGCTGGCTTCACTGGCTACGGATTATCTGTATGAGAATGCGCGGCCTTGAGGGGTGGGGGATTTTGCGGGGACATATCCGTTGCTGCGGTAACGGCTGCTTAGGGTTACGCCCTTACGGCGTGTCACTTTGCAAAAGCGGCAAAGTAACCAAAGCGCTCTTGCCCCCACCACTTGGTGCCTCGCTTAGGCTCGGCATGCCTTCACTCCGGCATTGCTCCGTGGGCCGCCGCGATGGCCATCCTTGGCCCAGCGCGGCTAAACCGGCGTCCTGCCGGTTTACCCACGGATCAATGCCTGCGTTCAGCCATCGTGGTTAACGGGGCGCCTAAGATCAAGATCAAAAGCACGGCGGCCTGGTAGCCGACCTGAGTGGTGAGGAGCAAGAGCGGATTCACTGCCACCTGGAGCTAGCTTGCTCCGGACGGCGTTCCGACGATGGTGGTTAACGATGACGCTGGTTTCCTGAATCACCGCGGTGCTCTCAGGTTCTTCGCGAGCAAGAACTAGGCGTCCCTCGCGCCTACAGAAAAGCGGATGGCGCTGGCTCTTGATCTGCCTACCCATAAAACCGGAGTGAGGGCACGCCGAGCCTAGGCGAGGCAAGGCGCCGATAGGTAGGGTAGAAGCGTTTTGGCTACTTTCGTCAGGGCCGGCACTCCGGCTTTTCGAAAGTGACACGCCGTAAGGTCGTAACCCTAGGTGGCCGTTACCGCAGCAACAGATATGTATCCCCCCGGACGACCGCAAACTCCAGGCCAGCGCTCAAACCACATCCACCCCAACATGAATCGCATCATGGCGCCAAAATTCAAGGTCACAGTCGATCAACCGCTCATGCTGATCGTAATTGACCCGAGCAATCCGCAAGCCCGGACTCCCAACAGAAACCCGTAAAGCAGCCGCAGCTTCAACCTGCAAAGACGTGGGAACAATCTCAAAGCGCACCCGCCCGTAGTGCAAGTCATAATCGCGCGCATACAACTCAGTCATCGACTCATTCAAATCACACTCCAGAATCCCCGGAAAATATTGCGGGTTGAGGTAGTGCTCGACATACAACACCAACCGCCCATCAATCCTGCGTCCCCGGCAAATCTGAATCACGCTGGACAACGCCGGCAGCTGCAACCACGCACACACCGCCGCCGAAGCCGGTTGCAGGCGCGCCGAAATCACTTCAGTGGAAGGCACCCGGCCCTGGGCGCTGACCATGGCGTGAAAGTGGCTACGCTGCATCAGGTTGTACGCAAGCCTGGGCGGCGAGACGAACCAGCCCCGGCGCTCCTCGCGATAAATCTGCCCCTGGGCCTCAAGTTGTAACAAGGCTTCCCGCACGGTAATCCGGGTGGTACCAAACAACTCGCTGAGTTTGCGCTCGGCGGGCAGTTTGCTGGCGGGCGGCAGCAGACCGTGGTCGATCTGCTCTTGCAGCGCCAGGCCAATGGTCGTCACCGCTTTGGTTGCCTCATCACGCATCAACGTTACCTATCTGGACTAGACCAGCACTGTCTGGGTGCAAAAGCATCCCTGAAATTCGTCGCTGTCACTGCAAGCAAGCCTAGGCATTGCACATGACCGACAGATGACAGCGCCTTGCGACGTTCCTCCCCAAGACCTGCAATACATCGGCCAAGTCCAAGGCTTCCGGGCACTTGGGCATGGTCTACGCTTACCCGGAAACCGCCTATGCTAGGCAGCAAAAAACGACACAGACATGAAACTGTCATCCACCGGGCCTAAATTGGCTCAGGTATTGCTGACCTAGACCAACACCACCGCAAACGTCGATAAAAACGCAGCGTTGAAAACGCCCAAAGGAGCTTCGGATGAAACAGCTTTTCCTGGCATCACTGTTAGGCTCGACCATTGCCATGTGCACCGCCGCCATGGCTGCTGATACCGATTTGAAAACCCTTGAAGCCGCCGCGAGAGCGGAAGGTGCAATCAACAGCGTCGGCATGCCCGATGACTGGGCCAACTGGAAGGGCACCTGGGAAGACCTGGCCAAGACCTACGGCCTCAAGCACATCGACACCGACATGAGTTCGGCCCAGGAAGTTGCCAAGTTTGCTGCGGAAAAAGACAACGCCAGCGCCGACATCGGCGACGTCGGTGCGGCCTTCGGTCCGATTGCGGTGAAACAAGGCGTCACCCAGCCGTACAAGCCGAGCACCTGGGACAAGGTTCCGGATTGGGCGAAAGACAAGGACGGCAACTGGGCGCTGGCCTACACCGGCACCATCGCTTTCATTGTCAATAAAAAACTGTTGCACGGCTCCGACGTACCTACCAGCTGGGCCGACCTGAAGACCGGCAAATACAAGGTCTCCATCGGTGATGTTAGCACTGCGGCCCAGGCTGCCAACGGCGTACTGGCAGCAGCCATCGCCTTCAAAGGTGACGAAAAGAACATCCAGCCGGCACTGCTGATGTTTGCCGATATCGCCAAGCAAGGTCGCCTGTCGCTGGCCAACCCGACCATCGCCACCATGGAAAAAGGTGAAGTGGAAGTGGGCGTGGTCTGGGACTTCAACGGCCTGAGCTACAAGGCCAAGATGGCCAATCCGGATGACTACGTGGTGCTGATCCCTTCCGATGGTTCGGTGAAATCGGGCTACACCACCATCATCAACAAATACGCCAAACACCCGAACGCCGCCAAACTGACCCGCGAATACATTTTCAGCGATGCCGGCCAACTCAATCTGGCGCGCGGCAACGCCCGCCCGATTCGTGCTGAAACAGACCTGAAACTGCCTGCCGACATTGCCAAGAACCTGATCCCTTCCGAGCAATACACCGCCGCCAACCCACAACCGATCAAGGATGCCGACGCTTGGGAGAAAACCTCCAAGGCACTGCCGCAGAAGTGGCAGGAAGAAGTCATCATCAATATGCAATAAGGCTTGCCCTGGAACTCGGTCAGTGCGGGAGCAGGCTTGCCTGCTCCCACATTTGATCCAGTTCCTGCAGCCAAACCTAATCAAGCCCATCTGTCGCGGAGTCCCAGCCCCTATGAAGCACAACGTCATCCTTGTCGTGCTCGACGGCCTGAACTACGAGGTTGCCCGGCATGCCATGGGGCACCTTCAGGCTTATATCGGCGCAGGACGCGCAGCACTCTACAAACTGGAATGTGAACTGCCGGCCCTGTCGCGGCCGCTGTACGAATGCATCCTCACCGGCGTGCCACCGATTGAAAGCGGCATCGTCCACAACAACGTCTCGCGCCTGTCCAACCAGCGCAGCATCTTTCATTACGCCACCGACGCGGGCCTGACCACAGCGGCGGCGGCTTACCACTGGGTCAGCGAGTTGTATAACCGCTCGCCGTTCAACGCCGCACGGGATCGGCATACCGACGACAAGACCCTGGCGATCCAGCACGGGCACTTCTACTGGAGTGACCACTACCCCGATTCCCACCTGTTTGCCGACGCTGAGCATCTGCGTCTCAAACATGCACCGAACTTCCTGGTGGTGCACCCGATGAACATCGACGATGCCGGCCACAAGCACGGCCTCGACACCCCGCAATACCGCAACAGTGCGCGCTCGGCCGACATTATCCTCGCCGACTACCTGCAAGGCTGGCTCGATGCCGGTTACCAGGTGCTGGTGACCGCCGACCACGGCATGAACAACGACCGCTCCCACAACGGCCTGTTGCCCGAAGAGCGCGAAGTACCGCTGTTTGTCCTGGGCGATGCGTTCAGTCTCGATCCCCAGGCCCGCCCCAAACAAACCGAACTGTGCGGTACCGTCTGCGCTCTGCTCGGCGTTGCCCATGACAAACCTGTGTGCCGGGAGCTGTTGACGTGAGTTCAGTGATCCGTGGCAAGTGGCTGGCTGCCTTGTGTCTGGTGCCCTTTGCCATTGTCTTTATTGTGTTCCAGATCGCGCCGCTGTTCTGGGTGCTGGTCAACAGCTTGCAATCGGAAGAATTCGGCTGGGGCCTGGCCAACTTCACCAAGATCTTCAGTTCGAAGTTCTACCTGCAGGCAATCCAGTACAGCCTGGAGATCAGTTTCTACTCCAGCGTATTCGGCATCATCATCGCCGTGCTGGGCAGTTACTCGTTGCGGCGGGTGGATGGGCCGCTGCGCAACTTCGTCACCGCCTTCGCCAATATGACCAGCAACTTCGCCGGCGTGCCCCTGGCCTTTGCCTTCATCATCCTGCTGGGGTTCAACGGCAGCATCACCATCATGCTCAAGCAGGCCGGGATCATTCAGGACTTCAACCTGTACTCCAAGACCGGGCTGATCATTCTCTACACCTACTTCCAGATCCCCCTCGGCGTGTTGCTGCTCTACCCCGCCTTCGACGCCCTGCGCGAAGACTGGCGCGAGTCCGCGGCGTTGCTGGGGGCCAACGGCTGGCAGTTCTGGCGGCATATCGGCTTGCCGGTGCTGGCGCCGGCGCTGCTGGGCACCTTCGTGATCCTGCTGGCCAACGCCCTGGGCGCCTACGCCACGGTCTATGCGCTGACCACCGGCAATTTCAACGTGCTGCCGATCCGTATTGCGGCGATGGTTTCCGGCGATATCTCCCTGGACCCGAACATGGCCAGCGCACTGGCTGTAGTGCTGGTGGCGCTGATGACCGTGGTCACGGTGGTGCACCAACTGCTGCTCAAGAGGAGCTACCATGTCTCGCGCTGAAGCCGGGTCGGCCGCCCTCTACCATCGGGTAGTGGTCTATCTACTGTTTGCAATCCTGGTACTGCCGCTGCTCGGCACCCTGGTGTATTCCATCTCCAGCAGTTGGTCGGCGACCATCCTGCCCTCAGGCTTTACCTTCAAATGGTATTTGCAGCTGTGGAGCGACCCGCGCTTTCTCAATGCCTTTGGCCAATCGCTGCTGGTGTGTGTTGGCGCGCTGATCCTGTCGGTGGTGCTGATCCTGCCGTTGCTGTTCGTGGTGCATTACCACTTTCCCCGGCTCGACGCGCTGATGAACATCCTGATCCTGCTCCCCTTCGCGGTGCCGCCGGTGGTGTCGTCGGTGGGGCTGTTGCAGCTGTATGGCTCCGGGCCGTTTGCCATGGTCGGCACGCCGTGGATTCTGGTCGGCTGCTACTTCACCGTGGCGTTGCCATTCATGTACCGGGCGATCACCAATAACCTGCAGGCCATCAACCTTCGAGACTTGATGGATGCCGCGCAACTGCTCGGTGCCAGCACCTGGCAGGCGGCGTTCCTGGTGGTGCTGCCGAACCTGCGCAAGGGCTTGATGGTGGCGCTGCTGCTGTCGTTCTCGTTCCTGTTCGGCGAATTCGTCTTCGCCAACATTCTGGTGGGCACCCGCTACGAAACCCTGCAGGTGTACCTCAACAACATGCGTAACGGCAGCGGCCATTTCACCAGCGCTCTGGTGATCTCCTATTTCTTCTTCGTGCTGCTGCTGACCTGGGCCGCCAACATCTTGAACAAGGACAAAAGCCAATGAGCTTCGTCAGCGTCCAGCATCTGCAAAAAGGCTATTCCGGGACCCCAGTATTCAGCGACATCAATTGCGAAATCGCCAAGGGCGAGTTCGTCACGCTGCTCGGCCCCTCAGGTTGCGGCAAGTCCACGCTGCTGCGTTGCATCGCCGGCCTGACGTCGGTAGACAGTGGGCAAATTCTTCTGGACGGCCAGGACATCGTCCCGTTGAGCCCGCAGAAGCGTCATATCGGCATGGTGTTCCAGAGCTACGCGCTGTTCCCCAACATGACGGTGGAACAAAACGTCGCCTTCGGCCTGCGTATGCAAAAGGTCAACGCTGACGACAGCCACAAACGTGTGCAGGAAGTGCTGCAATTGGTGGAACTGAAAGACCTCGCCGGCCGCTATCCGCACCAGATGTCCGGCGGCCAGTGCCAGCGCGTAGCCCTGGCCCGTTCGCTGGTCACTCGCCCGCGCCTGCTGTTGCTGGATGAACCGCTGTCGGCCCTCGATGCGCGGATTCGCAAACATTTGCGCGAGCAGATCCGCCAGATCCAGCGCGAATTGGGACTGACGACGATTTTCGTGACTCATGATCAGGAAGAAGCCTTGGTCATGTCCGACCGCATCTTCCTGATGAACCAGGGCAAGATCGTCCAGAGCGGCGATGCCGAAACCCTCTACACCGCGCCGGTTGACGTGTTCGCCGCCGGCTTTATCGGCAACTACAACCTGCTGGACGCCGACAAGGCCAGCAAGCTCTTGCAGCGGCCCATCGCTGGGCGCATCGCCATTCGCCCGGAAGCCATTGAGCTAAGCCGCAGTGGTGAACTCGACGCTCTAGTGCGCAGCCATAGCCTGTTGGGCAACGTGATCCGCTATCGCGTCGAAGCCCGAGGCGTGGAACTGGTGGTGGACGTGCTCAACCGTTCGGCAGACGACTTGCACCCTGACGGAGTACGCTTGGCACTCTCCATCGATCCCAGCGCTCTATGTGAGGTAGCCTGAGGGATTGAGGATTCGGACGATTTGAGGAAGAAAGACTGATGGCTTTGGTAATTTTTGATCTGGACGACACCCTGATCCACGGCGACTGCGCGACCCTTTGGAGCGAGCAGATGGGCCGGCTGGGTTGGGTCGACCCGGAATCGTTCATGCGCAAGAACAACGAACTGATGGACGCCTACAGCAAGGGCGAGTTGGCCATGGAGGTCTTCATGGACTTCAGCCTGGAGCCGATGATTGGCCGCACCCCGGAAGAAATCGAGCATTTGGTTGAGCCGTGGGTGGAAGACATCATCGAGCCGCTGATCTACAGCGATGCCACCAAGACCATCGCCCAACACCGCAAGAACGGCGACCGTATCCTGGTGATTTCAGCCTCGGGTACCCATCTGGTCACGCCGATTGCGGCGCGTATCGGCATTGATGAAGTGCTGGGAATTGAGCTGGAAGTCAAACATGGCGTGTACAGCGGCAATACGGTGGGTGTACTGACCTACCGCGAAGGCAAGATCACCCGCTTGCTGGAGTGGCTGGATAAGGAAGGCGAGAGCCTGGAAGGCGCGTCCTTCTATTCCGACTCGCGTAATGATTTGCCGTTGTTGCTCAAGGTGGATCACCCGCAGGTGGTGAATCCAGACCCGGTGTTACGTGAGCATGCTGTAAAGGCCGGTTGGCCGATTCATCACTGGATCTGAAACCCCCTGTGGCGAGGGGGCTTGCCCCCTTGCCACAATAATTCCGGCTCCCGATTAGTGGGTCAGTTCAAGGTTTCGTCGATCACCAACACCAATTTCCCGGAAATCTGGTTGGTCGCCAATTCGGCAAACGCCCCTTCGGCATCCTTGATCGGAAATGTCTTGGCCAGTTGCGGGCTCAAGCGCCCCTCGGCAAACAGCGGCCAGACATGCTGGCTCAAATCGCTGAACAAATCGGCCTTGAACTGATCATCACGACTGCGCAAAGTCGACCCCAGCACTTGCACACGCTTGGCCAGCACCTGGGCCAGGTCCAGCTGGGCCTCGCGACCGCCCATCAGGCCAATCAGCACCCAACGACCGTCGCGAGCCAGTAGCTTGAGGTTCAGCGCAGCGTAGTTACCGCCCACCGGATCAAGGATGACGTCGAACGGGCCGAAGTCATTGAGGCTCTCGATACCATCAGTACGTACCACACCGCCCTGGGCGCCCAGGCCCTCACAATACGCCAGACGCTCTGCCGAGCCTACGCTGACCCAGCACGGGCTGCCAAAGGCCTTGCACAGCTGGATCGCCGCCGAACCCACGCCACTGGCGCCAGCATGCAACAGCACCTTTTCACCAGGCTTGAGCGCCGCCAATTGGAACAGATTGAGCCAGGCGGTGCTGTACACCTCCGGCAACGCCGCCGCTTCGATCAACGACAAACCTTGCGGCACAGGCAGCACATGCCGCGCGTCGACCACCACTTCCTCGGCCATGCCGCCACCGGCCAACAGCGCGCAAACCCGCTCACCGACCTGCCAGGACGAGCCGGCACCGACTTCGCTGATCACCCCGGAACACTCCAGGCCCAGCACTTGGCTGGCGCCGGGCGGTGGCGGATAAAGCCCCGACCGTTGTAATAAATCGGCCCGATTTAATCCAGCAGCTGCCACGCGAATGCGCACTTGCCCTACATCGCACGTAGGACTTGGTTCTTCAAGCCACTCCACATGACCGTCAACGCCTTGCAATGCTTTCACAGTGCCTCCATAGTGAGTCTGGACTGAGCCCGTTGCTGTAGCGCCGGGCTTTTTGCATTATGCGACCGGCCCATATGGAACCGGCGACTTCAAAGACGGCCTAATATGCGTTATCAATTGCCCCCGCGTCGAATCAGCATGAAGCATTTGTTCCCCAGCACCGCCCTCGCTCTTTTCATTGGCCTCGGCCTGTTGCCACTGTCGACCAATACGTTCGCAGCCAACAGCTGGGACAAACTTCAGCCTGATCGCGACGAGGTGATTGCCAGCCTTAACGTCGTCGAGTTGCTCAAGCGTCACCACTACAGCAAACCGCCGCTGGACGATGCGCGCTCGGTGATCATCTATGACAGCTACCTAAAGCTGTTGGATCCCTCGCGCAGCTACTTCCTGGCCAGCGACATTGCCGAGTTCGATAAGTGGAAGACGCAGTTTGACGACTTCCTCAAAAGCGGCGATTTGCAGCCCGGCTTCACCATCTACAAGCGTTACCTGGACCGCGTCAAAGCGCGTCTGGACTTCGCCTTGGGTGAGCTGAACAAAGGCGTCGACAAGCTCGACTTCACCCAGAAGGAAACCTTGCTGGTGGATCGCAAGGACGCCCCTTGGCTGACCAGCACCGCCGCCCTGGATGACCTGTGGCGCAAGCGCGTCAAGGATGAAGTCCTGCGCTTGAGGATCGCCGGTAAAGAACCTAAAGCGATTCAAGAGCTGTTGACCAAGCGCTACAAGAATCAGTTGGCGCGTCTGGATCAGACCCGTGCCGAAGATATCTTCCAGGCCTACATCAACACCTTTGCGATGTCCTACGACCCGCACACCAATTATCTGTCACCAGATAACGCGGAAAATTTCGATATCAATATGAGTCTGTCCCTGGAAGGCATCGGTGCCGTCCTGCAGAGCGATAACGACCAGGTCAAGATCGTGCGCCTGGTGCCGGCAGGTCCGGCGGACAAGACCAAGCAGGTCGCTCCGGCTGACAAGATCATCGGTGTAGCCCAGGCCGACAAAGAGATGGTCGACGTGGTCGGCTGGCGGCTGGACGAAGTGGTCAAGCTGATCCGTGGACCAAAAGGCACCGTGGTACGCCTGGAAGTGATTCCTCACAGCAACGCGCCAAACGACCAGACCAGCAAAATCGTCTCGATTACCCGTGAAGCCGTGAAGCTTGAAGACCAGGCCGTGAAAAAATCGGTGCTCAACCTCAAGCAGGATGGCAAGGACTACAAACTCGGCGTAATTGAAATCCCGGCCTTCTACCTGGACTTCAAGGCGTTCCGCGCCGGTGATCCTGACTACAAGAGCACCACTCGCGACGTCAAGAAGCTGCTGACCGAACTACAGAAAGAGAAAGTCGACGGCGTGGTCATCGACCTGCGCAACAACGGCGGCGGCTCCTTGCAGGAAGCCACCGAGCTGACCAGCCTGTTTATCGACAAGGGTCCGACCGTGTTGGTCCGCAATGCTGACGGCCGTGTCGACGTGCTCGAAGACGAGAACCCGGGCGCCTTCTACAAAGGGCCGATGGCGTTGCTGGTCAACCGCCTCTCGGCGTCGGCTTCGGAGATTTTCGCCGGCGCGATGCAGGACTACCACCGCGCGTTGATCATCGGCGGCCAGACCTTCGGCAAAGGCACCGTGCAGACCATTCAGCCGCTGAACCATGGCGAACTGAAACTGACTCTGGCCAAGTTCTATCGGGTTTCCGGGCAGAGCACCCAGCATCAGGGCGTACTGCCGGATATCGATTTCCCGTCGATCATCGACACCAAGGAAATCGGCGAGAGCGCCCTGCCCGAAGCCATGCCGTGGGACACCATCCGTCCTGCGATCAAGCCTGCATCGGACCCGTTCAAGCCCTTCCTGGCCCAGCTCAAGGCCGAACATGACGCCCGCTCCGCCAAGGATGCCGAGTTCGTGTTTATCCGCGACAAGCTGGCCCTGGCCAAGAAGCTGATGGCCGAGAAAACCGTCAGCCTCAATGAAGTGGATCGCCGCGCGCAGCACAGCGACATCGAGAGTCAGCAACTTGTACTGGAGAACACCCGCCGCAAGGCCAAGGGTGAAGACCCACTCAAGGAACTGAAGAAAGAAGATGAAGATGCGCTGCCGACCGAGCCTGAAAAAACTAAGCCGGAAGACGACGCCTACCTGAGCGAGACCGGGCGGATTCTGCTGGACTACTTGAAAATCAGCAAGACAGTGGCCAAGCAGTAAATGATGGCAATTTAATATGATCACTCCCCGGAGTGTCATCAAATAGACATCATTCTGTCGTGAAATGAAGGACCGGATACGTAACGTATCCGGTCCTTTTTTTTCGACAGAGAACACCATGACCATGACCGAACAGCTGAATGCCCTGGGTTCCATCCTGGCTCAAGGCAGTTTGCACAGTCTGTTCCAACCGATCATTTCCCTCTCCGAACGGCGCATCCTCGGTTACGAAGCATTGAGCCGCGGCCCGTCCAACAGCCCTTTGCACTCCCCTGTCGCACTGTTCTCCGTGGCCCGCCACGCTGGGCGTCTCAGTGAGCTGGAAATGGCCTGCCGGCAAAGCGCCTGCAGGCGGTTCAGCGAACAGAAACTGCCGGGCAAGCTGTTTCTCAACGTCTCGCCAGAATCCCTGCTGGAAACCGCCCACCAACCGGGACGCACTCTGCAACTACTGCGTGACTTCGGCATTCCTCCCAGCCAGGTGGTGATCGAACTCACCGAACAAACCCCGACCGACGATTTTCAACTGCTGCAAACCGCATTGCATCACTACCGCGCCATGGGGTTTTCGATTGCCCTCGACGATCTGGGCGCCGGCTATTCCAGCCTGCGCTTGTGGTCCGAGTTGCGCCCGGACTATGTGAAGATCGACCGGCACTTTATCGATGGCATCCACCAGGACGCACTCAAGCGCGAGTTCGTCGGCTCGATCCTGCAAATCGCCAGGGCGTCCCGTGCGCAGGTGATCGCCGAAGGTATCGAGTTATCAGAAGAACTGGCCGTGCTGACGGAAATGGGCGTCGACCTGATCCAGGGTTATCTACTCTGCCGCCCTCAGGAACATCCGCCCCAGGAAGCACGGTTAATGTTGCCCAAACCGGACAACACCATCGTGCCCCTCAACGATGAGACCAGCGACCTCAGCGCCCTGCTCAACGAGCAGCCGGCGGTGGGCCAAGACACAGCCACCGCCCAAGTGCTGGAGGCCTTTCGCCGCCAGGCCAACCTCAACTCACTGGCGGTGCTGGATGAGCGTGGCCAGCCCATTGGCATCGTGCATCGACATTCGCTCTCGGACGCGCTGCTCAAGCCCTTTGCCACCGACCTGTTTGCCCGCAAGCCCATCAGCCGCTTGATGAGTGACGACTTTCTCGCCGTGGAGTTGAGCCAGTCCTTGCAACAGGTCAGCCGCCTGCTCACTAGCCGTGCGCGGCAGCGGATTGAAGAAGATTTCATCATCACCCTCAACGGTAACTACCTGGGACTGGGCCGGGTGATTGATGTGCTCAAATTGATTACCGAACTGAAAATCCAGCAGGCCCGCTACGCCAACCCGCTGACCCTGCTGCCCGGCAACGTGCCAATCCAGCAGTGCCTGACGCGGCTCTTGCAGCAGCAGCGCGAATCGGTGATCTGCTATGTGGATATCGACAGCTTCAAGCCGTTCAACGACATCTATGGCTATGGGCGCGGCGATGAAGTGCTGCTGTGCCTGGCGCAATGCCTGAACGATCGGGTAGACCCGAGCCGCGACTTTGTCGGGCACATAGGCGGCGATGATTTTTTGCTGGTGTTGGGTGCCCAGGATTGGCGCAAGCGGCTGAATCAACTAGTGGATGACTTCCAGACTCAGTGCCGACGTTTTTACCGCAGCGAACACCTGGAAGCTGGCTGTTTTATCGCGCTGAATCGGCAAGGGGTGCGCCAGGAGTTTGCGTTGTTGTCACTGTCCATTGGCGTGGTGCATTTGCATCCACAGAGCTGTGGGCATCTCGATGCCAGCCAACTGGCCGAGCTGGCATCGCAGGCCAAGCACCACGCCAAGAATGTGGCGGGGTATAGCATTCATGTGATTGATAGCTTGCGGTTGGAACTGGGGGAGCCAGAATCCCTGTAGGGGATTCAGCCCAGCTGTTCCAGGCGAATGGCCGCCAATGGATGCCCGGCCTTGGCGGCGATTTTCCACCAACGGGCCGCTTCCACCGGGTCCGGCGCTTTGCCCAGGCTTCCCGCCAGGCTTAACACGCCCACCTGATAAGCCGCCTTGCCATCACCGGCCTGAGCGGCCAGGCGCAGCAAGCGCACCCCCTCTTCACGGGCGCCGAGGCCTTGGCCGCGAAAGGTCAGGATATGCCCGTAGAAACTTTGCGCCTCTACATTCCCCAGATTGGCCATGCGCGCGAACTGACCTTCCAGCCAGTGCCAGCCACGGGGCTGCTGCATGAACCAGGACCAATGAAACAGTTTGCGCGCTAGCCAATAGCTGACATACGCCTTGAGTTTCCAGAGCACTCAGGCCTCCACCGATTCAGGATAATCGTACTCAAACACTCGGACCACTTCCGATGCGTGCCATGATGCGGCAGCGACGCCATCGGACGGCCCGCAAAAGCGACCAAGGCGCTCGACGCACTCAAAAAAGCCGGTACGTGGCAGGCGGCTAGCGCCCTGGCTGATCACCAGGGAACTGCGCAACGGTTGATCGGCCTTGGCATCCAGGGCCGCCAAATGCTCCAGGGCGGCTGTCAGGGTTTGCATGGCCGGGGTAGGAAATTGCAGGCGCTCCAACAGGGCGCGATAGGTCAAGAGGTGTCGCTGGCGGCGAGCCTGGTCGAGTTCGTTGAGCAACCCATCCCAGTGTTGACGGCTGATGCGCACGCTCACACTTCATCCCTCCAACCGGCGATACCCAGTTCCCAGGCCAAGCTGCGGCGGATGGCGGCATCCGGCTGGCGTTCGCCGCTTTCGATCAAGCCCAGGTACGACGGGCTGATACCCACGGTGCGGGCCAGAGTCTCGATGGCTAGGCCCTTTGCCTCGCGCAAGCTGGACAGGTGCGCCAATGGCCGAAAATCCTGATCGACAGCGGCCTGGGGGATATTCGATGAAGGCGTCGTAGGCTGCTGCAGACCGGCGGTTTTTAACAATGCCTGGTACTGAGCCCATGGCAAAACCGCGTATTCGGGTTCGCCATCCCGTGAAATTATTTGTATATCCATGACTGCCCCGTAGGATCACAACACTTACTGAGTAAGTACTTTCCTTAGGAGTGTAATCCTAACAGCCACAAAGAGCGCAGGGGGATAATCCACGCGCTCAGTTTTTTTTCGGGTTTTCCTGCTCCAGAAGCTGCGGTGTGTCAGGCAGGCGCTCAACCACCGCAAGTTTTTCGGGGCGCTGGCGTTCACGCCAGGCGCGAAAAGCGCTCAGTTCGCCGTCCAGGGTCTTCATGACCCATGCCAGCACGGCAATGTCGTCGAGCATGCCGAACATGGGGATAAAGTCCGGGATCGCATCGATGGGGCTGAGGAAGTACATCAAGCCCGCCACCACCGACACCAGGGCCTTGGGACTGATCGCCCGGTACTCGCCGCGCCAATAAGCCAGGCACAGCGCCTGCAGCAACTTGAGGTCGTCCTTGAGCTTTCCCAGCCGGTTACCCTGGCTGGAGCCTTTGGCAGCCACCGCGAACAACAGGGTCGGCAAACGACCGCGACCAAGAAGGCGTGCGGCCAAAGGCAGGAAACGGGTGAAATTCCAGGGTGCTTTCATTGTCACTCCAGTTCCAGGCGACAGAAAAGGTTATCCACACAAGTTGTGGATAACCTTGTGAACAGAGCGCATTTTCGCGGCTGCAAGGCCCGGATTACAAGGCCCACGGTCAGATCGGGCGTTTTTTGCGCATATAAAAAAAACCCAAGATTTCATTGACTTGGGGGGCATCTGCGGATACCCGCACTCAGGTCTTTTATCAGACTGCCCTCAGTCGCACACGTTCGGTTGGATTTGCACTGGATTCAAAGCACTGTAGGAGCTGTCGAGCTTTAGCGAGGCTGCGATGGCATCGCGGCGGTCTTACAAGGGCTGCGGGGATTGAGAGGTACGATTGCACCAGAAACAACAACGCCCCGTCGAGACGGGGCGTTGGGTGTTCAGCTGCGTGTTACTTGGCAGCTGGTGCTTCAGCCTTGGCCGGGTCCTTGATCGCCAGCAATTCCAGGTCGAATACCAGCACGGAGTTGGCTGGAATCGCCGGGCTCGGGCTCTGGGCACCGTAGGCCAGGTCGGATGGGATGTACAACTCAACCTTCTCGCCCACGTGCATCAGTTGCAGGCCTTCAACCCAACCTGGAATCACGCCGCTGACCGGCAGGTCAATCGGGCTGCCGCGATCCACGGAGCTGTCAAAGGTGGTGCCGTTGGTGAGCTTGCCGGTGTAGTGAACAGTCACTACGTCGGTAGGCTTGGGCTCAGCACCCTCAGCTTTCTTCACGATCTTGTATTGCAGACCGGAAGCGGTAGTGACAACGCCGTCTTTCTTGGCGTTTTCTTCGAGGAATTTCTTGCCAGCGGTTGCCGACTCTTCACTCATCTTGGTCATACGCTCTTCAGCACGTTTTTGCAGTGCGGCGAAGGCTTCGACCAGTTCGTCGTCTTTCAGCTTCTGTTCTTTCTTGCCGACGGCATCTTCAATGCCCTGGGCGACCGCTTTGGAGTCCAGGTCATCCATGCCTTCCTGAGCCAGGCTTTTGCCCATGTTCAGGCCGATACCGTAGGAAGCTTTCTGCGCCGGGGTTTTCAGCTCTACGCTGGTTTGCGAATCACAACCCGCAAGTACCAGGCTAACCAGGGCCACCGCCGCCGCCAACCGATGCTGTTTCATGCTATTTCCTTGTTCATGCGCCAAAAGGGCATTCGAGTAAAGTCGCGAGCTTATCAGGCGGCCACGACCAATGGCTACCGGCATGTGAGCAGGAAACTTCTGATAAGTTCACGTGTTTAAACGCATTTTCATCCATACCAACGCTCTGCAACGGATGCTGGGACCGCCAGAAACCGTCCATGAGCAGGGCTCATGGTTACTTGCCGCACCCGTTAGGTGATGACATAACAGCGCTACCACTCGACAAGGATAGTTATCTTGCGCATTTTTTCCCGTGTTTTACTCCTGGCCCTCGCATTACTGGGCGTCGGCCTTGCAGTGCTGCTCTATTACGTTGCCAACCCGAAACTGCCGGAGTACGTGCCGGTGGAGCAGGTGCACTACCAGAATCAATGGAGTGCGGCCGATCGCCAGACGTATTACTTCACGCCCCAGGGCACTCAGGTCAAGGGCCTGCGCTATGACTGGTTCACCGCACTGGAACTGCCGTTTTCCCAGCAACGTTTTGCCGCGCCCGAATACCTGGCGCGCTTCGGCTTCCTGGTAGACCCGCGACAACAGGTCACAGCCCAAAACCCCGGCAACCTGCCTGTCGGCTTCGCCCGACACAAGAACGCCGGCAGCAACGACGAGTTTCTAGACATCACTTGCGCCGCCTGCCACACCGGCGAGCTGCACTTCAAGGGCCAGGCCTTACGCATCGACGGTGGTTCAGCCCAGCACGTATTGCCCTCCAGCGTCCCTACCCTGCGTGGTGGCAGTTTCGGCCAGGCGTTAGTGGCCAGCCTCGCGTCCACCTATTACAACCCGTGGAAATTCGAGCGTTTCGCCCGCTCGGTGCTGGGGGATGAATACGATGCCCAACATAGCCAGCTGCGCCAGGACTTCAAAAAGTCCCTGAACAATTTCCTTAAGGTCGCCTGGAACGACACCCATCGCGGCCTCTACCCCACCGAAGAAGGCCCAGGCCGCACCGACGCCTTCGGCCGCATCGCCAATGCCAGCTTCGGCGATGCCATTTCCCCGGACAACTACCGCATCGCCAACGCCCCGGTGGATTACCCGCAACTGTGGGACATGTGGAACTTCGACTGGGTGCAATGGAACGGCTCGGCCCAGCAACCCATGGCGCGCAATATCGGTGAAGCCCTGGGCGTGGGCGCAACCCTGGATTTCTTCGACAGCGCCGGCCAGCCTCTCAAGGGCGATGCGCGCTACCCGTCCAGCGTGCGAGTTCGCGACTTGAACCTGATTGAGGAAACCCTGCAACGGCTCAAGCCCCCCACCTGGCCTGAAGAACTGTTCGGCGTCGTCGACAAGCCACTGGCGGCTCAAGGCCGCGCCCTGTTTAGCAAAAACTGCGCAGGCTGCCACGAGCCAACCGTTACCCAAGTCAATGGTCGCCCGGTGCAGCAACTGAAAGTGCTCCCCGTCGAGGTGATCGGCACCGACCCTGGTACCGCCAGCAACATCGCCGACCAGCGTTACGACCTCAGCGCCCTGCAATGGGACCCGGCAGAATTGGCGCAGTTGAACGTCGAGCTGCACCCGACGCCAACCGAGCCTCTGGACCTGCGACAAATATCGGTGGCCAAGGGGCTGGCCTACGTCACCGCCTTCGTCGAAGAGCATGCTTATCGCGCTGCCGGTGTCACCCCGGCCGAACGCCCGCGCCTGGACGGCTACGGCTTGCCGATTGGCGTGCGCGAGTTACGCGCCTACAAGGCACGCCCGCTGGCCGGTGTGTGGGCCACGCCGCCGTTCCTGCACAACGGCTCGGTACCGACGATCTACCAGTTGCTCTCTCCCCAGGACGAGCGCAGCCGTACCTTCTATAAAGGCACCTTCGACTACGACCCGCGTCACCTGGGCTATCAAACCTGGGCCTTTAAAAACGCCTTCCTGTTCGATACGCAGATCACCGGCAACCACAACAGCGGTCACGAATTCCGTGCCGGCAAGCGGGGTAACGGCGTGATCGGGCGTGGCTTGCTACCCGAGGAACGCTGGGCGCTGCTGGAATATTTGAAAGTACTGGGCGGCCCGCTGGAACAGCAACTGCCCTGATCAACCGTCTTCGTCAAAAAGGATTTTTCAATGCTCGCTCGACTTTGGCTGCGCCTCGGCACGTTTCTCGGCAAGACCCTGTTGTGGCTGGTGGGCCTGGGCTTGCTCGGCTGGTTGCTGTCCACCATCTGGTTCGCCTGGCAACACAGCGGCCCGGTGTCGCCGGATGAACAAATCCCGCCAGGGGAAGCCGCCATGACCCAAGGCATCATTCAGACAGCGGTGCGCATCGTCGATCAGCACCGCGAGGGCACGCGTTATTTACGCGACGCCCATGCCAAGGCTCACGGCTGCGTGAAGGCCGAGGTCAGCGTGCTGGCGGACCTCGACCCGGCCCTGCGCCAGGGCGTTTTTGCCGAGCCGGGCAAAACCTGGCAGGCGACCCTGCGCCTGTCCAACGGCAACGCCTACCCGCAGTTCGACAGCATTCGCGATGCCCGGGGCATGGCGATCAAGTTGCTCGATGTACCGGGCAAGCAACTGCTGGCCGATCAGCAGGCGCGCAGCGAACAGGATTTCGTTATGTTCAGTCATCCGAACTTCTTTGTCAGCGACGTTGCTGAGTACGCGCAGAACGTAGGCGCCCAGGCCGATGGCAAAAAAGTCATGGCCTTCTTCCCAAGCCTCGACCCGCGCAGTTGGCAGGTGCGCCACCTGTTTATCGCCCTGGCGACCCTGGCCCCAGCGCCTGCCAGTACGACCCAGACCACCTACTTTTCCGTATCGCCCTACAAGTTCGGCACGGCCAACGCCAAGTTTCGCGTCGCACCCGACCCGCAAAGCTGCCCGGAGTACTCCCTGCCCAAACAGAATCAGGACCTGCCGAACTTCCTGCGCAGCGCCTTGAATCAGCAGTTGTCCACCGACCGTGTGGCGGCGTGTTTTGTCCTGCAAATCCAGCGGCAGAATCCACAGAAATACATGCCGATCGAAGACACCAGCATCGAGTGGAAGCAAAGCGATGCACCTTATAAAACTGTCGCCAACATCAAGATCCCGGCCCAGGATTTCGATACGCCGGCGCTGAACCTGGCCTGCGATAACCAGTCGTTCAACCCGTGGTTCGGCCTGGAAGAGCACCGGCCGATTGGCGGGATCAACCGACTGCGCAAAGCGGTGTACGAAGCGGTCAGCGACTACCGTCACAGCCGTAACTTGTAAAGGTTTCATATAGATTCGAGGGCGATCATAACGATTGCGTCGAGTCTATTGAGACACTGGCGCCCCGCCACTACCGTGGCTTCCTACCCCTCACACTCGTAGGAAGTCACCGTGGAAAGCTCAACACTCGGCATGATAGTACTTTCAATGATTGCGCTGTTCGGCGCCGCGTCCTTTTGCTTTGACCATCTGTCCACGCGCCAACCGAAAAAGAAAAAAGCCAAGTAATCCGATCAGCTCTTCACGCCTGGATCACTGGCGGACGCTGGCTCGTCGATCACCAGTTCCTGGGGAATTTCGTCCACGCGCGGATCGAGCATGGCGGCCATGGCGCCCATTGGGTGCTCCGGCATTACGACGTGATGCAGCGGTGCGCCGTCCACCAGGTATTCGCCAGTGACCTGCTTGGGCGCAGGCCGATAAAGGTCAGGTCAGGAGGTGGTTTTCAAGGTGTAGGCATGTGCCAGCAACCACTGGCGAAAACTGCGGGCAGCCGATGGCGGGTTGCGATGGTGCGGTTGCATCAGTTGCAGGCGCCCGCGGCTGAGCATGCTGTGGGGCAAGGCCATTTGCAGGCGCCCTGCCGCCAACTCACCCTCCAGCAGGCTTTTCCAGCCCAGGGCTACGCCATGGCCCATCACCGCCGATTGCATGAGCAGTTGGTAGCTGTTGGTGCGCAAGGCATGGCGCGGGGCGTGGTAATGGGCGCCGGCATCGACGAACCAGTCGGTCCAGGTCAGCCAGTCGTGATAGTGATCCTCGACGATCAGCAAGGTGTGGGCATGAAGCAGGTGCTGCGGGTCGCGGATCGGCCCGTGACGCTCCACATAGCTGGGGCTGCAGACAGTGATGACCTGCTCGCTGTCGAATACCGGCGTCAGCTCCAGGCCGTGAGGCGCAGGCAGCTCATCCAGGTGATAAAACAAGCCCAGGTCATACTCGCTGACATCCAGATGGCTCGGACTCTCGCTGCACAGGATGCGGATATCCAGGTCCGGGTGCTGACTCTGGAAAGCGGGCAACAGCGCGGCGAGCCAGATTGAACTGATGGTCGGCGTGCTGGCCAGCGTGAGTTGGCGATCCGCCCCTCGGCGGCGCAACTCGGCCGACTCGCGATCCAGCTCGCGCAACAAACGCTGGATAGTGCGAAAGTAACGCTCACCTGCAGGCGTCAGGCTGATGCCCAGTGCCAGTCGATGGAACAGCGGGCGCGCCAGGTCTTCTTCCAGGCGCTTGATCTGCCGGCTCACCGCGCTTTGGGTCAGGTTCAGTTCATGGGCGGCCTGGGTAAAGCTCAAATGGCGAGCTGCAGCCTCGAATGTCTGCAAGCAGTTGAGCGGTGGAAGATCGACGTTTCGGCGCGACATGAGGGTTTCCAATGGCAAGCGCTGGCACCGATGAACTGGCGCCAGCGGGTGATCAGGTTTATGGGCATCCTGCCACTTGATCATTCACAGCGCGACCCGGGCTACACGTTTGCTCCATTGGCGACGATGCACCCACTGGCCATTTTCCCATGCCACTTGCTCGGCCTCGATGTAGAACCACTGAGCATCGGCGTGCACATGCAGGCTGCTGTCCACCTCCACCGACCACTGATCACGACTGACACGGTAGTGCCACTGGATATCGGCACGGGTCGACAACGGGTCCCACGCCAAGGTGCGGTACTGCTCGGTGCAGCGCTGGTCCACCGACAACCCATGATCGGTGAAACGTACCGCGCCCAGGTCATCCTCGATCTTCACGCAGACTTCACCGCTGCCGACATCTTCCATCAGCGTGCGTTTCGGCACGGCGGCGCGCAGGACTTCCAGGGCCGCTGGCGGGGCTGATTGCGGGGCTTCGAACGGGCACTCTATAGCCTCGCCGGTAAAAACGGGCAACTGCACGCTTTGCAGTTCGGGCAGCAAGGTCAGGGTGGTCAATTCGCGACTGGGCCACAGCAGCGGGAAACTGGCGGTGCTGAGGGCCAGGCGCAAACGGTAGCCAGCCGGAAGGCGCATGCCGACGTGATCCAGGCTCAATTGCACGTCCATCGGTTCGCCCGGCACCGGCGGTGTCACCCGGGAAACATCTTCGCGAAGGGTGAGATTGAGCACGCCATAAGTGATCTGCGTGACCTGACCATCGGGGGCCACGGCATTAAGACGGGCCACCAGTTGCCCGCAGGTGGTATCGCTGGCCACTCGCAGGTTCAAACGCACGTCGCCCAGCAGCGCCAGCGGCTCGGTCAGCGGCAGGGAGTCGAAGCACAGGGAGTGAGCGTCGTCGCGGCGCTGATCCGTCGGGCCGTCGGGACCGAACCAGATGGCGCAATATTTACCTTGATGCAGGCCAGTGGTCAGTGGCGAACAGACACTGCGTGCAGTCGCCAATGGCTGGCGGCCCGGCGCAAGACCCGCGTCGTCGAGGCTGTAATCGGTCCATTGAACCTGAGGATCAGGCCAGCCCGATGTCCGCACCCACACACCCGGCCGCTCGGCGTAACTGCCCTTGGGTGGCAGAACGTCCTGTAGGTAAAAAGTGCAGGTGGCGTCATCCATCACCCCGTTGTCGATGCCCTTGAGCCAGTGATCCCACCAGCGCTTGGCCTCCTGCAAAAAGCCGATAGCCGGGTTGGGCACAGCGAAATGCGGGTACTTGTGAATCCACGGGCCGATCATCGCTTTCTTCGCACCCGGCAGGTTTTCCATCAGCCGTGGCACGGCATTCTTGTAGGCATCGCCCCAGCCACCGACGGCATACACCGCCGCCTTGATCGCCGAGTAGTCCTCGCACACCGAACCATGGCGCCAGTAATCATCGCGGGTCTGGTGTTGCAGCCAGGTCTCGGCCAGCAGCGGCATGGCGTCCAGGCGCTCCTGCCACATGGCTTTCCAGTCTTCGCCCATCAGCAAAGGATCGGGCACCGCAGCGCTGAAGTTGAGCATGGTGGCGGCCCAGCCGAAATTCTCCATCAACAGGTTGCCGCCCTTGTAATGGATGTCATCGGCAAAGCGGTCATCGGTGGAGCACAGGGTGATGATCGCCTTCAATGCCTCGGGCTGGCGCGCCGCCACTTGCAGGCCGTTGAAGCCGCCCCAGGAGATGCCCATCATCCCCACGTTGCCGTCGCACCAGGGTTGCTGGCATAGCCAGTCGATCACTTCGAGGGCGTCATCCTGTTCCTGCAGCAGGTATTCATCGGCCATCAGGCCTTGGGATTCACCGTTGCCGCGCATGTCCACCCGCACACAGACATAGCCCTGCCCGGCCATCCACGGATGGGTCAGTGCATCGCGCACGGCAGTGCCGTCGCGCTTGCGGTACGGCAGGTATTCGAGGATCGCCGGGAAAGCTTGATCGCCTGCGGTTTCCGGCAGCCAGATGCGGGCGGCCAGTTGTGTGCCATCGCTCAGCGGGATCAGGCAATGCTCGATTTCACGGACCTTGTGGGCAAACTCGGTAACGATTTCCATCGGTAACTCCAGAAGCGGGTAGACGTTATTGCAAGCAAACGACTCCCACGCGTTCAAGCTGGAACGCATGAGAAGACACGCAGGATCAGTCGGTCAGCGGACAAAATCCGGTAACGGGCTGGCGCCACGCAGGCCAGGCTCCGGCGTCGTCACCGCAAGGTTTTTCACCTCCAGCAACGCCGGGTTTTTCAGCCAGTAGATCAACGAGGTGCTAGCCAGCAGTACCAGGATCATCCCCGGCAAGCCGCCGAGGTTGGAGAGCATCTTCACCCCGTCGATGCCGACAAAGGCCACCATCACCCACGACACGGTGCCGATGATTACGCCCCAGACGATCTTGAGCGCCGGGTTGCCGTCCAGGTCGGAATCGGCGGTGACGCCCTTGCTGCACAGGTTGGCAATGACATCGGTGCTGGAGTCGGCGGCGGTGACGAACGAGATAAAGGCGACGAACAACAGGAACGCGATCATCAGGCCACTGGCCGGCAACTGCTGGAACATCTGGTACAGCACATGCTCGATGCCCTGCTCATTGAGCACGCGGTTCAAGCTGCCATCACCCAGCGCATCGAAATACAGGCTGCACCCGGAGAAGATGCAGATCCACGCTGCGGTGAACAACGCCGGGTACAGCATGTTGATATGGATAAATTCGCGCACCGTGTAGCCCCGGCCGATCTTGCCGAGGAACAGCGCGCTCACCGGCGCCCAGGCGAACCACACCGACCAGTAGAACACCGTCCAGCTTTGCGGCCAGGTGTCGCCACTGGCGGCTCCGGTAAACAGGCTGCGGCTGAAGAAGGTATCGAGGTAAACACCGAGGGATTCGACGCCGAGGCTGACCATGTACAGGGTCGGTCCACAAAGCAGCACGAACAGCCCCAGGGCCAGCATGATCCAGGTATTGAACGAGGACAGCATGACGATGCCGCGTTGCAAACCACTGGCGGCCGAGGCAACGAAGGTGATGACGATCACGGCGATGATCAGCCCCAGACGCAAGGGCGTGGTTTCGCCGCCGATGTACTGGCTCAGGCCGCCGGACAACGTTAGTGCGCCGGTGCCCAGGGACGAGGCCATGCCGGCCACCAGGGCAAACATCGCCAGGGTATCGATCAGCCCCGCGTAGCGCTTGACCCGCTGCTCGCCCAGCAACGGTTGCAGCATGGCGCCAATGGAAAAGTTGCTGCGCAGGTTGTAGAACACCAACGCAAACACCAGGGACGGCACCAGGTAAATCGCATAGGGGGTGATGGTCCAGTGCAGGAACATCGTCGACATCGCAAAGCTCTTGGCCGCCGCGCTACCGGCCTCGATCGGCAGGCTGGTGGGGGGCGAATACAGGTGATAGAGCGGCTCGGCTGTGGTCCAGAACAACACCCCCACTGCCAACGTGGTACACAGCGCGACCATGAACCAGCGCCATTTACTCAGCAGGGGCTTGGCGTTTTCACCGCCGATGCGCACCTTGCCCAGCGGCGACAAGTAGACGATGCCCGTCAGCACCACCATGGCAAACGAGCCAGCGCTAAACAGCCAAGAGAAGTTTTCGAGAATCATCGTATTGAGCTGTTTGCTGACCGCAAGGAACGCATTCAGGTCGACATAACTGGCAATTACCGCCGCCAGCAAAATCAGAAAGGTTGGCCAGAAGACCAACGGACGCAATGGGTATTTCATGTTGTGCGATTCCCCAGACAGACTATTTTTATTGCCTTTACAGGCCATTTTTAGAGGGCGAACGCCGCGCATCCTGCGTCGAGTGGTTCGCCTTGAAGTCTTCGCGTGGGTATAGATAACCGTTTATGCACAACCGGGCGCAATCGACCAATGGGTATGGGGGCATTCCCTCAGGTCATGACTGGGGCTCCAAATACCGCGTAAAGAACGCGTATAAAAAGGCTATTGGTCATAACGATTACGTCACCTCTATTGAACCACCGCCAACAACCCCACTACCGTGACTTTCTGCACACTCATCTATACGCCGTCTTAATACCCGCACCCGCAATCAGTGCCTGAGCTTGATACCCCGTCCCTTAACCTCCCCGCGTCCGCTATTGCGGCTTATTAATAAGGGGAGCTTTACCGTGTTGACACTCACGTTCATTTATATCGCCAGCGGCTCATGTGCCGTGGGCCTGTTCGCTTATCTGGGTTATGCCCTTATTCGCGCCGAAAAGTTCTAGGGAGTTCGCCATGTACGACTTGATCTTTGTAGGCATCTCCCTGGTGTTTTTTGCTGCGACTGCCATGGCCATTGTCGCCATGGGCAAGATTTGAACGGAGCCTCGATATGTTAAGCACTTTGCTGGAATTTGCGCTGGTCCTGGGGTTGATGACCGGGCTCGCCGTGCTGATGGGCAGGTGGCTGGCCCGGGTATTTACCGGGACCCGCCACGCCCTGCCGGAACGTGCGACGTTTCGCCTGCTGGGCATTGATCCCCTGGAGACCATGGGCTGGGCCCGTTATGGCTCGGCGCTGGTGTTGTCGAACGCGGCGATGATGCTGCTGGGTTATTTCATCCTGCGCCTGCAAGCAGTCATGCCGATCAACCCCCTGGGGTTGGCAGCGCAGGCACCGGACCTGGCGTTCAACACCGCCGCGTCCTTTATTACCAACACCAACTGGCAGGCGTACTCGGGCGAAACCAGCCTATCGAACTTCAGCCAGATGGCGGTCATTACCTTTCTGATGTTTGTCGGCGCCACCTCCGGCGTGGTCGCGGCGGCCGCGTTTATTCGCGGATTGAGCCGCGCCAATTCGGCGGACATCGGCAACTTCTGGGTCGACTTCACCCGCACCCTCTACCGGGTGATGCTGCCGCTGTGCGTGGGCATGGCGCTGGTGTATGTCTGGCAAGGCATGCCGCAGACCTTCGCGTCCCAAGCCCTGGCAACGACGCTGGAAGGCGCGCAACAACAGTTGATCGTCGGCGCAGTGGCCAGCTTTGAATCGATCAAGCACATCGGCACCAATGGCGGTGGCTTTTTCAGCATGAACGCCGCGCACCCGTTCGAAAACCCGACGCCGCTGACCAACATCCTGCACATCCTCAGCATGTTGCTGATCCCATCGGCACTGACCTACACCTTCGGCAGCATGCTGGTGCGTCGCCGTCAGGGCTGGGTGTTTTTCGGCACATTCCTGGTGATGTTCATCGGCTTTTTGGCCCTGGTCTACGGTTCGGAGCAGAACGCCAACCCGTTGCTGACCCAGGCCGGCGCCAATCAGACGCTGTCGATAGAGCAGAGCGGCGGCAATATGGAAGGCAAGGAACTGCGCTTCGGCATCGCCGACAGCAGCTTGTTCATTGCGACTACCACGGCCGCGACCACCGGTTCTGTCAACGCCATGCATGACTCGTTGACACCCATGGGCGGCTTCGTGCCACTGGCGCAGATGATGCTCAACTGCGTGTTTGGCGGCGACGGCGTGGGCTTTATCAACCTGATCCAGTACGCACTGCTGACGGTGTTCCTGGTGGGCATGATGATCGGCCGCAGCCCCGAATTCCTCGGCAAGAAGATCGAGGCCCGGGAGATGAAACTGGTGATGCTCTCGGTACTCGCGCACCCCATCAGCATCCTTGGTTTCACCGCCCTCGCCTCCGTGTGGCCCGACACCATGGCCAGCCTCAACAACCTCGGCCCCCACGGTTTCAGCGAGGTGCTGTACGCCTACACCTCGGGTACCGCCAACAACGGTTCGGCCTTTGCCGGCTTAAACGCCAATACACCATTTTTCAACACCACCATTGGCCTGGCGATGCTGATCGGACGTTTCTTCACCATGCTGCCCATGCTGGCAGTGGCCGGTTCCCTGGCGATGAAGAAAACCGTACCTGCCGGTGCTGGCACCATCCCCACCGCCACCCCGCTGTTTATGTTGCTGGTGGTGTTCGTGGTGCTGGTGGTCGGCGGCCTGACCTTCCTGCCGGCGCTCGCGCTTGGCCCGCTGGTGGAGCAACTGCAGTTGCTGTCCGGCCAGACGTATAAATAAGGACACGTTGATGACGACTCAATCGATATTCAAAGGGCTGTTGCGCCCGGTGCTGGTCTCGGCGGTGTTTTTCATGGCCCTTACGGGCCTGGCATACCCGATATTCACCACCTTTGCCGCACAACTGTTGTTCCCATTCCAGGCCCAGGGGTCGCTGATCGAGCGCGACGGCCTGGTGATCGGCTCGGCCCTGATCGGCCAGCACTTCACCCGCCCGGAGTATTTCCACGGCCGCCCAAGCATGACCCTCGGCGCCGACCCGCAAGACCCGAGCAAAAGCGTGTCGCAGCCCTACAACGCCGGTTCCAGCGGCGCCAGCAACCTGGGGCCGACCAACCAGAAACTGATCGACCAGGTCAGTGCGCGGGTTTTGGCGTATCGCCAGGAGAACGCCCTCGCCGCCGATGCGCAAGTGCCGGTGGATGCCGTCACCGCCTCTGCCTCCGGCCTGGACCCACATATCTCAGTGGCCAACGCACGGATCCAACTGGCACGGGTGGCCCTTCTGCGGCAGGTGCCCGAAGCCGAACTGCTGCAACTGGTGAACGACCACACCGCTGCCCGCACCCTCGCCCTGCTCGGCGAGCCACGGGTCAATGTGCTGCAACTCAACCTCGCGCTGGACGCTCGTCTGCCCCTGCGTCAGCCCCCTATTGCGGCCAGTGAGTAAGAGATTCCCCTCATGATCAAGAATGCTCGTTTACCTCTGTTTGATCGGCGCATTGTGCTCACCGCCTGCGTCGACGCCTTTAAGAAACTGCTGCCCCAGGCCCAGTGGAAAAACCCGGTGATGTTCGTGGTGTACCTGGGCAGCATTCTCACCACGCTACTGTGGTTCCAGTCCCTGGGCGGAGCGGGTGAAGCCCCCAGCGGCTTTATTTTAAGCATCACCCTGTGGCTGTGGTTCACCGTACTGTTCGCCAACTTCGCCGAGGCCCTGGCCGAGGGACGCAGCCGCGCCCAGGCAGCAAGCCTGCGCAGCATGAAGCGCCAGACCCTGGCCAAATTGCTGCAACAACCCCGGCACGGTGCGGCCTGGTTGCCCACTGAAGCCAGTCTGTTGCGCAAGGACAGCGTGGTGCTGATCGAAGCCGGCGACCTGGTGCCCCTGGACGGTGTGGTGATCGAAGGCGTGGCCTCGGTGGATGAAAGCGCGATCACCGGCGAATCGGCTCCGGTGATTCGCGAAGCGGGTGGCGACTTTTCCTCGGTCACCGGCGGCACGCGGGTGCTGTCGGACTGGCTGGTGGTGCGCATCAGCGTCAACCCCGGTGAGTCGTTTCTCGACCGCATGATCTCCATGGTCGAGTCCGCCAAGCGCCAGAAGACGCCCAACGAGGTAGCCCTGAACATTTTGCTGGTGGGGCTGACCCTATTGTTTCTGCTGGTGATCGCCACCCTGAGCCCCTACTCGATTTTTGCCGTAGCCATGAGCGGCACCGGCAGCGTGATCAGTGCCACAGTGCTGGTGGCGTTGCTGGTGTGCCTGATCCCCACCACCATCGGCGGCCTGCTCTCGGCCATTGGCGTGGCGGGGATGAGCCGGATGATGTCGGCCAATGTAATCGCCACTTCAGGCCGGGCCGTCGAGGCGGCTGGCGATGTCGACGTGTTGTTGCTGGACAAGACCGGCACCATCACCCTGGGTAATCGCCAGGCCAGCAGTTTCCTGCCTGCACCGGGTATCAAGGAAGCCGAGTTGGCGGACGCCGCGCAACTGGCGTCCCTGGCCGATGAAACCCCTGAAGGTCGCAGCATTGTGGTGCTGGCCAAACAGAAGTTTGACCTGCGGGCGCGAGACATCAACGCCCTGGGCGCCAGCTTTGTCCACTTCACCGCACAAACCCGCATGAGCGGCGTCGACCTGCCCGAGGGCCGGACCATTCGCAAGGGTGCGGCGGATGCTATTCGCAGTCATATCGAAGCCTTGGGTGGGAGCTTTCCGGCGGCGTTGCAGGCCAAGGTCGATGAAGTCTCACGGCGCGGCAGCACCCCGCTGGTGGTGTCCGACGGTTCCAAGGCATTGGGCGTGGTAGAGCTCAAGGACGTGGTCAAGGGCGGCATCAAGGAGCGCTTCGCCGAATTGCGGCGCATGGGCATCAAGACGGTGATGATCACCGGCGACAACCGCCTGACCGCCGCGGCGATTGCCGTGGAGGCTGGTGTCGACGACTTCCTCGCCGAGGCTCGCCCGGAGGACAAGCTGCAACTGATCCGCGACTACCAGGCCCAGGGCAAGCTCGTTGCCATGACCGGCGACGGCACCAACGACGCCCCGGCACTGGCCCAGGCCGACGTGGCGGTAGCAATGAACAGCGGCACCCAGGCAGCGAAAGAGGCCGGCAACATGGTCGACCTGGACAGCAACCCGACCAAGCTGATCGAAGTGGTCGAGGTCGGCAAACAGATGCTGATGACCCGTGGCGCCCTGACCACCTTCAGCGTCGCCAACGACGTGGCGAAGTATTTCGCGATCATCCCGGCGGCATTCGTGGCGACCTATCCGCAGCTCGGCGCCTTAAACGTAATGCACCTGACCAGTCCCAACTCGGCGATTCTCAGTGCGGTGATTTTCAACGCGCTGATCATTGTCGCGTTGATTCCACTGGCGCTGCGCGGCGTGACCTATCGGGCCATTGGTGCGGCGGCGTTGCTTAACCGCAACCTGCTGATCTATGGCGTGGGTGGGGTGCTGGTGCCGTTTGCCGGGATCAAGGTAATTGACATGGTGTTGACTGGACTAGGTCTGGTGTAACGGACCAACTCCCCTGTAGGAGCAAGCTTGCTCCGGGCGGCGTTCCGACGAAGGTCGTTAACGATTACGCGGGAAACCTGACACCCAACGGCGCTCTCAGGTTTTTCGCGAGCAAGAACTAGGCGTCCCCCTCGCTCCTACAGACTCTCTTGAGGAATGACATGCCCGCATTAAACGAAGATCGCCCCGACCCCGACGCCTTGCTGGCCCGACTCCATCAGGAAGAACAAGCCGCCTTGCGCGGCAAATTGCGTATCTACTTCGGCTCCAATGCCGGCGTGGGCAAGACCTGCGCCATGCTCGCGGCAGCGCAACGAGAAGTCGCCCTGGGCCGCGACCTGCTCGCGGGCGTCGTGGAAACCCACGGTCGCCAGGAAACCACCGACCTGCTCCATGGTCTGGAACAACTGCCCCGCACCGCCCTGTTACACCGCGAAGTCGCCCTTACCGAATTCGACCTCGACGCTGCCCTGCTCAGGCATCCGTCAGTGCTGCTGGTCGACGAACTGGCCCACAGCAACGCCCCTGGCTCGCGCCACCCCAAACGCTGGCAAGATGTGGAAGAACTGCTCAGCGCCGGCATCGACGTGTGGACCACCCTCAACGTCCAGCACCTGGAAAGTCTTAACGATCTTGTCAGTGGGATCATTGGTATCCGCGTGCGGGAAACCGTACCCGACCACGTGTTCGACAATGCCCACGAAGTGGTGGTGGTCGACCTGCCGCCCGATGACCTGTTGCAGCGTCTGAAGGACGGCAAAGTCTACCTGGGGCCTCAGGCCGAGCGTGCGTCACGGCATTTTTTCCGCAAGGGCAACCTGCTGGCCCTGCGCGAGCTGGCACTGCGCCGCACAGCCGACCGTGTCGACACGCAGATGCGGGTGTATCGCCGCGAACGCTCAATCAAAGCCTTGTGGCCAGCCCGCGAGCGGCTGCTGGTCGGCGTGGCGGGCGACGCCGGTGATGAACGCCTGGTGCGTGAAGCGGCGCGGCTGGCGCAGAAGCTTGAGGCAGACTGGATCGTCGTGCATGTGGCTTCGGCCCAAGGTCGCGGTGCCAAACGTTATCTGACGGCCATGAAAACCCTGGCCCTGGCCACTGAGTTTGGAGCCGATACCGCAACGCTGCCAGGCATGGACGTCGCCGAGGCGCTGGCAGCCTGTGCCCGTGAGCACAACGCCAACCGGCTGGTGCTGGGCCATCATCCCCGCCAGGCCTGGCGGTTCTGGCACCAGTCGGTCAGTGATCGAATCAGCCGTCACCATCCGCAGATTGATCAGATCGTCATTGCCCACGGTGTATTACCCGCCAGCGCCCCCGTCAAAAATCTTGAAAAGCCAGCACCTGCGCCGGGTCGCACCTTGGCCTATGTCTGGGCTAGCCTGGCCTGCTTCACCGCCAGCGCCATCGCCGCGCTGCTGCTTCAGGTGTTCGACCTGGCCAACGTGGTCATGGTGTTTTTGCTCACCGTGGTGCTGGTGGCCCTGCGCTATGGGCGCGGTCCCGGCGTCTGGGCGGCGATGCTCGCGGTGCTGTGTTTTGACTTCTTTTTCGTGCAGCCGCGCTATTCCTTCACCGTCAATGACACCCAGTATTTCTTCACCTTTGCCTTGATGCTCGGCATCGCCTTGATCACCGGGCAACTCACCGCCCGTCTACGCCATGAAGCACGCACCGCCGCGGCCCGGGAGCGGCGTGCAACGTCGTTGGCGCGACTGGCCCGCGACCTGTCGGCGGCGTTGACCGTGGAGCAGATCAGCGAAGTGGCACTACGTACCTTCAGCGGCGTGTTCGAGGCGCGGGTGGGCCTGGCGTTGCCAGATGCGCAAGACCGTCTCCATAGCGTTGGTGCGGGCGTGCTGCCCATCGATGAAGGCATCGCCCAATGGAGCTACGACCATGGCCGCCCGGCGGGCCAGGGCACCGACACCCTGGCGGCCGCCAAAGGTTGCTACCTGCCATTGAAGGCACCGATGCGCGTACGCGGTGTGCTGGTGCTGGAACTGGCCCAGCGCGAACGCCTGAGCGAACCGCAAGAGCGCCGGTTGCTGGAAGCCTGCATGAGCCAGCTGGCGATCGCCCTGGAGCGGGTGCATTTCGTCGAAGTGGCGCAAAGCACACTGGTGCAGATGGAAGGCGAGAAAATGCGCAACACCCTGCTCGCCGCCATTTCCCACGACTTGCGCACGCCCTTGACCACGCTGATCGGCGCCGCCGACACCGCACTGCCCCACGCCCCACCCGGGCCCCTGACTGATTTGCTACACGACATCCACGAACAAGCCACTTCCATGCAACGGCTGATTGAAAACCTGCTGGACATGGCCCGCATGCAAGAACACGGAGTGCGGCTCAATCGGCAATGGCACTCCCTGGAAGAAATCGTCGGCAGCGCCCTGCGCCAGCTGCGCGAACCGCTGGCCCGGCACGTCGTACACACCGCCATTGACGCGCAGTTGCCACTGGTGGAGGTCGATGGACTATTGATCGAACGGGTGCTGGTCAACCTGCTGGACAACGCCGCCAAGTACACCCCCGACGGCACCTGCATTACTGTTGGCGCCCGCCAGGCTGGGGACAAGATCCTGCTGGAAGTCAACGACGCCGGGCCGGGCTGTGCTGCTCACAACCTGTTCGAACCCTTCACTCGCGGCCAGCAGGAGTCCGCCGTCGCTGGCATCGGCCTGGGGCTGGCACTGGTCAAGCGCATCATCGAAGCCCATGGCGGGTGCATTGAAGCCAACCCCGGCACCGAGTGCGGCATGCATTTCGTCATCACTTTACCAGCGGGCACCCCGCCATCCATGGAAACCCTATGAGCACTGCGCGCATTCTGATTGTTGAAGACGAGGCCAATATCCGCCGTTTTGTCGGTATCGCCCTGCAAGATGAAGGCTTCCAGGTCTTCGAGGCCGACAGCGTCAAGCGCGCCTTGATCCATGCCGCCAGCCGCCAGCCGGACCTGGTGATCGTCGATCTCGGCTTGCCGGATGGCGACGGCAAACAGTTGATCAGCGAATTGCGGGGCTGGCTGGCGGTGCCGATCCTGGTGTTGTCGGCGCGGGATCGCGAAGAGGAAAAAGTCGCCGCCCTGGACGCTGGTGCCGATGACTACCTGACCAAACCCTTCGGCGTGCCCGAGCTGCTGGCACGTATCCGCGCACAACTGCGTCGACATGGGCAAACCGGCACCGTGACAGCCACCAGCAAAGTGGCGTTTGGCGAGATTGAAGTCGACCTGGCCACCCATGAGGTATGGCGCCAGGGCCAGCCGGTACACCTGACGCCCATCGAGTACCGCCTGTTGTGCGCGATGATTCGCGGGCAGAGCCGAGTGCTGACCCACAGGCAGTTACTGCTGGAAGTCTGGGGCCTGGATTACGTGGAACGCGCCCATTATCTACGCGTACATATGGCCCATCTGCGCCAGAAGCTGGAGGCGAACCCCGCACAACCGCAGTACTTCATTACCGAGTTGCAGGTGGGGTATCGACTGGTAGGGCTCTAAATTCCAGGCACAAAAAAGCCCGCTTTATAAGCGGGCTTTTCGTGGTGACCTGGCGTTCAGCGGTCCAGGAAACCTTAATATGGCGCAGCGGACGGGACTCGAACCCGCGACCCCCGGCGTGACAGGCCGGTATTCTAACCGACTGAACTACCGCTGCGCGTAGCGTTGAAAGTAATGGTGGGTGATGACGGGATCGAACCGCCGACCCTCTGCTTGTAAGGCAGATGCTCTCCCAGCTGAGCTAATCACCCTTCACCTTCGTTGCGAGGCGCATTCTCTCACAAAAAATTCTAATGTGTTGATTTAAATGCAATTTATTTAAAATACTTCATTTTTTGAAATCGTAGACAACAAAAAGCCCGCTACTTGAGCGGGCTTCTCGCGGTGACCTGGCGTTCAGCGGTCCAGGAAACCTTAATATGGCGCAGCGGACGGGACTCGAACCCGCGACCCCCGGCGTGACAGGCCGGTATTCTAACCGACTGAACTACCGCTGCGCGTAACACTGTAAGCGAATGGTGGGTGATGACGGGATCGAACCGCCGACCCTCTGCTTGTAAGGCAGATGCTCTCCCAGCTGAGCTAATCACCCTTCACTTTCGGTGTGGCGCGCATTCTACGGAGCGACCCAAACTCTGGCAAGCACTTTCTTAAATATTTTTTTCAGGCCTTCCAATGGCTTAGGCGGGGTTGGCCTACGGCGCTACGCGGGGAATAATGCCCCCCTTTGTATAAAGGAGAGACTCACCCCATGTGGTTCAAAAACCTGCTTATCTATCGCCTGACCCAAGATCTGCCTGTTGATGCCGAGGCGTTGGAAACTGCACTGGCCACCAAACTGGCGCGTTCCTGTGCAAGCCAGGAGTTGACCACTTACGGCTTCGTCGCCCCGTTCGGCAAAGGCGAAGACGCGCCATTGGTACACGTCAGCGGTGACTTCCTGCTGATCGCTGCGCGCAAGGAAGAACGTATCCTGCCGGGTAGCGTGGTGCGTGATGCGCTGAAGGAAAAGGTCGAAGAGATCGAAGCCGAGCAAATGCGCAAGGTCTATAAAAAAGAACGCGACCAGATCAAGGATGAAATCATCCAGGCCTTCCTGCCCCGCGCCTTTATCCGTCGTTCGTCGACCTTCGCCGCCATCGCGCCGAAACAGGGCCTGATCCTGGTCAACTCGGCCAGCCCAAAGCGTGCCGAAGACCTGCTGTCCACCCTGCGTGAAGTGATCGGCACCCTGCCGGTACGTCCGCTGACCGTGAAAATGGCCCCGACCGCCACCATGACCGACTGGGTCACCACGCAAAAGCCAGCCGATGACTTCTTCGTCCTCGACGAATGCGAGTTGCGCGACACCCACGAAGACGGCGGCATCGTGCGCTGCAAGCGCCAGGACCTGACCGGCGAAGAAATCCAGCTGCACCTGAGCACCGGCAAGGTGGTGACGCAACTGTCCCTGGCCTGGCAGGACAAGCTGTCCTTCATGCTGGATGACAAGATGGTGGTCAAGCGCCTGAAGTTCGAAGACCTGCTGCAAGACCAGGCAGAACAGGACGGCGGCGACGAAGCCCTGGGCCAGCAGGACGCAAGCTTTGCCTTGATGATGCTGACGTTTGGCGTCTTCCTGCCGGCGTTGGTTGAGGCTTTGGGCGGCGAAGAAACCCCGCAGGGGATCTAAAAATGCTGATAGCTAGGGGGCAGGTTCGGTTGAGTACATATCCGTTGCTGCGGTAACGGCGGCTTAGGGTTACGCCCTTACGGCGTGTCACTTTGCAAAAGCGGCAAAGTAACCAAAGCGCTCCTGCCCTACCTATCGGCGCCTCGCTGGGGCTCGGCGTGCCCGAACGAAGGCATTGCTCCGTGGGTCGCCGCGATGGGCCATCCCTGGCCCAGCGCCGCGGCCCACGGAGCAATGCCGGAGTGAAGGCATGCCGAGCCCCAGCGAGGCACCAAGTGGTGGGGCAAGAGCCCTTTTGGTTACTTTTGGCTGGGCCGGCATTCCGGGCTCTTTTCCAAAAGTGACACGCCGTAAGGGCGTAACCCTAATCCGCCCCAACCAAAATAACGGATATGTACCCATACCCAACCCACCCCAAAACATATAGATACCTATAGCTATCGCAAGCAAGCCACACACATTCGATCGGATTACCGCCTCGGATTTTCTGTCACTCGACAAACCGCTCTCCAATAACAAGGACCACCCCATGCGCGCACTCACCGCTTTAAGCCGCTTCGTCGGCAACACCTTCGCCTACTGGGTGCTGATTTTTGCCGTGGTCGCGTTCCTGCAACCAAGCTGGTTTATCGACCTGAAGAGCGCCATCGTCCCACTGCTGGGGCTGGTGATGTTCGGCATGGGGCTGACCCTCAAACTTGAAGACTTCGCCGAGGTCGCCCGTCACCCGTGGCGTGTAGCGCTTGGCGTGGTCGCGCATTTTGTGATCATGCCCGGCGTGGCGTGGTTGCTGTGCCAGGCCTTCCAGCTACCGCCGGAAATTGCCGTCGGCGTGATCCTGGTGGGTTGCTGCCCCAGCGGCACCTCGTCCAATGTCATGACCTGGCTGGCCCGTGGCGACCTGGCGCTGTCAGTGGCCATCGCCGCCGTCACCACCCTCCTCGCCCCGCTGCTCACCCCGGCGCTGATCTGGCTGCTGGCCTCGGCCTGGCTGCCGGTGTCGTTCATGGAGTTGTTCTGGTCTATCCTGCAGGTGGTGTTGCTGCCCATCGTGCTCGGTGTGCTGGCGCAACGGTTGCTGGGCGATCGGGTGCGCCATGCCGTGGACGTGTTGCCGCTGGTGTCGGTAGTCAGCATCGTGATCATCGTCGCCGCCGTGGTGGCCGCAAGCCAGGCGAAGATTGCCGAGTCAGGCCTGCTGATCATGGCCGTGGTGATGCTGCACAACAGCTTCGGTTACCTGCTGGGTTATTTCACCGGCCGCGTGTTCAAGCTACCGCTGGCACAACGCAAGTCGTTGGCGCTGGAAGTAGGCATGCAGAATTCAGGGCTGGGCGCCGCCTTGGCGAGTGCGCACTTTTCGCCGTTGGCGGCGGTGCCAAGCGCGCTGTTCAGCGTCTGGCACAACATTTCCGGGGCGTTGCTGTCGACGTATTTCCGCCGGATGAGCGAGAAGGAAGATCGCGAACTGTTGGCGCAACAGCAGACCGACTGACGGTTGAAACTTGATCACACGATCAAGTTTCGGCACTCTATCGAGCTTCGCGGGGACGACCTCGCGGCTCGATCAAGGTACTCACTGGGGACGACCCCTTCTATCGATGGAGGTTTTCATGTCCTGGATCATTCTGTTTTTTGCAGGTCTCTTTGAAGTCGGCTGGGCCGTTGGCCTGAAATACACCGACGGCTTCAGCAAACCCATGCCAACAGCCCTGACGATTGCCGCCATGGCTGTCAGCCTGGGCTTGTTGGGATTGGCCATGAAAGAACTGCCGCTGGGCACCGCCTATGCCATCTGGACCGGAGTCGGTGCAGTGGGCACGGTGATTGCCGGGATTATCCTGTTTGGGGAATCCATGGCGCTGTTCAGGCTGGCCAGTGTGGCATTGATTATTGCCGGGCTAGTGGGGCTCAAGATCAGCGCTTGAACCCCGGATCGTTCCCGCGAAAGCGGGAGCGATCAACCTACCTGACACTCCCCCGCAACTGCCCCACCAACTCCTGCAATGCTTGCGGCGTCGCCGTCTCCAGCGTCACTGGCGGCCCTGCCACCAGCGTCACTCGCGACCACAACCGACGGAACATCCCCTTGGCCGGGTCACGGCTGAAGAAGCTTCCCCACAACCCCTGCAAAGCCAACGGAATCACCGGCACCGGCGTATCCTCAAGAATCCGCGTCAACCCGCCCTTGAACTCATTGATCTGGCCATCGCCCGTCAACTTGCCTTCCGGGAAGATGCACACCAGTTCGCCATCCTTGAGGTACTGGGCAATACGCTGGAACGCCTTGTCGTAGATCTGGATATCCTCATGCCGCGCGGCAATCGGAATCGCCCCGGCAGTGCGGAAGATAAAGTTCAGCACCGGCAAACGGTAGATCTTGTAGTACGTGACAAAGCGAATCGGCCGACGCACCGCGCCGCCAATCAACAATGCATCGACAAACGACACATGGTTGCACACCAGTAGCGCCGCACCTTCGTCGGGAATCAGTTCCAGGTTGCGATGTTCAACGCGGTACATGGAATGGCTGAGCAGCCAGATCATGAAACGCATGGAGAACTCGGGAACGATCTTGAAGATGTAAGTGTTGACCGCGATGTTGAGCAGCGACACCACCAGGAACAACTCGGGGATCGACAGCTTGGCCACGCTCAGCAGCAGGATCGAGACAATTGCCGAGACCACCATGAACAGCGCATTGAGAATGTTGTTGGCCGCGATTACCCGCGCCCGCTCTTTTTCGGCGGTGCGCGACTGGATCAGCGCATACAGCGGCACGATGTAGAACCCGCCAAACACGCCAAGGCCGAGGATATCGATCAACACCCACCAGGCTTGACCGTAGCTGAGCATAGCGATCCAGTCGTTGGCCTGGACGTTCTGCGGGAAACCGCCGGAATGCCACCACAGCAGCAGGCCAAACACCGTAAGACCAAAGGAGCCAAAGGGCACCAGGCCGATTTCCACTTTACGCCCGGAGAGTTTCTCGCAGAGCATCGAACCTAGCGCGATACCTACCGAGAATACGGTCAGGATCAGCGTGACCACGGTCTCATCGCCGTACAGCCACTCCTTGGCATAGGCCGGGATCTGCGTCAGATAGATCGCACCGACAAACCAGAACCACGAGTTGCCGACAATCGAACGGGACACAGCCGGCGTTTGCCCCAGGCCCAGGCGCAAGGTGGCCCAGGATTGGCTGAAGATATTCCAGTTCAGGCGCATCTCAGGGCTGGCGGCGGCTGCGCGAGGAATGCTACGGCTGGCCAGGTAGCCCAACACCGCAACGCCGACGATGGCGGTAGACACTACCGGCGCGTAATGGCTGGAGGACATCATGATCCCTGCGCCGATGGTCCCCGCCAGAATCGCCAGGAATGTGCCCATCTCCACCAGGCCATTGCCACCCACCAACTCATCTTCATGCAACGCCTGGGGCATGATCGAGTACTTCACCGGGCCGAACAGCGCCGAATGAGTGCCCATGGCAAACAGCGCCAACAGCATCAGTTCAAGGTGGTTGAACATAAAGCCGACGGCGCCCACGGCCATAATCACGATCTCGCCGAGCTTGATCATGCGGATCAGCGCGTCCTTGTTGAACTTCTCGCCAAATTGCCCGGCCAGGGCCGAGAACAGGAAGAACGGCAGGATAAACAGCAAGGCGCAGAGGTTGACCCAGATCGAGCGGTCGCCCTCGATGGTCAGCTTGTAGAGAATCGCCAGGATCAACGATTGCTTGAAGATGTTGTCGTTGAATGCACCCAGGGACTGGGTAATGAAAAATGGCAAAAAACGCCGTTTGCGCAGCAAGGTAAATTGCGAGGGGTGACTCATCGTCCATGTTCCTGCGTGGCCTGAAGGCTGTTGTTGATCTGACGCTTGGGACTTTGCACTTGAGCGCCAGGCCACGACTTTACCTAATCCTGATTACTTATTCCCTCGTCCCGCAATGCACGGTGAAACAAAAAGCTCACCTTTCCAGGCCCCCTGCACCGTGCGCTTGGCGACGATCAGCCACATCAGGGCCAGGGCAGCCACCAACACACAACCGAAGACGCTGAAAAAACCCAGGTGCAAGGTGCCTGCCAGCTTCAAGGTGGTTAGGGCATAGACCCCCAGCGGAAAGGTGAAACCCCACCAGCCCAGGTTGAACGGGATACCGGCCCGCAGGTAGCGCAAGGTGATCAGCACCGCGATCAGCATCCACCACAACCCCAGGCCCCACAGGGTAATACCAGCGATCAGGCCCAGGCCTTCAGCAATCTCGCCGATACCTGGGAAGCCGTTGGCGGCAAAGATTGCCGGGGCGTCGTTGCCCAGCAGCAACATGCCAAGGGCACCGGTGCCGATGGGACCGAGGGCCAGCCAGCTCGACGCAGCCATGTTGGCGTGAGGCAGTTTATGCAAGGCCATGCGCAACATCAGGATGGTCAGAATGCTGAACGCCACCGGTAGGGAAAACGCCCACAGCACGTAGCTGGTCACCAGCATAACCAGTTGCGAATGGGCGTCGACCAAGTGCGGTGCCAGCAGGCCACCGCTGGCGGCGGCGACTTCGGCGGCAACCACCGGCAACAGCCAGACCGCAGTCATCTGGTCGATGCTGTGTTCCTGGCGAGTGAACATCATGTAGGGAATCAGCACCCCGCACGCCAGGGACATTGCCACGTCCAGCCACCACAGCACTTCGGCCAATTGCACCACGCCCTCGCCCCAGCGTGGCAGGCCAAACAGCAGAAAACCGTTGATGATGGTCGCCAGGCCCATGGGAATGGTGCCGAAGAACATCGAGACCGTGGAATGGCCGAAAATCCGCCGCGCCTCATGGAAAAACATCACCCAGCGTGCGGCGTACAGGCCACTGAACAAAACAAACAGAAAGATCGTGAGCAGCCACAGCGCCTCGGCGATGGCATGCAACCCAGGCAGGTTGACCGGCACTTGCGCCAAGGCCAGCGCCAACACCCCGGTGCCCATGGTGGCGGCAAACCAGTTGGGGGTGAACTGGCGAATGACTTCCCGAGGACGGGCCAGGTGGCTGAACGGTTTGTAACCGGTGGTGATGCTGTTGGGGCAGGTCATGGGTAATCCTCTTCCTCGTATCAGGTTGAGGCCATGGTAGAAGCCGATCGAATATCTATAAAACGGGTAATATCTCTAACTGTTATCTGTTTTACCAATACAAGGCTATTCGCTGCCCTCGGATTCGATCACTAGAATTCGCGCCGCCCCCTGCGGATGGGCCACATGCTCGGTGCCGATGCTGGCGTAGAAGATGTCGCCGACTTCAAGTGACACCCTTTTTTCTGTACCGTTTTCGCGATAGTGCATCTGCACCTGACCATCCAGCACCACAAACACCTCCTCGCCATCGTTGATGTGCCAGCGATAAGGCTGATCGGTCCAGTGCAAGCGGGTAGTGATGCCGTTCATCCTGGCGATGTCCAGTGCCTCCCAGGCACGGCTACCGGTGAAGTCCTTGCTGCGGATGATCTTCATGCTTGAATCTCGATTCTGGGTTGCACGGAGCGCGGATTATTACCGATCAACCGCCCGACGTCGCCCTGGCCTTGGCAGAGTCCTGCATCATCAAACCGACCAAGGCACTGAGCGCCAACACGATCAGCACGAGCCCATAACCATCAGTGGTGGCTATCAGGCCAAAGGTGCGAGTGAGGTGGCCCGCCAACAGCGACGGCAAGCAGAACGCCAGGTAGCTCAGCACGTAGAACGCCGATATCAAGCCGGCACGCTCGTGAGGCAATGCCAACGGTACGACGCTGCGCAATGCGCCGAGGAAGCCCGCGCCAAACCCGCTGCCGGCGACCAGAGTGGCGAAGAAAAACAGCGGCAGGCTGGCGCTGTGGACCGCCGCGAGAATCAGCGCCACGCCCACGGCGAGCAAGCTCGCTCCCAGCCGCAGGACTTTGTCCGCCGGGCGATTGCGCAAGCTGAAAATCATCACCGCGCCGCTCAACGTCAACACTGCCACCAGGCCGCCGCCGATCAGATTGGAGGTCGAACCAGTCGCCGCCCGCACCAGCGAAGGCGCCAGGGACAGATAAAAGCCACTCATAGCCCACACCGCGATATCCACCGGCAGCGAGAGCCACAAGGCTCGTCGCGCCTGGGGCGGTACATGCAAGGTCGGCCACAGGGATGCCAGCGCACCGGGTATGCGACTCACTGTTTCCGGCAGGCGCCAGACATACAGGCACTGCAACGCCAACAGGGCGAACAGCGTCCAATAGATCAACTGTGTGGGCAGCGGCGCGAACTCCACCAACAAACTGCTGCCCATGGCGCCACACGCCATGCCCAATAGCGGCGCAACGCTGTTGACCAGCGGGCCCCGCTGACGGTCAGTGTCGAGCAACGCTGCACCCAACACCGCCGTGGCCATGCCGGTGGCGAAACCTTGCAGCGTGCGGGCGGCAATCAGCCAGGCAACACTGTCGGCATTGATAAACAGCAACATCGCCAGCATATCCAGGACCAGCGCGACAAAGATCACTGGCTTGCGCCCCAGGTGATCCGACAGCGAACCGACGGTCAACAGAGCCGCCAGCAAGCTCAGGGCATACACGCCGAAGATCAGGGTGAGCACGCCAGCGGAAAAATGCAGGTCTTCCTGGTAGAGGTGATACAACGGCGTCGGCGCGCTGGAGGCGGCGAGAAATGTCAGCAAGGTGATTGCCAGGAACACCAGGCTGCAACGATGAGAAGTGACAATTGCCATGAGCACGCCCCGCTAAAGCTAATATTTTGCTTTTGTGGAGTGTGCTACTCCGTCGCCCTTAAAGCAAATTCTTTGTGTTAAGGTTTTAAGCATGGCTATAAAAGAAGGCCTCCGCCCGGGGGGCCGCAGTGCCCGGGTACAAGAGTCGGTTCATTCGGCGGTGCGTCAATTGCTGCAAGAGCAGGATCGCGCCAGCGTGACCGTACCGCAAATCGCTACTCGTGCGGGAGTGACGCCGTCGACGATTTACCGACGCTGGGGCGACCTGTCCGCCCTCCTCGCCGACGTCGCCCTGGCCCGCATGCGCCCAGACAGCACACCTGCCAACACCGGCAGCCTGCGTGGCGATTTACGAGCGTGGGCCGAGCAATACCTGGACGAGATGAATTCGCAGCCGGGGCGCAACATGATGCGTGATGTGCAGTGCAGCCAGACGCCGGGGTATTGCGTGAGCATTCTGGGTGGGCAGTTGCAGGCTATCCTTGATCGTTATCAGGGCAGCAGTGACGTATTGCCCAGCGTGGACCGGCTGATTAACCTGCTGGCGGCACCGACGGTATTTCGGATTTTGTTCTCCTCCGTGCCGTTGCAGCTTGAGGAGTTGCACGAGTTGATCGAGATCGTGTTGCGAGGGTAACCCCATAAAAAACGGCCTCATCTAGAGGCCGTTTTGCTATCCCACATCACTGTCACGTGCGCATCCCACGCCCACTCACCAGCAACCGCGCACAGCCCAGATACAGCACCACGGTCGCTACGAGCATGAAGGTGATCGCCACACCGATCTTGATATCCGAAACCCCAAGAATCCCGTAGCGAAACGCGTTGACCATATGCAACACCGGGTTGGCCAACGACACCGTCTGCCAGAACGGCGGCAGCAGGGTAATCGAGTAAAACACGCCGCCTAGGTAAGTCAGTGGCGTTAGCACAAAGGTCGGGATAATGGAGATGTCATCAAAGTTGCGCGCAAATACCGCATTGATGAAGCCCAGCAGCGAGAAGATCGTCGCCGTCAGTACCACCACCAAAATGGTAACGCCCAGGTGATGCACCTGCAGATCGGTAAAGAACAGCGACAGCAGGGTCACGATCACCCCGACCATCAAACCGCGTAGCACGCCGCCCACGGTGTAGCCAATCAGAATGGTGTGGGGCGAGACCGGCGAGACCATCAATTCCTCGATGGAGCGCTGGAACTTGCTGCCGAAGAAACTGGAGACCACATTGCCGTAGGAGTTGGTGATCACCGACATCATGATCAGCCCCGGCACGATGTATTCCATGTAGGTGAAACCACCCATATCACCGATCTGCCGGCCGATCAGGTTACCGAAGATCACGAAGTACAAAACCATGGTGATCGCCGGCGGCAGCAGGGTTTGCGGCCAGATCCGGGTAAAGCGCTTCACTTCGCGGTAGACGATGGTATTGAGGGCAACAAGGTTGGGTTGCAGTTCGGAGTTCATACCGCCACCTTCGCCAGATTTTTCTCCACCAGGGACACAAACAACTCCTCAAGGCGATTGGTTTTATTGCGCAGGCTCAGCACTTCGATGTTCTGGGTAGCCAGTTGGCCGAACAACGCGGTGATGCCCACGGCTTTATCCACCTGGACTTCCAGGGTGTGGCTGTCCACCAGGCGATTCGGGTAGCCGATCAACTGCGGTGGCACCACCATGTCGTGCTTCAGGTCCAGCAGAAAGGTCTCGACATGCAGTTGGCCGAGCAACTGACGCATGCTGGTATTTTCGACAATGGTGCCGTGGTCGATGATGCCGATGTTGCGGCACAACTGCTCAGCCTCTTCCAGGTAATGGGTGGTGAGGATGATGGTGATACCTTTCTCGTTCAGCTCGGTGAGGAAGGTCCACATCGAGCGACGCAGCTCGATGTCTACCCCCGCCGTCGGTTCGTCGAGGATCAGCAGGCGCGGTTCGTGGACCAGGGCGCGGGCGATCATCAGGCGGCGCTTCATGCCGCCGGACAAAGAGCGTGAAGGTACGTCGCGCTTGTCCCACAGGCCCAGTTGCGTCAGGTACTGCTCGGCGCGCTCCTTGGCAATTTTCGGTGGGATACCGTAGTAGCCAGCCTGGGTCACGACGATATCGAAGGTCTTTTCAAACTGGTTGAAGTTGAACTCCTGGGGCACCACGCCAATGCAGCGCTTGAGCGCGGCCGGGGATTTATCCAGGTCGTGGCCAAAGATATTCACCGTGCCACTGGTCTTGTTCACCAGTGTCGAGAGAATGCCGATGGTGGTGGATTTGCCGGCGCCGTTGGGGCCGAGCAAGGCGAAGAAGTCACCTTCGGCGACATCCAGATCGATACCACTCAGGGCCTGGAAACCGTTGCCGTAGGTTTTGGTTAGCTGCCGGATGGACAGAGCGGAACTCATATCGGATTACGCACCAAGAAGAAGGAAGTTACTTATTAAATAAGGACGGGCGGCCGACAATACAACGGCGGCGCATGACAGCCATGGTGCGTGCCTGCGCCGCACAAGTACAGTCACCTGTATTAATAGTCAGTATTAAGTCAACGCGGTCATAACCGCTTTTTGATAGGCCGGACGCTGGCAAAGACGCTGGTACCAGGCCTCTAGATTGGGCATTGCGGGCCGCTCGATAGGCATCTCGAACCAGGCGTAAATAAAGCTGCCCAAGGGGATATCGCCCATGCCGATCTCGGCACCCGACAGGTAGGGTTGCGTGGCCAGGGCCTGGTCCACCGCCTGCAATACGTCGATGCAGGCTTGGCGCCCGGCGTGGATGCTGTCCCAGTTTTGCTTTCCGGCTGGGGTACGCAACACGCCCCAGAATACGATCTTGAACGGTTCAGCGAAGGTGGACGTGGTCCAGTCCATCCATTTTTCGGCGTTGGCTCGCGCTTGCAGATCGCCGGGGTACCAGTTCGAATCCGCAGCATGGCGCGCGGCCAGATAACGCACGATGGTGTTGGATTCCCACAACACAAAATCGCCATCTTCGATCATCGGCACCCGGCCATTCGGATTCAACGCCCGGTATTGCGGCGTATCGACCACACCAAAAGCCCCGCCCGCATCAATTGCCTCATAGTCCAGGCCGAGTTCCTCGGCGCACCACAGTGCCTTCCTGACATTTGACGAATTTTTACGACCCCAGATTTTCAGCATGACCGCCCCTGACTTGATGAACATGGTGGATGAATGCCGAGGCAGCATACGCCGGTTCACGCCTTGCTCAAATCGCTCTGCATATCCCCCAGCAGCATCGGCATTTGCTCGCCAAACAGGTGTGGGTAACACTTCTCCAGATGAGCGAAGAAAAATTTCTCGGGCACATCGGCAAATTGCCCGTGGTCCACCACGTACTCCATGGAGCGTTGGCCCTTACGGTTGAACGGGTGGAAAACACTGTCGTTGATACCGTCGAAATCCAGCGGCGGCACGTCGAACAATTCACACAGTTGCTGGTTGAACGCCGGCGTGGCCTTGACCCAGCGCCCCTGCAAATACAACTCGGTGTAGCCGTGCATGGCGAACACGTCGCTTCTGAGCAATTCGATCAAACGCGGCGTCGACAGGTGATTGCGCACGTCGGCCAGGCCGATGCGCGACGGTATGCCGCAATGCCTGGCGCAGGCAGCAAGCAGGGTGGCCTTGGGCACGCAATAGCTTTGGCCGGCAGCCAAGGCGTAACTGCCACTCAGGGTTTGCGGATCGCGGCTGAAGGTGTAAGGGTTGTAGCGCACCGCCTCGCGGACGGCGTAATAAAGACTGACTGCCTGGTCACAGGGGTCAGCACTCGAACCGCGGTGTTTTTCGGCGAACTCCACCACCGCTGGGTGGTCACTATCGATGAAGCGGCTGGGACTCAAGTACGCATTCATGGGGTTAATCTCCGAGGCAAGCCTGGAGTCTAACCACAGGTCCGGCCCTGGGATAACGACGATTCGGCCAAATGTCGGCGCCTGATACCCATGCATTAACAACATGGCCCGGCACACCACGTAACACCCTGATCACCCGTTTGTTCGGATGCCGACTAAGCTCTGAGGTGATTTCGCCCCTGGTTTCACGGAGGATTGAATATGCTGTTGTTGTGGATACTGGTTCTGGTGGTCGGCATTGCCTACCTGGCACACCGCCGCACCGCGCCCCTGCCCGCCCTGGGTGTGGTCGCCGTCTACCTGTTGGCCATGGGCGCCTTCAGCCATGCGCCGGGCTGGTTGCTGCTGGTCTTCTGGGTGCTGATCGCCGTCGTGGCCGCTCCCCTGCTGCTGCCGGACCTGCGCCGCAAGTACTTCACCGCGCCGCTGTTCAACTGGTTTCAGAAAGTTCTGCCGCCAATGTCCGAGACCGAGCGCGACGCCATCGACGCCGGCACTGTGTGGTGGGATGGCGAACTGTTCAGCGGTCGCCCCGACTGGGACAAACTGCTGGCCTACCCCAAGGTGCAGTTGACCGAAGAAGAGCAGGCCTTTATCGACGGCCCTACCGAAGAACTTTGCGCCATGGTCAGCGACTGGGAAATCGGCCAGGCCATGGACTTGCCGCCCGCCGCCTGGGAGCACATCAAGCAGCACGGCTTTTTTGCCCTGATCATCCCCAAGGAATTTGGCGGCAAGGGCTTCTCGGCCTACGCCCACTCCCAGGTCGCCATGAAGCTGGCGACCCGTAGCGGCGACCTCGCCTCCACCGTGATGGTCCCCAACTCACTGGGCCCGGCCGAACTGCTGCTGCATTACGGCACCGATGAACAACGCAACCACTACCTGCCGCGCCTGGCCCGTGGCGATGATATTCCGTGCTTCGCCCTTACCGGCCCGCTGGCCGGCTCCGATGCCGGCGCCATGCCCGACACCGGCGTCATCTGCAAAGGTGAATGGGAAGGCCAGGAAACACTGGGCCTGCGCCTAAATTGGGAAAAACGCTACATTACCCTCGGCCCGGTCGCCACCTTGCTGGGCCTGGCCTTCAAGGCCTACGACCCGGATCACCTGCTGGGCGATGAAGAAGACCTGGGCATCAGCCTCGCGCTGATCCCCACCGAAACTCCCGGCGTAGAGATTGGCCGCCGTCATCTGCCGCTGGGTGCGGCATTCATGAACGGGCCTAACTCCGGCAAGGATGTATTCATCCCGCTGGAATTTCTTATCGGCGGCCAGGAAATGCTCGGCAAGGGCTGGATGATGCTGATGAATTGCCTGTCGGTGGGCCGTTCGATTTCCCTGCCGGCTGTCGGCACTGGCGCAGCCAAGTTCACCAGCCTGGTGACTGGCCAATACGCCCAAGTGCGGGAACAGTTCAACGTACCACTGTCGGCCTTTGAAGGTATCCAGGAAGCCCTGGCCCGTATCGGCGGCAACGCCTGGCTGATGGACAGTGCGCGCATGCTCACCGCCAACGCGGTAGACCTGGGCGAAAAACCCTCGGTGCTGTCGGCAATCCTCAAGTACCACCTGACCGAACGCGGTCGCGAGTGCATCAGCCACGCCATGGACGTACACGGTGGCAAGGGCATCATCATGGGCCCCAACAACTACCTGGGCCGCAGCTGGCAAGGCGCGCCGATCTTCATCACCGTGGAAGGCGCAAATATTCTGTCACGTAACCTGATGATCTTTGGCCAGGGGGCCATTCGTTGCCATCCATTCGTGCTCAAGGAGATGGCCTTGGCCGGTCGAGAAGACCATGACCAGGCGCTGAAAGAGTTCGATGGCCTGTTGCTGCAACACATCGGTTTTGCCGTGAGTAACGCTGCCAGTACCCTGGTGCTGAACCTGGGCTTCGGGCATTTCGAAAAAGCGCCTGGCAACCGTTTGAGCCAAGGCTATTTCCGCGCCCTCAATCGTCAGGCAGCTGCGTTTGCCCTGCTGGCGGACCTGAGCATGATGCTGCTGGGCGGCGAACTTAAACGCCGCGAACGCCTGTCGGCGCGCCTTGGGGATGTGCTCAGTCATATGTACCTGGCATCGGCGGCGCTCAAGCGTTACCACGACCTCGACTCACCCGATCATCTGCGTCCGTTGTTCGCCTGGGCCATGGAAGAAAGCCTCGGCCATTCGGAGCGGGCACTGGATGAACTGCTGACCAACTTCCCGAACAAGGTGCTGGGTTGCCTGCTGCGGGTGATCGTGTTCCCGTTCGGTCGTCGCCACAAGGGTCCGTCCGACGCTCTGGATGCCGAAGTCGCCGCTGTGATTGGCCGTGCCAAGGGCGATCCAACCCTGGAAGAATTGCTGGCTGGCTGCTATCGCCCGCAATCGGCCGAGGACCCGGTGGGCGCGCTGCAACATGCCTACGACCTGCTGGCCGTCAGCCATCCATTGCAGAAAAAACTCCACTTAGCCCTCAAGAGCGGCCAGCTCAAGCCAGCCGCCGGGGAACATGCCATCGACGCCGCGCTGCAAGCCGGCGTGCTGCAACCGGCCGAAGCGCAGACCCTGCGTGACGCCGAAGCGGCACGACGCAAGGTGATCGACGTGGATGACTTCAGCAAGGAAGAGCTGGCCCAGACGGAAGGAAAAGTCCGCTGAGTCCAACGGTCATATAAAAGCGGGCGCTAGAGCTATATACTCTCGCGCCCGTTTTGCTCTTGAGGACTTATCTCGTGTCCAACGTCGTTGCCGATCATCTCGCCTTGCTCGACCACCTGCGCAGCATCCTGGTTGCCGTCGGTGAAGCCGAACAGGTTCCCGAGGAAAGCCACGCGCTGTTCCTGGAGCGTTTCGACGAACTGCGCGCCCTGCTGCCCATCGACCCGATCGAAAGCCAATACCTGGGCCAGGACATGATGAGCCAGGTCATCCTGCGCTACCCGCAAATTGCCCATCTGGTACCGCGTGACCTGCTGTGGTTCTTCGGCGGTGATTGCCTGCACTTCATGCCGGACGACGAACTGGACCTGTACCAGGCCCTGGAAGAGCGTCGCTTCGAAGCCGAGCAGAATGACGAACCGTTTGACTGGAACCAGGAAAAGCAGTTGTTGGCCATGTCCAATGACCAGCCCAAGCACTGATTAGCGATCAACTGTAGGAGCGAGCACGCTCGCTCCACAATTAACGTAACGTCGGCTCCCTCGCCATGCACTCCACCAGATAATCAATAAACACCCGCAACTTCGGCGGTAGATACCGCGTGGGTGAATGCAGCAACCACGCATCGCCGTGGTACGACGCAATAAAATCCCAGTCCGGTAATACCTGCACCAGCGCCCCCTCGTCTAAGACATGGCGCGCCGTGAAATACGGCAAGCTGCCAATCCCCACATGCTGCAACACCGCATCCAGCCGCACCCCCGTGTGATTGGCCGCATAACGCCCGCGCACGCCGATCGTCACTGCCTTGCCACCCTGGCGGAATTTCCAGCGTGCATCCCCCGGCGTTTCGCCCAGATAGATGCAGCTGTGCTCCAGCAAATCATGGGGATGCCTTGGTATGCCGTGTTGCGCCAGGTACTGCGGCGTAGCGCAAAGCAGATGCTCGATAGGCAACAACTGCCGCCCCACCAACCCCGGCGGCGGGCTATCGGTGATGCGGATGCTCAGGTCGACGTTATCGTCGATCAAGTCCACATGCCGATCTTCCAGGATCAACTGTACATCCACCTTGGGATAACGCCGTAGAAACTCCGGCATATGCGGATGCACCACAAACCGCTCACTGCCTTGGGCACGCCGACCCGCACCAGCCCTTCGGCTTCATGGGTGTACTGGCCGCTGATTTGCATCACCGAGCGCGCCGCGTTGAGCATTTCCCGGCAACGCTTGAACACCTCCTCACCGCCCTCGCTCAGGCGCAGCTTGCGAGTGGTGCGTTGCAGCAGGCGAGTAGCCAGGGCCTTTTCCAGACGCGAGATGCTGCGACTCACCGCCGACGGTGAAACCGCCATCTGCCGGGCCGCCTCGGAGAAGCTGCCGGTTTCCACCACTTTTACGAAAGTCGCCATTTCACCCAACAACGGCAAAGGAAGATTGATGCTCATGACGCACAGATCCATTGAAATCTGAATGGATTATCACCTATCAACGCACTACCTATACTACCGAGCAGAACCTTGATGCGGATGTAGACAATGACCCAGCGCCTGTTTTTCACCCATGACCACCTGATTGCTGACGTTGAAGTGCTGGCGTGCACGCCTCACGAAGAGCAGTTTGCCGTGGTCCTGCAGTCGACGATCTTCCATCCCCTGGGTGGCGGCCAACCCTTCGACACCGGTTGGCTGGGTAACAGTACCGTGCTGAAGGTGGCACAAGAGGCGGATCGCATCGTGCATTACGTCGATCAGCCGGTCGCCCTCGGCCCCTTACAGGCGCGCGTCAATGAAGAGCGGCGCGCCTGCACACGCACCTGCACTCGGCCGGGCATTTGATCGGCAATGTCGGTGAGACCTTGGGCTGGATGCCGATCAAGGCCCATCACTGGCCGGGCGAAGGGAAGATCACGTTTATACGGGGAGAATCAGCGCAAGCCATGGATGCCGACACCATTGAAAACCAGGCCAATCAGTGGATCGCCGCCGACTTGCCACGCCATATGGGGCTCGAAGACGGCACCCGTGAAGTCGGCTTCGGCGACCTGCCGGCTTACGCCTGCGGCGGTACTCACGTGCAGGCCCTGAGAGAAGTGGGCAAGGTGACAATCCTCGCCCTGGCCGAGAAAAAAGGCGTGCTGTCGGTGCGCTACAGCATTGACTGAACCGCTTCCTGTCAACGACAGGCAACAGCGCCGAGGACCGACGGAGGGCTGCGGTACATCCAGGCGCACCATGAACCCTTACCTATAAAAAACGCACAAACAAAAACGCCGCTCATTACTGAGCGGCGTTTTTGTTAAATATGGAGCGGGAAACGAGACTCGAACTCGCGACCCCGACCTTGGCAAGGTCGTGCTCTACCAACTGAGCTATTCCCGCAATGGCGTCCCCTAGGGGACTCGAACCCCTGTTACCGCCGTGAAAGGGCGGTGTCCTAGGCCACTAGACGAAGGGGACACGCGTACAACATTCACTACTCAACTGCGCTTTGCTGTGTGCTTTACGCTGTAAGTGGCGCGCATTGTATGGATGGACTTGGATGTCGTCAACCCCCAAGGATAAATTTATTTAAATCAATGACTTCGCGGCCCTATACCGGCCCTGTCGGGCATTTTTGCCGCCCAGGGTTTGGCGCCTATATTCTGGCGCCCGACAAGACGCTATAGTTCGCACCAACAAATGATGGCAATGTGCATCCATACAGGCACCACTTACTTATATAGAGGAAAGGACTGACTCAGCTCGTCGATCACTCCTATCCGCCACATGCACCAATCACTACACTTCAACACACATCCAATAAAGAGGTCACACCGGTGACACCACTCATGATCACCCTGCTGGTAATAGCCGGGATCGTAATACTGATCGCCATTGGCTACATGAACCACGTGGTGGAAAACAACAAGCTGGAAAAGGCCCGGACCCAGATCGAGCTCAATGACCGTCTGCGGCGCTGTGGCGAAATCACCGAGACCTTTCCTGGCCAATTGATGACCCCGGCGCTCAAGCTGTTACTGACCCGCCTGGAACTGAACGCCAATCAACGCCTGCTGCACCTGAGTAAATCCAGCGCCGCCCTCAAGGCACGCATTGCGGAACTGAACGCGCTGGTGGCTCAGGGCGAATCGATTCCGGTGAATAACCCGCCAGGGCCGATTCAGACCGAGGCCAAGGCCAAGGACGTGCGCTTCCTGCTGGAAGCTCTGCACGGCCAAGTCACGCGCGCAGCCCAGGACGGCTTTTTGCCGACCAATGAGGCCAAGCACTGGATCAAGGAAATTCGCCACATCCTGGTGCTGCTGCACATTGAGTTCTTCAACAACCTCGGCCAGCAGGCCTTGCAACAGGCCCAACCGGGTCAGGCGCGCTTGGCGTTTGAACGCGGAGTCCAGTATCTGCGCAAGCAGCCTGAGCCTGCCATCTACAGCCAACAACTGCAGTCCCTGGAAAAGCAACTGGCCCGCGCCAACTCTATGGTGCTGACCAACATCCAGCCCGCCGAAGATGAGGTCAATGAGTTGACCGAAGGCTTGAAAGTCGTGGATGCCGATGCAGACTGGAAGAAGAAGGCGATTTACGACTGACACCCTCCCTGATCGCTGTGCCCGCGCAGCGATCAAAGGCGGAAGTGCCCGACCATCCCCTTGAGTTCTGCCCCCAAGTGCGCCAGCTCAATGCTCGACGCGGCATTGCCCTGCATGCTCAATGCCGATTGATCGGCACTGGCACGAATGCTGGTGACGCTGCGATTGATCTCTTCGGCCACCGAGCTTTGCTCCTCAGCCGCCGCCGCGATCTGTTGGTTCATCTGCTGAATCAACGACACCGCTGCCGCAATACTGCCCAGGGCACTTTCCGTTTCGAGGGCGTCGCTCACGGCCAGCTTGACCAACTCACCGCTCTGCTTGATTTGCTGCACCGAAGACTGCGCCGCGCTGCGTAATGTACTTACCAGCCGCTCGATTTCTTCGGTCGATTGCTGGGTCCGCTTGGCCAACGCCCGAACCTCATCGGCCACTACTGCAAATCCGCGCCCTTGCTCGCCTGCCCGTGCAGCTTCGATGGCCGCATTGAGCGCCAGCAAATTAGTTTGTTCGGCCACGCTTTTGATCACACCCAGCACAGTGCCGATGTTCTGGATTTCTGCACTCAAGCTCTCGATGCTGGTACTTGCGGACGTCGCAGAATTGGCCAGCAGCTCGATGCGCTGCAGACTCTGGCGCACCACTCGCTGACCACTGTCAACCTTATCGTCGGCTGTCTGCGCCGCCTGGGCCGCCTCCTCGGCGTTGCGCGCGACGTCGTGCACCGTGGCAGTCATTTGGTTCATCGCCGTGGCGACTTGTTCGGTTTCTTCTTTCTGGCTGCTGACTTCGATATTGGTCTGCTCGGTCACGCTGGACAGCGAATGGGCAGAACTGGCCAATTGCTCGATACCGGCCTGCAAGCCGCTGACCATGCTGCTCAAACCATTGCCCATCTGCTGCATCGCTAGCATGAGCTGGCCGATCTCATCGCGGCGGCTCACTTCCATGCGACCGCTGAGATCCCCTGCGGCAATTTGCTGGGCGACGGCGATCACGCTGCGCAACGGCGCGACGATCAACCGGGTGATCACCCACGCGGCAATCAGCCCCACCAGCAAGGCCAGGGCCGAAGAACCGATGATCAGCAACGCGCTTTTCTTTAGTTGCCCCTGCATCGATTGATCTTCGGCGTCGTAGGCCTGGTTGACCCGTGATACCACCTGGTCGGCGCGCTCATGCAGTTGCTGGTACACCACTTTTTCCTGGGTCAGCAGGACGGTGTATTCCCCGAGTTTTTCGCTGAAGGCGGCGATATGCCCAGCCACTTCATTGAGCACCGTTTGATAACCGGGGTCCTTGACCGTGGTTTTCAGTTGCTCGGCCTGGGCCAAGGCCTGGTCGGCCTGCTCGATCTTACCTTGCCCGGCATTCTCCTCATCGCCCTTGCGGCTTTGATCCAGGCGCACATGCGCTTCGTTCATGGCTTGCAACATCAAGCGCGAGACCTGGCCGACTTGACCCGCCTGCTCGATAAAATCGGCGCCCTCCTTGCCCTGGCTTTCCTTTAGGCCATAAGCGCCATCATCGGCCAGCCCGGCCTGCAGCACATCGAGGTTATTGGAGACGCTGGAGACGGACCAACTGGCCATTTCCAGCGCCAGGTCCTTGGCCTGGGTCAGTTCGACAAACTCGTCAAACGCCTTGCGATAGGCACCCAGAGCCTGCTCCACGTCAGTCATTACCGGCACATTGGCGGCAGACTGCTCCTTGAGAATCTGCGCCTGGGCCAACAACGCATCGACGCTTTCATGCAAGGCGTCAACGGACTTGGGGTCGGCGTGCAGTGCGTAGTCCTGCTCGATCAGGCGCACCTTCAACAGGCCACTGTTGAGCGAGGACATGGCCTTAAGGCCTTCGAACCGCTGCCCGATGGTTTGCAGGGACCACACCCCAATGGCAGCCACCAAGGCCGTCAGCAGCAGCACCAAGGCAAACCCCAGGCCCAGTTTCCTTGCCATACCGAGGTTGGCAAAACGTCGTTGCACGGCCGAAATCATTGCACTGAATCCTCTTGGAGTGGCGAATGCCATCAAGCCCACTGTCCATACAGCGAGATTCGCAACGAGAGGCCCCGGTGCACAAGACGTTGGCGCCGGAATAATGGCAAAAAGCTACATTCCCGTCGTTTTCAGAATGGTGGAGGTCGATCCTGCAGGGCCCATGGCCTTGAACAGCGCCAGGGCACATTGATCAGAAGCATAGGCCACATTGATGCGCAGCCAGTCGCTGTTTTCTCCCGTCGGGCTGAACAACGTCCCTGGTGAAAGCAACACCCTTAATTTGCGGGCCCGCGCCTCCAGCATGGACCTGTCGCTTGTGCCCGGCCTGGCCCAGAGGAACATCCCTCCCGCCGGCACGGCAAAGACCTCCCACTCCTCATCCTCCAGCACCTGCAAGGTCATCGCCATTCCCGTGCCCAATCGTCGACGCAGGCGCTGTAGCCACTTGCGGTAGGTACCATTGGCCAGAAGGCTGGCCACCACCGCCTCGGCGAACCGCGAGGTGCCGATGCCGGTCAGGGTTTTGACCTTGAGCAGTTGAACAATGATCGCCGCGCTGGCGGTGAGATACCCCACCCGCAGGGCGCTGCTCAGGGTCTTGGAAAAACTTGAGACATAGATGACCCGGCCCTCATGAGGCAACGCCGAGAGCCGGGTGCAGCTGGCATGTTGCAGATCGCCGTAGACATCCTCCTCAATGATGAAGAAGTCCCGAACATGGGCCAGATGCAGCAAGCGCTCAGCTACTGCCTGGGAAAGGCTGGTACCGGTCGGGTTGTGATAAAGGCTGGTGATGAACAGGCACTTGGGACGATGATCAAGCAACAACGCTTCCAGTGCCGGGATATCCGGGCCGCTGCGGGTCCTGGGGACCTCCAGCAGTTTGACGCCATGGAACGCCAGCATGCGATACAGGTTGCCGTGTCCCGGTTTTTCAATCACCACGGTGTCGCCAGCCTTGAGCAGCGTGCGTATCAACAGATCCTGGGCATGGCTGGCGCCGTGGGTGGTCAGGATGCGGTCGGCGCTGGTGACCACCTGAATGTGAGCCAGACGCTTGAGCAGTTGTTCACGCAACGCCGGCAAGCCGAGGGGCGTGCTGTAGTTGAACACCCCGGCGGTGTCGGTGCGAGCGACTTCACGAATCGCATAACTGATGTCATCGCTCTCGCGCCAGGTGTCGGGCAGCCAGCCGCATCCCAGTTTCAGCTCACCCAGTTGGTTATCGGTAAAGCGCCCCCAACCCAGCTCCGCCCCCTCATACCATTGGCTCTCGCCCCTGAGGCTGCCGGCGGCAGGTTGCTGGGCGACGAAAAACCCGAACCGTGCCTTGAGGCCAGCAACCCTTCGGCCACCATTCGTTCGAATGCCTCGACCACGCTGGATTGGCTGAGCAGGTTGTCATGAGCCAGCTTCCGTATGGAGGGCAAGCGTGTCCCGGGGCTCACTGCGCTCTCGCGAATCCACACGGCCACCGCACTGACGATTTGCTGCACTACTGGTACAAGGGCTTGTCGATCGATCCCTAAATCCATGAGCCACTCACTTCACTGTTTGTCATTCAACCCAAAACAGTTAAGCACAGAAGCTTGCGAGCGCCCCATCCAGCGACTCATTAACACTTTGATTTTATTGAATTATTTATCTATCGAAACACATCTTGACGAGGCATCTTGCCATCTACGGAAAAGTCTCACAGCACCCTAAATGACGTTCTGAGCAGCAAGCGCCATCTGATTCCTAAATGGCAGTCGCACCACCGTCGACTGCGAGCGCCTGACCTGTGGTGAACGCAGCACCGTCGCTGCACAAATAGAGGACCGCACTGGCGATTTCCTCGACCGTACCGATACGCCCGACCGGATGCATGGCCGCCGCAAACTCGGCTTTTCTCGGGTCGGCTTCATAGGCGCGGCGAAACATGTCAGTGTCAATCACTGCCGGGCACACGGCATTGACGCGAATTTTCTTCTTCGCATACTCAATCGCTGCCGATTTGGTCAGCCCAATCACCGCGTGCTTGGAAGCTGCATAGATACTCATCTTTGGCGCCGCACCCAACCCGGCAACCGAGGCCGTGTTGACGATCGCCCCGCCGCCCTGGGCCAAGAGCAGAGGTAACTGGTATTTCATGCACAACCACACGCCCTTGACGTTGACGTTCATGATGGCATCGAACTCATCCAGGCTGCCGTCGGCCAGCTTGCCTTTTTCAATCTCGATACCGGCGTTGTTGAAGGCGTAATCCAACCGACCATAGGTAGCCATAGCCTGCTGCATAAGCTGCTGCACGTCAGCTTCCAGGGTGACGTTGCAACGCACGAAGACCGCTTCGCCTCCGGCCTGGTGGATCAGCGCGACCGTGCCCTCGCCGCCCGCCGCGTCCAGATCGGCGACCACCACTTTCAAGCCTTCTGCGGCAAAAGCCAGGGCCGTAGCGCGGCCTATACCCGCAGCCGCACCGGTCACAAGGGCGACCTGGCCGGAAAATATCATGCTCATGGTGATGTCCTTAGATGAATACCTGTTGGCCCAGTCTAGTCAGTGGCAGCAACCGCGCGTCAGCACTATCAGAAGGCCGGTTATGTACTCATGAGTGGTAGTGATAAGCCAGCATGGATCACTATCAGCGCAGTGTATCTACGGCCATTCGCACCCTCGGCACCGCTTGCCCCTCAGGCCGAGAGGGTCTATCAATCAAGGTTCATTTATTGAGAGTCCCTGCCATGACTGCCCAGACCAACCGCCAATTTCTGCTCGCCAAACGTCCGGTCGGCGCGGCCACCCGGGAAACCTTTACTTACCAGGAAGTGCCGGTGGGTACTCCTGTGGACGGCCAGGTTCTGGTGCGCAATGAATACCTGTCCCTCGACCCGGCCATGCGCGGCTGGATGAACGAAGGCAAATCCTACATTCCACCGGTAGGCATCGGCGAAGTAATGCGGGCACTGGGCGTCGGCAAGGTCATCGCCTCGAACAATCCGAAATTCGCCGTCGGGGACTACGTCAACGGCGCCTTGGGTGTACAGGATTACTTCCTGGGAGAGCCCCGTGGTTTCTACAAGGTCGACCCAAAACTGGCACCGCTGCCACGTTATCTGTCAGCGTTGGGCATGACCGGCATGACCGCCTACTTCGCCCTGCTCGACACCGGTGCGCCCAAGGCCGGGGAGACCGTGGTCATTTCCGGTGCGGCCGGTGCGGTCGGCAGCATTGCCGGGCAAATCGCCAAGATCAAAGGTTGCCGCGTGGTGGGGATTGCCGGCGGTGCAGACAAGTGCAAATTCCTGGTGGATGAACTGGGCTTCGACGCCGCCATCGACTACAAAAACGAAGACGTCCACGCCGGACTCAAACGCGAATGCCCGAAAGGTGTGGACGTGTACTTCGACAACGTCGGCGGCGACATTCTCGACGCAGTACTGAGCCGCCTGGCGTTGAAAGCACGGGTGGTGATCTGTGGCGCCATCAGCCAGTACAACAATAAAGAGGCCGTGAAAGGGCCAGCCAACTACCTGTCATTGCTAGTCAATCGGGCGCGTATGGAAGGTTTTGTGGTGATGGATCATGCGGCGAACTTTGCCGCCGCTGGGCAGGAGATGGCCGGCTGGATGGCGCAGGGCAAGCTCAAGAGCAAGGAAGATATCGTCGAAGGGCTGGAGACGTTCCCTGAAACGTTGATGAAATTGTTCAACGGGGAGAACTTTGGGAAGTTGGTGCTGAAGGTCAACTGATACACCGCCCCAACCCTGTGGGCATGGTCAGTGTGGGAGCTTGACTTGTCGGATCGCCGCATCGCGGCGATAGCATCGCCTAGGTGTTACTGAAAGACCGGGTCGCCTGCATCGCGGGCAAGCCCGGCTCCCACATTGACCGAGCCCTCCTTGAGATCGAGTGAATCAGGCGATCTCGGCCACCACCGCCGCCAGGGCCTTGGCTGGGTCGGCCGCCTGGCTGATTGGGCGACCGATCACCAGGTAATCGGAGCCGGCATCCAGCGCCTGACGTGGGGTCAGGATACGGCGCTGGTCGTCCTGGGCGCTGCCCGCTGGGCGAATCCCTGGAGTGACCAATTGCAGCGATGGGTGGGCGGCTTTCAACGCCTGGGCTTCCAGTGCCGAGCAAACCAGACCGTCCAGACCCGCTTTTTGTGCCAATGCAGCCAGGCGCAGCACTTGCTCCTGTGGCTCGATATCCAGGCCGATCCCGGCCAGGTCTTCACGCTCCATGCTGGTCAGTACGGTCACGCCGATCAACAGCGGCTTGGGACCGCTGCGCTGATCCAGCACTTCACGGCAGGCGGCCATCATGCGCAGGCCGCCGGAGCAGTGCACATTGACCATCCACACACCCATTTCGGCGGCGGCCTTGACCGCCATGGCGGTGGTGTTGGGGATGTCGTGGAATTTAAGGTCCAGGAACACCTCAAAACCTTTGTCACGCAGAGTACCGACGATTTCCGCGGCGCAACTGGTGAACAGTTCCTTGCCGACCTTGACCCGGCAAAGCTTGGGGTCCAACTGGTCAGCCAGCTTCAGTGCGGCGTCACGGGTGGGGTAATCCAGGGCGACGATGATAGGAGTCTGGCAGACGGACATTGGAATGGGCTCTCAGGCAAGTCGAAATCGGCGCGGATTGTAGCGCAAGCAGCGCCTTTGCGGGATCCGATGATCGGTAAATCCTCAGGTTGCGCGCATTGATGGGCAATATTATCGGTCGTCGGGAATATATTTCAAAGCTGATACATTCATGACATGCCTGCAACACCCCCGCAGCTTAGCCTCCCTCGCAAGACCCGAAAGTCCAGCACTTCCAGCCATCGGGCTGGGCGCCTATGCTGAACGCAACAACCTAGCCGCCGTCTCTGCGCGTGGCGGCCAACCAGGCAGATGATCGCACCATGCATACCCCTTCCGTTCTGCTGAATAACGAGCAAAAAGGCGCGGTTCCCGCTGATGAAAAACGCTGGAACACCCGCGCGCTGATCGTCGACGACGATGTGCCGATCCGCGAACTGCTGATCGATTACCTGGCGCGCTTCAATATTCTCGCCAGCGGCGTGACCGACGGCACTGCCATGCGCCAGGCCATGCAAGCCGAAACCTTCGACGTGGTGGTACTCGACCTGATGCTGCCCGGCGAAGACGGCTTGTCGCTGTGCCGCTGGCTGCGGGCCGAGTCAGACATCCCGATCCTAATGCTCACCGCCCGTTGTGAACCCACCGACCGCATCATCGGCCTGGAACTGGGGGCCGACGATTACATGTCCAAGCCCTTCGAACCCCGGGAGCTGGTGGCGCGCATCCAGACCATCCTGCGCCGGGTACGCGATGACCGCACTGAACAGCGGGCCAATATCCGTTTCGACAACTGGCGACTCAACAGCGTGCTGCGCCAACTGGTGGCCGATGACGGCCTGGTGGTGCCGCTGTCCAACGCCGAGTTTCGCTTGCTGTGGGTATTCATCGAACGCCCGCGCCGGGTATTGAGCCGCGAGCAACTGCTGGATGCGGCCCGTGGTCGCTCCATCGAAGCCTTTGATCGCAGCATCGACCTGCTAGTCTCGCGCTTGCGGCAAAAACTGGGCGATGACCCCAAAGCCCCGCAATTGATCAAGACCGTGCGCGGCGAAGGCTACCTGTTCGACGCCCGGGATATCGGCTGATGCGCAACGCCTTCAACACCCTGTTCGGCCGGTTGTTCGGTGTGTTGCTGGTGGCCATCGTACTGGCCCATGTGCTCGCCATCTTCTGGTTTCACCACTATGGCCAGCCTCCGCCGCCGCCAGAGTCAGCCGAGGTGACGCTGGAACAAGCAGACGGCACGACGCCAACCCTGCTGCGCAAGCACCCTACGCGTCCCTGGTTCGGCGGCCCGCTGGTGCCGCTGACCTTTCAGTTTATCTCTCTGATCATCGCGGCCTGGTACGGCGCCAAGCTGCTCAGCCGGCCGATCCAGCGCTTGAGCGCGGCGGCCGAGCGCTTGAGCCTTGATCTGAACAGCCCGCCACTGAGCGAATCCGGCCCTCGGGAAGCCCGACAAGCGGCGTCGACGTTTAACATGATGCAAAAACGTATCCGCGAGCAGGTCAGCCAACGGGCACGCATGCTTGGCGCCGTCTCCCACGACCTGCGCACCCCGCTATCACGGCTCAAGCTGCGCCTGGAACAGGTCGAGGACACAAAGTTGCAGGGCCAGATGCGCCAGGACCTGAACGACATGATCGGCATGCTCGACGCCACCCTCAGCTACCTGCACGAACAACGCACCGGCGAAAGCCGACAGTGGCTGGACGTCCAGGCGCTGGTGCAGTCGCTCAGCGAAAACGCCCAGGACCAGGGCTCGGACGTTCAATGCAGCGGTGAATCCGTGCCGTTGCAGGTGCAGCCGATGGCCCTGCGCTCATGCCTGAATAATCTGCTGGATAACGCGCTGCGCTATGCCGGCACTGCCCGCATCGAGCTGACGGACAGTCCCCAGGCGCTGGTGATCAGAGTGATCGACCATGGGCCGGGAATTGCCACTGACAAGCGCGAAGCAGTGTTTGAACCGTTTTATCGCCTGGAAGGCTCGCGCAACCGCAACTCCGGCGGCGTAGGGCTGGGGATGACCATCGCCAAGGAAGCGGTGGAGCGGCTCGGTGGAAAGCTGGGCCTGGAAGAGACGCCAGGCGGTGGGCTGACGGCGGTGATGTGGTTGCCCCGCGCCTGATCATTCACCATCAGGCTGACCAAGCTTGTCTTCCCGCCGCGCCTGAGCCTGCGTCGTACTCCAATCGGTCAATAGGCTATAAGCCACCGCCAACAACGTCGGCCCGATAAACAAACCGATAAAGCCGAACGCAATCAACCCGCCGAACACCCCCAGCAGCACGATCACCAATGGCAGGTTGCCGCCGCGGCTGATCAGGTACGGCTTAAGCACGTTGTCGACGCCGCTGATGATAAAAGTGCCCCAAACACCGAGGAATACCGCGTAGGTGTAATCGCCCTTCCAGGCCAGCCAGGCCGTGGCCGGAATCCACACCAGCGGCGGGCCCATGGGGATCAGGCTGAGCAGGAAGGTGACGACCCCCAGCACCAGCGCCCCGGGTACACCTGCGATCATGAAGCCGATCAGTGCCAGCACCGCCTGAGCCGCAGCGGTGCCGATCACGCCGTTGACCACCCGCTGCACCGTACCCGCCACCAATTCGATGTAGTAACCGGCGCGGTCGCCGATCAGGCGCTCCAGCAAGCGATGGATGAACATTGCCAGCCGTGGCCCATCGCGGTAGAAAAAGAACACGAACACCAGGCTCAGGGTCAGCTCCAGTATCCCGCCGCCAATCTGCGCACTGCGGGCCAGCAGCCAGTTGCCGACCTGCCCCAGGTACGGTTTGAGGGTCACCATCAAGGCAGCGCCCTGCTGGTCGATGCTGTCCCACAGGCCCACCAGCCGCTCGCCGACAAAGGGAAGTGAGCCCAGCCAGGTTGGCGCTTCGGGCAAGCCGTCGACCTGGATGTCCTTGATAAGCACCACGGCATCACGCACATGGTCGGCCAGGTTGAATCCCAGCCAAACCAGAGGCACAGCGACCAGCAGCATCCAGCCCAGCGTCAGGACCCCGGCAGCCAGGGATTCTCGGCCCTTCAGCCAGCGGGTCAGCAGGCGCATCAACGGCCAACTGGCAAAGGCCAGCACCGCGCCCCAGAACAGCGCCGACCAGAACGGCGCCATCACCCAGAAGCTGGCACCAAACAGCACCAGGAGCAGGATCTGCACCAGCAGGCGATCGTTGTTGAGCATGTGGTTTCTCGAAAAGAAGTCTGTAAGAGGAGAGCTTAGGCGAACGGCGCGGGTCCGTTCGCCCTGAAACGGTCAGCGCAGCAATTGCAGGTGCAGGCCCTTGGCCTCGGCGGTCCCGGTTTCCATCCGCGCGGCACGCACGCCCTTGTCGATCAAGCCCTGACGCCAGGCTTCGGCATTGGGGCCTGTCAGACTGACCCGCAAGGTGGCGTCCAGGTTCAATCCACGGGAAATCAAGGTCAGCCACGTGGCGTCAAGATCGGCCCCCAGAGCGGGAAAGTCCAGCTCGCCCGTACTTTTAAGCTCGCGCAACAAGGTTGCCGAGGTCGGCAGCAAATCTCCCAATGGCGCACTGGCGTCGAGTTGCTCGACATGCAGATAGGCCCGACGATTGCCACGGGTGATGCCATACAGCGCCACCAGGGAGTTGTCCTGGGGGGCCGCCAGGCGTAGCAGCAGATATTCCTGCTGGCTGTCGGCGCCGACCAGCTTCGCATTGCCGAAGACCTCATTGGCCCACAGGCTGCTTTCCCCGCAATCACGTGCCTGGCACCAAAACAGCAACTGCGCGCCCTGCTCCTGCAACGCTTCGCGCGTCGCGGTGAAGGCGGCACTGGAGGTGTGTTCGGCGGGCAACTCATAAGTGATGGCGGTGGCCTGGCCGCGAGCAGTGGCCTGGCCTTCGTAGCGCAACTGGCCGCTGATCTTGCGGATCGAACCCATCGGGTAGATGCGTTCCTTCTCTTGCGCCGGGCGGTAATCGACGATCTGTGCATCGGCCTGACGGGCCACGGCTGGCAAATCCTGGCTTCCTGGCAAGTCGGCAGCGAACACCAGCGGGCTGAAACAGCACAGACCCAAAATACGGATAAATCCTTTCGGCATACTCATCGGCTCAGCAAGCCCTGGCCATTCGGGGTCGCTGCGGTGTTGAAATCGTTCATGGTTGACTCCCTTTCAATCCGCCCAGCCTCGGCAGTTGCCCCCGCCAAGTCAAGGCATGGTGAAGAACCGATTGAAACAGTCTGCAACAAGGGCAGCTCCGGATGCGTCGTTCAAGTGCAAATGATGGCCTCCGGGCAACCGCGCCACATTGAACGGAAGCTGGGAAAACAGTTCGGGATGTTTCGCCAGCATGCCGTCTTCGGCGACCACCAACTGTGTAGGACAGGCGACTCTGCGCACGAACGCCATGGCCTGTTCTTCCGTCAGGCGCATCGGCGAAGCCAGGGTCAAGCGGCTGTCGCTGCGCCAGGTATAACCACCCGGCACCGGCATCAGCCCCCGCTGGGCCAGGAGTTCTGCGGCTTCACGGCTGACCGCCACCACGCCTTTCATCCGCGCTTCGATGGCACGATCAAGGGTGCTGTACACCGGTTTGCGCTTGTCTTGCAGGTTCAACTGCGCCTGCAACGCCATTCCCAGGCGCTCGGCGGCATTCTCGCCGGTGGCGGTCGGCGGGATCACGCCGTCGATCAACCCCAGGTGCGTCACACGCTCGGGCAAGGCGCCGGCCAACACCAGGGAAACGATGGCGCCAAGGGAGTGGCCAAGTAATGCAAAACGTTTCCAGCCCAGTTGTTCGGCCACTTGCAGCACATCGTGGACATAGTCCCACAAGGCATAACCGGCCCCCGCCGGCCGATGGGCCGAGTGACCGTGGCCGGCCATGTCCAGGGCAATGATGCGCAAGCCACTGAGTTGGGGGGCCAGGCGGGCGAAGCTGTTGGCGTTGTCCAGCCAGCCATGCAGGGCGATAACCGGCAGACCGTCTTCAGGCCCGAACAAATGCGCGGCCAGCTCAATATGCGGCAGGCTGAGGCGAACCTCTTCGACGGGTGTGGTCATGCGCAACTGCGCTCGCGTTGGCGGGTTTCCCAGCGGGCAAACAGGTTCTTGATCAAGGTCGCGGTGTCCTGGGGGCGCTCAAGGGGAAACATGTGGCCGCCGGGCATGGTCAGCATCTCGCCCATGGGCAGACGTGCCACACCACTGGCATGGTGGCGCATGACTACCCGGCTCTGCCGGCCGCGCACCACCGCCAGCGGCACTTTTAATTGCCGGGTCTGCCCGGGACTGGTGTGGGGCACTCCGCGGTAGATGCTGATCTCGGTAGCGGGGTCAAAACACAGGCGCAGGCGGTCGCCCACCTGGTGCAAACCATGTTGCAGATAGGCTTCCAGGCATTCAGGGTCAAAGCCGCGAAACAGGGTCTTGCCGGAAAAGTAACTGCGGGCGGCGTCGAGGTCGGCGAACTCTTCGCGCCGACCCAGGGTACGACCGGCCGGAGTCAAGCGGTCGATAAAGCCAAAACGCTTGGCCGCGCGAATTACCCAGCGGTCGGCCAGGGTCAGCACCGGCGAGTCCAGCATCACCACCCCGCGATACAGCTGCGGGCAGCGCATGGCGGCGTGCAGGTGCAGCACGCCACCCAGGGAGTGGCCCACGCCCCACACAGGCTCCGGTTGCTGTTCGAGGTGGTGGATCAACTCGTCCACCAGGTTCTGCCAGTTGTCGTCCACCGGAAACCTGGGGTCATGACCGTGCTGCGGCAAATGTGCGACGACGTACTCCGGGGCCAGGGCGGCAAACAACTTGCCGTAGGTCGCCGAAGGAAAGCCATTGGCGTGAGCAAAAAACACGTGCTGCGACATACCGGTTCCATCACTAAAAACAGAGGTTGATTGTCACCATGCGCGGCACCGACAGCAATGACTGTAACTGCCAGGAATGATGACACTCATGCTACGCCTATCGAGCCGGCGGACTCTCGCCCAAAGGCACCACCGCCATCGTCAGGCGCGATACACAACTGGTCTTGCCTTCATCGCTGGTCAGGCGAATGTCCCAGACATGGGTAGTGCGACCGATATGGATAGCCTTGGCCACCGCCGTGACACGCCCGGAACGCAGGCCCCGCAGGTGGTTGGCGTTGATTTCCAGGCCCACGCAATAGAACTTGCTGGCGTCGATGCACAGGTAGCTGGCCATGGAGCCCACGGTTTCCGCCAGCACCACCGAGGCACCGCCGTGCAGCAGGCCATAAGGCTGATGGGTGCGGTGATCGATCACCATGCTGGCGGTCAGGGATTGATCGTCAAACGCTTCGAAGCGAATATCCAGCACTTCACCGATGGTGTTTTTCTGGATGCCATTCAATTGCTCGATATTGGGAAGGGTGCGCCACAGGCTCATTAACGTGTCCTTATTGATTTTATGAGTGCTCAATCCTGCCACAGCACCGCCTCGGAACGCTCGCTCCAGGCCTGGAACTGTGACCCGTACTTTGATTCGATCACATTGCGCTTGATCTTCAGGGTGGGGGTCAGAAAACCGTTTTCCACTGCCCAACTGTCTTTCACCACCACCAGTCGATGCAAGCGCTCATGTTTATCCAGGACTTGGTTGACCTCCTCCAGCAGGCGCTCCAGGCTGCCTTGCAAGGCATGACGTGCAGCACCGGCCGCCTCTTGCACGCCCACCGCCGATAACACACACAGACCCATCGGGGCAGCCATACCATCACCCACGACGCACACCTGCTCGATCCGCCCATGCTCCGCCAGGCGGTTTTCAATGGGCGCTGGCGCCACGTATTTGCCCTTGCTGGTCTTGAATATTTCCTTGAGGCGCCCGGTGAGCCGCAAACGGCCTTCACCATCCTGCTCGCCCTTGTCGCCAGTACGCAGGAAACCGTCCTCGGTAATCGTCTCGGCCGTTTTGACCGGGTCCTTGAAGTAACCGAGCATGGTCGCACCGCTGCGCACCTGGACTTCCCCGGCGGGATCAATGCGCACCTCAACCTGCGGACACGGCAGGCCAATCCAGCCGATTTTCTGTTGGCCGGGACGACAGACATGGGAGTAGCCGCAGCCTTCGGTCATGCCGTAGACCTCCAGTACATCCAGGCCCAGGCGCCGGTACCAGCGCAGCAACGCCTCGGGCACCGGTGCTGCCCCGCAAAGCGCGACACGCACCGCGTCCAGCCCCAGCCCGACGAGCACCTTGTGGCCCACGTGCTTGCCGATAAACGGTAGGCTCAACAACCGCTCCAGGCGCTTTTCCGGGATTTTGCTGTAGACGCCCATCTGGAATTTGGTCCAGATCCGTGGCACACCGAATAAAGCCGTCGGCCGGGCCCGCTGCAGATCCGTAAGAAAAGTGTCGAGGCTTTCGGCGAAAAATACCGTCTGCCCGGTGTAGATCGAGGCCATCTCGACAAACATTCGCTCTGCCACATGGCACAGCGGCAAGTAGGACAGCAGGCGATCGCCCTCCCCCAGGCCGAACAATTGGGTACCGCGCACGGCGGCAAATCCCAGCGCGGCAAAACTGTGCATCACGCCCTTGGGCAGCCCAGTGGTGCCGGAGGTGTAGATAATGGTGGCCAAATCAGACGCCGCAGGCGCCGGGTCGTCCTGGATCGGTGAACAGCCCTGCAGGTCGGCCCAGGTGTAATCAAAGTCACCCTCGGGGCACAGCGGCAGACTGATGGTGGGCAAGCCAGCCTTGAAGCCGCAGGCCATGGCCGGCCAGTCGTCCAGTTTGCCGATAAACGCCAGGGCCGCCTCGGAATGCTCCAGGACATGGGCGACGGAATCAGCAGTGAGGTTGGGATACAGCGGCACCGAAACATGCCCGGCCATCCAGATCGCCAGGTCGGCGATGATCCAGTGGGCGCAGTTTTTCGAGATCAGGGCAATATGCGAACCCTGGGGCAGTTCACGCGAACGCAACCAGTGCGCGGCGCAGCGGGCCTGATGGCCGACCTCGCCCCAGGTGAGGGTCTGCACTTGACCGCCGCCGATGGGCTGGACCAGAAACCGTTGGCGCGGATGGCGCGCTTCACGTTCGAAGAAGACCTGCAGCGGCAAACGAAAAGCGACAGACATGGGACGCGCTCCTGTGTGTTCCGACGATAGCCAACCAAGCACTTGCTTGGTTGACTATATATCACACACAAATGGAGCGCGATGGGTCAGGGATTCTTGACGCTATTGAGGCTCATCAACCCCGCCAACGGGAAATCCCCTTCCAGCTCCGCCAGACTCGCAGTGCTCATGGGATGCGGCTGGCGCAGGTGCCCATGTTGCAAGAAGCTGATCAAACTCCCCACCAACGGCTGGTGACTGACCAACAGCACATTGTCATCGGTGTCGAGCTTATCCAGCACCTGAAGCGGACTGCAATCGGGGGTCAACCAGGGCTCCGTGCGTACTCCCGGCTCAAATCCCAACGCCTCACGCACCAATTGCGCCGTCTGCTGCGCCCGTACATAAGGGCTGGCAATGATGGCTTTGATCGGTTGGCCGATCAGATGGCCCGCACTGCGCAATACTTCTTCGCGGCCATGGACGGTCAGGTTGCGCTCGGCATCACTGCGGGCATGACTCTCGGCTTCACCGTGACGCAATACCCACACTTTCATAGCTTCGGTTCCTCATCACGCACTGGATGCGGTGCCGGCGGCACGCTGTGGGCAGCTTCGCCTTCCGGAGCACGGGGGGTTGGCCAATCGGCGAACGGCCAAGGCTTCTGCTCGCTGTGGAAGCTGCCGAAACGGCCGATCTGCGCCAGAAACTGGCTGAGGCTGTCGCCAACGTTCATCAGGCTCAGGTTCGGGGCGCCATAGACCAGGCGGTAGATCAGTTGCACCACCACCAGCGCGCCCAGGAGGAACTGCGCTACTTGCCACACCAGGGCAAACACCAGCATCCACAGGATGCGCAGGACAATGGATTCATATTTGGGTGCTGTTTTCGGATCGTTCATCGCGCGTTCCTCAGTTGAAACCACTGGTGGAAATAAAATCGACATCGGTTTTCGGCTCGGCGCGCATCAGCAGCTCGATGACCTGGTTCAAGGTGCGCCCTTCGAACAGAATCGCATGCAAACCGGCGACCAACGGCATATAGACACCAACTTCCTGGGCCTTGGCTTTCAGCACTTTCAGGGTGTTGACCCCTTCGGCCACTTCACCCAGGCGCGTTACCGCGTCTTCCAGGCTCAAACCCTGGCCCAGGGCGAAGCCGACCTGATAGTTGCGGCTTTTCGGCGACGAGCAGGTGACGATCAGGTCACCCACGCCGGCCAACCCCAGGAATGTCATCGGGTTGGCACCCTGATTGACCGCAAAACGGGTCATTTCCGCCAGAGCACGGGTAATCAGCATGCTCTTGGTGTTTTCCCCCATGCCCAGCGCCACGGCCATACCGGCAATAATCGCGTAGACGTTTTTCAGCGCCCCGCCCAACTCCACGCCAAAACGATCGGCACTGGCGTAGACGCGAAAGGTGCGGCCATGCAGCACTTTCTGGACCCGCTCACACAGTTCCTCGTCCTCGCTGGCGACCACCGTTGCGGTCAGCGCGTGCTCGGCTACTTCCCGCGCCAGATTCGGCCCGGACAGCACACCGATACGCGCTTGAGGGGCGATCTCTTCGAGGATTTCGCTCATCAGCTTGAAGGTGTGGGCCTCAATGCCTTTGGTCAGGCTGACCAGCAGCTTGCCGGCCAGGCGCTCGGCGTGGGGCGCCAGCACCGAACGCAAGGCGCTGGACGGCAGGGCGATGAAGCATAAGTCGCACGCGTCCAGAGTCGCCAGCAGGTCGGTGACCGGCGTGACAGCGGGATGAATCTTGATGCCTTTGAGGTAACGAGGGTTTTCCCGGTTAACTCGAATGGCCTCGGCCTGCTCGGGATCGCGCATCCACTGACGTACCTGATGACCGTTTTCAGCCAGCAGATTAGCCACGGCGGTACCAAAACTTCCGCCTCCCAGGACCGCAATAGGGCGCTGTTCAGTCATATGCAATCCGTTAATCCATACCAGTGGCGATGACGGCATTATACGGGCCGACCTGCTGGCGGCCAGCCCCCGTGTGATTTCCCGCGCTTGTCGGAAAAAGACCGAGTGAGGCACTGTAATTGCGATGGCAGCGACTGGCAAAAGCCCCCGCCTCAGTTAACATGGGCGGCTATTCGTAATTATCAAGGCCGTGCCGTGTATTTGGGCCCTCCTCCTCGCTCATCCTTCTTTCTGGCGCTGTTGTTCAGCACCCCGCTGCTTGCCGACGATCTTTTCCTCGACAGCCAACCGCTGCCGCAAGTCCTGACCGCCACCCGGCTCAAGCAGTCGGCTGCTGCCGTACCTGGCAGCATGACGGTGCTCGACAGCGAACTGATCAAGGCCAGCGGCGCGCGGGACATCGCCGAGCTGCTGCGGCTGGTACCGGGAATGATGGTCGGCTACACCACGGGCAACCAGGCCGCCGTCAACTATCACGGCACCAATGCCAGTGAAGCGCGGCGCATGCAGGTGCTCATCGACGGCCGCTCGGTGTACCGCGCTGGCCTGGCCACCGTGGACTGGAGCGACATCCCGGTGGCCATGGAGGATATCGAACGCATCGAAGTGTTCCGTGGGCCCAACACAGTCAGCTACGGCGCCAACGCGCTGATGGCAGTGGTCAACATCCTCACCCGCTCACCGGCCAACAGCCAGGGCACGCGGATGAAAGTCATCCGGGGCGAGCGCGGGATCAACGACTGGTACGCCAGCCAGGGCATGGGCTGGGAAACCGGCGACCTGCGACTTTCACTGTCCGGACAACAGGACGATGGTTTTGACAGCGACCGTGTCGGCGCCGACCGCCGCGACAGCAGGCGCCTGAGTCGCTTCAGCCTGGCTGTCAGCCAGACCTTGAACCAGCAACAAAGCATCGATTGGCAATTGAGCGCCAAGGAAGGGACCAACCAGCGCCCCTACACCTACACACCCGTGTTTGACGGGATTACCGAAAACGGCACCAATTCCGACGTCACTGCCAAGGACTATGCCGGCTCGTTGCGCTGGAATTTCGATTTCAATCCCGACCACAGCCTGTATATCCAGGGCTCGGCCCAGCAATGGGATCGCCGGCAAATCTGGAAAGCCTGCGATGCCAAAGTCTCGTTCAGCCCCGAACTGACGCAACTGTGGCAGCTCAATCCCAACTATGCCGAGAAGTTGGCGCGGCATATGGACGCATTCAGCCAGAATGGCGCGCCACCGGGCAGTGCGGCCGAACAGGCCCTGGGCAACCAAGTCCTGGGTCAATGGGAAAACGGCGGCAAAGACAGCGTCTGCGGCAACATCGACCAAAGCACCAAGGAAAGCCGCTACGACCTGGAGCTGCAAGACACCCTGAGCCTGTCCGACAGCCTGCGCCTGGTCAGTGGCCTGAATTACCGCTATGACCGCGCCGACTCCGACACCTACTTTAACGGCACCCTCGACGACACCACCTGGCGCCTGTTCGGCCACCTGGAGTGGCGCGCCAGCGAGCACTGGTTGCTGCAGGGCGGCGCGATGTACGAAAACACCCACCTGAGCGGCAACTCACTGACGCCAAGGGTCGCGGTCAACTACCTGATCAACCCGCGCCACGGCTTGCGCGCCGTGTACTCCGAAGCCATCCGCTCGCCGGACATGTTCGAGAACAACGTCAACTGGAGCTACCGAGTCACCAACCTCAGTTCCCCTGCCTATGGGCAGACCTCAGGCCAGTACTTCGTCAAGACACGCGGCCCGGGTAATCTCGACAAGGAGTTGATGCGCTCCCGTGAGCTGGGCTACAACGGCTTTTTCGCCGACATCGGGCTAAACCTCGATGTGAAGCTGTTCTATGACGAAATCACCGGCATGATCAGCGAACCGTTGCGCAACAATCAGTACATTGCCAGCAACACCAACAGCTCGCGTTTTATCGGTACTGAAACTCAGCTCGACTGGCACGTAAGCACTGCCGACCGCCTACGGCTGACCTATGCTTACGTCGACGCCAGCGCCAGCAACCCGCTCGACCAGCAACAAACAGCCCGCAACAGCGGCTCGGCCGGCTGGATGCGTGAGTGGGGCGCCGGCTGGTCCAGTGCGTTGTTCTATTATGGCGACGATGCACTCAACCAATATCGCTTCCAACGGGTCGACATGCGGGTGGCCAAACGCATTGCCCTGGGCAAAGCCAACCTGGAGCTGGCCGGCATGTTGCAACAACGGCTCGATAACCAGCCCACCACCTGGCCCAACAATAACTACGACCAGCGCCACGTGCTCTACTTCAGTGCGGAGTTAGAGTTGTAGCATGAACCATGCTCAGTCACGGATGACCGCCCCCTTTTCCTCAAGTTTCTGGAGGCGTTGCCTGCTGCTTGTCAGTCTGATGTTTGCTGCCCCCGCCTGGACCGCCGAGATCCTGCTGATCGCCGCCGAAGATGGGCCCGGCGTACAGGCATTCGCCCAGGCACTCAGCCAGCAGCGCCCCGAGGACAAGGTCGACTTCAAGCCACTGAAAGACCTGCCAGCTCCCGGCCAGTTGCCCGCCAGCACCCGCCTTATCCTGCTGGACTTGCAAAGCCTGGACTGGCGTTTGCAGGACGCCCAGGGACCGCCGACTCTGGTGCTGCGCATCAGCCGCCTGCAAGCCCGACAACGCCTGGGCAATGTCCTGCCAAACAAGATCAGCCTGCTGTGGAGCGATCCACCGCTGGACCGGCAATTGCACTTGATCGCCAACATCCTGCCCCAGGCCCGGCGCATTGGTGTGCTGTATGGCAACGACAGCGAGTTCCTGCTGCGTGAACTGCGCCAGTACGCCAGCCCGCTGGGCCTGGAAATCGTCCCCCAGCACTGGGACGACATTAACGACAGCCGGCCGCTGCAAGCCTTGTTCAAAAACAGCGATGTGTTGCTGGGGCTGGACGATCCGCAGCTGTACAACCCAAAAACCGTGAAAAACCTGCTCTTGAGCAGCTACGCCAGGCAGTTGCCGCTGATCGGGCCCAACGCCGGCTTCGTTAGGGCCGGCAGCCTGGCCAGCACCTACAGCGACCAGAACGACTGGCTAAACGTCCTCGACCGCTTGCTGGACCATGCACCGTCCCGTTGGCCGCGATCGCTGTACCCGGAACACTTCAAAGTCGTGGGCAACGCGCAGGTGGCGCGCTCGCTGGGGATCGAACAGGTGAACGAAACCAACGTTGCGACCCGATTGGCCGAAGGAGAAAAACGCCCATGACGTTGCGTCGACGTTGGGACATCAACACCCGCACCCAGCTCATCACCCTGGGCCCGGCCCTGTTGCTGACGTTGCTGTTGATCAGCTTCTTCACCTTCGTGCGGATTCAGGACCTGCGCCAGGAACTGGATCACACCGGCCAACTGATCGCCAACCAACTGGCTCCGGCCACCGAGTACGGGGTGATCTCCGGCAACAACGACGTACTGGAAAGCCTGTTGCGGGCGACCCTGGCCACACCTCATGTGCGCTTCCTGGAAATCCAGGACAGCACAGAAAACATCCTGATCTACGTCGAACAACCCTCGGAAAAACACGACCGTTCGCTGACGGTGAAAGTGTTCCAGGCGCCAATACGGCTGCAACATATCCAACTGGGCAATGATTTTTTCCAGGACAGCACCGCGCAGCCCAAGGCACCACGCGCTGACTATCTGGGCCGCGTGATCGTCGGCATGTCCAACGATGCCTTCAGCCAGCGTCAACAGGAAATCCTCTTCAAGGCAGGGATTCTCGCGTTGTTCGCTTTGCTCTTCACCTTCCTGCTGGCGCGGCGCCTGGCTGCCAGCCTGTCGCAACCGATCAGTGCCATGGGCAACGCGGTCAAGGCCATCCAGCAAGGGGACTACAAAACCCCGCTGCCCATTGTCGATGACTCCGAGCTGGGCGACCTGTCGCGCCACATCAACAACCTTGCCGAAGGCCTGCACCAGGCCAGCCGTGAACAGCAGCAGGCCATGGCCCAGTTGATCCAGACGCGCGAAGAGGCCGAGCGGGCCAACAATGCCAAATCCGATTTCCTGGCAATGATGAGCCACGAACTGCGCACGCCGATGAACGGTGTGCTGGGCATGCTGCAACTGCTCGAAACCACCACCATGACCGAAGAGCAGACCGAGTACGCCGCCCTGGCTTGCGAGTCCACAGAGCACCTGCTTAAAGTCATCAATGACATCCTCGACTTCTCGCGCATCGAGCGCGCAGCCCTGGAGCTGGAGCACATTCCGTTCAATCTGGTGGAGTTGATCAACAGCTGCGCCCAGGCCTTCCAGCACAACGCCGTGCAGCGCGGCCTGTTGCTGGAGTTACGAATTGCGCCTGGCATGGATGCATTGCGCGTGCAGGGCGACCCGACGCGCATCCGGCAGATTCTGGTAAACCTGATCGGTAATGCGCTGAAGTTCACCGAGCACGGCACCGTCACCGTCGAGCCCCACTGGCAAAACCTGGACCATGAACTGCTGTGGTTCACCTGCACCGTGCGCGACAGCGGGATTGGCATCTCGGCGGAGCGCCTGGAGCTGATGTTCGACGCCTTTCAGCAAGCGGACAGTTCCATTTCAAGACGTTACGGCGGTACCGGCCTGGGCCTGCCTATTGCCCGCACCCTCGCCGAACGGATGGGCGGCACCTTGCGGGCCCAAAGCGAAGAAGGCCAAGGTTCGGTGTTCACCCTTGAAATCCCCTTGGCGATCTACCAACAGAGCCTGCCGGTCATCGCGCCGAATGCCGAAGGCAAAGCCAGTGCGGGCGGCGGGCGCAATGTCCTGCTGGTGGAGGATAACCCCGTCAACCGCACGGTGGTCGAAGCCATGCTGCGCAGCCTGGGGTTTGAGGTCAGTATCGCCACTGATGGCGCCGAGGCGATTCGCAGTGCCGAGAGCCTGATTTTTACTGCGATCCTGATGGACTGCCGGCTGCCGGTGATCGACGGTTACGAGGCCACCCGGCAGATTCGCCAATTGCCCGGATGCGCCGACCTGCCCATCATCGCCCTGACCGCCAACGCCTTGCAGGGTGATCGGGAAGCCTGTTTGGCCGCGGGAATGAACGATTACCTGTCCAAGCCGTTCAAACGCACGGATTTACAGCAAATCTTACAACGGTGGGTTCATTAGATCGGCATCGTCAGCCAACTGCGACTGGCGTGAAAGGCGAAAGTGCGGCAGTCTTAGGCACCCGAACGGGCCCGTAAACCGGCCCGGTTTAAAATTTCAGTGCACAAGTGTACATTCATGACCTTGACGCTGTGACTTTCACTACAACGCAATAGTCTATGTGTAGGCTGCCGATGTGAGGCATGAACGCTTCAGTCGGTCGGGAAGATTTGCCCTACCCTGCCGCATGGGACTATTGAGGAGCTCGCATGACCAAACAAAACGCCTTTACTCGGGAAGACCTGCTGCGCTGCGGTCGCGGTGAGCTATTCGGCCCAGGTAACGCGCAACTGCCCGCCCCGAACATGTTGATGGTGGATCGCATCACCCATATCAGCGAAGAAGGTGGCAAGTACGGCAAAGGTGAATTGGTCGCCGAGCTGGATATCACCCCTGACCTGTGGTTTTTCGCCTGCCATTTCGAAGGCGATCCGGTCATGCCAGGTTGCCTGGGCCTCGACGCCATGTGGCAGTTGGTCGGGTTTTACCTCGGCTGGCAAGGTCTGCCGGGCCGTGGTCGCGCCTTGGGTTCGGGCGAAGTGAAGTTCTTTGGTCAGGTCTTGCCGACCGCCAAGAAGGTCACATACAACATTCACATCAAGCGCGTCCTCAAGGGCAAGCTGAACCTGGCTATTGCCGATGGTTCGGTGACTGTCGACGGTCGCGAGATTTATACTGCCGAAGGCCTTCGGGTCGGCGTATTTACTTCCACTGACAACTTTTAAGGGTTATCCGCATGCGCCGCGTCGTTATCACTGGTCTGGGCATCGTTTCGTGCCTGGGCAATGACAAAGAGACCGTCTCCGCTAACCTGCGTGCAAGTCGCCCTGGCATCCGTTTCAACCCGGAATATGCCGAAATGGGTCTGCGTAGCCAGGTTTCCGGCTCCATCGACCTGCCCCTCGAAGAGCTGATCGATCGCAAGATCTATCGCTTCGTCGGCCACGCCGCCGCCTATGCCTATCTGGCCATGAGGGATGCGATCACCGACTCCGGTCTGACCGACGAGCAGGTTTCCAACCCGCGCACCGGTCTGATCGCAGGTTCCGGTGGCGCATCGACCTTGAACCAGATGGAAGCGCTGGACATCCTGCGCGAGAAAGGCGTCAAGCGCGTTGGCCCGTACCGCGTCACGCGGACCATGGGCAGCACCGTTTCCGCCTGTCTGGCCACGCCGTTCAAGATCAAGGGCGTGAACTACTCGATCTCCTCCGCTTGTGCCACCAGTGCTCACTGCATTGGTAACGCGGTCGAGCAGATCCAGTTGGGCAAGCAGGACATCGTGTTCGCCGGCGGCGGTGAAGAAGAACATTGGAGCCAGTCGTTCCTGTTCGACGCCATGGGCGCCCTGTCCACCCAGTACAACGATACCCCGCAAAAGGCCTCCCGTGCCTATGACGCCAAGCGTGACGGTTTCGTCATCGCCGGCGGCGGCGGCATGGTGGTGGTCGAGGAGCTGGAACACGCTCTGGCCCGTGGCGCGAAGATCTACGCGGAAATCGTCGGTTACGGCGCTACTTCCGATGGCTACGACATGGTTGCGCCAAGCGGCGAAGGCGCCATCCGCTGCATGCAGATGGCCATGGCTACCGTTGACGGCCCGATCGACTACCTGAACACCCACGGCACCTCGACTCCAGTCGGCGACGCCAAGGAAATGGAAGGCGTACGTGCAGTGTTCGGCGACAAGGCTCCCGCCATCAGCTCTACCAAGAGCTTGTCGGGTCACTCCCTGGGCGCCGCCGGCGTTCACGAAGCGATCTACTGCCTGCTGATGATGGAAGGCAACTTCATGGCAGGTTCTGCCAACATCGAGGAACTGGACCCGGAAGTGGCTGACATGCCGATCCTGACCAAGACCCGTGAAAATGCAACCATCAACACCGTGATGAGCAACAGCTTCGGCTTCGGTGGCACCAACGCCACACTGGTGCTGAAACGCTGGCAGGGCAAGTAAGCCCCGCAGCTTGATCATATGAAAACGCCCCGACTGATTCGGGGCGTTTTTTATTGTGGTAAATGAATCACACCGAAAACCGCGCCACCATCGTATTAAGATCCACCGCCAACCTCGACAACTCCTGACTCGCCTCGCTGGTCTGATTGGCCCCCGCCGACGTCTGCTGCGCCAAGTCGCGGATGTTCATCAAATTGCGATCCACCTCCCGCGCCACCGCCGCCTGCTGCTCCGAGGCACTGGCGATTACCAGATTGCGCTCGTTGATCAGGGTAAACACCGAGGCAATCTCCTCCAGTGCCATGCCCGCCGACTTGGCAATATCCAGGGTTGAACGTGCCCGGCTGTTGCTCTGCTGCATGGAGCTGACGGCCTGATCGGTGCCCTGTTGAATCCCGCTGATCATCTGCTCGATTTCCTGGGTCGACTGCTGGGTGCGATGGGCCAGCGCCCGCACTTCATCGGCCACCACGGCAAACCCGCGCCCGGCATCCCCGGCCCGCGCCGCTTCGATGGCGGCGTTGAGCGCCAGCAGGTTGGTCTGTTCGGCAATCGAACGGATCACGTCCAACACCTTGCTGATGCCATAGACCTTTTGCGCCAGATCCTCGACCTGCGTGGCGTTGGCGGCTACGTCGTCAGCCAGGGACTCAATGGACAGCACGGTCTGATGCACCTGTTCGCGCCCCTGCTGGGCAATGCGATCAGACTCGCGGGACGCTTGGGAAGTCGCCACCGCATTGCTCGCCACCTCCTCCACCGCCGCCGTCATCTGGTTGACCGCAGTGGCCGCCTGTTCGATTTCCTGGCTTTGCTGATGCAGGCCACGGGTTGCGTCTTCAGGGACACAACTGAGCTCTTCGGAGGCGCACGCCAACTGATTGGATGAGTCCAAGATGCGCCGGATGGTTTCCCGCAGGTTCTCCTGCATGCTCTTGAGCGCCTGTTGCAAGCGCGCCGGCTCGCCCTTGCCGCTGACGGTAATCTCAGCTGTGAGATCGCCACTGGCTACGCCCTGGGCGACTTTCAACGACTGGGAGAGTGGCAGCACAATACTGCGAGTCAACAACAACGCCAGGCCGATCGTGATCAGGGTCGTCGCGGCAATCATGCCGATCACCCAGCCTCAGGATTGGCTGAACATGTGCTGGGCCAAAGTCGCCGCCTGATTGGCGTTAACCTTGTTGAGATTGACCAGTTCGCGCAGGGTGCCGGCCATTTCATCGGCCACGTGATTCATCTCACCATTGGCGACCTTGATCGCATCTTCCAACTGGTTTTGTCGGGAAAACGCCATGACTTGCTCTTGGCGTTGCAGGTATTGCTGCTGCTCGGTTTTAAAGCGGTCGAACAGCACCGTCTCTTCGGGCAGAACAATCAACCCTTGATACAGCGACTGAGCGGCGTGCAGGCCGTTTTTAATGTCGATGATTTTCTGTTCATTTTGCGCCAGCACCAGGGGGTCGCGATTGATCAGCAAGCGCAAGGTCAAGGCCCGCACCCGCAGCAGGTCCTGACTCATGTCCCCGACAGCCATCACACTGGGCAGCCAGTTGGTTTCCACCTGACTCGACTGTTCACGCATATTGGCCATCTGCTGCAAGGCGAGTCCGCCCAGGGCAAACACCATCAACGCCAGCAAACCAAACCTCAGACCTGCCCGGGGGGCGATATTCAGACTTCTGATACTCATCATTGGCTCCTTCCAAAAGCGCTGCATCTACCTGCAGCGGGTTGCTCTTGAAAGGTATCGGCGCCTTGTGAACTTTGCGTAAGACGAAAACGCGATATCAAAACGCATTAGCCGCTCGCGGCCAATGCTGTGGCGACTCAGCGGACGGTAAAGCTCTTTTGCGTCAGCAGGCGGTCACCCTGGAACACCATGAAACGCCATTCTCCCGGCACCACTTCGTGGCTCTCGGTGAACTCGTAGGCCATCACATCCTGAGGTGCACCGGGCACCAGTTTCTGCGTGACTTCAAACTTGTCATGGAGAACACCGTCGGGCGTACGGATGCCGGGGGTGAAGTAGAGCAGGGTCAGCGGCGTGTCTTCAGCCACTTTGCCGACCAACTGATAGCGCAGGCCGAACTTGGTGCCCAGCTTGGCGGGGACCACTTCGCTGGATTGGATCTGTTCGTTGCTGCGGCGCAACACGCGCTCCCCCGATTGCAGCGCGGCTTTTGGGCCGTCAAACACGCCGTATTCCACCGGGCCTTCGATACGGACTTCGGCACTGGCCAGGCTGCTGATCATCATCAGCGCCGCCAGGGCGCTTGTACGGGTGAAATGCATGGTGCGCTCCTTGATTAAGATGGCGGGAGCTTATGACACGGGTGTGACGGGAAGATGACCAAGGAGCTGTCAGCCTCGCTAAGGCTCGACAGCTCCCACATTGGGCAAAATCGCCAGGAAGTTATCTCGGGCGACCTTTCTCGCAACGTCTTCAGGCAGTGCATCAAGAAACGGATCAAAGCTGCGCATCTTCTTACCCAGTTTGCTGAAGCGCCCTACCACGTCGGAACCCAGCATGAAGCGCTCCGGGAAGCGCTCCACCAGCTTTACCCACTCTGGACGTGGCTTTCCCGCGCCATCCAGCAAGTAAGGCGTGAGCACGCTCCAGGATAGGTCAATGTACAGATTGGGATACGCCTCCAGCATCCGAGTCAGGGTCGGCAGGAGGAACTCCAACTGCGTCTGGTGGCGATGGATCTCCATGCTGGTGCCAGCGTGGGCCCAGATAAACCGTGTATGGGGGTGATTGCGCAGCGGTTCTTCCATTTCCGCCAGGTACAGCGGATTGCGCTCACGTTTGGAAGTGATATTGGAATGCAGCATCACTGGCAGATCATTTTCGGCGGCCAAATGATAAATCCGAGTCATGGCTTCGTTGTTGGCCCGTGGGGTATCGCCCGATGTCAGGGCGGTCAGGTCATCGTGGCGAGTGAAGACTTCCCCAATGCCCTGCCACAGGCCGGGATTGAGGTCGAGCATGCGCTGGATATGGGAGGCGGAATTCTTGTCGTTGGGGTTGAACCCTGTAAGGAACGGGTGGAAATACTGGCGTTGTTCGGGTGTCAGTTTATTCACTGCCGCCGCGACGATTACATCCGTGGCGCTGTACCAGTAGGCATCGGCGTCGTCACCAGCGTAGTAGCGCGGACGTTTGGGCTCGTCTTCGTGCCATTTCTTTGCCACTGGGACGCCGGAAATCATCACATGCTCAATACGATTCTCAGCCATGGCCTTGAGCAACTTGTCCATGCCTGCCGTCTCCTGGAAGAAGTCGACGTAATGCAGGTGCGCGTCGCTGTAGCTGTAGTCGCGCGCTTGGGTGGCAACGCTGATGGTGGCCAGCAACAGGGCAATACTCAAGCGGGTCCAGGGCACGGGAAAACCTCGATAAGGACGAATACAGGTAGACCCCTGGCCGCCCGTCCGGGTTCAGCGACAAAAAAGCAGGGAACACCCGGGTGCCAGCATGCTCTATAACTGCATGACCTTCATCCTGCCACCTAATGAGGTTCGCCATGCCTGTTACCGTGAATACCGAATCCGACAAAGGCTTTCGCCACAGCATCGAGATTGCTGATGGCAATGAAAAGCATGAGTTGTTTACCGACCTGCCCAAGAGCCTGGGCGGCGAAGACTCCGCGCCCTCCCCTCATGACTACTTCGACGCGGCCCTCGGCGCCTGCAAGGCCTTGACCCTCAAGCTCTATGCGCAGAAAAAGGACATCCCGCTGACCGGCGTCACCGTCGAAGTCACCCATGACAGCAGCGAAGAGCAAAAGGGCAAATACAAACTCAACGTCAAGCTGACCCTCAAGGGCGTGCTGACCGACGACCAACGCGACGAACTGCATCGCGTAGCCGATCGCTGCCCGGTACACAAGCTGATGACCACTACCGACGTCATCATCGAGACCAAGCTCTCGGAAGGTGCCTTCAGCCAATAGAGCCAACATCCCATCGAGCGGGTTATGCTCAGCCTCATCAACCCCGCTCAGATTGGGATGTACCATGACCACTGTGACCGTGATTCGCCCTCGCGCCGAGGATGTCGAGGGCCAACCGATCCTGCGCCCGCTGCCTTCAAGGCAATGCCGTAGCGTCGGTCCTTTCGTGTTCTTTGACCATATGCTGGAAACCCGCTACGCACCGGGCAGCGGCATGAATATTCGGCAGCATCCCCATATTGGTCTCTCCACCCTCACCTACCTGTTTGAAGGCGAACTCCTGCACAAGGACAGCCTGGGTTCCGATCAAGTGGTCAAGGCCGGAGATGTCAGCTGGATGACTGCCGGCAGCGCCATTGCCCACGTTGAGCGCACGCCAGAAGCCCTCAAGGCCAGAGGTTTCAGCCTGCATGGGCTACAAGTGTGGCTGGCCTCTCCCAAGGAACACGAACAAGGGCCGGGGCATTACAGCCATCACTCGGCCGCCAGCCTGCCCATGAGTGACAACCTTGGGGTAAAGATCCGCCTGATTGCTGGCAGCGGCTTCTGCCTGGAGTCGCCGGTGCCGGTGTTGTCGCCAACCCTGTACGCTGAGGTGCAGATGCAGACGGCCACGACCTTGCTGATCCCCCACGAGCATGAGGAGCGGGCGGTGTATGTGCTGGAGGGTGAGGCGCAGCTTGATGGCGAGGCCTTGGAGGTCCATAGCCTGGTGATTTTACCGGCAGGCGAAACAATGGCGCTGTTTGCCGAAACTGCTTGCCATCTCGTGGTATTCGGTGGCGCGCCGCTGGATGGGCCGAGGCGAATCAATTGGAATTTTGTCGCCAGTGATCCGGCGCTGATCGAACAGGCTCGGCAGCGCTGGGCGGCCGGGGATTGGCCGACGGTGCCGGGGGAAAGTGAGCGGATTGAGTTGCCTGGGAACAAGGCTTGAAAAATTTGTGGCTGCTGGTGGGCTGGGTACATATCCGTTATTTCGGTAACGGACATGTACTCAATCGCCCCCTAAAACCTGCCCTCCAGCTATCAGCAACCTCAACAGATGTGTAGATACCTGTACCGCGATAAGGCCAACGATCAGCCCTTGAACACTTCATCCAGCAAGTTATGCATCGACAAAAACGCGCGGCCAGCCGTCTTGGCGTCATACATCATCTTGCCCGGCACATTCGCATCGGGATCGGTAAAGGAATGCACCGCCCCACCGTAGCTCAGCAGTTGCCAATCCACACCCGCAGCGTTCATTTCATCTTCAAACGCCGGCAGTTGCTCTTTGGGCACCAAAGGATCGGATGCACCATGCATTACCAGTACCGAGCCCTTGATGTTCTTCGCATCGGCTGGATTCGGCGTGTCGAGGGTGCCGTGGAACGAAACGGCGGCCTTCAACGACGCGCCGGTACGGGCCAGCTCCAGGGAGCAACACCCACCAAAGCAGAAACCAAACGTCGCCAGCCTTGAGGTATCTACCGCCACTTGCGCCTGCCCTTGCAACTGCTCAAGGGCCGCCTGCATACGCTTGTTCAGCAATGCCCGGTCATTTTTCAACGGCATCATCGCTGCACCGGCTTCATCGCCGTTTGAAGGGCGAACGCTTTGCCCGTACAGGTCTGCGATCAGCACCACATAGCCCTTGCCGGCCACGGTCTTGGCGATCTCCTCGGCACCCGCACTGACACCCATCCAGTTCGGTGCCATCAACAGGCCCGGCAGCGGCCCCTTGTGGCTGGCATCAAAGGCCAGACGGCTTTCATAAGACTGGCCATCAATCTGATAGACCACGGAACGCACGGTGACTTGGCTCATCATTTACTCCGGTTGGTAGGCACTAGAACGAAAAACCCCGCCGAAGCGGGGTTTTCTAACAACGGTGTTAAACCGACAGTTCAACCAACAGCTTGTTCAGTCGGCGCACATAGGCGGCCGGATCTTTCAAGCCGTCCCCAGCAGCCAGGGCTGCCTGGTCGAAGAGGATGTGCGACAGGTCGCCAAAACGTTCTTCGCTCTGCTCGGCATCGAGCTTCTCGATCAGCGGGTGCGCCGGGTTAAATTCGAAGATCGGCTTGGAATCCGGAACCTTCTGACCGCTGGCTTCCAGGATCTGACGCATCTGCATGCCCAGGTCCTGCTCGCCAATGGCCAGGATCGCCGGGGAATCGGTCAACCGGTGGGAAACCCGCACTTCGCTGACAGCATCGCCCAGGGCGGTCTTGATCCGCTCAACCAGACCTTCTTTGGTCTTGGCAACTTCCTCGGCGGCCTTCTTGTCTTCTTCCGAATCCAGGTTGCCCAAGTCCAGGTCGCCACGGGCCACGTCGACAAAGCTCTTGCCGTCGAAATCGCTGAGGTAGCTCATCAGCCACTCGTCGATACGGTCGGTGAGCAGCAGCACTTCGATGCCTTTCTTGCGGAAGACTTCCAGATGCGGGCTGTTCTTGACCTGGGCGTAGGTTTCACCGCTCAGGTAGTAAATCTTGTCCTGACCTTCCTTGGCGCGTGCCAAGTACTCGGTCAAGGAAACATTCTGCTCGCCGTCATCGCCCTGGGTGGAAGCAAAACGCAGCAGGCCGGCAATTTTTTCCTTGTTGGCAAAATCCTCTGCCGGGCCTTCTTTCATGACCTGGCCGAAGTTTTTCCAGAAGCCCTGGTATTGCTCAGGCTCGTTCTTCGCCAGTTTTTCCAGCATGTCGAGTACGCGCTTGGTCAGCGCCGACTTCATGGAGTCGATGATCGGGTCTTTCTGCAGGATTTCCCGCGACACGTTCAGCGACAGATCGTTGGAGTCGACCACGCCTTTGATAAAGCGCAGGTACAGCGGCAGGAAGGATTCCGCCTGATCCATGACGAACACGCGCTGCACGTACAGCTTCAGGCCTTTGGGCGCTTCGCGTTGGTACAGGTCAAACGGAGCTCGGGCCGGTACGTAGAGCAACGAGCTGTATTCCAGCTTGCCTTCGACCTTGTTGTGGCTCCAGCTCAGCGGGTTCTCGTAGTCATGAGCGATGTGCTTGTAGAACTCCTGGTATTCCTCGTCTTTGACTTCGGTACGAGAACGGGTCCACAGGGCACTGGCGCGGTTAACGACCTCCCACTCCTGGGCAGGAGCGTCGTCACCTTCGGCCGCTGCTTGTTCTTTCGGCAACTCGATCGGCAGGGCGATGTGGTCGGAGTACTTCTTGATGATGTTGCGCAGACGCCAGCCATCGGCGAACTCGTCTTCAGCGGACTTCAGGTGCAGGACGATGCGGGTCCCACGGTCAGCCTTGTCGACGGTGGCGATTTCAAACTCGCCCTCGCCCTTGGAAGACCAGTGCACGCCTTCGCTCGCCGCAAGGCCAGCACGGCGGCTGAACACTTCGACCTGGTCAGCAACGATGAAGGCCGAGTAGAAGCCCACGCCGAACTGGCCAATCAGGTGCGAGTCTTTCTTCTGGTCGCCCGACAGGTTCTTCATGAAATCAGCGGTGCCGGATTTGGCGATGGTCCCCAGATGGGTGATCGCATCGTCGCGGCTCATGCCAATACCGTTGTCTTCGAGGGTGACGGTTTTCGCGTCCTTGTCGTAGCTCACACGGATTTTCAGTTCCGCGCCGCCTTCCAGCAACTCTGGCTTGGACAGGGCTTCGAAACGTAATTTGTCGACAGCGTCAGAGGCGTTCGAGATCAATTCGCGAAGGAAAATTTCCTTGTTGGAATACAGCGAATGGATCATGAGGTGCAGCAGTTGCTTCACCTCGGTCTGGAAGCCCAGGGTTTCCTTTTGAGTTTCCACACTCATGGTCATCAAACTCCAACTTGGATGGCAGTGGCCGCGCCCTTGAGGGTTGGCGGCGGGTTGTCATCAAAGTTGGGGGCTAAGAGCAGGATTTCAAGGGCAGTCATGCTCCTGGATCTTGAAATGGGCCCGGGCGGTGGCGATGGGTTCGGCTTGGGTACTTTGCCAAGCGGTAATCGCCACATTGGCCACCCGTCGACCCTGGCGCCACACCTGGCATTTGGCGTAGGTGTCGCGAAACTGCCCGGCACGCAGGTAATCGAGAGAAAAATCGATGATTTTCGGTATGTTTTTTTCAAGGCAGGGCGCACCGGTAAACACCAGTAAATGCAGCGCCGCCGACAGCTCCATAAAGCCTGCGATCACGCCGCCATGGATCGCCGGCAATATCGGGTTACCAATGTTGTCCTTGTTGGCGGGCATGCGGAACAACAACTCGTCCCCCAAGCGGGTGCATTCGATGCCGATCAGTTTGGCGTAGGGAATCAGGTTGAGCAGCGCCTCGTAGTCGCCGCGCTTGTAGGCCTGTTCCATCCGAGTCCTGAATTGGTAGGTCATGCCTGTTCTCCCTTGATGGTGCTACCAAGGCCTTGAGTGCCCTTGAGCCGCTTGCCCATGCGCATATAGGTGCCCACCACATGGGCAATCGGTTGCTGCGGGTCACCCTGATAGGCAAAGCCACGGGTGAAGATCACGTCGGTGGTCACCCGGTAACATTGGGCAAAGCCGAAAACCGGTTGGTGGGGCTCAGCCGGGTGCATGTAGTCGATGCGCAAGTCCAGGGTCGGACACACCTCGAACTCCGCAAGAACGCACAAAGTGGCCATGCCACAGGCCGTGTCCATCAAGGATGTGAGGGCACCACCATGGATCACACCGGTTTGTGGGTCCCCGACAATGTGCGCGCTGTACGGCAGGAGCAGGGTCATGCCGTCCGCGCTGGCGTCATGAACCTCGATACCCAGCACCTGACAATGGCGCAAGGCTGAAACAAAGCGTACCGCACGCTCTAAAATAGGGTTGTCGGTCATTCGATAGAGACTCTTATTAGTGTTGATCCGGCGGAGTTTTTCTCCCCGAAGAAAGTTCCTTTGCGACGCGGCTTATATATCTGTGGGATTAAAGGAACTAATACGTACACCTTAGGCTCGAAAGGCCAGTAGATATCTTCACTAAGGAGAAACACCCATGCGCAAGACTTTAGCTGTTTCCTTGATGTTGGCCGCTGCCCTTGGCCTCGCTGCCTGCGATAAAAAATCCGAGGACAAAGCTCAGGATGCCAACCAACATGCTGAACAAGCTCAAGAAAAAATGAGCGAAGCTCAGAATAAAGTGAACGACGCTGCAAAAGAAAACGCTGAAGCCGCCAAAGCCAAAGCTGAATCTGACGCAGCAGCGGCCAAAGAAAGTGCTCCTGCTACGCCTGCAACCGGTTCTTGAGTCTGACGACTTGAATGCCGTGGTTTGAAAAGCCATGTTGCAAAAGAAAGCCCGCCTTAGAGCGGGCTTTACTTTGCCTGGTGCTTTTTTCTCAGAGGAGAAAAGTACGAAAGGTCGGACTAAGCATCAGTAATAGCGAACAGAGTAAACCGACGAACCAGACCAGGCTGCGCTGCCACGCCAGATCGGCCCAATAGCACAGTAAATAAACCACTCGCGCGACCACAAAGATGATCGCTAGCCAGTCAATCAGGTAGCCCTGGGTCTGAGTGGTATGGGCCATCAACACCCCCATCGCAAACAACATGAACGCTTCAAAGCTGTTTTGATGAGCGGCCACTGCCCGTGCACCAAACCCGGTCAATTGCGCCTGCTGACGACGCGGTTCGCGATTGTCGTAACCGCCCTGCTCTTTCATGGCCCTGGCCACGGGCACGCGCGCCACGAAGATCAGCAGCGCGCTGATAAAAACACACCAGAACGGAATACTCACAACGTCGCCTCCTTGGAAGATTCAGGCAAGGGAGCCTCTGTAGGGGTATAGACCATGACTTCCAATACGTCGGAATGAAATTCCCGGCGGTACAGCACCAACACCACTCCAGTGCTCATCAGCATGAACAGCCACGGACTGACGAACCACGCCAGCATGGTCATGCCGAAGTAATAGGAGCGCAGGCCAAAGTTGAACTGGTTAGCCGCCATCGAAATCACCCGAGCAGCCCTCAAGGCAAACGCCTTGCGCTCCTGCTCGGAGACATACCGCTCGCCGACCATGGGGGCCGAACCGATCAGGATCGCCGCAAAGTTGTACTGGCGCATGCACCAACTAAAGGTGAAGAAGGCGTAGACAAACACCAGGGCCAGGCACAACAGTTTGATCTCCGACATGCCCTGGGACGCTTGCTGGATGATGGGAATATCCGCCAGCAACGAGACCGCTCGCTCCGATGCGCCAAGCACGGTCAGGATACCGGCGAGGATAATCAGGGTGCTGGAAGCAAAAAACGAGGCGTTGCGCTCAAGGTTGCCGATCACGCTGGCGTCGGCGATACGATTGTCCCGCAACAGCATGCGGCGCATCCAGTCTTCGCGATACAGGTGCAGGACACTGGCCAGACACGCCGTATCACGGGCTTTCCAACTGGCGTAACGAGTATAACCACCCCAGCAAATGGCAAACCAGAGCGCGGCAAGCAGATGGATCAAGTTGGCTTCGACAAACGACATGCGGGTCCTTGTAAGGCATTGGCGAAAAGTGCCTTGTGCCTGTTCGACGTTAGCTCACGGAAAAAGACACTGCCTGACGCCCATAAAAAATGCCCCGGATCGTTTGATACGGGGCATTTCGATTTCAGCGTGTAACAAAGCGTTTTAGGCGATGGCTTCGCTGCGCTTGCCCAGCAGACGGTCAATCACCACCGCTACCACCAGGGTCATCACCGACGGCACCAGCCACGCCAGGCCCTGCTCACTCAGCGGCAGATTGGCAAGTTGCGACGGCAGCCAGTTCGCCAGCCCGGCACCTTTCAAAGCGTCGATGGTGCCGAAGATGAACGATACCAGCATCACTGGGCCGACAATCCGGCCCTGCTCCTGCCAGAAGCCCTTGCAGAAGCTCAGCGCGACCAAGACGATGCACGGCGGGTAGATCGCGGTCAGGACCGGAATCGAGAAGGCAATCAGATTAGTCAGGCCCAGGTTCGACACCAGCAGCGAAAACGCGGCAAGGATGACCACCAGGGTTTTGTAGGACAGCGGCAGTACACGGCTGAAATACTCCGCGCAGGCACAGGTCAGGCCTACTGCAGTCACCAGGCACGCCAGGGAAATCAGCACCGCAAGGAAGCCGCTGCCCAGGGAACCGAAGGTATGTTGAACGTAGGCGTGCAACACCGCGGCACCGTTGGCGGCACCAGCAGCCACTTCATGGCTGCCCGAACCGAGGCGGAACAGGCTGATGTACACCAACGCCAGGCCCACGCCGGCAATCAGCCCGGCAATGATCGCGTAACGGGTAATCAACTGTGGCGACTCGACGCCACGGGAACGAATGGCGTTGACGATAACGATGCCAAACACCAGGGCGCCCAGGGTATCCATGGTCAGGTAACCATTGATAAAGCCCTGGGAGAACGGCGCGGCGGCGTACTCAGGCGTGGCGATACCGACATCTCCGGCGGGCAAGGCAAAGGCTGCGATGCCCAGTGCCGCGAGGGCGATGATCTTCAGCGGCGCCAGGAAACGGCCAACGGTGTCCAGCAGACGCCCTGGATACAGGGAGATGAAGAACACCAGCAGGAAATACACCGAGCTATAGAGGAACAACGCCAGCGGGCTTTCACCGGTCAGTGGCGCCAGGCCGACTTCGAAGGACACCGTCGCGGTACGTGGCGTGGCGAACAAAGGACCCACTGCCAGGTAGCACGCCGCGGCCAGGATGCCACCGGCGACCTTGCCGATGGGGCTGCTCAACGCGTCCATAGCACCACCGACCTTGGCCAGGGCGATGACGGTAACCACTGGCAGTCCTACTGCGGTAATCAGGAAGCCCAGCGCCGCCATCCAGACATGAGGCCCGGACTGCAAACCAACGATAGGCGGAAAGATGATGTTACCGGCGCCCACGAACAAGGCAAAAGTCATAAAGCCCAACGCCAGGATGTCCTGGCTTTTCAACACTTTCATTTGAGGAAATACCACACTACTGAATCGGAATTTAGAGAGGGGCTTCCCTATGGATGAGGGAAATGCTATCAGCCCGGATGGGGACCGACCGGTCTAGCGCGGAACTTCCTTGTGGGGAGCGGACGCATAAAGAGGCAGCTAGCCTAACGAATTTGTCTGACAAACGCACTATTGCAGGGCGAACTGTCCGATAAGCGACATTTATATGTCGCATCCGTATATCTAAATATTGAAATGCACAAAGGCCACCCGAAGGTGGCCTTTGCGTGGTGAAGCGTCAGTTAAGCGCGAGGCTTACTTGACAGCCCAACCGGTCAGCTCGGACAAAGCCTTGCCGATGTCTGCCAGCGAACGCACGGTTTTCACGCCTGCGTCTTCCAGGGCAGCAAACTTCTCGTCTGCTGTGCCCTTGCCGCCAGAGATGATTGCGCCAGCATGGCCCATGCGCTTGCCTGCAGGGGCAGTCACACCAGCAATGTAGGAAACAACCGGCTTGGTCACGTGTGCCTTGATGTAGGCCGCCGCTTCTTCTTCAGCCGAACCGCCGATCTCACCGATCATGACGATCGCTTCGGTCTGCGGGTCTTCCTGGAACAACTTCAGGATGTCGATGAAGTTGGAGCCCGGGATCGGGTCACCGCCGATGCCGACGCAAGTCGACTGACCGAAACCGGCGTCAGTGGTCTGCTTAACAGCTTCGTAGGTCAGGGTGCCGGAACGGGAAACGATACCGACTTTGCCTGGCAAGTGAATGTGACCGGGCATGATGCCGATCTTGCATTCGCCTGGAGTGATCACGCCAGGGCAGTTAGGGCCGATCAGGACCACGCCCAGTTCGTCGCACTTAACTTTAGCGTCGAGCATGTCCAGGGTAGGAATGCCTTCAGTGATGCAAACGATCAGCTTGATGCCGCCGAACGCTGCTTCAAGGATGGAATCCTTGCAGAAAGGAGCTGGAACGTAGATGACGCTAGCGGTGGCGCCAGTGACTTCTACGGCTTCTTTCACAGTGTTGAAAACAGGCAGGTCCAGGTGAGTGGTGCCGCCTTTGCCTGGAGTTACGCCGCCAACCATCTTGGTGCCGTACTCGATGGCTTGCTGGGTGTGGAAACTACCTTGCGAACCGGTAATACCCTGGCAGATAACTTTGGTGTCTTTATTGATCAGGACGCTCATTATTTGCCCTCCGCAGCTTTGACAACTTGTTGAGCAGCGTCGGTCAGGCTGGTAGCAGCGATGATGTTCAAACCGCTTTCTGCCAGTACTTTAGCGCCCAGTTCAGCGTTGTTGCCTTCAAGGCGAACAACAACCGGGATTTTAACGCCGACTTCTTTCACTGCACCAATGATGCCTTCGGCAATCATGTCGCAACGAACGATGCCGCCGAAGATGTTGACCAATACTGCAGCGACGTTGGAGTCGGACAGGATGATCTTGAACGCTTCGGTAACGCGTTCCTTGGTAGCACCGCCGCCCACGTCGAGGAAGTTGGCTGGTTTGCCGCCATGCAGATTGACGATGTCCATGGTACCCATGGCCAGGCCAGCACCGTTGACCATGCAACCGATGTTACCTTCCAGGGCTACGTAGTTCAGTTCGAACTTGGCAGCGTGCGCTTCACGCGGATCGTCTTGCGACGGATCGTGGAAAGTCTTCAGCTTAGGCTGACGGTACATGGCGTTGGCGTCGATGTTGATCTTGGCATCGAGGCAATGCAGATCGCCGTCAGCCTTGATCACCAGCGGGTTCACTTCCAGCAGGGCCAGGTCGTGATCCTTGAACAGCTTGGCCAGACCTACGAAGATCTTGGCGAACTGAGCAACTTGCTTACCTTCCAGACCCAACTGGAATGCCAGCTCGCGACCCTGGAATGGCTGAGCGCCAACCAGTGGATCGATAGTGGCCTTCAGAATTTTTTCTGGGGTTTCGTGAGCGATCTTCTCGATGTCCACGCCACCTTCGGTGGAAGCCATGAACACGATGCGACGGCTCGAACGGTCAACGACAGCGCCCAGGTACAGCTCTTTAGCGATATCAGTGCACGATTCAACCAGGATCTTGGTGACTGGCTGGCCATTGGCATCAGTCTGGTAAGTCACCAGACGCTTGCCCAACCACTGTTGAGCGAAGGCCTTGGCGTCTTCTTTGCTGCGAACCAGCTTCACGCCGCCCGCTTTACCGCGACCACCAGCGTGGACCTGGGCTTTGACAACCCACTCGGTGCCGCCGATTTTGTCGCAAGCTTCTGCTGCTGCTTCCGGGGTGTCTACTGCGTAACCCTTGGATACTGGCAGGCCGTACTCAGCGAACAGCTGCTTACCCTGATACTCATGAAGATTCATGCTTATTACCGTCTTCGTTAGGTACTGCGCATTCGGTGCTGCACTAGTGTTAGTGCCGCACCACCTGTGACTGCTGCTTGCACAACTTCGCAGCCCTTAGGCTTGCAAAGCTGCGCAAGACTGCGTCCAGCGGATATTCCGCGGTGAGTCTTGCGCACAAGGCTCACGACGGGCAACCGCCGTGGTTTCTTATTATCTTGCTTAGCGCTTCTTCTTGTTGGCGATGTGGATGGCATGGCCATTCACTGCCAACGCAGCTTCGTGCAGCGCTTCGGACAGGGTCGGATGGGAGAAGACCATCATACCGATATCCTCGGCGCTGGTGCCGAATTCCATACCGATTGCGCCCTGCTGAACCAGTTCTGCTGCGCCTGGACCAATCACGTGGACGCCCAATACGCGGTCAGTCTTGGCATCAGCGATGACTTTGACGAAACCACCGGTGTCGTTGGCTGCCATGGCACGGCCAGAAGCGGCAAACGGGAAAGTGCCGACGTTAACTTCAACGCCTTCAGCTTTCAACTGCTGTTCGTTCTTGCCGACCCATGCAATTTCTGGATGGGTGTAGATAACCGACGGGATCAGGTCGTAGTTCATCTGGGTCTTGTGACCCTTGATGCGCTCGACAACCATGATGCCCTCTTCGGAAGCCTTGTGCGCCAGCATCATGCCGCGAACCACGTCGCCAATGGCGAAAACGCCCGGTACGGTGGTGGCGCAGTGATCGTCAACGTGCACAAAACCGCGCTCGTCGAGGTTCACGCCGCTGTCGGCAGCCAGCAGATCAGTGGTCACCGGACGGCGACCAACGGCTACGATCAGCTTGTCGAAAGTGATGGTCTGTTCGCCATTCTTGTCGGTGTAGGTCACAACGACTTCTTCGCCATTGACCTTGGAACCGGTCACGCGTGCGCCCAGCTTGATGTCCAGACCTTGTTTGGTCAGGGTCTTCAAGGCTTCTTTGGACACTGCGCTGTCGGCAGCCAGCAGGAACGTGTCCAGGGCTTCCAGGACGGTCACTTGCGAGCCCAGACGCGACCAGACCGAACCCAGTTCCAGACCGATCACGCCAGCGCCGATCACGCCCAGACGTTTTGGAACCGATTGGAATTCCAGGGCGCCGGTCGAATCAACGATCACGTTCTGGTCAACTGGAGCGGGTGGAATGTCGATTGGACGCGAACCTGGAGCCAGGATCACGTTCTCGGCTTCGATGATTTCGACCGAACCGTCAGGCTTGGTGATTTCAACTTTCTTGCCGGCCAGCAGTTTGCCGTGACCTTGCAGGGAAGTGACGCCATTGGCCTTGAACAAGGTTGCAACGCCGGAAGTCAGGCCTTTAACAATGTTGGCCTTGCGGCCGACCATTGCGGGTACGTCCATGGTCACGCCAGCGTGGTTGATGCCGTGGATGGCAAAACCGACTTGGGCTTCATGGAATTTCCAGGAGCTGTCCAGCAGCGCCTTGGAAGGAATGCAACCGACGTTCAGGCAAGTACCGCCCAGGGCCAGTTTGCCTTCCTTGTCGGTGTATTTTTCGATGCAAGCAGTCGAGAGGCCCAGTTGCGCGGCCTTGATGGCGGCAACATAGCCGCCAGGGCCTGCACCAATCACTACAACGTCAAATTTCTGAGACATGAAAATAGATCCTCTATTTAGCTTCAAGCTTCAAGCGATAAGCTGCAAGCCAAGCTGCTTTTTCTTGCAGCTTACAGCTTGCAACTTGCAACTTGACGCTGCTTCTATCAAATATCCAGGAGCAGACGAGCCGGGTCTTCCAGCAGGTTCTTGATGGTCACCAAGAAAGTCACGGCTTCTTTACCATCGATCAGGCGGTGATCGTAGGACAGCGCCAAGTACATCATCGGACGGATGACCACTTGACCGTTGATCGCCATAGGACGCTGCAGAATGTTGTGCATGCCCAGGATTGCAGCTTGTGGCGGGTTGACGATCGGGGTCGACATCATCGAACCGAAAGTACCACCGTTGGTGATGGTGAAGGTACCACCGGTCATCTCATCGATGGTCAGCTTGCCGTCACGAGCCTTCTTGCCGAAGGTGGCGATGCCGCCTTCGATTTCAGCCAGGCTCATCAGTTCGGCGTTACGCAGAACCGGCACCACCAGGCCACGCTCGCTGGAGACGGCAACACCGACGTCAGCGTAGCCGTGGTAAACGATGTCGGCGCCGTCGATGGAAGCGTTGACTGCCGGGAAGCGTTTCAGCGCTTCGGTAGCCGCTTTTACGAAGAACGACATGAAGCCCAGGCGCACACCGTTATGGCTCTTCTCAAAGAGATCCTTGTACTTCGAACGCAATGCCATGACTTCGGTCATGTCGACTTCGTTGAAGGTAGTCAGCATCGCCATATTCGACTGGGCTTCAACCAGACGCTTGGCCACGGTGGCACGTACGCGGGTCATCGGCACGCGCTTCTCGGTGCGATCGCCTGCGGCGAACACAGGAGCGGCAGCAGCAGGTGCTGCAGCCTTGGCAGGCGCGGTAGCCGGTGCGGCTTTCTTGGCAGCAACAGCAGCGACTACGTCTTCCTTGGTCACACGACCGCCTTTGCCAGTACCGGCAACGGAAGCGATATTGATGCCGTTTTCTTCAGCCAGCTTGCGAGCAGCCGGTGCAGCAACAGGATCGTCTTCGCCAGCGTCGGCTGGAGCAGCAGCTTGTGCGGCAGCCGGAGCAGCAGCGGCTGGAGCGGCAGCAGCGCTACCCTCTTCGATCGAGCCCAGTACCTGGTTGGACAGAACGGTGTCGCCTTCATTGGCAACGATAGCGCCCAGGACGCCGTCGGCTTCGGCCAACACTTCCAGCACAACCTTGTCGGTTTCGATGTCAACGATCAAGTCGTCACGCTTGACAGCGTCACCTGGTTTCTTGTGCCAGGTGGCAACGGTGCCATCGGCAACCGATTCCGGGAATGACGGGGCTTTGATTTCGATAGCCATTATCTGTGGGTCCTTAAAATTCGGTTTCAGTCAGCGCGAAGGCGTTAAACAGTGAAAGCATCTTGCAGCAGTTTTGCCTGCTGCTCGGCGTGCATCGATGCATAACCACAAGCAGGTGCAGCAGAAGCGTCACGGCCCGCGTACTCAAGTACGAGCGACTTGTCGTGACCGCCAATGATGCGGCGCATGTGATGCTGGCTGCAGTACCAAGCACCCTGGTTCATCGGCTCTTCCTGACACCAAACGATATGTTTGAGGTTGGAGTAACGAGCCAGGACTTCAATCAAGTCGTCCTCAGGGAATGGGTACAGCTGCTCAAGACGCACGATGGCGATGTCGTCACGACCTTCGGCACGGCGTTTTTCCAGCAGGTCGTAGTAGACCTTGCCGCTCGCCAGTACGATACGCGTGACCTTTTTCGGGTCATGGGCATCGATTTCCGGAATAACGGTCTGGAACGAACCTTCGGCCAGATCTTCCAGGGTCGAGATGGCCAATTTATGACGCAACAGCGACTTTGGAGTCAGGACTACCAGTGGTTTACGCAGGGGACGAATCACCTGGCGTCGCAGCAAGTGGTAGATCTGAGCCGGCGTAGTCGGTACACACACCTGAATGTTGTGCTCGGCGCACATCTGCAGGTAACGCTCCAGGCGAGCCGAAGAGTGCTCCGGACCCTGACCCTCATAACCGTGCGGCAGCAGCATGGTCAGACCGCAGAGACGGCCCCATTTGTGCTCGCCGCTGGTGATGAACTGGTCGATAACCACCTGGGCACCGTTGGCGAAATCGCCGAACTGGGCTTCCCAGATCACCAGCGCCTCAGGCGTGGTGGTCGAGTAACCATATTCGAACGCCAGTACCGCTTCTTCGGACAGGAACGAATCGTACAGGTCGAAACGTGGTTGGCCCTTGTACAGGTTTTGCAACGGGATGTAGGTGCCCGCGTCTTTCTGGTTGTGCAACACCGCGTGACGGTGCGAGAACGTACCACGGCCGATGTCCTGGCCGGTCATGCGAATCGGGTGACCTTCAAACGCCAGGGTCGCGTATGCCATGGTTTCGGCATAACCCCAGTTGATCGGCAGGCCACCGGCTTGCATTTTCTGACGGTCTTCGTAGATCTTCGATACTTGACGCTGAACTACAAAGCCATCCGGGATTTCCAGCAGCTTGGCGGACAATTCCTGCAAGGTCTTCAGATCAAACGTGGTGTCGTGACGCGCAGTCCAGGCGTGACCCAGGTACGGACGCCAGTCAACGAACAGCTCTTTGTTCGGTTCCTTGACCAGGCTTTTTACAACATGCAGACCGTTGTCCAGCGCGTTGCGGTACTCGTCGATTTTGCCTTGAACACGCGCATCATCTACCACACCGGCCAGGGTCAGGCGCTCGGCGTACAGCTCACGGGTGGTGCGTTGTTTGGCGATTTGCTGGTACATCAACGGCTGGGTGCCGCTCGGCTCATCTGCTTCGTTGTGACCGCGACGGCGGTAGCAAACCAGGTCGATTACCACGTCACGCTTGAACTGCATGCGGTAGTCGATGGCCAACTGGGTCACGAACAATACGGCTTCCGGATCATCACCATTTACATGGAGGATCGGCGCCTGGATCATTTTCGCAACATCAGTGGCGTACTCGGTGGAACGCGAGTCTTCCGGGTTGCTGATGGTGAAGCCAACCTGGTTGTTGATGACGATGTGAACGGTACCGCCAGTCTTGAAGCCGCGGGTCTGCGACATCTGGAAGGTTTCCATGACCACGCCTTGACCGGCGAATGCCGCATCACCGTGGATGGAAATAGGCAGAACCTTTTCACCGGTCGGATCGTTACGACGATCCTGACGGGCACGCACAGAACCCTCGACCACTGGCGAAACAATTTCCAGGTGGGAGGGGTTGAACGCCATGGCCAGGTGGACTTCGCCGCCTGTGGTCATCACGTTGGACGAGAAGCCCTGGTGGTATTTAACGTCACCGGAACCCAGCTCGACCTTCTTCTTGCCTTCGAACTCATCGAACAGATCGCGCGGATTCTTGCCGAAAGTGTTAACCAACACGTTCAGACGACCACGGTGGGCCATGCCGATGACGATTTCCTTGGTGCCGTAGGAACCGGAACGCTGGATCAACTCGTCGAGCATCGGAATCAGGCTCTCGCCGCCTTCCAAACCGAAACGCTTGGTACCCGGGTATTTGGTACCCAGGTATTTTTCCAGACCTTCAGCTGCAGTGACGCGCTCAAGCAGGTGGCTCTTGAGGTCGGAGGAGATCACCGGACGGCTGCGCACGCTTTCCAGACGCTGCTGGAACCAGTGGCGCTGTTCGGTATCGACGATATGCGTAAACTCAGCGCCAATGGTGCGGCAATATGTCTGCTGCAACGCTTCGTGAATTTCGCGTAGGCTCGCTTCCTCCTTGCCGAGGAACAGGTCGCCGGCACGGAAGGTCGTATCAAGATCGGCATTGGTCAAGCCGTAATGATTGATCGACAGGTCTGCAGGTGCAGGACGCTGCCACAGCCCCAGCGGGTCAAGCTGGGCTGCTTGGTGGCCACGCATACGGTAGGCCTGGATCAGTCGCAGTACTTCAACTTGCTTCTTTTCATGCTCACTGCTCACGCTTGCGGCGGAAACCGGCTGGGCGCGGCGCTGGTTCTTTGCCAGCAGCACGAAATGATCGCGAATCGTCGAGTGCGATACATCGGTGGCAGCGTTGCCGTCAGCGGGCAACGTCTGAAATTTGGTGCGCCATTCTTCTGGCACAGCGTTAGGGTCGTGCAGGTAGAGCTCATAAAGCTCTTCCACATAGGCAGCGTTACCACCTGAAAGATAGCCGCTGTTCCACATGCGCTGCATCACGCTTTCTTGCATGCTTGGTCACCCTCGGTTAGGGGACACCACCGGCGAAGACACCGAGCCTGCTTGCAAAGTCCGAGTGCAGCGACCAAAACAAGCCACTTAGGATCACGCTGATAGTCCGGGTACCAACCCGGATGCCCCTGCTTGTCTCATTTCTTCAAAATAAGAGCCGCGCTTTGTAAGTCGCTGCTCAGGTTAAGACTACGGCGCCGGTTGAAGCCTGCGCCGTAGCATCTACGGGCACAACGGTTCTGCTTTTACTACAACGTCAGTTACACGCCGCTTTGCAGCAACATGCTACGTACGTGACCAATGGCCTTAGTCGGGTTCAGGCCTTTAGGACATACGTTGACGCAGTTCATGATCCCGCGGCAGCGGAATACGCTGAACGGGTCATCCAGTGAAGCCAGACGCTCGGACGTTTGGGTGTCACGGCTATCTGCCAGGAAGCGATACGCTTGCAGCAGTGCAGCCGGACCCAGGAACTTGTCCGGGTTCCACCAGAAGGACGGGCAGGAAGTCGAGCAGCAAGCGCACAGGATGCACTCGTACAGACCGTCCAGCTTCTCGCGTTCTTGCGGGGTCTGCAGACGCTCGATGGCCGGAGCCGGCGTGTCGTTCTGCAGGAATGGCTTAACCTTCTCGTATTGCTTGTAGAAGATGCTCATATCGACGACCAGGTCACGGATTACCGGCAAACCTGGCAGTGGACGAACGATCAGCTTGTTGCCTTTGACGACAGCGGACAGCGGCGTGATGCACGCCAGGCCGTTTTTGCCGTTGATGTTCATGCCGTCGGAACCGCAGACACCTTCACGGCAAGAGCGACGATAGGAGAAACCTTCGTCCTGCTCTTTGACCAGCGCCAGCACGTCCAGCACCATCAGGTCTTTACCATCGGTATTGACCTGGAATTCCTGCATGAACGGCGCAGCGTCCTGATCAGGGTTGTAGCGATAAACACTGACTTTCAACATGGCGGCCACCCTTAATAAGTCCGAATCATTGGTTCAAACGTAGGGACTGTTTTTGGCGAGAAGTTCACGGCACGCTTGGTTACGCGCTTGTCACCCGGGAAGTACAGGGTGTGGCATAGCCAGTTAACGTCGTCGCGCTCTTCGAAGTCTTCACGGGCGTGAGCGCCGCGGGACTCTTTGCGAACTTCTGCGGCGATGGCAGTTGCTTCAGCCACTTCCAGCAGGTTCTGCAATTCAAGGGCTTCGATACGAGCGGTGTTGAACGCCTGACTCTTGTCGTTGATCTTGACGTTGGCGATACGGCCACGCAGATCAGCGAGCTGGGCGATACCCTTCTGCATGTATTCGCCGGTACGGAACACACCGAAGTAGTTCTGCATGCAGCTTTGCAGCTCTTTACGCAGGGTAGCAACGTCTTCACCGTCAGTGCGCGAGTTCAGGCCATCGAGACGTGCCAGGGCAGCGTCGATGTCGGACTGGCGAGCACGTGTGTAATCGACGCCTTCCTTGAGAGTCTGCTCCAGGAACAGGCCGGCAGCACGACCGAACACCACCAGGTCGAGCAGCGAGTTGCCACCCAGACGGTTGGCGCCGTGAACCGATACGCACGCCACTTCACCTACGGCGAACAGACCAGGAATGATCTGATCAACGCCATCGGCGTCCTGGGTGATCGCCTGGCCGTGAATGTTGGTGGCAACACCGCCCATCATATAGTGGCAGGTTGGAACAACCGGGATCGGCGCAACAGCCGGATCGACGTGGGCGAAGGTTTTGGACAGCTCCATGATGCCCGGCAGACGGCTGTGCAGTACTTCTTCACCGAGGTGATCGAGTTTCAACATCACGTGGTCGCCATCAGGACCACAGCCGTTGCCGGCGATGATCTCTTTAACCATGGAACGGGCTACAACGTCACGACCGGCAAGGTCCTTGGCGTTAGGAGCATAACGCTCCATGAAGCGCTCGCCGTTCTTGTTGATCAGGTAACCACCTTCACCACGGCAACCTTCGGTCACCAGTACACCGGCGCCGGCGATGCCAGTCGGGTGGAACTGCCACATTTCGATGTCTTGTACCGGAACGCCTGCACGCAGGGCCATGCCGATACCGTCACCGGTGTTGATCAGGGCGTTGGTGGTGGACGAGTAGATCCGGCCTGCACCGCCGGTCGCCAATACGGTGGCGTTGGCGCGTACATAGGAGGTTTCGCCGGTTTCGATGCAGATGACGATCATGCCGACAAAGGCACCATCTTCGTTCTTCACCAGGTCGACGCCGTAGTATTCGTTGAGGAATACGGTGCCTGCCTTCAGGTTGGCTTGATACAGGGTGTGCAACAGCGCGTGACCGGTACGGTCGGCTGCAGCGCAGGTACGGGCGGCCTGGCCACCTTTACCGAAATCTTTCGACTGACCGCCGAACGGACGCTGGTAGATGCGGCCCTGTTCGGTACGGGAGAACGGCAGACCCATGTGCTCCAGTTCGAAGACCGCTTCCGGGCCTACGGAACACATGTATTCGATAGCGTCCTGGTCACCGATATAGTCGGAACCCTTGACGGTATCGTACATGTGCCAGCGCCAGTCATCGTTTGGATCGGCGGAGGCGATGGCGCAGGTGATGCCACCCTGGGCCGAAACGGTATGGGAACGGGTCGGGAACACCTTGGTGATCACGGCAGTCTTGTGACCGCCCTGGGCCAGTTGCAGCGCAGCACGCATGCCGGCACCGCCGCCACCAATGATGATGGCATCGAATGAAAGTGTATTAACTGTGTTAGCCATGAATCAGATACCCCAAAGAATCTGCACACCCCAGACGAAGTAAGCGAACATCGCGACGCCGCATACTGCCTGGAAGAGGAAACGTACTGCAGTCGCGGACTTGCCCAGCGCCATCGGCGTCAGGTAGTCGGTCGCGATGGTCCACATGCCGACCCAGGCGTGAGCGCCCAGGGCCACAAGGGCCAGCAGACTGAAGATACGCATCCCGCTGTGGGAGAACAGGCCGTGCCATTGGGCATAGTCGATACCCGGATTGGCAACGAGATATCCGATCAGGAAGATGAAATAAGCCGCGAGAACGACCGCAGACACACGCTGCGCCATCCAGTCATAGAGGCCCGAACGCGACAGGTTCGTAACGCTGGTTACCATATCCAAACTCCCGCCAGAACGATCATCACCAAGGAAATGGCGATAACGATTTTCGAGCCCAGCTTGCCGCCTTCCAGCGTCTCACCGATACCCATGTCCATGATCAAGTGGCGAACACCGGCCACCAGGTGATACAGCAAAGCGGACAGGAGGCCCCACGCCACGAACTTGGCCAGCGGACTGGTCATACATGCCTTCACCTCGGCGTATCCCTCTTCCGAACCCAGGGATTTGCTCAATGCATAAAGCATGATGCCCAGGCCGAGAAACAGGATGATGCCGGAAACACGGTGCAGGAATGACGTCACGCCGGTGATGGGGAGTTTGATGGTCCTTAGGTCTAGGTTTACAGGTCGTTGGCTATTCACGGCTTTTTTTCACACTGAAGAGCCCCTAACAATCAGGGCAAAGTTGTTGGGGGGAGCACTGGTCAGGTAAGCACCACCCAGGGAGTGCGACCCCCAATGAAAACAAGCCCAAAAGCCCTTGGCGGTCGGTGGTCGAGTATAGACAGTTAGGCAACTAATGACAACGCGCGCACCTCACCCTAATAGCTGATTGCGCTGTTGGGATAAAAGGCGTAAACGGCAGGTAATTTCGAGGAAAAAGTACGGTTAAAGCCTTCTGGAGCAAGACTTTAGGCAAATTGACATTCGAATTTATCTCACTATAGTGGTGCGGGCCCTGCGTGGGGGGTCTGTCTGATGATTTGAAGCATAAATAGGAGGCCACATGGCTGACAAAAAAGCGCAGTTGATCATCGAGGGCGCAGCCCCCGTCGAGCTGCCCATTTTAACCGGCACCGTTGGTCCTGATGTTATCGACGTACGGGGCCTGACGGCCACGGGCCGTTTTACATTCGACCCAGGCTTCATGTCGACCGCTTCTTGCGAGTCGAAGATCACCTATATTGATGGTGATAATGGCATCCTGCTACATCGGGGCTACCCGATCGAACAGTTGGCCGAGAAGTCGGACTACCTGGAAACCTGCTACCTGCTGCTAAATGGCGAATTGCCAACAGCCGAGCAGAAAGCCCAGTTCGTCAGCACCGTGAAGAATCACACCATGGTGCATGAGCAGTTGAAGACATTCTTCAATGGCTTTCGCCGCGACGCCCACCCGATGGCCGTCATGTGCGGCGTGGTTGGCGCCCTGTCGGCCTTCTACCACGACTCCCTGGACATCAATAACCCGCAGCATCGCGAAATTTCCGCGATCCGCCTGGTTGCCAAGATGCCGACCCTCGCAGCGATGGTTTACAAGTACTCCATGGGCCAACCCATGATGTACCCGCGCAACGACCTGACGTACGCGGAAAACTTCCTGCACATGATGTTCAATACCCCGTGCGAGATCAAACCGATCAGCCCGGTGCTGGCCAAGGCAATGGACCGAATCTTTATCCTCCACGCCGACCACGAACAGAACGCCTCGACTTCTACCGTGCGCCTGGCGGGCTCTTCGGGTGCCAACCCGTTCGCCTGTATCGCTGCCGGTATCGCCGCACTGTGGGGCCCTGCCCACGGCGGCGCGAACGAAGCCGTATTGAGCATGCTCGATGAAATCGGCGATGTGTCGAACATCGACAAGTTCATCGCCAAGGCCAAGGACAAGAACGATCCGTTCAAGTTGATGGGCTTCGGTCACCGGGTCTACAAGAACCGCGACCCGCGCGCCACTGTGATGAAGAAGACCTGCGACGAAGTACTGAAGGAACTGGGGATCAACAACGATCCGCAACTCCAACTGGCCATGCGCCTGGAAGAGATCGCCCTGACCGACCCGTACTTCATCGAACGCTCGCTGTACCCGAACGTCGACTTCTACTCCGGGATCATCCTCAAGGCCATCGGCATTCCAACCAGCATGTTCACCGTGATCTTCGCCCTGGCGCGGACCGTGGGCTGGATCTCCCACTGGAAAGAAATGCTCTCCAGCCCGTACAAGATTGGCCGTCCGCGCCAGCTGTACACCGGCTACGAGCAGCGTGATATCTCCAAGCTGGAAGACCGCAAATAAGCAGTGTCTTGCGATAACCGCTTAGCTGCACCGAATACGGCCTCCTCTTGGAGGCCGTATTTTTTTGTGCAGGATTTGTGTTGGGGGACAATTGTGGCGACGGAGCTTGCCCCCGCGGGGCTGTGCAGCAACCCCAAAACAGGCGCTGTGTTATCCCTGAAAACCGCAACCTTCCTTCTGGGGCTGCTTCGCAGTCCTGCGGGGCAAGCCCCCTCGCCACAAAAAGCCCGGCTACCACAAATTAACCACCCATAAAAAATGCCCCGATCTCTCGACCGGGGCATTTTTATGGGTGCAGCTTATGTAGCTGTCTTTCGACAACCCTTAGTGAGAAACCGCCCCACTCGCCCCCAGACCGGTCTGCGAACGCACGAACTGCGGGTAGAACAGCGCCCGCTCTTTTTCCGCTGCCGCCGACTTGTCGGTGATGGAGAAGAACCAGATCCCGACGAACGCAATGATCATAGAGAACAGTGCTGGATACTCGTAAGGGAAGATGGCTTTTTCATGGTGCAGGATCGAGACCCAGATGGTTGGACCAAGGACCATCAGGCCAACGGCACTGATCAGACCCAACCAGCCACCAATCATCGCACCGCGAGTGGTGAGATTTTTCCAGTACATGGAAAGCAGCAACACCGGGAAGTTACAGCTGGCAGCAATGGAGAACGCCAGACCGACCATGAACGCGATGTTCTGGCTTTCGAACAGGATGCCCAGGCCAATAGCCAGCACCGCCAGGGCGATGGTGGTGATCTTCGAGACGCGAATTTCATCCTTCTCGTTGGCCTTGCCTTTCTTGATCACGCTGGCATACAGGTCATGGGACACCGCCGAAGCACCGGCCAGGGTCAAACCGGCAACCACCGCGAGAATAGTGGCGAAGGCCACGGCTGAGATAAAGCCCAGGAAGATGCTGCCACCCACCGCGTTGGCCAGATGCACCGCCGCCATGTTGTTGCCGCCCAACAAGGCACCTGCCGCATCCTTGAAGGCCGGGTTGGTGCTGACCAGCAGAATCGCGCCGAAGCCGATGATAAAGGTCAGGATGTAGAAGTAGCCGATAAAGCCAGTGGCATACAGCACGCTCTTGCGAGCTTCCTTGGCATCGCTCACGGTGAAGAAGCGCATCAGAATGTGAGGCAGGCCAGCGGTACCGAACATCAGTGCCAGACCGAGGGAGAATGCCGAAATCGGATCTTTCACCAGGCCGCCCGGGCTCATGATCGCTTCACCTTTAGGGTGAACCTTGATCGCCTCAGCAAACAGCATGTTGAAGTCGAAGTTGACGTGTTTCATTACCATCAGCGCCATGAACGAGGCACCGGACAGCAGCAACACCGCCTTGATGATCTGCACCCAAGTGGTCGCCAACATGCCGCCGAACAGCACGTACATGCACATCAGGATACCCACCAGGATCACCGCCACATGGTAATCAAGGCCGAACAGCAGCTGAATCAGCTTGCCGGCGCCAACCATCTGCGCGATCAGGTAGAACGCCACCACTACCAGGGAGCCGCAAGCCGACAGGCTGCGGATCTGGGCTTGCCCGAGGCGATAGGACGCCACGTCGGCAAAGGTGTATTTACCCAGGTTACGCAGGCGCTCGGCGATCAGGAACAGAATGATCGGCCAGCCCACCAGGAAGCCGATCGAGTAGATCAGGCCGTCGTAGCCGGAGGTGAACACCAGCGCGGAAATCCCCAGGAAAGACGCCGCCGACATGTAGTCGCCGGCAATCGCCAAACCGTTCTGGAACCCGGTGATCTTGCCGCCAGCCGCATAGTAGTCAGCCGCCGACTTGTTACGCTTGGACGCCCAGTAAGTAATGCACAACGTCGCGCCAACAAAGGCTACGAACATCAGGATCGCTGCAACGTTCAGCGGTTGTTTATGCACTTCACCAGTCAACGCTTCCGCCGCCCAAACAGCAGGAGCAAAGACCGAAGCGCCGAATACAGCCAATAGACGACGGATCATTGCGCAGCCTCCTTGAGAATCGCATTGTTCAGCTCGTCGAATTCGCCGTTGGCGCGTCGTACATAGATGGCGGTGAGGACGAAAGCTGAAACAATCAGCCCGACCCCGATCGGGATTCCCCAGGTAATGGACGAACCGGGGCTGATCTTGCCCCCCAGTATTTGTGGCCCATAGGCAATCAACAGGATGAATCCAGAGTACAGCCCAAGCATGATCGCCGAGAGAATCCAGGCGAACTTTTCCCTTTTACTAACCAGCTCCTTGAAGCGCGGGCTGTTTTGAATCGAGAGGTAAATGCTGTCGTTCATTGTTTTTATCCTCGCAGCACAGATTATTGTTGGAACGTATCTACTTTATGCAGCTGCGGGACAGGTTCCAGACGACCTTAGTATTAGAACGACTTGGGCTTTGTCGCCAACTTTGCCACCATTAAATATCGGGCTGCAAAGCCAGAAACAACAAAACCCGCCTGACGAAAACGCCAGACGGGCTTGCAGAGTGCGAACTAGACGCCTTGCTTGATTACGGAGCGGTCCACTCAGCAACACGCTCAGGGTGCTTGGCGACCCAATCCTTGGCCGCTGCATCAGGCTTGGCGCCCTCTTGGATGGCCAGCATCACTTCGCCGATTTCATCCTTGGAGGCCCACTGGAATTTTTTCAGGAAGGCCACGACTTCAGGCGCTTTCTTCTCCAGGCCCTTGCTGCCGATGCTGTTCACAGTTTCGGCAGCACCATAAATCCCTTTTGGATCGTCAAGAAAACGCAGTTTCCACTTGGCGAACATCCAGTGTGGCACCCAGCCGGTGACCGCAATGGACTCCTGCTTGTCTTCGGCACGGGTCAGTTCGGCGATCATGGCGGCGCCGGAGCTGGCTTGCAGCTTGTAGTCCAGGCCATAGGCCTTGATGGCTTCGTCGGTCTTGAGCATCACGCCTGAACCGGCATCGATGCCGACGATCTTGTTCTTGAAGGTAGTGTCATCCTTGAGGTCGGCAATGGACTTGGCCTTGACATACTCCGGCACGATCAAGCCAATCTTGGCGTCCTTGAAGTTGGGGCCGTAGTCGACCACTTTGTCCTTGTTTTTAGCCCAGTATTCACCGTGGGTCACCGGCAGCCAGGCCGAGAGCATGGCGTCGAGTTTGCCGGTGGCCACGCCTTGCCACATGATCCCGGTGGCGACCGCTTGCAGTTTCACGTCATAACCGAGCTTTTGCTTGATCACTTCTGCCGCCACGTGGGTGGTAGCGACACTGTCCGACCAGCCATCCACATAGCCGATGCTCAGGGTTTTGCTGTCGGCGCTGGCCAGTGTGGAGTTCATCGCAAGCACCAGTGCGGCACCTGCGCCCAAGAGTCGTCGCATCTTCATCGTTACTTCCCCGAAAGTGCTGCGCCCGACGGATGCCGAGCGACGTCAACCTATTGTTATGTGGTGCACCGCGCCCCCTTCACGCGCATCGATCATGCTGTCGCGACATCAGTGGAGTGCTGACACTTCGATCATCAACCTGCTGCCACGAGCGACCTGCTCTGACTGCGACCTCAGGTAAGCAGGAAACGACATCACATCGCCAGCAGGTCGAGTTATAGGACACCTGGTAACAATCCCGCCCGAACTTTGCATGTCAAAATTATGCAGCCCCACTGGCGCCGACCAAATACGGGTAAGATGCGCGGCTTTGCCCCCAGACGGCCAGACCATGCCCGCGACCGCCCGCTTCCCTGCCCAGCCCTATTTATTCGCCTTGCTGCTGGGCCTCTTTGCCCTCGGTGGCTATTGGTACGGCCTCGGCCAACCGGTGCTGCTGCCGGATGTCGCCAGCGCCAGTCACAAGTTACAATGTGCGTCCTATACACCGTTCGACAAAGACCAATCACCCTTCGACCAGCCGTTCAAACTGCGTCCTGAGCGCATGGACGCCGACCTCGCGCTGCTGTCCACCCGCTTTGAATGCATTCGCACCTACTCGATGACCGGCCTTGAAGCCCTGCCGGATCTGGCGCGCAAGCACGGCTTGAAGCTGATGATCGGCGCCTGGGTCAACAGCAACCCGGTGGATACCGCCAAGGAAGTCGACCTGCTGATTGCCTCCGCCAATGCCAACGCCGACGTCGTCACGTCGGTGATCGTCGGTAACGAAACCCTGCTGCGTAAGGAAATCACCGCCACCCAGCTGGTGAAGCTGATCCAGCGGGTCAAGAGCCAGATCAAGCAGCCCGTCACCTACGCCGATGTGTGGGAGTTCTGGCTACAACACCCGCAAATCGCTCCAGCGGTAGATTTCCTGACCATTCACTTGCTGCCGTACTGGGAAGATGACCCGGCGGGGATCGACCAGGCACTCCGGCATGTCGGCGATATCCGCCAGACCTTCGGCAACCGCTTCGCCCCCAAGGACGTGATGATCGGCGAGACCGGTTGGCCGAGCGAAGGCCGCCAGCGCGAAACCGCCGTGCCTAGCCGAGTCAACGAAGCCAAGTTCATCCGCGGCTTTGTTGCCATGGCCGAATCGAATGGCTGGCACTACAACCTGATCGAAGCCTTTGACCAGCCATGGAAGCGCGCCAGCGAAGGTGCGGTGGGCGGTTACTGGGGTTTGTTTGATGCCGATCGCCAGGACAAGGGCGTGCTGGCCGGGCCGGTCACCAATGTGCCGTACTGGCCGATGTGGCTGGGCGTTGGCGGGATAATCCTGTTGGGCACACTGGTGTTGGGCGGGCGCGTTCGCAGCACACGCGCCGCCCTGCTGTTGCCGTTGCTGGGCGCGGTGGCGGCTTGCTCGATGGGTAGCTGGAGCGAGTTGACCCGTGTCACCGCGCGTTTTACTGATGAATGGATCTGGGCTGCGTTGCTGGTGGCCTTGAACCTGCTGGTGCTGGCCCATGCAGCCCTGGCCCTGAGCACACGTGAAGGTTGGCGCGCACGCAGTTTCAACTGGCTGGAACAGCGCGCCGGCTGGCTGGTGGCGCTGGCTGGCTTTGCCGGTGCGGTAATGATGCTGGCGCTGGTGTTTGACCCGCGCTATCGCAGCTTCCCGAGCGCGGCATTGCTGCTGCCGGCACTGGTGTATCTGGTGCGTCCGGTCACTGGGCCGCGTCGGGAGATTGCCTTGCTCGCGTTCATCATCGGTGCCGGCATTGCGCCTCAGCTGTATCGCGAAGGCTTGATGAACCAGCAGGCCCTGGGTTGGGCGCTGGTGAGTGTATTGATGGTCGCGGCGTTGTGGCGTTGCTTGCGGGTTCGCAAATAAAGCTTCTGTGGCGAGGGGGCTTGCCCCCTCGCCACAGGTTACTCGGCGGCCCGCGGCGCCCTGACCAAGCGCAATCCGGCAATAACTACGGCGAACACTGCAAACGTGGTGTTGTACAACGCCAACGCCGCAAACCCGAACACCAATCCCAGCACCGCCAAGCCCCACCCGGCACGCCCCGGCACAAAAAACGCCAGCACCGACGTTACCAGCGCCGCCCAGCCCATCACTTTGAAGTGAATCATCAGGCCCAGGTTCGAGCGCACCTGGCATTCCCAGCGGCTGGCCTCATCAGCGCAAATGCCGACCCACTGCCCGTCCTCCATAAAGCCGTAACGAGCCCCATAACAGGCGGCCAGCCATAACGGTAGGGCAATAAGCAGCAGAATCAGCGGCAAGCGGCGGGACATGGGGCACTCCGATAGGCGAAAACGGCGCCCAGCTTAATCGCCCGGTAGCGGTTGGCAAGGCTTGTACGCAGATAAGTGTTCAACAAAACGTGCCAAAGTGTATCGTCTAGCTACTATTATTCTGACTCTCGCTGTTTTTACCGACTTTTTGTGCCGACGGCTGGCACTTCGGTGGCAACGCCGTGGTCATAGCCTGCGAACTTCATTCAGCACGTTTCCTCTTAGGGATTAAGTCATGCTCCGTTCCTTACGCTGTGCGGCCCTGTTGGGCGGCCTTTTTTTAAGTGCGTCAGCACTGGCGGTCGATGTCGACCCCGCCAGCTATGGCTACCCTTTGACCAACCCGTTCGAAGCGACCATCGCCACCACGCCCCCTCATCTTCGACCTGAACTGCCGACCGATGACGAGATCGATCAGTCTGACTACAGCCTGACGATGCGCCCGGAACGTGAATTCAGCCTGCCCGACAACTTCTGGGCGGTAAAGAAACTCACCTACCGCATGGCCAAGCAAGACCATGCCGCGCCGCTGATTTTCCTGATCTCCGGCACTGGTGCGCGCTACGACAGCACCATCAACGAATACCTGAAAAAGCTCTATTACAAGGCCGGTTACCATGTGGTCCAGTTGTCGTCGCCCACCAGCTTCGACTTCATCAGCGCTGCGTCGCGCTTCGCCACACCGGGCATCACCAGTGAAGACGCTGAGGACATGTACCGGGTAATGCAAGCCGTGCGCGCGCAACACCCGCGCCTGCCGGTCACCGAGTACTACCTCACCGGCTACAGCCTGGGGGCCCTGGACGCAGCATTCGTCAGTAAGCTGGACGAGACCCGGCGCAGCTTCAATTTCAAGAAAGTGCTGCTGCTCAACCCTCCGGTCAACCTCTACACCTCGGTCACCAACCTCGACAAGCTGGTGCAAACCGAGGTCAAGGGCATCAACAACAGCACCACGTTCTATGAACTGGTGCTGAACAAGCTGACCCGCTACTTCCAGCAAAAGGGCTACATTGACCTCAACGACGCCCTGCTTTACGACTTCCAGAACTCCAAGCAGCACCTGTCCAACGAACAAATGGCGATGCTGATCGGCACCACGTTCCGCTTTTCGGCGGCCGACATTGCCTTTACCTCAGACCTGATCAACCGCCGCGGCCTGATCATCCCACCGAAATACCCAATCACCGAAGGCACCAGCCTCACGCCGTTCCTCAAGCGTGCGCTGCAATGCGACTTCGACTGCTACCTGACCGAACAAGTGATCCCGATGTGGCGCGCCCGTTCCGATGGCGGCAGCCTGTTGCAGTTGATCGACCAGGTCAGCCTCTACGCCCTCAAGGATTACCTGCGCGACAGCCCGAAAATTGCGGTCATGCACAACGCCGATGATGTAATCCTCGGCCCTGGCGACCTCGGCTTCCTGCGTAAAACCTTCGGCGATCGCTTGACCGTCTACCCACTGGGCGGCCACTGCGGCAACCTCAATTACCGCGTCAACGCCGACGCTATGCTGGAGTTCTTCCGTGGCTAAATATCTCCTGCTTATTGCTGCGTTACTCTGCACAGGCGCCGCCAATGCCGATAACAGCAAGGCCCACACACCCACCATGGTCGATGAAGACGGCTTCAAGGAACCGCTGAGCAAGCTCAAGTTCAACCCTGGCCTGGACCAGCGTGAATTCGAACGCTCGACGCTGAACGCCCTCAACGTCTACGACCCGATGGAGTCGTGGAACCGTCGGGTGTACCACTTCAACTACCGCTTCGACCAATGGGTGTTCCTGCCGGTGGTCGACGGTTACCGCTATGTCACCCCAAGTTTCCTGCGTACTGGCGTCAGCAATTTCTTCAACAACCTGGGTGACGTACCCAACCTGATGAACAGCCTGCTGCAGCTCAAGGGCCATCGCTCCCTGGAGACCACCGGGCGCCTGCTGCTCAACACCACCCTCGGCATCGCCGGCCTGTGGGACCCTGCCACCGCCATGGGCCTGCCGCGCCAGAGCGAAGACTTCGGCCAGACCCTGGGTTTCTATGGCGTGCCGGGCGGTGCCTATGTGGTGCTGCCAATTTTCGGCCCGTCGAACCTGCGGGACACCGGCGGTCTGCTGGTGGACTACAGCGCCGAATCCCAGATCAACTTCCTCAATGTGTCCAAGGTCAGCGAAAACCATCCGGAAATCTGGGCCCTGCGCGCCGTCGACAAGCGCTACCAGACCAGCTTCCGCTACGGTCAGATGAACTCGCCGTTTGAGTATGAGAAGGTGCGCTACGTGTACACCGAGTCGCGCAAGTTGCAGATTGCCGAGTAACGGCAAGCGCGCACAAAAAAGGCCATTCGATTGAATGGCCTTTTTTATTGCGGCGAAGTCCTAGGCTTTCACTGCTTTCCAGGTCTTGCCGACAACGCTGACAACACCCAACACCACCGCCCCGGCAATAATCCCCGCCACCGCATTGAGCAAGGTCGGCATCAACCAGGCCAAACCGCCGGTGCTCTGGCTGACGGTTTCAATCCAGTGATGCACCACCGGCACACCATGGGTGAGGATGCCGCCGCCGACCATGAACATTGCAGCCGTGCCGATCACCGACAGGCTTTTCATCATGTAGGGCGCGGCGCGCAAAATTGCCCCGCCAATACTGCGGGCCACCTGGCCGGGCTTTTGGGTGAGCCACAGGCCTAGGTCGTCGAGCTTGACGATGCCGGCTACCAGCCCATACACGCCGACAGTCATGACGAGGGCGATGCCCGACAAGACGATGACTTGCTGCATCAGCGGCGCATCGGCCACGGTGCCCAGGGTGATGGCAATGATTTCTGCCGAGAGGATAAAGTCAGTGCGGATTGCGCCCTTGATCTTGTCCTTCTCAAAGGCCACCAGATCAGTGGCCGGATCGGCGACGGCCTGCACCAGTTGCGCATGTTCGGCGTGGTCTTCAGCCTTGCTGTGGAGGAACTTGTGGGCCAGTTTCTCAAAGCCTTCGAAACACAGGTAAGCGCCACCGAGCATCAATAGCGGCGTGACGGCCCAAGGCACGAAGGCGCTGATGAGCAACGCAGTAGGCACCAGGATCAGTTTGTTGACAAACGAGCCCTTGGCTACCGCCCATACCACCGGAATTTCGCGCTCGGCGCGTACACCGGAAACTTGCTGGGCGTTAAGGGCCAAGTCATCGCCCAATACGCCAGCAGTTTTCTTGGCGGCCATTTTTGTCATCAGCGCGACGTCGTCGAGAACGGCGGCGATGTCGTCTATCAGTACTAGTAAGCTGCTTCCTGCCATGAATCAGGCGTCCTTAATGTGGGATAGTGGCGAGCATAGCGCGGCGCAAGGCATTGCGGGCACATTCTTGAGGCTCGCGGATAGCCGGTGCTACCATGCGCAACCGCCTGTCTTGGCAAGGAAACTCCTGGTCTATGAGCACCATTCGCGAGCGCAACAAAGAACTGATCCTGCGGGCTGCCAGCGAGGAGTTTGCCGACAAGGGGTTCGCCGCAACCAAAACCAGTGACATAGCCGCCAAAGCCGGGCTGCCCAAACCCAACGTCTATTACTACTTCAAGTCCAAGGACAACCTCTACCGCGAGGTGCTCGAAAGCATCATCGAGCCGATCCTTGCCGCCTCCACGCCATTCAATCCCGACTGCGATCCCAAGGAAGTGTTGACGGCGTACATCCGCTCGAAAATCTGTATCTCGCGCGACCTGCCCTTCGCCTCCAAGGTCTTCGCCAGCGAAATCATGCACGGCGCGCCACACCTGAGCCCCGACCTGGTGGAACAGCTCAACGCCCAGGCCAAACACAACATCGCGTGCATCCAGACCTGGGTAGATCGCGGACAGATCGCCGCCATCGACCCCAACCACCTGATGTTCAGCATCTGGGCCGCGACGCAGACGTATGCCGACTTCGACTGGCAAATCTCGGTGGTGACCGGAAAAGAAAAGCTGGACGAAGCCGACTATGAAGCGGCAGCCCAGACGATTATTCGGTTGGTGCTCAAGGGCTGTGAGCCCGACTGATGGACCGCAGCGCCTGCGCCAGTCGCGAGCAAGTCGAATCGTCGCACCGCCGCTCCCACATTTTTGATCTGTGAACACATTCAACATGTGGGAGCGGCGGTGCGACTTGCTCGCGATGGGGCCCTTCCAGTCACCTCAAGTCAGGCTGACACCCCCGCATCCGCCAGCAATCCTACCCCCTCGATCGCACTGATTGCACACTGCTCATCGATGTCCGAAGTATCCCCGCTGATCCCAATCGCCCCCAGCACCACCCCATCCCGATCCTTGATCAACACCCCTCCCGGCGCCGGCACCACGCTGCCCTGCCCCAGGCTGTTCAACGCTGCAATAAACGCTGGCCGCTGCTGCGCATCCAACGCCAACAACCGCGAGCCCTTGCCCAGGGCAATCGCCCCCCAGGCCTTGCCGATGGCGATCTGTGGGCGCAGCAGGCTCGCACCGTCTTCGCGCTGCAGGGTGATCAAGTGCCCGCCGCTGTCGAGCACCGCGATGGTCAGTGGTGCAGCGGCAATGGTGCGGCCTGCGGCGATGGCCTGGCTGGCCAGGTTGACTGCGACTTTCAAGGTTAAAGCGCTCATGGGTGCCGTCCTTATCTTGTTATTGGGAAAGCCGTGGGGCTCTGAATGATCAGAAGCCGGACAAAACAAATAGAACACAATATATTAGTTTTTTGTATACAATATTTACAAACATACGCACCACGCGTCGAAATAACCCCGTCTAAAAGGCTTCCGACGAACGTAAAGGTCAACGAATAAAATGGATTGACCTGCGCCGCTCGCCGTGAATACACTTTGACTCAATACCACTTGTATACAATTACAAAACACAAGAGGCATCAAAACCATGAGCAAAATGAGAGCAATCGAAGCCGCCGTTCTGGTGATGCGTCGCGAAGGGGTCGACACGGCCTTTGGCATCCCGGGCGCCGCGATCAACCCGCTGTATTCGGCCTTGCAGAAGCTCGGCGGCATCGATCACGTCCTTGCTCGCCACGTTGAAGGCGCCTCGCACATGGCCGAGGGTTACACCCGCACCAAGGCGGGCAACATCGGTGTGTGCATCGGCACTTCGGGGCCAGCCGGTACTGATATGGTCACTGGGTTGTACAGCGCCTCAGCCGATTCGATCCCGATCCTGTGCATTACCGGGCAGGCACCACGGGCGCGGATGCACAAGGAAGACTTCCAGGCCGTGGACATCACCAGCATCGTCAAGCCGGTGACCAAATGGGCGACCACTGTCCTGGAACCTGGCCAGGTGCCCTATGCCTTCCAGAAAGCGTTCCATGAAATGCGCTCCGGCCGCCCCGGCCCGGTGTTGATCGACTTGCCGTTCGACGTGCAGATGGCCGAGATCGAATTCGACATCGACGCCTATCAACCGCTGCCCCTGACCAAGCCATTGGCGACCCGCATCCAGGTGGAAAAAGCCTTGGCCCTGCTGGATCAGGCTGAGCGCCCATTGCTGGTCAGCGGTGGCGGCGTGATCAACGCCGACGCCAGCGACCTGCTGGTGGAGTTCGCCGAATTGACCGGCATCCCGGTGATCCCAACCCTGATGGGCTGGGGCACCATCCCCGACGACCACCCGCTGATGGTCGGCATGGTCGGGCTGCAAACTTCCCACCGCTACGGCAACGCAACGATGTTGAAATCGGACGTGGTGCTGGGCATCGGCAACCGCTGGGCCAACCGCCACACCGGTTCGGTGGAGGTGTACACCGAGAGCCGCAAATTCATTCACGTCGATATCGAGCCCATGCAAATCGGCCGTGTATTCACCCCGGACCTGGGCATCGTTTCCGACGCCGGCTGCGCCCTGACCCTATTTATTGAAGTGGCCCGCGAGTGGAAAGCCGCCGGCAAGCTCAAGGACCGCAGCGCCTGGCTCCACGATTGCCAGCAGCGCAAAGCCACCCTGCACCGCAAGACTCACTTCGACAACGTGCCAGTCAAGCCGCAACGGGTGTACGAAGAAATGAACCAGGTGTTCGGCAAAGACACTTGCTACGTCAGCACCATCGGCCTGTCGCAGATTGCCGGCGCGCAGTTCCTGCATGTCTACAAGCCTCGGCACTGGATCAACTGTGGCCAGGCAGGCCCGTTGGGCTGGACCATTCCGGCAGCGCTCGGCGTGGTCAAGGCTGACCCGACCCGCAAGGTCGTGGCACTGTCCGGCGACTATGATTTCCAGTTCATGATCGAGGAGCTGGCGGTGGGCGCGCAGTTCAAGCTGCCGTATATCCACGTAGTCGTGAACAACTCCTACCTGGGTCTGATTCGCCAGGCCCAGCGCGGTTTCGAAATGGACTACTGCGTGCAGCTGTCCTTCGACAACCTCAACGCACCGGAACTCAACGGTTATGGCGTCGACCACGTGGCTGTCGCCGAAGGTCTGGGTTGCAAGGCCCTGCGGGTATTCGAGCCAGATCAGATCCAGCCGGCCTTGCGCCGCGCCCAGGAAATGCTCGAAGAATTCAAGGTGCCGGTGATCGTTGAGATTATTCTGGAGCGGGTGACCAATATTTCCATGGGCACCGAGATCAACGCCGTCAATGAATTCGAAGACCTGGCGCTGGTGGGCAATGACGCACCCACCGCGATTTCGCTGCTCGATTAATGATTGTTCGTTCCCGCGTAATCCGCGGGAACGATGACGCTTTTGAGGAAACCGCCATGCCGCGTTTTGCTGCCAACCTGTCCATGCTGTTCACTGAACAGGACTTCCTTGCCCGCTTCAAAGCGGCTGCCGACGCCGGCTTCAGTGGCGTGGAGTACTTGTTCCCCTACGAATTCAGCTCTGCCGAAATCAAGGCGCAACTGGATGCCAATGGCCTGACCCAAGTGCTGTTCAATCTGCCGGCCGGTGACTGGGCCAAGGGCGATCGGGGCATTGCCTGCGATCCGGGTCGGGTCGAGGAATTCCGCGCCGGTGTGAGGCTGGCCATCGCCTACGCCCAAGTGCTGGGCAACACCCAGATCAACTGCCTGGCGGGGATTCGTCCACAAGGTGTCGATGAGGTCTCGCTGGAAACAACCTTCGTCGCCAACCTCAAATACGCCGCCGACAGGCTGCAAGCGGTGGGCATCAAGCTGGTGATGGAAGCCATCAACACTCGCGATATTCCCGGCTTCTACCTCAACAACACGGCGCAAGCCTTGTCGATTCGCGAGCAGGTGGGCAGCGCCAACCTGTTCCTGCAATACGACATCTATCACATGCAAATCATGGAAGGCGACCTGGCCCGGACCATGACCGCGCACCTGGGCGAAATCAACCATATCCAGCTGGCAGACAACCCTGGGCGCAATGAACCGGGCACCGGTGAGATCAACTACCGGTTCCTGTTTGAACATTTGGATCGCATTGGTTATCAGGGGTGGGTGGGCTGTGAGTACAAGCCGTTGACCACTACCGAAGCGGGTTTGGGTTGGCTGAAAAGCCACAATGCCATCTAACTGATCGTTCCCGCCCTCCGCATGGGAACAATCAACATCGAATAAAAAGAGGATTTCTTCATGGCTAAAATCGGATTTATCGGCACCGGCATCATGGGCCAGCCCATGGCCGCAAACCTGCAAAAGGCAGGTCATCAACTGTTCCTTTCCGAGCACTTCGGCAAAGCGCCAGAAGAACTGATCGCCGCGGGTGCCGTGGCCCTGGCCAACCCGCAGCAAGTGGCCCAGGAAGCTGAATTCATCATCGTCATGGTGCCCGACACCCCGCAGGTCGACGACGTGTTGTTCCGCGCCGACGGGGTGGCCGCAGGTTTGGGGCCGAACAAAGTCGTCATCGACATGAGCTCGATTTCGCCAACGGCCACCAAGGCCTTCGCCGCAAAAATCAACGAGACCGGCGCGCAATACCTCGACGCCCCAGTGTCCGGCGGTGAAGTCGGTGCCAAGGCCGGCACCTTGAGCATCATGGTCGGTGGCGAGCCACAAACCTTTGAACGGGCCTTGGCGCTGTTCCAGAGCATGGGCAAGAACATCACCTTGGTAGGCAGCAATGGCGACGGCCAGACCGCTAAGGTGGCCAACCAGATCATCGTTGCCCTGAACATCCAGGCGGTGGCCGAAGCGTTGTTGTTCGCCTCGAAAAACGGCGCCGACCCGGCCAAGGTGCGTGAAGCGCTGATGGGCGGGTTTGCCTCCTCGAAGATTCTGGAAGTGCATGGCGAGCGGATGATCAAGGGCACCTTTGATCCGGGCTTTCGCATCAGCCTGCACCAGAAGGATCTGAACCTGGCCCTGGCCGGTGCGAAAGAGTTGGGGATCAACCTGCCCAACACCGCTGGCACCCAGCAAGTGTTCAGCACCTGCGCGGCCATTGGCGGTAGCAACTGGGACCATTCGGCGCTGATCAAGGGGCTGGAGCATATGGCGAATTTTTCGATTCGTGAGTAGGCGCTAGCTTGCTCGCGATGGCCGTCAACGATGACGCTGGGTGCCTGAATAAACCCGGCGTCCTCAGGTTTTTCGCGAGCAAGAACTAGGCGTCCCCCTCGCGCCTACAGGTGGTCGTGTTTGCGCCTGAAGTTTGTGCACCCCTAATAACAAAAATTCCCGGGAGCCCGCTTATGTCGGTCGATCCGCAACACCTGCTTCGCGAGCTGTTTGCCACAGCCATCGACGCTGCCCACCCCCAGCAAGTCCTCGAACCTCATCTGCCCGCCGACCGCACCGGCCGCATCATTGTCATCGGCGCGGGCAAGGCTGCCGCCGCCATGGCCCAGGTTGTCGAAAATTGCTGGCAAGGTGAAGTCTCAGGCCTGGTGGTCACCCGCTACGGCCACGGCGCACCCTGCAAAAAAATCGAAGTAGTCGAAGCCGCCCACCCAGTGCCGGACGCCGCCGGCCAAGCCGTCGCCAAGCGCGTGCTGGAACTGATCAGCAACCTGGAGGAAGACGACCGCGTCATCTTTCTGTTGTCCGGCGGAGGCTCTGCTTTGCTGGCCCTGCCCGCCGCGGGTATCACCCTGGCCGACAAGCAATCGATCAACAAGGCCCTGCTCAAATCCGGCGCCACCATTGGCGAGATGAATTGCGTGCGCAAGCACCTCTCGGCGATCAAGGGCGGGCGCCTGGCCAAGGCATGCTGGCCGGCGACGATCTATACCTACGCGATTTCCGATGTGCCGGGCGACCAGGCCACGGTCATTGCTTCCGGCCCCACAGTCGGCGACCCAAGCACCTCGCAACAGGCCCTGGCGATCCTCAAGCGCTACCAGATTGAAGCCCCCGTCTCGGTGCGCAGTTGGCTGCAAAACCCCGAGTCGGAAACCGTCAAACCCGGCGATCCGTGTCTGGCCCGCAGCCATTTCCAACTGATCGCCCGCCCGCAACAATCCCTGGAGGCGGTGGCGGTAAAAGTACGCCAGGCCGGGTTCAGCCCACTGATCCTCGGCGACCTGGAAGGCGAAGCGCGGGACGTGGCCAAAGTCCACGCCGGTATCGCCCGGCAAATCGTCCAGCACGGCCAGCCGCTGGCGGCGCCGTGCGTGATTCTTTCCGGCGGCGAAACCACCGTCACCGTGCGCGGCAATGGCCGTGGCGGGCGCAACGCCGAATTCCTCCTGAGCCTGACCGACAGCCTCAAGGGCCTGCCCGGTGTCTACGCCCTGGCCGGTGACACCGATGGCATCGACGGTTCCGAAGACAATGCCGGGGCGATCATGACCCCCTGCAGCTACGCCCGTGCCGAAGCCCTGGGCCTGAGCGCCAGCGATGAGCTGGACAACAACAATGGCTACGGTTACTTCGCCGCGCTCGACGGGCTGATCATCACCGAGCCGACCCGCACCAACGTCAACGATTTTCGCGCCATTGTGATCCTTGAAAGCCCTGACAGAGAGTCTCCTGACCATGACGCCTGACAAGAAGGTCAAAATCCTCGCCACCCTGGGGCCGGCTACCCACGGCATCGATGACATCCGCGAGTTGGTGGAAGCTGGGGTCAACATCTTTCGCCTGAACTTCAGCCACGGCGATCACGCCGATCATGCCCTGCGCTACCAGTGGATTCGCGAGGTGGAGAAACAACTCAACTATCCCCTCGGCATCCTCATGGACCTGCAAGGACCGAAGCTGCGAGTCGGGCGTTTTGCCGAGGGCAAGGTGCAGTTGATTCGTGGCCAGGCCCTGCGCCTTGATCTGGACAGTACTCCCGGCGATCAACGTCGGGTCAACCTGCCCCACCCGGAAATCATCGCGGCCCTGGAGCCCGGCATGGACCTGTTGCTGGATGACGGCAAGCTGCGTTTACGGGTGATCACCAAGTACGCCGATGCCATCGACACCACCGTGCTCAACGGTGGCGAACTGTCGGACCGCAAAGGCGTGAACGTGCCACAAGCCTTGCTGGAACTGAGCCCGCTGACCGCCAAGGACCGCCGCGACTTGAGCTTCGGCCTGGAGTTGGGGGTGGACTGGGTGGCGCTGTCCTTTGTGCAGCGTCCGGAAGACATCCGCGAAGCCCGTGAACTGATCGGCGACAAGGCCTTCCTGATGGCCAAGATCGAGAAGCCCTCGGCAGTGCAGCGCTTGCAGGAAATCGCCGAACTGAGCGACGCGATCATGGTCGCCAGAGGGGATCTGGGGGTGGAGGTGCCGGCTGAGAGTGTGCCGCAGATCCAGAAAGACATCATCACCACCTGCCGCCAACTGGGTAAGCCCGTGGTGGTGGCCACGCAGATGCTCGAATCCATGCGTTTCTCACCAGCGCCGACCCGCGCCGAAGTCACCGACGTGGCCAACGCCGTGGCCGAGGGCGCTGATGCGGTGATGTTGTCGGCAGAAACCGCCTCCGGTGAATACCCGCTGGAAGCGGTGCAGATGATGAGCAAGATCATCCGCCAGGTGGAAAACGGCCCGGATTACCAGACGCAACTGGACGTCAGCCGGCCCAAGGCCGACGCCACGGTATCGGACGCCATCAGCTGCGCGATCCGCCGTATCAGCAGCATCCTGCCGGTGGCGGTGCTGGTGAACTACAGCGAGTCCGGCACCTCCAGCCTGCGGGCGGCTCGGGAGCGGCCATCGGTACCCATCCTCAACCTGACACCAAACCTGTCAACGGCGCGGCGCTTGAGCCTGGCCTGGGGCGTGCATTCGGTGGTCAACGATCGGCTGCGGCAGGTGGATGAGGTGTGTTCCACGGCACTGGAGATTGCCCAGGCACAAGGGATGGCGAAGCGTGGGGATACGTTGGTGATTACCGCGGGGGTGCCGTTTGGGCAGCCGGGGTCGACCAACTCGCTGCGTATAGAGACGTTGATCTAATCACCCTGTGGAGAGGCTTTCCCTGTGGCGAGCGGGCTTGCCCGCGCTGGGGTGCGCAGCGGCCCAAGAACCTGACACTGAGTTCTGCCTGAAAGAACCCAGCGAATTCTTTGGGGTTGCTACGCAACCCAACGCGGGCAAGCCCGCTCGCCACAATAAGCCCGCTCGCCACAGGTTCAGCACCCTTTTCCAGATTAATACTGATGTCCAACCATCCTCAACACTGCCCCGACTGGGCCGAAGCCCTGCTCAACGGCTTCAGCCAAATCTTCCTCCAGCGCCATCCTCTATGTGGCTTGCTGTGCCTGCTGGCGATCCTGTCGGGCGCCCCGAGCCTACTCGGCGGCGCGTTGCTGGGCGGTGTCGCGGGCCTGCTGACGGCCCAGCGCCGGGGCTATCCCAAGGCCGAACGCCAAGCCGGACTCTACAGCTATAACGGCGTGCTGCTGGGTTTACTGATCAGCCAGCATTTCGTCTGGTCAGCCCTGTTGCCGCCGTTGATTCTGGCCTGTGGCGGCCTCAGTGCGATCCTCACCCGGCAATGGCTCAAGCGCGCGGCGAATCCCGATGACCTGCCGGCCTACACCGCACCCTTTGTTGGGCTGGGCTGGCTGTTGCTAGGCACTACTGCGCCAACGACTGTTGCATGGAGTGAACCCGACACTTGGGCATTGCTCAGTGCACCGTTTACAGGACTTGCGCAAATTATCCTGCTGGATCAACCCCTGGCTGGTCTGTTAATCCTGCTCGGTCTATTGCTCGCCAATCGTCGCGTCGCGCTGTGGGCATTGATCGGCGCCAGCGCTGGCGTGGTACTCGCCCTGTTGCTGGACGAATCCGCCAGCGCCCTGCTTGGCCTGCACAGCTATAACCCGGCGCTAGCGGCTTTAGCATTGAGCCAGCAGCGTCGCCAACCCTGGCTGCCACTGATGGGTATCCTCCTGGCAATCGTCCTCACCCCAGGCTTTGCGGCCCTGAATCTGCCCCCCCTGACCGCGCCATTTATCCTCGCCTGCTGGCTGGTGCACGCCAGTCGCAGGGTTATACAAAGGGCCAGCGTGGACAGCCCGTTCGAATCCCCCTAGGCTTCGCTGAATATTGATTCAGGCGACCTCCATGGACAGCAACAACAACTGGCGTCAGCGGCTCTACGTCATGGTTTTCCAAAGCGACACCGCAGCCGGGCGCCGTTTCGACAGCATCCTGCTGCTGATCATCCTGGCAAGCCTGGTGGTCATAATCCTCGACAGCATCGACGAGGTGCACCAAAACTACGCGAGCGTGCTGGCCTACATTGAATGGGGCTTCACCATCATCTTCGCCATCGAGTATGTGTTGCGGCTGTATTGCTCCCCCAAGCCGTTGCGCTATGCCTTCAGCCTCTACGGGCTGGTGGACTTGCTGGCCATCGTCCCCGGCATCCTCGCCCTGTATTACAGCGACGCCCAGTTCCTGCTGATCATCCGCATCATCCGCATGCTGCGCATCTTCCGGGTGCTCAAGCTCAGCCCCTACCTCATGCAAGCCAATTACCTGATGTCGGCGCTGCGCGGCAGCAAGCAGAAAATCGTGGTGTTTCTGCTCAGCGTCTGCACCCTGGTGACAGTATTTGGCACCTTGATGTACGTGATCGAAGGGCCAGAGCATGGTTTTACCAGCATCCCCAAGGGCATCTATTGGGCGATCGTCACCCTGACCACCGTGGGCTTTGGCGACATCGTGCCCAAGACGCCGTTGGGCCAGGTGATTTCGTCGCTGGTAATGATCACCGGTTATTCGATCATCGCCGTGCCCACCGGGATTTTCACCGCGGAACTTGCCAACGCCATGCGCGGCGAACAGCTGCAACAGGACTGCCCGGTGTGCAAGAAAAGCAGCCATGAACCCAACGCGGCGTTTTGCTCACGCTGCGGCAATAGCCTTTTCAAAAAAATGGAATAAGCAAAGTTCTTTTTAATCTTTAAGCGTCTATGCCGCCCCGGCTATAGTCGCTGGCATATTGCCCTTACTTAACAAGTCGACTTCACCCTACAACAAGGAATGAGCAGTGAAAAAACTCGTTAGCGCCTCCCTTCTGGCCGCCGGCCTCGCACTGGCTGGCGTCGTCCAGGCTGCACCGACCACCCTGCTCAACGTCTCCTACGACGTGATGCGCGATTTCTACAAGGACTACAACGCCGCCTTCCAGAAACATTGGGAAGCCGAGCACAAGGAAAAGATTACCCTGCAGATGTCCTTCGGCGGCTCCAGCAAACAGGCGCGCTCAGTGATCGACGGCCTGCCGGCTGACGTCATCACCATGAATATGGCCACCGACATCAACGCCCTCGCAGACCACGGCAAACTGGTGCCGGACAACTGGGTCACCCGCCTGCCGAACAACAGCGCGCCGTTCACCTCCGCCACCGTGTTTATCGTGCGCAAGGGCAACCCCAAGGCCCTGAAAGATTGGCCGGACCTGCTCAAGGATGGCGTGCAAGTGATCGTGCCCAACCCGAAAACCTCCGGCAACGGCCGCTACACCTACCTGTCGGCCTGGGGTTACGTGCTGAAAAACGGCGGTGACGAGAACAAGGCCAAGGCCTTTGTCGGCAAGCTGTTCAAACAAGCGCCAGTGCTCGACACCGGCGGCCGTGCAGCCACCACCACCTTCATGACCAACCAGATCGGCGACGTGCTGGTGACCTTTGAAAACGAAGCGGAAATGATCGCCCGTGAATTCGGCCGTGATCAGTTCGAAGTGATCTACCCAAGCGTCTCCGCCGAAGCCGAGCCGCCAGTGTCGGTGGTCGACAAAGTCGTCGACAAGAAAGGCACTCGCGCCGCTGCCGAGGAATACCTGAAGTACCTGTGGTCGCCAGAAGGCCAGGAAATCGCCGCCAACAACTACCTGCGTCCACGTGACCCGGCAGTGCTGGCCAAGTACACCGACCGCTTCCCGAAAGTCGACTTTTTGTCGGTTGAGAAGACCTTCGGCAACTGGCGCGATGTGCAGAAAACCCACTTCAATGATGGTGGGGTGTTTGATCAGATCTACACCGGGCAGTAATCCGCTCTAACTGAAGAAATACAGACAAGTGTGGGGGCTGGCTTGCCAGCTCCCACACTTCTTCTGCGCCAGGCAGTTACATCGGCGGCGTCACGCCATCCTTGCCTGCCAAAACAGCCTGCGCGGTAATGGTTGCGTCTACCCCCTGTGACGCAAACAACACCACCTTGACCCCCGCCTTCAACAAACTCCGATCACCCGGTTCCAGGTTGACGGTCGGCACATCATCCGGCACGACGATCTTCTGCTCACTGCCCTTGTATTTGACGGTCAACGTCCGGCCTTCATGGCCGTCGACTTCCTGTTTTTGCAGTTGCAACTAAATGTATCATTGACATTCGGCCCGAAAGTTAACGTTTCAGTCATTAATACCCGGCATGAGTGTTATCACCGTAAACAGCCTACTCCCGCCTGATCCTTGTCTTTATTCTCGCACGCCACTTTCCTTCGCTTTTATGAGAACGCCATGAACGCTACTTCGCAAAGTACAAACACCATGACCCGAGGCATGGTGATGCTGTTTGCGTTCTGTTGCGGCGCCATCGTCGCCAACATCTACTACGCACAACCGATCATCGAGCTGATCGCCCCGGACATCGGCCTGACGCCGGCCATGGCCAGCCTGATCGTGTCCCTGACCCAAGTCGGTTACGCCTTGGGCCTGTTCTTTCTGGTTCCCCTGGGCGACCTGCTGGAAAACCGCCGGCTGATGATCATCACCACCGTGGTGGCCATTGCCAGCCTGCTGGGCGCGGCGTTCACCGAACAGCCGAACCTGTTCCTGCTGGTGTCGCTGCTGATCGGCTTCAGCTCCGTGTCGGTGCAAATCCTGATTCCATTGGCCGCACACCTGGCGCCGGCCGAGTCCCGTGGCCGGGTAGTCGGTAGCATTATGGGCGGCCTGCTGTTGGGCATTTTGCTGGCACGGCCGGTGTCCAGCGTGGTGGCCGATCACTTCGGCTGGCGCGCGATGTTCATCGTGGCCGCCGCACTGATGGCCGCCATCAGCGTCGTGCTGCTGTTGACCGTGCCCAAGCGCCAACCGGATCACTCTGCCAGCTATGGCCAGTTGCTGCGCTCCCTGGGCACCTTGCTGCGCCAGCAACCGCTGCTACGTCAGCGGGCGTTCTACCAGGGGTGCATGTTTGCCACGTTCAGCCTGTTCTGGACCGCAGTGCCCCTGGAACTCTCACGCAACCACGGCCTGACCCAAAGCCAGATCGCCCTGTTCGCCCTGGTCGGTGCCCTGGGCGCCATCGCCGCCCCCATCAGCGGCCGCCTGGCGGATGCCGGCCACACCCACCGGGCCTCGCTGCTGGCGATGGTGTTTGCCGCGTTGAGCTTCCTGCCAGCCTTCGTACACCCGATCTACAGCGTGATTGGCTTGGCGGTGACGGGTGTGGTCCTGGACTTCTGCGTGCAGATGAACATGGTCCTCGGCCAACGCGCCATCTACGCCCTCGACGCCAACAGCCGCAGCCGCCTGAATGCGCTGTACATGACCAGCATCTTCATCGGCGGCGCCTTCGGCTCGGCGATTGCCAGCAGCGTGTATGAACATGGCGGCTGGCTGGGGGTGGTGCTGGTGGGCAGTGCGTTCCCGCTGGTAGCGCTGTTGCGGTTTTTGAGTGCCTCCAGGCAAGGGGTTGTAGCGGCGGCGTAAGCCCTTACAACCGAACCAACTTCTCCAACGCCGCATCCGCCAGAAATGACGAGCGGCTTTTGACCTTATGCTCACGCACATACCGGTCAATGCGCTGGATGACATAACCGGGCAAGGTCACGTTGACCTTTTCGGTCTTGCCCAGATAAGGCGTGATATCCAACTCCAGCATCCCCCAGCCCATCCCCGCGTATTGCTCATTGCTGTGGTGCGCGGCAACCGACGTCGGCATGGGAATGGCCCGGCCTTCTGCGGCGATCTCTTGCAGCATGATGTGCGCCACTTCAATTGCGGCGTTGTAAGCCTCTTCAAAACTGTCCCCGGCCGTTACCGCACCTGGGATATCGGGGATCTGAATACCGGTGGCGATATGATCGTCGCCCCATTCGATACAGATTGGGTATTGCATGAAAAACCTCCTGAAAAACCGACCTAAAACGAAAACAACCCGGCGTGCTTCCTGATACTCCTGACGGTACCCAAGGGAAGATCCTTCTTGGGATGGGGCACCGGTATCGTGTACGGGCTATAGCGGCGGGTGAAAACATGATGACTGCCCGTGACCCGATCCAGCACCCAGCCTGCCTCTTGCAACTCCTTTATCAATAGCCTGCTTTGCACCACAGCCTCCTTGCTTCCGGCCGAATAAAAGCAACCCTAGAGTTACCTTTACTCAAGCACAGAAATCATCAGACCGACTGGCGGCTGTTTTACTGATTGTTAAAATGGCGCTGATAAAGGAGGGACGATTTATTTAAAACTGGAGTTGGCCGGCAGGTTTGGAGTTGAGGCGTGCGGCTAAACCACCCGTCCATCCCACCCGACCGTCACGTGGCGCGGCAACTCACTTCGATGCTGCAACAACCAGGCATCCAGGGTATGCCCCACATGGGTCAATACCCCCAGTTGCGCACCCACTTCATCAACGCACTGCAACGCCAGCGTCAGATCATTGTGATTACGCGGCGCCAGGGGTTGCGGCGGCATGGAGCAGTCGAGCACCAGCACATCCAGGGGCGCACGCTGTAGCCAGGCGCTAGTGGCGGGTGGCAAGCCAACAGTGTCGGTCAGATAGGCGATGCGGCGGCCTTCCCCTTCAAGCAGATAACCAAGGGTCGGTTTGGAGTGTTGCAGCGGCAACGCGGTGACGGTCAGCTCACCAAACTGGCGGGCTTCAAATTCGGCAAACGGCTGGCTGAAATCGAGGATGCCGGGGTGTTTGTAGAGATCGGACAGGCCTTGCGAATCCATCGGCCCATGCACCGGAATCACCAGCCCGTGGCCCCAGCGCAGATGCAGCAGGCCTTGGGCGTGATCGGCATGGTAATGCGTCTGGAAAATCCCGTTGAAGCTGCGTGGCGGGAAGCGTTCGGTGAGGTCGGGCAAACCGCTGTCGATCAGCCAACGCTGGTCACCGCATTCGATCAGCGCGCTGCACGGCCGGCGACGCAGGCTTTCATCGCTGCCGGCAAGACCGCAGGCGGCGCATTCGCAGCCATAAACCGGGACTTGGCGGGCGTCGCCGGTGCCCAGCAGGGTCAGGCGCATGCGGGCTGTCCGTCGAGGCAGCCCAGCAGGCGCTCGACCGTGTGGTCCAACTGGCCGGAATTATCGAGCAGGAACACCCCCGGTGCAGCGATCAAGCCCTCACTGAATCGGGTATTACGCGCCAGCCGCTCGTCAATGTCGGCCAGGGATTCGCGCCCCCGCGCCAGCAAACGCTGGCGCAATACCGCTTGATCAACCGTCAGCAACACCACCAGCAGCGTCGGATAACGTAGCCGGGTTTGCGCCAGATGAGCACGAGAGCCGTTGACCAGCACGTCCTCCCCCGCCGTCAGCCAATCGTCGATCTCCCGTGGGATGCCGTAAGACAAACCGTTGGCGTGCCAACTGAGGGCAAACGCGCCCTCGGCTTCAAGGGCAGTGAACTGTTCAGGGCTGACGCCTTGGGCGGCTTCACCCACGGCTTCTGCCGAGCGGGTGATGACGCGGCGCACGATGCGGCAGCCGCGTTCGGCCAACCGCGTTCGCGCGGCATCCAGCAGGCTGTCCTTGCCCGAACCCGATGGTCCGATGAGATAGATCAACCTGCCTGCCATCAAAACACCCTCTTCGCTTGTCGCCAGACTTGTTGGACCACTGGCAGCCCGTCTTGCGTCCTGGCTTGCACCAGGTCTGCCCGCAGGCCAATGGCAATTTCGCCGCGATCGCTCAAGCCTGCCGCTCGTGCAGGCGCCAGGCTGATCATCTTGACCGCCTGGGGCAGATCGCAGTCGTTGTCCAGCGCGGCCAGTGCAAAGGCCGCTTGCAGCAGACTGGCCGGGTAGTAGTCACTGGAAAGTATATCCAGCAATCCCTCGGCGGCCAGGCCAGCGGCGGCCACATTACCCGAGTGGGAACCGCCGCGCACAATGTTCGGTGCGCCCATCAGCACCTTCATGCCCACTTGCTGGCAGCCACGGGCCGCTTCGAGGGTGGTGGGGAATTCAGCGATGGTCATGCCGTAGCGTGCCGATTCCTCGACATGGGCCAGCGTGGCGTCGTCATGGCTGGCCACCGACAGGCCGCGAGCCAGGCAATGCTCGACGATGGCGGCGCGGTAGCGGTCGCTGTACTCCCGTGAGTTGGCCATTTGCAGGATGATGAAGGCGTCCATCGTCTCGTCGTTCAAATGGTACTTGCCCATGTAGTACTCACGGTACTTGGATTGCAGCACGAACTGGCGCTGGCCCGGCGAGTGGTCCATCACCGACACCAGTTGCACCAGCGGGTTTTCCACCAGGTCGCGGAACACACTCAACGTATCGGGATGGCACAGCTCGCAGCGCAGGTGCAGCCGGTGTTCGGCGCGGGTCAGGCCGGCGCTTTCAGCCGAGGCAATGGCGTCGAGCATCGCCGGCAGTTTCTGCATGCGGTTGCCCTTGGGATTGACGTCGCCGATGGACACCGCGTCGAATACCGTGGTGATGCCGGCGGCGATGATCTGCGCGTCGTGGCTGAGCACCGCCGAGGTGGATGGCCAGTCCACGCCGGGACGCGGGGTCATGTGTTTTTCCAGGTTATCGGTGTGCAATTCCACCAGCCCCGGCAACAGGAAATCGCCATTCAAATCCTGGGCCTGAGGCAACTGGCTGCGGCCTTCGGCGATGTCGACAATCACCCCGTCACGCAGCACCAGGGAGCCGAGGAACACCCGGTCAGCGCTGACCAAGCGAGCATTGCTGAGGATCTGTTCAGCGAGCATGGGCGTATTCCTCTTCGGCGACGGCGGTGGGGGTCATATCTAAATGACGGTCGGCCACTGCTTCACGGGCGGCGCGGTCATGGAAGATGCCGATCAGCGCAGCGCCGCCAGCCTTGGCTTCATTCATCAGTTCCAGCACCACCTGGCGATTGCTGTCGTCCAGGGACGCGGTGGGTTCGTCCAGCAGCATCACTGGCCACTCCACCATGAAGCCGCGAGCTATGTTGACCCGCTGCTGCTCGCCACCGGAGAAGGTGCCTGGTGCCAGCTGCCACAGGCGCTCGGGGATGTTCAGGCGAGTGAGCAATAACTCGGCACGCGAGCGCGCCAACGACGTGGACCAGCCACGGGCCAGGGCTGGCTCCATCACCACATCCAGGCACGCCACCCGAGGGATCACCCGCAAGAACTGGCTGACGTAGCCGAGGGTCTGCTGGCGCACCTGGAGAATGTCCCGAGGTGCGGCGCCCACCAGCTCCAGCCACGCACCGGCATGCTGCACACGGATGCTGCCGCCAGCCGGCAGGTAGTTGCCGTACAAGGTGCGCAGCAAGGTGCTTTTACCGGCGCCGGACTGGCCGTGCAGCACCAGGCATTCGCCACTCTTTACGCTGAAATTCACCCCGCGCAGCACGTTGAGGACCACGCCGTTTTGCTGGTGCAAAGTGAAGGTTTTCGAGAGGTCACGGACCTCGATCAAGGCGTTCATCATGGCTGCAGTACCGAAGACACCAGCAGTTGAGAGTAAGGGTGCTGCGGATCATCAAGGATCTGGTCCGTCAGCCCGGTTTCCACCACCCGTGAGCGGCGCATCACCATCAAGCGGTCGGCCAGCAGACGCGCCACCGCCAGGTCGTGGGTGACAATCACCACCGCCAGGTCCAGCTCGCGCACCAGGCCACGCAGCAGGTCGAGCAAGCGCGCCTGCACAGAAACGTCGAGGCCGCCGGTGGGTTCGTCCATAAACACCAGGCGCGGGCTCGAAACGAGGTTGCGGGCGATTTGCAGGCGTTGTTGCATACCGCCGGAGAATGTCCGGGGCAAGTCGTCGATGCGCAGCGGGTCGATTTCAACCTGGCTCAGCCAGTCGAGGCCGGCGCCCCGCAGTTGCTGGTAATTGCGCACGCCTTGTGCCATCAGGCGCTCGCCGATGTTGGCGCCAGCCGAGACGCCCATGCGCAGGCCGTCCCGTGGATTTTGTTCGACGAAGCCCCATTCGGTACGCAGCAAAGTACGCCGCTCAGCTTCACTGGCGCTGTACAAGTCGAGCCATTCGCCGCCCTTGCCGCGGCTCTCTTTTAAGCGATAGGCAATGCTCCCGGCCTGCGGCGGCAAGCGCCCGCTGAGCAGCGAGAGCAAGGTGGATTTCCCCGAGCCGGACTCGCCGACAATCCCCAGCACTTCGCCGGGATACAGGTCGAAGCTCACGCCCTGGCAGCCCTTTTGCGGGCCATACAGCAGCGACAAATCGCGCACTTGCAACAGGGGTTCGACAGGTTGTGGTTTCATCATGGGTTGATTCATTGGTTGCTCTCCTTGACCCGTTGGGCGCAGTACCAGGTGTCGGAACAGACAAAACTCTGGGTACCGGCGTCGTCGAGAATCAGCTCATCGAGGAAGGAATCGCGGCTGGCGCAAATGGCGCAGCACTGCTCCCACTTCTGCACCTCAAACGGGTGATCCTCAAAGTCGAGGCTGGTGACTTGGGTGTACGGCGGCACCGCGTACAAACGCTTTTCCCGACCTGCGCCAAACAGCATCAGCGCCGGGCTCATGTCGAGTTTCGGGTTGTCGAATTTGGGGATCGGAGACGGGTCCATCACGTAGCGTTCGTCGACCATCACCGGGTAGGCGTAGCTGGTGGCGATATGGCCGAAGGTGGCGATGTCCTCGTAGAGTTTTACGTGCATCACCCCGTAATCGTTGAGGGCGTGCATGGTGCGGGTCTCGGTTTCCGAGGGTTCGATAAAGCGCAGCGGCTCCGGAATCGGCACCTGATAAACCATGATCTGATCGGCCTGCAACGGGGTTTCCGGGATGCGGTGGCGGGTCTGGATCACCGTCGCGTCCGGCGTGCTTTCGGTGGTGGCGACGCCAGCGGTGCGGGCGAAGAAGCGGCGAATGGAGACCGCGTTGGTGGTGTCATCGGCGCCTTGGTCGATGACCTTAAGCACGTCGTCAGCACCCAAAATCGCGGCGGTCAATTGCATGCCGCCGGTGCCCCAGCCATAAGGTAACGGCATCTCGCGCCCGCCGAATGGCACCTGGTAACCGGGGATCGCCACGGCCTTGAGCAAGGCGCGGCGGATCATGCGTTTGGTCTGTTCGTCGAGGTAGGCGAAGTTGTACGCCGGGTCACGCGCGGGTGTCTGGGTCAGGTCATTCATGGCGGGTGCCCTCGGCCGGTTGGCGCAGTTTGCGGATCAGCTCCAGCTCGGACTGGAAGTCCACGTAGTGAGGCAATTTGAGGTGCGAGACAAAACCTGCGGCCTCGACGTTGTCGCAGTGGGCCAGCACAAACTCTTCGCGCTGCGCCGGTGAGACGATTTCTTCGTTGAACTCCTCGGCCCGCAACGAGCGGTCCACCAGCGCCATGCCCATGGCCTTGCGCTCGGCGTGACCGAAAGCCAAACCGTAGCCGCGGGTGAACTGCGCCAGCTCCGTGGCCGAGCCAACGAACTGATTGACCATCTCGCACTCGGTCACTTCGATGCTGCCCAGGCAGATGGCGAAACCCAGCTCTTCGGGCTCGATCCACACCTCCACGTCGCCGATGCGAATTTCCCCGGCAAACGGGTGATTACGGCCGTAACCGCGTTGGGTCGAGTAACCCAGGGCCAGCAGAAAACCTTCGTCGCCACGGGCCAGGGCCTGCAGGCGTTGGGCCCGATTGGCCGGGTACTCCAGCGGGTCGCGGGTGATGTCGGCGACGGTGCCTTCGTTGTCGGACTCGTTTTTGATCAGGCCTTCTTTCACCAACAATCCCAGCACTCGCGGGCAAGGTTCCAGGCTCGCGCCAGGAGTGGTCTGCGGCCCCGGATACTCACCTTCGGCCAGCAATGCGAAGTCCAGCAGGCGATGGGTGTAGTCAAACGTCGGACCCAATAATTGACCGCCGGGCACATCCTTGAACGTCGCCGACAAGCGCCGACTGAGTTGCATCGCCGAGGTATCAATCGCCAGGCTCGGGCTGAAGCGTGGCAACGTGGTGCGGTAGGCCCGCAGCAGGAAGATCGCTTCCACCAGATCCCCCGCCGCTTGCTTGATCGCCAGCGCGGCCAGTTCTTCGTCGTACAGTGAGCCTTCGCTCATCACCCGAGCCACGGCCAGGGGCAGTTGCTGGCGGATCTGCTCGACGCCAAGTTCGGTAATAGTGGTATCGCCCCGGCGTTTTTTCGCCAGCAGGCGGTGGGCATTGTCGATGGCCTGTTCGCCACCTTTGACGGCTACGTACATCAGGCAAGCTCCTCTACGATTCGGGTGCTGCGGGGCAGGCCGATCAGGTGGTGACCGGCGGCGAACAGCACGTCCAGGCCACGGGGGAAGGCCTCGCGACGCTGGCGTTCCAGCCAGAAGCCGTGGGGCAGCGGCAGGCTGACCCGGCGCTGGCTCTTGATCCCCGGACCGCGCCAATTCAGCGGGCGACCGGCCTCCAGTTCGGGCAACTGGACCAGCAGCGTGCAGGACTGGTCGGGGTAGCGATCATTACCGTGATCAAAACCGCTCAGGTCCAGCAGCTCCTGGGCATCGAGCAAGGCAAACGATGCTTCTTCCCGGCGCGCAGTCAGCGGGCAACCGCAATGGAACGCCAGGTTGGCGCGAATCAGCGGCGTGTCGAAGGACGGCGCCAGCCACAGCGGCGTGTCCACATCCAATAAAGCCAGGCACAAGGCGTAAGTAGCGGGCGCCAGGCCGTCGAGGCTCGGTGCGGTGGATAAGGCCTGGATCATGCCCGGTTCGGCCAGGGCCTTGAGCGCCCCACGAAAACCCTGCTGGGCATCCAACACAGGATCAACAAACGCCGGTTGCAACAGTTGGGCATTCATCAGCTTTCTCCTCGGACCAGGGTGAAGAACTCCACCTTGGTGGCAGCGGTTTCTGCCTCTTTCTGCGCCCGACGTGTGGCCTGGGCATTGGCTAAAGAGGTGATCAATTCACTGAGCCAAAGGCTCGGCTGCGCACCCTGCAAATGCGCGTCGGCCAGGGCCGCCAACTCGGCGTGGAGCTTGTCGCGCCCCGCCAGATAGCTGTAGCCGGTACGGCCATCGGCCAGGCGCACCACGCAGCGGGTCACGCTCATTTCGCCGACGTTGAATGGCGCGCCATTGCCACCCATGCGGCCACGCACCAGGGTCATGCCGACTTCGGGAGCGCGGATCAGTTGGTAGTCCACATCACGCAAGGCGTCTTCGTGAGGTTGCAGTTCACAGAGGCGCGCGCGGGCGAGCACGCCGATCCAGTATTGTCGCTTGGACGGGTTCATCTGGGTCTCCATCAGGTCACTACCTGGTACTGGAAGCGATCCGAACGGCTGGTGGACTGCGCAAGCTCCACCGGGTGGCCGTCGCGATCGCGGGAAAGGGTGAACACACTCAGCGCGGGTAAATGCCGAGGCATCATCAGCAGCGCGGCTTCGTCGCGGCTGGGCAAACGGGCACCGATCAGACTCAGGGTGCGGGTCAGCGGCAGGTCGCGTTCACGCAAGTAATGGCGCAGGGAGCCGCCGACGTAGTCCGCCAGCAGCGGTGCGCGGCTGGCGCAGTAGCGATGGCGGATCAGGCTGACGGGCTGGTGATCGAGCTTGCGCAGGGTTTGCAACTCGATCATCGGCGCCATCTCGGCGATGCCCAGATGCTCGGCTTCTTCGCGGCTGGCGAAGCAATAGCGACGCTTGAGCAGCACCGCTTCCACGCCCAAGCCTTGGGCCGACAGTGACTGGCTGTAAGCGGTGTCGGCGCCCATCGGGTAAATCAGCGGCCGCTCCAGCACCTGGGTGCCTTTGCCTTGGCGGCGCAACAGGCTGCCTTCGAACACCAGTTCATCAATGGCGCGGCGCAGGGTGTGACGGTTGACGCCGAAGCGTTCGGCCAACTGCACCTCGGCGGGCAGGAAGTCGCCGGCCAGGTAGTCACTCAGCTCGCGGCGCAGGATGTCTGCGAGTTCGCGGTACACCGGTTCATCTTGTCTAGACAACTGCATGGTTAAAAAAAGCGCCCAAGGGCACCCCTCCGGAGTCAGATGAACCGCTTGCGCAGGCGTTGGGAAAGGACGTCGATCATGCTCACCACCACGATGATCACCAGCAGCACCGCGCAGGTCTGCACGAACTGGAAGGCGCGGATATTTTCCCAGAGGATCACGCCGATCCCGCCAGCACCGACCATCCCCACCACCGTCGCCGAGCGCACGTTGGCTTCAAAGCGGTAGAGCGCGTAGGACACCCACAGCGGCATCACTTGCGGGATCACGCCGTAGATCACCTCTTGCAAGGCACTGGCACCGGTAGCCCGAACGCCTTCCACCGGACCTGGGTCGATGGCTTCGACGGCTTCGGCAAACAGCTTGGCGAGAACGCCGGTGGTGCTGATCCACAAGGCCAGAACACCGGCAAAAGGACCGAGGCCGACCGCCACCACGAACAACATGGCGAAGACCATTTCATTGATCGAGCGGAAGGCGTCCATCACCCGGCGCAGCGGCTGGTGAATCCACCATGGCGTGATGTTGTCGGCGCAGAGAATGCCCAGCGGCACCGAGCAGACAATCGCCAGCACCGTGCCCCAGAGGGCAATTTGCACGGTGACAATCATCTCCTTGAGGTAGGAGCGCCATTCATGGAAGTCCGGCGGAAAGAAGTCGGAGGCGAAGGTCGCCATGTTTCCGGAATCGCGGTACAGCGCCAGCGGGTTCATTTCGGCGCCGCGCCAGGCCCAGGCCAGCACGATCAGGAACAAGCCCCAACCGAGGTACTGGGGCCAGGTGCGCTTGCCGACAGCTTCAGCGTGCAGAGTGGTCATGGGTCTCTCTCAGAAGGAGGCGCGGCGTTTTTTTTTGCGCCGCGCCAGGGGATCAGCCGTTGGCTGCGGTCTTCTTGTCCAACTCGGTAATGCGCTGCTGCAACTTGGCAAGGTCGGCGTCGATATCGGCGAGTTTCTTGGCCTTGTCGGCGGCTTCCAGCTTGGTATCGGCGGTGATGGTGGTGCGTTGTTTGAACAGTTCCAGCTGGCGGATCGGCAACAGTTGGTCATCGCTGGAGGCAAGAAACTTGCCCAGTTGCATATTCTTCAGCACGACCTTCTCTTCATCGGTGTCGCCGTAGTTGAAGATGAAGTCGCGGATCTTGGTTCTCTCGCTGTCGGTCAACGCCTTGCTCCACACCAGCGGGTCGGCAGGGATCAGCGGCGACTTCCAGATCACCTTGAGCAGCGCGGCCTTGTCCGGCTGGGTTGCTTCCAGGCGGCCCCAGCTCTCGGTGTTGAAGGTGGCAACGTCCAACTGCCCCTTGGCAACGCTCAAGGCGTTGACCTCATGGCTGGAGTTGAGGGTGCGTTTGAAGGCAGTAGCGGCGTCGACGTGGTTCTTGGCGAACACGTAGTAGCCCGGCACCAGATAGCCCGAGGTGGAGTTCGGATCACCGTTGCCGAAGGTCAGGTTCTTCGCATTCTTGAGCATGTCTTCCACAGAGTTGATCGGGCTGTCCTTGCGCACGATCAGCACACTCCAGTAACCGGCGGCACCGTCGGCGGCGGCGGTCTGGGCGAAGATCTCGCCGTTGGAGCGGTCCACCGCTTCCATGGCGGCCTTGTTGCCCAGCCAGGCGACGTCGACCTTGTTGAAGCGCATGCCCTGGATCAGGCCGGCGTAGTCGGAGGCGAAGGTGGCGTTGATGGTCAGGCCGGTCTTCTTGTGCATGTCATCCAGAAACGGCTGCCAGATGCTCTTGAGGTTTTGCGAAGACTCAGTGGACATGATGCCGAAGTTGATGGCTTTGTCGGCCGCCTGGGCATTGCCCATCGCGACACTTGCCAACAAGACGGCGGACAGAAACACGTGGCCGATGCGGTTCAACATGGAAGGGATTCCTGTGGGTCGTGGATGGGCTTTCAAGCGCGCGCCAGCGCCAGCCGAGGCGTGATCTCGGTGCGGCGGGACTGGTCGGAAAACATCAGGCTGGTGTCGACGTCGGCACCGTACAAATCATTGAGGAACTGGCTGCTCATCTGCGAGGCTTGCCCATCGAAATGAACCCGCCCGCCCTTGAGCGCCACGGCTCGCGGGCAATAACGCATGGCGTAATCGACTTGATGCAGGGTCACCACTACGGTCTTGCCGTCGCGGCGGTTGATATCGGCGAGAATCTCCATGACCTTACGCGCTGACTCCGGGTCGAGAGAGGCGATGGGTTCGTCGGCGAGGATCACTTCGGCACGCTGGGTCAATGCACGGGCAATCGCCACACGCTGCTGCTGGCCGCCGGACAGGGTGGAGGCGCGCTGAGCGGCCAGGTCGGCCAGGCCGACGCGGGCCAGGGATTCCATGGCGAACTGTTTTTCCTCGGCATTGAACAAGCCGAGGTTGCCTCGCCAGCGCGGCATGCGGCCCAGGCAACCGAGCAGCACGTTGTCCAGCACGCTCAGGCGGTTGACCAGGTTGAACTGCTGGAAGATATAGCCGATATCAGCCCGCAACCGCCGCACCTTGCCATTCAATCGCCCGCTGGCCTGCACTTCCCGGCCCAGCACCTTGATGCTGCCGCCGTTGCTCTTGTCGCAACAGGCCAGGCCCGCGAGGTGGCGCAACAACGTGGACTTGCCGGAACCGGAAGCGCCAATCAGCGCGACCATCTCACCGGATGCGATGGTGAGTTCGAGGTCGACCAATGCGGACTTCTTCGCAAAGGTCTTGTTCAGATGATCGACATGGATAGCTGTAGTCATGGGCTTCTCTGTCTGGTTGAACAGCCATCCGTGGCTGTATTTGAGTTCAAACGACAGTAAGCGCGGGGTGTGTCAGGCCTATGACTTGCACATGACGGGGGTGAAACGGTTTGGTTAAGGTTTGATGAAAGGTTGGGATGGGGAGCCAGGAACGTGTGGCGAGGGATTTGCCCATCATCAGGTTGCACTCCAGCCAGTAATGAAAAAGGCGACCCGAAGGTCGCCTTTTTTCATTGTGCGTATTGCTTGCTCAACCCCGGCGGCACGCCGTGGATATCGGTCTCTTCCCAAGGCCCGTTCGGGCTGATAGAGCGGCTCCAGCCGTTGCTCCAGCGGTAGTAGGTGCGCTGGCGGTAGAACGTATCTGACTGCTCTTCCAGCACATATACCTGCATCTTCCCGTCCCAATGGCTCGCAGCCCCAGGCGGCGGCGCGAAGGTCGCGGACGTGCTCGGCGGCGCCTTGGGCGGTGCAATTACTGGCCCGGAAGGTTTGGTACCAGATTTAGTGCCCGGCTGGGTCGACGGCCCCGACGGCGGGATGGTCGGGCCGGTAGGCGCGGGAGGCCGATGAACCGCGCAAGCGCTCAACCCCAGAACCAGGCTGAGCAGGGTGATACGAGCGATGGCGGTCATGGGCGTTTCCTCGAAATTACTTATCCGGACTGTCGATGGTCAACTGCTGCGTCGCCGTGGTGCTGCTGGCCAAGGGTTGGCTGCGGCCGATCCACTCGCCGGCAGTCGGTTGACCGGCCCGGGAGATGCGCGCAACCAGTTGGACTTCGGGAAAGTTGGACAGTTTCAACTGCGGCATCATCGCGTCGGCGTCGCCCAGTTCGACGGTGATCGGCAGGTCGGCCACGGTGACACGCTTGGCGGCCAATGGCGCAGGCGGGCCTTTGACGGCGCGGGCGAAGATGAACACGCTGTCGCCCGGCAAGGCCTTGGCCTTCACATCAGCAGATAGATCGACGCGAACCTTGAGCACCGCGCCAACCTTGACCGGTGCCACGGCCCCGCCGCCCTCTTTCAACTTCTGCGCCGCGCGATCAATCCCACCTTGCAGCGCCGCACGGGAGTTGTCTTGCGGTGGCAGTTGGGCCAGCAGGCGGTTCCAGTAATCCATCGCCTCCTGATAACGCTGGCCTTCAAAGGCGGCGATACCGAGCAGGCCGAGGCTGGTGACTTCCTTCGGATCCAGCTTCAACGCTTCATCGGTCAAGGCCTGAATCTTGGGCGACCATTGTTTGTTGTCGGCAAAGTACTGCGCCTGAGCCCATTGCCCCAGCAATTCCGGCTGACGGCCCGCCAATGCGACGGTACGTTCGAAGACTTTCGCGGCATCTGCCGAACGGTCCTGGGCCATGTAGGCGCGGCCGAGGAAGTACAAGCCTTCCGGCGAATCCGGCTGCGCTTCGGCAGCCCGCTCCAGGCGCTGGATCATGTCTTCCATGGACACCGGTGGCTGGGAAAATTCGCGGGTCAGTTCCACCTTGTCGCTGGCGCCGTAATGCAAGTACAGCGCAACGCCCAACACCGGCACGAGAAAAGCGGCCAACAACGGCAACGGCTTGCCCAGACGCGATTCCCGAGGCTTTTCCACGCCCTCGGTATCCGCCAGCAACTCACGGGCAGCTTCAGCGCGACCGGTATCCAGTTGCGCCGCATTGAGCACACCTTCGTCCTGCTGAGTTTGCAGTTCCGCTACGCGTTCCTGATAGAGCGCCACGTTCAGCGCAGTACGGTCCTCTTCACGCTGGGCACGGCGGCCGCGCAAAACCGGGATCAACAGGAAGCTCAAGGCAACCAAAAGCAACAGACCTGCTGCGAGCCAGAAATCAATCATCAGTTTTTTTGTCCAGCAGTTGGTCGAGGCGTTGACGCTCATCGACGGAAAGCGTGTCCGACCCTTTGGCCGGGGCGGCGCGACGGCGGCGGATGATCACGGCAATGATCACCAGCCCGCCCAGCAACAGCCCGGCAGGGCCGAACCAGAGCAGCGCGGTCTTGCCGGTGAGGGCCGGCCTGTAACGCACGAACTCACCGTAGCGGTCGACCATGAAGTCGATGATCTGCTGATTGTCCTTGCCCTCGCCGAGCATGCGGAAGATCTCTTTGCGCAGGTCGGCAGCGATTGGCGCGTTGGAGTCGGCGATGTCCTGGTTCTGGCACTTGGGGCAGCGCAGTTCCTTGGTCAGTTCGCGAAAGCGCTCGCGGTCGCCGTCCTTGGCAAATTCGTAGGTATCGATGGCTGCGTGGGCCACGCCGGCCATGCTCAAGCCCAATACAGCAGCGGCTAACCAACGCTTCATGGCTTAGCCTCATCCACCAGCGCCTGGTATTTGGCGGCCAGTTGTTCGCGCCAGACCACTTCGTCGATCACGCCGACGAACTTGTCACGGATCACGCCCTTGGCGTCGATGAAGAAGGTTTCCGGGGCACCGTAGACGCCGAGGTTCAAGCCGAGATTGCCATCTTCGTCGCGTATATCCATCTGGTACGGATTGTGGAACTCTGCCAACCACTTCAGGGCCGCCGCGTTGTCATCCTTGTAGTTGACGCCGTAGATCACCACGCCCTGCTCGGCCAGTTTGTTCAGCACCGGGTGCTCGACACGACAGGAAATGCACCAGGTGGCCCAGACATTGACCAGCGCCGGCTTGCCGACCAGGTCGGCCTGGGTCAGGGTTTTGTCGCCCTGCACCGTAGGCAACGAGAACACCGGGAACGGCTTGCCGATCATCGCCGAAGGCAACTCGGTCGGGTCCAGATACAGCCCGCGATACAGGAACACCGCCACCAGCAGGAACACTGCCAGCGGCAACACCATCAACCAACGCTTCATACTGCTGCTCCCTGCATACCAAGAGCTTCACGCACCTGGCTCTTGACCTTGACTCGGTAACGCCGGTCCATCGCTGCCAGCAAGCCACCGATCCCGGTGAGCAGGGCGCCGAACCAGATCCAGCGCACGAACGGTTTGACGTGGACCCGCACGGCCCAGGCGCCATCGCCCAACGGCTCGCCCAGGGCGACGTAGAGGTCACGGGTGAATCCGACGTCGATCCCTGCCTCGGTCATCACCGAATTTTGCACGGTGTACAAGCGTTTTTCCGGGTGCAGTACCGAAATTTCCTTGCCGTTGCGAATGACGCGCACGGTGCCCTTATCGGAGGTGAAGTTTGGCCCTTCGAAGTGCTTGGCACCCTCGAAGACAAACTGGTAACCGCCCAGGTCCATGGATTCGCCCGGCGCCAGGCGCAGGTCGCGCTCGGCACTGTTCTGGCTGGACAACACCACGCCCAGGGCGCAAACGGCGATGCCAATGTGCGCGACCTGCATGCCCCAGTAGCTGCGGGTCAAGCTTGGCAAGCCTTTGATCAGGCCTTTGTGGCGGGTCTTGTCGAAAATGTCGCGTACGCCGGCCAGCAATACCCAGGCGGCGAGCATGAAGGTCGCCAGTACCGCCCAGTTGAAGTCGCCGTAGGCAATCCCGGCCACCACTGCCAGCGCGGCGCTGCCCAGCAGCACCGGGGTCAACATGCCCACCAGCCATTTCACTGGGGTGTCTTTCCAGCGCACCAGCATGCCGACCGCCATCACCACCATCAGCAGGCCCATCAACGGGATGAACAACGCGTTGAAGTACGGCGGGCCGACGGACAGCTTGGCGCCGGTCAGGGCGTCGAGCACCAGCGGGTACAGGGTGCCCAGCAGGATCATCGATGCTGCTACCACCAGCACCAGGTTGTTGCCTAGCAATAGGGTTTCCCGCGACCAGAGGTTGAAGCCAACGTGGCTCTTGACCACCGGCGCGCGCAGGGCAAACAGGGTCAATGAGCCGCCGACCACGAACAGCAGGAAGATCAAGATGAACACGCCGCGCTCGGGATCGGATGCGAAAGCGTGGACGGAGGTCAGCACACCGGAACGCACCAGGAAAGTCCCCAGCAAGCTCAGGGAGAACGCGGCAATGGCCAGCAACACGGTCCAGCTCTTGAATACGCCACGTTTTTCAGTGACGGCCAACGAGTGAATCAGCGCCGTGCCCACCAGCCAGGGCATGAAGGACGCGTTTTCCACCGGGTCCCAGAACCACCAGCCGCCCCAGCCGAGTTCGTAGTAGGCCCACCAGGAGCCCAGCGTAATGCCGATGCCGAGGAAGGCCCAGGCGACGATGGTCCATGGCCGCGACCAGCGCGCCCAGGCTGCATCGAGACGCCCGCCCAAGAGTGCGGCAATGGCGAAGGCGAAGGCCACAGAGAAACCGACATAACCCATGTAGAGCATCGGCGGATGGACGATCAGGCCGATGTCTTGCAACAGCGGGTTGAGGTCGTTCCCGTTCGTCGGAATTTGCGGCAGGAGTCGCGTGAACGGGTTAGAGGTCATGATCAAAAACAGCAGGAAGCCGATGCTGATCATGCCCATCACCGCCAGCACCCGGGCCAGCATCACTTGGGGCAACTGCCGGGAGAATATCGACACGGCAAAGGTCCAGCCGCCGAGGATCAGTGCCCACAGCAGCAGAGAGCCTTCGTGGGCACCCCACACAGCGCTGAACTTGTAGTACCAGGGCAAGGCGGTGTTGGAGTTACTGGCGACGTAGGCGACAGAAAAGTCGTCAGTCATGAACGCGTAGGTCAGGCAGCCAAAGGCAAAGGCGAGAAAGGCGAACTGGCCCCAGGCGGCTGGCTGGGCCAGGCTCATCCACAGACGATCACCGCGCCAGGCGCCCAGCAACGGGACGATGGCCTGAACCACGGCGAAGCACAGGGCGAGGATCATCGCCAGTTGGCCCAGCTCTGGAATATAAAGTGCTGACGTCATCGCTTAGCCCTCCTTGGCAGGGGTTGGGGCCGATTGACCGCTGTCTTTCAACGCTTTGGTCACTTCCGGCGGCATGTACTTTTCATCGTGCTTGGCCAGCACTTCATCGGCCACCACCACGCCGTCGGCGTTGAGCTTGCCCAGGGCAACGATGCCCTGGCCTTCGCGGAACAGGTCCGGGAGGATGCCGCGGTAGGTGATGGTTACAGACTTATTGAAGTCGGTGACCACGAACTGGACGTCCAGGGAGTCGCCAGTACGTTTCAGGGAGCCGGCCTCGACCATGCCACCGGCGCGGATGCGGGTGTCCTGCGGCGCTTCGCCGTTGGCAATCTGGGTCGGGGTGTAGAACAGATTGATATTCTGCTGCAAGGCACTCAGGGCCAGGCCGACGGCAGCGCCGACGCCTACCAGAATGGCAAGGATGATCAAAAGACGCTTTCTACGCAGCGGTTTCACTTATCGGTCTCCCGGCGCAGACGACGCGCCTCTTGTTGCAGGTAACGCTTGCGGGCCAGGATCGGCGCGACGACGTTGAGGGCCAGAACCGCCAGGCAGATGCCATAGGCCGTCCAGACATACAGGCCGTGATGGCCCATGGCGAGAAATTCACTGAAAGAGGCGAAACTCATCCACGGGCTCCCAGGCTATTTTGTACATGGGCCTTGACCCAACTGGCGCGGGGTTCACGCTTGAGCACTTCCAGGCGCATGCGCATCAGCAGCACGGCGCCGAAAAAGCAGTAGAAACCCAGCAGCATCAGCAGCAAAGGTGCCCACATTTCCACAGGCATCGCCGGCTTTTCGGTAAGGGTGAAGGTAGCGCCCTGGTGCAGGGTGTTCCACCACTCCACCGAATACTTGATGATCGGGATATTGATCACGCCAACAATCGCCAGCACCGCGCAGGCCTTGGCGGCGCTGTCACGATTGCTGATGGCGTTGCCCAGCGCAATAAGACCGAAGTACAGAAACAGCAGGATCAGCATGGACGTTAGTCGAGCATCCCACACCCACCACGAGCCCCAGGTCGGTTTGCCCCAGATCGCTCCGGTGACTAGCGCCACGGCGGTCATCCAGGCGCCGATGGGCGCAGCGCATTGCAGGGCGACGTCGGCCAGTTTCATCTTCCACACCAGGCCGACAATACCGCACACCGCTAGCATCACATAGCAGGACTGGGCCAGCATCGCGGCAGGAACATGAATGTAGATGATGCGAAAGCTGTTGCCTTGCTGGTAGTCCGGCGGCGCGAAGGCCAGGCCCCAGACCAGGCCGGTGCCAATGAGCAAAACGGCGGCGACGCTGAGCCATGGCAGCATTTTGCCACTGATGCCATAGAACCACTTGGGCGAGCCGAGCTTGTGAAACCAGATCCAGTTCATTGCTGTGTCCATCACGGTTGCTTCAAGGCAGTGCAAGAAGCCAAGGGTCTTTACTGGCTAAATATTAGCCAGACCTCATTATTCGCCGACGCTTATTTTCAGGCCGGCGGCTATAGCAAAAGGTGTCAGGGTTACCGCCAGGGCGGTCAGGCTACCAAGCCACAAGAGGTAACCGGTTGCCGGCATGCCCATGAGCGCAGCTTGCAAAGCACCGCTGCCCAGGATCAACACCGGGATATACAAAGGTAAAATCAGCAGGGCCAGCAGCAGGCCTCCCCGTTTCAGGCCGACGGTCAATGCCGCACCGACGGCTCCCAAAAGACTCAATACCGGCGTGCCAAGCAACAATGACATGAGCAACACCGGCAGGCACTCGGCGGGCAATCCCAGCATCATCGCCAGCAGTGGCGCGAGCAAAACCAACGCCAGGCCGGAAAACGCCCAGTGTGCCAGTACCTTGGCCAGAACCAGAAGAGGCAGGGGGTGCGACGAAAGGACCCACTGTTCTAGGGAACCATCCTCGAAATCACTGCGAAACAGCCCGTCCAGCGAGAGCAGGACGGACAAAAGGGCTGCTACCCAGACCAGTCCCGGAGACAAGGTTTGCAACAGTTTAGTCTCGGGTCCGACCGCCAACGGGAACAAGGCAATGACAATCGCGAAAAACACCAGCGGGTTGGCCAGTTCTGCCGGGCGGCGACACAACAGCCGCGCTTCACGGGCGACCAACAGGGCGAAGACCCTCATACCGACCACCGTCCCAGGTCCAGGTCACGGTAACCAGACGGCATCCGCGTCAGCGTATGGTGGGTGGTCAGGATCACCATGCCGCCCAATTCACAGTGGTTGGCCAGGTGTTCTTCCAGTTGCGCCACGCCCTGTTTATCGAGGGCAGTGAAGGGTTCGTCGAGAATCCACAGCAGCGGGCCGTCCAGATACAGGCGGGCCAGGGCCACGCGGCGCTGCTGGCCGGCGGACAGGGTATGACAGGGAACATCTTCAAAACCCTTCAGGCCAACAGCGGCCAGGGCCTGCCAGATCGACTCGCGGGTTGCCGGGTGATGCAGGGCGCTGAGCCAACTGAGGTTTTCCTCGGGCGTCAGCACGTCCTTGATCCCGGCAGCATGGCCAATCCACAACAGATTGCGGGCCAGCTCTGTACGTTGCTCGGCCAAGGGTTTGCCGTTGAGCCGCACTTCGCCCGCCGTTGGCGCCATCAACCCGGCCAACAGGCGCAACAGGCTGGTCTTGCCGCTGCCGTTGGGTCCGCTGATCTGCACCATGTCGCCGGCCGCCAGACGCAGTTCGAGGTGTTCGAAGAGCATCCGCAGGTCGCGTTCACAAGCGAGCGCTACGGCTTCTAGAAGAGGGCTGGTCAAGAGATCGCGGGCCTTTACGGTTCAAGTCGGCAATGGATCGGCCGTTATAGAGATGCAGAGTAAATGCATTGGCCGCCTGTTTTAGAGAGTTGGATCAATCAGTTGTGATGTTTTTGACACTCTCTTTGAAGACGGGCGGCATTATACATGCGATGCCCTACTCTAAAGAGGGCAATTTCCTTGAGACGGCGCGTGCGATGACCGGTGACATCAACCTTCCAACGCTTCCTCCAGCGGCCCCGGCCGGGCCTCGCCCTGCCCCGGCGGTCGGTGAGTTGCTGAAACTGCTGGAGCCCCAGGCCGGGCTGATAGATGCCGGGAAAACTGTGAACGCCGAGGTCCTGGCCCTCAAGCAAGGTGGCGAAGCCTTTCAGCTGTTGCTCAAGTTGACCCTGGAAGGCGGCCGACAAACCCTAGTGCAGGCCAACAGCACCCAACCGCTGCCGCTGGGCAGCAATGTGGCAGTGAGCCAGACCTCATCGGGCGACCTGGCCATCAGCCTGCAACAGGCCCTCAGCGCCAACGTCGCCGCCCTCACCCGCATCGACACCAACCAATTGCCAGTAGGCACACTGCTGCAAGCCAAGGTGCTGACCAGCCAGGCCTTGCCCCAGGGTGCCGGGCAGCCTGCGCTCTTTCGTTCGCTGATCTCGGTGCTCAACAATGCCCTGAGCGGCGCGACCCTGACCCTCGAAAGCCCGCAGCCGCTACGGGTTGGCAGTCTGCTCAGCGCCGTGATCCAGGATGCTCAGACCTTGAGTTTCGTGCCCCTGAGCAATCGCCGGGATCAACTGGCCGTCAGCCAACAACTCGCCACCCAGCAGAGCCGCCAGGGCTCCCTGGAGGGCGTGCTCAAGGCCCTGCAAAACCTGCCCCGCAGCGACGACACGCCGGTGGAGCTGCGCGCTGCCGTGGAGCGTTTACTGGCCGGGTTGCCGGACTTGGCGCAAGTCAGCAATCCCAAGGCCTTGGCTCAGTTGCTACAGAACAGCGGCGTGTTTCTGGAAGCCAAATTACTGGCGGGACAAAATCCACAGGTGCCGCCCCTCGACATGAAAGGCAGCCTGCTGCGGCTGGTGGCAGAGTTGATGCCCGCCCTGCCCGCCAGCACCAGCCTCAATGCGATCCTGGCGGCCAACACGCTGGCCCAAATGCTGCCCAGCTTCGTACGCAGCCCGCTGGGCACCCTCGGCCAGGTTGGTGCGAAGCCCTCCCCCGGCGGCTTTCCCTTGCCTGAACGGTTGATGCAACGCCTGGAGGGCGAAGGCAGCCTGGAAAACCTGCTGCGCCTGGCCGCCGGCGCCATCTCCCGCTTGCAGAGCCATCAACTGTCGAGCCTGGAACAAACCGGCACCACCGCCGATGGGCGGCTGCAAACCACCTGGCAACTGGAAATCCCCATGCGCACCTTGCAAGACATCGTGCCCTTGCAGGTCAAGTTCCAGCGTGAAGAACCGGCGCCAGACAAAGAACAGCCCGAACGCAAGATCGAACGGGACGCGAAAAAGATGCTCTGGCGCGTGGAACTGGCCTTTGACATGGAGCCCTTGGGCCCGTTGCAGGTCCAGGCGCAACTGACCCAGGGCAAACTCTCCAGCCAGCTCTGGGCCACCCGCCCCTTCACCGCCAGCCTGATCGAAAGCCACTTGGGCAGCCTGCGCGAGCGCCTGGTGTCATCTGGGCTCAACGTCGGCGACCTCGACTGCCACCTCGGTACCCCGCCCCGTGGCCCGAAAACCGGGCTTGAGCAACGTTGGGTGGATGAAACCGCATGAAAAACCCCACCCCGCCGCGCCAGGCCATCGCCCTCAAATACGACGGCAAAGCCGCGCCAACCCTGACCGCCAAGGGCGACGACGCCCTCGCCGAAGCCATCCTCAGGTTGGCGCGAGAAAATGAAGTACCGATTTATGAAAATGCCGAACTGGTCAAATTGCTGGCGCGGATGGAGTTGGGCGACAGCATCCCCGAGGAGTTGTACCGCACCATCGCTGAGATCATTGCGTTTGCCTGGACGTTGAAGGGCAAGTTCCCGGTGGGGTACGACCCGGATGCGAGGCCGGTAGAGCGGGATGTGACGGAGCGCGGGGACGATTATTGAGGTTGCGCAGGTATACGGGGCCGTCTGCATATCTACTTATCATGACGGAAAAACGTCCCGTAACAGTTGTCGAGCCCCAGCGAGGCTACGTAAGCCGCACCACAGCCATCAGATCAGACCCCAACACCGAGTCGCCCCCAACGCAGCCTCGTTTTACTCGACAGCTGCTACGAAGGAAATATCTACACAAATCACCGTAGCAGTTGTCGAGCTTTAGCGAGGCTACGTAGGCCGCACAATAAGCAGTCTGAGCAGGCCTCAAAAAAAACCGCTGCCTTCGTCAGGTCAGCGGTTTTTTTTGGGCCAGGATACGTCAGCTCTTGTGCAACTTACTCATCAACTGTGCCTCAGCCTGGGTCAAGCCGCAGGACTGGGTCAGCTCATCGACCGTAGCGCCCATGCCCACCAACTTCGCCGCTTGGGCAAAAGACAGGTTCGACGGATCGCGCTGTTCAAGCGCAGCCAGTTTGTCCGGCAATGGCGCCAGCACTGAACGCAACTCGTGCACGTCCTCCCCGACGCGCACAGCGCTTTGCTGGTAGTTGTCGACTCGCTTGGCCAGTTCACGCATGCGCTGGTCGCGCACAGCATCGCGCTCGGCCTGTTGCAGGGTCAATTCGCGTTGCTGGCGCATGTAGCGCAGCAAAATAACCAGTGTCCCGACCCACAGCAGGGCCAGGACGATCACCGCTACCTCAAGGATCAATCAGATGTTCTCCAGATCCGACCATTCTTCTTCGCTCATCATCTTGTCCAGCTCAACCAGAATCAGCAGTTCGCCGTTCTTGTTGCACACGCCCTGGATGAACTTGGCAGATTCTTCGTTACCGACGTTCGGCGCAGTTTCCACTTCCGATTGACGCAGGTAAACCACCTCAGCGACGCTGTCGACCATGATCCCGACCACTTGCTTGTCGGCTTCGATGATGACGATACGGGTGTTGTCGTTGACTTCGGTCGGGACCAAGCCGAAGCGCTGGCGGGTGTCGATGACCGTCACCACGTTGCCGCGCAGGTTGATGATGCCCAGCACGTAGCTTGGCGCGCCCGGCACCGGAGCGATTTCAGTGTAGCGCAGCACTTCCTGCACGCGCATCACGTTGATGCCGTAGGACTCGTTGTCCAGTTTGAAGGTAACCCATTGCAGGATCGGATCATCCAAACCCTGTGCGGACGCTGACTTGTTCATACCCTGACCCCTTCAAGAACCGTTGATAACGGTGTGTGTTCGTAGGCAGCACAACGGTGCTGCACTTTTTTATTCAAGTACGTTTGTTGCCCGGCATAGCTTTAACCGCGCCGCTGGCAATCAGCTCCGCCAGTTCGGCGACATCCAGCAACGCGCACATGTGTTCGATCACGGTGCCCGCCAGCCACGGCCGCTGGCCACGGTGGCTGCGCCATTTGATTTCGTTGGGGTCCAGACGCAGCGAGCGGCTGACTTGATGCACCGCCAGCCCCCACTCGTAGCCCTGGACCGAGATCACGTATTGCAGGCCCTGGCGAAAATCATCGCGATACCGGTCAGGCATGACCCAGCGCGCGGTGTCCAGCACCTTCAGGTTGCCTGCCTGGCTCGGCAAAATGCCGAGGAACCATTCCGGCTGACCGAATAGCGGTGTCAGCTCCTGGCCTTCCAGCGAGTAAATCGAACCCAGGCACACCAACGGCACCGCCAGGGTCAAGCCAGCCACGTCAAACAGCAGGCATTCGAACGGCTCGGCAGCCCAGGCTGGCCGGCCATCGCCCTCCACTGGCGGCGGGGTGATGCTCGGTGGCAGGTGAACATCAGCCACCGGTGTCACCACAACAGACGGCACCAGTGCCAAAGGCGCAGGCACCTCCTTGACAGGTTTCGTCACTGGATCCGGAACCGGAACAACCAGGGCATCACGGGCCTGCTCTTCCAATACGGCCAGTTGAAACTCATCCAGGGCGGTTTCCGGCTCAACGCTTGGCAGCTCGACGACTTCGTCCAACACCAGGATCGGCTCAGGCAGTTCATCCTCGGTCGCATCCTGCAACAACGCGTCCAGATAGGACTGCAAAGCCAGCTGCGGCCGGGTCTTGAGGTCGACAGGACGATTCATTTGTATGCCCACGCGCAAGCCCCGTTAACCCTATATTTAGAGGTTATCGGCACAATAGCCCGCAGACTTGAATTCACGGTCATCTCACGCCACCTGCGCAACAAGCTGCTGCGACAGCAAGTGCTTGAGCAATGCCCGATATGCCAGCACGCCACGGCTTTTACCGTCGAACTGCGAAGGTACAAGCCCGGCACGGCTGGCATCGCGCAACCGGGTGTCCACCGGGATATAGCCTTGCCAGATGGTCTCTGGATAGGCATCGCGTAAAACGCGCAAGGTGCCGAGGGACGCCTGGGTGCGACGGTCAAACAACGTCGGGACGATGCTGTAGGGCAGCGCCTGTTTGCGCGAACGGTTGATCATCGCCAGGGTGCTGACCATCCGCTCCAGGCCTTTGACTGCCAGGTGCTCGGTCTGTACCGGAATCACCAGTTGCTGGCTCGCCGCCAGGGCGTTGACCATCAGCACGCCAAGCAACGGCGGGCTGTCGATAATGGCGTAGTCGAAGTCTTGCCACAGTTGCGCCAGGGTCTTGGCGATGACCAGGCCCAGGCCGCTCTGCCCCGGCGACTGGCGCTCAAGAGTGGCCAGGGCGGTGCTGGACGGCAACAGGGAAACCTTGTCATGACTGGTGGGCAGCAGCAATTGTCCCGGCAAGCCGGTGGGTACGCTGCCCTTGTGCAGGAACAGGTCGTAGCAGCTGTGCTCCAGGGCGTCAGGATCGTAGCCGAAATAGCTGGTCATCGAGCCATGGGGGTCCAGGTCGATCACGACCACACGCTTGCCCGCCTCGGCCAGCAAGCCGGCTAAGGCGATGGAGGTGGTGGTCTTGCCGACTCCACCCTTTTGATTGGCAACTGCCCAGACTCTCATTCGGATTGTTCCTCCCGGCAGGCACAGGCTCTACCGAGAAATAGCATGGGGTTATAGAGCCGGTGACGGAGAATTGACGGCACTCTCTCGACCCGGCGGCTTTACTGGCGTCGGTGCAGTTTGTGTGCCAGCCCGCTTCAATGCGGCATCCGGTCGCGCATTGGCGGTCCCGGTGCCGGTCAAGCTGCGGCGCACATCCAGGTTGCGCGACACCACCAACACCACCCGGCGGTTGCGCGCGCGACCTTCGGCAGTGGCGTTATTGGCCACTGGCTGGAACTCGCCATAACCCACCGACGCCAGGCGCCCAGGGTTTACACCCTGCATCGCCATCATGCGCACGATACTCGCCGAGCGGGCCGAGGACAGTTCCCAGTTGGTCGGGTACTGCGCCGTGCTGATGGGCAAGTTATCGGTAAAACCTTCGACGTGGATCGGGTTATCGAAAGGTTTCAAAATCGTCGCCACCTTGTCGATGATGGTGAAGGCCATATCGCTGGGCATGGCGTCGGCGCTGGCGAACAGCAGGCTGGAGTTGAGCTCGATCTCAACCCACAATTCGTTGCCACGAATAGTCATCTGGTTGGAGCTGATCAGGTCGCCAAAGGCAGCGCTGATGTCATCGGCGATGCTTTTGAGCGGATCGCTACCGCCACTGACGCCGGCGTCGGTTTCATCGCTGTCCTTGACCAGGGGCTTGGCCGGGGTCACGGTTTTCGGGCGTTCGTCACCAATGGGGATGGGCTTGAGGGCACGGTCCGAGTCGCTGAACACACCCACCAGCGCTTCGGAGATAACTTTGTACTTGCCTTCGTTGATCGACGAGATGGAGTACATCACCACGAAAAAGGCGAACAGCAAGGTGATGAAGTCGGCGTAGGACACCAGCCAGCGTTCATGGTTGACGTGTTCTTCAGGCTCGCGGCGACGACGACTCACAACACATACCTCCCATCAATCCATGAAGCCCTGGAGCTTCAATTCGATGGAGCGCGGGTTCTCGCCCTCGGCAATCGACAGGATGCCTTCAAGCAGCATCTCGCGATAACGGGACTGGCGCATGGCGATAGACTTGAGCTTGCTGGCCACCGGCAACAGCAGCAGGTTGGCGCTGGCCACGCCATAGATGGTGGCGACAAACGCCACGGCGATACCGCTGCCCAGTTGCGAAGGGTCGCCCAAGTTGCCCATCACATGGATCAGGCCCATGACCGCACCGATGATGCCAATGGTCGGCGCGTAGCCGCCCATACTTTCAAAGACTTTGGCGGCGTTGATGTCGCGGCTTTCCTGGGTGTAGAAGTCCACTTCCAGGATGCTGCGAATGGCTTCCGGCTCGGCGCCATCCACCAGCAATTGCAGGCCTTTGCGCGCGTAGCTGTCGGGCTCGGCATCCGCCACGCCCTCAAGGCCCAGCAGGCCTTCCTTGCGCGCCGTGAGACTCCAGTTGACCACCCGATCGATGCCGCCTGGCAAATCCACACGCGGCGGAAAAATAATCCATATAAGGATCTGCATGGCGCGCTTGAACGAACTCAGGGGCGACTGCAACAACGCCGCCCCCACGGTACCGCCTATCACGATCAACGCCGCCGGGCCGTTGGCCAGAGCGCCGATATGGCCGCCTTCCAGGTAGTTGCCACCGATGATGGCGACAAATGCGAGGATGATGCCCAACAGGCTCAACACATCCATCAGAGACAGGCCTCCACCAAGTGCTTGCCGATGTCGTCCAGGCTGTAGACGGCGTCGGCCAGGTCGGCCTTGACGATGGCCATGGGCATGCCATAGATCACGCAGCTGGCTTCATCCTGGGCCCAGATCGCACTGCCGCCCTGTTTGAGCAGGCGCGCACCTTCGCGACCGTCGGCGCCCATGCCGGTGAGCACCACCGCCAGAACTTTGTCGCCGTAGGACTTGGCGGCGGAACCAAAGGTGATATCCACGCAGGGCTTGTAGTTCAGACGCTCGTCACCAGGCAGGATTTTGATCGCGCCACGGCCGTCGACCATCATCTGTTTGCCGCCAGGGGCCAGCAGGGCCAGGCCAGGGCGCAGGATGTCACCATCCTCGGCTTCCTTGACGCTGATGCGGCACAGCTTGTCCAGGCGCTCAGCGAAGGCCTTGGTGAACGCGGCGGGCATGTGCTGGATCAGTACGATAGGTGTCGGGAAGTTCGCCGGCAGTTGAGTCAACACCCGTTGCAGAGCTACCGGACCGCCGGTGGACGTACCGATGGCAACCAACTTGTAAGCCTTGCGCTTGGGGACCGGCGAATGGGTGCTGGGTGCCGCTGTACGAGCCGGCGCCACGGCAGCGCGCGCAACCGGTGCAGGTGCCGCGCGACCGAACGTGCTCGGCGCTACGGGAGGGGCTGCTACCGGGGCAGGCGCCGCAGCCCTGAAACTGCTGCGATTACTGCGCGAGATGCTGTGCACCTTCTCGCAGAGCATCTGCTTGACCTTCTCGGGGTTACGCGAGATGTCTTCGAAATTCTTCGGCAGGAAGTCCACGGCGCCAGCGTCCAGCGCATCGAGGGTCACTCGCGCGCCTTCGTGGGTCAGCGAGGAGAACATCAACACCGGGGTCGGGCAGCGCTGCATGATGTGCCGCACAGCGGTGATGCCATCCATCATCGGCATCTCGTAGTCCATGGTGATTACGTCCGGCTTCAACGCCAGAGCCTGATCGATCGCCTCTTTGCCGTTGGTGGCCGTACCGACCACCTGGATATTGGAATCCGCTGAAAGAATTTCCGAGACGCGGCGGCGGAAGAAACCCGAATCATCCACCACCAGAACCTTGACTACCATAACCACTCCGTTAGGCGAGGCGAGGGACAACCGCCCCACCCAGCCAGAATCAAATACGCCGTGCGGCGTAACGCTTGAGCATGCTCGGAACATCGAGAATCAGTGCGATCCGACCGTCACCGGTAATGGTCGCACCCGACATGCCCGGGGTTCCCTGCAGCATTTTGCCCAAAGGCTTGATGACCACTTCTTCCTGGCCTACCAGTTGATCGACGACAAAGCCGATACGCTGGGTGCCCACGGAGAGAATCACCACATGGCCTTCACGCTGCTCTTCATGTTTGGCCGAGGCCACCAGCCAGCGCTTGAGGTAGAACAGTGGCAACGCCTTGTCGCGCACGATCACTACTTCCTGGCCGTCCACCACGTTGGTGCGCGACAGGTCGAGGTGGAAGATTTCGTTGACGTTGACCAGCGGGAAGGCGAAGGCCTGGTTACCCAGCATCACCATCAGGGTGGGCATGATCGCCAAGGTCAACGGCACCTTGATGACGATCTTCGAGCCCTGGCCCTTGGTCGAGTAGATATTGATCGAGCCATTGAGCTGGCTGATCTTGGTTTTCACCACGTCCATGCCCACGCCACGGCCGGACACGTCGGAAATCTCGGTCTTGGTTGAGAAACCCGGTGCAAAAATCAGGTTGTAGCACTCGGTGTCCGTCAGACGGTCGGCGGCGTCCTTGTCCATCACGCCGCGCTTGACCGCGATGCCCCGCAGAATGTTCGGGTCCATGCCTTTGCCGTCATCAGAGATGGACAGCAGGATATGGTCGCCTTCCTGTTCCGCCGCCAGAATCACCTTGCCGCCACGGGTCTTGCCCGTTGCTTCACGTTCTTCCGGGGTTTCGATGCCGTGGTCAACGGCGTTGCGCACCAAGTGGACCAGCGGGTCGGCCAGGGCCTCGACAAGGTTTTTGTCGAGGTCGGTTTCTTCGCCCACCAGTTCCAGGTTGATCTCTTTCTTCAACTGCCGAGCCAAGTCGCGAACCAGGCGCGGGAAGCGGCCGAAGACTTTCTTGATCGGCTGCATCCGGGTCTTCATGACGGCGGTTTGCAGGTCAGCGGTGACCACGTCGAGGTTCGATACGGCCTTTTGCATGGCTTCATCGCCACTGTTAAGCCCCAGGCGCACCAGACGGTTACGCACCAGCACCAGCTCGCCGACCATGTTCATAATGTCGTCCAGCCGTGCGGTATCAACCCGTACAGTGGTTTCGGCTTCACTGACGGGTTGCTTGTCCGGGGTGGGGGCAGCAGGTGCTCGCGCTGGGGCCGGGGCAGGCACAGGTTTCGCAGCCACTGGTGCAGCGGCCTTGGCAGCAACCGGAGCCGGTGTGGCAACAGCGGCCGTGGCCGTGGCAGCAGCGGCAGGTGCGACATCGGAGAACTTGCCCTTGCCGTGCAGGTCATCGAGCAGGGATTCGAACTCGTGATCAGAGATCAGGCCATCGGCAGAGGGTGCGGCTGGCGCAGCAGCAGCCGCAGCGACTGCCGGCAGCGCTTCAGCGGCAAACGAGCCTTTGCCATGCAACTGATCCAGCAATGCTTCGAATTCGTCGTCGGTGATTTCATTGCTGGCAGGTGCAGCCGCTTTCACTGGCGCGGGCGTCGCCGCCACGGCGTCGGGGGCAAACTGGCCCTTGCCATGCAACTGGTCGAGCAACGACTCGAACTCGTCGTCGGTAATGTCTTCGGTAGTCGGCACCATTGCTTGTGTAGCGGCTACCGGAGCCTCAGCCTGGGCCTTGACGGCATTGAGCGAGTCCAGCAGTTGTTCAAATTCGCTGTCAGTGACATCACCTGCGGGCTCGGCCACAGGTTCAGCCACTGGTGCCGGTGCATTGGCAGCCGGTTCTGCCAGGCGCGCCAGAGCGGCCAGCAGTTGCGGGGTGGCGGCAGTGATCGGTGCACGTTCGCGCACTTCACTGAACATGCCGTTGACCGCGTCCAATGCTTCCAGAATCACGTCCATCAATTCCGAGTCGACGTGCCGCTCACCCTTGCGCAGGATGTCGAACACGTTCTCGGCGATGTGACAGCACTCCACCAGCTCATGGAGCTGGAGGAAGCCGGCGCCCCCTTTTACAGTGTGAAAACCGCGAAAAATTGCATTGAGCAGGTTCGCATCATCCGGTCGGCTTTCCAGCTCAACCAGTTGCTCGGACAGTTGCTCCAAAATTTCGCCGGCCTCTACAAGAAAATCCTGAAGGATTTCTTCATCGGCGCCGAAGCTCATGTACGTGTGCTCCTAAAATCCAAGACTGGACAGCAAATCGTCTACGTCATCTTGCCCTGACATAACGTCTTCACGTTTATCGGCATGAATCTGCGGACCTTCACCCTTGGCGAGGTGTTTTTGTGGATCTTTTTCCGAGAGGATCGCTTCGCGGTCATGTTCAATACCGGCAAAACGATCCACCTGCCCGGCCATCAGCACCAGTTTGAGCAAATTGCTTTCCACTTCAGTGACCAGTTGGGTCACCCGTTTGATCACCTGGCCGGTGAGGTCCTGGTAATCCTGGGCCAGCAGAATGTCGTTGAGGTTGCTGGAAACCGTGCGGTTTTCCTGCTCACAACGCGACAGAAATCCTTCGACCCGACGCGCCAGCTCACGAAATTCTTCGGCGCCCACTTCCCGGCGCATGAAACGGCCCCAGTCGGTGCTCAGCGCCTTGGCTTCATTGGCCATGCCGTTGACCAGGGGCGTGGAGTTTTCCACCAGGTCCATGGTGCGGTTGGCCGCAGCCTCAGTCAGCCTGACCACATAGGACAGGCGTTCGGTGGCATCGGTGATTTGCGAGATTTCTTCGGCCTGGGGCATGTGCGGGTCAATCTGAAAATTGACGATTGCACTGTGCAGCTCACGGGTGAGTTTGCCCACTTCCTGGTACAGGCCGCGATCACGGGTCTGGTTAAGCTCATGAATCAACTGCACCGCATCGCCGAACCGGCCTTTTTCAAGGCTTTCGACCAACTGGTGAGCATGTTTTTTCAGGGTCGATTCGAAATCGGCCTGCGATGATTCGTTATGCTCCATAGCTCCCCCGTGGCGACATCAATGGTTGATGCGTTCGAAGATTTTTTCGATCTTCTCTTTCAAGGCCAATGCGGTGAATGGCTTGACCACGTAGCCGTTGACCCCGGCCTGGGCGGCTTCGATGATCTGTTCACGCTTGGCTTCGGCGGTCACCATCAGCACGGGAAGGCTGCGCAGTTTTTCATCAGCGCGCACATGACGCAGCAAATCGATACCGGTCATGCCCGGCATGTTCCAGTCGGTTACCAGAAAGTCGATGCTCCCGCTGTTGAGGATCGGAATCGCTGTAATGCCGTCATCCGCCTCGACCGTGTTTGTGAACCCAAGGTCACGCAACAGGTTTTTTATGATCCGCCGCATCGTTGAGAAGTCATCAACGATGAGGATTTTCATGTTCTTGTCCAATTCGACCTCCAAGCAGTCTTAAACGCGTCCAGCACCTGGGCGCGCCATTTCAATCAACAGGCGTTACACAAAAAGGACTGCAGGGGTACACCACGGGCTAACCCGTCCACACCAAGAGCATGGACGGTGTCGTTCGCAGTGTCCCCACACTGCCTGTCAGCGCGCTCGCCACTCTCCCAAACGCCCCCGCAAGCGGGCCGCGCACTGGCTGTGTAACTGGCTGACCCGCGATTCGCTGACCCCCAGGACCTCACCGATTTCCTTGAGGTTCAGCTCTTCGTCGTAGTACAGCGCCAACACTAGTCGCTCACGCTCCGGCAAATTGGCAATCGCGTCCGCCAGTGCGCCCTGAAAGCGTTCATCTTCCAGATCGCGCGACGGTTCGAGATGAGCACTCGCGCCGTCCTCGTGCAGCCCTTCATGTTCGCCGTCCTGCAACAGGTCGTCGAAACTGAACAAGCGACTGCCCAAGGTATCGTTCAAAATCCCGTAGTAATCGTCGAGACTCAATTGGAGTTCGGCCGCAACTTCGTGATCTTTAGCGTCACGACCGGTTTTTGCTTCAATTGAGCGAATTGCGTCACTTACCATGCGGGTATTACGGTGGACCGAACGCGGCGCCCAATCACCTTTACGCACTTCGTCGAGCATCGCGCCACGGATACGGATACCCGCATACGTCTCGAAACTCGCACCCTTGCTCGCGTCATATTTGGTCGACACTTCGAGCAAGCCGATCATGCCTGCCTGGATCAGGTCTTCGACCTGAACGCTGGCGGGCAAGCGTGCCAGCAAGTGGTAGGCAATGCGCTTGACCAAGGGCGCATAGCGCTCAATCAATTCGCCTTGGCTATCACGAGCCGAACTCTTGTAAAGGTTGTAGCCGCTGGCTGTCATAACACCGGTCCTGCACTCGTCTGATGCACCAATCGCTCGACGAAAAACTCCAGATGCCCCCGCGGATTGGCGGGCAACGGCCAAGTATCGACCTTCTGAGCAATAGCCTTGAACGCCAGTGCGCACTTCGAACGAGGGAATGCTTCATAGACTGCACGCTGCTTTTGCACAGCCTTGCGCACACACTCGTCATAGGGAACTGCGCCAACATATTGTAAGGCGACATCGAGGAAGCGATCCGTGACCTTGGTCAACTTGGCGAACAGGTTGCGTCCTTCCTGCGGGCTTTGGGCCATGTTGGCCAGCACGCGGAAGCGGTTCATGCCGTAGTCGCGGTTAAGCAGTTTGATCAGGGCGTAGGCGTCGGTGATCGAGGTGGGCTCGTCGCAGACCACCAGCAACACTTCTTGCGCTGCGCGCACAAAGCTGACCACGGACTCACCGATCCCGGCGGCGGTGTCGATCACCAGCACGTCGAGGTTGTCGCCAATATCGCTGAAGGCCTGGATCAGGCCCGCATGCTGCGCCGGGCTCAGATGCACCATGCTCTGGGTGCCGGAGGCAGCCGGCACGATGCGAATCCCGCCGGGACCCTGCAACAGCACGTCGCGCAGCTCACAGCGGCCCTCGATGACATCGGCCAATGTATGTTTGGGCGTCAGTCCCAGCAGAACATCAACGTTCGCCAGTCCCAGGTCGGCATCCAGCAGCATGACGCGGCGGCCAAGCTCTGCCAGGGCCAGGGACAAATTCACTGACACGTTAGTTTTCCCGACGCCACCTTTGCCGCCGGTCACCGCGATCACCTGTACGGGATGCATGCTGCCCATTTTATTTCTTTACCTTGTCTTGCTTAGACGCAGGCTACATGAGGTGGTTGCGCGAACTGCTGGCAGACCATCGATGTAGGTACTTTGCACTGTCATTTTATATTGAAGGCCATGTTGCCCTCAGCCGACCCGTTTGGCCGGACTGTGGTAGAGATCCGCGAACATGTCAGCCATCGCTTCCTCACTGGGTTCTTCCTGCATTTGCACGCTGACGGCACGGCTGACCAACTGATGACGGCGCGGCAGATGTAAATCATCCGGGATCCGCGGCCCGTCGGTCAGGTAGGCGACCGGTAATTCATGACTGATTGCCAAACTCAGCACCTCGCCCAGACTCGCCGTTTCGTCAAGTTTAGTCAGGATGCAGCCGGCCAGCCCACAACGCTTGTAACTGTGGTACGCAGCGGTGAGAACCTGTTTCTGGCTGGTTGTTGCAAGCACCAGATAATTTTTTGACTTGATCCCGCGCCCAGCCAGGCTTTCCAGCTGCATGCGCAGGGCCGGATCGCTGGCTTGCAGGCCAGCGGTGTCGATCAACACCACGCGCTTGCGCAGCAGCGGATCGAGGGCGTTGGCCAACGACTGGCCTGGATCGACATGGGTCACCGGCACGTTGAGGATGCGGCCCAGGGTCTTGAGCTGTTCCTGGGCGCCAATGCGGTAGCTGTCCATGCTCACCAGCGCGATGTTCTGCGCGCCGTACTTGAGCACGTATCGGGCTGCCAGCTTGGCCAGGGTGGTGGTCTTGCCCATGCCGGCAGGGCCGACCATGGCAATCACGCCACCTTCTTCCAGAGGTTCGATTTCAGGGGTAACAATCATCCGCGCCAGATGGGCCAGCAACATGCGCCAAGCCTGGCGAGGCTCTTCAATTTCGGTGGTCAGCGCCAGCAGGTCGCGGGACAACGGGCCGGACAGGCCGATGCGTTGCAGGCGGCGCCAGAGGTTGGCCTGTTGCGGTTTGCTGCCCTGCAATTGGTTCCACGCCAACGAGCCAAGCTGCACTTCCAGCAACTCACGCAGGCCGTTGAGTTCAAAACGCATAGAGTCGAACACGCGCTGATCGACCGGGGCCGCCTGTGCGGGCGCCGCAGGCCGTGGTGGCTCGACAAAGGTCGGCTCCACCAGCGGCTCGGAGGCGGTCAGCGGCAGGCCGGCGAACAGCTGGCGATTGGTGGTGGCGTCGCTGTCGCCGCGCATGCTCAATTCGGCCTGGGCCGAGACAATGCGCGAGGCGGTCTTGCGCAGCTCGTCTTCCAGTTCCATGTTCGGTACGCGCGGCGCCAGCGCCGAGGGTTGGTAATCCAGGGCAGCCGTCAGCTCGACACCGCCGGCAATGCGACGGTTACCGATAATCGCGGCGTCGGCGCCCAGCTCATCACGAACCAGTTTCATGGCCTGACGCATATCGGCGGCGAAAAAACGCTTCACTTGCATAACCCACTACCTCAGCCGTTGGGGCCTACTGTCGCGACGATAGTCACTTGCTTATTGTCAGGAATTTCCTGATAAGCCAAAACGTGCAAATTCGGTACTGCCAGGCGTCCAAACCGCGACAACATCGCCCGAACGGGGCCTGCCACCAGCAGAATCACCGGTTGGCCCTGCATTTCCTGGCGCTGTGCGGCGTCAATCAACGAACGCTGCAGCTTTTCAGCCATGCTTGGCTCCAGCAGAACGCCCTCTTCCTGGCCTTGCCCTGCCTTCTGAATACTATTGAGCAATATTTGTTCCAACCTTGGTTCCAAGGTGATCACAGGCAGCTCGGAGTCAAGCCCTACAATGCTTTGGACAATGGCGCGGGACAATCCGACGCGCACCGCGGCGACCAGCGCGGCAGTATCTTGACTCTTGGCGGCATTGTTGGCGACGGCTTCGGCAATGCTGCGAATGTCCCGCACCGGCACCTGCTCGGCCAACAGCGCTTGCAGCACCTTGAGCAGTTGCGACAGCGACAGTATTCCCGGCACCAGCTCTTCAGCCAGTTTCGGCGAGGCTTTGGCCAGTAACTGCATGAGTTGCTGGACTTCTTCGTGGCCAATCAGCTCGTGGGAGTGCTTGTAGAGAATCTGGTTAAGGTGGGTGGCGACCACCGTGCTGGCATCCACCACGGTGTAGCCCAGGGACTGCGCCTGGTTGCGCTGACTGGCTTCGATCCACACGGCCTCCAGGCCAAAAGCCGGATCTTTGGCGGTTATGCCGCTGAGGGTACCGAAGACCTGGCCGGGGTTGATCGCCAACTCCCGGTCCGGGTAGATCTCGGCTTCTGCCAGGGTCACGCCCATCAAGGTCAGGCGGTAGGCGCTGGGGGCCAGGTCGAGGTTGTCACGAATGTGCACAGTGGGCATCAGAAAGCCCAGGTCCTGGGACAGCTTCTTGCGCACGCCCTTGATCCGCGCCAGCAATTGCCCGCCCTGGTTACGGTCCACCAGGGGAATCAGGCGGTAGCCCACTTCCAGGCCAATCATGTCGATAGGCGTCACGTCGTCCCAACCCAGCTCCTTGGTTTCCTGGGCACGGGACGGCGATGGCAGCAACTCCTGCTGACGTGCAACTTCTTGCAGCGCCTGGACCTTGACCCCGCTCTGCTTTTTCCAGAACAGGTAGGCCGCGCCCCCCGCGAGGGCTGCCATGGAAAGAAAGGACACATGGGGCATGCCAGGCACAATACCCATCACCGCCATGATCCCGGCCGCCACCGCCAGAGCCTTGGGCGAGGAGAACATCTGCCGATTGATCTGCTTGCCCATGTCTTCGGAGCCCGAAGCACGGGTCACCATGATCGCGGCAGCGGTGGACAACAGCAGTGATGGCAATTGCGCCACCAAACCGTCACCGATGGTCAGCAAGGCGTAGACCCTGCCGGCGTCGCCGAAGGTCATGCCATGCTGGAAGATACCGACCGCCATGCCGCCGATCAGGTTGATGAACAGAATCAGCAGGCCGGCGATGGCGTCACCGCGCACGAACTTGCTCGCACCGTCCATGGAGCCGTAGAACTCGGCTTCCTGGGCCACTTCCAGGCGACGGTTCTTGGCCTGGTTCTGGTCGATCAGGCCGGCGTTGAGGTCGGCGTCGATAGCCATTTGCTTGCCGGGCATGGCGTCGAGGGTGAAACGCGCGCTCACCTCGGAAATCCGCCCGGCGCCCTTGGTCACTACCACGAAGTTGATGATCATCAGGATCGCGAACACCACGATACCGACCACATAGTTACCGCCGATCACCACCTCGCCGAAGGCCTGGATCACCTTGCCCGCAGCGGCGTGGCCGTCCTGGCCGTGAAGCATGACCACCCGCGTGGAGGCGACGTTGAGCGCCAGCCTCAGCAAGGTGGCGACCAGCAAAATAGTGGGGAAAACCGCGAAATCCAAGGGCCGCAGGGCGTAGACGCACACCAGCAGCACGACGATGGACAGGGCAATGTTGAAGGTGAAGAACACGTCGAGCAGGAACGGCGGCATCGGCAACATCATCATTGCCAGCATGACCAACAGCAACAACGGTACGCCCAGATTGCCTCGTGAAAGGTCTGTCAGCGTGCCTCGGGCATTGTTGAGCATTTGAGAACGATCCACCGGTATTCCTCGTTTCCTTGAAGCAAACTTTTGACGCCAGAAGGCGACGTGAAGGCGTCATTGCAAGAAGCCTTCCAACTTTTGCTTGAAGGCGCAGATCGTTCTCTCGCCCTGCGTGGGAATGATCGGCATGCCCCGCTCTCCCGATATCAATGTCCCGTAGCAGCTGTCGAGTGGAACGAGGCTGCGTTGGGGGCGACTCGGTGCTGGGGGCTGATCTGAAAGCGGTGGTGCAGCCAACGTAGCCTCGCTTAGGCTCGACAACTGCTACGACGGGGGGCCTGACTTCGAAAGGGTCATTGCTGGCAACATAAGCCTTAGGAATCGCGACGCAAATCCGGCGGGATCGGCAGGTCCTTGAGGGGGTCTGGGCGCTTGCCCTTGCCAGCGCGGTATTGGCGGATCTGATAGACGTAAGCCAACACTTGGGCCACCGCCAGATAAAGACCGGCAGGAATTTCGTGATCCAGGTCGGTGGAGTAGAAAATCGACCGGGCCAGTTCTGGCGATTCCAGCAGCAGGATATCGTTGGCCACGGCGATTTCGCGGATTTTCAGGGCGGTAAAGTCGCTGCCCTTGGCCAGCAGCATCGGTGCGCCGCCCTTCTCCGGGTCGTACTTGAGGGCCACGGCGTAGTGAGTCGGGTTGGTGATGACCACATCAGCATCGGGAACCGACGACATCATCTTGCGCTGGGACATCTCGCGCTGCAGTTGGCGAATGCGCTGCTTCACTTCCGGCCGGCCTTCCTGGTCCTTGTGCTCGTCGCGCACTTCCTGCTTGGTCATCAGCAGTTTCTTGTGGCTTTCCCACAACTGCACCGGGACGTCGACGGCGGCGATCAACAGCAGGCCGAGGGCCATCCACAGTGAACTCCAGCCCACTACCTGGACGCTATGGATGATCGCCAGCTCCAGCGGTTCATGGGCGATGCGCTGCAAATCGTCGATATCCGCTGACAACACCGCCAGCGCCACAAACAAAATAATGAAGAACTTGGCCAGGGCCTTGAGCAACTCAATCAGCGCCTTGGCCGAAAACATCCGCTTGATCCCGGCACCAGGGTTCATCCGGCTGAATTTAGGCGCCAGGCTGCCGGCGGCAAACAGCCAGCCACCGAGGGAAATCGGCCCAATGATTGCTGCCAGCAGCAACGTGACCAGCACCGGCTGCATCGCGAGGATGGCAATTTTCCCCGAGTGCAGCAGGTAGATGCCCATGGAGCGCTGATCCAGCAGTACCTCGCGAGGCAAGGAGAAGTTCAGGCGCATCAACTCCATCAGATCAATCGCCAGGCCACCGCCGTAGATCAGCAGGCCACCGGCACCGGCAAGCATCACCGCAAGGGTATTGAGCTCTTTGGAGCGGGCAATCTCGCCCTTTTCCCTGGAGTCCTTTTTTCGTTTGTCCGTGGGGTCTTCTGTCTTGTCCTGACCACTCTCGCTCTCGGCCATGGCTCAGCGCGCCCGTGCCAGATCACGTAAAAACTGCAAGGCGTCACTGGCCAGCGGTTGATACTGATTGAGAATGTCGGCCATGCCGATCCAGAAAATCCCCATGCCCAGCACCAGGGTCAGGGGGAAACCGATGGAGAAGATGTTCAACTGCGGCGCCGCCCGGGTCATCACGCCAAAGGCGATGTTGACCACCAGCAGCGCGGTGATCGCCGGCAGCACCAGCAGCAAGGCGGCGCCCAGCACCCAACTGAGGCGGCCCACCAGCTCCCAGAAGTGACTGACCACCAGCCCCTCACCCACCGGCAAGGTGGTGAAGCTTTCGGTGAGCACTTCGAACACCACCAGGTGGCCGTTCATGGCCAAAAACAGCAAGGTCACCAGCATGGTCAGAAATTGCCCGATTACCGCCACCGACACGCCGTTGGTGGGGTCGACCATGGAGGCAAAGCCCATGCCCATCTGGATCGAGATCACCTGCCCGGCAATCACAAAGGCCTGGAAAAACAGTTGCAGGGAAAACCCCAGCAGCGCGCCGATCAGGATCTGCTCGGCAATCAGCAGCAACGCACTCAGGTCCAGGGCACTGACGGTGGGCATCGGCGGCAAGCCAGGGACAAGCACCACTGCGATCGCTACCGCAAAAAACAGGCGCACTCGCTTTGGAACCAGGGTAGTACCGAACACCGGCATGGTCATCAGCACGGCGGCGATGCGAAACAGCGGCAGCATGAATGAGGCCACCCAGGTGCCGATCTGCGCGTTGGTCAACTCCAGCAGCGGGCTCATCAGCCGATCAGCTGCGGAATACTGCCATACAGCTGCAGGATGTATTCCATGAAGGTTTGCACCAGCCAGGGACCTGCGACGATCAGGGTGACCAGCATCACCAGCAGACGCGGGAGGAAGCTCAAGGTTTGTTCATTGATCTGGGTCGCGGCCTGGAACATCGCCACCAGCAGGCCCACCAATAGGCTGGGCACCACCAGCACGGCCACCATCATGGTGGTCAGCCATAACGCTTCGCGAAACAGGTCGACTGCGACTTCTGGGGTCATGAGGCGTTACCTATCGAACTAAACACCACCAAAACTGCCAGCCAGGGTGCCGATAATCAGCGCCCAACCATCCACCAGCACAAACAGCATGATCTTGAACGGCAAGGAAATGATCAGCGGCGACAGCATCATCATACCCATTGCCATAAGCACACTGGCCACCACCAGGTCGATGATCAGGAACGGGATGAAAATCATGAAGCCTATCTGGAATGCCGTCTTCAGTTCCGAGGTGACGAACGCCGGCACCAGAATGGTCAGCGGCGCCTGGTCAGGGCTGGCAATGTCGGTGCGCTTGGACAGGCGCACGAACAGCTCAAGGTCGCTGGAGCGGGTCTGGGACAGCATGAAATCCTTGATCGGGCCCTGGGCCTTGTCGATCGCGTCCTGGGCCGTCATTTTCTCGGCCAGGTACGGTTGCAGGGCTTGCTGGTTCACCTTGTCAAACACCGGGGCCATGATGAACAGCGTCAAAAACAACGCCATGCCGGTAAGGATCTGGTTCGACGGCGTCTGCTGCAGGCCCAGGGCCTGACGCAGGATCGAGAAGACGATGATGATGCGGGTGAAGCTGGTCATCAGCATGACGAACGCCGGGATAAAGCTCAGCGCAGTCATGATCAACAGGATCTGCAGGCTGACCGAATACTCCTGCGCCCCGGCCGCGTTGGTGCCCAGGGTGATCGCCGGGATCGACAACGGGTCGGCCCCCAGTGCCAGAGGCGCAGCCAGCAACAGCATGAGCGTCAATAAAACGCGCATCACTTCTTATCCTTCTGGTCCTTGCCCAACAACTCCATCAGGCGCTGGGCGAACTCCGGCGTAGCCGTTTGGGTCTGGGCCACGTGCACCGGCTGCTTGAGTACATGCAGCGGGGTGATGCGGCCGGGAGTGATGCCCAGCAGAATCTGTTCTTCACCCACTTGCACCAGCACCAGCCGGTCACGCGGGCCAAGGGCTCGCGACCCCACCACTTCAATGACCTGGGCATTACCCGGACCGATGCGCTGCACCCGGCGCAATAGCCAGGCCAGGACAAAAATCAGCCCGACCACCAGCAACAAGCCCAGTACCAGTTGGGTCAGTTGCCCGGCCATGCCACTGCTGACAGCAGGCGCTGCCGCTTGAACCACCGGTTCAGCCGCCAAGGCGCTTAATGGCAGCGCCCACAACAGTCCCACCACCAAGCGCTTCATGTCAGCGCAACTTCTTGATGCGTTCGCTTGGGCTGATCACGTCCGTCAGGCGGATGCCGAACTTTTCGTTGACCACCACCACTTCGCCGTGGGCGATCAGCGTGCCGTTGACCAGCACATCCAGCGGCTCGCCGGCCAGGCGGTCGAGTTCGATCACTGAACCCTGGTTGAGTTGCAGCAGGTTGCGGATGTTGATTTCGGTGCTGCCCACTTCCATGGAAATCGACACCGGGATGTCGAGGATCACGTCCAGGTTCGGACCGTCCAGGGTCACCGGCTCGTGGTTCTTCGGCACGCTGCCGAACTCTTCCAGGGGCAGGCGATTGCCCGCCGGTGCGGTGGCGGCATCGGCGGCCAGCAGCGCGTCGATATCGTCCTGGCCGACATCACCGGTTTCCTCCAGGGCCGCTGCCCATTCGTCAGCCAGGGCCTGGTCTTCGGCGGAAGTGTTCTCGTGGTCGGTAGCCATTACATGTCCTCGGCGGAGCAAACATTCATAAATTAGGGATGGATCAGCGACGGTTGATCGGTTCGATCACTTGCAACGCCAGGTTGCCCTTGTGGGAACCGAGCTTGACCTTGAACGACGGCACACCATTGGCGCGCATGATCAATTCTTCCGGCAGCTCGATGGGAATCACATCCCCCGGCTGCATGTGCAAAATGTCCCGCAGGCGCAACTGGCGACGGGCTACCGTAGCGCTTAACGGCACATCGACGTCCAGCAGGTCTTCGCGCAGGGCCTTGACCCAGCGTTCGTCCTGGTCGTCCAGGTCGGACTGGAAACCGGCGTCGAGCATTTCCCGTACCGGCTCGATCATCGAGTACGGCATGGTCACGTGCAGGTCGCCGCCACCGCCATCGAGTTCGATGTGGAAGGTGGAAACCACAACGGCTTCGCTGGGGCCGACGATGTTGGCCATGGCCGGGTTCACTTCCGAGTTGATGTACTCGAAATTGACTTCCATGATCGCCTGCCAGGCTTCTTTCAAATCGATGAAAGCCTGCTCCAGCACCATGCGCACCACCCGCAATTCGGTGGGGGTGAATTCGCGGCCTTCGATCTTGGCGTGACGGCCGTCACCACCGAAGAAGTTATCCACCAGCTTGAATACCAGCTTGGCGTCGAGGATGAACAGCGCGGTACCGCGCAACGGCTTGATCTTCACCAGGTTGAGGCTGGTGGGCACGTACAGCGAGTGCACGTATTCGCCGAACTTCATCACCTGCACGCCGCCCACCGCCACGTCCGCCGAGCGGCGCAACATGTTGAACATGCTGATACGGGTGTAACGAGCGAAACGTTCGTTGATCATTTCCAGGGTCGGCATGCGTCCACGGACAATGCGATCCTGGCTGGTCAGGTCGTAGCTTTTGACGCTGCCGGGCTCGGCAGCCATTTCGGTCTCTACCAGACCGTCGTCGACACCGTGGAGCAACGCATCGATTTCATCCTGGGACAGCAGGTCCTGCACGGCCATGTCGTGATCCTACTGCAATACGAAATTAGTGAAGAGCAACTGCTCGACCACGACTTTGCCGATTTCCTTCTGAGCCACTTCCTGCACGCTGGCAGTCGCTTTCTGGCGCAACATCTCCTGGCCCACCGGAGTGATCAGGCTGTCGAAGCTCTGTGCGGAGAACAGCATCACCAGGTTATTACGGATAACCGGCATATGCACTTTGAGGGCATCCAGGTCCGCCTGGTTACGCGCCAGCAGGGTAATGCTCACCTGCAAGTAGCGTTGACGGCCGTTCTGGTTGAAGTTGGCGACAAAGGCCGGGAGCATCTGCTCGAAGATTGCCGGTTGCTTGACGTTGCTGTTGGCCTCGACGACAGACACCGGCTTGCTCTGGGCGCTGTGCATAAAGTACCAGGTCGCGCCCACCGACAAGCCGATCGCCAGGAACAAGGCCAGGACAATCAGCAGGATAAGCTTGAGCTTGCCCTTGCCTGCCGGTGCGGGTGCTGCTGTTGCTGCGTCGTCACTCTTCGCCATGCCAATAATCCGTCACTATTCGGGTTTTCACAGATCCACGGCAAGGCAAGAGCAAGTGTTATGCCAGAGTTGTCTGATCGAACTGAAGAGTAACGCGATATCCGCAACACCGCGTAGCCAATGTGGGTACGGGCTTAATGTGGCGAGCGGGCTTGCCTGCTCGCCACAGAGGAAGCTTTCCCAGCCAGATCAGGCGTAGTAATCCACGGCACTGGAACCGATCACTGTACGGACAGCCGGCGCGGCGACTTCGGCCACGTCACCTGCCCCGCCCCCCTCATGCCCATCACCGCGCTCGCCGCTGCCACTGACGCCACGGCTCTGATTCTGCTGTTGCTCCTGTCCCTGTCCCTGCCAACCGCGAGACTGGTCGGAAACATTGACGTCCACTTGCCCCATGCCCTGCTGGGCGAACATTTCCCGCAGCCGCCCCGACTGGCTTTCCAGGGCTTCACGCACCACCGCATGGCTGCTCATGAAGTTGACCTGGGCCTGCTGGTCCGCCGTGATGTTCACGCGAATATCCAGGCGACCCAGTTCCGCTGGTTGCAGCTGAATTTCTGCCGACTTGAGGTTGGCGCTGGACAGGTACATGACCCGGTTCACCACTTCCTCGGTCCAGCCGCCCTGGTGCATGGCCAACGGCTGGTTGTTGAGGGGCAAGGCATTGGCGGTTTTCGGCGTCGCTGCCTGGGTCAATGCCGCCAGGCGATTGGCGAAGTCGTCGACACGGGTGTCGCTGCTGGCGTTCTTAAGGTCTTTGAGGCCGTCTTCGATCAAGCCACTGAAAGCCTTGTCACCGCCCTGGTCAGTGCTGTCCTTGGCCGCCTGCTGATCCACCATGGCCGCCAGGCCGTTGGCGAAATTTTGTGCGGCGGTGGGCTCAGCCTGGGTCGGGGCGGCTTTTTGTGAGGCCTGACTGCTGGCCGAGATGTGCCCACCCTGCTCCATCGCCAGGCGTACGGCCGGCAATGCATCCAGTGGATCGGCTTCTGGATCGAAGGCCGGCTTGACATCTTCAGAGACAACCGGCAGCGCAACAACGGCAACCGGCTTGGCAGCGTCGTCCACAGGTACTGGAGCGGGAAGCGGCACTGGCGTGACTGCAGCCGCCAGCGCCGGGTCAACGACCGGGTCGACCGGTGGCTGCTGAACCAGCGCAGGGTCCTTGGTCGTATCGTCATCGGTGCTGGCCGCTGCGTCGGTCTTGCTCGGCGAGCCAGGCAAGTTCTTGCCGCTATCGGCAACCGCTGGAGTACCAGCGGCAGGCTTGTCATTGCTGAAATCTTTCTTGGCGCTGGTGTCGGCGGGCTTGTCGCGGTTTGGTTTGGGCGCCATGTCCGTGGACTTGGTCGGCGTTACCTGCGACTCCTTGGCGTACATCTGAGCGAAGCCCGGCCCCTTGGCACGCGGGCCCGCGACCACTGCCGGAGCATTGGCGGAGGAAGCTTTAGGCTTGACCGCAGGGGCAGCCTGAAGGAGCGAGTTCGGGGCGAGAGGCATAAGTGAGGTCTCCACTGCACAGGGTCGAGGGCGCAGTAAGAAGAGGTAGAGCAAGAGTCGGGCCAGGTTTATGCAAGGCTTCGACTCTCGCGGGGATCAGAGCTGGAAGCGCTGACGCTCGTGCTCATATAACGGCCGTATAAAGGCAAACTCATGATCAATCTCGTCCACCAGCGCCCCCAAGCCAACCTGCGCCTGCTTCGCCGATTCATCTTCCAATCGCCGACACAGCTCCGCCAGGCGTAAAGCCCCGAGGTTGCCACTGCTGCCTTTGAAACTATGGGCAATCTTGCCCAAGGTGTTGGCATCATTGCGAGCATCACGCAGCGCTTGTACGCGTTTTTGCGAGTCATCCAAAAACGTATCCAGCAGTTTCGGATACTCGCCTTCCATTACTTCCTGCAAACCCATCAACACATCAGGGTCCAAATGAATCTCTGCCACTTGCTCGCTCCTTGATCAAGAATCGGCGCGATTATGCCAGAGCCTCCCAGGAAAACTCTACGCAGACACTGCGCCCACCGTCCGACCAGCGTACATCGCCACTGAGCTGGCGGACCAGGCTCAGGCCGCGGCCGGACAGACGGTCGACGTCCAGCGGCCGCGCCAGCACCTGCTCTACGTCAAAGCCTGGCCCACTGTCTTCGATACGCAGGGTCAGGCAACCACCCACCGGCGTCGGCACCACGTTGACATGCACTCGCACAAAGCCGCTGTCCAACTGCCCCAGGCGCTCGTTGCGCTGGCGGTAATAATTGGCGAAACCCTGGGCGTCACGCTTGAGGCGCGAGTCCAAGCCCAGCACGCCGTGCTCCAGAGCGTTGGAATACAGCTCGGCCATTACGCTGTACAGCGCCCCGCTCTGCCCCCGCAAGCCGTGGATTTCCAGCAACAACTGCAGCAAATACGGCAGCGGGTTGTAACGCTTGAGGGTCTCGGCGCGAAACTCGAAGCTCACCGACCAATCCAGCGGGCACGACTGGCCGCTGTCGGAATAGACCATGGTCGGCGACCGCAAGGGCTGGTCGGGCAGCAGGCTGACTTCCACCATGCTGATGTCGTCCCGCACCTGGCCGCGAAAACCGGCGAGGGCTTGTTCGATTTCTTCGAACAGCTGTTCAGGCTGGCGATTGGCAGCAAATACCTGCAGTAACCGCTCGGCACCAAACAACTGTTCATTGACATCGGCGGTATCGAGCACACCATCGGACAACAAGAAGACCCGGTCGCCCAACGCCATCGGCCAGACCTCGGTGCGATCACTAAAGGACTCGGCCGCCAGCACCCCCAAGGGTAAATGCCGCGACACCAGCGGCGTGCGCCGGCCGCTGGCTACCTCATGCACATAGCCGTCGGGCATGCCGCCGTTCCATACTTCCACCATCCGGCGCTGGGCGCTCAGGCACAACAACGTCGCGCAGCAGAACATATCCACCGGCAGGATACGTTTGAGCTTGGCGTTCATTTCCCGCAGGGTTTGCGCCAGGCCGTAGCCCTTGGCGGTCATGCCGTAGAACACTTCCGCGAGCGGCATCGCGCCGATAGCTGCCGGAAGGCCATGGCCGGTAAAGTCGCCCAATAAAACGTGCATATCGCCAGAGGGCGTATAGGCCGCCAGCAACAGGTCACCGTTGAACAAGGCATAGGGCGATTGCAGATAACGAATATTCGACGCTGCATTGAGGCAGCCGGAATGGGCAACCTTGTCGAACACCGCCTTGGCCGCCCGCTGCTCATGGAGCAGGTAGTCGTTGTGCCGAGCAATTAGGTCGCGCTGCTGCAACACCGTGGCCTGCAAGCGGCGCAGACGATCCATGGCGTTGATCTTCGCCGCCAGGATCACTTGGTTGTAAGGCTTGGCCAGGAAGTCGTCACCACCGGCGTCCAGGCACCGGGCCAGGGCTTCGCTCTCGCGCAGGGAGGTGAGGAAGATGATCGGCACCAGCGCCTCCCCCGCCAGGTGCTTGATCTGCCGGGCAGCCTCAAAGCCGTCCATCACCGGCATCAGCGCATCCATCAAGACCAATTGCGGGCGCTCGCGAGCGAACACCTCCACGGCTTCCTGACCATTGCTGGCGGTAAGCACCAAATGGCCCTGGCGGCGGACGATGGTCGACAGCAACAGACGGTCGGCGGCGCTGTCTTCGGCGATCAGGACGGTCAGGGCTTCGAGCACCGGGGCCAAGGTGCTCAACTGATGTCGAACAGTTTGTCGAAGTTGGAGATGGCGAGGATTTTACGTACGTCGCAGCTGCTATTGATTACACGCACGTCAGGCTCCCGGCCCTGGCCCTCGGCGTAGTCGCGCAGCAGCAGAAGCATGCCCAGCGCGGAGCTGTCGAGGTAGGTGGCTTCTTTCAAATCCACGACGTAAGTCTCGGGCTTCTTGGCGATGTGTTCGTAGGAATCGCGAAACTCTTGATGCTTGCCGAAATCGAATCGCCCCTTGATCGAAATCGTCACCTTTTGCCCGTCTGCGGATACTTCTGTAGCAACTGACATACAACTGCTTCCTTGTCATTGGCAATGTGCAACAAGGTTTAGCAGGTGAAGGGGATGGGGGCAAATCCATGTAGGAGTCGGTGCAATAGCTAATAGACGTCTTGGCGCGGCAAGCGCTGGGACAATTCATCCAGCAGCTTCTGCTCGCGCTTGTCTTCCAGGGTGCGGGCTTCTTCGATGTAGCGCCGCACCAGCTTGCGCAGGCCTTCGACCCGGGCGTAGGCCTGTTGCCAGCCTTCGCGGGCCTTGTCGAGGTTGTTCTGGTGCCAGACCAGGCTTTGGCGCTGCTGGCCGACAGCCGTTTCCAGTTGGTTAAGGAAGTACTGGTAATTCATCAGCCACTGCCCGGAAACCCCGTGGCTGCCGCGGGCGATCCATTGCTGCTGGTATTCGCCGCGAAAGCGCTCCAGGTCGCCCAGCTTGCTTTCCGCCAGGCGCACCTGGCCCTGGAAATGCCCCAACCGCTGGACGGCGGTGCGTTCGGCGCTTTCGGCCATCTCCACCACTGGCGCCAGGCGGGCTGCGCGACTTGTAGCCACGGCTTAACCGCCGGGCGCAGGTGCGAACACCGACGCCAGGTGCCCTTCGCTCTCGGCCATGCTGATGTTGTCGTTGAGGCCCTGGCGCAGGTAGGTGACCAACTGCGGTTGCAGGGCAATCGCCAGGTCAGTCTCGCGATCACCGCCGGGCACGTAGGCGCCAACGCTGATCAGGTCGCGACTCTGCTGATAGCGCGACCACAATTGCTTGAACTGCTGGGCCCGGGCCATATGTTCAGGGCTGACCACCGACGGCATCACCCGACTGATGGACGCTTCGATGTCGATGGCCGGGTAGTGTCCTTCCTCCGCCAAGCGCCGGGACAACACGATGTGGCCGTCGAGCACGCCCCGGGCCGAGTCGGCTATTGGGTCCTGCTGGTCATCACCTTCGGACAGCACCGTGTAGAACGCCGTGATCGAACCACCACCGGCCTCGGCATTACCGGCGCGTTCCACCAGCTTGGGCAGCTTGGCGAACACCGATGGAGGATAACCCTTGGTGGCCGGCGGCTCGCCGATGGCCAGGGCGATTTCCCGCTGGGCCTGGGCGAAACGCGTGAGGGAGTCCATCAGTAACAGGACATTCTTGCCCTTGTCGCGAAAATATTCGGCGATACGCGTGCAGTACATCGCTGCGCGCAAGCGCATCAGCGGCGCATCATCCGCCGGCGAGGCAACCACCACGGAGCGCTTGAGGCCTTCTTCGCCGAGAATGTTCTCGATGAATTCCTTGACCTCGCGGCCCCGCTCACCGATCAGCCCGACCACGATAATGTCGGCCTCGGTAAAACGGGTCATCATGCCCAGCAGCACACTCTTGCCCACGCCGGTACCGGCGAACAGGCCCAGGCGCTGGCCGCGGCCCACCGTCAATAAACCGTTGATGCAGCGAATGCCCACGTCCAGCGGCTGGCTGATGGGGTTGCGCTTGAGGGGGTTGATGGTGGGGCCGTCCATCGGCACCCAGTCTTCGGCTTTCATCCCGCCCTTGCCGTCGAGGGCGCGACCGGCGCCGTCGAGTACCCGGCCAAGCATGCCCATGCCCATGGGCAAGCGGCCGGTGTCGGCCAATGGCACGACCCGCGCACCGGGAGCTATACCGGCGAGACTGCCAACGGGCATCAGGAAAATCTTGTTGCCGGAGAAGCCCATCACTTCCGCCTCGACCTGCACCGGGTGATAGCTGTCGTCGTTGATCACCATGCAGCGGCTGCCCATGGCAGCGCGCAGGCCTTCGGCTTCCAGGGTCAGGCCGACCATGCGCAGCAGCCGACCTTCGAGGATTGGCTGGCCCGGCAACTCGGCGACTTCGACATAGCCGCCCAGGCGCTTGGCGAAGCTGGTGCGATCAAGGCGCATCAGAAGCGTCCAGGTCGTCGTTTAATTCAAGATGCAGATCAGCTGCCGCCGGGTGCAGCGCCTGCTCGTGCAACTGGTCAAAAAGTTTGGCCATGATCTGGCTGATACGCGTCTCGACGGTGGCATCGATACGGCTGTGTTCGGTCTCGACCCGGCAACCGCCCGGCTGCAGCGCGGCATCTTCAACGATGCGCCAGGTTTCCTCATGGCGTTCGCGCAGGCCTTTGACCTGCTCGAAATCCTGGGGATTGATGTACAGGCGCACATTGCCCACGCCCAACGGCAGCAACTTGAGGGCTTCGCGCATGACGCTTTCGATCTGGGTCGAGTCCATCTTCAGCTCGCGCTGGATCACCTGGCGAGTGATCTGTTCCACCAGGCCGACCATGGCCTTTTCGATCTGCGAATCCTGGTCGGCGATGGGCGCAAACAAGTTGCCCATTAACCGTTCCAGGCTGGCCAGCTTGGCGCTCAGGGCGGCGTCAGCTTCCTGGCGGACCTTGAGAGTGGTGCTATGGAAGCCTTCTTTCTCGCCGGTGGCAAAGCCTTCGTTGTAAGCCTCCTGACGAATGCTTTCCAGCTCTTCCAGGGTCAGTGGCTGGACTTCGTCCAGGGGCACTTCTTCCATTTCCACCGGGGTTTCTTCAACAGGTTCCGGCTCGGGCTCGGGCCGGTGCGGGTCGAAGCTGGGCAGCGACCAGACGTCAAACCCGCCAACATCCCGGGCGCGAATCAAATCACTGGGCGTCTCATCTTTGTTCGACATGTGCGGCGCCTTAGATCATTTCTTCGCCGCCCTTCCCGCCGAGAACGATTTCTCCGGCTTCGGCCATACGGCGGGCAATGGTGAGGATTTCCTTCTGCGCGGTTTCCACATCGCTGACGCGTACCGGGCCCTTGGCCTCCAGGTCGTCGCGCAACAGTTCGGATGCCCGCTTGGACATGTTCTTGAAGATCTTTTCCTTGACGCCCTCATCCGAGCCTTTAAGGGCAAGTACCAGCACATCGGAGGAGACTTCGCGCAGCAGCGCCTGGATGCCACGGTCGTCGACATCCGACAGGTTGTTGAAGACAAACATAAGGTCTTCGATCTGCACGGACAGGGTGTCGTCGATCTCGCGGATCGAGTCCATCAACTGGCCCTCGATGGAGCTGTCGAGGAAGTTCATGATGTCCGCCGCACGCTTGATGCCACCCAGGGTGGTGCGCGAGGCGTTGGAGTTGCCCGAGAATTGCTTCTCGAGAATGGTGTTCAGCTCTTTCAAGGCCGCCGGTTGCACGGTGTTCAACGACGAGACCCGCAGGATGATGTCCAGGCGTACCTTGTGGTCGAAATGACCAAGCACTTCGCCAGCCTGGTCCGGGTCCAGATACGCCACGACAATGGCCTGGATCTGCGGGTGTTCGTAGCGGATCACGTCCGCCACGGCACGGGGTTCCATCCACTTCAGGCTGTCGAGGCCGCTGGTGTTGCCGCCCAGCAGGATGCGGTCGATCAGGCCGTTGGCCTTGTCCTCGCCGAGGGCTGAGGTGAGCATCTTGCGAATATAGCTGTCGGAACCGACGCCCAGGCTGGTCTGGTCGCCGACGATCTCGACGAACTCGCTCATCACCTGTTCGACCTGCTCGCGGTGCACATTGCGCATTTGCGCCATGGCCACGCCAACACGCTGAACCTCTTTGGGGCCCATGTGGCGCAGCACTTGGGCGGCGTCGGTTTCCCCCAGGGACAGCAGCAGCACGGCGGCTTTGTCGACCTTGGAGAGTTTGGCTACAGCAGCTCGACTATCACTCATCTGCGTTAATCCACTCTTTCACGACCTGGGCCACACGACCCGGATCTTCTGCCACCAAACTCTTGATTGCGTTCAACTGTGCGTCATAGCCTTCGCTCGGGCTAGGCAGCAAGATGCTTTGCGGGCCGCCGAGGCTGACTCGGTCGTTGGCCAATTCACCATCCAGGCCGCCCATGCCACCCAACTCGACATCGCTACCGCCAAAGGGTGCCAGTTGCTTCTTGCCGTGGCCGGTGATGTTGTTGAGCACCGGGCGCAGCACGCCGAACACCAGCACCAGGATGAACAGCACACCCAGTACTTGTTTGACGATATCCCAGAACCATGGCATCGAGTAGAACGGGGTCTCAGCGATCACTTCACCGCGCTCCAGGGAGAACGGCATGTTGATCACGCTGACGCTGTCGCCACGGCTGGCATCAAAGCCCACGGCGTCCTGCACCAGGCGGGTGAAGCGCGCCAATTCGTCGGTGCTCCACGGTGCGCGGCTGGTTTCGCCGTTGGCGGCGTTGATCTTGACCTGATCATCCACCACCACCGACACCGACAGGCGATTCAAGCGACCTTGTTGCTGCTTGGTGTGGCTAATGGAACGGTCCAGCTCGAAGTTCTTGGTGGACTGTTGACGTTTGTCCGCAGGGTACGGCGCAAGCATCGGCTGGCCGGTGGCTGGGTCCATAATCTGCTGGCCGTTGGCGTCGAGCAGCGGCTGGCCGGGCTGGATCGCGGCAGCGGTAGCCGCAGCACCACCTGTGGTTTGCGGGGCCGAAGCCGGGGCTGGCGGCTGATTGCTCAGGGCCCCGGGCACGCCTTGCGGGCCACTGCTGGCGGTACGTTGTTCGCTGGTCGATTGCTCACTGCGCAGCGCCGGCTGGTCCGGGTTGAACTGCTCGGACGTCGACTCGATCGCGCTGAAGTCCACGTCGGCGGACACTTCAGCCTTGTAGCGATCATTGCCCAACACCGGTTGCAGGATGTTATGCACCCGCTGGGTCAGCATGCTTTCCATACGACGACTGTAGTCGAACTGCTTGCCGGCCATGGTCAGTGCGGAGTTTTCCGCCTGGTCGGAGAGCAGGTTGCCCTTCTGGTCGACCACGGTGATTTGCGACTTGCTCAACTCGGGAACGCTGGTGGCCACCAGGTTGATGATCGCCAGGACCTGGCCAGGCTCAAGGGAGCGGCCGGAAAACAGCTCAACCAAGACCGAGGCGCTGGGTTTGCGTTCATCGCGCACAAACACCGAGCTTTTCGGAATCGCCAGGTGCACGCGGGCACCCTTGACGTTATTCAGGCTGGAGATGGTGCGTGCCAGCTCGCCTTCCAGGCCACGACGGTAGCGGGTGGCTTCCATAAACTGGCTGGTACCCAGACCCTGGTCCTTGTCGAGGATTTCAAAACCGATATTGCCGTCGGTGGGGGTGACGCCGGCTGCCGCCAGTTTCATCCGCGCACGGGATACGTCATCGGCTTTTACCAGCAACGCGCCGGAATTGGGCTCGACGGTGTAGGCGATGTCGGCGGTGGCCAGGGTTTCCATGATCTGCTTGGCGTCCATACCCGCCAGGCTGCCGTAGAGCGGCCGGTAATCGGGTTGCTGGGACCACAGCACCACGGCAAAACCAATCGCCACGCTGGCAGCCAGGCCGACCATCAGGCCCACCTGACGCAACATGGTCATCTCGGAAAGGTTTTCCAGGAACGACAGGCCAAACAGCGGCGGTTTGCCGTCTGGCTTAGCGGGTGCGTTATCCACGACTGCTTCTGCCATGACTCAAATCGTCCTTAAACCGGCATCTGCATGATGTCTTGATAGGCCTGAACCAGCTTGTTGCGCACCTGCGTCAAGGCCTGGAAGGAAACACTGGCCTTTTGCGAGGCGATCATCACGTCGGTCAGGTCCACGCCGCTCTTGCCGATCTCGAAGGCAGTCGCCAATTGGCTGGAAGCCTGTTGGGTATCGCTGACCTTGTTGATGGCTTGACCGAGCATGTCGGCAAAGTTGCTCTTGCCCAATTCCGGCACTTGCGTGACGGATTTCGAGCTAGCCATGGCATCCATTTGCATGGAGCGCATATCCAACATCAACCGATTGAACTCAACACCTTGGCTCATGAACTTCTCTCTCCGACGGCCCGCAATTTTTTGACACTACGTCTGCGGTTAGTAGGGTGGTAGCAACAAGGGTGCCAGCTCCGTGGCTACTTGTAAGAAAAGACGACTGATCCTGTCGCCCCCAAGGTTTTCATGTGGGGAATTTTCAGGTGGCGAAAAGGTAGGCTTCCACGTCCATCCCGGCATCGCGCATTTGCGCCAGCTTGTAGCGCAAGGTCCGCGGGCTGATGCCCAGCCGCTCGGCAGCCTCTTTGCGACGGCCGCGCTCGGAGCGCAGGGTGTCGATGATCATCTGGAATTCGCGGCGGCGCAGGTCGTCGCCCAATGCGCCAGCCGATTCGGCGGGAGCGGCTTCAACCGGCGGGACAGCCAGGCTGGGTAGCGGCGCAGCGCCACTGCTGCTGTTACCCAACACCAGGCAAAAGTCCTGAGGCTGGATCAAGCCGCCCTGCTGCAAAATCAATGCACGCTGGATCGCATTGTCCAGCTCGCGCACATTGCCCGGCCACGGATAGCTGATCAGGCACGCCTGGGCTTCGGCCGACAACCGCGCCTGGGCATGCTTCATTTTATTAACGTACTTGCTCAGCAGACGCTCGGCCAGCGGGATGATATCCGCCGGGCGCTCGCGCAAAGGGCGCCAGGCCAGAGGGAACACCGAGAGCCGGTAGAACAAGTCTTCACGAAAGCGCCCCGCCGCCACTTCGCCCGACAGATCACGGTTGGTGGTGGCGACCACGCGGATATCCAGCTGAATCGGCTTGCGTGCGCCGACCCGCTCCACTTCGCGTTCCTGCAGCACCCGCAGCAACTTGGCTTGCAGGCCCAGGGGCATTTCCGAAATTTCATCGAGCAGGATGGTGCCGCCGTCGGCCTGTTCAAACTTGCCGGCTTGCGCAGCGATAGCACCGGTGAAGGAGCCTTTTTCATGGCCGAACAAGGTGGCTTCGAGCATGTTGTCGGGGATCGCCGCGCAGTTGATCGCGATAAACGGCTGGCTGGCGCGGTGGGATTGCTGGTGGATATAACGCGCCAGCACTTCTTTGCCAGTGCCGGACTCGCCAGAGATCAGCACCGTGGAATCACTGCGCGCCACACGGGCCGCCAGCTCCAGCAATTGAGCACTGGCCGGCTCAAAGGCAATCGGGCCTTCGCCATCGGCGGCACCGAGAGTGCCAAGGGCATGGCGGGCGACCAGTTCGATCAAGGCCTTGGGCTCGAAGGGTTTTACCAGGTAGTCCGCCGCGCCCTGACGCATGGCATCCACAGCGCGCTCGACGGCGCCGTGGGCGGTCATCAGCAGCACCGGCAATTGTGGTTGGCGGGCGCGCAACAGGCCGAGCAACTGGTGGCCGTCCATGCCCGGCATGTTGACATCGCTAACCACCAGGCTAAAGGATTCGTGCTCTACAGCCTCCAAGGCTTCCTCGGCAGAACCGACCGCCCGGTAGTCATGGCCCGCCAACAGCAGCGTGTCAGCCAATGCTTCACGCAGGGCGCGATCGTCTTCAACCAATAAAACCTTGATAGCCATTTACCTTTACTCCGCGCTTGGCGCGCTTGAAAACAGCGGCAGCGTCATCAGCGCACAGGTGCCGCGACCCAACCGGGAACGCAGCTGCAATTCTCCCTGATGCGCCCGCGCCACTGCCTTGACCACGGTCAGGCCCAGGCCGGTACCGTTAGTTTTGGTGGTAAAAAAGGGCTCGCCCAGGCGCTGTAACACCAGCGGCTCGATCCCGCTGCCGCTGTCGCTGATACACAGCCGCAAGGTGTCGGCGCGGGTGTACAGATGCACCTTGAGCCGCGCCCCGGGGCCGCTGGCCTGGGTCGCGTTTTCAATCAAGTTAAGCAGCGCACCCACCAGCGTGTCGCGATTGCACAGCAACTCCCCCAGATGGCTGTCGCACTGCCAACGTACCGACACGTCTTGAATATGGGTGGCCGCAGCGGCTTGCAGGGACTGCATCAGCGCCGACGGTGTGACGCGGTCGGTCAGCGGCAACTCGCCGCGGGCAAATACCAGCATGTCGCGTACCTGGTGCTCAAGCTCGTGCAGACGCTCCTTGAGCCGACCGGCAAAACGCTGATGAGTGGCCGCCGGCAATTGCTCGTCAGTCAAATGACTGGCGTAGATCAGCGCGGCCGACAGCGGGGTACGAATCTGATGCGCCAGAGAAGCGACCATTCGCCCCAGGGACGACAGGCGCTCATGGCGCGCCAGTTGATCCTGCAGGTGACGGGTTTCAGTCAGGTCGTTGAGCAAGACCAATTGGCCGGGCTCGGCGTCCAGGGAACGGGTGGCGATGGACAGCCGGCGACCGTCCTTGAGGGAGATTTCGTGACCGTCGTCTTCGCGCGGCGCAAAGCAGCGGGCAATGACATGGCGCCACAGCTCGCCTTCCAGTGGCAAACCCAGCAAGTCGCAGGCCGCCGGGTTGGCTTCGCGCACGCGGCCCTGATCGTCGATGACGATAACGCCACCGGGCAACAGGTCGAGGAGGTTTTGCAGACGGTTGGCCAAGCGCTCTTTCTCGGCCAGCTCTGCCATGCGCTGGGCACTGACCACCGCCAACTCGCCTTTGAGCTCAGAAACCCGGGCCTCCAACAGGCTGTAGGAGTCGGTCAACTGACTGGACATCTGGCTGAACAGCGAGAACGCCTGCTCAAGCCCAAGCCGGCTGATCTGCTCTACGGAAGGCCCCTGAGTGTCAGGGACTGAAGATAGTTGGGCGACGTGGGGCATCGTGCTCTCTCGCTTGGCTGACCGTCAGTTAAACGGAACGTTGCGAGAGCTGTAGCAATACCCGTGCCTAAAAAAAACTACTTATATATCAATGTATTGAAAAACAGGCGTCAATCATCCGCCTGTTCATCACCTTCACGACGGCTCATGCCGTACTTGCGCATCTTCTCCACCAGGGTGGTGCGACGGATGCGCAGGCGCTCAGCGGCACGGGCAACGATGCCATTGGCGTCGTCCAGGGCCTGCTGGATCAGTCCTTGCTCCAGGCTGCCGAGGTAGTCCTTCAAGTCCAGGCCTTCGGGCGGCAGCATGGCGGTGGCGCCGAAGTCCGGGGTGTGGCCGTTGATGGCCACCCGCTCTTCGAGATCGCTGCGCAAGCTGTCCACTAGTTGCTCGTCTTCGTCGTCGACATAGCGGAATTTCTTCGGCAACTCGACCACGCCGATGACCCCATACGGGTGCATGATCGCCATGCGCTCCACCAGGTTGGCCAACTCGCGGACGTTGCCCGGCCAGCCGTGGCGGCACAGGGACATGATCGCCGCCGAGTTGAAACGGATGGAACCGCGTTTTTCGTGCTCCATGCGCGAGATCAGCTCATTCATCAGCAACGGGATGTCTTCCACGCGCTCACGCAGGGGTGCCATCTCGATGGGGAATACGTTGAGGCGGTAGTACAGGTCTTCGCGGAAGCTGCCGACCTCGATCATGCTTTCGAGGTTCTTGTGGGTCGCGGCGATGATGCGCACGTCGGCATTCTGGGTCTTGTTGCTGCCCACGCGCTCGAAGGTGCGCTCTTGCAGGACTCGCAACAGCTTGACCTGCATCGGCAGCGGCATGTCGCCGATTTCGTCGAGGAACAGGGTGCCGCCATTGGCCAGTTCAAAACGCCCGGCACGGCTGGTGATCGCCCCGGTAAAGGCGCCCTTTTCGTGGCCGAACAGTTCGCTTTCCAGCAGCTCTGCAGGAATCGCCCCACAGTTGACCGGCACGAAAGGCCCGTCGCGGCGTTTGGAATGGTAATGCAGGTTTCGCGCGACCACTTCCTTGCCGGTACCCGACTCGCCGAGGATCAGTACGCTGGCATCGGTATCAGCCACTTGCTGCATCATCTGGCGCACATGCTGGATGGCACGGCTGGTGCCGACGAGGCTGCGGAACAGGTTGGGTTCGCGGTGACGTCCGCGCTCGCGGGCCTGGTCGTACATCTCGCGATAGACCTGGGCACGGTGCAGGGAGTCGAGCAATTTGCTGTAGCTGGGGGGCATTTCCAGGGTGGAAAGGACGCGGCGGCGCTGGTCTTCCGGAAGCTCGACAGAAGAAATATCACCCATTAGCAACACTGGAAGGAACTCATCCCAGGTTGAGAGTGTCTTTAACAAGCCCAGAATTGCGCCAGGAGCGTTTACCGTCCCGATCAGCACACAAATGACTTCACGGCTCGACGACAAAGAGCTGACCGCCTGCTGCCAATCGTGGCTGCCGCAGGGCAGATTTTCTTCGCCAAGAAAATTCAAGATCACCGCCAGGTCGCGGCGGCGAACGCTATCGTCATCGATCAGCAGAATTTTGGTTTCACGCCACATGCAATAACAACTTCCCTAGTAAAACTCAAATGCCCTCGATTCGGGGCAATCTAGATAGCTGTAGGCATTTTCTGCGCTACGGCCACCTGACGTCTGAAATAGCACTAGTTAAGTCAAAAAAATGTGCACAGTCAAATTTATGACGCGCTAGTTCGGATTAACTGAGCCAGATCAACCGAACAGATGGTAAACCTTTGACGCACTCTTCGCTCGATTGATCTGCGACATCTCTTCGAAAATCGCCTGGCGCTCCCCGGTCGTCACCTCAAGCAACTGCTGGTAAACCACCAGCAGGCTCTCCAGTTTTTCCCGCAGGGCATCCTCGTCGACCGGCGCCTCGCTGAGCACGTCGTCAATCACGTTACGGCAGCCCAGGTCCAGTTCGCCGATGGCGTCCCAGTTACGCTCTGCCAACGCGTCGATCAAGGCTTCACGGGTTTCATCAATGCGTTGCAGTGCATGGCTCATGACGTGTACCTCAAGGCCTCAGGCCTTATTGTGTTGCGATGGCATCCCAGCCTTCTTTTACGGTAATCAGCAGACGAGCGACTTCGTCGATCAAGTCAGCATCATTCACACGATTGGCTTCCACCAGGCGGTTACTCATGTAGCCATACAGGGCGTCCAACTGATGCACCGCTGCCGGATCTTCAGCTTTTTCCGGCTCCAGGCCGTCGCGCAGACCGGTGATAATTTCAATCGCCTTGCCCAGCATTAGCCCTTTTTGTGCGATATCACCACGACTCAACGCGCCCTTGGCTTGAGCCATACGATCGAGACCACCTTCCATCAGCATCTGCACCAGACGGTGCGGGCTGGCTTCGGAGACCTGAGCGTGGGAATTGACCTTCTGGTATTGGCGAAGGGCTCTCATAGGGTTCATGTTGTTACCTCAGTTACAGGCCACAGTCGAATAGGTTTGCTTAACCAGTTTTTCGACCGCGCCGCAAAAAACTTTAATCCAGACTTCAAGACCAGGACCACCGGCACATGCTTTTTCGGGGCGTTGAACGCCCCTAAAAATCAGCTCGACTTCGGATTGTTCAGCGAGTTGAGGGTGGTCATGATGCTGGAGCTGCTGGCGTTGATCTGGGCGATCATAGTGTCCATCGCCGTGTACTTGGCGCTCAGGGACTTCTGCAAGGCCTCCATGCGCCGATCCAGGTCGGCCTTCTGGGTAGTCAGGTCGGTCAACTTGGTGTTGAGGTCTGTCGCCCGCGAGGCCAGCGTCCCGGTGGTGCCTACATAGCTCGCGGTCGCCTTGTTCATGCGGGTGACCAGACCAGTGTCGCCGGTGAACAGCTTGGCAATATCGCCAGCACCCTTAACCACAGCCTTATCCCACGCCTTGTCTTCCAGGCTCAGCAGCCCGGTTTTCTGGTCAGTGGTGATGCCCATCTGGGCAAGACTGCTGATGCTGCCCGCCCCCGATCCGTTGACCAGCTCACTGCGCAGGCTGGCAACCAACTGACGCATCGACGCATCGCCGGTCAAGGCGCCTGCCGTGGTGGTGGAGGCATCGCCCGTGGCGGTGACCTTGGTCTGAGTGTTGATGGAGGTCATCAGGGCGTTGTAAGCGGTGACGAACGACTGCACCGAGGTCTTCAGCGTGTCGGTGTTGCTGGCCACGGTGATGGTGATCGGCTTGGTGATGTCGGCGGCTACCAGATCCAGGGTCACGCCACTGATGGCGGAAGCGATCTTGTTGCTGGTGGACTCCATCGCAATGCCATCGATGGTGTATTTGGCGTTCTTCGCCGGCTCCCCCTTGTCATAACCGGTGGCCAGGTCCGAGGTACCGCTGAGGGTGATATCGGTGCCTTCGCCACTGTTGGTAGAGGTGAGGACCAGACGCGCGCCCTTGGAGTCACTCAGTACGTTGGCACTGATGCCCTGGGCAGAGAGCTGAGTATTGATGGATTCGCGCACCTGCTGCAGGGTCGCACCACCCGGAACCAGTACGTCGTAGCTTTTACCCGACTGGGTAATCGTCAGCGTCTGGTCTTCATCACTCGTGTTGGCCCTGCCCGAAGCACCATCTTCAATGACCTTGCTGGAAACCTTCGAGGCGGTCGCCAGGTTCTGGACCTCCACGATGTATTTACCGCTGGACGCGCCATCACCCAGGGTGACCTTGACGTTTTTTTCTTCAGAGGTAGTAGCAGCCAGCCCGTTGAACGAGGCCACGTTGTTCAACTTGGTGATCGCCGCCTGGTAAGCTTCCAACGCCGTTTTCACCGAGCCAACAGCCGACAGCTGGACAGTCGCGTCTTTTTGCTGAGCGGTGATCTGGGCCAGCTTGGGCGCCTGTTCAGCCCCCACCAACGCCTTGACGATGGCTTGCGTGTCGTAGCCCGAGCCTGGGCCGGAAATCGTTGAACTAGCCATTTGCTATTCTCCTTGTCCTGCGGCTGCCGCTTTATTGGCGCACTAACGCCCAGACAGCAATCAGAAACATGTTTCGTGCCAACTCAAGCCTTTGCTTCAAACAGCAGGCTGCTGGCATCGCTCAGGTTCTGCGCCAGCTTCAGCGCGGTCTCCGATGGAATCTGTCTAATCACTTCACCGCTGTCGGTGGCGATGACTTTGACGACCACTTTGCCGGTGGTGTCATCAATGGAGAAGTCCAGGTTACGTTGGGTCGCCTGCACAAACTCACGAATATCGGTTACAGCCTTTTCCAGTGCCATGCGTTGCGGCTCCTCGGCGGAGGCCGGCTCAGTCTCAACCGCAGGCTTGGCCTGAGCAGTAGAGACATTATTGGCCTGATTGGCCTGGGTTACGCCAGCCGGGTAAGACGCGTTCAGCTTGATGCTCATGTCCATTTCATCACCTCCAAACTGAAAAAACGAAAGGGCACGTATACGCGCCCTTCCGTTATTTAACCGCTAGCCGATATTACTGAAGCAGCTTCAGAACAGCGGATGGCAGTTGGTTGGCCTGGGACAGGATCGCGGTGGAAGCCTGTTGCAGGGTTTGTTGCTTGGTCAGTTCAGCGGCTTCGGAAGCGAAGTCAGCGTCTTCTACACGGCCTTTGGCGGCAGTGGAGTTCTGCGAAATGCTCTGCAGGTTAGCCACGGTGCTGGCAAAACGGTTTTGCACCGCACCCAGCTGCGAACGCTGGCTGTCGATCTGCTGCATGGCGTCGTCCAGAGCCTGGATGGCTTGCTGGGAAGAAGCGGCAGTCAGAACGCTCAGGTCGGAAACGCTGGTTTCCATGGTGACGGCAGTTTTGGTGCCGTTGTTAGCTACAGTGGTCAGACCCAGTGCAGCCAAGCCAGTACCTGCGCTGCCGTCCTTGATGGTGATGTCTTTGTCAGCGAACAGGTTCAGGGTGCCATCAGCGTTTTTGGTGGCCTGAACGCCAGTGCTGGCGCTGTTGATCGAGGCAACGATAGCGTCAGAGGTGTCGCCCTTCTTGAACTTGACTTCAACGCCGTTCACTTCAATCGAAGTATCAGCAGTCAACTTGGCCTGAGAAGTACCAGCCGACAGGCCCAACTGCGACAGCGAACCGCTATCTTTGTTGGCCAGCTTGATGTCCTTGCCGTCGCCGGAGGTGACGGTGATACGACCATCAGTCATCTTGGCGGTAGCGCCGGTGCCAGCTTCGGCAGCGACCTTGCTCAGGACAGCCGACAGCAGATCAGTTACGCCCCAGGTTACGTCCTTGCCATTGACGGTAATGGTGCCGGTGGCGCCCATTTTAGACGTTTCTTTGAACTCTGCTGCAGTTGTGCTGTCACCAACCGCCAGGCCAAGGCTCGCCAGGCCAGCAGTTGGAGGAGTAGTTGGAAGAGCTGGAGGAGTGGCTGGAGGGATAGCAACATCAACAATAGCAGTCGCCTCAAGCTTGATATCCCCCTTAGACGACAGGGTCAACTTACCATCAGTACCAGCAGAAGCAGTAACGCCGGTTTTAGCCGTCTCGGCGTTGATCGCGGTTACCGCAGCGGATGCACTGGCACCGGCAGCGGCAGCGGCAGCGGTCAAAGCAATTTCTACGCCGTTGATGCGGAACCTGTCGGTAGCAAGAGTAGCGCCTGCAGCAGTAGCACCCGTTAGGCTAGCTTTCATCCCACCAATGCTGGTGCTGGTAGCGGTAGCAGCCAGACCCTTCATTGCGCTGCCGTCTACAGCAGCTTCTTTGAAGTTACCTTTCAGCGCAGTAGAGCTGATATCAGTCATACCAAACGAAATGGTTTCATTAGCATTGGCGCCAATCTGGAACGCTACGTTGCTGAACGTACCGTCGAGCAGGTTACGACCACCGAAGGTAGTGGTGCTGGCGATACGGTTCAGCTCACCCACTTTAGCGGTGAATTCTTGTTGCAGGGAAACACGGTCAGCGTCGCTTTTATCACCGTTGGCTGCTTGCAGGGCGAGTTCACGCAGACGCTGCAAGGTGTTGGTGGATTCTTGCATCGCGCCTTCAGCAGTCTGGGCGATGGAAACACCGTTGTTGGCGTTGGCGATGGCAACGTTCAGGCCTTTGACCTGGTTGTTCAGACGGTTAGCGATCTGCATGCCGGCAGCGTCGTCTTTGGCGCTGTTGATTTTCAGGCCGGAAGACAGACGGTTCATCGACTGGCTCAAAGCGTCGGATGCTTTGTTCAGGTTCTTCTGGACGCCCAGGGAAGTGATGTTGGTGTTTACGGACATTGCCATGACGAAATCCTCGTGAGTTGGATACTGCGGCTTCCGGCCCTGGCAACCGCCGGGTGTGGCCTAGAGAACCTTCGTAATAGTTATCGTCGTGAATGCAGGTTGCTTGAGGTTTTTTTTGAATTTTTTTACTAGCCCCGTTCCACTCCTTGCAATTCAAGGCCTTACAGAAGCAGGAAAGCCCAGCATTAATAGGCTGCTGACACCTGCACCCCCTCTCAAGCCCGACTCTTGTGGCAAGCCCGTTTCCTGTGAGGAGCAGGCTGTTGTGGTAAGTGAGCTTGTTGTGGCGAGCGGGCTTGCCCGCGTTGGGGCGCGAAGCGGCCCTAAAACCAGCCACTGCAATCTTTTTGATAGATCGCAGCGACCTTAATTGGGGCTGCTGCGCAGCCCAACGCGGGCAAGCCCGCTCGCCACAATAAAAAACGCCCAGGCTCTTTCGAGCCTGGGCGTTTTTTTGTGCAGCGCTATTAAGGCATCACGGCCGATAGATAATCGCCGAGCCCCATGACAGGCCCACGCCGAAGCCACTGATGGCCACGCGCTTCCAGTCGGAGCCCATCGCGTGCTTTTCCAGCAACAGAGGAATGCTCGACGACACGGTATTGCCGGTCTCGACCATGTCTTTGATGAACTTCTCTACCGGCGCGTCTTCGAAACGCCGAGCCACGGCGTCGACAATCGCCGCACTGCCCTGGTGGATGCAGAACGCATCAATCTCGTCGGCCTTCAGGCCCGACTCGTTGAGCAGCTCGTGCAGGTGCGCCGGCACCTTGAGCAGGGCGAAGTTGAAGACCTGGCGGCCGTTCATGAAAAACACACCATCGCTGACCTTCAGATGCGGTGCGCCGGAGCCATCGGTGCCGAACTTGGCCTTGCCCAGTTGCCACGGCGCGTCTTCGCCCATCCAGGTGGCGGTGGCGGCGTCACCGAAGAGCATGGTGGTGTTGCGGTCTTCGGGGTCGACGATCTTCGAGTACGGGTCGGAGGTCACCAGCAGGCCGTTTTTCAGGCCGGTGGCTTCCATAAAACCTTTCATTGCATAGATGCCGTAGACGTAGCCGGAGCAACCCAGGGAAATATCAAAGGCCGCCACGTGGGTCGGCAGGCCCAGCTTGTCCTGGACGATGGCGGCGGTATGAGGCAGGCCTTCTTCATCACCGTTCTGGGTGACGACAATCAGCACGTCGATGGATTCGCGCTTCAAACCTGGGTTGTTGGCAAACAAGGCATTGACTGCCTCGACACACAGATCGGAGGTTTCCTGCGCGGCATCCTTGCGCGGCAGAAAAGCTGAACCGATCTTGCCAATGATGAACTCTTCATCCTTGGCGAATTTGGCACCCTGGGCGTAGTTATCAAGCCCATCTACTGGCACGTAACTGGCGATGCTTTTTATGCCAATCATTGTGGCTTCCCAATACTAAATAGCTGGAGAACACCCCTGAATGCATTCAGGAGTGCTGACAATAAAGGGGATAACCCCGCAAAAAACACGCCGAAAGCGGCCATCCATTCACTGACCAAAGCCCCTAAATCCAACTCGGCGGAGGTCTGGCGGTGGCCTATCCTTTTCACACGATACAGTGAAGATGCGCTTTATGACTCATAGGTCACTCAATTTTGTGCGCTTTGTGCAAAACCCTGGAAGTTGCGCACGCCTAAAACGACAACGGCCCACCCTGTTTCCAGGGTGGGCCGTTTTGTGCCAGCGCCCATTACATCTTGTTGAACAGGCTCAACTGGGAGATTTTCACGAACGCCAGTTGCGAGGCTTCCAGCATCGCCTTCTGGAAGGCCAGGTCAATCGACACCGTGGCTACGTCCGTGTCGCCAATGGACGAGATGGTCGACTTGTTGGCCAGTACCATGCTGGTGTTTTCCGATTCCTGGATCTGCAGTGAATTCAGTCGCGCACCAATGGAGCCACGCACCATGTCCACCTGGGCATAAGAGGCCTGCAGGTTGGTGATGGTGGCGTTGACCACATCGGTCAGCTTGCCCTGGGCGACCGGATCGCCATCGGACGGTGTTTCCAGGGCCTGACGCAACTGGCTGAGGGTATCCAGTGCGCTTTGGGTCTTGTGGGTGCTGGAACCCACTGCAAACTGATCGCCAATGTCCGGTGCGCCGCTGACCTCAAAGGTCACCCCGACGGCGGTTATTTTGGCGGGGACCGCGGGGATGTCCGGAGGGCCGGGAATAGCCGGCGTACCAGGAACCATGGTGCCGTTGGACACCGGCTTGCTGTCGGCATTTATTGGCTGGGCGTACACCTCGTAATCGGTCGCCGAGGTGAACTTGATCACCGCCCCTTTGTTCGGGAAGGTGCTTGAGTAGTCCGCCTGGCTGGTGACCTGGCCCGCCGCCAACTGAGCAGTGGAGGTATTACTCGGCGTGCGCGACACGTTGAAGCTGTCCGGCTTGCCTTCCAGGGTGTAGACCCGGTCCTGGTACACCGCATCAGTGTCGGCGCCGGACTTGATGTCCTTGAGGTTCTGGCTGACGTCGAAGCTCACGCCCCGCAGGCTGATGGACGAACTGCCTTCCTTGGTCGCATCGAATACGCCGTTACCGGCGGTCTCGGAGGTAATGTCCTTGCCCGCCGAATCGCTCACGGTGTACTGGGTGCTGCTGATGAAGGTCAGTTTGTACGGCTGGCCTTCGGTGAAGCTGCTGTCATATTTTGACTGCGACGTCACCGCGCCGGCCGACACCCAAACCTTGCCATCATTGACCGCTGGCGGCTGCAACGTCGCTTGAGTACGCCCGGCGTTGGCCGTGCCTTCCAGGACGCTCTTGCCGGTGTCGTTCGCCACCATCGACAACGTGTCGGATATCTTCATGCTCAACGGTGTTTCATCACCCTGATAGCTGTAGGTACCATCGCTGTTGCGGGCATACGGCGGCGTATCGCTCTTGCCACCGGCAAACAGGTAGTGGCCGGACGAATCCTTGCTGTTGAGCAGGCTAAACACCTGCTTTTCAATCTCGCCGATCTCCGAAGCCACTGCCTTGCGGTCATCATCGCTGATACCGCCACCGCCCTTACCAGCCACTTTTAGCGCCAATTCACTGGCACGCTGCAAGGCCGTATTGATGCCTTCGAGCACACTTTCCTCGCTGTTGAGCGAGTTCTTCATGCTGCTCATATTGCCGGCGTACTGGCCCAGCATGTCTTGCTGTTGTTGCAACAGCAGCAAGCGCGCAGCGCCCACCGGATCATCCGCGGCAGTCTGGATACGCACGCCAGAGTCAATCTTTTGCTGGGTATTGGTGACGTTGGAAAAGTTGTTCGAATAACGCGAAGCACTGGTATTGAAATACTGTTCAGTCGAGATGCGCATCGTCTCAATCTCCCTTAAAGACTGTTGATCAGCGTGCTGAAGGTTTCTTGCGCAGCCTTGATGATCTGCGACGACGCGGTGTAGTACTGCTGGAATCTGATCATGTCGCCCGCCTCTTCATCCAGGTTGACCTGGGACACCGAACTGCGACTGGCCTTGGCGGCGTCCAGCATGGCGCCGGTGGCACTGTTGTCAACATTGGCCTGGCTGGCCTTGCCGCCCACCGCGGACACCAACTGGCTGTAGGCGGTGGTCATGCTCACGCCTGCGTTGTCGTCGGTAGCACCCACGGTTTTCTTGGTTTGCAGGCCAAGCAGTTGCAGGGCATTGCGGTTGTCCAGGGCAGCACCGGTATTGAACGACACGCTGAAGTTGTCGCCATCTTTCGGCGCGCCACTGATGACGGTGTCGACGCCAAAGGTCATGGGATTGTTGGCAGCGTCCTTGATCACGTTGCCGGCCGAATCCAGCATCGGCACCTTGATCGTCAGTTTGTTGTCCTGACCCGGAATGACGGTGCCGTTGCCGATGACATTGCCTTTGGCGTCGTTAACCACATAGCTCTGGGTGCCGTCGGCGGCCGGTTTGCCGAAGACCATTTTAACCGGCATCGACTGCTTGATCGCCGCTTCCAGCTGGGCCGTGGTGGCGCCACCGTGGATGTCCAGTGGCAAGGACAGGGTCGGTGCGCCGAACACACCGGTGCCGCTGTTGTTTTTATTGCCTTCGGCCAGCAACGGGCCCGAGAACGCCAACTTGTTCGGGTCGGTCATCACGACCTTGAGATCCGTCGCACCATTGGCGGTGGGGCTGACCTTGAACGTGTCGCCGTTGGCCATGGCGCCCTTGCCGTCCAGGGCCAGGGTGATACCGTCGATCACCGGAGGCGGCGTCGTGGTGGTGTTGAAAGAGCCCATGGCCTTGCCGTCCGAGCGCACCACGGTGTAATTGTTGGCGTCGGAGAAGGTCACTTTGTAATCGAGTGTCGACAGCTTGCTGGCGTCGGCGATGGTCACATTCAGGTTGCCGGCGCTGCTGTTGTTCGGGCCGCCGACACTGCGCTGGCTAATAGCCGTCGCACTGTTGATGTTATTGAACAGCAAGTTACCGAACTGGCCATTGGCGTCCAGGCCCTGGCCCAACTGACTGTTGATGCTTTCGGAGACCACCAGGGCAGTTCGGCCCAGGTCGTTGATGGCCGGCATCAGCACATCGCTGCGATAACGCAACAAGCCACCGATGGTGCCGCCGCTGATGACCGAACTGACGTCCATCTGCTGCGAGCCGCTGGCCAGCATGACCGAGTACTGGCTCTTGTCGTCCTGGCTCGGCACCGCCGACAACTTGTTGGAAATACCGTCCGACACCAGGGACTGACCGGTGCCCAGGCTGACGTCGAAATGACCGTTAGCCTCAGTAACCCTCACGCCCACCAGTTCATTAAGCGAACGCACTGCTTCATTGCGCGCATCCAGCAGGTTCGCAGGTTCAGCGTTGCCCGTACCCTTGGCCTGGCTGATCTGCTGGTTGAGGGAGGCGATGGAGGACGTCAGCTGGTTGACCTGGCCGGTCAAGGTATCCAACTGACTGTTGATGCCTTCCTTCTGCTTATTCAACTCGGAAGCAATGGAATTGAAGCGGTTGCCCAAGGTCTGGGCGATGGTCAGCACCAGTTGGCGCGCAGAGTTGTCGCTCGGGTTGGAGGACGAGGTCTGCAACGCGGCGAAGAAGCTGCTGAGGGCAGCGCCGACACCGGTGGTCTTGTCCGAGAGCAGCTTGTCCACCGAACCGATCTGATCCAGATACGCCTTGGCGTCGCTGTTGAGCGAGGTGGTGGTCTGCAACTGGGTGTCCAGGTACTGGTTGTAGACCCGGCGTACATCCGCCAGGGTCGTGCCGGTACCGACAAATACGCCATCGAACCCCGTGCTGCCGTTGGCATTCTGGGTGGTCTGCTGACGCGAGTATCCCGGGGTCTTGGCGTTGGCAATGTTGTTACTCAAGGTCGCTAGCGACCCTTGGGACGCATTGAGCCCAGACATCCCGATATTGAGCAAACCCATGGTTCAGACCTTATAAATGAGTGGAAGCGCCCGCGGCAGCGTAGTTCTGGTAGCCGTTCATCGTTTTGGCTATCTGCGAAATCTTGCTGGCGTAGTCCGGATCGGTTGCATAACCGGCTTTTTGCAATTCGCGCACAAACTGTTCCGGCTTATCGGCCGACTTCAGGACTTCTTTATATCTTTCATTGCTTTGCAGCAATGTTACGAGGTCATGGAAGCTGTCCTGGTAAGAATCGTAGGAGCGAAATTGCGCCGTTTCCTTGACCATCTCGCCATTACGAAACTCGCTGGTGATCGCCCGCGCCTGAGCACCCTGCCAACTCTGACCGGCCTTGATGCCGAACAGGTTGTGGCTGCTGGTGCCGTCTTGCTGACGCATCACCGATTTACCCCAACCGGTTTCCAGGGCCGCCTGGGCCACCAGATAGCGTGGGTCGATGCCAATGCGCTCGGCGGCCTGCTTGGCCATCGGCAGCATGGTGGCGACAAATTCATCCTGCGAGCTGAAGGCTTTCTTCGCCGGCGCCAGCGGTGGCTGAGCCATGGCACGGCCGTAGACCTGCATGCGGCTGCTCGGCACGGCAAAGGTGCGAGCCGCGCCATTGATCACACCATCTTCGGCGGCACTGTTACGCAGTGGCGCGGCCTTGGCGGTGCTGGCGACGTCCGCGCCAGGCACGATGCCGGCCAGCAGTCGGTCAGTCAGCTTGCTCGGCAACGAGATGCGCCGCTGGTTCATCAGGGCCATGTCATTGCGCACGGTGCCGTCGTCGACCCGTTCCGCTACCGCCACGCGAGAGGCCCACAATGGACGCTGGCCATTGGAGCGACCCAGCGGGCCATCCGCCAGGGTGCCAGCAGCAATCGGAGTGGGTACGTCGACTTTCTTCGGCGCCTGTTCCGGGCCTTGCAAGGTCGAGGCAGCAGCAGCCTCCACCGGTTTGTTCTTTTGCATCTGGCGCATCAGCACGTCCGCCAGGCCAATACCACCGCCCTCCCGGGACAGCGACACCGCCAGTTGCTGGTCGTACATTTCCTGGTACTGCTTGGCCGCCGGGGTATTCATCGGGTTGTCTTTGCCCAAGGCCTCGGTGGCCGAGCGCATGGACTTGAGCATCTCGTTGAGGAACAGCGACTCGAATTCCTGCGCAACCTTGCGCATGTTGCCTTCGCTGTTCTTGTCGCCGACCTTGAGCTGGTTAAGCCGGTTGAGGTCGGAATAGGAACCCGAGTCCGCCGTACTGGTTAAACCGCTCTTACGCATGTCCATGGCTACGGCCTCAAATCACGATCAGGTCGGCTTGCAAGGCGCCGGCCTGTTTCAGGGCTTCGAGGATCGCCATCAAGTCACCTGGGGCGGCGCCCACTTGGTTCACCGCACGGACAATTTCATCCAGGGTGGTGCCGGGACCGAACTTGAACATCGGCTTGGCTTCTTGCTGGGCATTCACGCGCGAGCGCGGAACCACGGCGGTCTGGCCGTTGGACAGCGCCCCCGGCTGGCTGACAATCGGGTCTTCGGTAATGGTCACGGTCAGGCTGCCGTGGGTCACCGCTGCCGGCGAGACCTTGACGTTCTGGCCGATCACGATGGTACCGGTGCGCGAATTGATGATGACCTTGGCCACTGCCTGGCCCGGATCGACTTCGAGGTTTTCCAGGATCGACAAATAGTCGACGCGCTGGCTCGGGTCCAGTGGCGCGGTGACGCGAATCGAGCCGCCGTCGATGGCCTGGGCCACGCCTGGGCCGAGCAGGTCATTGATTTTGTCCACCACGCGCTTCGCGGTGGTGAAGTCGGAGCGATTGAGGTTCAGGGTCAGGCTGTTGCCCTGGTTGAAACCGCTGGGCACGGTACGCTCCACCGAAGCACCGCCAGGAATCCGTCCGGCCGAGGGCACGTTGACGGTGATCTTCGAACCGTCGCGGCCTTCGGCGTCAAAACCGCCCACCACCAGGTTGCCCTGAGCGATGGCATAGACGTTGCCGTCGATACCTTTCAACGGCGTCATCAGCAAGGTGCCGCCCCGCAGGCTTTTCGAGTTACCGATGGAGGACACGGTGATATCCACCACCTGGCCCGGCTTGGCGAACGCCGGCAAGTCGGCACTGATCGACACGGCCGCGACGTTTTTCAACTGCACGTTGCCCGAACCTGCCGGCACCTTGATGCCGAACTGCGAAAGCATGTTGTTGAAGGTCTGCAGGGTGAACGGGGTCTGGGTGGTCTGGTCACCGGTACCGTTGAGCCCCACCACCAGGCCGTAGCCGATCAACTGGTTGGTGCGCACGCCGGAAATGCTGGCGATGTCCTTGAGCCGCTCAGCCTGGACGCCTGCGCTCAGGGCCAGCAACAACACCGCTGCCATCAGCTGTTTGAGTTTCAAAGCATTCACCTTGAGGACCACCTAGAAAGGGAACAGCGGGCTAAGGAAGAAACGGTCAAACCAGCCCGGCTGACTGGCGTCAGCAAACGAACCCGTACCCGAGTAGGTAATGCGTGCATCGGCAATCCGCGTCGATGGCACAGTATTGTCGGTGGCGATATCGTCCGCCCGCACCATGCCGGCAATGCGCACCAGTTCGTCACCGGTGTTGAGGGTCATCCACTTCTCGCCGCGCACGGCAATGATGCCGTTGGGCAATACGTCGGCGACGGTCACAGTGATCGAGCCAACCAGGCTGTTGCCCTGCCCGGCCTTGCTGCTGCCATTGGTGGCGCGGTCGCCGCTGTAGCCAACGTCCAGGCTCAAATCACCACTGCCCAACGGGTTGTTGGTGTTCAAGCCGCCGCCGAACAACGAACTCAGGCCGATACCGGTCTTGCTGTTTTTCGCCACCTGGGAGTTGGCATTCTTGCTGGCCGTGGTGCGCTCGTTCAGGGTGATGGTGATGATGTCGCCCACACGGAACGCCTTGCGGTCGCTGTACAGGTTCTGTTCGAAGCCGGCCTGGTAGATCGAGCCATTGTTGGCGGCCGCAGGCAGCGGCGTGCGCGGCAGCACCGGCGCGTAGTACGGGTCATTGGGCTTTGGCGTCGGCGCGACACAGCCCGCGAGCACGGCGATCCCACTCAATGCCAGAACAGAAACAAAGCGATTCATGACCCTTACCTCACGGTGTTGCAGGCGCCATCAGGCCGCCCCATAGACTTGATTACAGATTCTGCGTTACGAACGAAAGCATCTGGTCGGCGGTGGAAATCACCTTGGAGTTCATCTCGTAGGCACGCTGAGTGGTGATCATGTTGACCATCTCTTCAACAGTGCTGACGTTGGAGGTTTCCAGGGTGTTTTGCAGGGTGGTACCAAAACCGTTTAGCCCCGGCGTACCCACTTGCGGCGCGCCGCTGGAGGCGGTTTCCAGGAACAGGTTGTTACCGGAGGCTTGCAGGCCGGCCGGGTTGATGAAGTCAGCGGTCTGCAGGTTGCCGATCACTTGCGACGCCGGGTTACCGGCGATGGTGACGGACACGGTGCCATCGGTGCCGACCGTGAAGGTCTGGGCATCGTTGGGCACGACAATCGCCGGCTCCAGGGCAAAACCGTTGGCGGTGACGACCTGGCCATTGGAATCCAGGTGGAACGTACCGTCACGGGTATAGGAGGTGGTGCCGTCCGGTTGCAGGATCTGGAAGAAGCCGCGACCGTTGAGCGCCAAGTCCAAAGGCTGGCCAGTTTGCTGCAGGTTGCCGGCGCTGAAGTTTTTCTGGGTGCCAACAATGGACACACCAGTACCCACTTGCAGACCCGACGGCAAGGCGCTGTCCTGGGTCGACTGGGCGCCAGGCTGACGCTTGATCTGATAGAGCAAGTCCTGGAATTCGGCGCGATCACGTTTGAAACCCGTGGTCGAAACGTTCGCCAGGTTGTTGGAGATCGTGGTCAGGTTGGTGTCCTGGGCGGACAGACCTGTTTTGGCAACCCATAGAGCCGGAAGCATGCTGTTCTCCTTCGTGCGCCTGTTTTATGGCGCCGCGTTACGAAATTAGTAATCAGTGGGTGGCGATCAGGTCATCTGCAGGACGCGAGTCATTGCCTGGTCGTCTTCCTTGGCGCTGTTCATCATCTTGATGTGCAGCTCGAACTGCTTGGACAGGGCCAGCACCGCCGTCATTTCTTCGACAGCATTGACGTTGCTCGACTGCAGGAAGCCCGACACCAGCTTGACGCTGGCATCCGCTACGGCAGGCTGGCCGTCATTGGTGTGGATCGCGCCGTCCAGGCCTTTGCTCATGGTCTTTAAATCAGGGTTGACCAGCTTGATCCGGTCCACTTCAGCCATCACCCGCGGGCCTTCGCCCATGGCGCGAATGCTGATGGTGCCGTCTTGGCCTACTTCGATCTTCTGCTCAGGCGGCACGGAGATCGGCCCGCCGTTGCCCATGATCGGCATCCCGTTGCCGGCCCGCAGCATGCCGAGGGCATCGACGTTCATGCTGGCAGTGCGCACGTAGGCTTCGCCGCCGTCTGGGGTTTGCACGGCAATCCAGCCGTCACCGCCGACAGTGACGTCGAGGTCGCGGCCGGTTTCGAGCATGGAGCCGGCGGAGAAATCCGTCGCCGGCCGTTCGGTCAAGGCAAATGCCCGCGCCGGAAAGCTGTCGCCAAATACCGGCATTGAGCGGGCCTGTTCCAGGTCACGCTGAAAACCGTTGGTGGAAATGTTCGCCAGATTGTTGGCATGAGCCTTCTGCGCCAGTGCATTCTGGCTGGCGCCGGTCATTGCCACATAAAGGTACTTGTCCACGCTCATTCCTCTCTCTGACGGACGCTTGCCGTCCACCGCTGTACTAAAGAGTCTTTAGCAATTTGCGCACCAACTTTTGAAAACGGAGGAAAGTCCAGACGGGGCAAGGGTTTGCGGGTAAATGAAGGAAAACGAGAATTTGCGATAAGTCGAAAAAACGGCGGAGTTATGCCGCTTACGGCAAATGCGGGTCGTAGGTAGTCAATAAGCTGAGTCGCCGCTTCATGTAGCCCTGGGCAGCGGCGCTACGCAGAAAACTTTCCCTCCCCGTAAGCCCAATCTGATTTTCCGGACCACTCGTCCAGCCCCTCTTTTGCTGTTGCAGACTCCGACGCCTCCTTCTTGCAGAGACGTCACGGATGACTGCTTCTTCCTCTCGCATCACCTTTATCGAACATGAGCTGGATGGCTTTCATCAGAGCCTGGCGGTCTATCGCCAGCAGGTCGGGGCCTGGTATTCGCAAGCTCTGGATAAGGTCAGCCATGCAGCGGATTTGCCATCGTTGCTGGGGATGGATCAGGTGCTGCGGTTTGGGGGTTCGCAAGTATCGGTGAGCCTTTCCGATGATAACTTTTCGACGGTGGCGCGCTGTCCGGCAGGCGGCCTGCTGGAGATCGAGAGCAAGTTTGAGTCGGTGTATGACGTGCCGCTGGGGAGCATTCCTGTTGAGGTGATTGGGCAGGATGACGGTAGCTCTACGGTAGTCATGCTGGATGAGCAGGGCAAAGGCTCTCACCACTGTGTGGCCGGCGGGCGTTATCAGGTACGGGTGCAGGGCGGGGTTTCGGCGGAACAGGTCGATGCGCTGTTCTCTTCTTACGACGGTTTGACGAACGACCTCGAAGCTTGGCTGCGTGGTCAATGGGACGGTTTCAAACCGCATTGGCAGGCGTCGACTGCAAGCGCGATCGGCAGCGGATTGCTGGCGGGGAGTTGGGCGGCGATTTCCGGGGTGTGGGATAGCATTTCGCTGGTCCAGGACATTCTGCAAGACCCCGCCAAACATATCGAACGTTTGGGTGCCCAGGCCAGTGAATTGGCGGAGTTAGCCCGTACCGCGCCTCAGGTGATGGAACAGGCCATGCTGTTGGCCAGTGACGAGGCGGCGCTGTACTTGATATTGCGTACGGCAATGGTTTGGCTGTCGGCGTTGCCGCCTAGCCAAGTTGCCGGCAAGGCGGCTGAGATCGTTGCCAGGGTTGTAGTGTCGCTGCTGATTGACCTATTAATCGCAGTGGTGCTGACCATTGCCCTGCAAGGTGCAGGCATCGCCTATCTGGGGCTGCGTCTGGCCAAGTACGGAGCGCAGGTTGTTGAAGCTGCCATCGATCTTGTTAAAGGCATCTTCACCATCATCAAAAGCTTCATGGGGGCAGTGAGTCGCTACAAGACGGTGGCTGTTCGTGGCGTGGTCAGCGGCCTGAAAAAAGGGGGCATGCAGATGCCCTGGGGCGCGCGTCAGAACACGGTGATCAGGCACAAAGAGCCTGTCGACGATGTGCCCTCTTCTGCGAAAAACCCTAACGGCGATGCAGCGGCCAGTGCCGATAAAACGGCGACCAATGGTTGCCCGGTGTCGATGGTTACCGGTGAGGAACTGCTGACCCTCACGGACGGTGAGCTGGACGGGCTTCTGCCGTTTGCCTGGACAAGGGTGTACCGCACCAGTGCGGTGGAAGTGGATTGCGGACTGGGGTTTGGCTGGAGCCATTCGCTGGCTCAGCGGCTTTCTGTGATTGGCGAGTCGGTGGTGTGGACCGATCATGAGAACCGCAGCACGACGTTTGCGTTGCCCTCTGTTTCGCGACCGGCGATCAGCAATAGCTTGGCGGAGGCGGCGATTTATCTGGGTTCTTCGCCAGATGAACTGGTGCTGGCTCAAGACTCCCGTTTCTATCATTTTCGCGACGGTTTGCTGACATCGATCAGCGACGCGTATGACAACCGCCTGCGTATCTCCCGCGACTATTCAGGACGGATTCAACGGCTGGATAACGGCGTCGGGCGGGGGTTGCTGCTGCGCTATGACCGGGACCATATCGTTGCAGTCGACTACCAGGTACAGCGCGCCGAGGAGTATCAGGAGTACGTCTGGGTTACCGAGCTGAACGTTGTTTCCTACCGCTATGACGACGCTTGGCGGCTGATTGAGGCAACCAATGCTGTAGGCGAAAGCGAGCGGTATCGGTACGACGATCAGCAAGTGATTCTGGAACGGGAACTGGCCGGTGGGGCGAGTTTCTTTTGGGAGTGGGAACGGTCCGGCAAGGCTGCACGCTGCGTGCGGCACTGGGCCAGTTTTTCGCAGATGGACACGCGTTATGTTTGGGACGACAACGGCTGTGTCACCGTCCATAACGCTGATGGCAGCCAGGAAGTCTACGTCCACGACCAGCGTGCGCGGCTGGTGCAGCGGATCGATCCGGACGGCGCGGAGCACTTCAAATCCTACGACGATAAGGGCCGGCTGACGGTCGAGCAGGACCCGCTCGGGGCGGTGACGGCGTATCAGTACGACGAAGCCGGTCGGCTGATTACGCTGTTTCCAGGGGACGATGAGCCGACATCCTACGAGCATGACAACGGTTTCGTTCGGGTCGTACGCCGTGGCGACGCGGTCTGGAAATACCAGCGTAACGATCAGGGCGATATCACCCGTAAGACTGACCCTGACGGCAATTACACCGACTACAGCTACAACAAACACGGCAAGCTCACCGGCGTCTGGCATCCGGATAACAGCAGTCAGCGCCTGACCTGGAATGAGCGTGGCCAACTCACCGAGGAACAGCTGGCTAATGGCGGTGTACGGCGTTATCGCTATGACGACCTGGGGCGGCAGGTTGCGGTAGAGGATGAGCATGGCGCGCTGACCCAGTACCAGTGGGACGCCGTAGGTCGCTTGCTGAAAGTGATCCAACCAGGAGGCGCCACCCGCGAATTCAGCTACAACCCCTACGGCAAAATCACCGCCGAGCGCGATGAACTCGGCCGTGTCACCCGTTACGAGTACGCCGACGGCCTGCACCTGATCAGCCGACGCATTA
>NZ_VOBG01000005.1 GCF_008369295.1 Pseudomonas sp. ANT_H4 | reverse complement strand
CGGCAAGGATGCCGGTTTAGCCGCGCTGGGCCAGGGATGGCCCATCGCGGCGACCCACGGAGCAATGCCTTCGTTCGGGTACGCCGAGCCACAGCGAGGCGCCGATAGGTAGGGCAGGAGCGCTTTGCTTACTTTCGCGCTTTTCGAAAGTGAGTCGCTGTAAGAGCGAAACCGCCAGCAGCCGTTACCGCAGCAACGGATATGTACACGGCAAGCCCCCCCCTAAAACAACCCCCCTCCAGCCATCAGCAACCTCAACAGATGTGTCGATACCTATGCTGCGATAGCGATAGCCATCGACATCGACATCGACATCGACATCGACATCGACACAACGTCCACTCAATGGCCCATATGGGACATCCCCACCGGCTGCTGCAACAACGCCAAATCAATATCACCAAACCGTAACACCCTCCCGCCAGTATCCGCCGCTACTTTCTGCGCCGCGGCCTCATCAGCAAACGAGGCCAATACCACGCCCATGGCGCCCTTGAGCCCGGTGCCGAGTACATAAAACGCAATTTTGGCATCGATCAAATGAGCGTCATCTGGGGTGTCCCAGTGACTTTTGCCCATGTCATGCACGTACAGCTTGGCGTTCTGATGATGATTTTCAGGCTGCATCCACCAGCCGATCATTTCCGCCGTAGAACAGAATTTCTTCACCCCGCCCTGCTCTACCACTTCGCCCTTGGGGCCGGGAAAATCGCTGATCACCATGCCACACACGTGGCACTCATCACTGCGATGAAAACCCACTGGCCCCTCGCTGGCGGTGGCTTGTACCGGCTTGTCACAGCCCGCCAGCATCAAGCCCATCACCACGGCCAATAGCGTCGAATAAAATCTCTTCATGCTCAATTGCTCCATCAGTAAAAACCTCATGCCGCGCGCCGACGAAACAGCCCATAGGCCAGGGCCAGCGGCACTGCAACCCATGCCACCAGGCACAACCAAAGCGCGGCAACCGGCACCGCCAGGTCACCGCCCAAGGCCATCACGCCGACGGACGCCGGGCCAGACTCAAAGCCCGACAGATTGATCAGCCGGTAAACATCTGCCGGATTGAGCAGCAGCAACCAGGGCAGCAGCGTCGGGCTGAACTGGCCCTCGCTCAGTACCAGCAGGGCCAGCAACGCCAAGTCGAATACCAGAACGAAGAAGAACCACACCCCGAGCGCCAGCCCAGCCGCAGTGGATTTCTCCGCCGAGACGCTGCTGAGCACATAGGCCATGCCGAGAAACCCCCAGCCGAGCAAGGTCGAGGTCAGCATGAAGCGGCCAAAGGCCCACAGCAGCAGGCTGAATTCGACGTCATCCACCAGCACGGCGATGGCAAGCATCGCGCAGCCAAAACCAATCAAAGTGGCCAGCGCCAGAATCAAGCCGTGGCCGACAAACTTGCCCAGCAGGATATGCCCGCGTCCCAGGGGATAGGTCAACAACAGCAACAACGTGCCGCTTTCGTCCTCACCGACAATCGCGTCATAGGCCAGCAACAACGCAATCAGCGGCATCAGGAAGGTCGCCAGGCTGGCCAGGCTGGCGATGGTCGCCGGAATCGAAGTAAAACCCAGTTGCCCTGACGCCGCAGCCCCCAGCCAGGCGATGCCGATGGCGAGTACGGCGAACAACACACTGATGGCCAACAACCAGCGATTGCGCAGACCGTCGCAGAACTCCTTGCGGGCCATGTTCCAGATCGGGTTCATAGGGCACGCTCCATGGCGCTGTTCATGTAGTAGCGGTAGATGTCTTCCAGCGACGGCGGATGGATTTCCACGTCGCTGGGGCTGTCCTGCTCCAGCAACTGACGCAACAGCTCGACTTTGTTGCCGTTGAACACCTCCACTTGCAGGCCTTGCACGCCCCAGCGTTGGGTGACATGGCCCGCCTCACTCCAGCGTTTTTGCAACAGCTCCCCACGTTGCAGACCGCTGCTGCGAATCAGCGTCGGCAGCCCCGCCTCTTCGCGCAACGTCGCCAGGGTGCCGAGGGCCAGCAGGCGGCCCTGGGTCAGGATCGCAGCGCGGTTGATATGGGCTTCGACACCCGGCAGTACGTGGGAGCACAGGATGATGCTGGTGCCTTGCTCCCGCAGGCGGTCGAGCAGGCGATACAGATCCTGAGTCGCGATCGGATCGAGGCCCACGGTGGGCTCATCCAGCAGTAACAAACGCGGTTTGCCGAGCAACGCCTGAGCCAGCCCCAGGCGCTGGCGCATACCTTTTGAGTAGGTCTTGACCCGTCGCCGAGCCGCCCCTGTGAGGCCGACGTCTTCCAGCAAGGTAGCGACCTGGGCCATGGCGGCGCCCTTGAGCCGGGCAAAATGCTGCAAGGTTTCCAGGCCACTGAGCTGCGGATAAAACGTCACGTTCTCCGGCAAATAACCCAACAACTGCCGCACATGGGGGTCGCTGGGCTGGCGACCGAATACCCGCACCTGGCCGACACTGGCCTGCAACAGGCCCAATATCAACTTCATGCTGGTGGTCTTGCCGGCGCCGTTATGGCCGAACAGCCCAAGTACTTCACCGGGCGCCAGGCTCAGGTTCAAGTCATGCAATACGGTGGTGTCCCCGTAGCGCTGGCTGACGCCTTCGATCTCGACGACATTCATCATGCGGGCTCCTTGAGCAGGGAAAGCGTGGGGTCTTTCATCAGCGGATGACTGTCCATCACCCCCGGCGACTTCATCACCGGAAACGCCCGTTGCACCCAGCGCAGTAGTTCGATGCCGGGGCTGTTCATCAACAGTCGCACCTGGGGGTAAAGCCACAGCAGGCGGTCGACGTTGTCGTTGGGTTCATAGGCAACATCCCCCAGGCCATCGTTGTTGCGGTCCCAGCCCAGGTAGTCGCTCCAGTAGTTGCCGCGACCTTCCACCGACCACTCTTGCAAACGGGTGGCCACGTATTTGACCTGGCGCTGGTTGCCGACAAAAGCGTTGTCGGCAATGCGGTTGTCTTCAGAGCCCGCGGTGAGGTGAATGCCCACAGCGCTGCGTTCGAAGTGGTTGTGCTCAATGCTGTTGAACAGCGAGTTGTAGATGAACAATGCCTTGCCCTCGGCACCGGTGATCATGGTGTCGCCGGTGGAGCCGTCACGCACCTCGCTGACGAAGTTGTCCCGCAGGGTCGAATAGGTGATGTAGTTCATCAGGATGCCGTAGTTCTCATCCTGCTCGGAGCGGTTGCCGATCACTGTCAGTTTGCGGCTCTGCATCAAGGCGTAGCCGGTGCGGGTGCGGCGGGTGATATTGCCCAGTACCTGGTTGTCGTTGGCGAACATGTAGTGAATGCCGTAGCGCAGGTCTTCCAGGGTGTTGCCTTGCAGCAGGTTGCCGTTGGAGGTATCGATGTAGATGCCATCGCGAGCGTCACGTACCTGGTTGCCGATGACCTTCGCGCCGTGTACCGCGTACAAATGAATGCCGTTGCCACGGTCCTGGGAGCGAATCGTCGGGTCACCCTGGATCTGGTTGTCGATCAGGCTGACATCGGCGGTGCCATCGACCCAAATGCCGAAGCCTGGGCCTTGCAGGTGGTTGTTCTTGATCAGGGCGCCATGGGCCTTGGATTGGATGAACACGGCGGCGTTCATGGCGGTGAGGTCGTGGCCCCAGTCAAGGAAGGTGCAGCCTTGAACGGTGACGTCAGGGGCGTTTATGAGCAAGCCATTGCCCTGGCCTTGGCCCTGGAAGGTGGCGCCGGGTTCGCAGGTGAGTTGCATGGGTTGATCGATGCTGAAAGAGCCCTGGTATTGACCGGCGGGCAGGCGCCAGTGTTGCGCGCCGTCGGTTTGCAGGGGCAAGTCGGTGATGGGGAGTACCAAGGCTTGGGCGCTGGTGCATAACACCAGCAATACAAGCCCAATGAACAGGGTCCGTGATCGAGCCACAGTATTTTCCTTGTGCGCCTGTAGAGCGGTGCCCCTCTGTGGTGAGGGAGCTTGCTCCCGTTGGGCTGTGAAGCAGCCCCAGCAAGGTCACCGCACTTTTTCAGACTGAACTTATCGGCAGGCTTCAGGGCTGCTGCGCAGCCCAACGGGAGCAAGCTCCCTCGCCATAACGTCAGGCCCGTTCGACCAACATCCGCCCGACCATTTCCATATGCAGCGCATGGCAGAACCAGCTGCAGTAGTACCAATGCAGGCCGGGCTTATCAGCGATAAAGGTGATCGATGACGTCTGCTGCGGGCTGATTTCCATGCTCACGCCGTGGTTGGTCATGACAAAGCCGTGGGTCACGTCTTCAATCTGGTCGATGTTGGTGATGGTCACGGTGACTTCATCGCCGTGCTTGACGGTGAACTCCGTCAGGCCGTAGGTCGGGGCCATGGAGGTCATGTACACCCGTACTTTCTTGCCGTCGCGGATAACCTTGTTGTCGGTCTCCAGCTTGATACCGTCCTTGGCCGCGATGGCCACGGTTTCGGCGAAGAACGGGTCGTTACGGTCCCAGATTTTCTTGGTCTTGATCTGGTCACGGCGGGCCATGACGCAGTCGTGGGGTTCGGCAAAGGCCGGGCCGTCGTGGACCAGCTTCATCTCGTCGCCGGAAATATCGATCAACTGGTCATTTTCCGGGTGCAGTGGCCCGGTTGGCAGGAAGCGGTCCTTGGAGAACTTGCTGAGCACCACCAGCCATTGGCCGTCGGCATCACGGGTTTCCGTCAGCGAGGCGTGGTTGTGGCCCGGTTGGTAGTGCACATCAAGTTTCTGCTTGATGTAGTTGACCTTCTCACCACCGTAGGCGCGGATGGCTTCGGCGATGTTCCACTTGACCACCTGGCTGTCGATAAACAGCGTGGTGTAGGCAAAACCCCGCCCGTCGTAGGTGGTGTGCAACGGGCCCAGGCCCAGTTCCGGCTCGCCGACCACTACGCCGCGCGGGTCCTTGATCTTGTCGCTGAACAGGTCGTCGAGCTTGTCGATGGCGATGATGGTGCACGTCGGCGACAGCTTGCCGCTGGCGATAAAGTATTTGCCGTCCGGCGAAGTGTTGCAGCCGTGGGGGTTCTTCGGCACGGGGATGTAGCGGGTGAACTCGCTGTCTTTGCCGTCGTCGCCCTTGCGACCGTCGACCACCGGCACCTTGACGCCATCGAGGTTGATGAACTTGCCAGCCTTGATCGCCGCTTCGATGCGCGGGATGTTGAACACCACCACCCAGTCGCGCTCGTTGCGCATCATGCCGCCCAGGTCGAAGGCTTTCTCCGAGTTGTAGCAGGTGGCGGCCACGTACTTGCCGGTGTAGTCGGCGTCGGAGTTGTCGAGGTTGCCGTCGACGATGACCTGGAAGGCCATCTCCATTTTCTCGGCATCGATAACGTTGAACATGGTGAAGCTGTTCTTGTCCTGCAAATCGAAGGTGTGGCCGTCGTTAGGGTGCGGGATGATGAACTCGGCATTGCAGAACACGTACTTGGTGTACGGCACCTTTTGCAGGCGCAGGCCATGAATGGCCTGGGCGTTGGGCACAGTGAGAATTTTGTCGCACTTCATGATGTCCAGGCGAATCCGTGCGACCCGGGTGTTGGCCTTGTCATTGATGAACAGGTATTTGCCGTCGTACTGGCCGTCAGTGGTAGACAGGTGCGGGTGGTGGCAATCGCCGTTCTGGTACTTGGCGCCCTCCCCCAGGATGCGTTTGCTTTCGTTGGTCAGGCCCCAGCCGGTGGCGGAGTCGACGTTGAATACCGGAATACGTATCAGCTCGCGCATCGACGGAACGCCCATTACGCGCACTTCGCCCTGATGGCCGCCGCTCCAGAAACCGTAGTACTGGTCCAGCTCCCCTGGCCCGACGTGGATTTTCGACTTGGCTTCCTTGGCCGCGGCGGCGAAGGACTCACGAGTAAACACTGTGCCGCCGAGCGCTGTCGCGCCCGCCAGTACCGCGCCGGTGATGGCACCAGTGCCGAGAAAACCACGCCGGCTCAGGCCTTCGGGTTCTGGGGCTTGCCCTAGTTTTTTCGATTCTGTGTCGTTCATGGGATGCTCCTTGAGAGAATAAAAACAATCACTGAGATTCGGCCGCAGGCACCTGTACCACCGGTATCAACTGCGCGCCGACGGCGGCGGCCTTGTTGCGTTTCTTGCGCTTGTTGATCAGTGGCGGGCATTTGTTGTCGTTGTGCCAGGTCATCTGGCAATCGAGACAGTAGTGGCATTCATTGGCGTTGATATGGCCGTCGGGGTGGATCGCCTGGATCTCACATTCCTTGGCGCACAGCTGGCAGGGATCGCCACATTCCTTGCGTCGTTTCAGCCAGTCGAACAAGCGGAACTTGCTCGGAATCGCCAGCGCCGCGCCCAGTGGGCAGAGGTAGCGGCAATAGACCTTGCGGGTGAATATGTTGATCACCAGCAGCGCCACGGCGTAGAGCACAAACCACCACTGGCGGTCGAACTTGAGGGTGATGGCGGTCTTGAAGGGTTCCACTTCGGCAAACATTTCGGCGCTGGACATCGACTCCAGGGAAATGCCAAACAGCAGCAACAGGATCAGGTACTTGATCGCCCACAACCGTTCATGGACAGCAAAGGGCAACTCGTATTGGCGAATCTTCAACTTGCGCGCTGCTTCGTTGATCAGCTCCTGCAAGGCGCCGAACGGGCACAACCAGCCGCAAAACACGCCACGGCCCCACAGCAGGATGCTGGCGGCGGTGAACACCCAGAGCATGAAAATCAACGGATCGGTGAGGAACAGCTCCCAGCGAAACTGCTGGAACAGCGCATGGACGAAGGTCAGTACGTTAACCACCGACAACTGTCCCAGGGCGTACCAGCCGATAAACACCACGGTGAACACCAGGTAGCCTCGGCGCACCCAGTGCAGCAAGCGGGGCCGGCGCGCCAGGCTGTCCTGCAGGAACAGGATCACTGTGAGCAGCACCAGCGCCGCGCCGAGCACCAGGATCTGGAACTGCTTCTGGTACCAGATGGTCAGCCACATCGGCCGGCTGGCTTCCTCGATGGCGGCCTGCTCGGCGGCCGTGGGCAGTGGCCGTTCCAGGTACTGCTCGGGCATCTGGTAAGGCAATTCGAAACTGCTGAACGTGCCGCTGACCGGGCCAGTCTGACGCCGCACCAACAGCTCCAGGGTCCAGGGCGAACCGGGATCGAAACCGGCTTGGGGCCGCACGGTAAACACCGACATTTCGTCGAACTCAGGCATGCCTTGGGCGAACACGTCGTAGACCCGCTGGTGGTCCATGTCGCGGAAGCTGATGACGTTGCCAAACTGGCGCAATTGCACCCGATCGAAAATCCCGCCGCGCACATACCCCGAGCCCTTGAAGGAAAACAGCCCGCGCCCTAACACAGCAATGGCCTGCTCGCCGGGCTTGAGGTCTTGCATCAGCACACGGTATTGATCATCCCCCAGCAGGTTGCGGCCGATGCTCGGCGGGTTGATGTCAGCGACGTACAGGTCAATGAACGTCTCATCGACCTGATCGCCGCTGGCAACTTCGACACCTTCGGCTTCGGTGCCCTTGAACGCGGTGTCCACCTGGCCACGAGTCAGGTTGAGGCGGCGGATGGCGCCATTGCTGGTCAGTTGCTGCCAGGTGGCGGGTTCGTAATTGTCGGTGCGTATGAGGGCGACTTTTTGCGCCGTGCTGGCCTTGTCTTCGATCAGCTTGAGGGAGACGGCTACCTCATGGGCGGCACGCATGATCACTTCGTTGACCACCATGGCCGTCACCGTTGCACCGGCGATGGCATCTACCGTCACCGCCTTCACATCACTGGAACGCCCCACCACCACGCGCTGGTTGACCTTGATGCCGGAGTAATGGGCGGTGAAATCGTGGAGTTTGGCTTCGGGAATGCCGATCAGCAGGATCGGTTCGTGGTGTTCCAGCACAAAGGCATCGCGGATCGTGCCTGTCGGGTCGAGGATGACTTGGGTGTTGATGGGTTTGCCGGAATAGGCCGGGATATCCACCACGTCCAGGCTTTGGAACACGTAGCCGATGATCTTGCCCGCGGCTGACAGCGTGCGGACGTTGAACTTGCCTTCGGGGGTGGAGACTGTGTCGACCTGGGGGAAGATCTTTTCGATGCGTTGTTGTTCGATGTCGCCGTAGGGTTTGGCCTGGGCGGGGTCGAAGGCCGTGAAGAGCAGCACCAAGAAAACCAGCCAGGTGACCGGGCTTGAAGCCACTTTACCGAATAACGAGGGTTGGAGGCTGCTCATGAACTCACTGACTTCAACGGCCGGAATGTGAGATCAATGGTAGGTGGCAGGAGGCCGGGGGCACTTGATTGAAATCAAGTTAGGGTCACTACCCGGGGATTGGCGGTGCGGCTTTTTGGCGCATGGCGGCTTGGTAGCCGACTGCCAATCAGACCCCTGTAGGAGCGAGCTTGCTCGCGAAGGTCGTGAACGCTAACGCGGGTTTGCGGGTTAACCGCGGCGCTCTCGAGTTTTTCGCGAGCAAGCTCGCTCCTACAGTAGTGGGGTTAACTGATCGGCTTTAGCCCAACTACCGGTGTTTTTCAAGGTAGCTACAAAGCCGCCAACCCCTTCCCCGCCCGCTCCAGATTGCGCCACAGCCAGGGTGGCAATACATCGGGGTCCAGACTGTCGATAAGGTTCTTGAGCCCCAACCCCAACTCCGTATCCCCCTCAATCACCAACCGCCGCCGGAAAAACAGCGTATCCGGATCCTCCTGCCGACTGGCCAGCAACAAAAACTCCCGCCAGTTGCCACTGATCGTGACCTGGGCCTCAGCCCGTTCGGCAATGCGCAATCCGTCGTGTCCCAGGGTCAGGTACCAGCACAACCCCAGGTCAGGAATGCGCAGGCACATCCAGCGCCCGCGCAACAGCTCAAAACCACCGTCACGCAACGGCTCCGCCAGGCAACGATTAAGACCCTGCTGCAACGCCAACCGCTGCACCGCAAACGGTACCTTGCGTATCAGCGGCAATATCCGGTCGGCGCCTTTGAGCAGCCATTGTTTGCGACTCAACACAGGCCTACCTCCTCAACCCGCAACATTCCGGCCTGGCCATGCCAATAGCCATTGCAGCCTTCGACAAACAGCGGCGGCGTGGCGCCCTGACGTACCTGGTCAAACGCCTCGACGATACCCACCATGCCCTGGGCCCTGGGACTCAAACGCAGCATGTCGGCACCACCACTCACCAGCCCCGGATAGTCCGCCAGCAGGTTGGTCACCTCTGCCGACATGGTTTGAATGCCATTGAGGGTAAACAGCGCCTGCCCTTCCTGGCTGGTCAACGCCATGCCGTCCGGGTAATTGATGCAGCAGAACAGGCAGTCATCCTTGGGCCGGTTTTCCGCACGTGCAGTGAAGCAGCGCGCCGAATAGGCCAGGGGCAAATGCCCGTAGGCGAAGATTTCCACTTCAGGCAGCGGGCGCCCCAGTTCGCTGACTTGTGCCAACACGTCGCGGATCAAGTCCCGGGAGCATTCCACTGGCGGCACCCAACGCACCATGCCGGCATCCAGCAACTGCACCAGCGCATGGCCGTTATACAAATTGAGCGCGGGGCCGCCCACGAAGGGCAGCTTGCGGTCAGCAAGAAATTGCACTGCGCCCATGTCGTTGGCTTCCACCAGCAACTGGCCGTTGTCGCACAGGCGACGCAGGCTCGACAGCTCCGAAGCCGCCTCAATCAACGTCAGGCTCGACAGCACGATTTGCGCCGAGCCTGCGGCCTGTAGCTCTCGCCCCAGGCCCAGCCATTGATCCAGGTTGAATGCCCGGCGCTTGGAGCACACGGTTTCCCCCAGGTAGATCACGTCCAGAGGCAGCTCAGCCATCTCGCTGTAGAACTGCCCCAGCTGTTGCTTATCCCAATAAAACAGCACCGGTCCCAGGCTGAGTTTCATGTCTGTGCCCTCATTGCCACGATCGATGATAGGCGCCCAGGGTGGTCTGGCTGCCTTCGGATAAACCCGCCAGCACCTGGCGCCACTGGTCCTTGACCACAAAGTTGGCGGGCGCGCTGCGGTGGGCGTCCAGCGCGGCGCGCCAGACTCGGGTGACTTGCTCGACGTAGGCCGGGCTGCGTTGTCGGCCTTCGATTTTTATCGCCTGGACGCCGATGGCGGTGAGTTCCGGCAACAGGTCCAGGGTGTCGAGGCTGGTGGGTTCTTCCAGGGCGTGGAAGCGCTTGCCGCCCACCATGAAGCGGCCCTTGCACAGGGTCGGATAACCGGCGGGTTCGTCCGGCGTGTAGCGGTCGATCAGCACTTCACTGAGGCGCGCCGTCAGGCCCTCCGCATCGTCGCTCCAGCGCACGGCCTTGGCCGGCGAGCACACGCCACACAGGTTGGGGGACTCACCGGTGATGTACGAAGACAAGTGGCAACGCCCCTCGGCCATGATGCATAGGCTGCCAAAACCGAACACTTCAATGGGCACCGAGCTGCTGGCGGCCACTTGTTTGACCTGGGCCAGGGACAACACCCGAGGCAGCACCGCGCGTCGAATACCGTAGCGCTCGGCGTAGAACTGCAACGCGGCGGCATGGGTTGCCGAACCCTGGACCGACAGGTGCAAGGCCATCTGCGGATGCCGTTTGCTGGCGTAGTTGAGCACCCCAGGGTCGCCGGCAATCAGCGCGTCGACGCCATGGTCCGCCGCCCGGTCCACCGCCCGTTGCCATCGCTCCCAGCCCTTGGGTTGCGGGTAGGTGTTGACCGCGACATACAGCTTGCGCTGGTGCTCGCGGATATGAGCGACGGCACCGTCGAACTGTTTGTCGTCCATGTTCAGCCCGGCGAAATGCCGAGCGTTGGTGTCGTCGCGAAAACCGACATACACCGCATCGGCACCTTGGCGTACCGCCGCTTTAAGCGCAGGCAGATTCCCTGCCGGGCAGACCAGTTGCATGGTGACTCCTCATCGAAAAATTCATCGTATAGCCCATGTAGGAGCAAGCTCGCTCCTACATCATCAATTCGGCGAAGGACATGAATCGCACCAGCGCCCCCTTGTCGATCAACTGCTCGCGCTCCACCACCGCCAGGCCATCGGCCCAGCAAGCGGCGCTCAACATGGCCGAACTTTGCCTTGGATGCAGCGTCACCTGTGCCTGGCCATCTGTGCCCGGACTCAGCCGCGCGCGCAGGTATTGCCGGCGCTTGTTGCGTTGGGTCCACTCGAAATCGGCTGGCAACAGCAGCGGCAGCGGCGTGACGTCAGTCACCCCTTGGGTCCGCAGCAGAAACGGACGTACCACCACCAACGCGGTGATCAGCGCTGCCGACGGATTACCTGGCAAGCCGATCCACGGTTTGCCGGCGACGTCACCAAAGGCCAGGGGTTTGCCGGGCTGGATTGCCAGGCGCCAGAAGTCCACGCGGCCCAATTCCTTGATCGCCTGTTTCAGATGGTCTTCCTCACCCACCGAAACGCCGCCAGAGGTCAGCAGCAGGTCGCATTCCGATGAGGCCAGGCTCAGGGCGTCGCGGCTGGCGGCCAGTTCGTCGGCCATGACGCCGTAGTCATGCACTTCCACGCCCCAGCCCTTCAACAACGCCGCCAGACAATAACGATTGCTGTTGTAAATCTGCCCCGGTGCCAGATGATCGCCGGGGTCGCGCAGTTCGTCGCCGCTGCTCAGCAGGCACACCCGCAAGGGCCGGTAGACCTTGATATGGCCCAATCCAGCCGCCGCCAGCAGGCCCAACTCCTGTGCCCGCAGACGCTTGCCGGTTGCCAACAGCAACTGGCCCTGATGCACCTCTTCGCCCTGTTTGCGCACATGCTCACCGGAACGCATCGGCGGGCACCAGATGCGCTGGCCGTAGACTCGGCAGCGCTCTTGAGGTACCACGGTGTCGGCGCCGACCGGCAATGGCGCGCCGGTAAAAATGCGCATGGTTTGCCCGCTGGACAATCCCGTGGCCGCTTCCGTTCCGGCGGCAATGCGCCCGGCCAGGCATAGATAGCCGCCCTCGGCCGGCAGATCAGCGGCGCACAGGGCGTAACCGTCCATGGCGCTGTTGTCCCAGGCCGGCAGGTTCACCGGGGAAAAAATATCGCAGGCCAATACCCGGCCCAACGCCTGGTCCAGCTTTATTTGTTGAGTCGAAGGCGCCAGCGGCGCCAGGGTCAACAACCGTTCAATGGCGTCGTCCACCGGGGTCAACTCACCGCTTTCACACACAGATGTGCTCATGGTCGCGTCTCACAGGGTTCAAGCTGCTGCTGTGCCTGGATTTTGAGGTGCGGGGCGAAATTGCACGGCCCGGTGCGGCTGTCCAATTGCCCCGAGAGGATTTTGTCCCATGCCGTACGGCAGGCACCCGGCGAACCCGGTATGCAGCACACCAACACGCCATTGCTCATACCCGCCAGGGCGCGGGACTGCAGGGTCGACATGCCGATCTCCGCCAGGGAAACCTGACGGAACAGTTCACCAAAACCGTCGACGTGCTTGTCCAGCAGCGGCAGTACCGCTTGCGGGGTGTTGTCTCGGGCAGTGAAACCGGTGCCGCCGGTGGTGAGGATTACCTGCACCTGCGGGTCGGCGATCCATTGTGAGATACGCGCGCGAATCTGGTAGATATCGTCCACCACCAAGGCCCGGTCGATCAGTTCATGACCTGCACCTTGCAGCCGATCACACAGGGTCTGCCCGGAGGTGTCGGTGTCGACGGTGCGGGTATCGCTGATGGTGAGTACTGCGATGTTCAGTGAAGCAAAGTCGCGTTGGGTCAAATGTGCCATGGTCAAAATCTCGGGATAAATGAGCAATGGGACCAGCCTGCACTGCATCCGCGTACGGGCCTATTCCTCCAAGGAGGTACCTCCGCTGGGTTCAGGGTGCCAATCGCGTGCGCTGCCATGCGCCTTGTTGCAGGCGATAGTCGAGGCGGTCGTGGAGGCGGTCGGCGCGTCCTTGCCAGAACTCCACCCGCTCGGGGTGCAGGCACCAGCCGCCCCACGCCTCGGGACGCGGCGGCTGGTGCCCGGCAAAGCGTTGGGTCACTTCTCTCAGGCGGCTTTCCAGCTCGGTACGATGGGTCAGAGGCTGGCTTTGCGGTGAGGCCCAGGCGCCTAGCTGACTGGCCATCGGGCGGGCGTGGAAGTAGTCATCGGACAGCTCCGGCGCCAGGCGCGAGATCGTGCCTTCGATGCGCACCTGGCGCTCCAGGCCGGGCCAGAAGAAGGTCATGGCGGCGCTGGGGTTGCTCGCCAGCTCAAAGCCCTTGGCACTCAGGTAATTGCCGAAGAAGGTAAAACCCTGGTCACTGAAGCCCTTGAGCAAGAGGATTCGGCAATGGGCGCGGCCTTCGCTGTCCACCGTGGCCAGGGCCATGCTGTTGGCTTCCACCGGGGCTGCTTCAGTTGTGCGTGCCTGCTCCAGCCACTGGCCAAACAAGGTGATGGGATCGTCCTGCGCCAACTCGTCCCGCAAGCCATACAGGGTGTAGTTGCGGCGCATTTGTGCGAGGGAAAGGGGCATGGGGCGAACCTCCAAAAAGTTCACCGCAGTCTGATCAGCCCACGTGCGCAGCACCTTGACCGCGATCAACTGCGCGCTGCGTCATGGGGTCGCAGGAAGCTACTTGAGCCCCAGGCGCCGGGCCAGTTTGTGCAGGTTACTTGAGTCCAGCCCCAACAACCGCGCGGCACTGGCCCAGTTGTCGCCGGACAGGCCCAGGGCCTGGCGGATTTTCTGGCGCTGGCATTCGTCCACCGCCTCTCCCAGGGATTGAAAGGCTTGCGGCGGCGCCTGCTGAACCAGGGCCTGAGGCGCTCCAGCAGTGCTGTCGAGGTCCAGCAGGCCGGCTTCCAGGGTCATGATCTCGCTGCGATTGCCACCACGGCTCAGTTGTTTGAGGGCAGCACGGCTGATCACATGCTCAAGCTCACGCACATTGCCCGGCCAGCCATAACTGAGCAGCGCCTGTTCGGCTGCCGGCGACAGGCGCAGGCCGCGCAGGCCAAGCCGGGCACGATTGAGCTCGAGGAAATGCCCGGCCAGCAGCAACACGTCGTGGCCGCGCTCACGCAGCGGCGGAATCGGTACCGGGTACACCGAGAGCCGGTGGTACAGGTCGGCGCGAAACAGCCCGCTGCGGATACTGTCAGGCAGATGGCGGTTGGTAGCGGCGATGATGCGCACGTCCACATGCAACGGCTTATCGGCCCCCAGGCGCTGGATCTCGCCATTTTGCAAGGTACGCAACAGCTTGGCCTGGACACTGAGGGGCAACTCGCCGACCTCATCGAGAAACAACGTGCCGCCATTGGCCGCATCAAAACGTCCGGCGCGGTCGCTGGTGGCACCAGAAAAGGCACCTTTGACGTGACCGAACAGCTCGCTCTCGGCCAATGATTCCGGCAGTGCCGCGCAATTGACCTGGATCAGCGGCTTGTGGCTGCGCCGCGACAACCGATGCAGGCGGCGGGCGAACAGCTCCTTGCCCACTCCGGTTTCCCCCAGCAACAGCACCGGCAAGTCGGAATCGGCGAGCACATCCAGTTCGTTGAGCAACTGGTGCAGGATCGGGCTTTGCCCGAGGATTTCGCCGTCTTCGACGTCGGGCAAGCCCTCGCCGAGGTCGCTGCGAGACAGGCGCAGGCTGCGGTTTTCCTGCTCCAGGCGCGTGACCCGCACCGCCGCTTCGATCTGCAGGGTGCAGCGCTTGAGCTGGTCGCGGGCACTGGCGTCGAATGTGCCGGCGTGCAGCGCATCGAGGGTGATCGCGCCCCAGGGCCGGCCTTCGACAAACAGGCTCACGCCCATGCAGTCATGCACCGGCAGCGGCTCGCCGACCAGGGTGTCCAGCAGGCCGTCGTAGGGGTCAGGCAGGCGGCTGTCGGGTTCAAACCAAGTGGGCTCGCGGGACGCCATGATCGCCGCCAATCGTGGATGCTGGGCGATCACAAAACGCCGGCCAAGGGCTTCATGGACCAGGCCGACGGTGGCCACCGGGCGCAGGCTGTCGTCGCCATCCAGGCGCAGCAGGCCGACGGCGCCGCTGTTGAAGTATTCACGCAGGGTCTGCACCAGCCGTTGCAGGCGCACGGCATTGGGCAGTTCGACAATCAGGTCGGCCGACAGACTTTCACGCAGCATGGTCATAATTACCCTTGTGTGGTCGATTCTACCCTGCAGCATCAGGGTGATCCTGACCACCACAAAAAAATAAGCGCTAATTTTCAATAGGTTGGAGGTGGCACAGAGGATGCAATAACGGACTCATTAGTCCACATTCATGAGGAAGCCTGATGAACCCGACCACCCTGCCCCAGGAACAATTGATCGAGCATCTGCTGGAGCGTTATCACACCCGCCACCGTGAGCAACTGCCGGAACTGATCCGTCTGGCCTGCCGCGTCGAACAGGTCCACGGTGAGCACAGCCATTGCCCCAACGGTTTGGCCGACCTGCTGCGCGACATCCTGCAGGAACTAGAGGGCCATATGCTCAAGGAGGAACAGGTGCTGTTCCCGATGCTGAAAATGGGCATGGGGGCCCAGGCCGCGCCGCCGATTCAGGTGATGCGTTATGAGCATGAGCAACATGGCCAGGCCCTGGAGCAACTGCTGGCACTGACCGACCAGATCAAGCCGCCGACCGGTGCCTGCAATACCTGGCGCACCTTGTATCAAGGGCTCGAGGTGTTTCACGGCGACCTGCTGGAGCATATTCATCTGGAAAATGATGTGTTGTTTGTTCGGGCGTTGAATCCAAGCATATGAGCCACCCGTGGCGAGCGAGCTCGCCACAATATGCCCGCGCTCAGCGCATCATCATCTTCGCCAGGATAACGATCAGCAGCATATGCCCCAGGATACTGCGGCGTATCCACATCGCCCGCGCGGGGCTTAGATGATCGCGCCCCAGCCAGTAAGCCAGCAGCAGGTAATGCCCGATGATGCTCACCGCCAGCACAATCTTGAGGCTCAACAGCGCCGCAAAATGACTGGCCCACGGCAAGCTCAACACCCCGCGGTATTGCCACGCCATTGCAATCCCGGCGCCGTATAACAGCATCACAACCCCGTGCAGCACCCGCCGCGAACACCGGGCAATGGCCTGGTCCGAGGTCAGTTGCGCCGACCAGGCCAGTTCCTTACGGGCGCTATGCCAGATAAACACTTCGAAAAACAGCGTGCCAATAAAGGCAATCGCCGCCAGCAGATGCAAAATCAGTAACCCCGAATACAGCATTGTCGATCTCCTAGCCCGGATGGCCATCAACCCGCGTGCGCCACAGCATCGGGCCGTAGCGCCATACATAGAGGCCAAGGCCTGCGGTCCAGCACAGGCCGGCCAGCCACAGCGCAGCGTAGGGCCAGAACAGCACCAGCACGACCCGGCTCAGACACGCAACGTTGAGCAGCACAAACGCCAGGGTCATGCCCGAGGGCGGCGTCAGGGCGCGGCCGGTATGGCCCAGGCTGACCCGGGCGATCATCGCCAGAATCAAGCCACCCATCGCGCCGATCGTCAGTGCATGCACCGCCAGGCTGGGATTGAGCGGCACACCCACATGCCACAGCGCCATGCCCAGGCACGCCACCGCCAGCCAGGCATAGGCCAGGTGCAATGACCAGAGCAGCGGTACACGCCATAGGCCCCGGTCATGCCAGCGCACCAAGCGCAGCAGGTGGCCCAGACCCAGCAGCGCGAACAATATGCCTATCCAGACACTGGCAACCGACGCTAGCCCGACGGCATACAGCAGCGCTACCAGGGCTGAGCCTATTAACAACAGATGATCGAGCCAGGGCCAGGGTTTTACCGCGTCGGTACGACCCAGGCCACGCTTGGTGAAAAACGGAATCACCCGCCCGCCGATCAAGCCCATCATCGCCGCCACCAGCCACAAGCCGGTTAACACTGACTGGCGCTGCCAGCCTTCATCGCCGCGCAGCAAGCCATACAGGGACAAGCCGTCGGCCAGGGTCAGCAACAGCAATACCAACACAATCGGGTAGTTGCGCTGTTGCCGAACCTGCCACAGGGTCCAGCCCATCAACCCGGCGACCGCCAGGGGGAACGTCAATTCCAGCACCGCCAGCAGCGGCCACGGCAGGTTGAACAGCCAGGCCAGCCGTGCGGCCAGCCATATCGCCGCCAGCAGGCCCAGGGGCGTGCCGCTCAGGCCGGGACGACCGGTCCAGGTCTGCACGGCAGTCAGCAGGAAGCCGGCGATGATCGCCAGGGCGAAGCCGAACAACAGCTCGTGACGGTGCCAGGCCAGCCAGCCACCCGCCGGTTGCCAGGCGCCGGTAGTGCCGGCCAGGGCCAGCAGCCACAACGGGATTGCCAGCAACGCCAACAGGCAGCCACCAAGGAAAAATGGCCGAAAGGCCAGACGAAATAACGGGGTAATCGACATTGCCTTGCGCCGATCCAGCACTTGCATACAGCCACTCCTCAATTCGTTGCCGGCCCGATCATCCGGTATTGCCCGCGCATGGCCCTTGTCGCAGATCAAGCTGGGTCAAGAGCGCAGGGATTAACCTTGGGGCCGTTGCCTGATGAGGTAGCAAGGGCTGGGCCACCCTGATCGGTATCGCTCCTGCTACGCGCGTTAAGGTTCAGGCTACGCTGATTAGGGTAAAAATGACCATAAAATGGTTATAAAAACCATAAACATCAAGGTCATTTTTACCCTAGTTCCGCTGCAGCCCTCCAATTACAAGGCTCGCCCCCTGGCCCGCCTCTTGCTCTACCCGGTTATCCCGTTAATACCTTGCCTCTCGGAGTTTCCATGAAAAAAGTCATCCAGCCCCTGGCCTGGTTCGTGATCCTCGGTTCGATGATGGCGGCGGCCAGTGGCCTGTCGTTGTTGCTCGTATGATCCCGTCCCTGTCGTGCCCCAAGGATGCGCCCATGGTCCTGCACCGCGTCCATCACCAGATCCTGCGCAGCCATCACCTGTTCGAGCCGTTGAACGAGGAACAGATGGATGAGTTGATGTCCACCAGTCACTTGCTGAGCATAGACAAGGGCGAGCCGCTATTTCGCCAGGGTGAACCAGCCGACTCGTTCTACTTCGTGATTGCCGGCGCGGTGAAGATCTACCGCTTGACCCCGGATGGCCAGGAGAAGGTCTTCGAAGTGATTGGCGAACGGCATACTTTCGCCGAAGCGATGATGCTGATGGACACCCCAAACTACGTGGCCTGCGCCGAAGCGGTGTGCCCCACGCAGTTGTATCGCCTGTCCAACGCCACCTACATGCGCCTGCTGCACAGCAACAGCCGCCTGACCTTCGCCCTGCTGGGCAAGTTGTGCGTGCGCCTGCACCAGCGGGTCAACGAGATCGAAACCCTGTCGCTGAAAAACGCCACGCACCGGGTGGTTCGCTACCTGCTCACGCAATTGGTGCGCCTGCACAGCGTCGACAGCAGTTTCGAATTGCCCATGGCCAAGCAGTTAATCGCTGGGCACCTGTCGATCCAGCCAGAAACCTTCTCGCGGATCATTCGCCGGTTGATTGATGAAAAGATCATCACCCAGGACGGTCGGCAGATTGCCATTCTCGATCGCCCACGCTTGGAGCAATTTGAGTGAACGCAGTGCGCGTCTGCCTGTATTGCCAACATCCCAATGCGGTTGACGGTGAGCAGTGCGAGCGTTGCTCCATGGCCCTGCCCGCCTGCGAGGCCAGCGTCCAGGCCCGTAAACTCAAGCGTTTCCAATGGTTTTGCCTGGGCCTGACGCTGTTTTGCATCGTCATGTTCTTCTGGCTGCCTCGGGACTTCTACTGACGCTCGGTTAACTGTCGATAGAGTTGAGGCAAGCGCAACGGCAACTGTTCCGGCTGACGGATCAGGGTGTAGCCGTGGGCGCCGAACATGTACGGCAAGTAATCCCCAGCCTGTTTGTCGATGGTGATGCAGAACGGAGTCAAGCCCTGACGCCGCGCTTCCACCACCGCCTGACGGGTGTCCTCGACGCCGTAACGGCCCTCATACAAATCCAGGTCATTGGGCTTGCCATCGGTGAGTATCAGCAACAGTTTGCGCCGCTGCTTGCAGCCGCCCAGCAGTTGGGTGGCCTGGCGAATCGCCGCGCCCATGCGAGTGTAGTAGCCCGGTTTCAGCCCCTGGATACTGCCGCGCGTGCGGTCGTCGTAAGGCTGCTGGAATGACTTGAGCTGTTGCAGGCGCACTTGGTGCCGACGCAGGGAAGAAAAGCCATACAGGGCAAACGCATCCCCCAGGCCAGACAGGCTCTCACCAAACAGCAACAGGCTGTCGCGAATCACGTCGATGACCTTTTGCTCATCGTTCAAATGGGCGTCGGTGGACATCGACACGTCCGCCAGCAGCAGGCACGCCAAGTCGCGCCGGGTATGGCGCTGCTCCATGAACAGGCCACGGTCGGCACAGGGGCCGTGTTGACGCTCCACATGAAAATCCAGCCATGCCTGCAGGTCCAGTTCCGAGCCCTGGGGTTGTTGGCGCAGCCATTGGCGGTCGGTGCGCAGTTGTTGAAACTGGCGGCGCAAACGCTGGGCCTGGGGTAGCAAACGCGCCGGCAATGGCTGGGGTTCGCTATCCCTGGGCTGCATCAGTTGCAGGTTGACGAAGCCTTCCTGCAAGCGTTGCTGTCGGTAATCCCATTCGGGCAGCTTGATGCCTTCGCCCAAGGGAATGTCATCGACGTCGGCGGGCGGCAGGTCCAGATGCAGCTTCAAGCCGCCGCTCTTGCGCACGCGCTGGCGGGACAGGCTGAGCTGATCCAGGTCTTCGGCGACCCGTGCCGCATCCGGGTCCTGGCTGTCGTCGGACCAGCGATCGAGGTCGACGTGTTCGGTCCAACTGAACAGGTTTTCCAGGCGCACCACCAGCAGGCCACCGTCGCGGGTATTGTCGTCGACGCGGGTGGCGCGCTTGGGCGCGCCCTGCTGTTCGCCGGGGCTGGTGGCCAGGTCGTCGCCATCATCTTCAAGGTCGCCGGCCTGGGGGCTGTTGAGGTGCAAGGGTGGATACAGCCACAAGGGCAATGGCCAGGCGGCCCGCTCGCTGCGAGGCAGATCGCGGATACTGCCGGGTTCATGCAGGGCCTTGCGCAGCGCCTTTTCCAGGGCGGCTTCACCGGGGTTGAGGCTGGCCGGATCGGGACGCAGTTGAATGTGCGCGTCCACCAGCCGATGGTAGCTGGGGAGCATGGCCGGGTAGCGTTGCAGCAGCAGCCAGGTCCAGCGTTGATTGTCTCGCGCCCAATGGGTCATGGGGCCCGATTGCGCTGCCAGCAATGCCAGCCAGCGGTACAACTCGCGGTTCAGCGATGCATCAGGGAACACCGCCAGGCTCGCTGGCAGGCGCAGGCGACTACCGTCGCAGGACGCCAGCGGCGCTTGCTTGCAGGTACCGGCAATGCGCATCAACAGGTTACGGCGCAGTAACAGATCACGCTCGCTGGCGGCTTCCAGGGTAATCCCGCTGGCGCCGCCCAGGGCGCGGAACAACAGGGCCAGGCTGCGTTGACGGTCGACCAGGTCAACCCGCGCTTCGGGGAAATCGGCACTGGCGTGCCGGGTGATAAAGCGGTGCCAGACACTGCCGACCCACTCTTCCAACTCAAGGGTAAAGGCCATGTGACGTGCTCCAGACGTAAAACGGCCCGCTGTATCAGCCGGACCGCCCTCTTGGGGATTAACGTTCAGCGATCAATAGACAATCGGCTCCGGTGCGCCCGCCACCTTGACCCGGCCCCGCTGACGGAAGCTGTACAGGTAGCAGAGCAGCCCCAGCAGGAACACCACGCCACTGGCCAGTCGCGCCCAGAACAACAGAGTCAGATGATCCATCGTGGCCATGAACGGCAAGGCCACACCGTCTACCTGCCAGCGCTGCAACCAGACCTGCACTGCACCGGCGGCGGTGAGGAACAGGGTGATCATCACCATGGACAGGACCATCATCCAGAAGCCCCAGATTTCGATGGTCTGGGAACGCTGGTCCGGCGCTTCACCCAGGCCACGCAAGCGAGGCATGGCGTAGCTGATCAGCGTCATGACGATCATTGCGTAAGCACCGAAGAACGCCAGGTGCCCGTGGGCCGCAGTCAATTGCGTGCCGTGGGTGTAGAAGTTGACCGGTGCCAGGGTGTGCAGGAAACCCCAGACCCCTGCGCCGAAAAACGCCGTGACGGTAGTGCCCTTGGCCCACAACGTAGCCGCACGATTGGGGTGCTGGCGCCGACGCTGTTTGACCATGGTGAAGGCAAACATCACCATCGCCAGGAACGGCAGCGGTTCAAGCGCGGAGAAGATCGAACCGACCCACAACCACACCTCGGGTGCGCCAATCCAGAAGAAGTGGTGACCGGTGCCAATGATCCCGGTAATCAGGGCCATGGCGATAATCACGTACAGCCATTTCTCTACTACTTCACGGTCGACACCGGTGACCTTGATCAGCACGAAGGCCAGCATCGAGCCCATGATCAGCTCCCACACGCCTTCCACCCAAAGATGCACCACCCACCACCAGTAGAACTTGTCACGCGCCAGGTTGCCGGGGTTGTAGAAGGAGAACAGGAAGAACACCGCTAGACCGATCAGGCCGGTCATCATCACCATGCTGATGGTGGTCTTGCGGCCCTTGAGCAGGGTCATGCCGATGTTGTAGAGAAAGCCCAGGCAGACGACAACGATGCCCATCTTGGTAATCGTCGGCTGCTCCAGGAATTCGCGGCCCATGGTCGGCAGCAGTTCGTTGTGGGTCAGCTTGGCCAGGGCCGCATAGGGCACCAGCAAGTAACCGAGGATGGTTAACACGCCGGCGGCGGCAAACACCCAGAACAGGATAATTGCCAGTTTCGGGCTGTGCAGTTCGCGGTCAGCCTCCTCGGGAATCAAGTAGTAGGCTGCGCCCATAAAGCCGAACAGCAGCCAGACGATCAGCAGGTTAGTGTGGACCATCCGCGCCACGTTGAAGGGAATCAACGGGAACAGAAAGTCGCCCACCACGTATTGCAGGCCCATGATCAAACCGAACAGCACCTGGCCGAGAAACAAAATCAGCGCGAAGACGAAATAGGGTTTGGCCACGGCCTGGGATTGGAATTTCAGATATGGATTGACAGTGCGCATTCCTCAGCCCTCCTTGTTTGGCGGCCAGCCGTTGGTGTTGATCTTCGAGCTCCATTTGAGGAACTCGGCCATATCGTCCACCTCCTGCTCGCTCAAGTTGAATTGCGGCATGGCGCGCCGCCCGGGTACGCCCAACGGTTGCATTTTCATCCAGGCGTGCAGGAAGGGTTTGAACGCTTCGTCACCACCCCGGCGGTTGAACACATTGCCCAGCTCCGGCGCAAAGTAAGCACCCTCGCCCAGCAGGGTGTGGCAGCCGACGCAGTTATTGCGCTCCCAGACACCTTTGCCGCGAACGACTGACTCGGTGAGCTGGTCCTGGTTACTGCGGGCGGGAAAGGTTTGTTCGGTGTGGTAGGTCAGTGCCAGGAATATCAGGAAGAAGAACACGCTTCCTCCGAAGTAGATATTCCTGGCCATGCCCTTGGTGAAGGTCTCTGACATGGTCGCTTCCTCATTGCTTGGCAGGGACCATGATAAGAAGTGAGGGGGTAAAAGCTGCTTGATGGCGATCAAGAAATGCCGATGGTTTTAGTCGGGTATCGGCCTGGCGGCGGATAGAGGGGGAGATACGTCGATCCTATGTGGGAGCGGGTTTGTTTGCGATGGTGGCCTGATCATGTCGTGACGAGCGTCGCCGGTTTACTATCCTCACCGACCTGGAAACAGCCCTGGCCTTGAATCACTAACCCTATTGCCCATTCGACACGGAGAAAGCCTCGCATGACTTCCAAGCTGCAACAGCTCAAAGAGTTCACCAGCGTGGTCTGCGACACAGGCGACCTCGACGCCATCACCCGCCTGCGCCCGGTCGACGCCACCACCAACCCTTCCCTGCTGCCTATCCTTCGACGAAGAGGCGCTGTGGGCTAAGGCCAACCAGTTGATCGCCCTTTACGATCAGGCTGGCGTGAGCCGCGATCGCGTCCTGATCAAGCTGGCCTCTACCTGGGAAGGCATCCGCACCGCTGAGCGCCTGGAAAAAGCCGGCATCCAGACCAACCTGACCCTACTGTTCTCCTTCGCCCAGGCCGCAGCCTGCACCGATGCTGGGGTGTTCCTGATCTCGCCATTCGTTGGCCGCATCTACGACTGGTACCGCAAGAGCACCGGCCTGGATTACACCGGCGCCGAAGACCCGGGCGTGCAGTCAGTGACGCGCATCTACAACTACTACAAGGCCAATGACATCCAGACCGTGGTCATGGGCGCCAGCTTTCGCACCTTGAGCCAGATCGAACAGTTGGCCGGTTGTGACCGACTGACCATCAGCCCTGAGCTGCTGCAAAAGCTCGGTGAAGACCAGGGGCCACTGGAGCGTTTATTGGTTCCGGGAAATGCCGGGGAAGCTCGCCAGCACCTCAACGAAGCGCAATTTCGCTGGGCGTCCAATGAAGATGCGATGGCCACGGAGAAGTTGGCGGAAGGGATTCGCCAATTCGCGCGCGATCAGGAAAAGCTGGAGAGTGTTCTGGCTGCGCTATAACGGGCGCTGGTAGGCCGATTAATGGCTGCCGATCTGCTGATCCCGGTGGCAAAAACTCAAACCAATACTGGTCACATGTGAGAGCTGGCTTGCCTGTGATAGCGGTCTATCAGTCAATATCTAGGTAGCTGCCCCACCGCTATCGCGGCATAGGTATCTACACAATGTCTGATGGCTGGCGGACTCCCTGTGGCAAGCGGGCTTGCCAACTCTCCCACACTAAATTTTCTGCACTTTATAGACCGTATGACTCAGCGAGCCATACCCTGGCCAAACCGGTAGATCGCCAGGCAGTAAAGCCCCAACGCCACCGCCGCCAGCAATCCCCCCACCGAGCCGATATAGGCGAAGCCAAACTGCACGCCCACCCAGCTCCCCAGCAATGCCCCGCCGCCGATGCCGATGTTGTAGATCCCTGAAAACATCGCCATCGCCACATCGGTGGCATCCGGCGCCAGCACCAGAACCTTGGATTGCAGCGCCAGGCCGAAAGCCATGATCGCCATCCCCCAGAACACACTCAGCGTCACCAGGTACGAGACCTCGCCGCTCAACGGCAGCAACAAGGCCAGGCACAAGGCGAGCACGGTCACGGCCGCGATAAGAAAACGGTAGGGATTGAGGCGGTGCACCAGGCTGAACAGCAGCGAGCCAATGATGCCCGCGCCGCCGAATACCAGCAGGATCAGCGTCACTGAATTGCCACTCAGGCCAGCGACGCCTTCGACGAAGGGTTCAATGTAGCTGTAGGCGGTGAACTGGGCGGTCACCACCAGGGCCGTCAGCACATAGAGCGCCACCAGCGCCGGGCGCTTGAACAGCATCGGCAGGCTGCGCAGGGAACCCGAGTTCTGGCTGGGCAGCAGTGGCAAGGTTCGCGCCAGCCAGAACACCAGGGCGGCAGCGAACGCGGCGATCACCAGGAAGGTGGTGCGCCAGCCCATGGCTTCGCCCAGCAAGCGTCCCAGCGGAATACCCAGCACCATCGCCAATGATGTGCCAGTTGCCAGCAGCCCCAACGCCTGGACCTGCTTGCCCTCCGGCGCCAGGCGCACCGCAAGGGACGCGGTAATGGACCAGAACAACGCATGGGACAGTGCAATGCCGATGCGACTGACCATCAGCAGGCCAAAACTGGTGGCCACGCTGGAAAGGATATGGCTGACGATAAACATGCCGAACAGCACGATCAACAGCTTGCGCCGCTCGACGTTGCGGGTCAGCAACATCACCGGCAGCGAAGTCAGGGACACCACCCAGGCATAAATGGTGAGCATCAAGCCAACGCGCGCGGTGGGCAGGTCGAAGCTGGCGCCGATGGCACTGAGCAGGCCGACTGGGACAAATTCGGTGGTATTGAAGACAAAGGCCGCCAGCGCGAGGGCGATGACCGGTTGCCAGTTGGCTTGAGGTGTTGCTGAAGAAAGGCTCATTTACAGGTCGTCGTACTCGTTGCGCGCATATCTTGCCGGCCCGATGCCGGCCCTTGAGCTGCGCGCAAAAATAGTAACACGATGGTTCAGGGGTCCACTTGCCCCATTAACTTCGCGATTGTCTCCGGCCGTTTGGCATAACGCTGGGCCAGGGCCGCGCAGACCATTAACTGGATCTGATGAAACAGCATCAACGGCAGGATCAGCACGCCTATGGTGCTGCCGGCGAACAGCACCTGGGCCATCGGCACGCCAGTGGCCAGGCTTTTCTTCGAGCCACAGAACAGGATGGTGATGCGGTCTTCCTGATTAAAACCGAACGCCTTGCCCAGCACCGTGGACGCTACCAGCACCAGCGCCAGCAACACACAGCAAGCGACGACCAGGCCACCCAGTTCCCACAGCGGAATCTGGTGCCAGATACCTTCGTTGACCGCTTCGCTGAATGCGCCATAGACCACCAGTAGGATCGAACCCTGGTCGACGAACTTCAGCCAGACCTTGTTACGCGCCACCCAGGCGCCGATCCAGCGGCGGGCGATTTGCCCGGCTACAAAGGGCAGTAACAACTGCACACTGATCTTGAGGATGGCATCGACGGTGGAACTGCCTTCGCCGTGGACATTGAGCAACAACGCCACCAGCAACGGCGTAAGAAAGATGCCAAACAGGCTGGACGCCGCCGCACTGCAAATCGCCGCTGGGATATTGCCCCGGGCCAGGGACGTGAAGGCAATCGCCGACTGCACGGTGGCCGGCAACGCACACAGGTAGAGCATGCCCATGTACAAGTCTTTGCCGATCATTGGCGACAGCAGCGGCTTGAGTGCCAGGCCCAACAGCGGGAACAGCACGAACGTCAGGCTGAACACCAGCAGGTGCAGGCGCCAGTGGCCGGCACCGGCGACGATGGCCTGTTGCGACAGCTTGGCGCCGTGGAGGAAAAACAACAGGGCGATGGCAGCGTTGGTCAGCCAGCCGAAGGCCACGCCAGCCTGGCCACTGACGGGCAGCAGCGAGGCGAGGATCACCGTAGCGATCAGCGTCAGGGTGAAGTTGTCAGGCAAAAAGCGTGGGCGGGTCATAAGCAGGATCTTCCAGGGGTTGCCAAGAGCATCGAAGCGACTCTAACGTAACGGCTTGTTACCGACTAACGCCAATGAGCCAGTAAATGCCGCCTAAAGGACATGAAAAAACCGTCCGCCGCAGCGTGCCTGGGCTTTCCAGCCTGCCGCGACCGGTGTATGGCCGCACCGAATCCCTGCCCAACCGCGCCCTGACCCACCGCCATAGTCATCCGTGGGTGCAGTTGTCCTACGCGATTTGCGGGGTGTTGGAGATCCAGACCAGCGCCGGGCGCTTTGTCGCGCCGCCGCAACGGGCGGTGTGGATACCCGCTGGGATGTCGCACCGGGTGTTCAGTTCGCCCCATACCGAGATGCGCAGCCTGTACCTCGATTGCAGCGTCACCGCCTGGGCGGCCGAGCGTTGCCAAGTGCTGGCGGTGAGCAGTTTGTTGCGCGAATTGATCCGCAGCTTCAGCGAGTTGCCGGTGGAATATGCCGAGGATGGTCCGCACGGGCGGCTGGCCCAGGTGGTGCTGGACCAGTTGGCCGCTGCACCCCAGGTGGACTTGATGTTGCCATTGCCCCTTGACGGTCGTCTGCGGCAGATCTACCGCAGCTTGAATCTGCACCCGGAACAGCAGACTACCCTGGGGCAGTGGAGCCAGAAGCTGGGAGTCAGCGAGAAAACCCTGAGTCGATTGTTTTTGAGAGATACCGGTTTGACGTTTCGGGCGTGGCGCCAGCGGTTACGGTTGTTGAGCGCCCTGCCCGCGCTGGAACAGGGTGATCGGGTGACCGATGTGGCACTGGCGTGTGGATACGAGTCGACTTCGGCGTTTATTGCGGCTTTCCGCCAGCAGTTTGATGCGACGCCGGGGGAGTTCTTCCACTAATGACCAGGCATAGCCTCAACTGCCCTCGCCGCCAGGGTCAAGGTGGAACGTTTGAGTGTCATGAGGAATCTGCCGCGACATGAAGAATGGCAGCGAACGTAACGGTGATTGCTAAGACCAGAAAAGAATATCTGAATCTATTTTTATTCATATAAGGCAGGGCTTGCGGGTAATGCCGATAAGTTAAGGAAATGGCGCGCCTAACATTACCTTGTGGCGAGCGGGCTTGCCCGCGCTGGAGTGCGAAGCGCTCCCAGGCCGGTCGCTATGATCGTCAGAAAGACCGCAGTGATTGGTTTTAGGGCCGCTGCGCAGCCCAACGCGGGCAAGCCCGCTCGCCACAGGTTATGAGTTGTCCGTTTTATTTCTTAACTTACCGGCATTGGGGCCTGCGGGTCGTCCCTTGGCAAAAAACACCCACACACTCCATCCGACTGGTATTGTGCCGCGCTCCTAAAAAACCAGCCGTAGACCTGCAAGGAAATGGACGTTGAGCACTGACGAAAAAATGACCGGAGACCTGTTCGAAGTCGATAAGCGCCTGGCGCTCAAGCCCGTGGTGGACTTCAATACCTATCTGCTCGCGGCCTTTGGCGATGGCCCCTGCACGTGCGTGCGTTGTGTGGCCAGCGCAGGCGACGAGACCGGTTATGAATTCCAGCACACCTTCAATCTGCAAGGCCAACAGGCCAACCGCCGCTTCGCCTCCACCGCCGGCAGCGATGTCCTGTTAATGCTGAAAAAAGCCTGGCTGTCCTACACCAAGACCGAACTGCCCGGCAGCGGCAACCTGGCGCTGGACACGGTGAAGGACTTTGTCGAGCCGCAGTTGCACAAACGCTTGCTGGCGCTGTTTTTGGCCAGTGGGCTGGTCAAGGATATGGACGGGGAGTTGCGGATTCAGGCGCAAGCGATGGTCTGACCGGGCTACTTCACCCGGACCTGATACCAGAACAAGGAGTTCCCGATGGCCGAACCGAGCAAGAAGATGGGCCTCATGGGCCTCACCACTCTGGTGGCGATCAACATGATGGGCTCGGGCATTATCATGTTGCCGGCCAGCATGGCGCAGTTGGGCGCGGTGTCGTTGCTATCGTGGGTAATCACCGCGGTCGGCTCCATGGCCATCGCCTATTGCTTTGCCCAATGCGGGATTTTCTGTACCCGCACCGGCGGCATGTCGGCCTACTCCGAAGAAGCCCATGGCAAGTCCGGGTTTTTCCTGTGTTCGTTTCTGTACTTTCTGTCGCTGGTGATTGCCAATGTGGCGATTGCCATTTCGGCGGTGGGTTATCTGTCCTCGTTCATCCCCTGGCTGGGCAATGGGCCTATCCCGTTGTTTATCGGTACGGTCGGCCTGATCTGGCTGACTACCGTGGCGAACTTCGGCGGCCCACGAATTACCGGCAAAATCGGTGTATTTACGGTCTGGGGGGTGATTATTCCTGTCGCGGGGCTGAGTGTGATCGGCTGGCTCTACTTCAAGGTCGAGGTGTTTACCGCTGCCTGGAACCCCAACCAGTTGCAACTCGCCGACGCCATCAGCGCCAGCATCCCGCTGACTTTGTGGGCGTTCCTCGGCATGGAATCAGCCGCCCAGGGTTATGACGCAGTGGAAGACCCCAAGCGCACCGTGCCCCTGGCCTGCCTACTGGGCACGCTGGGCGCGGCGCTGGTGTATGTGCTGTCGACCACGGTAATCCAGGGCATCGTACCCAATGCCGAACTTGCCAGTTCCTCTGCGCCTTTCGCGCTGGTCTACGCACGGATATTCAGCCCGCTGGTGGGCGACATCATCATGGCGTTGGCTGTTATCGCCTGTATCGGCTCGCTATTGGGCTGGCAGTTCACCCTGGCGCAAACCGCCAAGATGACCGCTGACCATCGGATGTTCCCGGCGTTTTTCAGCCGCCTCAGCCGTGCCCAGGCGCCGGTATTCGGGATGCTGGCGTGTGCCGTGCTTCAGACGTTGATGGCCTTGTCGACCATATCGCCGACGGCCAGCGCACAGTTCAGCAAACTGGTGAGTCTGGCGGTGGTGACTAACCTGATTCCCTACATCACGGCCCTCACCGGCCTGCTGGTGATGATGCACAAGGCAGGGGTCACACCGGCGATCTACGCTCGTAACACCACGGTGTTGCTGATTGCGGTGGGCTATTCGCTGTATGCGATTTACGCCTCTGGTGAGGAAGCGGTGTTTGGCGCGACGCTGGTGCTTGCTTTGGGTTATCTTTTTTATGGGTTTCTGGCCGGGCGTTTTAGCGGCGATATCAGTGCTCGGGGTGTTTGAGCGCGTACGCAAGGCCCCCATCCCAGCAGCGCAGCGATCCACCAGGGCTGCTCCCAAACGAGACCTGCGTTGTTCTTCAACGCTTACTCCGCATACGCCCAGGTCATCCGAAACGAGGCCCCACCCCACTCCGAATCCAGCACCTCGACCTGCCCTCCGTGCCACTGACAAACCCGCCGCACCAGCGCCAAGCCCAAACCAAAGCCACCGGTGCGACGATCACGACTGGCATCCAGGCGCAGGAAGGGTTCGAAAATCTTCGCTCGGCCTTCCATCGGAACGCCGGGGCCATCGTCATTGACCCGCACTTCATAGCCCGCGCCAAACTTGACCAACGACACCTCGACCCGCCGATCGGCATACCGAATGGCGTTGCGCAACAGGTTGATCAGCGCCCTCGCCATAAAGCGCGGTTCGATGCGGATATAGTCGACTTCACAGGTGCGCAGCAACAACTGCACCCCCGCCGCCTCGGCTTCAAGGGCCACGCTGCCAATCACACTGTCGAGCCAACTGTGGGCCTCAATGCTTTCCCGGGTGATTTGCGTAGCGCCCCGCTCCAGGCTGGCGTAGGTCAACAGCTCCGAGACCATCTCTTCCAGCTCGCCTAGGTCGGCGTACATGTCGTTGATCAACGCGCGGCTCTGCCTTGGATCGGCTTCCTGCTTGAGCTGGTCGAGCTCAAAGGACAAGCGCGCAATCGGTGTACGCAGCTCGTGGGAGACAGCGTTGGTCAACTCGCGCTGGTTGGCGATCAGGCTTTCGATGCGCTCGGCCATCTGGTTGAAGTGCCCGGCCAGCTCACGCACGGTGGAACGGCGTGGCAACAGGATTCGCGAACCCAAGTCGTTGTCACCAAAACGCTGGGCGGCCAGGCGAATATGCTCCAGGTCGCGCCAATGGGGCCGTACCCAAAAATACAGGACCACCGCCAGGCACAAGCCAAGCAACGAATAGGCCCACAAGTACAGCCACCTTGGCTCTTCTGGCAGCTTGATATTGAGCAGTTGCCGGCCGTCGTCGATATCGGCCACGAACTCCATGAAGTCGCCGCGCACCACCACCTGGCCGTCAGCCAGCAGTTTTTGCTCGCGCTCGGTCAGCTCTGCGGCATCACGCTGCATCAAGGCCAGGCGTAAGCCGTAATGGGGTTGCAGTTCAGCCAGGCGGGCATCGCGGGCCTCACCGAGCAGTGGTCGCAATTGCTCCACCAAGGCATAGGCCGGGCCGCGCATGGCTTCACGGTTATACGTTTCGTTGGCTTCGGGCAGTAATTCATCGAAGGTGAAATTCACCAGCCAGATCGCCCCGGCCAGCCCCAGGGCCAGGATCACATACAGACGTAGAAACAGCCGTAGCATCTAGACCTCCCAGGCAAACGGGTTGAACAGATAGCCCTTGCCCCAGATGGTCTTGATGCGCACCGGCTCCCTGGGGTTGTCGTTGAGCTTGCCGCGCAGCTTGCTGATATAGACGTCGACGCTGCGGTTGAGCCCATCAAAGGCGATCCCGCGCATGCGGTTGAGGATGTCGTCCCTGGAGAGGATTTTCCCGGCGGCGCTGGCCAGCAGCCATAGCAGTTCGAATTCCATGGTAGTGAGGTCGATCTTCTCGCCGCCCAGGCTCACCCCACGGCAACTACGATCAATGGCCAGCCGGCCAAACGCCAGGGCGCCGCGCACCGTCGGCTCCGGCACCTGGCGCCGCTGCAGGGCGCGCAGGCGTGCCAGCAGCACGGGCGGCTTGATGGGTTTGATCACGTAGTCGTCGGCGCCGGATTCAAGGCCGAGGATATGGTCCAGGTCGTCCTCCTTGGCGGTAAGGATCACAATGGGGGTGTCGGACACATTACGAATCTCGCGGCATACATGCAGGCCGCTTTGGCCCGGCAGCATCAGGTCGAGCACGACGATCTTGGGCTTGAACTCAAGGAAGGCTGCCAATGCCTCGTCGCCACGGTGCACCGCCAGCACCTCGAAACCATGCTGGGAGAGGAAATGCGCGATCAGCCCTGCCAGCTTCTGATCATCCTCAACGAGCAAGACCTTGCCAAGACCCAGATTTTCCATAAATTCCCAGTATGCGAACGCGGATTGAAGGTGCGTATTATAGGTGGCAATGATTGCCAACAAGAGCACGTTGCCATCATTGAGCAGCGGTTTTCGAAGAAGCTTCATGCTTTTAAGAGTTTTTAACAAATAGCCCGCAATCTTTAACGGGACGTTTTTTGTCAGAGCATGGCGGGCAACTTACAGGGAGTTTTATGCGCAAGGATTACTTGGCGTTCTTCATTTCGCTGTTCCTGTCGCGGCTGGCGGATCAGATCCTGCTGTTCATCGTGCCGCTGATCGTGTTCCAGACCACCAACAGTGTGTCCTGGGCCGGGCTGGCGTTTTTTGTCGAGTCGCTGCCGCGCTATTTGTCATTCCCGGTGTGCGGCGCATTGTGCGACAGGTTTTCCCCGGTGCGCATCCTGCATATCAGCCAGGTTTACCGCGCCGCAGCCTGTGTGGTGGCAGTAGTGTTGTACGGGATGTTCGACGGCATCTACTGGATCGTCGGCCTCTCGGCACTGTGCGGGGTATTGACCACCCAAGGCATCATGGCCCGTGAGGTGCTAATGCCGCATATCTTCAAGCAGTACACCTACGCCAAGACCCTCTCCTACTCGCAAATTGCCGACCAGAGCGGCCTGGTACTGGGCCCGCTGGTGGCCGCGCTGATGCTGCAAGTTTGGGCCTGGCACTGGGTGGTGCTGGGGATTGCCGGGCTGTTCCTGCTGGTCGACCTGGCGATGCTGATCTGGCAGCGCAGCACCACCGTGAACCTGGAAACCTTCGAACAACACAACGATATCTGGCTGCAACCGCTGCGCATCGCCTTCGGTCATATCCGCAACCTGACGGAACTGAAAAAAATCATCGCCCTGGCCGTTGGCGTCAACCTGATCATCGGCGTGACCCTGGCTACCTCAGCGGCCATGGTGATCGGTCAATATGCAGCCGGCAAGGATACCTACGCCGGCTTGCAGGCAGCGGGGGCAGTGGTGACGATAGCCATTCTGTTTTTTCTGGCCCGGGCGACCTTGCCGTTGAAAGTCCTCGGGAGCCTGTCATATACGATGATTGCCGTGGGGGCACTGATCACCGCGCTGAGCCCGAATATCTGGGCTTACGCCGCAGGGTTTCTGCTGATCAGCGGTTTCGACAAGATGTTCAACGTGTACATCCGCAGCATCCGCCAACGAGTGATCCCCGCTCGGGACTTTGGCAAGACAGTGGGAGTCTTGACCTTGCTCAACAATCTGTCCCAGCCTTTGGCCGGGTTATTGATCGCGCTTCTGGCGGCGCCGCTGGGCACGCAGACGGTGATCCTGCTGCTGGCCGGGATCACCGTCTTGATAGGTGGGTTGGTTTACGCAGTTTCAGGCAGGCACACCGCTGTGAAACCGGAACTCGATGTCCGGTGACTCGATCAACTCCTGCTCGGCAGCCCGTACCCGGTCGATAACCTGGGCAATGTCCTTGGCATCACCGTACTGATAAGCCAGCTTCAGATAACCCTGGAAGTGCCGGGCCTCGCTTTTCAGCAATCCGAAGTAGAACTTGCCGAGTTCTTCGTCCAAATGCGGCACCAGCGCTTCGAAACGCTCGCAACTGCGGGCCTCGATAAAGGCGCCGACCACCAGGGTATCCACCAGTTTCACCGGTTCATGGTTACGCACCACCTTGCGCAAGCCCGAGGCATAACGCCCGGCGGACAGCTGGCGCAGCTCGATCTTGCGCTTTTTCAGCAGGCGCATGACTTGCTCGTGGTGCACCAGTTCTTCCCGGGCCAGGCGCGACATAAGGCCGATCAGGTCGACGTGGGAGTGATACTTGGCGATCAGGCTCAAGGCAGTGCTGGCAGCCTTGAATTCGCTAATATCTGCATTACCGCTACGAACCTGTGCATGCCACCCGACACAAAAGCAGCCCCTTATATTTTCAGCCAATGTTTATCCTGTGATATTCGCATGTTATAAATTATTCATCTGAACGAAAAGCCCCGCCAGTGCAGCATACCTAGCACCAGAACATCGGCGGCACCCAAACTTAATTAATATAACGAAGGTCAATAATGCCCTACGCGGTAGGTTATGCTCGTTTTTCGAGTACAAAACAAGGAAAAGGCACTAGTTTAGCTAGACAACAAGAACTAATAGCCGAATGGATTGAAAACAATCCAAGCTACAAGTTATACCCAAAAAAGTTTGAAGACCTAGGGCGATCAGCATCCAAAGGTGACCATCTAAAACATGGTTTCGGACAACTACTGGAAGCCATAAACCAAGGCGAAATAAAAGAAGGTGATGTAATACTCGTGGAAGCAATCGACCGCATTGGTAGATTGCAAGAAATGGAAATGATCTCCTTAATCAATCAGATCGTTAGCGCAAAGGTACAAATAATAACATTACAAGACAACTGTACATATGGCCCAATCATAAAATCCGAGCAGATATGGTCTTTAGTCGGAAAGGTACAGCAGGCATATATGTACAGCGCCTCACTGTCAGAACGAATCAAGAAAAGTTACAGGGCACGTGAAAAGCTTGCCGCAAATGGCATCATCCCAAAACGTAGGACACCAATCTGGCTTGATTCAAATGGAATAATAAAAGATGAAATCGCCCTGGCGATGAAAGGAGCCTTTGAGGATGCACTAGCCGGAATCGGGGAAAGAAGAATCCTGAAACGGTTAATTAGCATGCATATAACTTTTGCAAAAATCAACCCAAGCACAATTAGACGTTGGCTTACCAACAGAATAGCAATCGGGTACTGGAAGGAATGGAAAATCTACCCTCCCATTGTTTCAGAAGAACTATTCTACCAAGTGCAGCAGCGATTTTCAGACGAGTACAAGCCTGCAACAGCACCACGCACACACTTCCTATCCGGGCTTATCAAATGTGGTGAATGCGGCGCAAACATGCAGGTAAAAATCAACAAACACAGCCCATTCACTATGCGCTGTACAACTCGTTGTGCTTACGGCGACTTAAGGTGCCAGAACAACAAATCTTTTCCAGTGCCTATTTTGCTACACATCTGCAACGACACTGCAACACTGGCTGTTGAAACGGCCATGAAAAACCTGGAGCTTTCTACAAGCAGGAAAAAACTTATCGTCATTGAAGGGCAGTTACGCAATATCAGTGAAAAGATACAAACCCTTGTGACATCCCTGATGAAGTACGGGCAGGTCCCAGAGATAGATGTGCAAATTGCCGCACTGACAAAGGAGAGAAAAAACCTGGAACGCGATAAGCTTTTCATTATAGATGACAGCACAGAAAAAAACTCCACATACAACATGGCATGGGATTATCAATACGAACTGATTGCAGACCACCCGATGAGACTAAACGCTTTACTTCAATCCGCCGCATTCAATATAAAGTGCTACACCAATGGTGGCATTGAGGCAAGCACCAAGGGCAACGAGTTTAGCAAGTGCACATACGAAGGATATGACAGAAAAAAACAAGCATATCGCATTTCAACTACCGCCCAAATTCACCACATAACAAACCGAGAAGGAACATTAACAAAAGAGCGCCTGGAACTTTTCAAAAACATGCTTGCTATACAACGTTCAAAAGGCAATAACACGTTAACACCAGTTGAAACCTCCCCCGAAGAAAAAGAGATGTATGTTTTTTATACATCCATCGGCAACTGACCGGACAGAGCACCGCCTGATCAGAAAATTGATGACTTACAAACACAAATTTCGCCTAAACCCAGCAGCGGGCTTGGCCCAGCGGGATATCGAAACACAGGATATTTAATTCTCTATTGTCAAACCAACAACCATCAAAGGAATCAGCTACGCCATACGCCTAAGCTAGAAAACATGACCACTTCACCGAAGCAACGGTACATCCAAGACAATTACATGGGAGTACCAATCAAATGCAATGCTGGATACCCATCATTTGAAAACATAATTCAAGCGCTTTACGTACTGGTATATGGTGCGACAGAAACGCTACGACACCCCAGAGGCTATCACGTCAGAACACGATTCACAGACAAAATGTCCCCAGCCGAATACAGCGCCAATATCAACAACTATTACAGAAAAAAATCCAAGTATTTACCATTAAGGGTTACCGTCATTGAAAATGATGAAACTGGTGTACACCATCATCACGCTGTGATTCTCAATGACAAAAAAGATAAAAGATCAAGTCTTCAACATATACATGCCAAACTCAAACGCGAAGGAAAACTAGCAGACTATTCGATCATTGGCCCGGATCATGACCCATACGGCCACCACTTAAAAAGTCTGGAAGACTTAGACAGCTTTTTCAAGTGGATGACATATCTAGCCAAGATCAAATCGAAACCAAATAGGCACCAACTGTGGAGTGGAAGTAGGAAGGTCACGTCATTACTGAAACAATGGCGTAAGAATGGCAAACCAAACTTACGCCTTGCCAAACAACAAACGCTTACAGAAAAACCCCTGAAAGGCGATCTAGGAGCTTTTGTCGGTCTCTAGCTGGGCAGCTAGCGACCAGGAGCTAAAGCAGCCCAAAGAGGCTCACAGACCGCCAGAAGCCGCATCAAGACCAAGTCGCACAATTAATCAAAGTATCAAATCAGCTGGCTTTAATTTCATAGTGAATAACCTATAACGATTAACGTCAGATGGTTTCATTTCTTGCATCTCTGCCAAGCGCCCAATATTTTTCAATGCAGCTACGGCAGACTTGTCAAACAATGTGTCACCACTGCTCTTAGTCACAATAACCGAATCAACCACGCCGTCCATTTTCAGCGCAATTTGCAATTCAACCTCTAACCCGCTCTGTAACGATGGTGGCCTAGACCAGCCTTCAGAGGCTCTTGCCTTGATCATATCCTCAAAAGCTGCGCCAATATCTATTTCATTAATTAATTCAGGAGCAAACTTTGTTGCCGCGACCACAGGCGGAAAAACCAAGCAGTTTCTCAAGTATATTCCCAGACCAAATTCGACACGCCGACATTGGAAAAACAACTCTTGTCCTGCATCAAAATTCGCGGCAAACTCAATGAAAGGTTGAATTCCTAAAATTTCTGATTTGCTTCCAGACGTTTTCCATGGCCAAGCCTGATAACCAGCCAAATGCACAATAGCAGCGGTACTCTTCCCTTGATCAATAACCAAGAAGGCCCCTTGGTCATCCATCATGACCTTACTGACCCTCCCACGGTATATACCAGGTTTACTGAATATAATCTGGGCTCTTGCTTGGTTAGATTGATATTCCTTTGCAATTTGCTTCGTATCCATCGCCTGATCAAAATGCCACCCAGTGGTGTCCAACATTTCATGCATACGCGTATTGAATTGCCCCCATGCGGTAGGGTCAGTTGTGGCGGCATATGTTACAGACGCCATAGTTGACAAAAGCATGAACAACGAAAACCTCATAAAAGTACCTTTTTAGTGCTAGGAGTTGTTTCGTGCTTTCAACAAGCACATATCAATCATCATGATAAAATTAGCAAACACCCAAACCAGCAGTAAGTGCTCCCATGGGCTCCGTATGAAGATTGCGACAACTAGCGCGCCACCGAGAATACCCGCGACCCAACGTTCCATGTATAAGTAGCCAGCCCCTGGAAGCAATGTATTCAACGCGATTGCCGCCAACAGGCTTTTCGATCTTACTTTGACCACAGTAGGTTCATGACTGGCTGATATTTTTCGCATCACGGCCCCTTACTGAATCAGTTGCTGGCGCTTCGCTGAACACGTAGGCGCCGCAGTGTCGATGGGATACCGCAAATGAACAGGATGACCGAAAGGATAAGCGTCACAGCCGCAACGACCACCCCCACGCCAAGGGCCTGCCGGATGCTGGAGACGTATCCAAACTCCAGCGAACAGATACCGAACAGGCTTGCCAAGGGCATGCTGATTGCTGCGATGAAAATAGATGCGTATAGCTTCATACCGACCTCAGTTACTGTGAATTTGAACTCAATATTCACAGTATACTGTGAGGACGTACGAACAGCCATCACCGACAGTGACCCGTCTTTGAGATGGGGCTGCAAACGTGGATATCGGCTTAGCTTTCGGAAAGGTACTGCGGCAAAAACGCAAGGAAGCTGGACTGACCCAGGAACAGCTTGCACATGATGCTGATATACAGCGTAACTACGTCAGTCTGATAGAACGGGGGATTCACTACCCTACGATTGCGATACTGTTTAAGCTAGCAAACGCCTTGAAGTGCTCCCCCTCTGTATTGATATCCGATTTGGAAAACATGCTTGACGAGCACCCTTAGTCCATATCGCTGCTCACAATCGACTGCTTGCACTACTAACTCGATCAATATCACTACCCCATCACGATGGCCGCAGTAACGCCTGAAAGTCGCTTTCACCCAAGATGCGAATTTTTTGCCCCTTTGAAATTAGTTGTTCGGCTTTGAGGTGTTTTGAGCTCTTATTTTTCCCGGCCAATCGGGTGATGTCTTGATCACCAACTACCAGTAGCGTGGTTTGCTTCGTGACTCCCAGGCCGATCTCGCAACCACCTTCTGCGGCCATGGCAGACGCGTCTTGGCGCGGGATGGACAGTGCTCCAGTAAACACTACGACGTTCCCTGCTAAGACACCGTCTTGATTGACCAATAGCCCTTCTACTGCATTCAGTGCAGACAGCGGCATGTTGACGAGCGAGCACCACTCCGAAGCCGTGGACCCGGTATGAGCGATTGCACGAAGCAATATCTCCCCCGCAGCACGCGCATCTTCTAGGGCATCATGATGCTCGAAAGGAATTTCAAAAAAGGACGCAAGATTCTTCAATCCGTAGCCCGACCGGGAGAACTCGGACCATGCTCGGCGGGCAACCTTCGCGGTGTCAAGCCAAGAACAATCAAAATGGGGCAAGTCCGCATTTTGACAAGCTCGCAGTGTCGCTGTGCGATCAAACGGCATATGGCTAGCCACGATTTGCCCCGTCACAAAAGGCAAAATCTGATCATAAACGTCGGACCAAGATGGAGCTGACGAGACCATCGATTCGTCAATTCCATGCACAGAAACGTTCATCGGGTGAAAGTAATCGTTCGGATTAACAAACGAACTCCATGTTTCGTGCAATTGACCTGCTCGAAATACGGCAATTCCCACCTGACAGATGCTGGCAAGATTGGGGTTTGCGGTCTCAACGTCGATGACTGTGAAATCCATTTGCTACCTCGTAACGTCGATTATCAACTCCATTTATTTCGACCAGGCTAAGCGGCAGACCAGAGCGAAATACCTTCATAAACCTATCAACTGGATGAAGTGATTGCAAATTGCTGGCTCGCACAGGGCCTGTGAATCGGTTTTGCAGAATATTCATCGGCCTTATTCCCAAGGGCTCGTCAACCGATGCGGCACCCCAAGAGCCAGACGGACTCTTTCGAGTAGAAATATGCAGCCCAATCGGCACCGTATGTCATCCAGTGCAGCTCAGGGTGAATGCAGATAGAAAGACCACTGAAAGATAGCTTCCTACGTATTATTCCATTTCGACTCGATACCAGCCGTTATGAAAATACCAGCAGCAACGAGGACTCCGATAACCCAAGGCCGACTATCAAATAGGTCTACTTATCTGGTAGCCCGATTACCTCACGCTTGACACTACCAAAAACCTATTGCGGATAGCTATATGATAGAATTATCATTTACCTATCAAAACAACGACCAAAGGATAATCAAAATTGAAGTCACACCTATATCTCAGAGCCAGCACTAAAGACCAAGACGCACTACGTGCCAAGGCAAGCCTTGAATCATTCGCAAGCGAGAAGGGCCTCACCATTGCTGGAATCTACTCCGAACACATCAGTGGTACTACGCTAGATCGTCCACAGTTGATGCGATTGCTGGATGCAGCACAATCAGGTGAATGCATTGTCTGTGAAAGTGTTGACCGTTTAAGCCGCCTATCCCAAACGGATTGGGAAACACTGAAAGCCAAGATCAAAGCAAAAGGTCTACGTCTCGTCATTGCAGACCTGCCTACAAGCCACATGGTAATTGAAGACAAGGGAATTACCGGCCAGATAATGGAAGTCATCAACAGTATGCTGTTAGACCTAATGGCGACGATGGCGCGTCTTGATCAAGAAAAACGTGTTGAACGGATCAAGCAAGGGTTGGAAAACAAACGCCTTGCAGACCCGAACTGGACGCCTACAGGGAAAGGCAAGAACGTAGAGAAGTGGGCAAAGGTACAGTCATTGATGGCTAAACATCCAACAATGTCGGCTGATGACATCGCCAAACTCGCGGACGTAGGGATTGCGACCGTATACCGGATCAAACGCGGTACACCGAGCTCGCATTAAAATCCATGAACATTATGACCAAGCACTGTACAAGCACCTTGCCACAGCAAAGGCTTGTACAGCTTGATCTAATCAGGCTCGTGAATAGCGAAATTGTTTTTTCACATTCTGAGCAAGAAATTGGCCTCTGGATGGTGCAGCCCGCATCGCTTCAAAAACATGCTGGGGCACATCAAAATAATGATACGTCCCCGTTGTTTTGAACTCGATAATTAGGATCAGTGATTCATCATCAAAACCAACTCTTGCTATCGTTGATGACTCTGGACTTTCAAAAAAATCAATCATCTGTAGGTTCCACTCCTTCATTCCCTTGGGGAGCCACTACAATTGCTGGCTCATGTTCGTAACGAGAAGACTGTTTTCGCCACTGTTTCACTAGTATAGAGTAATCAGATACGCCCACTTCTTGGGCCCAACCTCCAGGCCCTTCAAAAAGCTGACTGCCCTGATCATTAACTTGCCTAACTACTACCTTCGGGTCGACGCTGTCGGGTCTCTGCCCAATCGGTGGCGGTGTAATCAATGCTCGGATTGGCAGGCTTACAGCTTCACCGACCACAATTGCTTCCCCCGTACGTAGCACGGGCAACATCTCGAACAAGCCTTTCAGGTTATCCGCTGCGGCACTGGCTATATGTCCACGATCACTATCATTCGCCAGTCGGAGCGCGAACAACGTTCCACATTGAGAGAGAATAGTCGTATCGATCTCTGCTGGACGCTGGCTAACTAGCATCATACCGACGCCATACTTTCGACCCTCTTTTGCAATGCGCCTTACAACTGCTGAAGCAGAACCTTCATTTTCGCGTGATAGGTACGCATGGGCCTCTTCCAGCACGAGCAATAGTGGACGTTCTCGCCCACCTTCCGGTAAGTTTCGAGCCCAAAAGATTGCGTCATATAATACCCTAAGCATTGCGCCAATCAGATCACTTAGAATGTTCGACGGAATTCCCGATAGGTCAAGAATTGAAACCGGTCGATCAGAACCGATCCAGTCGCGCAATAATTCATCGACGTCCTTGACCACATGACCATCTAGTGCGGGAGCCCAATCACCGGGCCGAAACAAAAATGCCAATCTGGGATCACGCAGCTTGGATGCTAAAGAAGCAAGTTGGGCACGTATCCCAATTGTTCCCGAGCCTAGTTGGACACGTTCATCAGCGGCCCCTGTAGTTTTAACAGTTCTGTAGAGCGGCGGACGCACGCTCATCGCGTCACCCAACTCCTGCGGGTGCCCAGTATTGTCTAGAACGTATGCATGCTCGACCTCCCCTGCCGCCGCGCCCGGCCTGGGAATAAGCGTGTGGTGTTCACGGCGATGAAGTTCAAACCATAATTTATGAATGCAGAACGGGACCGGAGTGTCGACTGTAACATCCTCAAGTTCTACTCCAGTACGAGGATAATTCAACAATGCTTCACGCTTCAGCTCGACGATTGCGTCTGTTACAGCAGAAGCTTGGGCATCATTTAACCGCCCAAATGCGAACGGTACTAGCTCATCAAAACTCAATGCCCAAAACGGGATATTCAACGCTGTCTCATTTTGTGCTGAATCAGCAGAGACCCTAAAAACGGTAGACCTATTTGAAAGCGCTTTCGCGTATTCCCCATGTATATCCAAGACTAAAATTCGTGCAGCAGGATATCTCGACGGGTCTGAAAGCGCATTTAATAGCCCGGCGACTGTTGTTGATTTGCCTGACCCTGTTGTGCCCACCACAGCACTATGCCTAGTTATCAGGCGATTGATATTCACTAAAGCCGGAATTGCTTCTGCACTAGCAAGGTGTCCTATCGGAACGTAGTCTTGCGGATCGACAGCCCCGTAGATGGCTGCCAAGTCTGCGTGAGTTACCACGTGGACACGGTCATCAACTGTTGGATGTTGTGAGATACCACGTTCAAATCGACCACCACGCTGTCCCTCACCAACCATCTGAACCTTGATCCAACGGTTTCCGTAAGCCCGCTTATCATCGCCTGAATCGGGTGCTGCTCCTGCACCTACTTGAGAAACGACGCCGTAGAGGTCAACAAACCCCAAAGGAATCCGCACAAAACTACCGACTTGACCAATTCGATACCCTTCACCACCGACAAAACCTAGCCCTGTGGCTGTATCATCATTCAGTTCAACTGTTACTGAAGACCCAAATACATCTTGGACAATACCTATGAAGGTAGGATCACGCTTCATGACTGGTGCCCACATCGGAACTCTGATTGAGTTGATGGGCGAGAAACTGCCCTAGCTTTTTGAAATCACCTAACCCGAACTTGCATTGCTCTATGTCGTTTTCAGTTACGCTGCTGACAGCTACGCCATGTAATGAATGGCTATCCTGTGACGTGGCATTCCAGTTCCGGTTCAACGTTCCCAGGACCGCGCCATCTTCGGCAAGAATACTTAGGTTAGGTTGCCGCGTCGCGCACAGGATTGCTTCAGAATATTGACTACGGGCCCCATAAAGTAAACCGAAGCACATGGCTGTAGGGTTACTACGTAAGCCATTCATGATCACCTCATTGAGATGCTGGTCCGCGAACGAGTATCCACAACAAACTAATATCGCCTGTCCTCGCCCCAGGAAGTCCCGTAATCGATCAAGCATTGCCAAGTAAGGAAGACGACGACTCTGGTCATATTTCAAATGTGACGGATAGATCATCTGGCGATCCGCACCATCACCATTATTCTTGCGAATAACGTCATTTTCAGGTGTGCGCCACCAATTTATCGACCCATGTAACTTCCACACCCGAGCCCAACGCGCAGGCAAGATATCTGTTTCCATTGAAGAAAGATCGAAAAATGCTTCACGCGCGCCTACAAAACCATCGAAATACGGAACTTTATGCGACTCTAATGCCTGCTCCATTAGCAAGTCATAGTTTGGGGTAAAAACCTCAACAGCATGCGCCCTAGCAATACCACTCATCCATGCAGCAAGCTTGTGATAGGGCGTTCCTTCACCTGGAAGTGGGACGCCCACCACACCTGCGGTAAGTTCGCAGATTCGCTTATCCAAAGCCTGTAGCTTCGGCTTGGTCAATCCATTGATATCACCGTCCCTAACAACATCAATGAGCGCTCGCAAATGGCTGAGAATCTCTTCAATATTCGGGGATGCCCCAACACCGAAACGTCCAATTAGTGCTGTGTAATCAGCGCTAAGCTCCGCATCAGCCGTAAGGGTGGTTGCTACCAACGAGGTCAAACCTGCAATGTCGGGAATCAGGGGAGCGGTGTTTCCATTACCAGCATCAACGCGAATAGACATTGGGCAGCCAGCCCCCAACAAAAATGCAATACGCATTTTATTTGGTGCAAGGGCTTGCTGTAGAAGGGACGACTGTCGATAGGGGCAGTGAGCAAAGCCTGACATGAACGCTCATCCTTGATCTTCAAAATGAAGTCAACTGGGCTTCGGCTTTTGGCTCCGAACTCAGCAGTGATAGCCATACGCTACCGCTCAAAGCCACACACTGTCCACTACCCGCAATATCTCACGCGTTAGCAACTGTTTCAGAGGACGAGCCAGTGCCCGAACCACGGCACTAGATGGTAGGAACCCCGCTATGGAAGCGAAACTCAGTATCCGCAGATTGGATCAAGTTTTGCTCTACATCTCTAACCTTCTCGATGACTCTGTCTACATCGGCAGCGTCACCGTACTGGTATGCAAGCTTCAGATAGCCCTGAAAATGCCGTGCCTCGCTTTTCAGCAACCCGTAATAGAACCGCCCCAACTCTTCGTCCAAATGCGGCACGAGCGCTTCAAACCGCTCACAGCTACGCGCCTCGATGATCGCACCCACCACTAGCGTATCGACCAGCTTCACCGGCTCATGGCTTCTTACCACCGAACGTAGTCCAGATGCATAACGACTAGCCGACAACGGTCGCCATTCGACCTTACGCTTCTTCATCAATCGCAAAACCTGCTCATGATGCACAAGCTCTTCACGGGCGAGCCGGGACATCATGATGACCAAATCAGAATACGCACCGTACTTGGCAATCATGCTAAGCGCAGTGCTAGCGGCTTTGAATTCACAGTTCTTGTGATCAATCAGCATCACGTCTTGCTTGCGCAGAGCCGCCTGAACCCAGGCATCAGGGGTCCGGCATCCTAGGAATTCATGGACTTCAGGCAGCATCGAGATTTCTCACATTTCGTAGTTGTATTGCCGCCTTTTTCTCGCAATTCTTGTGGTCGATCAGCAGGGTTTCCTGATCTGCCAGCGCGGCCTGGACCCAGCCGTCTGGCGTGCGGCAGCCGAGAAACTCATGAATTTGCGGCAGGTTCATCGGGTCACTTCCGGCACAATGGCAAGGGTCAGGAACATTTGGCTCACGGGTAAGGATTCACAGCAAAGGGCGCCGATTATACCGACCGCGCCGCAGACCACCAGTCACGGGGCTTGATGTACATCAACATGACGTCTGGCGGGCAGCAACTATAGTTGTTGCAAGCCTCGGCCCTTACTCACTGCTTCCCTTCCCTGGAGATCCCGATCATGCAAGCCATTCGCAGCATTTTGGTGGTTATCGAGCCCGAGCATTCGGAAAGTCTGGCACTCAAGCGCGCCAAGCTGATCGCCGGGGTGACCGACGCGCACCTGCATTTGCTGGTGTGCGACAAGAAACATGAGCATTCTGCGCTGTTGAGCCTGCTCAAGTCTGGCCTTCAGGAGGATGGCTACAGCGTCACCACCGAACAGGCGTGGAATGAAAGCCTGCACGAAACCATCATCAATGTGCAGCAGGCCGAAGGTTGTGGCCTGGTGATCAAGCAGCATTTCTCCGACAGCCCGCTGAAAAAAGCCTTGCTGACCCCGGCGGACTGGAAGCTGCTGCGCTACTGCCCAGCCCCGGTATTACTGGTCAAGCACAACCGGCCATGGACCGGCGGGGTTATTCTGGCCGCGATTGACGTCGGCAACATCGACGGCGAGCACAAGACCCTGCACGCCGCCATCATCGATCACGGCTTCGATATCGCCAGCCTGGCCAAGGCCCAACTGCATGTGATCAGCGCCCATCCGTCGCCCATGCTGTCGGCGGCCGACCCGGTGTTCCAGCTCAAGGAAACCATCGAGGCTCGCTATCGCGAGCAGTGCAAGGCGTTTCAGGCGGAATTCGATATTGATAACCACCGCCTGCACATCGAAGAAGGCCCGGCCGATGTGCTGATCCCTCATATGGCCCACAAACTGCTGGCGGCGGTGACGATCATTGGCACCGTGGCTCGCACCGGGATTTCCGGGGCGCTGATCGGCAATACGGCGGAAGTGGTGCTGGATGCGCTGGAAAGTGATGTGCTGGTGCTCAAGCCGGTGGACATCATGGATCATCTGGAAGAAGTTATTTGCCAGCATTGATGCTCAGGCGCCAAAGGCATCCTTCAAGAACCCCGGCGCGATATAGCGCTGGTAGTGGGCTTCGGAGAGGATGAAGAACTCCCGATCAATGGCATCGCGCAGCTGTGGCAGGTTCCACTCACGAAACTCCGGCAGCAGCACCATGCCATAGGCCTCCAGATGGGTGATCACCCGTGCGCCACGGGCGATCAACTGGTAGGCCCAGCAATATTCGGACTGATGGGGCACAAAGCGGATTTTTCGCTGTTCCAGCTGCCAGCGCAGCTTTTTCGGGTCGAACACCTCAAGTTTTCCCGCCATCACCTGCACCAGCAGTTGCTCAAGCCTGAGCCACACTGCGCGCTTTTCTTCCTCGTTGTAACCGTTCCACTGGATCACTTCGTGGTGAAAGCGCTTGCAGCCCCGGCACACGAGATCGCCGTAAACCGTGGAGCACAGGCCTACGCAGGGGGTCTTGATGGTTTGGTTGGACATGGGCAGCAACACGCAAATCAGCGAAACAGTGGGACATATTAGCCCTTTGTCTAACCTTCATCACCCTGCAAACTTGCCGTGGCAACTTACCTTTAGAAATTTTTTGCCGTAGAATTAGCCAGCCTTTTAAGGCACCAATAGTCCGTTGGAAGCTGTTTTCAAAGCGTCACGAGCACAGTCGTTCCTAAAGAACGGTGTTGGCGATTGTTATTTACCCGGTAAATAGCCGCCGCCAACCCTCATCAGCTCCGTTCTGCAGGCGTAAAACTTTGAAAGCAGCTTCTGTGAGGAATGCCGGCAGCGCTGGCTTTGCGGCCCAAAAGGCCTGCGAGCGCATGCGTGCCACGCATTTCTGGATGAGCGTCCCGGACACCCATTTGGGACCACTGATGAGGGTAATAACTGTGCTTGAAGCCTACCGCAAACATATCGAAGAGCGTGCAGCCCTGGGTATTGTTCCCCAGCCGCTTAACGCCGAACAAACTGCAGGCCTGGTTGAGCTGCTGAAAAATCCCCCGGCTGGCGAAGAAGCTTTCCTCGTTGACCTGATCACCAACCGCATTCCACCAGGCGTTGACGAAGCTGCCTACGTCAAGGCCGGTTTCCTGTCTGCCCTGGCCAAGGGCGAAGTCACTTCTCCCTTGATCGACAAAAAACGCGCTGTTGAACTGCTTGGCACCATGCAAGGCGGCTACAACATCGTGACCCTGGTCGATCTGCTGGACGACGCGACCCTGGCACCGGTGGCAGCAAAGCAACTCAAGCACACCCTGCTGATGTTCGATGCGTTCCACGACGTCGCCGAAAAAGCCAAGAACGGCAACCAGCACGCCAAAGACGTGATCCAGTCCTGGGCCGACGGCGAGTGGTTCCAAAACCGTGCGACCCTGGCCGACAAGATCAGCCTGCGGGTCTTCAAGGTCACCGGCGAAACCAACACCGATGACCTGTCCCCTGCCCCGGATGCCTGGTCACGCCCTGACATCCCGCTGCACGCCCTGGCCATGCTGAAAATGGCCCGTGAAGGCATCGTACCGGACGTGCAAGGCACCACCGGCCCGATGAAGCAGATCGAAGAAATGCGCGGCCAAGGCTTCCCGATCGCCTACGTCGGTGACGTGGTCGGTACCGGTTCGTCCCGCAAATCGGCGACCAACTCGGTACTGTGGTTCTTCGGCGACGACGTTCCTTACGTGCCGAACAAGCGCGCAGGCGGCTTCTGCTTCGGCAGCAAGATCGCTCCAATCTTCTACAACACCATGGAAGATGCCGGCGCACTGCCAATCGAATTCGACGTCACCAACATGAACATGGGCGACGTGATCGACCTGTACCCGCATGCTGGCAAAGTCTGCAAACACGGCACCGATGAAGTCCTGACCACCTTCGAAATGAAGACTCCGGTACTGTTGGACGAAGTTCGTGCCGGCGGTCGTATCCCGCTGATCATCGGCCGCGGCCTGACCGAGAAGGCGCGCACCGAGCTGGGCCTGCCACCTTCGACGCTGTTCAAACTGCCGGAAACTCCGGCTGAAAGCGACAAGGGCTACACCCTGGCGCAGAAAATGGTCGGCAAGGCTTGCGGCGTGGCTGGCGTTCGTCCAGGCACCTACTGCGAACCGAAGATGACCACCGTCGGCTCCCAGGACACCACCGGTCCAATGACCCGTGATGAACTCAAAGACCTGGCGTGCCTGGGCTTCTCCACCGATCTGGTAATGCAGTCGTTCTGCCACACCGCGGCGTATCCAAAGCCGATCGACGTGACCACCCACCACACCCTGCCTGACTTCATCATGACCCGTGGCGGCGTGTCCCTGCGTCCGGGCGACGGCATCATCCACAGCTGGCTGAACCGCATGCTGCTGCCGGACACCGTCGGCACCGGTGGTGACTCCCACACCCGTTTCCCGATGGGCATCTCGTTCCCGGCCGGTTCCGGCCTGGTAGCGTTCGCAGCAGCCACTGGTGTTATGCCACTGGACATGCCGGAATCGATCCTGGTGCGCTTCAAAGGCGAAATGCAACCGGGCATCACCCTGCGTGACCTGGTTCACTCCATTCCTTACTACGCGATCCAGGCTGGCCTGTTGACCGTAGAAAAGAAAGGCAAGAAAAACGCCTTCTCCGGCCGCATCCTGGAAATCGAAGGCCTGGACAACCTGAGCATCGAACAGGCTTTCGAGCTGTCCGACGCCTCGGCCGAACGTTCGGCTGCCGGTTGCACCATCAAGCTGTCGAAAGAGTCGATCACCGAATACCTGAACTCCAACATCACCCTGCTGCGCTGGATGATCGGCGAAGGCTACGGCGATGCGCGCACCCTGGAACGTCGCGCCCAAGCGATGGAAGCCTGGGTTGCCAACCCTGAGTTGATGGTTGCCGATGCCGACGCCGAATACGCCGAAATCATCGAAATCGACCTGGCCGACATCAAGGAGCCTGTGCTCTGCGCACCAAACGACCCGGATGACGCCCGTCTGCTGTCCAGCGTTGCTGGCGAGAAGATCGACGAAGTGTTCATCGGTTCGTGCATGACCAACATCGGTCACTTCCGCGCTGCCGGCAAACTGCTGGAAAAGGTCAAGGGTCAGCTGCCAACCCGTCTGTGGCTGTCGCCGCCGACCAAGATGGACGCTCACCAACTGACCGAAGAAGGCTACTACGGCATCTATGGCAAGGCTGGCGCGCGCATGGAAATGCCGGGCTGCTCGCTGTGCATGGGTAACCAGGCACGGGTTGAACCGAACGCCACCGTGGTGTCGACGTCGACCCGTAACTTCCCGAACCGTCTGGGTGACGGCGCGAACGTCTACCTGGCTTCGGCTGAGCTGGCGTCCGTTGCATCCATCCTGGGTCGCCTGCCGACCGTCGAGGAGTACATGGCCTATGCGAAGGAAATCAACACCATGGCCAGCGATGTCTATCGCTACCTGAGTTTTGACCAGATCGCTGAGTTCCGTGAAGCTGCAGCGAACGCCAATATCCCGGTCGTTCAAGCCTAAGGCTTACACGTTGTAGCTATACCCAGTAAAAAAAACGCCGCGTATCGCAAGATGCGCGGCGTTTTTTATGCCTGGGCGTTGGCGGCAAGGGCCTGCTGCACCGCCCCATCCACACTCAAGCCGCTGAGCAGCACCCCAGACGCCAGGGCTTCGGGCAGCCCCTGCAGCACCATGCGCGCATCATGCCGCACGCGAGCCAGTACCAGACGCCTGCCTTCCACCCGCACCCGAACAAAAAACGCCTCCAGCGCCTCGATACTGGTGCCATCCAGGTCCGGCGACTCTTCCAGGCTGAGCACCACCGTGTGTACCGGCAACGGCGCGTGACGCATCAAGCGCAACGCGGCACCGAGGATGCGTTCGGCATTGGCGAAAAACAGCGCTTCGCCGGGACGCACGATCAGCACGCCCGTTATCTCCTCGGCGTCTGGATGGTGCGCAAGGTCGACAAAATCGTGGCCGACGCCCATTCGCCCGAGCACCTGAACATCCGCCGACGACATCTGGCGCAACATCAGCACCACGCTGATCGCCACCGCCACCAGCAAACCGTCCAGCACCCCCAATACCAACACCGCCGACACGGCACAGATCACCAATACCCGGTCGCGGCGCCAGATGAAATAGCGGCCCAAGGGTTGCAGGCTCAGGCCACGAGCTAGGGCATGGATGACGATGGCCGCCAGCACCGGCTCCGGGGTCAACGCCACCAGCGGCAACACCGTCAGCACAATCAGCAACACCACCAACGCCGCGATCCCACCCGCCAGGCGTGAATATGCACCAGCAGCCTCGTTGGCCGACGTCGCGGAAAACCCCGCCCCCACCGGCATGCCGTGAAACAACCCGGACATCAGATTGGCGGCACCCAGCGCCAGCAAATCACGGTTGGATGACACTCGGTCGCCATGCTTGAGGGCGAACGAGCTGATCGAGCCATAAGACTCGGCATACAGGATCATCACCATGGCAAACGCCAACTCCCCCAGGCGCAGCCAGTCGGAGAACGGCAACACCGGCAGGTGGACGATTTCCAGGCGCAGGTCGATCACCCCGATCAGGGCTACGCCGTGGGCTTGCAAGTCGAGCCATTGCCCGGCGGCGATACCCAGCACCACCACCAGCAAGCCTCCCGGCAAACGGCGCAACCGTGCAAACACGCAGAGCAATGCCAGGGCGCTTGCCGCCACCACCGCTGCCAGCCAGTTCCAGTGGGGCAACTGTTCGAACAACTGTGGCAGGAAGCGAATCAGGTTGTTATCTGCCAGGTGTACGCCAACCACGCCGGCCAGTTGCTTAAGGATGATGGTCAACGCCAGGCCGAAGGCAAAGCCGCGCAACACCGGCTTGGCGATAAAGGAGGTCACGCCACCGAGCTTGAGCAGCCCAGCCAACAGGAAAAACAGCCCGGTGATCAGCACCAGGCCTACCGCCAACGTCAGGCGCAGTGCCGGGTCATCACCGGCCAGGCTTGCCGTGGCTGCCGCCAGCACCGCAGCCGAGGACGACGTAGCCGACACAATGGCAAAACGGCTGGTACCCAACAGTCCATAACACAGCAGCCCGGCGAACAAGGCGATGACCCCAGCCTGGGGCGGCAAGGCGGCAATACTCGAATAGGCCACGGCCTCAGGCAGCAGCAAGCCTGCGATTGATAGCCCGGCGAGCAGGTCTTGCAGGCGGTTGCGCAGCAAAGGTGCGGCGGCACGAGCCATCATCGTTGATCTCCAGATCAAATAGCCCGTCAAGATGGCCCCGGGCAAGCTTACTCCCACCTGCAAAAAGGGTGTTGATATCCATCAACCCGCGACAAGACTCGCGCTGCGCGCAAAAAAAAGCCGATTCGCGTCAAGCACGAATCGGCCATTGTCACTTCACGACGTGTATCAGGCGATAAACGAATAGACCAGCGCAGTGATCGCCACCAGGCCTACCGCCGTGACAAATACATTCGACGCCTGCCCACGGTACTTGGCCATGGCCGGCACCTTGTGAATGGCATACATCGGCATCAGGAACAGGATCGACGCAATGATCGGCCCGCCCAACGTCTCAATCATCCCCAGGATGCTCGGGTTCAGCGTGGCAACGATCCAGCACACCACCAGCATGAAGGCTGCGGTCATGCGGTCCAGCGCCTTGGGCGACGGACGACGGCCACTCTTGACGACCAGGCCCTTGAGGCCCTCGCTGGCGCCGATGTAGTGGCCCAGGAACGACTTGGTAATCGCCACGAACGCAATCAACGGTGCGGCGAAAGCGATGGTCGGGTTGCTGAAGTGGTTGGCCAGGTACGACAGGATCGACAGGTTCTGCGCCTTTGCCTCGGCCAGTTGCGCCGGGGTCAGGGTCAGTACGCAGCTGAACACGAAGAACAGCACCATCACCACCATCAGCAAATGGGCGCGGGAGAGGATCTGCGAGCTGCGCTCTTCGGCGTGGTCGCCGTAACGGCGCTTCTGGTCAACCGCGAAGGCCGAGATGATCGGCGAATGGTTGAACGAGAACACCATCACCGGAATCGCCAGCCACAGGGTGTGCAGCAACGCCGACGGCTCGGGCAGCGTGCTGGCGGTGCTGAGGATGCCGCCATTCCAGTGGGGAATCAGGAACACCGCGAGAAACAGCAAGGCTACGATGAATGGATAAACCATCAGGCTCATGGCCTTGACGATCACCTGCTCACCGCAGCGCACTACGGCCAGCAGGCCAAGGATCAGCACAAACGACAGAATCACCCGTGGTGGCGGCGTGATGTGCAATTGGTGTTCAAGGAAACTGCCGACGGTGTTGGTCAGGGCAACGCTGTAGATCAGCAGGATCGGAAAGATCGCCAAGAAATACAGCAAGGTGATCAACGCACCGGCCTTGATCCCGAAATGCTCTTCGACCACTTCGGTGATATCAGAACCCTCTCGGCCCGAGAGCACAAAGCGCGTCAGCCCTCGGTGGGCATAGAAGGTCATCGGGAAGGCCAGGACCGCCAGGATCAGCAGCGGCCAGAAGCCGCCGAGGCCGGCGTTGATAGGCAAAAACAAGGTACCGGCGCCGATGGCCGTGCCGAACAAGCCGAGCATCCAGGTGGTGTCCTGGCGGCCCCAGCTTGCGAGGGTTGCAGGTGTCGTTGCGTAGCGTTCGTCGACGCTATTGGCCTGATCATTCATCCGGTCGGATCTCCCCATTGACACAGTCGGGACGAGTCAGAAAAACCTGACAGGCAGCGCCCGACCATAATAGGGGCGCGATTGTCCGGGATTCTCCTGAATAAGCAAAGGCTTAGCTTAGGAGTCGTTGTGCGGCGCAGAGGGTTTGAGCAAGGTTTGTATAAGGCTACAGCCTTTATAAACCGGGCTGCTAGCCAGGTAAAAACGATTTGGTATAACAACCCTGGCTCTCAAAAAATCCGACTAACGCGTTGACACTCGCGAGTCGCTCCCAGCAATGGACGGGGCATTTGTGCGGCGAGTAAAAGCTGCTGACATTCAATTTTAAGGTGGCACTATTAACGGCCCCCTCCTGAAGCGAGGGGTCTGTCTTACAAAAAATCCCGCATAATCCGTCTCTCAAGCCCTCAGGAAGAGCCCTCACATGCCCATCACTGTTCTGGTCCTGGTTGAAACCATCAACGACTACCTGTCGATCATCGAAAGTAATGATCTCCATGTGATCCTCGCGCCCACACCTGCTGAACGCAGCCAGGCGATCAAGACCCATGGCGAGCAGATCCAGGCCGTCCTGACCCGTGGCCCGCTGGGTTTGTATGCCGAGGAAATCGCCGCCCTGCCGTTGCTGGAGATCATCTGTGTGATCGGCGCTGGCTACGAGCATGTGGACCTACAGGCCGCCAGCAATCGTGGGATCGTTGTGACCAACGGTGCCGGGGTGAACTCGCCATCGGTGGCGGACCATGCCATGGCACTGCTGCTGTCGCTGGTGCGCGATATTCCCCGGTCGGACGCGGCGGTGCGCCGCAGCGAATGGCCCAAGGTCATGCGCCCTTCCCTGGCTGGCAAACAACTTGGCATTCTTGGCCTGGGCGCGGTGGGCATGGCCATCGCCAAGCGCGCGGCCCTGGGCTTCGATATGGACATCAGCTACCACAGCCGCCAGCCCCGCACTGATGTGGACTACACCTACTGCTCGACTCCCGTGGAGCTAGCGCGCACCGTGGACTTCCTGATCATCGCCACCCCAGGTGGCGCAGGCACCCGCCATCTGGTCGACCGCCAGGTCCTGGATGCCCTTGGCCCCAACGGTTTTTTGGTAAACATTGCCCGCGGCAGTGTGATCGTTACTGCCGACCTGATCACCGCCCTTGAGCAACGCCGCATCGGTGGTGCTGCCTTGGATGTGTTCGACGACGAGCCCAACGTGCCCGACGCCCTCAAGCTGCTGAGCAACACGGTGCTGACGCCCCATGTGGCGGGCCTGTCGCCGGAAGCGGCCCACGACACCGTGCAGCGCGTGGCGGACAACCTGCTGGAATACTTCGCCGGCCGGCCGGTGCTGACCCCGGTAGCCTTGCCGCCGCGCAGTTGAAGCCATGGGCGCACGGCCTATCAGGAACACTGATCATCGGCCAACACGCTAACCTATTAAGCCGCCCCGGCCTTGTGGCTGAGCGGCTGCGCGCATTAGATTAGCCAATAGTCCAAGGCCTCAAGAATAAGCAGAAGGGATAAGCATGGCGCTCAATGACCAATCCACCCAGATTCGCCCAGGCGAAGAACTTGATGCCAGCCTGATCGATCCCTACTTAAAGGCCCATATTGCGGACTTAAGCGGCACACCGAAGATCAGCCAGTTCCCGGGGGGCGCTTCCAACCTGACCTACCTGCTGGAATACCCGAACCAGGAATTCGTCCTGCGCCGCCCGCCGTTTGGCCACAAGGCCAAGTCCGCCCATGACATGGGCCGCGAATTTCGCATTCTCAATCAACTCAAGGACGGCTTCCCGTACTGCCCCAAGGCCTACGTGCACTGCACCGATGAAGCAGTGATCGGCGCCGAGTTCTATGTGATGGAGCGGGTCAACGGCATCATCCTGCGTTCGGACCTGCCGCCGGAACTGGGCCTGGACGCGGCGGCTACCGGCGCCCTGTGCAAAAGCTTTATCGACAAGTTCGTCGAGCTGCATCAGGTGGATTACACCGCCTGCGGCCTGGCGGACCTGGGCAAGCCCGAAGGTTACGTCCAGCGGCAGATTCGCGGCTGGAGCGACCGCTACGAAAAAGCCCTGACCCCCGACGCCCCCAGCTGGGAAACCGTGCGCGCCTGGCTCAACGACAAGATGCCGGCCGACCACCCGACGTCGAGCATCGTCCACAACGACTACCGCTTCGACAACGTGATCCTCGACCCGCACAACCCGATGCAGATCATCGGCGTGCTGGACTGGGAGCTGACCACCCTCGGCGATCCGCTGATGGATTTGGGCAACACCCTCGCCTACTGGATCGAGGCCGCAGACCCTGCGCCCGTGCAATTGATGCGCCGCCAGCCAAGCAACGCCCCCGGCATGCTCACCCGCCGCCAGTTCGTCGACTACTACGCCGAACGTTCGGGAATCCAGATCGACAATTACGACTTCTACTACACCTATGGCCTGTTCCGCCTGGCCGGCATCGTGCAGCAGATCTACTACCGATTCTTCCATGGCCAGACCCAGGACAAACGCTTTGCGCAGTTCATTCACATGAACAAGCTGCTAGAGCAGATGAGCCTGAACGTCATCGGCAAATCCGCACTCTGATAGTCCGAGCTCTGACCCCACAAGGAACAACCATGTCCAAGACCCAATTGTTCGACCTCGACGGCAAGATCGCTTTCGTCTCCGGCGCCAGCCGAGGTATCGGTGAGGCCATCGCCAAGCTGCTGGCCCAGCAAGGCGCCCACGTCATTGTTTCCAGCCGCAAGCTCGAAGGCTGCCAGCACGTGGCCGACGCAATCATCGAAGCAGGCGGCAAGGCTACAGCCATTGCCTGCCATATTGGCGAGATGGAGCAGATCACCCAGGTCTTCGCCAACATTCGCGAGCAGTTCGGGCGCCTGGACATCCTGGTCAATAACGCGGCCACCAACCCGCAGTTCTGCAACGTGCTAGACACCGACCTGGGCGCGTTCCAGAAAACCGTCGACGTGAACATTCGTGGCTACTTTTTCATGTCGGTGGAAGCCGGCAAGCTGATGCGCGAGAACGGCGGCGGCAGCATCATCAACGTGGCGTCGATCAACGGTATTTCCCCAGGGAATTTCCAGGGCATCTACTCGGTGACCAAAGCCGCGGTGATCAACATGACCAAGGTCTTCGCCAAGGAGTGCGCGCAGTTCGGTATTCGCTGCAACGCCTTGTTGCCGGGGCTGACCGACACCAAGTTTGCCTCGGCACTGGTGCAAAACGATTCGATCCTGAAAGTGGCCCTGCAACAGATTCCGCTCAAGCGTGTCGCGGCGCCGAGCGAAATGGCCGGTGCGGTGTTGTACCTGGCCAGTGATGCGTCGAGCTACACCACCGGGGTATCGCTGAATGTGGATGGTGGTTTCCTGTCCTGACTCGGCGAGTGGCCCGCGCCTACAGCGGCGGCTTGCGGTAATCTTGCAGGTGTTGCCCGCCTCAGGATGAAACATGGAACTGCACGTTATTATCAAGGGCCGCAAGGACCTGGCCGAACAGCTTTACCAGCAACTGCGCACGGCCATTGAGTCGGGACAACTGGCGGCCGGCGCCCAACTGCCTCCCAGCCGTCTGCTGGCCGAGCAATTGGGCGTGTCGCGCAAGACCGTATCCGATACTTACGCCTTGCTCACCTACGAAGGCCTTCTGGTCGGCAAGGTCGGACGAGGCACCTTTGTCAATGCCTGGGCGACTCGTTCCGAGCACGTGCAAGGCGCGGCCGACCTGGCCTGCGCCGCCAACCTGGCCAAATGGCAGGCACTGCCTTCGCCCATGCACCACCCGACCCGGGACGGTACCTTGCGCTGCGAATTCATCGGCGGCGCCACCACCCGCAGCCAGTTTCCCCAGGATGAATGGCGACGCTGCACCCAGGACGCCCTGCGCCGTATCGCCCAGAACAGCGGTTTCTACAGCCAGCCCGAAGGTTTGCCCGCCTTGCGCAGCGCGATTGCCGGGCACATCGCCTTTTCCCGTGGGGTCAAATGCCGGGACGACGACATTGTGGTCACCAACGGCGCCCAACAGGCCCTGGACCTGATCGCCCGCGTGGTACTGGAACCGGGGACCATCGTCGCCATGGAAAACCCCGGCTATACCCCGGCGCGACTACTGTTCGATGCCATGGGCGCGACCGTGGTGGGCGTGCCGGTGGACGAGCACGGCATCCAGGTCGAGTTGATTCCTGACGGCACACGGCTTATCTACGTGACGCCCTCCCACCAGTTCCCCCTCGGCATGCCCATGAGCATGCCGCGTCGTGAAGCGCTGCTGGCGCGGGCCTTCAAGCTGGGTGCAATCGTCATCGAAGACGACTACGACAGCGAGTTCCGCTACGAAGGCCGCCCCACCGACTCCCTGCAAAGCATGGACACCCGAGGCGTTGTGACCTATGTCGGCACCTTCTCGAAAACCCTGCTGCCCGAGCTGCGCCTGGGCTATGCGGTGCTGCCGCCAGCGATCCACCGCGCGGTGCTCAAGGCCAAGCAACTGACCGACCAGCACACCTCGACCCTGCCGCAATGGGCCCTGGCCAAGTTCATCAGCGAAGGCTACCTGCTCAAACACATTCGCCGCTGCCATACGGTGTATGCCGGGCGCCGGGAGCGCATTCTCAACCGCCTGGCCGGCGACCTGTCACCGTGGTTTGAAGCCGTGCCCACGGTGGCCGGCTTCCACCTAGCGGCGCTGTGCAAAATGCCGGTGAACATTGCGCTGCTGATCGAATTGGCGCGAAAGGTGGAAGTGGGACTGTATCCATTGGATGTGTTTTTTCATGAAGCGCCGGTGCGCAGCGGTTTGATCCTGGGTTTCGGGGCCATTGAAACCCTGGACATCGACCCGTCCCTGGACAAGGTGCGCGATATTCTGCAGAAGATTGGCTAAGGGATTTTGTGCCGGATTGGCTATTGGTCAGGCGCGCCATGGGGCTTAGTGTGACTCGGGCCCAGAACAACCTGAAAGGATCGTCATGAAAGCACTCCTCGGCACCGCCCTACTGCTCGTATCCCTGGGCGCCTTCGCCCACGAACCGGTGTACAACAAAGAGACAATCAACGTCCTGCAAGAGCATGCCTTGACCAACGTCCCCGGCAAAAAAACCATCATGCTCACCGTGGACTACAAACCTGGCGAAGCCACCGTACCCCATAGCCACACCGGCACCGCCGTGGCCTACGTGCTGGAAGGCGAAATCACCTCACGGGTCAACGATGAGAAGGCTATTACCTACACCGTTGGCCAGTCGTTCTACGAACCGGCAGGCTCCCGACACTTTGAGTCCAGCAATGCCAGCCAGACCAAGCCAGCCAAATTACTGGTGGTGATGGTGATGGATGACAAGGCCGAGGTGCTCACGCCCCTGGCGCATTAAGGGCGCTCGAACTGTCGGCGACGCTCTTCGATCTGCTGCCGGCAGAGGCACCCTTCCAGATGATCATTGACCATGCCCATCGCCTGCATGAAGGCATACATCGTGGTCGGCCCCACAAAGGTCCAACCGCGTTTCTTCAAGGCCTTGGACAAACGCAGGGACGCAGCCGATGTCGGATTGGCTGTCCAGTACGCCAGGTCGACCGTCTCCGGACGCTCATCGGCGCCGGGTTCGAATGACCATAACCAGCTCGCCAGTGACCCGGTTTCATCCACCAATTCACAGGCACGCCGGGCATTGTTGATGGTCGAGACGATTTTGGCGCGGTTGCGCACGATGCCCGGATCAGCCATCAGTCGCTCGATATCCTCTTCGGTGTACCGCGCCACCCTTTGATAATCAAAACCCTCGAACGCCCGCCGAAAGTGCTCGCGCTTGCGCAGGATCGTGATCCACGCCATGCCCGCCTGGAACCCTTCCAGGCAGATCTTCTCGTACAACGCACGATCATCGGCAACCGGCACCCCCCACTCGTGGTCATGGTAATGCGGGTATTCAGGAGCCGCCGTGCGCCATGTACAGCGGGTCAGCCCCGTTTCGTCCGTTGTCAGTCCCGGGTTGTCCATAGGTCACCTTGCTTGCCAGACGGCGGATGATAAGCGAAAAGATTTCCAGCTCGCCAACCGCTCAAGAACCACCCTTGCGAACCAACTGGTCATACCGGAGCTCTCAATTTTCGATAATTTGCTTGCGATTTAAAAAACCCTCTGTGTAGACTGCGCCTAATCTGGACTTACCGGTAAGACCACAACAATTAAGCCCTGGACCCACCAGGGCACCGAATAGAGATCCTTCCCATGCTCAGATGGTGCTCGCGTTCGATTTTCCTGCAAGTCGTGATTGGCCTGATCCTTGGCATCGTCTGCGGCCTGGCCCTTCCCGAATTCTCCTCGCAACTCAAACCCCTGGGTGACGGCTTTATCAAGCTGATCAAAATGCTGATTGGCCTGATCGTGTTCTGCGTGGTGGTCAGCGGTATTTCCGGTGCCGGCGACTTGAAGAAAGTCGGGCGCATCGGCCTCAAATCGGTGATCTACTTTGAAGTGCTGACCACCATCGCCCTGGTGATCGGCCTGGTCCTGGCGTTCAGCACCGGGATCGGCAGCGGCGCCAATATCCATCTGGATCAGCTGTCTTCCGCCGGCCTCAATGAACTGGCCGACCGTGGCCAGCACATCAAGGGTACCAGCCAGTTCCTGATGGAGCTGATTCCCAACTCGGTGATTGGCGCCTTCGCCGACAACAACGTGCTGCAAGTGCTGTTGTTCTCCGTACTGTTCGGCAGCGCCTTGAACCTGGTGGGTGAAGCCGCTTCCGGCATCTCGCGGCTGATCAATGAACTGAGTCACGTGATATTCCGCATCATGGGTATGATCGTGCGCCTGGCGCCCATCGGCGTGTTCGGTGCCATCGCCTTTACCACCAGCACCTACGGCCTGGACTCCCTGCAACACCTGGGCAGCCTGGTGGGCCTGTTCTACCTGACCTGCACCGTGTTCGTCACGCTGATCCTCGGCCTGGTGATGCGCCTGTCAGGCCTGCGTATGCTGCCGTTTCTCAAGTACCTGCGTGAAGAGCTACTGATCGTCATGGGCACCGCCTCCTCCGATGCGGTGTTGCCACAGATCATGCGTAAACTGGAGCACTTGGGCATTGGCAGTTCCACGGTGGGCCTGGTGATTCCGACGGGTTACTCGTTCAACCTCGACGGTTTCTCGATCTACCTGACCCTAGCCATCGTGTTTATCGCCAACGCCACCGGCACGCCGCTGTCGATGACCGACCTGATGACGATTTTGCTGGTGTCTCTGATCACCTCCAAGGGCGCCCACGGGATTCCTGGTTCGGCGCTGGTGATTCTGGCGGCCACCCTCACCGCGATCCCGGCGATTCCGGTGGTGGGCCTGGTGCTGGTATTGGCGGTGGACTGGTTCATGGGGATTGGCCGAGCGTTGACTAACCTAATCGGAAACTGCGTCGCCACCGTGGCCATTGCGCGCTGGGAAAAAGACATCGATATCCAGCGTGCCAACAAGGTACTGGACGGGCAACAAGGGTATGCGTTCCAGGCGAAAAAGCCGGTACTGCCCGCCCACCAAGAGTTCTGACGGTCCCCAAAATACCTCCTGTGGCGAGCGGGCAAGCCCGCTCGCCACGATAAGCACCGTTCACCACAGAAGATTGACTGTACATAGTTAAAAGGAGCCATACGTGATCACCCCATCAACCGTCGTCAATTCAGTGGTAGAAAAACTGCGCGCCGCCCTGGCGCGGGGTCAGTGGCGGCGCGGAGAAATGCTGCCGGGCCAGCGCGAACTGGCCGAACAGCTGGGCATCAGCCGCCCAAGCCTGCGCGAAGCCGTCATCGTCCTAGAAACCCTCGGCCTGGTACGCTCCATGCCAGGCAAAGGTGTGGTGGTGCTGGAAGCCACCTTGAGCGAACCTCAGGCCCAGGACAACGCCGTGGCCGACGCCAGCCTCGAAGACATCCTGCAACTGCGCTACACCCTTGAGCCGTTTATCGTCGGTCTGGTGGCCCAAACCATCAGCAGCAAGGAAGTCGGGCAACTGCGCCTGACCCTGATGGACATGCGCGAAGCCCTGGACGCCAACGACAGCGAAGCCGGGATGAACGCCTACATCGCCTTCCACGAAGAACTGTTCGCCCTGACCTCCAACCCGATCTTCCAGAACGTGGTGCAGCAAACCAGTAACGCTCTCAAGCAAAGCGCTCAGGTACTGCGCAACTCCCCCGAGCACCTGGCGGAACGCTTGCAGGAAAACGACGCTGTGGTGCGCGCCATCCGTAACAAGAACAGCGCCCTGGCCAGCGCCGAAATGCGCCGGCATATCCTCCAGGAAGGCTTGCGCATGGGCATTCACTTGAATATCCCGGACGATCATCTGGGCAGTTGATATTTCGGAGACAGGCCATGACCGCTCACGCCGTACATACCCCTTTCCCGTTCACGCCCTTGCGCCTGATGGCCAAGCCTAAACTGTCGGTGGACGACATATACCCCGCCTTGTTCGATGCCATTCTCGAACAGCGTATCGTCCCGGCCAGTCGTTTCACCGAAGAAAGCCTGGCGCAGGATTTTGGCGTCAGCCGCAGCGTCATTCGCCGGGTGCTGGCACGGCTCTCCCAGCAGCAAGTAATCATCCTGCGGCCCAACCATCGGGCCCAGGTGGCGGCGCCGAATGCCCAGGACACACGACAGATTCTCGAAGCGCGGCGGTTGACGGAAGCGACTGTGGTGCAGTTAGTCTGCGCTCGGGCCAAATCTGCCGAGGTACGACAGTTGCGGGAGCTGATTGCCAGGGCGCGCGAATGCCTCGATCGCAACCAGCGTGGGTCGGCGATTCGTCTCTCAGGGGAGTTTCATCTGCAACTGGCGGCCATTGCCGGGAATGCTCCGTTGGCGCAGTTTCTTAACAGCCTGGTGCCGTTGACTTCGTTGATTATTACGCAATATAAGGGCAGCTATTGTGCATGGCAGGAGCATGCAGGGATTGTGGCGGCGGTGGAGCGTGGCGATGAGGGCAATGCAGTCAGCCTTATGATCCAACACCTGGATCACCTCAAAGCCAAGTTACTACACTAGATCCGTCACTACACTTGGCATTTCACACTAGGCCCTCAATGCAAAAAGCCCCGTATCGCAAGATACGGGGCTTTCTGTTTACCGCTCGATCAGCCTGTTACAGCACCGACTGACCGCTCAACGCCAGGTCCAACAACTCACGGTTGGCCACCGCGTACATGGCGTAGTCCGTGCCAACCGCAGCACGAATCTCCACCATCATCGCGCGCCAGCGCTCGACCATGCTCGCGTTCTGCTCAAGCCACAGGGCCACGCGGGCTTCCATGTCTTCTGGCGCATCGGCCATTTGCAGAACCTTGATGGTGATCGCCCGTTGCTGCCAGTCCACGTCGTCGCGGAAGGCTTCGCGGGCCTGCGCCTGCCAGTTGTTACCCACCGGCAGATCGCTGATCTGCTGCAGGTACCATGGCAAGTCCAGGGCACTGCCGACGGCGAAGTAGGCCTTGGCCACATCTGCAGCGCTCTGGCCGGTGACGTCAGCGGCTTCGATGATCGGCAGCAAGGTGTACAGGTGCGTGGTGCCTGCAACCATGCGCGCCAACAACTCCGGCACACCGGCTTCGACGTACTTCTGATAGCGGTTCTGCCAGCCTTCGCGGGTCGGGCCTTCCAGCAGTTCGTCGAGCTTGAGGCCCAACGCCGCCAGGTGCGGACCGAAGTGCGCGACGTCACGAGCCGCATCCTGCTCGTTGCGACGGCTGCGCAGGAACCAGCGTGTGGCACGACGGCCCAGGCGCATCAGCTCGTCCATCAGCGCCAGTTGCACTTCAGCGGAAACCTGGTGATCCAGGGCTTCAATCTGACGGAACCAGTGCGGGAGATGGAAGATGTCACGCACGATCACATAAGCGCCCGCCACGTTCGCCGGGCTCATGCCGGTGGACTCTTTGAGCCTTTGAACGAAGGTGATGCCCATGTGGTTGACCAGGTCGTTGGCGATCTGGGTGCTGACGATCTCGCGCTTGAGACGATGGCGACGCATGGCTTCGGAGAATTTGGCCACCAGGGTCGGCGGGAACGCGGTCTCCATGTCACGGGTCAGGTAGTCATCATCCGGCACCTGGGATTTGAGCAGTGCCTCCTTGAGGTCGATCTTGCTGTAGGAGATCAACACCGACAGCTCCGGACGGGTCAGGCCCTTACCGACGGCAGCGCGCTCGATGAGCTGGTCTTCCGAAGGCAGGTACTCAATGGCGCGGTCCAGCTTGCCCCGGCCTTCTAGGTCGCTCATCAGGCGCTTGTACTCGGCAATACGGTCGAAGGCTCGACGCGCCGCCAGGGATAGGGCCTGGGTCTGCTTGTAGTTGTTGCCCAACACCAGGCTGCCGACTTCGTCGGTCATGCTCGCCAGCAACTGGTTACGTTGCTTGTCGGTCATGTCGCCAGCCTGCACCACTTCGTTGAGCAGGATCTTGATGTTTACTTCGTGGTCGGAGCAATCCACGCCACCGGCGTTGTCGATGAAGTCGGTGTTGGAACCGCCGCCATTGAGGCCGAATTCCACACGACCCAGTTGGGTCATGCCCAGGTTACCGCCCTCGCCCACTACCTTGCAGCGCAACTCGTTGCCGTTGACGCGCAGGGCATCGTTGGCCTTGTCGCCGACGTCAGCGTGGCTTTCGGTGCTGGCCTTGACGTAAGTACCGATGCCGCCGTTCCACAACAGGTCCACCGGCGCCTTGAGCAAGGCGTTCAGCAGTTCGGTCGGGGTCAGCTTGTCGGCCTTGATGTCGAAGCGTTCTTTCATCTGCGCCGAGATAGCGATGCTTTTCGCGCTGCGCGAGAAGATACCGCCGCCTTCGGACATGATGCTGGTGTCGTAGTCGGTCCAGGCCGAGCGCGGCAGGTCGAACAGGCGCTGACGCTCAACGAAACTGTTAGCCGGGGTCGGGTTTGGATCGATAAATATGTGCAGGTGGTTGAAGGCCGCGACCAGTTGCAGCTTGTCAGACATCAACAGGCCGTTACCGAACACGTCGCCGGCCATATCGCCGACGCCGACCACGGTGATGCTGTCTTCCTGAACGTTGATGTCACGCTCGCGGAAGTGACGCTGCACACCGACCCACGCGCCCTTGGCGGTGATGCCCATTTTCTTGTGGTCGTAACCGGCCGAACCACCGGAAGCGAACGCATCGCCGAGCCAGAAGCCGTAGTCGATGGCAATGCCGTTGGCGATGTCGGAGAAGGTCGCGGTGCCTTTGTCGGCGGCCACTACCAGGTACGGGTCATCGTCGTCGTGGCGGACCACGTTCAACGGTGGCACCAGGGCGCCGTCTTTCAGGTTGTCGGTAATGTCCAACAGGCCGGAAATGAAGATGCGGTAGCAGGCAATGCCCTCAGCCGCGATCTCGTCCCGACCGCCGCCCAATGGCAGGCGACGGGGCAGGAAGCCGCCCTTGGCGCCCACCGGCACGATCACCGAGTTTTTCACTTGCTGGGCTTTTACCAGGCCCAGCACTTCGGTACGGAAGTCTTCTTCACGGTCCGACCAGCGCAGGCCACCGCGCGCAACGTTGCCAAAGCGCAGGTGCACGCCTTCGACACGAGGCGAGTAAACGAAGATTTCAAACTTCGGCACGGGCTTGGGCAGTTCAGGAATCGCATGCGGGTTGAACTTGAAACTGAAGTACGACTTGTTCTGACCGTTGGCGTCAGTCTGGTAGAAGTTGGTACGCAAAGTGGCCTTGATCAGGTCCAAGTAGCGACGCAGGATGCGGTCTTCGTTGAGCACCTGAACATCGTCCAGGGCCGCCAGAATCGCTTGTTCCAGACGTTGCTGCTTGTCTTCCAGGTCGTCGCTGGTGAGTTTGCGCGCCAGGTAGAAGCGGGTTTTGAACAACCGGGTCAGCTCGCGAGCGATATCGGTGTGGTTGTTCAGGGTGCTGGCGATGTAACCCAGGTCAAAGCCCAGGCGAATCTGCTTCAGGTAACGGGCATAGGCACGCAGCAGCGCGACATCGCGCCATGGCAGGCCGGCGGTCAGCACCAGGCGGTTGAACGCATCGTTCTCGGCATCGCCGTTGACGATGTGCACAAACGCGTCCTGCAGGGTGTCGTTCAGTTGCTGGATGTCGAGGTTCAGGCCTTCGGCGGCGGTGAACGCGAAATCATGAATCCAGAACTCGCGACCGTTGGCGTGGCGCAGGCGGTACGGGAATTCACCCAGCACGCGCAGGCCGAGGTTTTCCAGGATCGGCAGCACGTCGGACAACGCCAGCGGCGTGTCAGCGTGATAGAGCTTGCAGTGCAGCTCTTGCTGGCCCGTCACGTGGCCCAGCGGCTGATAGAAGCTCATCACCAGCGGCTTGGCTTCGGTCAGGTTAAGCAAATGCTGCATATCGACCACGGCCGAGTGCGCGGCAAAGCGTTCACGGTAGCCCGCGGGGAAGCCTTTGGGGAAGTCTGTCAGCACGTTTGTGCCGTGGGCTTCGCCAAAGCTTTCAACCACCAGGCTGGCGTAGTCGTCCTGCCAGCTGCGGCAGGCCTGCACCACTTCTTTTTCCAGCAGCAGCGGGTCGATGTCCAGGCGGTTTTTTGGATCAACCCGCAGAATCAGTTGTACACGGGCCAGAACGGACTCGGAGAAGAAGGTCCAGAACTCGCAGTCCGAGGCTTTCAGGCGATCCATCAGCACTTGCTGGATCTTCTGGCGCACTTCGGTGGAATAAATGTCACGCGGCACGTAGGCCAGGCAGTAGCAGAAGCGACCGTAGGGATCTTTGCGCAGGAACACGCGAATCTTGTTACGCTCCTGGATCTGCACAATCGACATCACAGTGCTGAACAGTTCGTCTACCGGGGTCTGGAACAGGTCATCGCGGGGCAGGACTTCGACCACTTGGGTCAGTTCCTTGCCCAAATGCGCCTTGGCCTGGAAGCCGGAACGACGTTCGATTTCCGCGACCTTGCGACGGATATACGGGATCACCCGCACGCTTTCGCCGTACACCGAAGAGGTGTAGAGGCCCATGAAGCGGCATTCCTTGATGACCTTGCCGTCGGCGTTGATCTGGCGGATCGACACGTAGTCCGGGTAGGCCGGGCGGTGCACGCGGCTTGGGTGTGCTGCCTTGGCGAACGACAGGACGGCCGGTTCACGCAGGTAATTGACAGCGTAGTCTTCGATGCGCAGGTCGTCGGCGGTGAGGCCGGAGCGCAGCAATTTGGTCAGACCGAGGAAGGAGTCGGCGTCATATTCGATATGACCGCCATCTGCCTCGTCACGTACCACAAACTCTTCATAGCCCAGGAAGGTGAAGTGGTTGCCCACCAGCCATTCGAGGAAGCTCTTGATCTCGGCTTTTTCTTCGCCTTCGATGGCGAAGGCGCTGGAGTCGATACCGGCCAGCAGTTCCTGGACCTTGTCCTTCATCGGTTCAAAATCGGCGACGGCGACGCGTACTTCGCCCAGCACCTGCTCAAGTTCCTTGCTCAGGATACTCAGCTCGGCAGCGTTGGCGCAGCGGTCGATTTCCAGGTACATCAACGATTCTTGCAGGACATCGTCGCCCTGTGTGCCCTTGGGCAGGACTTCCAACAACTCGCCCTTCTTGCCACGACGCACGCTGAGCACGGTGGTTTGCAGGGTGTGGATGCTGTAGCCACGGCGGTTCAGTTCGGTGCGCACCGAGTCCACCAGAAATGGCAGGTCGTGGTGCAGCACTTCGACCGCGGTGTGAGTCGATTGCCAGCCGTGACGTTCGTAATCGGGGTTGTAGACGCGCACTTGCGGTTGGGTGTGATCAAAGCGCTCAAGCAGGCGCCAGGCAGACAGGGTGCAACCGGCCAGGTCGGACATGCGACGCTGGGTCAGCTCATCCAGGGAAATAATGCCGAAAAATTGTTCAGCGAACAGCGCCACTTGTGGCAGTGCCTGTTCACTGATGTGCTGGGCCAGTGCCGCTTGCAGTTGGTGCTGGAAGTCGGCTTTGCTGGCTGCGGTGAAGAACGCCATCTGTGGTACTCCGCTTGGGCTTGTTATTAATGGAAGCGTCGCGTGTTATCCCCTTGCGGGGAGACCGTCAGCTCTGATCGGGGTCTACCATAACGAATTCAGAGTGACAGGTGGGTGAAGCTGGACAAGACAGTGAGGTCACATTCAACTGTCTATCCACGAACATAAAATGAGCCGCTTTCCAGACGACGGTACGACGGGCAGGTCGGAGTCCTGGCAGGCGCTCATCCGTTGCGCAGCTTAACGAGTGTAGGAAGACCGCTGCTTGCGATGCTGCGACATATTCGGTCATCGGCACGCAGCTGGCGGGTTGCGACTTCGGCAACCTGGCATTTTCAGACAAATCCTGACCCTCCGAGTACCGGAAATGACTGATACAGCCCGCCAGGTCATGCCACAACTACTGACACAGGATGCAGCACAAAATTCGCCGCAATGGCACAATTGCCCTGCTGCACCCTCCCCCAGACAGGATTTGACATGCAACTGACCACCGCCCACCTGATCGTCAACCCGTGCGATGACGAAGAAGACAACATGGCCATGCTCTGCTGCCACGGCGACAAGGGCGAGATGTTCATGCTGACCCGTTATCCGGATGAGGACGAGGTGGAGGTCACCTGGGATTACGAGCCGTCGACCCTGGATGGGCTGAAAATCACCCTGAGCGCCACGCGATTGCTGGTGGAGATTGCGGCGGCCGATGCGGATGCATTGGGCGGCAGTGATCATCTGGAGATCACCCACGGCACCGATGCCTCGGACTTGGCTGAAGTGGAAGAAACCTTGCAGAACATTCTCAAGGGTACCGGGACCTATATCCGAATCTAGCCGCCAAAACCGCTCAATGTGGCGAGGGAGCTTGCTCGCTCGCCACAAAGGTCTGTGCCAGCCTGCAAAAACCTCGGATATTTCCCACAACTCCCAAAAATACCCCCGCGCAGTTAGTCGCCGCACCCTCTGATGCATTAAAGTAAGGCCCCCAAGCCCCGGTGTTTTTCCAAGCACCCAGGCTCACCTTTCCAGGAACCGTCAACGATGGAACATCGTGAAGCGCTGCTCGCGCTGCGAACCTTTCTTTCTACGCAGATTCTCGGCCAGGAAAAACTCATCGAGCGCCTGCTCATTGCCCTGCTCGCCGACGGCCATATGCTGGTTGAGGGCGCACCGGGCCTGGCCAAGACCAAGGCAATCAAAGAGCTTGCCGAAGGGATCGAAGCGCAGTTCCATCGCATCCAGTTCACCCCCGACCTGCTGCCCGCCGACATCACCGGCACCGAGATCTATCGTCCGGAAACCGGCAGTTTCGTGTTCCAGCAAGGGCCGATCTTCCACAACCTGGTGCTGGCGGACGAAATCAACCGTGCCCCGGCCAAGGTTCAATCGGCGTTGCTCGAAGCCATGGCTGAGCGTCAGGTCAGTGTCGGGCGCAGTACTTATGAGCTGTCGCCGCTGTTTCTGGTAATGGCCACGCAAAACCCCATCGAGCAGGAAGGCACCTATCCCCTGCCCGAAGCCCAACTCGATCGCTTCCTGATGCACGTCAAGATCGGCTTCCCCGATGCCGCCGTCGAACGGCGCATCCTGCAGCAGGCCCGCGGCGAAGCCCTCAACGGTGAAACCAAGCCCGAGCGCCGGGTCAGCCAGCAAGCAATCTTCGCTGCGCGCAAGGAAATCCTTGGCCTGTACATGGCCGACGCCGTGGAGGAGTACCTGGTGCAACTGGTGATGGCCACCCGAACCCCGGCCAAGTTCGACCCGGAAATGGCCGAATGGATTGCCTATGGCGCCAGCCCCCGGGGCTCGATTGCCCTCGACCGTTGCGCTCGGGCCCACGCCTGGCTGGCCGGTCGCGACTTTGTCAGCCCCGAAGATATCCAGGCGGTGCTCTTCGACGTGCTGCGCCACCGGATCATTCTGTCGTTCGAGGCCGAAGCGGCCGGCATTGACCAGGACCGTGTGGTGCAACGCATTCTCGACGTCGTTGCCGTCGCTTGACCCCCATGAGCACTGGCGATGGTACCCGCGTCACCCTGAGCGAATTGATCGAGATGCGTCATCGCGTGCGGGAAGTGCAACTGTTTTCCACGCCGAGCCAGCGCAGCCCGTTGATCGGCTTACACCACTCGAAACTGCGGGGTCGCGGTGTCGACTTCGATCAGGTGCGGGTCTACCAGGCCGGGGACGATGTGCGCACCATTGACTGGCGCGTCACCGCCCGCACCCAGGAACCCCACACCAAGCTGTTCCACGAAGAGCGGGAGCGGCCGATCTTTATCATGGTGGAGCAAAGCTGCCGGTTGTTCTTCGGCTCGGGGCTGATGTTCAAGTCGGTGCTGGCGGCCCAGGCGGCGAGCCTGATCGGTTGGGCGGCACTGGGGCATAACGACCGTGTTGGCGGGCTGGTGTTCGGCGACAACGAGCATTACGAAATCAAGCCGCGGCGCAGCAAGCAAAGCCTGCTGCAACTGCTCAACCGTCTGGTGCGGGTCAACCAGAGCCTGAACACCGAAAGCCTGCCGGACCACGATGCCCTCGGCATGGCCTTGCGCCGTGGCAGGGAAGTTTTGCGCCCCGGTAGCCTGGTAATCGTAATCTGCGACGAACGCGCCCTCACCGAAGGCGCCGAGCAACAGCTTAGCCTGCTGTCACGGCACTGCGACCTGCTGCTGTTGCCGGTCTCTGACCCGCTGGACCATGCCCTGCCCGCCGCTGGGCTGCTGCGGTTTGCCGAACGCGGCGCACAGTTGGAAATCGACACCCTGAATTTCGACCTGCGCCAGGCCTACAAGGCCCAGGCCGAAGCACGTAGCGCGCGCTGGGAGTTGCTCGCGCAAAAGCTGCGGATATTGCTCATGCCTTTGAGCACCCAGAGCGAAATGATCGAGCAGTTGCGCGAATACCTTAACCCGCAACGTCCGGGCAAAAAGCAATGAACGGCCTTGAACAGCTGCAACCGCTGATCGCCCCGCCGCCCATCGGCTTCTGGCCGCCAGCGCCAGGCTGGTGGCTGTTGCTGCTGCTCATCCTGCTCGCCGCCTGGGGCCTGTGGACGCTGCGCCGCTTCCTGCCGACCAAGCGCCCGCTGGCCCGTGCCGAACAGCCCCTCGACCCGCTGCGCATCGCCGCCCTGGCGGAACTGGCGCTGATGCCCAAACCCTACGACGGCGCCCCGGCCGGTGCCTGGCTGCAGCAACTCAACGGCCTGCTCAAGCGCCTGTGTCGCAACGACTACCCCTATAGCCAGAGCCACACCCTCAACGGTCGCAAATGGCTGGCGTTCCTCGACAACCGTTGCCCGGCCGCCGGGCTTACACGCTGGATGGTACTGGTGGAAGGCGCCTACAAGCCAGAATGCAAACTCGACGACAAGGCCATCGCCGGCCTGACCCAGGCCGTCGACACCTGGATTCGCAAACATGTTTGAGTTCGCCTGGCCGTGGATCTTCACCCTGCTGCCATTGCCCTGGTTGCTGCGAATCATCCTGCCAACGGCCGACAGCGGCGAGCCCGCCCTGAAAGTCAGTTTCCTCGGCGACCTGGAAGGCCTAGCGCGCCGCCGTGCCCGAGTGAATCTGCCAGGCTGGCGCCAGCAAGCGCCGTTCGTGGTCCTGTGGCTGCTGCTGTTGACCGCCGCCGCACGCCCGGAATGGCTCGGCGAACCCTTGCCGATAGCCGCCAGCGGTCGCGACTTGCTCGTGGCGGTGGACGTGTCCGGTTCAATGGACTTCCCCGATATGCAGTGGCAGGACGAAGATGTCAGCCGCCTGAGCCTGGTCAAGCACCTGCTTGGCGACTTCCTTGAAGGCCGCGAAGGCGACCGCGTCGGCCTGATCCTGTTCGGCAGCCAGGCCTACCTGCAAGCGCCGCTGACCTTTGACCGACGTACCGTGCGCACCTGGCTGGATGAGGCCCGCATTGGTATAGCCGGGAAAAACACCGCCATCGGTGATGCTATTGGCCTGGCCCTCAAACGCCTGCGCCAGCGGCCGGCACAAAGCCGGGTGCTGATCCTGGTAACCGACGGCGCCAACAACGGTGGCCAAATCGACCCGCTGACTGCTGCCCGCCTGGCCGCCGAAGAAGGCGTGAAGATCTACCCCATCGGCATTGGCGCCGACCCCGAACAAACCGGCACCCTGGGCATGCTCGGCCTCAACCCGAGCCTGGACCTCGACGAGCCGGCCCTCAAGGCCATTGCCGAGGTCACTGGTGGCCGCTACTTCCGGGCCCGCGACAGTGAGGAACTGCAAGCAATCAAGGAAACCCTCGACCAGCTTGAGCCAGTGACTCAGCAACCCACCCAGGCCCGCCCGGCCCAGGCGCTCTACAGCGGCCCACTGGCCCTGGCGCTGATCCTCAGCATGCTGCTGGTCATCCACGAACGCTGGCCGGACAACGCCCTGCAACGGCTTTTCAACCGACTTGTACAAAAAATATTCAGCAAGCGCCACTTTCTGCAACAGCACCCTGAATGGCGTCAGCGCCTCAAACGCTTGCGTTTGCGGAGGCGTCGATGATCACTTTGTGGCCGCACTGGTTCCATCCCTGGTGGCTGTTGCTGCTGCCGGTGCTCGGCTGGTTACTGTGGCAGTTATGGCATCGACAAAAGCGCGCCGGGCGCTGGCAGATGATTCTGCCGCCGGCCTTTCACGCCGCGTTGCTCAGTGGCGGTAATGGCCGGGAAAGTAAATCACCATGGCTGTTGCTGGGCCTGGCCTGGCTGCTGGCGGTGCTGGCCTTGCTCGGCCCCAGCTGGCAGCGTGTGGAGCTGACCAGCCAAAAACCCGCGGACCCGCTGGTGGTACTGCTGGAGCTGACCCCGGAAATGCTCGCCACCGACAGCCCACCCAATCGCCTGGAACAGGCGCGGCGCAAGTTGTTCGACCTGCTTCAGGCCCGCAGCGACGCGCAGACCGCCATCGTCGTCTATGCCGGCAGCGCCCACACCCTGGTGCCGCTGTCGGATGACCTGGCCACCAGCCACAACCTGCTGGAAGCCCTGCGTCCCTCGATCATGCCCGAGGCCGGCCACCGCGCCGACCTGGCCGTGGAAAAAGCCTTGAGCCTGCTTAAGCACGGCGGACTGGGCCAGGGGCGCTTGCTGCTGATTGGCTCGTCGCTGTCCAAACAAGAACGCCAGGGCATTCGCCTGCTACTGCAAGGCAGTCAAGCACCGAGCCTGTCGGTCCTCGGCATCGGCAGCCGTGAAGGCACCCCGGTGACTCAAGAGAGCGGCGAGTTCCTCAAGGACGATCAGGGCGCAATCCTGATACCACGCCTCGACAGTCCGACCCTCAAGGCCTTCGCCAGCGAAATGGGCGGTCGCTACCGGCAAGCGCGCCTGGACGACAAGGACCTGCGCAACCTCGGCCTGCTCGACGGCCCGCAAGCCTTGCGCAACGACGGCCAGCTACTGCAACTGGACACCTGGGCCGACCAGGGTTACTGGCTACTCCTTCCGCTATTGCTGCTCGCCGCCTGCGCTGGCCGTCGTGGCTGGCTGTTCTTCCTGCCCTTGCTGTTGCTGGGCGCACCGCAGCCAAGCTACGCCTTCGACTTCCAGGACCTGTGGCTGCGCCCGGACCAACAGGGCCAGTACCTGCTCAAGAAAAAACGCCCCAGCGAGGCCGCCGAACACTTCGAAAACCCGCAATGGCAAGGCGTGGCGCTGTACGAAGCCGGTGACTATGCCGGCGCCGCCAAGCGTTTTGCCGAAGGCAGCGACGCCTATTCCCATTACAATCGCGGCAATGCCCTGGCCAGGAGCGGTGAGCTGGAAGCGGCCCTGGACGCCTATGAACAGGCTCTGGAAGCCCGACCGGACTTACAACCGGCGCTGAAGAACAAGGCCCTGATCGAAAAACTGCTACAGGAAGAACCAGAGCCCGAACCCGACAAGCCCTCCAAGAACGAGGATGACGAAACCACCCAACCCGGCCAGACTGCGCAACCGGGCACCAGTGGCCAGAGCGCATCCGGCGGCGAACAATCCACACCCGGCAGCGGCCAGGCCGGCAGCAGCGAAACGCCGCCCGGCGATACGCCGCCTGCCGGCGGCAACGAAGTACCGGGCAGCGAACTGGGTGACGAACAAACCACCACCCCACCCTTGCACCCTACCGGCAACCCGCTTGACGGCGAGCACCGCCAGGCCCTGGAACAATGGCTGCGGCAGATCCCGGACAACCCCGGCGAGCTGCTGCGACGTAAATTCTGGTACGAACAGCAACAACATCAGGACAAGACTCGATGAGCCGCTGCACCGCCCTTCTCCTCTCACTCGCGCTGTGGGCCTGCCAGGCCCAGGCTTCGGACCTAGTCGCCAGTGTCGACCGCAGCCGCCTGAACTCCGGGGAGACGGTGGAGCTGACCGTGGAATCCAACGACGTCACCCTGTTCGGCAAGCCGGACCTGTCGCCCCTGGAGCTGCTGTTCGAAGTACGCGGCACCCGCCAGGTCAACCAGCTCACCACCTTGGGCACCGACAATCATGCGACCACCCGTTGGATCATCACCCTGTTACCCAAGGTCAACGGCACCGTAGTGATTCCATCGTTGCAGCTCGGTGAGGTCAAGACCCAGCCGATCACCCTGCAAGTCATCGAAACTGCCAGCCAGAACACCAAGACCCAACTGGCGCCGATCTTCATTGACGCCAGCCTCGACCAGAGCTCGGTGTACGTCCAGGCCCAGGCCCTGCTGACCTTGCGCATCTACCATTCGGTGTCGCTGTACGACGACAGCAACCTGACCCCGTTGCAGATTCCCGATGCCCGTACCGAGCAACTCGGAGAGTCGCGCACCTACGAAAAAGTCATCAATGGCATTCGCCATGGGGTGATCGAGATGCGCTATGCCATCTACCCGCAGCACAGTGGCGAGTTGCTGATTCCGGCGCAGATATTCAGTGCAACTCTGGTGGAGCCGCGCCCCACCCAGGACGCCAGGCCCCAGGGGCCGAAACCCGGCAAGCTGATGCATGTCAGCTCATCCGAAATCCCCCTGAAGGTCAAGGCCAAGCCCGCCCTGTACCCGGCCGATGCACCGTGGTTGCCGGCCAGCAGTTTGAGCCTGAGCGAAAGCTGGAACCCGGAACCGGACCACGCCCAGGTCGCTGATTCCCTGACCCGCAGCCTGACCCTCAAGGCCGAAGGCCTGTCCAGCTCGCAACTGCCACCGCTGCCGGTCACCGAGATCAACGGTTTGCGCCGCTACCCGGACCAGCCAGTGCTGAGCAACCAGAACAGCGAGCGTGGCGTGATCGGCAGCCGTGAAGACCGTGAAGCCCTGGTGCCCAACCGGGTCGGCTCCCTGGAGCTGCCGGCAGTGGAAGTGGTGTGGTGGAACACCCACGAAGACCACCTGGAACGCACCAGCCTGCCGGCTCGCACCGTACAGGTGGCGAACAACCCGAGCCTGGTGGTGGACACCCCGGCCACCCCGACGGTGATCACCGCACCGGACAATGAGTCACTGTGGATCTGGCAACTGAGCAGCCTGATCCTGGCCTGCACCACCCTGCTGGGCTTCGGCCTGTGGTGGCGTGCCCGCTGGCAGCCGGCGATCCTGCGCGCCGCACAAACTGGACCGAGCCCGCGCACCCTGCTGGACGATCTCAAGCGTACCAGCCAGGCCAACGATCCTCAGGCTACTCGTCAGGCTTTGGATGCCTGGGCCCGGCAACAGCCGGAAACCCTGGCGGACATGGCGGCGCGGTTTGTACCGTTGTCTGATGCTTTGGATGGCTTGAACGGCGCCCTCTACAGCGAGACTGGCCAGTATTGGCAGGGTGAGGAATTGTGGCGGGCGGTGAAGGCAATTCCGATGGCCGAGCGGGCGCAGGACCCGGTGACGGACAACACCAGCTTGCCGCCGTTGTATCCCAAGTAGTGCCTGGCTTTAGAACCAGATGCCGCCTGGGACGCTCCGCGCAAGGCTTGAGTACTGCGCATGGGTGCAAGCGTGCAGGCATTTACGGGTAAACTCCCCTCCTTTTCATCTTCTTCACGGAGTTCGCCTTGCGTCTGTTCCACACCTCCGACTGGCACCTTGGCCAAAACCTCCACGGCCAGGAACGCGACTTCGAACACGCCTGTTTCCTCGACTGGCTGCTGGGCCAACTGGGCCAGCACCGCCCCGACGTGCTGCTGATCGCCGGCGATATCTTTGATACGGTTAACCCGCCGCTCAAGGCCCAGGAGCGTCTGTATGACTTCATCATCAGCGCCCACGAACAAAACCCCGCGCTGACCATCGTGATGATCGCCGGCAACCATGATTCCGGCTCGCGCATCGAGCTGCCCGCGCCGTTGATGCGCCGCCTGCGCACCCATGCGCTGGGCCAGGTGCTGTGGCTGGATGATGGGCAGCTGGATGTGGAGCGGCTGCTGATTCCCTTACCTGCAGCAGACGGCACGATTGCCGGATGGTGCCTGGCCCTGCCCTTCCTGCGTCCGGCGCAAGTCACCGGCGCTCACTTGGGTGACGATTACCTGCGCGGCATTGGCCAGGTCCATGAATGGCTGATCGCCGCAGCCAACGCCAAGCGCCAGCCGGGCCAGGCGCTGGTCGCCATCAGCCATGCGCACATGGCCGGTGGCTCGGTCTCGGAAGACTCCGAGCGCAGCCTGATCATCGGCAATGCCGAAGCACTGCCGGCCAGTCTGTTCGATGCCAGTGTCAGCTATGTCGCCCTCGGTCATTTGCACAAGCCCCAGCGGGTCAATGGCGAGGAGCGCATTCGTTATTGCGGCTCGCCGATTCCGCTGTCGTTTTCCGAAATCGGCTATCAGCACCAGATTCTCGATGTGCAACTGGACGGCGAGACGCTGGTCAGCGTCGAATCCCGCCTGATTCCCCGGGCAGTCAACCTGCAACGCCTGGAAGCCGCGCCCTTGGCCGACATCCTCAAGCAACTGGCGGACTTGCCCGACATCGATCTGCTGGCCGAAACCCAACGCCAGCCCTGGCTGGAAGTGCGCGTGCGCCTCGACGAGCCCCAGCCCGACCTGCGCCAGCAAGTGGAAAACGCCCTGCAAGGCAAGGCCGTGCGCCTGGTGCGTATCGCCGCCGAATACGCAGGCTCAGGTAATTGCGAAGACAGTCATGAGGATCGCCTGATCGAACTGGACCAGCTCACGCCCCAGGAGTTGTTCAGCCGCGCCTGGCTGGAAAGCTACGGCAATGAAGTAGACGAACAGACCTTGAAGGATTTCGCCGTGCTGCTCCAGGAAGTGCAACAGGCGGGTGAACAACCATGAAGATCCTCGCCATTCGCCTGAAAAACCTTGCCTCCCTGGCCGGCCCCTTTGAAATCGACTTCACCGCCGAGCCCCTGGCCAGTGCCGGGTTGTTCGCCATTACCGGGCCTACAGGCGCCGGTAAAAGCACCTTACTCGACGCCTTGTGCCTGGCGCTGTTTGGCGCGGTGCCAAGACTGGGAGATACCGGACAGGCGAAAATGCCCGATGCCGATTCGGATATTTCCATCGGTGATCCGCGCACGCTGATTCGTCGCGGTACTGGTGGCGGCTATGCCGAAGTGGATTTTGTCGGCGTCAGCGGTCGGCGCTACCGCGCGCGCTGGGAAGCCAACCGCGCCCGTGACAAGGCCAGCGGAAAACTGCAAAACAGCCGGCAAAGCCTGATCGACCTGGACAGCGAGCAACTGCTGGCCAGTCAGAAAACCGAATACAAAACCCAGCTGGAACTGGCCCTGGGCTTGAACTTCGAGCAATTCACCCGCGCCGTGCTGCTGGCGCAAAGTGAGTTCAGCGCCTTCCTCAAGGCCAATGACAACGAACGCAGCGAGCTGTTGGAAAAGCTCACCGACACCGCGCTTTACACCCAACTGGGCCGGCGCGCCTTCGACAAGGCCAAGGACGCCAAGGACGCCCACAAGCTGCTGCTCGACCAAGCTACCGGTGTCACGCCGCTGCCTGCCGAAGCTCGCGTCGAACTGGATCAATGCTTCAACGAAGCCCAGCAGCAACTCAAGACCCAACAGGCTCAGCTCAAGCAGCTTGAGCTGCAACACACCTGGCTCAAGGAATTGCGCGAATGGCAGGAACGCCAACAACACGCCGTTGAGCAACTGCAACAGGCCGAACAGGACTGGCTGGGGCAAAACCAGCAACGCCTGGACTTGAGCCGCCTGGAACAACTCGCGCCGCAGCGTCACCACTTCGCCCGGCAAACTGAGCTGGCCACCCAACTCAACCCACTGGCGCTACAGATTGCGCAGCACCTTGAACAACAGAGCACTCTGCACTCCCGCCAGGATCAGTTGCAACAGCAGCAAGCCGCTGCGCAAGCGGCGTTGACCCAAGCGCTGAAACAGCAAAGCGACGCCGTGCCACTGCTGCGCCAGGCCTTCGACGAACAGAGCACCCTCGCCCGACTGACCAACGACTTAAGCCAAAGCGAGGCGCACAAGCAGCATACCGAAGCCGCCTTCACCCAGGGCCAGGCCACGGTAAACAGCCTGCTCGACCAACAAAAAAAGGTCGTCACACGCCTGCAACAGCTCGCGGCACAGTTGGAGCGCAGCGCCACCCTCGCCTCCCTGGGCAACGCCTGGACTGCCTACCGCGACAGCCTGCAAAAGCTCATGCTGACCGGCAATCGCCTCAACAAAGGCCAGGCCGAACTGCCGCAACTGGAACAACGCGCAACCACGCTCGCCGACAAACTGGCAGAACAACGCAACACCCTGGACCTGCTGTACCACGAAGCCGGCGCCGAGCCCCATGCCGTGGCCGAGCAGATTCAGTTGCTGGGCAGCCTGTTGCAGGACAACCGCAAGCAACAGCGGGCCTTCGAGGATTTGGCGCGGCTGTGGGACAGCCATCAAAGACTGGAAAAGCGTGCAGACGACCTGAATGCTAACCAATTGGCAGCCAAGCAACAGCGCGAAGAATTCAACCGGGTAGGCATCCAGGCCAAGGCTGATCTTGCCGTCGCGGAGCAAACTCTTACCGTCATCCTGCAGCTGTTGGAGCGCCAGCGCTTGGCTCGGGATGTCAACGTTCAGACATTGCGTGAACAATTGGAGTCTGATCAACCCTGCCCGGTCTGTGGCAGCATCGATCATCCCTATCACTCATCTGACGTCTTGCTCAGCAGTCTTGAACGCCACGACGAAGATGAAGTGAGCAACGCCCGTCAATCGGTTGATGTGCTCAAAGAAAAAGTAGACGCGTTGCGCACAGAGCTGGGAGAACTGATCGCCCGGCAAAAGGAGCTTTTACGCCAGCAACAGGATGTCGCGACAGAACAGCAAGCCCTGGCCCCCAGCATCGAAGCCCATCCGCTCTCGGCGGCACTGCTCAATCAGGACGCCGCCAAACGCGATGCCTGGCTGAGCCAGCAGTTAAGCCAACTCAGCCAAAGCATCACCCAGGACGAACAGCGCCAGGGCGCCCTGCTCAACCTGCAACAAAACGCCGGGCGTATGCAGCAACAACTGCAAGCCGCCCAGGACGCCAGCCAGCAGGCCCGCCAACAGCTAGTGGACCAGCAACGGGAACTGGCCAATGACCGCGAACGCCTGGACGAAGAACTCAGTGCCTTCGCCAGCCTACTCCCGGCCGAGACCCTCGAAGGCCTGCGCAGCGAGCCTGCGGCCACGTTCATGCAGCTTGATCAGCAGATCAGCCAACGCCTGGAACAACTGGACCACCAGCGCGAAGAACTCGCCGAACAGCAACAGCGTCAACAGACCCTGGAAAAGGAACAGGTCCAACAGACGCACCGTCAGCAACAGTTGGACGTGGCTCAACAACAATTGGTCGACCTCAGCGCCCAGCAGCAAATCGCCCAGGAAAAACTCACTCAACTGCTCGGCGAACATACCCGCGCCGAGCACTGGCAACAGCATCTGGACCAGGCTGTCGAACACGCGCGGCGCAGCGACAGCCAAGCCAATCAGCAACTGCAAGACACCGCCAGCCAACTGATCCAATTGGCCGCCGATCTCAAGGCCCAGCGGGAGCGCCAACAGGCGTTGGAGGCCGAGCAGCAGGCACTGAGCGCAAGAGTCGCCGACTGGCGCGCCCTGCACCCGGAACTGAATGACGACGGTTTGGCGCAGTTATTGAAGGTGGATGATCAACAGTTCACGCAACTGCGCCAGCAGCTGCAACAGAGCGAAAAAGCCGTCGAACAAGCCAAGGTGTTGCTGCAAGAACGCGAACAACGACTCAAGGATCACCAGGCCCTGCATAACGACAACCTTGATGTAGCCCAGCTCGACAGCGCCCTGAACGAACTCAACAGCCAGCTCTCCACGGGCGAAAAGCACTGCGCCGAACTACGCGCCCAGCAAGCCGAAGACCAGCGCCGCCAGGACGCCAACCAAGCCCTGGCGCTTACGACAGCCAAAGCCTATGACGAATGGCAGCGCTGGGCTCGGCTTGAGACGCTGATCGGTTCAGCCACCGGCGACAAGTTCCGCAAGATCGCCCAGGCCTACAACCTCGACCTGCTGGTACACCACGCCAACGTGCAACTGCGCCAACTGGTGCGCCGCTACCGCCTCAAGCGCGGTGGCAGCATGCTCGGCCTGTTGGTGCTGGACACGGAAATGGGCGACGAAACCCGCTCGGTGCATTCACTGTCCGGGGGCGAGACGTTCCTGGTGTCGTTGGCCCTGGCGTTAGGGCTGGCGTCGATGGCATCCAGCACCTTGAAGATCGAATCGCTGTTTATCGACGAGGGCTTCGGCAGCCTTGATCCCGAGTCGCTGCAATTGGCGATGGATGCCCTGGATGGCTTGCAGGCTCAGGGGCGCAAGGTGGCGGTAATTTCCCATGTGCAGGAAATGCATGAGCGAATTCCGGTGCAAATCCAGGTCAAGCGTCAGGGCAATGGCTTGAGCACCCTGGAGGTCAAGTGATCGGGGCTGCGCTGTATTCGTTTCGCCGCTGCCCCTATGCCATGCGCGCGCGGATGGCATTGCGTTACTCGGGGCTGGCGGTGCGGATTGTCGAGGTCAGCCTCAAGGCCAAACCAGCCGAGATGCTGGCGCTGTCGCCCAAGGGCACGGTTCCGGTGTTGTGCATCGACGGCCGAGTGATTGATGAAAGCCTGGCGATCATGGGGTGGGCCCTCGCGCAGAATGACCCTGATGATTGGTTGCTCAAGGACGATCCGGTGGCACGGGCGCTTATGGCTGAGCTGATTGAAGAGAATGACCAGGGGTTCAAGGTTCACTTGAATCGCTACAAATACTCCGAGCGCTACCCGGATCAGCCAATGGAGCACTACCGGGCCGAAGGTGAAGTGTTTTTGTTGAAGCTGGAGGCCTTGCTGGCCGGGCGGGAATACTTGCTGGCCGGGCACTTGAGCCTGGCGGATGTGGCACTGGCGCCGTTTGTGCGGCAGTTCGCGCATGTGGATCGGGAGTGGTTTGCCCAGGCGCCCTATCCGCGGTTGCAAGCTTGGTTACAGCGGTTCCTTGAGTCACCGTTGTTCATCGCCGTAATGGCAAAACCCCTGTAGGAGCGCAATGCTGTTCACTTAAGAAAATCTTGAGGTGAGCAAGAAACCTGTGGCGAGGGGGTTTACCCCCGTTGGGTCGCGAAGCGGCCCCAAAATGGGACTGCTGCGCAGTCCAACGGGGGCGAGCCCCCTCGCCACAAATGCGGATGTACCTGAAGCGCTGTAGGAGCGAGCTTGCTCGCGAAGGTCGTCAACGATAACGCGTGCAGTCTGAATCAACGCGGCGTCCTTGAGTTCTTCGCGAGCAAGAACTAGGCGTCCCCCTCGCTCCTACAGGAGTCAGGTAAAGCGCTCAGTTCTGGATTTTGTGGTCCAGCGCTGCGTAGAAGTTGGCGCTTTGTTGCAGGTATTTTTGGGTGTAGGTATTGGTACTGGATTTTTTGCCGCTGATTTCAACACTGGCGCTGGCAGGCAGGGCCACGCTAGCGGAGATAGCAGAAGCGGCAATGATCGAGAATAGATTGAAGTTCATGTCGGTAACCCTTGTGTTCGGTTGGCTTGGTGGCCTGTGAAGGCCTTGAAGCAAACTTACGCCCGGGGGCTTACGCGCAGAAACTCTTTGAAACAGTAGCTGTTATCACTGACATTAATAGAAGGAGGCGGGGCCTGTGGCTTATTGTCGCACCAGAAACTTGATGTCGCTGGGGGCGTCGATCGGCAATTTCTGCACGGTTTTACCCAATAGGCCGGTCTTGGCATCACGCTCGACCACCACGATTTCATTACTTTTCTGGTTGGCGATCAGCAAGAACTTGCCGCTGGGGTCCAGGGCGAACTCCCGGGGATGATCGCCTTCCACCGAGCGTCGCTGGATTTCCTTCAACTGCGCAGTGGCCAGGTCGATGGCAAATACCAGCATCTGGTTGGCGGTGCCACGGTTGCTCACGTAAAGGAACTTGCCGTCGCTTGAAGTGTGCAACGCTGCACCGGCCTTGTCCGAGACCGGTTGCCCGGCAGCGAAGTCGACCAATTGCTTCTGGGTCAGCTTGCCATCCTTGTAGTCGAACACGGCCACTTGCGCGCTCATCTCGGTGGTCAGCCAGGCGTGCTTGCCGTCTGCGGAGAACAGCAGGTGACGCGGGCCGCTGCCCGGTGGCAGTTGCACAAACGCAGGGTCGGCCGGGGTCAGTGGCAGTTCATGGTTGGCCTTGGGATCGTAGTGGTAGGCAAAAATCTTGTCCGCACCCAGGTCCTGAACAAACACGTACTTGCCATCCGGCGAGGACACCACCGAATGCACATGGTTGGACGCCTGGCGCTCAGGATTGACCCGGCTGGCCGGGTGCGCGCTCAGTTGAACAGGTGGCGACAGCTTGCCGTCTGCGTCCACCGGCAGGATGGCGAGGCTGCCACCCGGATCTTCCAGTACCGAATAGTTGGCGACAAACAGAAAACGGCCATCCGCAGCAAGGCTGGAATGGGTCGGCTCGTTGCCCAGGCTCTGCACCTGATTAATCAGGGTCAACGAATGGTTTTTCGGATCAATGCTGTAGCTACTGACACGACCGACCAGATCTTTCTGGCCGGGGCCGTTTTCATTGACCACAAACAGGCGCTTCTGGTCCTTGGACAAGGTCAGCCAGGACGGGTTGGCCGCCTTGGCGGCCAGCACCGGTTTGCCGTTGAGCTGGCCGGTGCGGCTGTCGAACTGCAGGCGGTAGATCCCTTCGCTGGTGCCTGCGGTGTAGGTGCCCACCAGCAACTCAAAGGTGTCGACCGGCGCGGCCTGCACCGACATCGCGCCGACACTGCCGGCCATCAGCAAGGGCCAGAATTTACGCATCATCATCCGCTTCATCCTCGTCGTTATTATTGCCAGTGAAGGCGCTCAGGCAGACCAGGCGGTGCTCACCTGTATCACCCGTGATGGTCCAGCTTTGCAAGGTCTGATCAAAGGTCGCGGCGTTGATCTGCTCCAGGCTGAAATTCCAGCGTTTGTTAACCCGACCGTCCATGCACTCGATCAGCAAGTGCTGGTCATCCAATGTGAAATCAAAGGCGTGCAGGCCGTCGATTTCCAGCATGTCGCTGGTGGAAAGGGTTTTCAGCAAGGTGGCAGTGTCGGCAGTCATAACCATCAATCATCAAGAGGAAAGACCTCATGATAGGTCAAATTGTTGCATCGACCTAAGATGGCGCAATGCAAAACGCCGTGGCACAGGCCACGGCGTTTTGGGTGACGGCAATGTATCAGTGGGCAAACAACGAATTGCCCTTCTGCCCCGCCAGCTTCTCCGGCTTGATCAGGAACCGCGCCAGCGCCGGCAACAGCCACAGCGCGCCGAACATGTTCCACAGCAGCATGAAGGTCAGCATCAGGCCCATGTCAGCCTGGAACTTGATGGCCGAGAAAATCCAGGTTGCCACGCCAATCGCCAGGCACAGGCCGGTAAACAGCACGGCTTTACCGGTGGACTTGAGGGTCTGGTAATAGGCTTCCTGCAATGGCAACCCGGCCCGCAGGAAACTTTCCAGGCGGCTGTAGATGTAGATGCCGTAGTCCACGCCAATCCCCACGCCCAGGGCCACCACCGGCAGGGTCGCAACCTTGACGCCGATACCCATGAACGCCATCAGCGCGTTGCCCAGCACCGAGGTCAATACCAGCGGCAGGACGATGCACAGGGTCGCCGCCCAGGAGCGGAAGGTGATCATGCACATGGTTGCCACGCACAGGTAGACCAGGATCAGTATGGTCAGCTCGGATTCCTTGATCACCTCGTTGGTGGCCGCCTCGATCCCGGCGTTACCGGCGGCGAGGATGAATTCCAGGCCGTCCTTGTTGTTCTCCTTGGCGAAGTCCTGCACCGCATGCACTGCGCGGTCGAGGGTTTCGGCCTTGTGGTCGTTGAGGAACACCAGCACGGGCGCAAGCGAGCACGTGTTGTTGTACAGGCCGTCGGCGCGGGCAATGGAATTGTTCAGCACGTCGGGGTTACGCGACAGGGTTTCCCATTTCAGGTTGCCCTCGTTCATGCCCTTGATCATCTGCTTGGATACGGTCACCAGGGAGATCGCCGACTGCACGCCCTCGGTGTTCTGCATCTTCCACATCAACTGGTCGATGGGCGCCATGGCTTCATAGCGCGAACAGCCCTCAGCCTTGGTCTTGACCATTACCACCAGCACGTCGGAGCTGGTGGAGTAGTTGCTGATGATGAAGTTGTTGTCCTTGTTGTAGCGCGAATCCGGACGCAGCTCCGGTGCGCCCTGGTCGAGGTCGCCGATTTTCAGGTTCTGGCTGTACCAGAGGCCGCCACCAAAAGCGATCAGTGCCAGGAAGATCGACACTGGGGCCACTTTGGGGCTGGCGAATTTCGACAGCAGGCGCCAGAAACTATGCTCGCGGACCGCATCCTTCTTACTGCGCTCGATGGCGCGCTTGCTGATGCCGACGTAGGAGATAGCTACCGGCAGCAGGATCAAGTTGGTGAATACGATTACCGCCACACCGACGGACGCGCCAATGGCCAGTTCGCGAATCACCCCGATATCAATGATCAGCAAGGTGATAAAGCCTACCGCATCGGCGAGGATCGCGATCATCCCCGGCAGGAACAACTGGCGGAACGTACGGCGGGCGGCGGTCAGGGCGTTGTCGGCATCGCTTGATTGCAGGGCGATACCGTTGATCTTCTGCACACCGTGGGAAATACCGATGGCGAAAATCAGGAACGGCACCAGCATCGAGTAGGGATCAAGCCCGAAACCCAGGGCATGCATCAGCCCCAGTTGCCAGACCACCGCCACCAACGTGGTGATCAATACCGCGATGGTGCTGCGGATACACCAGGTGAACCAGTACAACAGCACCAGGGTGATGACGAAGGCGATGCCGAAGAACAGCACCACCATGATCAGGCCATCGATCAGGTCGCCGACTTTCTTGGCGAAGCCGACGATATGGATTTGGACGTTGGGGTTCTGTTCCTGGAACTTGGTGCGGATCTTGTCTTCAAGCTCGTGGGAAAACTTCTGGTAGTCCAGGGCCAGCAGCTTGCCCTGATCAGCCGGGTCCGGGTAGGACTCCATCAACGGTATATCCACGATGCTCGACTTGAAATCGTTGGACACCAGGCGCCCGACTTGGCCGGACTTGAGCACGTTATTGCGCAACTGGTCGAGGCTTTGGGGGGAGCCGTTGTAGCTTTGCGGGATCACTTCGCCGCCGGCAAAACCCTCTTCGGTCACTTCGGTCCAGCGTACGCTGGGGCTCCACAGGGACTTGAGGCCGGAGCGGTCGACGCCGGAGATGTAGAACACCTCGTCGTTGATCTGACGCAGGGTCTCCATGTACTCCTTGGAGAAGATGTCGCCGTCCTTGGCCTCCACCGAGATCCGTACCGTGTTGCCCAGGTTCGCCAGGTCGTTACGGTGCTCCATCATCTTCTCGATGAAGGGGTGTTTGAGGGGGATCATTTTTTCGAAGCTGGTGGACGGCCGGATTAGCGTCGCCTGCCAGAACAGGAAGATGCTGACCAGCAGGCAGATGACGATCACTGCCGGGCGGTTGTTGAAAATCAGGCGTTCCAGAAACGTCGCCTTGTCGTTGTGATGACTGCTCATGTAGATCCCCGCCTTCTTATTATTTTGCCTGGGCTTGCTGGGTCAGCTCAGCGCCGGTTGCCGTGGCCGCGCGAACGCCGCCCTGCCCCACCAGAATCAAGTTGCCATTGCCCGCCGCCGTAACCGCCGATAACGAAATGCGGTCCGGGCGATTGAATACGCTGAAGGTCAGGCCATCGTCGTGGCTCACCACTACGCTGCCACCGTTGCCGACCACCACCAATGAGCCATCGTCCAGCAGGGTCGCGCCTGACAAGCCGAACTCCAGGGCGCCACGGGCGGCCTGCAACTCCACCGGCTCCCAGGTGCTGCCAAAATCCGTGGACCGAAACAGATTGCCGCGCAAGCCGTAGGCCAGCAGGGTTTGCGGCTGCGCGGTGCCGATCACACCAAACAGCGAGCCCTCATAGGGGCCTTCAAGTTTTTCCCAGGTTTGCCCGTCGTCGCTGGAGCGGAACATGCTGCCCTGCTCGCCGACGATAAACAGGCCGGCGTCTTTGACGAACGCGATGGCGTTGAGGTGGTACTGGTCTTCGTTGTCCAGGCGGTCACTGACGTCGTACCAGCCCTTGCCGCCATCGGTGGTCTCGATCAGCGCGCCATAGGCGCCCACGGCAAAACCGTGATTGGCGTCGTTGAACCAGACATCCAGCAACGGTGCTTCACGGGTCAGGTCTTCAAATTGTTGGGTCCAGGTCGCACCGGCGTCAGTCGTGGCGAGGATCTTGGCGTCATGACCGACTGCCCAGCCGTGCTGGTCATCGGCAAAAAATACCGCGGTGAGCAGTTGGCGGGTCGGCACCTTGGCCTGGGTCCAGGTGGCACCCTTGTCGTCGGAATAGAGAATGTGCCCGCGATCACCCACCGCCACCAGGCGCTTGCCTGCGTGGACGACGTCAATCATCAGGCCTTTGGCGGCCTTGGCCGATTCAATGGCAAACACCGCCGGGGCGGCGGTGTCGGTTGCAGCCTGGGCGACGGTCGACAACGCGACTACCCCCAGCAGCGAGAGCGCTGTGGCCAGCAACGCGACCTTTCGCGACGCTCGCGGGCGGCAAAAAACCTCACCCATGACAGGCTCACTCATAGACCTTTCTCCCATTTATTATTGTTAGGTCGTATCGCCTTCCGGGGCTTCCTGGGCCAGGACATCGTCCTGAAACCTGCAATCTAGAGCCACTTGAGGAAGCAGGGGTCATCCTAGCGGGCTTTCGAATCGTCTGACAATCGGCGCTACGTTATGTTTTGTTAACTAAAGGCCTTTTGCCTGCGAGCTGAATATAGCTGCATTCGCAGCAATGATGCGCCCCCCTTGCCACAGAGGATATTTTTGCAGCAGAAAATGAATTTTTATTCCATGCATTGATACTTGGGAATATTTATTCCATTAATAACCTCCCTGAAAACAATAATCCAAAAGGACCACGGCTATGCGCGAACTCGGAATCGGCCTGATCGGCACAGGCTTTATGGGCCGTGCCCACGCATTAGCGTTCAACAACGCTCGCGCGGTATTTGACTTGCCGGTCACCCTCAGGCTTGCAGCCCTGGCCGATGCCGACACCGACCGCGCCCAGCGTTGCGCCACGGCTTGGGGATTTGCCCAGGCACACGGCGACTGGCAGCAGTTGATCAATGATCCAAAAGTGGACGTGGTCGCCATCACCACCCCCAATCACCTGCACTACCCCATGGCCATGGCCGCCTTGGCGGCGGGCAAGACTGTGTATTGCGAAAAGCCCCTGGCGGTCAGCCTGGAACAAGCCGATGCCATGCGCCGTGCCGCCAACCAGGCCGCCGTGGTGACGCGGGTGGGCTACAACTATCAGCACAACCCGATGATCGCCCTGGCGCGGCAGATGATCGACAACGGCGAGTTGGGGGAGATCATCAGCTTCCAGGGCGAATTTTGCGAAGACTTCATGGCCGACCCGGCGTCGCCCTGGTCATGGCGCTGCGAAGTGGAACATGCCGGTGGCGCCCTGGCGGACCTGGGCAGTCATTTGCTGGCGATGGCGCGGTACTTGGTGGGCGATGTACAAAGCGTCTGTGCCGACACCCATACCGTGCATGCTCGACGTCCAGCCAGTGCCGGTAGCGCAGACCTGCGCCAGATTGCGGTAGACGATCAGGTCCACGCCCTGCTGCGCTTTGCCAATGGCGCTCGTGGGACGATCAGCAGCAGCTGGCTCAAGCACGGCTACAAGAACCACTTGAGTTTCGAGATCAGCGGCACCCGAGGAACATTGGTGTTTGATCAAGAACGGTTGAATGAACTGCAGCTGTTTCGTATCGGCCAAGAAGGTTTCCAACGTTTATTGGCCGGCCCTTCCCTGCCCGGCTATGCGGCGTTCAGCCCGGCGGCGGGGCATCAGCTGGGGTACAACGAGCTCAAGACGCTGGAAGTGCATGAGTTGATTATGGCGCTGGCAGGCCAAGGCGCTGCCGGCACTGACTTTGAAGCAGCGTGGCAAGTGGAGCGGCTGGCGACGGCGATTCGGTTGGCGGCGCGGGAAGAACGCTGGGTCAGTCTTGATGAAGTTTGATTGATCGTTCCCTCTGCATGGGAACGATCAACGGGGTCGTTGCCGTGTTGTGTTTAGCGCAGCGCCCTGCGCAACACCTTCCCCACCGTGGTCTTGGGTAACTCCTCGGTGCGAAACTCCACATACCGTGGCACCTTGTACCCCGTCAGGTATTCCCGGCAATGGGTGAGGAGTTGTTCCTGGGTCAGGGTCGGGTCCTTGCGCACCACGATGATTTTCACTCGCTCGCCCGTCACGGCGTCTTCAACCCCAATCGCCGCCACTTCGCCTACGCCTGGGTGCAAGGCCACGACGTCCTCGATTTCATTGGGGTACACATTGAAGCCCGAGACCAGGATCATGTCCTTCTTGCGGTCCACCAGGCGAATGTAGCCCTGTTCATTCATCACCCCGATATCACCGGTGGACAACCAACCCTCGGCATCCAGCACCTCGGCGGTTTCCTTGGGGCGTTGCCAGTAGCCCTTCATCACCTGCGGGCCGCGTACTTGCAACTCGCCCTGCTCGCCGATGTCGGCCAGTTCGCCGTCTTCACGCAGAAAACGCACCCAGGCCGAGGGCAGTGGCACGCCGATGCTGCCGGTAAATTCCATCTCGCGCATCCGTGAGATGTCGATGGGGCTGATGCTCACCACTGGCGAGCATTCCGTCAGGCCGTAGCCTTCGATGATCGCCAGCCCGGTGACTTCCTTCCAGCGCTTGGCAACCGCCGTGTGGGTCGCCATGCCGCCAGCGATCACCATGCGCAAGTCGGAGAAGTCCCGGGCGCAAAACTCCTTGTTCTCCAGCAAACCATTGAACAGCGTGTTGACCCCGGCGATGCCGTTGAAGCGTTCCTTGCGCAGGATCATCTGCACCCGTTTCACGTCCCGTGGGTTGGCAATCAAGATGTTGCGCCCGCCCAGGCACATGAACATCAGGCAGTTCACTGTCAGGGAAAAGATGTGGTACAGCGGCAACAGGGTGACATTGGTTTCCTGCTGGTCCTAGTCCAGTTGATCGCCTACCCACGCCTTGGCCTGTAATAGGTTGGCGATGATGTTGCGGTGGCTGAGCATCACGCCCTTGGCGTCCCCGGTGGTACCCTGCGTTTTGAAGACGGCAGCTATTTTCGCTTCCCGGCGATGCGTTGGAGCGTCGCCAACTTTCGCCAATTGATGCCCACCGTTAACGTCTCCCGGGGTCTCGGTGCCCCCCCTCACGCTGGCGGAACAACTCGATCCGCAGATCGACGCCTTGGCTGTTCTGCCTCTGGGCGCCAGCCGCACGCTGACCTGGCGGCAGACACTCGACGCCACCTACACCGACGGCATTGTGGTCCTGCATCGCGGGGCCATCGTCTATGAACGCTACTTCGGGGTACTCAGGGCTGAAGGGCAACATGCGACCATGTCGGTCACCAAATCGGTGATCGGCACCCTGGGCGCCATGTTGGTGGCAGATGGCAGTCTCAGTGCCGAGAAAAAGATCGTCGACTATATTCCCGAGTTGGCCCATTCGGCCTTTGGCAGCGCCACCCTGCGCCAGGTGCTGGACTTGACCACCGACCTGGACTACAGCGAAGACTATGCCGACCCCAACGCCCAAGTCTGGGCCCATGCGCAGGCCGGCAACCCGTTGCCAAAACCCAAGGACTATACCGGGCCGCGCAGCTATTACGAGTCCCTGCAGACGGTTCAATTGGGCGGCAAACATAGTCGTGCCTTCGGCTACAAGACAATCAATACCGACGTGCTCGGCTGGGTGATCGCCCGAACCACCGGGCGCAATGTCGCGCAACTGCTCAGCGAACGTATCTGGAGTCGCCTCGGCGCTGAACAGGACGCCTACTTCACCGTCGACTCCATCGGCACCCCCTTCGCTGGCGGCGGTCTGAACACCGGGCTGCGAGACCTCGCACGGTTTGGCGAAATGCTACGTAACGGCGGGCGTTTCAATGGCCAACAGATCGTCCCTGAAGACGTGGTCACGGATATCCAGCGAGGCGGCGACAAACAGGCGTTTGCCCAGGCAGGTTATGAGCAGTTGAAAGGCTGGAGTTATCGCTCCATGTGGTGGGTGAGCCACAACCCGAATGGCGCCTTCATGGCACGGGGCGTCCATGGCCAGAGCATTTATATCGATCCCAAGGCCGAGATGGTCATTGTCCGCTACGCCTCCCACCCCATCGCCGGCAATGCCGCCAACGATGGCGTGACCTTGCCTGCCTTTGAAGGGATGGCGCGCTTCTTGATGGCGCAGCCCCGATATTGAGAGCATATAATGGCTTTTTGGAGCCAAATCCCACCCGATCAGGTCATGAGCTTCACAGCCCCATAAACCAACAGGCCTCCGTCTAAATGAATCGAGTCGGCGACCAACCATAGATTTTCGGGAGGTGGCATGCCAGCCTCCCCTGCGCCCTCAAGGAGATGTATTAATCATGCAAGGCAGGCTTTCAAATCGTGCACGACCGCTGTGTCTCACTGCGGTGCTATGGTTGTGTGGGGTGGCGTTACTGTTTTTGATCAAGGCCGTTATCGAGTCGGTAGACGGGCCCATCGGCGAAACCTGGATTGACTTGACTCTGGTGCTGACTGCCTACCTGTTTTTCTTTTTACTCGCTCCCCTGCAAAACTGGATTTCGCACCGGTCACGCAAACGCGAAAGACGCAAAAGCCGCTCACATCAAACCTCGGAATAAGGTTTAACAACCTGTTAATCCTGGAGTAGATCCTTGTCCCAACCTGGCGAAAACCACCAGCGTGCCCTGGATATTTTTTTGGACGCGCGACCCGAACTACGCACCGAACTGGACACCTTGAATCCGCTGGCCGCCCAGGCCAAGAAGGAAACAATGGCGCAGTACCGCGCCGAGCGCTTGCATGAGGCATTTGAAGCAGAGGCAGAACGCCAGGGCCTGTTTTCCTGGGAACTGACGCTGCAACTGGTCGCACACTCACCCCAGGAATTCGAGGCCCAGCGTCTGGAAGTCCACAGGGAAGTCGCCCAGATGGCAGGCCTGAGCTGGGATGAATACTGCCAACTCCACGGGTTTGCTGGTTGACAGGCTCAGCTGGCATGGCTGTTAAACCAGCGACGAATCCGGGAGAAATCGCGGCGCATGACCTCTCGCAACTCGGCAACGGTCATGGTTCTTTGGTGTGGGTCAACCGCCAACGCCGCACGCAATGCCGGCCAACAGTACCGGGGGAGTTGGCCTGGGTACAGGCAATCGCTCGCTGGAGCACTGAGTCAACACGCCTTGAAAAGGCCGCAACCCCTGCGCCAGCTCATAGAGTAAGCACGCCACCGCGTAGAGGTCGGCACTCGCACTCCGGCGCGGCATAGGCCGGCGTCCAGGCATTGAAACGACTGCGACTCAAGCCAGGCAAACCTGCCGACACCTGCGCGGCGGCCTGGCCGAGGCCAAAGTCAAACAGTCGCAGCCCCTCCTCCCCGACCATGACATTGCCCGGTTTCACATCGCCATGTAACACGTCTTGCTGGTGGGTCAAGGCTGGCATTTACGGTCACACGCCGCCGGGCAACCGGGGACCGCCTCCAATTGCCCGACGTCACGCACAAAACCACTCATCTCTTTGACTCGGCGACTGCGTAACCAGGTAATCCATTGGGTTAGATCACTGTGAAGTTCGATAGATAAGTAATGCATCGCATAGTCGTCTAGGGACAGGCTGAAGTGCATTTAGTTAGAACTGTTGAACATTGTTTGCTCCCTGTTCGGTAGTCATCCGTTACGCCAATGCATCAAGCGTTGCAGCCAAGACGGAGTGACGGTGAAAGCGTCACGCAATTGTTTGGCAGTGATCGTTCGACCCGCCACGTCGAAAGCCAACGCTGTACGCAAGGCTGACCAGCAATGTTTTGGCAAGTTCTCAGGTGCTAGCAGCTCGCGCTCCAGATGCTCGTCGCGGTCCTGGATCGAGGGCAAGCGGCGGAACGGGGGTTTGCCTCCCGCCAGCTCGTAGATCACACAAGCCACGCTGTAGATGTCGGCGCTGGCGGACAGTGGCTGGCCTTCCAGTAACTCCGGAGCGGCGTAGCCGGGAGTCCAACCGTTGAAACGTTCGCGGCTCAGGTGCGGCAGACCGGGCAGGATGCCTTCCTCCGCTTGGCCAAGGCCGAAGTCAAACAGGCGCACGCCTTCTTCGCTGAGCATAACGTTGCTGGGTTTCATATCACCATGCAGCACGCCGCGTGCATGGGCGTAGGCCAGTGCATCGAGCAACGGCAGCGTGATGTCGCGCAACTCTTCCCATGGCAGACCCTGGGGCCGCCCGCAGAGTAAGTTGTCCAGGGTCAACCCACGCATGAGCTCCATGGTAATAAAGGCGCGCAGGCAATGGGTGTCCACTTCAAAGGTGTGAAAACGCAGAACGTTGTCGTGACGCAGCCGTCGGGTCAGGGCGAACTCGTTGTACAGCAACGCGCTGGCGTCCGGCGACTCGGCAAATTCTTCGCTGAGAACTTTCAGCGCGACGTAAGGGTCGGGATCACCGAACTGTTCGCTCAGCAAGTCCCGTGCACGGTAAACCGCGCCCATACCACCGGCACCGAGCAGTCTCTCGATGCGGTAGCGGCCTGCCAGTACGTCAGGCATTTCACCGATGCTGGCCTTGGCGGGCATCAGCGCAACCTCTGCCTTGTGCGACTTGGCGAACGCAAAGTAGGTCAGGTTGCGGTCCTGTTCTTCGCTCACCAGCAGGTCGTCAATCGGGCGCATAAGTTCAGTCATTGGCGGATGACCACAGCTGTCAGGTTGTCCCGGGCCGAGCCACGCAGTGCACCGTCAAACAAACGCTTCAGTGCAACCTGCGGCGCGGTCAGGCTCAAGGCGTTGCCGAGTGCATCGCTACTGAGCCCTTGATACAAACCATCGCTGCAGAGCAAAAATGCATCGCCGGGATAGACCTCAAGCTCCAGCACATCCAGGGTCAATTGCTCGGCTGCCCCGACCGCGCGGGTCAAGGCATATGCGGCAGGATGGGCCTTGGCCTGCTCGACGCTCATTTGTTGTGCGTCGATCAGTTGTTGTTGCAGTGAATGATCTTTGGACAGCTGATACAAACGCTGGCCACGCCACAGATAGCAGCGGCTATCGCCGGCCCAGATGCAGGCCGCGCGATTGCCTTCCACCAGCAACGCCACCACAGTGCTGCCCATGATGCTGTCGTGGCGCCCGGTGGTGACGGTCAACTCCTGACCCAAACGACGGTTGAGCCAGTGCAGGCACTGGCGGATGCCTTTGAGTCGTTCGTCGAAATCATCCTGTACCGGCAATTCCGCCAGGCTGGCGACGATCAACTGGCTGGCGATATCGCCCCCCTGATGACCGCCCATACCGTCTGCGACCACCCACAGCCCCTGCTGTGGAGCGTCCAGGAAAGCATCTTCGTTGCGCGCCCGAACCTTGCCGGCATGGGTGCGCGCAGCGCTACGCCAGGGACTGGCCACCAGTATCAAAGCTGCACCGGCATGCGGAAGTTGCGCAGCACGCCCATATCGAACGGGTTTGGCGTGCGCTGGCTGGTCAGTAAGTAGTTGGCGCGTAGGCCTCCTACGTCAGCCTTGAGCACCAGCACGTCACGGCCGGTCAGGTATTCGGTCTGCATCAAATCAAACAGACGGAACAACGACCAAGGGCCGGTGTTCTTCTCGATACCCAGCGGGCGGCCGACAATTTTGTCGAGCACCAGGCTGGTACGACCGTCTTCAGCGTCGGCCGGCCACTTGAACGACACAGGCACGATCGGTCCATGGCGGTACTCAATGGTCTTGTCACCAAACTTGAACTCGGAACGGCTGACAGTCGAGTCGAGGGTGTAAGGCTCCAGTTTGAACTGCACCTGAGGCTCGGTCGGGTTGTCGGCGAAGAAGCTCTGGCGGATCACGAGCGCGGCGGCCATCTGATCAAGGTAGACCTTGGAAATCGGCAGACTGTGACCATCGACGCTGCGCATGCGGTAGTTACCCGGATCACCGCTGACAAACGGACGCAGGTAGCTGTCGAAGAAGCGGTCGGCAATCCCCTGGGCCTTGAAGAACTCGCGAAAGTCGCTGATTGCCACGTCACTGGCGCTGTGGGCGCTGAACGGATAGCGCTTGCTGATCGCCTTGCCGTAGAAGCTGTACAGCTCACTCTGATAGCGCTGATTCAGATATCGATAGGAATCGCTGAGTACCAGACGCCAGGTATCTTCAGCCAATACGTTGAACCACACACTCACCGGGCGCGGCAGACGGCCCGACGCATTGCGCAGGTTGCTCAGCGCATCACGCTGACCACCCATGCGGGTCTTGGCCATTTCGAACGCGGCTTGCTCCGGAGAACTGGCACGGGCCAGGCTAGCCATCTGCATTTGCAGGTCGTTGAGGGCGGTAAGGGCCGGGGTCAGGTCAGCGGTTGGGCCGTTGTTGTCATCCAGCAAGCTGTGCAGCGACTCAAAGCGACTTTGCAGGGATTTCTTCGCGGTGTCCGGCAATTTTTTCACCAGGGCGTCAGCCGCCTTGCCGGCCGCAGTGACCGCTAATTTTCCGAGTTTACCGCCCTTGTCTGCCAGTTTGCCTGCCGCATCGGCGGCTTCATCTGCCGTGTCAGCGACCACTGGGAAACGGGTGTTTTCACGTACTTGCACCAGCAGTTGCAGAATCGGCGAATTGGCAGATGTCAGGCCCGCCAATTGCTCGGCGCCGTCACTAAAATCGTTGATGGCCGGCAGCGCGATCCGGCCCACCGCTTCACCCCAGTAGTTGGCGTAGTCGCGAAAATACAGCTGCTCGAGTTCGACCATCAGGCGACGTAAATCCATACCGCTGATACCCGAGCCTTCACCCAGTACCCAGTTGTCACTTAGGATATCGGTGACCAGCATCGAGCCCTGCACCGAAAAATACTGCTGATAGCCTTGTTGAGTGTAGAACCCCGGGATCACGTAATCGGTGCCAACAAACAGCGCTCCCTGTGGACCGAGGTGTTGGCTCAAACGGTATTCCGGCAGGTTACGGGCCTGCTCGCGCAGCATCCGATACACCACGTTGGCCAGGGACTCACTGCGCAAAACCTGACGTGCCTGAACCACCAACTGATCATTAAGTGAATAGATAAACGGCTGTTTCAGCAAGCGTTCGAAGTGGCTGTTCAAGCCGTTTTGCACCGCGGTGTTGCCGGTGTATCGCTGGGACCATTCGGCAGCGACCCAGTCCTTGAGCCAAGGCGCGTCGCGGCGATCCTTCATATTCAGCATCAGGTACGCACGCAAGCTATTGAGCAGGCGTTCGCGGTCCTTCATGTTGGCGCGAATCTGCCCTTCTAGCAGGGTCGCGACCCGTGGCAATAGCTGTCCTTCAAGCTCACGTTCATAGGCAGTCTTAACCACCGGATTAACGTCTTCACCTTGATACAGACCGCCACGCTCGTGGTAACCCACGTCACCTTTTTTTGGGAACACCTGAGTAGCCGCGTAACGGGTGTCGAGGGTCTTGAGCACCGCCATGGTGTCATCACGGGTGGTGAGGGGCGAGTTCTGTTGGTTCCAGGTTTGTGCCAGGTTACGCAGGTTTTCCAGGCGCTCGTAGTTCGCGGAGAAACCGCCCGCCCAGAGCATACCAAATAGCGCCAGTGCGGCCAGTGCGCCCACGTACAGCGCACGCTGGCCCCAATGGATGCGGCTGCGTTCGCGTTTGTCCAGGCCTGCAAGATCGGCCTCGGGGAAAATTACCCGGCTGAGTAAATGGTGGATGAAGCGCGAACGGCCACTGCGCAGCGTCGGCAGCACGCCGACGTTCATGCCCAGGTTGGCACCGATGCTGGCGGTGGTTGCGTCCATTTCCTCAGTCAGATGTGGGGCGCTGGTCAGGTAAAAACCGCGCAACTGGCTGACACGCTGGTAGCGGTTGCCGGTGAACGCCATATCGACGAACAGGCACAGACGCTCGCCGATTTGCCCCAGTTGATGCGGGAAGTCGAGGATGCGGCCACGGCGCTGGGTGTCACGCTCCTGGTGTATGCGCGTGATCACCTGGCTGTTGAGGCGATGCAGCAACGCTCCGAACTCAGTGCGCAGCACGGTCACATCAGTGCCGCTCTGATCCTTGCGGAAACTGGTACCGAGCACCTGATCGCTTTCTTCACGAGTCAATTGGTCGAAGAACTCATCGAAACCGAGCAGGCGATCCGCCTTACTTAATACAAGGTAAATCGGCACATCAACGTGCAATTTCTGATGCACGTCTTGCAGGCGCGCACGCACCTGGCGGGCCAGGGCGTCAAGGTCCTGTTCACTGCCGTTCAGCAGGGTTTCCACCGGAATGGTCACCAGTACACCGTTCAGCGGACGATTGCGGCGACGCTTGCGCAGCAGATCGAGCAACGTGCTCCAGGCACTGCCATCGACTTCGGCATCCGGCTGGGTCAAGTAACGGCCAGCAGTGTCGATCAGCACGCCGTGATCGGCGAAGTACCAGTCGCAGTGTCGGGTGCCGAGGGTGTCGCGGGTCAGTTTTCGGTCGATCTTGTTGATCGGAAACTCAAGCCCCGAGAAGTCCAGTAAGCTGGTTTTGCCACTGCCCTGCGGGCCAATCAGCAGGTACCACGGCAAATCACTGCGCCAGCGCTCGCTACGGCCGCGATACAGGCTCGACGTCTTCAGGGTTTTCAACGCGTCTTTGAAGCGCGTCTTCAACTCTTTCTGCTCTTCGTCGATCTGCTCTTCGCGGCGGATACGATCCTGGCCGTCTTCGCTTTCCTCGCCCGCTTTTTTGCGCACGCCAGCGCGCCAACTGACAAAGACCATGGTCAGGCCCCAGATCAGGAACAGCACACTGATGGTCAGCAAGCGGGAGGTCGAACCTTCCCAGAACTTGTAGTCATCAACCGCCAGCAGCGGCCCGGCGAACCACACCAACAGCGCAACAAACAGCACCAGCAGCAGCGTCCAAACCCAGGTCTTGCGCAAGAATGCGCCAACTTTCTTGAAAAACTTTTTCATCACACGTCCCTGTTTACGGCTGCGACTGCGGCAGGGCCGCGGCCGGATCAAACGGCTGATAAGGTTGCAGAACGGTGTCGCGCTGCTCGCCCAGTACCCAGGCGAAGCCCGAATACATCATCACCAGACAGACGAAGGTAAACAGCACCACCATCCACACCGGCACGATGCGCACCAAGCTACGGCGCTGATCGTTCAGGCCTTCCCAATGCGGTGACAACTCGCGTGGCGTATCGCCGCGCAACTGGCGGATCTGGCGATACAAGGCGTCGCGGATGCCTTCGAGTTCGAGCATCCCGCGAGCTTGTACGCGGTATTTGCCTTCGAAACCCAAAGATAGGCACAGGTACATCAACTCCAGCATCGGCAGGTGCTTGACCGGGCTTTTCGACAAGCGATCGAGTAACTGGAAAAACTTCTCACCGCCGAAGGTTTCGTTGTGGAAGCTGCTGAGCAGGCTCATCTGCGACCACTCGCTTTCGTTGCCCCACGGCGTGGTGACAACAGCTTCGTCAGCCACGGTGCAGAGCACGTAACGGGCGGCCATCACCTGGCTGCTTTCGGCACCATTGTGCAGGGCACTGACTTCAAACAGTTTCAGCCCGGTGGTCAGTCGCTCGTTGAGCACGTGCATGTTTTCATGGGTTGCGCTGTGCTTGAGGCGCACTACTTCCGACAACAACTCAGAGGCAGCAGCCACCAGCGAGTTCAGACTGATATTGAACGCTTCGGCCGGGCGCAAGCGCGCAGCGTATATCATGCGTTCTTCGAGCTGCTCGAAGCGTGGCGGCGCAGCGAAGTCCGTCAGCGGACTCGACGCCGGACCGTGGCCCTGACGGTCGAGCAGGACGGTTTTATCGTCCTGGCTGTATTCCGTATCCTTGATCATGTCGGTCAGTTCCTGATGGCCCAAAATTTCAGTTCAAGCTCGGCGAATTCGCCGGACACGTGGAACGCGAAACCGCCGGAGCGTTCGAGTTGCGCCAAGTCTTCGGAGCTGAGTTCGAGAATGAAATAAGTTTTGTTGGAGTGGAACGCAATCTGCCGAGGGGCCACAGGCAACGGTTTGACCTTGATGCCTGGTAGATGCAGGTTGACCAGTTGACGGATACGCTCCACCGGGCCGACCTTGAGGTGCGCCGGCAAGCGATGGCGCAATTCTTCGGAGTCGCAGTTGGCACTCGCCGCCAGCACAAACGAGGCAGAACCTAGCAGGTTATGGTCGTGCAACGGCGAGACGATGATCCCGTATTGACGCGCTTGCAGCTCCAGCTCAATGGCGTGCTGTTCCAGCACCATCGACAATACCTGACGGATCGCGTCCATCAATTTACGGAAGCTTGCTCCCTGATCGCTGTGCTGATAACGGCTGTCCAAACGAGGCCGCTTACTTTCACTGGAGAAGGTCGCCAGATCGCCGAGCATGGTCAGCAGCGTTCGGTACAGCTCTTCCGGATGAACCTGTTCCAGGCTGAGGTAGTGACGCAGGAGTAGTTCGGTACGGTTGATCAGTTGAAGCATCATAAAGTCGCCGACTTCCGCGCCACCCACCTTGCCATTGGAACGGATCCGGTCAGCAATGGCGTCGCCGCGGTTGCCGAGCATGCTAATCACTTCCTTGAGGCAAGACAGCAGGTAGCTGGAGGCATGCGCCTGGATGTAGGTTGGTACGAATTCCGGGGCGAGGCTGATCACGCCGTCCGGCGTGGTATCGAGTACTTCGCAGATTTTCAGCTTCACGTACGCCTGATCGCTCTGCTGCTCGCCGAGCAATAGCTTGAAGTCCGGGCGGGCGCAACTGACCTGGCTGGCGGAGTCGTCGCCAGCGTTGGAGTCGGCTACTTCCGCTTCGTACGCGGTATAGCGCGCCAGCACGTCGGACTGCTCCGGCCGACGGGCTTCGACATGGTTGCCGGTGACCAACGGCAGAGCCAGATAGATTGGCGTGTTGCCGGTGTTCGGCGGCACGTCTAGGGCCAGCGGTTCAGTATTACCACCCAGTTCAAACAGGCTACCGTCCGGCAGAATCCCCGATGCCTGGCTGATCACCAGTTTGCCCATGTTAAGGAACTGCAAGTCGATGTCCAGGTTGAGGAAGCCCCAGATGTAGCTGCCCAGTAATTGGGTGCGGGTCTTCATCTGGTGGTCGTAGTAGCGATCGTTGTGCTGGAAGTGCTGCGGACGCAGCAACATGCCTTCCTGCCAAATGACTTTATGGGAGTTCATGGTCAGTCAGCCGCCTTGACTAGCAATTCATGGGTGTTGCGAATTCCGCTCTGGTCGAGGATCAGGTCGGCGTCGGTGACTTCCACCGGGGCGACTTGTAGGGTGTAGCGCCATTTGGTATCCGGCAGGTCGCGGTAGGCCGCGAGGACACCGACGTAGCGGCTACCCTCCTCGACGCTAAGCTTGAGTTCGACGGTTTCGCCCGGACGCAGCTCCAGCTCCTCGGTCGACACCATGTCCGGAACCAGGGACTCCTTGGCACGCTCGTACAGGCTGAAAAAGTCTGCGTTCTCGAACGCCGCCGGGTGCTTGAGTTCGAACAGGCGAACGACAATCGGCGACGGACGACCGTTGAGGTCCGGGTTCAACTGATCGCTGGCCGTCAGCTTCAGGTTGAGTTTGGTGACGTGGGAATATGGCGATAGCGTCGAGCAACCGGCCATCAGTGCCAAGGTGGTCAGCGCAGTCAGCACCTTAAAAAAATCAGTCGAGCGGCCAGACATGCGCATCATCCTTGGTGGTCGGTGTGGAGGGTGGAAATCAGGCGGATCTGTTCTTCGTAGGCCTGAGCAAAGTCGCGGGCCAGCAGGCGCTCGCTCCAATCATCATCCTGGCGCAAAGCCTGGTGATAGCGCCCATAAGCTCTCCAGCGACTGCCAGAGGTGGCCAGCAACGGCTTGTTGTCACGCTCGAAACGCAGGGTCAGTTGCTGTGGTGAGAAATGCTCCAGGGTGCTGCGAACCGCTGCACGACTGGCGGTCAGCAACGCGACCTGATGCGCCTGCAAATCACGGAACGTACGAGAGATCGCCTGCTCGGCCGGCAACTGGCCCAACTTGTTCGGCTGCAACAGAATGCCCAGCGCTTCACCGGCATCAACGGCGAATTTCAGAGGGTTTTTCTGCGTGCCTTGCACGGTGGTCTGAGCCAGGCGTAGTTCATTCTTCAACTCGCTGCGGGTGCGCAGGCTCTGCTGCAAACCGCCGACGCTTTGCTTGAGCAGGCGTGCGGCGTTGAGCGCGAGCGCTTCCTTGGCGTTGTGGTCGAGGCCTTTGAAGTCCACGCCCAGGGCAGCACCAAAGTGATCCCAGAAGCTTTCACTCTGACGCTCGACGGCTTTCGGCGCCGGGGCGGGCGCAGGTTCGGCCGGGGCATTGATCAGCTCCGGCACCATCAGGCTTTCCATGTCGATGCGCGCATAGTCGGCGCGCTGACGGGTGTCTTCCGGCGCCGTGCTTGGCGAGATCAGCTCGTCGATTTCCGAATACACACGTTCCTGCTGGTCTAGAGCATTCAGCGGGTCGAGGTCGAGGAACGCATCATCAGGAATGATACTGCCAGCGGCTTGCGGACGACCGACCTCCACATCGGAAGTCGCCAGGGCGTGAACTAGCCGTGCACGGATCTCGAAATCACCCAGCACGTATACGCTGCCGTGCTCGATACGTACCATATCGCCCTTGTGCAAGCGTGCGCCGCTGGCACTATTCTGGATTCCGTTGCTGCTGGTATCGGTCAGGAAAAACGTGCCTTCGCGGTAGCTGATCAACGCGTGATGGTTGGACAGGTGACGCTTGCGGTCCGGAATGATCCAGTCGCAATCTTCCCCCCGACCAATCACGCCGCCGGCCTGTTTGAAGGTCTTCTGGCACAACTGCGTAGGTACGAACTGCTTGGTGTTCAGCATTTCGAAAACCAGTTCCATGGTGATGCTCCTTGCGGTCACTTGCCGCGATTGACCGCCTGCGGATCGCCCAATGGGCGATAGGTGTTGTCGTTGTATTTGTAATTGCCGCTGCAGCCGCCGAGGCCACATAGAACGACAACTGTCAGCAGGACGGCTTGCCAGTGACGAATAGACATCAGAAGGTCTCCAGGGGCGGCACAAAGTGCCGGCCCTTACGGTTAAGGCTGTTAAAAGCGGGGGGATTGAAATCGAGCGTATTGGGCCTACCCATCGACATTTCCCACGTTGATGTTCAGGCGTCCGAGGCGGTAGAGGAATGTGCGCCGTGGTAGACCGAGCTCGCGAGCGGAGAGGGTTTGATTACCGTCGTTCTTACGCAGGCAATCGATCAGCAGGCTGCGCTCAATCTGCTCCAACCGTTCGCGCAAGTTCAGCCTTCCGACCTCAGGTATGGTGTCCATACGCAGGGAGAAGTGTTCTACCAGCAACTCGCCGCCTTCGCAGAGAAGCACCGCACGTTCGACCAAACCCTTGAGTTCACGCACGTTGCCGGGGAACGCGTAGCTGGCCAAAAGATCCAGCACTCCGTTGGACCAACTCACCTCATCGCGCTGCAAGAACGTACAGGCCTTGTCGGCGAAGTGCCGTGCCAAGTCGAGGATGTCGTCTTCGCGTTGACGCAAGGCCGGTAGTTCAATAGGAAACTGCGCGAGACGGTAGTACAAATCCTCGCGAAACTTCCCTTGGCTGACCAGCTCCGATAAGTCCCTATGTGTCGCGGCAATGATGCGCACGTCAATCTTGTGGGTATCGTTGGAGCCCAGCGGACGAACCTCGCCCTCTTGCAGCACCCGCAAAAGCTTGGCTTGCAGCGACAGCGGCATGTCACCGACCTCATCAAGCAATAAGGTCCCGCCGTTGGCTGCGTCGAACAGCCCGGATCGGTCACGGTCGGCTCCCGTGAAGGCGCCTTTGCGGTAACCGAACAGCTCGCTTTCCAGCAGGTTTTCCGGGACCGCCGCGCAGTTCTGCACGATAAACGCCTGGGAGCGACGCGGTCCGCATTCGTGGATAGCCCGGGCAACCACCTCCTTGCCAGTACCAGTTTCGCCACCCAGCAGCACGGTGTAGGGGCTGTGCAAGACTTTGCTGATCAGCGAATAGACCTGGCGCATCGCTGCGCTTTTACCCGTCAGGCCATAACCGCTGGCGCTCGGAGCGACGAGCGGTGCCGGCGATGCGCTGCCGCTCGGCCGTCGTAAACGCTGCAGCAAATGCAAATGGCCCAGCACGAACGAGCCAAGTCGACCAACCGAATCGGCGAAGCCTTGCAGTTCGATGTGCTGATGACTGGCACACAGCAATAACCCTTCCACAGATTTCTGCTGATTGACCAGCGGCACGCACAGCAGTGATTGCCATGGCCTCGCCTGGCTCGGCAGAAAACTGGTCTCGTGCAGACTGCCGCTCAATTCACCAATGAACACTACGCGGTTCTGGCACAGCGCAAATTGCAGCAGTTGCTCGCCGTTGTAGTCCGCTGGCAAGCTAGCCGTTTCACGGGGTTGCAGGTTGCCATTGAGGCACTCCGCATTCATCCCGAGGCAGGTATGGGTAGCGTCCAGCAGGTACAGTTGTGCCAACTCACAACCGCTGAGCTCGGTCAGACAGCGCACGAAGTCACCCAGCAGCGCAGTTCCATCCGTCGCTCGCGACAGACTGGCGAACTGCGCAAATAAGGCTTCGGCATAGAGCAGTGGTTGCGGTACTTGACTGAACATCACACCCACCTCAGGCAAACTCGCAGATCACGCTGGCGTTGCCGTCAAGCGTTGCGTGAACGCGCTTGAGGCTTTCGCCGGTGGCCATCGCGTCCAGCAAACGGTCAGCCACCAACGGCAGCACGTGCAGGTCCAGCAAATAGTCGATCAGGCGTGCGCCGCTGTCGCTTTGGGTGCAGCGTTCGGCCAGGTGATCGACAAGGTCCTGTGAGTAAGTGAAGTCGAGCTGACGACGGTTCAGGCGCTCGCCTAGACGATCGAGTTTGATTTCGATCAGCTCGCGTAGCACCGACCCACCGACCGGGTAGTAAGGCACCACACGCATCCGCGCCAACAGTGCCGGTTTGAAGTACTTGCTCAGCACCGGGCGAATGGTTTCTTCGAGAGTTTCAGCCGATGGCCGTGCGCCGTTTTCGCAGAGTTCGCTGATGTGGTCGCTGCCCAGGTTAGAGGTCATCAGAATCAGCGTGTTGCGAAAGTCGATCTCGCGCCCTTCGCCATCGTTAGCTACGCCCTTGTCAAAGATTTGGTAAAACAGGTTGAGCACGTCCGGGTCAGCCTTCTCGACTTCATCGAGCAGCACGACGGAATACGGTTTCTGTCGTACGGCTTCGGTGAGCATGCCGCCCTCGCCATAACCGACGTAGCCTGGCGGCGCACCGATCAGGCGCGAAACGGTATGCTTCTCCTGGAATTCGGACATGTTGATGGTGGTAATGAAGCGATCACCGCCGTACAACAAATCAGCGAGGGCCAATGCAGTTTCGGTCTTGCCGACGCCACTTGGGCCAACCAGCAGGAACACACCCACGGGTGCATCGGGCTTGTTCAGGCCGGCGGCGGTAGCGCGCATCGAGCGATCAAGCGTGTGAACGGCTTGTTCCTGACCACGAATGCGGGCACGTAGGTCAGCAGCGAAGCTGGCAACCTTGGCATTGTGCTCAAGGGCCAACTGCGCCAGGGGTACGCCGGTCCAGGCGCTGATCACTTCAGCCACAAGCCGCGGACAGACCTCGAAGCTCACCAGTCGCTCTTTGACTTGCAACTCGGTCAGCGCTTTGTGAGTTTCGTTGAGCGCGGCTTCCAGCGTTTCGACGCTTTGCGCTTCTTCTACCGGCAGGGTTTCGATTACGGTGCCTAAGACGGCTTCACGAGCCTTGGCCAGTTGTTGGCGCAGCTCCAACAGATGCTCAGCCAATTTTTTCTGTTCGGTCCAGAGGGTTTCCAGCGCGACCATTTCGGATTCAGCTTCTTCCAGGCGTTCTTCCAGCGCATCCAGCGCTTCGTGGTCGATCAGCAGACCGGCCTCGGCATCGCGGCGCAGGGCCTGACGTTGGCGGCCACCCTCTGCCAGCTCACCACGCAGCCGTTCCAGGCTTTCCGGAGCGGCAGCGAGGCTGATGCGCACACGGGCACAGGCGGTGTCCAGTACGTCGACAGCTTTATCTGGCAGTTGACGACCCGCCAGGTAACGAGCGGACAACTCGGCAGCGGCGACCACCGCGTCATCACGCAAATAGATACCGTGGCTCTTCTCGTAAACCTGAGCCAGGCCACGGAGGATGGTCACCGCCTCGCTGACGGTTGGCTCGTGCAATTGCACCGGCTGGAATCGACGGGCCAGCGCGGGGTCTTTCTCGAAGTACTTTTTGTACTCCGCCCAGGTAGTCGCAGCGATGGTGCGTAACTCTCCTCGGGCCAACGCTGGCTTAAGCAGGTTGGCGGCGTCGGAGCCACCGGCATTGCCGCCCGCGCCGATCAGGGTATGGGCTTCGTCGATGAACAGGATGATTGGCCTCGGCGACGCTTTGACTTCATCAATCACGCCTTTGAGGCGACGTTCGAATTCCCCTTTGACGCTAGCGCCGGCTTGCAACAGGCCCATGTCCAGAGACAGCAACTCGACGCCTTTCAACGCTTGCGGCACTTCACCAGCAGCAATACGCGAGGCCAGGCCTTCGACGATGGCCGTTTTACCGACGCCAGCTTCGCCGACAACAATCGGGTTGTTCTTGCGGCGCCGAGCAAGGATGTCAACCATCTGCCGGATCGCGCCGTCGCGGCACAACACCGGGTCGAGTTTGCCGTCGCGGGCCTGCTGGGTCAGGTTGTGGGTAAAGCGTTGCAGCAGGAATTCACTCGACACGTTCAATTTACCGGTGGCCGACGGCTCTTTCTGGGATAAAGCGAACTCTTTCAAGCGGTCGATATTCAATTTGGCCAGCAACAGATGGTAGCGACTGCCGGCGTAGCGCATCGGGTTACGTAGCAACGCGAGAATCAGTGCAGCCTGTTCGACCTGGGTCTGGCCCAGTTCAAGGTTGGCAACCAACAAGGCGTCTTGCAGCCACTGCACCAGTTCCGGGGCGAACACCGGGTTGCGCGAAGCGCTGTGCTCGACCCGTGATTGCAGTGCTGCACTGAGTTCACCAGCGTCTACTTCAGCATCCAGCAGCGCACGGGCAAGCAAGCCTTGCGAACGTTCCAACAAACCCAGCAGCAGGTCTTCGACGAGGATCTTGCTGCCGCCACGAGCCACACAGCGTTCGGCGGAACTTTCCAGGTCACGACGGGTTTCGGCATCCAGCGCCTGGATGAGTTGTTGCAGGTCTACGTTGATCATTTGTCATCTGTCCTTAATGAATTTTGCTGCCCAGAGTCACCACACCGTCCGCTTTTTCGCGGCCGAGCCAACTGGTCCACCCCAGGCGACAAGCGTTCTGCTCACCGATTCGCAGTTCGCGGATTTCTTCCTGGCGCAAGACCAGGCGAATGTCGTAATCGAGCGGGTCACGCAGGGTGAACCGCACCAGCGCACACAGCGGCTGGTAGCCGAAACCGATCGGCAGGAATTCGTGAAAGCGCAGCCAGTCGAGTTCGCGAATGTGAATCCGGAATTTGCCGCTGCGGTCGCGCACGTGTTCGCCCAACACTAGATCTTCACCTAGCATGCTGTTGGCGCGGCCCAGGCGATTGCGCTGCTCGTCGAGGATTTCCACGCTACGCTCGATGCACTGCTCGATGGTCAGCTCGGCGTGTTTGAAGTAGTAACGCAGCACCGCTTCGATCAGCGCCGCCGAGTGCGCCCGCAAGCTGAGTAGGCCGAGGTACGGCAGCAGGCGTTTCCAGTTCAGTTCCTGGGCCTTGCGAATCTCTTCGCCGCCCAGGCCAATCAGGGCAAAAAGCTGTGCGGAGAACGGGTCGAGGGCACCACTCTGGAAGCTCGCGCGGTAGCGGTACTTGCGCCAGATCGGCAGCATCAGCCGTTGCAGGCGATGGTGGAACAGGTCAAGGAAGTTACGGGTCGGGTTGCCGTCTTCGCTATCGCCCAGTGCCTGCTCGCCATAAAACGCCGGCAGCGGCGACCCGGAGCCCACCAGGCCAATCAGGTTGAAGCGCAGGCGCGCGCGCATCTGCCCGTGCTCATGGAAAAACTCCACACGATCAACGTCACTGCCCGGGAAGCCCAGGCTCGGGTTGGCCTGGAACTCCAGCTGGTCGTACAAATCGTCCTGGCTCAGGTACGGGTGCGCCTCGCGCAGCCGGTCAACCACCAGCAGCACGGCCTGAAACAGCGAGTACTCGCGTATACCTCGGGTCAGCGCGCTTAAAGAAGCGGCTGGAGGCCCATACGGGGTGTCCATTGGTACACCTCTCCCTGTGTGCTTTTTACCCGCAGTTCGTGAAACGAATTGAGACTGGCGTAAAGCGCGAAAAACTCGTTAAGAACAGAGGCGAACACGAACAGGTCGCCCTCGCCGATATACCCTTGCGGGTCGATGGTCAGTTCCGTGCGCAAACCACGTACCGGTAGCCCGCGATGCAGGCGGTCGACATGGTGATGCTTGATGGACTTGAGTCCACCCAACAGGCGCCTGCTGACCTTTTCTGCCTGCTGGTCGTAGTAACGCGGCAAGTCGTAGGTTTCGAGAATCACCTTCAAGGCGTTGACGTCAGCCAGTGACAGGTAGTTGAGCGACATATTGCTGATTAACTTCCACAGAAAGTCATGGGTCAGCGGCGGCGCGAAGCTCGACGTGGCCGGGGTGATATTACGAAAGCTGAGAAAATCCGGGGTCTCTTCGCAGGCTTGGTTGATGTCGCCGAGCTTGAGCTTGCGCGGTAGGTTCTGGTTGGTGCACATCAGCTCGATCGACAGGGTTTCGTGGGCTTCGGTGTGGCGGATGCCGAAGCTCAGGTAAGTGTCGAGGCCATCGTGCAGCGAGGAAGAACGCTGGCGAATGCTGTAGTGAGGACGGCTGTTGGGTACGTCGAAACTAGGATCGTGCTCGAAGGATTCGAACGGAACATACTCCTGATAACCAAGGCCACCAGGTTTCCAGCCAGTCACGGTTTCCACCGAGAACACACCGCAGTTTTCCAGGTCGTACTCGGCGGGTAGCAGCAGGTACTCGTCCTGCTTGCCGTCAAGACGGATCGGCAGTGCATCGTGAGTGAACAAATTAACGATGGGTGTACAGTGAAGCTTCACGTTGTCCAGGGTCGGACGCATGCGCAGGACTCCACTCTTGCGAATGTCGAAACGCAACTCCAGACCGCGCACCTGCGCGAGGATGTCTGCCGGCAAAGCCTTGAGTAGGTCCAGGCCGTTGATATCGACAAACAGGAATTTGTCCTGAAAGGCAAAATACTCTTGTAGGTAGCGGTAGCCACGGAAGGTGTTCAGCGGGTACGGGATCAACGCTTCTTCTTCAGCAAAACCCACCGGCTGCACGCGGTCGCCGGGCATTTTGAACGCCATTGGCGTGCCGTTGACGCCATTAATGGGGTTGCCGGCGCCGTCCAGCGGGATCAGCTCGATGCCTTCCAGGTTACGCAGCAGGCTCAGGTACAGCATCTGGCTGATGTAACGCTCGCCGGCAAAGTGCAGACGCAAGCGGCTCAACTCCAGCTCACCGAGGTGACCGTCGGCGCTCATCTCCAAACGCAGGCTCAACAGTGAGCCGTCGCCCTTCACCGAGTAGTTCAGCGCAGTTAGGTCCAACGGCAGGACTTCAGTCGGATAGCAGGTACGAAATCGGCAACGCACGTCATCAATCGGAACGCTTTCCACTGGTGTATCGCGTTCGACCATCAATGCCGGACCAGAACGTTTCAACGGATCGAACTGCAAAATGCTGAACGACGGCAGCGGCCGCATGTAGTTGGGCCACAGCAGTTGCATCAGAGAATGGCTGAGCTCCGGTAACTCGTCATCGAGTTTCTGGCGCAGACGCCCGGTCAGGAATGCAAAACCCTCCAGCAATCGCTCCACGTCTGGATCCCGTCCGGCTTGGCCGAGAAAAGGCGCCAACGCTGGGCTACGCTCGGCAAAGCGACGACCTAACTGACGAAGTGCAGTGAGTTCGCTTTGGTAGTAGTGGTTAAAGGACACGGGGCACCTGCCTGGTATTAGATCTCATGAAAAACCTGTCCTAAATGCCAGGCTGCCGAAGAAATCACCTACGGGCACACTGTCGAGATAGCCCTGCACTTCACCCATCTCGATGATTATTCGAGTCCTACCTTTTTGGACGTCAGGGCATACGAGACTCATTAGCTGACCTTGACTTGACCGCTGCCATCTAGGCACGCGGCGAAACTGACCTGGCGCTTGAAACCATCAACTTCCAGCAGGCCTTCGATGTTGAAGGACAGGCGAAGCTGATCGTGATCACGCGGCAGGGAGATGACACGCACATTGCTCAGGCGTGGCTCGTAGGCTTCGATGAAATTTTCGATGGCCAGACGGGCCTGACTCAGGGAGTCGTGCAGGCTCAGACGCATGTCATTGAGATCGGGTAGCCCGTAATCGGACAGCGTTTGCACGCTGCCCGCACGGGTGCTGAGCATCTTGGCCAGATGGGCAGCCACGGACGCCATGGCGCAGACCTCGCGGCTCCAGCCGACGCGTTTATCCGCGTCGCCACCTAGGCGTTCGAAAAAGCTGCCGTATCCAGTCATGAGTTAGGCTCCGCTTACTCTTTGTCCAACTTGCCAACCAGCGACAAGGTGAAATCGGCCCCCATGTACTTGAAGTGCGGGCGCACGTTCAGGCTGACGCGGTACCAGCCAGGCTCGCCTTCAACATCACTGACGATGATCTGGGCAGCGCGTAGTGGACGACGGCCACGGACTTCGGCGCTTGGGTTTTCCTGGTCGGCGACGTACTGGCGGATCCACTTGTTGAGTTCAAGCTCCAGGTCGGTACGTTCCTTCCACGAACCGAGTTGCTCGCGCTGCAGCACTTTCAGGTAATGGGCCAGGCGGTTGACGATCATCATGTACGGCAGTTGGGTGCCGAGCTTGTAGTTCAGCTCTGCAGCCTTGCCTTCTGCGCTGATGCCGAAGAATTTCGGCTTCTGCACCGAGCTCGCGGAGAAGAACGCCGCGTTGTCGCTGCCTTTGCGCATGGTCAGGGAGATGAAGCCTTCCTCAGCCAGTTCGTATTCACGGCGGTCGGAAACCAGAACCTCGGTAGGGATCTTGGTTTCGATTTCGCCCATGCTTTCGAAGTGATGCAAAGGCAGGTCTTCAACCGCGCCACCGCTCTGCGGACCAATGATGTTCGGGCACCAGCGGAATTTTGCGAAGCTGTCGGTCAGCTTGGTGCCGAACGCATAGGCGGTATTGCCCCACAGGTAGTGTTCGTGGCTGTTGGCGACAGTTTCTTTGTAGACGAACGATTTGACCGGGTTTTCTTCCGGGTCGTACGGATTACGCAGCAGGAAACGCGGCACAGTCAGGCCAATGTAACGGGAGTCTTCCGACTGGCGGAAACTCTGCCATTTGGCGAATTGTGGGCCTTCGAAGTGATCTTTTAGATCCTTCAGGTCCGGCAGACCGGTGAAGCTTTCCAGGCCGAAGAACTTCGGGCCGGCCGCAGCAATGAACGGCGCGTGAGACATACAGGCAACGCTGGACACGTACTGCATCAGCTTCACGTCCGGCGAGCTTGGGGACATGAAGTAGTTGGCGATAATTGCGCCAACCGGCTGACCACCGAACTGGCCGTATTCAGCGGTGTAGATGTGCTTGTACAGGCCAGACTGCATCACTTCCGGCGAATCGTCGAAATCGTCCAGCAGGTCTTCTTTGGAGACGTTGAGAATTTCGATCTTGATGTTTTCGCGGAAGTTAGTGCGATCAACCAGCAACTGCAGACCACGCCACGACGACTCCAGGGACTGGAAAGCTGGGTGGTGCAGGATTTCGTCCATCTGGCGGCTGAGCTTGGCATCGATCTCGGCGATCATGCGATCAACCATGGCCTTCTTAACCGGCTCACCATTATTCTGCGGCTTGAGCAGCTCCTCGATGAAGGCCGATACACCGCGCTTGGCAATGTCGTAGGCTTCGTCGTCCGGTGTCAGACGGGTTTCGGCGATGATGCTGTCAAGAATGCTGTATTCGCCGTTTTCTTTGCTCTTTTGCTGTGCTGCGCTAGTGCTCATTGTGTTGGCTTCCTTGGCTGATAGAGACTCAGGCGTCTTGCGCTGCGGCGTTCAACCCCAGCTCACCCAGTACGCGACCGCGGGATTCGTCGTCGGCGAGAACGCCTTCGATAGCTTTGCGGAACGCAGGTGCATTACCCAGCGGGCCTTTGAGGGCCACCAACGCGTCGCGCAATTCCATCAGTTTTTTCAGCTCAGGCACTTGCTCGACCAGCGAGGCCGGGTTGAAGTCCTTCATCGAGCTGACGCGCACTTTCACCGCCAGTTCTTCAGTGTCGCCTTCTTCCTGAAGACGGTTCGGTACGCTCAGTGTCAGCTCCAACGCTTGCTTGGCCAGCACTTCGTCGAAGGTCATTTTGTCGATACTGATCGGCTTGCGATCTTCGACTTTGCGTTCGTCTTTGCGGTGGGTGTAGTCACCGATTGCCAGCAGTTTCAGCGGCAGTTCAATCTCTTCCTGAGCACCGCCAGTGGAGGGTTTGAAGGTGACGTTGATGCGTTCTTTGGGGGCTACCGAGCCTTCTTTGGCCATGGCTTTTCTCCTTGCGGTTGTGGCCCTGGGGCCTATTCGAGTACCACTTCGAGATCGAGGTGGCACAACCTGCGATAAATCTCTTCTTTACGCTCTCGCACAGCATGGTTCTGCGGTAATAACTCGCAGCAGCTATGCAGCAAGTGCAGCACTTCGAGCACAAGATCGGGCTCCCAGGCTTGCAGACCTGAGTCGTATAATGTTTGGTCGAGAGTTTCGAGCTGAGTCTTGGCCAGTTCGTATTTCTTGGCTGCGAAGCACAGCCGGGCTAGGGCAAACTGCCAGAAAAAACGAACTCGTCCGCCGTGAGCGCTTTGCAGGCCCTGCTTGAGGATCTGCACGGCAGCCTTGAGACCGTCTTTGCGCAAGATCGGCAGGACTTCCTCCAGGGCCAACTCCCAGGCCAATTGGGTGTCGGTTGCTTCAACCTTGCGTGGTGCACTGGAGGTTTGCAGGTGCGGCGTGACGTTGGCACTGATCCAGGCGCGAGTGGCCGGATCTGCGAACGGGGTACCGTTGTGGAAGCGCAGTTCGATGATGCCGGGCAGGCGCTGAATAAATAACGCGAAGTGAATTTCCACTTCGCGCATCGCCATCTCAGCGTTCAGCCCTTGCAAGCATTCCCAGACCATTCGCTGGCCATCGAACCAGAATGGCGCCTTCGCCAAGCTCGCCTCCAGCTCCACGATCAGGTCTGCGTATTTGGCTTGATCATAGCGATTCTGATAGGTCTTCAGTTTGTCCTCCGGCAGACCGCGCAGCGATGTGATCTGCTCGGTGTTGCGCTCGGGAATAGCATCGATGGGCAGCCACAACAGCGTGCGATTGAGGCGTAGCGCACGCAAGTCGGTGGCTTTCTGCTTGAGCCACCAGGCGCATAATGGACGGGCGTTTTCTTGCTGAGCGCGCAAGGCCTTGTGGGCCTCTTTCTCGTTGTCGATCGGCTCGCCAGGGGCAAACAATTGCGTAGCAACCTGCTTAACCTGCGCAACCGCAGTACCCACCATGCCAGGTTCTGGCTGGTTATCAGCGGCGCGCTGGACCATGTTTTTCAGGCGGCGGGAGATCGGCAGTAGCAGTGGCGCGTCATCGCCGAGGTGTTCAGTGCAGACGGTATCGAGACCTTCCAGGCGCTCCACCATCCGGCGGAACATAGGCAGTTGCTCTTTGATCGCGATATTTTCGTTCAGCACCTGCTCAAGACGCGGCACCAACCAACTGAGGGCAGCTGCGCGGGTGCGAGCCTTGCTCGGGTGAATCTCAGCCCAATGGTTCTCACACAGATGCTGCAGAAGTCCGAGGCCAGCCAACAGCCCCGGGAAGGATTCGCGCTGGTACAGGCCCCAAGTCAACCAAGCACCAACTCGTAAATCCTTGGACTGGGTGCCGAGCAGGCTTTCGCTGTTTTCGCAGATTTTCAGCCAGTCAATCTGACCACTTTCGTGCATGGATTGGGCCTTACCCAGCTCGCTTTCCAATGTTTCATACTCGCTCGAAAAACGAACGTCCTCGCCCGTAAAAGCCTCTTTGGAAATAGAGGTTTTCGCGAGGTCAAGATAATGAGCAGAAAGTTTGCTGGAGTAGGACATCCATGACCTTTAATTAAAATTACCACGCCACAGCCATTGGAGTTGCAATGGCGTTAGATAGCAAAAGAATGATGAAGCCTTTAAATCTTTCATTGCATGTGCGCTTTCATGTACGCGCAGCGCAATCATCGGAAATCATATTTCAAGGAATTTTATTTATAAAAGTCAACACCATCGCACTAATGCTTAAGCACTTGCCTGCCTAGCCTAAACAATTGAAATACAGCTACATCCCTCCCTAGCGCGCCCCTTATTTTTACGATCCTATCTGACGACTTGAGAGCTTCCCGAAAATAAATATGATGGACGCACCATACACGCATCGCGATAGATAAAGATGTAGGACTATTCTTAAAGTGCACGAGGAAAATTCCTACAAGCCTAATGCTTTCTGGATGCTGCAACTACCGCGCGACATTACATCGCCGTCATGCGCCAAAAGTTGCACGCTAAATTGTGGACAACACTGTGGATAGATCTCTGCAGAGCATATATTTCATTATGTACAGACAAGTGCGCAAGAAGTTGCACAGCACTGCGCAACTTATTGCGCACTTTTATTGATGATTCCTATGTAAGTAATGAGTTAAATCTACGACTTTTCAGTCATGATATTGATAGATAAGGACTTTAATTTCGCTGGCATAAATTTTGATGGTAGTTTGTCGCCTGCAACGCAAATATGCCTGTGGGCTCCTATATTTTCAGCACGGAGAGCATCCATGGCTACGCCAGCGTATATGTCCATCACGGGTACCAAGCAAGGTCTGATCACCGCCGGTGCCTTCACCGCTGACTCGGTCGGCAACACCTACCAGGAAGGTCATGAAGACCAGGTCATGGTTCAGGGCTTCAGCCACGAAGTGATCATTCCTCGCGATCCGCAATCGGGCCAACCGACCGGCCAACGCGTTCACAAGCCTGTCAAAATCACCAAGGTGTTCGACAAGTCCTCACCACTGCTGCTGGCTGCGCTGACTTCCGGCGAGCGCCTGATCGAGATTACCATCCAGTGGTATCGCACCTCGGCAGCGGGTACTCAAGAGCACTACTTCACCACCAAACTCGAAGACGCGATCATCGTCGACATCAAGGACTACATGCATAACTGCCAGGACCCGTCGAACTCGCACTTCACGCACCTGGAAGACGTTGAGTTCACCTACCGCAAAATCACCTGGACCCACGAAGTGTCCGGCACCTCCGGCTCTGATGACTGGCGCACCCCTGTCGCAGGCTGAAACTGACTAGCTGTTTCGCGGCATCGACCGTTTCTAACGGTTGATGCCGTTTATTACGTTTAAGGTGGGCGTCGCGTTTTGCCTCCTCTCTCAGCTAAGGATAAGCGTATGTTCGCGGCGGCCAATGCTGCACACTTCACGTTACTGATTCCCTCTGTTCGCAACGAGTTCAAGGTGCTGGCCTTTAAGGGTACCGAAGCCATCAGCAGCTTGTATGCGATCCAGGTTGAACTGGTCAGCGAGTCCCCTGATTTCGATCTGGAGAGCCTGCTCAGCCAGCCGGCTTTTCTCCAGTTTGGCCTGAATGGGGAAGGTATTCATGGGCGTATCGAAGATGTTTTTGTGGGTGAAACGGGTAAGCGTCTGACCCGCTATCACCTGACCTTGGTGCCTGCTCTGCACTATTTGCAGTTCAGCCACAACCAACGGATCTTCCAGCACCTAACGGTGCCACAAATCATCGCCCAGGTACTCAACGGACATGGCATCCAGGCCGATGCGTATACCTTCCATGTCAGCACCAGTCCAGAGCGCGAATACTGTACCGAGTACGGGGAAAGCGACTTCGAGTTCATCCAGAGGCTGTGCAGTGAAGATGGAATTTCGTGGCACCACCAGCACAGCCAGGATGGCCATCAGTTGGTGTTCACTGACGATCAGACCTATTTCCCCAAGCTGGGGGGCACACCGTATCAGCAAGGCTCCGGCCTGGCCGCGGATCACCCAGTCGTCAGCCAGTTCTCCATGCGTTTCAGCACCCGCACCAGCACGGCGACGCGTCGGGGCTATGATTTAAAACGGCCCAGTTCGTTGTTGGAAAGCCAATTCACTGCCGAGTTCACTCCGGCTCTCGAAGACTACCGTTACCCGGTGCTGATCGAGAATGAAAAGCGCGGCAAACAGATTGCCCGGCAGGCCCTGGAGCGGCACCGTACCGACTACCAGTTGGCCGAGGGTAAAAGCGACCAGCCGATCCTGCGCAGTGGCCACTTCTTCGACCTGACCGAACATCCGCGTCAGCAGTGCAACGCGTTGTGGCTGCTGCTGAGTGTGACGCACTCAGGGAAGCAACCTCAGTCACTGGAGGAAGCAATCACCAGCGATGCAAACCCTGAAGATGGCTTTACCCAAGGTTACCGCAATACCTTCAGTGCGATTCCCTGGGACGTGTTCTACCGTCCACCTTTGGTTGCGCGTAATACAGTGCTGGTTAGCCAGACCGCCCGAGTCACCGGCCCAGCAGGGGAAGAAATCTTTTGCGATGAATACGGGCGGGTTAAGGTCGAGTTCCATTGGGACCGCGCCGAACTGGGCAGCGACAAGAGCAGTTGCTGGCTGCGGGTATCATCCAGCTGGGCGGGGGAAGGTTTCGGTTCGGTGACCATACCGCGCATCGGCATGGAAGTTGTGGTGACCTACCTGGAAGGTAATCCCGACAATCCGTTAATTACCGGTTGCGTGCCTAACAAGGTCATGCCTGTGCCGTACGCCTTGCCTGCGAACAAAACCAAAACGGTCCTGCGTAGCCATAGCTCGCCGCACAGTGGTGGTTACAACGAATTGTCGATTGAAGACCGCGCTGGGCGGGAGCTGATCTACCTGCGTGCTCAGCGTGACATCGAACAGGTGATCCTCAACGACAGCGACACCAAGATCGGTAACGACCGCAGCGAGCAAATTACTCGCAACAGTCACAGCCTGATCAGTAATGATCGCTTTGAGCAAGTGGACAACAACAGTTCCAGCTTGATCAAGGGTGACGAACTGCACACCACCCAAGGTCTGCGTAACACGGTGATCGGTGGTAACGAACTGATCAGCATCACCGGTAATAGCAGCACTACGGCAGACGGTACGCTGGTGATTCAGGCCGGTACACAAGCCCATGTTTCCGCCGCCAACGTGGTGATCAATGCCGGAATGAGCTTGACGCTCCAGGCAGGTGGTCAACACATCCTCATCACCGCAGGCGGAATTTTCAGCAGCGTGCCCATCGTCCAGGGAGGTGCGCCCGTAGCAGGTGTTCCTTCGCTTCAAGCCGCACAGGCGCTGGTCAGCGCACCACAGGCGATTATCGCTAATCCGCTGTCCATCTTGACCGCCGCCAAGCAGCAAGCGGCGGACTACTGCCCGCTCTGCGAGGCCTGTCGTGATGGCCTATGCAGCATTGGAGAGAGTGCATGAATACCCTTGAACAATGGCTACAGGAGCAAACCAAGCAGGGACGACACCTTTACTTGGTACTGGACTCTGATGGCCAACTCGACGAACGCAATGCGTTGGTCAGCGAACTTGGAGTAGACCAGTACCGCAACTTGTATATTGGTACACCGGCTGACTCATTGGCGAACGTTGCACCCTACCTATTTCACTTAGACGCGGCAGAACATCCGGTCCTTCAGGCCCTGCTCAATACTCCAGACCGTCACTGGGGTTGGCTTGCGAGCGCTGCACGCTCCGACCTCGATGCGTTGACCGCCCATTGGCAGAACCGTCTGGTGATGGGTGAGCGCCCGAACCAAGCGCTTTATCGCTTTCACGATAACCGCGTACTTGGGCGTGCACTGGCCTATCTGCAACCCGAGCAGCGTGCGGACTACCTCGGCCTTATGACCAGCGTATGTTACTGGCAGGCTGAGCAGTGGACTGTCATCGACAATCCCAATCCCGGTGTTCATTCCCTGCCGACAGACCCCGCCTGGTGCCATACCCCTACGCCAGAAGCCACATTCAAGAGCATACAGTTCGACAATACGCGCCGTTACCTGGTCCGCGAATACACCGATAAGTTGCTCGATCTGGCCCAACAGCAAGACATTGATACCTGGCTACGCGGCCAGCTCGACCTAGCGCACACCTGGGGCTGGCAGGAACCCGACAGCATTCATTTTTTGCTGACACAAAGTTTGCTCGCGCCGGACTACGCGCCACCAAAAACCTGGCTACCCCAGCCAAACGAAACCCCGGCGATGCACTTTGACCGGGTTTATCAGGAAACGCTGTATTGGCAGGGAGATGCCCCCGTATGAAACGCGTCATTCACAGTTTAATTCTCGGCAGTTGCCTCGCCCTGACCGTCGGCTGCTCAGCCGTTGGAAAGTCCAACACCTTTACCTTTACCGCCGACTTGCCACCGGGATTTGCCTACGTCGCGTCCGTGGCCTACGTGCCCGTTCCTGGTCAATCCTGCAACCTGGGTAAGCGTGACAACCTAAAGTCACAGTTCAACCGTGAGTGGCGAACTGAATACAAGCCTGATGCGCAGATTGAAATACACCGGACCCGCAAAGGCTGCGAGTTGATGCTGCACAGCATTGAGCTCGATATCAACGCGGCCTACGGGAAAGACCGAGGCGACTTCAGCCGTGACTCCGGGTTTGTCGCAGTAAGGGATTATCTCGACTCTCACGAGAAGGGCACCTTCAATGCTGCTGGCGAAAGTCAGTTTTCCGGGCAGTGTCAGTGGTTTTTTCGCACGATTGGCCCTCAGCGTTACATCACCAAAATCCTCTACTGCAAAAGCACCGACGCCCAGGGCAATGTCACCAAAGGTCGTCCGTTTGCCGCGTACACCCTCGATCAGTTGCCGGGCAAAACCGTGAAGCTGAAGATCAAGCTGGCTGATGAGGAAAAGCCCGCTATCGGCGACACTTGGGTCAAGGTACCCGGTGGCTGGAAGCGTTGTATGGGCGACAATTTTGAAGACCAATATGCCTTTTGCTATGGCAATTACAAAGACTTCAGCACTTTCAAAATGGTGGATGAACGCGTCTGCACCATTTATCCCGGCTGCACCGAAAACAAGGAGGTTACTCCATGAGCGTTGTTCCCCTGAAAGACGGTGACAAACCGTCCTTTGACGGCCGTATTCATACCTGCCCGTTACGTGGGCACTCGACCAGTTTTCAATTGGTGGATGAACAGGGTGATGGCAAACCCTATGCCGGTTTGGCCTACGAGGTCACCGATTACGAAAATGCCAGCTACACCGGCAAACTGGATGCGTCCGGCTCCGGCAAGGTGGATAACCATTATTGCGGCCCGGTGGTGCTCAAACTTAATCAGCCATACCAGGGAAGCGAAAAGGCTTATACGTTTTTGCGAGAACGACCACACTACCCGCTGCCCATCACCGAGCTGCAAGTGCGTGCCGAAAAAACCCGTTTTTTCAATAAGTCTGGCTCCCGCACAGATGCCAATCCGGCACAGAGCGAGGCGAATACCTTTTACCAGGTTGAAGTGCGTGAACTGGTGGACCATATGGCGCATCTGCCACCTATAGTGGAGCGTCGTTTTCCACCCAACACCCATGTATTTTCGTTATTTCGGCCGGAGTCGCAGGCAAAAAACTCTAAGGTCCAGCAGACCGGCTTTTTAGATGGCGGGAAGAACGTTGTCATCACGCCAAACGACTTGGCCATAGCGGAGCTGGGATTTGCACCGCCTGCACGCACACCACGAGGCGTCGCCCTAATGCCGAACCGGCACACCGTGCTGGAGGTGCGCCCACTGCGCGCCCTGCGCCCAATGCTGTCGCCTAGCAATGATTTCTGCGCGCTCAACCTCTACCAACTGGCGCTGATGTCGACCCTGAGTTACAGCGACTTTGCTCAGCAACCCCGTTTCCATCCGGTAGAAACTGACAGTGTGAGCTTTCCCTTACAGCCGAGCATCGGTAATTGGTTTGCTGACGCTCTTCCAAAATTTGAAGAGCTTTGGCAGGTCGACGCGGCGCAGGCTGGGGGGAAAGCCTATTACCCGTTGTATGAGGAGGTGCCGTACTCCAAGCGCCTGGAGGTGGTCCCCTTCGACCCAGAACTGTACTCGGAAGTTAATAGCCCAAGCCTGGGTAAAAAACAGGAAAATCCGGCCAGAATTCACTCTTTTGATGACAGCGCAACTGACGAAGGTACCGATACGCAAGCCTTCATCACTCACCACGATACGCTGATTTTGATCTCTATACGGGGCACCGCCGGTGGGGCTGATGCGCTGCGCGACATGGATGCCAATCAAGTGCCCTTTGGAAAATGGCCTGGCAAGGTGCATAGCGGATTTTATGACGCGGCCAAGGTGGCCTATGACTTTATAGTCCTTTACCTGGAAAAGTTTTACAGCGGACAAAAGCTGGTCATCACTGGGCACAGTCTGGGCGGGGCGATTGCCTTGATAGTGTCTGAAATGCTACGACGTGATAAACGGTATGCAGCAGACATTGTGCTTTACACCTACGGTGCCCCACGGGCCGGTGACAAAGTTTTCGCTGAGGGGGCTAAGCCCCTGATTCACCACCGCATAGTCAACCACAACGACCCGGTGCCAAGCGTTCCATCGACATGGATGAATACGTCCACCAAGCGGGAGTACATCGCACAGGGTGTCGTGACGGTGCTGAACCCAGCTGTCGGGGTGTCATGGTTTGTGTTGGGCATGATAAACATCCTCGGCGAGCCCTACACTCACCACGGCAAACTGCGACACTTTATGCCGGTCTACTTTAAAACAGGCGTGAAGTCCTCAATCCTCTGGAAGCCAGGTTGCAGCACCATCAACGATCACGGTTGTGCGGTAGCGCTGAAGGCAACTGACGGCCTGCCTGATCGCGGCTCATTCCTGAGACAAGTAATTGATAATGCCGACCACAAAATGGTCGTCAGCTACATTCCAAACTGTTGGGCTAGCCTGCGCCGCTGGCAGGATGCTCAGACGTCCAATTGCTCATTGGTTACTGACGATGAGTTTAAACAGGTGGATGAGGCATTAAAGAATGCCAAGCGGCAATTACTCACCTTGGAGAGCCGTCTGGCTGCAAGCTCTGAAAAATTTAAAGATACGAAAACGGCGGAGAAGGCCGCTCTTCAACAAGAATTCGACAACATCGAAACTACGCGGACGCGACTGGGAAAATTACGGGCTGACCGTATCAGTGAGGCCGATGTGTATGGTTTGTTCGCGGGACTGCCCGAACTGATTGAGGACGATTTGCCTCGTTGGAAAGCTCATGCGCAGAACAGAAGGCAGGAGCAGTTGGCAATGGCCCCGCCAGCAGCCGACGATGATGAGCGGGCGATAGCAGCCATTACGGGAGGGCACACTGTGGGAGCCCCCTACCTTTTGGATATTGATTCGATTGCCTAACGTTTAACCCGCATACCTGTCCATTACTCGCACCAAGCAAGGTTTGATTACGGCAGGCACTTTCACCCAGGACTCAGTAGGCAACATCTATCAGGAAGGCCATGAAGACCAGATCCTGGTCGAAGCCTTCCAGCATCAAGTGATCATTCCCCGTGATCCGCAGTCCGGCCAGCCTACAGGGCAGCGGGTACACAAGCCGCTGATGATCAGCAAGGTGTTCGATAAATCCTCCCCACTGCTGTTCAGCGCACTGACCTCGGGGGAAATGGTCAAATGCCGCCTTGAGTGGTACCGCACCTCTGCTGCGGGTACCCAGGAACACTACTTCAACATTGAGTTGGAAGACGCGATTATCGCCGACATTCAGTCGCGGATGCCGAACTGCCAGGACCCGAACAATGCCCACTTCACTCACTTGGAAGATATGCACTTCACCTACCGTAAAATCGTCTGGACCCACGAAGTCTCCGGAACTTCAGGTTCAGATGACTGGCGCAGCCCGGCAGCAGGCTAAGCCCTGGTAAAAATGAGACGGCATCGCCACGCGCGATGCCATTTCATACCCCAGTTTCACACCATCGCCAGCGGATGCTTGCGCTTTGGTGCACCGAACACACGGTCAATAGCCTCCAGGTCATGCTCGTCGAGAATCAGTTTCGCCGCAGCGGCATTGAGCCGCACGTGCTCAGGCTGCACGGCCTTGGGGATGGCGATTACGCCTTGCTGGCGCAACACCCACGCCAGGGAAACCTGGGCAGGCGTTGCCTCGTGACGATGGGCGATCTGCTTGAGGGTCGGGCTGGACAGCAACTCGCCTCCCTGGGCGATGGGGCAGTACGCCATCAGCGGCAGGTTGTGTTGCTGCCACCAAGGCAACAGGTCGAACTCAATGCCACGTTCTTCGATGTTGTACAGCACCTGATTGACGGCGCAGGCCGGGGATGCCAGTTCCTGGAGATCATCCAAGTCGAAATTGGACACGCCCCAACGGCCAATCTTACCGGCTTCACGCAGGCGCTCGAACGTTTCTACCGTTTCTTCAAGGGGGTATTGCCCACGCCAATGCAGCAGATATAGATCGATATGGTCGGTGCCCAGGCGCTGAAGGCTGGCATCGCAGGCACGAGGAATGCCTTTGCGGCTGGCATTGTGGGGGTAGACCTTGCTGACCAGGAACACCTGGTCTCGCCGCCCGCGAATCGCCTCGCCGACCACTTCTTCAGCGCCGCCCTCGCCGTACATCTCGGCGGTATCGATCAGGGTCATGCCCTCGTCAATACCCAACTGCAGCGCAGCCACTTCTGCGCCCCGCTGTGCGGGATCTTCACCCATACGCCACGTCCCTTGGCCGATAACAGGGACAGGAGTGCCAGCCAGATCAATGGTGCGCATGAAAACCTCCAAATGAGTTCGCGATGTAACAGTGTGGCACTGCATCGGCAAAAGGGTTCAATGGAGTTCCCGGGGCAAGCCCCGTATGAGAACGACTACATCGTCCTGCCTTGCCCCCCACTGCGGGAGCGCGCAAGCCTGCCCGCCTTAATCGCTGTCATAGCGGATAAAGCGCTTCGTCAAACTGCGCCAATCTCGCAAACACCAACGGCTGGTCATTTGCCAACCCTTCAAGCCGCTGCTGATAAGCGCTCAAAAACTCCCCTCGCGCCTCAGCACTGATATACGGCACATGCCAGGCCACAAATGGCTCCAGCACCTCAAACCCGACATACGCCAGCGTGCCGCGCAAAATCGGCCGCAGCATATCCTCCAGCGGCCCATGAATCGCCCCCTTGCCAAACATGTGTTCGCGCCCGCCCAGGGTCACGGTCACCAGGGCTTTCTTGCCGCTGAGCCCGCCCTGATCATAGAAACGCTTGCCGCCGTAACACACACCCGACACCAGCACCCGGTCGATCCAGCCCTTGAGCATCGCCGGTGCGGAAAACCAGAAGATCGGGAAGTTGAGTATCAGCAGATCCGCCCACAATAATTTGTCCAGCTCCTGGCGGATATCCGCCGCAATAGACTGGTTCTTGACCCCCAGCCGTTGCTCCAGGGCATACACCAGGTAATCGGGATTCTCCCGGAAGGTGAAGTCCTCGGCACTGGCTACCGGGTTCCAGTTCATGGCGTACAAATCGCTGACCTTTACCTCATGCCCCTGGGCTTGCAGCGTATTTACCGCCTGGTCGCGCAAGGCGGCGGTAAAGGATTTCGGCTCGGGATGGGCGTGAACAATCAACACATTCATACAAGCTCCTCAAGAAGTAATCGCGGCGCGTTTGGCCAGCAAGTGATCAAGCCAGTCAGGGTCCATTTCCGGCTCCGATGAAAACAACAGGCCGGTGTAGTCCTGATACGGCGCAGTGAAAATCGCGCTGCGACTGCCCTGGTCCACCACTCGCCCGCGCTGCATCACCACCACTTCATCGGCAATGGCCCGCACGGTGGCCACATCGTGGGTGATAAACAGGTAGGCCACGCCCAACTGCTGCTGGATGCGGTTGAGCAGCTTCAGCACGCCTTCGGCCACCAGTTGGTCCAGGGCTGAGGTCACTTCGTCGCAGATGATCAGTTGCGGGTCGGCCGCCAAGGCGCGGGCGATGCAGACTCGCTGCTTCTGGCCGCCAGACAGTTCACGGGGCTGGCGCTCCATGAAAGTCGCAGGGTCCAGCTCGATCATCTCCAGCAACTCGGCCACACGGGCACGCATGGCGCGGCCCTTGAGGCCGAGGTAGAAGGTCAGCGGCCGGCCGATGATGTCGACGATGCGTTGGCGCGGATTCAGTGCGGTGTCGGGAATCTGGTAGATCATCTGAATCCGTCGCAACTGCTCCTTGCTGCGCCGACGCAAGTCCGCCGACAGCGCTTGGCCGTCATACAGCACTTGCCCGGACGTGGGCGGCAACAGGCCAGTAATCAGCCGCGCCGTAGAACTTTTGCCGCTGCCGGACTCACCGATTACCGCCAGGGTCTGGCCGCGATACAGGCGCATCGACACGTCGTGCAACACCGGTTGATGGCCGTAGCTGGCGCAGGCCTGGCGCACTTCCAGCAGCGGCGTCTGCTGCACCGGACACGGCTTGGGTTCGGTGCGAAAGCTGCGCACCGCCCACAGGGATTTGGTGTAGTCCTGCTGGGGATCACTGAGCATGGTGCGGGTCGCCGCCTCCTCCACCAGCTTGCCATGGCGCAGCACCATGATGCGGTCGGCCATCTGCGCGACCACCGCCAGGTCGTGGCTGATATAAATGGCAGCGCTGCCAAATGTTTTCACCGCGTCACGAATGGCCGCCAGCACTTCGATCTGGGTGGTGACATCAAGCGCAGTGGTGGGTTCGTCGAAGATTATCAGGTCCGGGTGGCAGGCCATGGCCATCGCTGTCATCACCCGTTGCAGTTGCCCGCCGGAGACCTGGTGCGGGTAGCGTTGGCCGATCTGTTCCGGGTTAGGCAGGCGCAGTACGCGATACAACTCCACCGCCTCGCGCTCGGCCTGAGCGCGGCTTATGCCGCCATTGATCACAGCCGTTTCCACATGCTGGTCGATCAAGCGGTGCGCGGGGTTGAACGAGGCAGCAGCGCTTTGCGCGACATAGGCGATGCGCAACCCCCGCAGCTTGCGCAGGGCTTCGGGCTTGGCCTGCAACAACGCAATGCCATCGAAACACACTGAGCCGCCAGTGATGCGGCAGCCATCGCGAGCATAACCCATGGCGGCCAGGCCGAGGGTGGACTTGCCGGCACCGGACTCGCCGATCAGCCCCAGTACCTCACCGCGCTGCAAGGTCAGGTCGATACCCTTGATCAGCGGGTGCCAGGCATCTTCGTAGTGGCCTTCGATGTGCAGGTCGCGGATTTCCAGCAGTGGCTTTTCGTTGACGTTCATGCTCAACACTCCTTGAGGCCGCTGGATTTATGCAGCATCCAGTCAACGACGAAGTTCACGCTAACGGTGATCAGCGCTACCGCCAGGGCCGGCAGCAACGGGCTGATATCGCCGAAGGTGATCAGCACAGCGTTGTCACGGACCATGCTGCCCCAATCGGCGGTGGGCGGTTGAATGCCCAGGCCGAGGAAGGACAACGCGCTGATAAACAAAAACACGAAGCAGAAACGCAGGCCAAACTCGGCAATCAATGGCGCGGCAGCATTGGGCAGCACCTCGCGAGTCACCAGCCACCACAACCCTTCCCCGCGCAGCCGGGCAGCCTCGACGAAATCCTGGACCACTATTGTCATCGCCACGGCGCGAGAAAGACGAAACACCCGCGTCGAGTCCAGCAGCGCGATCACCAGCACCAGCGAAGTGGCATTGGTGCCGACCACGCTAAGGATCAGCAAGGCAAAAATCAGTTGCGGGATTGCCATGAGGATATCCACCACCCGCGATAAACCCTGGTCGATCCAACCGCCCCTGATCGCCGCGATCAAGCCGCTCAGGCCGCCCAGCAGAAACGCCAGAACGGTGGTCAGAAAGGCGATCCCCAAGGTGTTGCGCGCGCCGTACACCAGGCGACTGAACATGTCGCGACCCAGGTTATCGGTGCCCAGCCAGAACTGACCGCTCCAGGGCGCAAAACCCTCGCCCACCACCTGGGTTTCGCCATAGGGCGCAAGCATCGGCGCAAACAGCGCCACCACCACGTAGAGCAGGATGACCAGCAGGCCGAACTTCGCGCTCAACGGTGCCTTGGCCAGTTGTTTGATCAGGCTCATGGTCTACCCCTTCGGATGCATCAGGCGTGGGTTGCTGGCGATGGACAGCACGTCGGCGCTGGTGTTGAGCAGAATGTAGGTGGCGGCAAAAATCAGGCTGCAGGCCTGCACCACCGGGATGTCGCGCTTGGCCACCGAGTCCACCAGCAACTGGCCCAGGCCCGGGTAGACGAACACCACTTCGACCACCACCACGCCCACCACCAGGTAAGCGAGGTTCAGCGCCACCACGTTGACGATAGGCGCCAAGGCATTGGGCAATGCGTGGCGCCAGATGATCCGCAACCGGCTGATGCCCTTGAGCCGGGCCATTTCGATGTAGGGGCTGGCCAGCAGGTTGATCAAGGAGGCGCGGGTCATGCGCATCATCTGCGCGATCACCACCAGGCTCAGGGTTGCGACCGGCAGCACTGAGCGTTCGAGGATGGTGCCGAAGGACGCATCCGGCGCCAGGTTGGACAGGCTGGGGAACCAGCCGAGTTTGACCGAGAACACCAGGATCAGCAGGTAGGCGACGAAGAACTCCGGAAACGACACGGCACTCAAGGCTGAGGTGTTGAGCAAACGATCGAACCAGCTGTTGCGGTACAACGCGGCAAGCATGCCCAGCACCAGCGCCAGGGGCACCGACACCAGCGCGGCCAGTACCGCAAGGCGCAAGGTATTGCCCAAGCGGGAGCCGATCAATTCGGCGATGGGCCTTTGGTTGGCCAGGGACGCGCCGAGATCTCCTTGCAGCAGGCGCAGCAGCCATTGCACGAAGCGGCTCAGCGGCGGCAAGTCCAGGCCCAATTGCGCACGGAAGGCCGCGACGGTTTCCGGGGTGGCGGACTGGCCGAGCATGGCCTGGGCGATATCGCCGGGGAGTAGGCCGACGGCGAGGAAGATGATCACCGACACGGCGAACAGCGACAGCAGGCCGAGGGCCAGACGTTGGAACACAAGTTTTAGCAGACTATTCATCGCAGGGTGCCTTGAAAGGGATAGAGCTTCTGTGGCGAGGGGCAAGCCCCCTACTCTCAAGCACAAAAAATCAGGCTTGCCACCACCGTTCAATCACCCGCAAGCCATCCAACTCCCCATAAGGCGCGGTCAACGGGCCATGGCTGACCCGGTTCGAACGGGCCGCCACGGAGCTGGCAAACAGCGGCACAATCGCCCCGCCGTCGTCCCGGCACAGGGTCTGCATTTCGTTGTACATCTCCTGGCGTAGCGTCGCGTTCATCTCACCACGCGCAGCGTTGAGCAACTGGTTGAAACGGGTGTTATCCCAATGGGTTTCGTTCCACGCCGCGCCCTTGGCGTAGCCGATGCTGAACATGCGGTCGGCGGTCAGGCTGCTGTACCAGAACGAGGTGGTGAACGGCTGCTTCATCCAGACGTTGGAGAAAAAACCGTCCGCGGGTTCGCGCACCACGTCGATATCAATACCGGCTTGGCGCGCCTGCTCCTTGAACAGCACCGAGGCGTCCACCGCACCGGTGTAGGCGGCGTCGGACGCTTGCAGGCGTACCTTGAGGGTTTCGACGCCGGCTTTGCGCAGGTAGAAGCGCGACTTGTCCGGATCGTAGCCGCGCTGCTCCAAAGCACTGTTGATAAAGCGGCTGCCGGGCTGGATCGGATGGTCGTTGCCCACCAGGCCATAGCCGTGCAACACCGAGGCCAGCAGGGTTTCGCGGTTGATCGCATGCTTCATGGCCATGCGAATGTCGTTGTTCTTGAACTCATTGCTGTCGCACAGCATCGGGAAGGTGTAGTGCTGGGCGCCCTTGGTTTCTTCGATGATCAGCTTGGGATTGCGCTTGAGCAGGGCCACTGTTTTCAAGTCGACCTTGTTGATCACATCCACTTGCCCGGTGACCAACGCGTTGACACGCGCCGCACCGTCGGCAATGGCGATCAGCTCGGCACTGGCGAAGTGCGCCCTGCCCGCTTTCCAATAGTCGGGGCTGCGTTCCAGGTCCATGCGCACGCCGGGGTCAAAGGTCTTCAGGCGATAGCCGCCAGTGCCAATCCCGGCCTGCCAGTCGGCGGCACCCTCCTTGGCGGGCATGATCACCAAGTGGTAATCGGCGACCACATAGGCGAAGTCGGCATTGCCCGAATGTAACTCGAACACCACAGCGTCCAGGCCCTTGGCGCTAACACTGGCGACGTCGCCCAGCACGGTCTTGGCCGCCGATGTGGACTTGTCCCCCAGGTGATGGTTGATCGAGGCCACCACGTCTTCGGCAGTCAGGGGCTTGCCGTCGTGGAAGGTCACGCCCTGGCGCAGCTTGAAGGTCCAGATACGCGCATCGGGGGTGGACTCAAACTGCTCCGCCAGTTCGGGAATGGCGGTGCCGTCGACGGCAATTTCAGTGAGGGTGTTGTACACCGCCGAGAAGCCGACGAAGGTGAAGGTATCGCTCCAGGAACCAGGGTCACGCGAATCGGTGGTGCTGCCGCCGGCCAGCCCCAGGCGCAGCACGCCACCGGGCTTGGGAACGGCGTCCTCGGCAAAGGCGTGCAGCGGCAAGCCCATGGAAAACGCTGCCGCCACGGCACCGGCCACGGCGCTGTGCTTGAGGAAGTCGCGTCGATGCATCGCTTGAGTCATTTTGTTGTTGTTATCGCTCATGGTCTTGCTCCTCTAATAGAGTTCAACAGGCGCAGGCATGCTTTAACTCGATCAATGTCACGCTGTTGCGCTTGAAACCGTTACGCAAATCCGTCTGCAGCTCGTCCAGGTTCTGGGGTTGATTCACCGTGCAGCCGAACGCTCGCGCCAGGGCAGCGAAGTCCGGGTTGCGCGGCAGGACGCCAATGAGCTCGATATCCAGGCCCAGCATGTCGTCGCGAATCTGCCCCAGGGCGTCGTTGTTCCACAGCAACACCACCAGCGGGCTGTCCAGTTCCTCGACGGCGGTAGCCAGTTCCTGGGCGGTATAGAGGAAGCCGCCGTCGCCCACCAGTACCAGCCCGGGCCTTTGCGGCGCGCCGAACTTGGCGCCGATTCCCGCCGGCAAGCCGTAGCCCAGGGTGCCGTAGCCGGTGGGATGCAGCCAACTGCGCGGCGCGTTGCTGGGGAAGGCGTAATTGCCGGTGTAGGCCAGTTGGGTCATGTCGCTGCTGATAAAGGCATTGGTCGGCAGCTCGGCGGCAACGCGGTCGAGAATGGCCTGGTGGATCGACTGCAAGGGGCCATGCCCGGACATGACCGCCTGGCGTAGCGCCGCAACAGCCTTGATCGCTGCATCGGCGTTGCGCGGTGCGCACGGCAAGCGTTCCAGCAGCGCCAATGCCGTGTGCCGAGCATCGCCGTGCAGGGCCACAGCGCAGGGATAAAAGTCGTTGAATTTGCGCGGATCAATGTCCACCCGCAGCAGCTCGGCGTTGAGCGGCAAACGCTCGCGCCAGTAGTCGGTGTCAGCCATTTCGGTGCCGATGGCGAGCACCACATCAGCCTCGCTGATCAGTTGCCAACCGGGTTCGACACACAGGGTCGAACCGGCGTTCAACGGATCGCCCACAGGCAACAATCCCTTGCCGGCGACGCTCGTGAAAAACGGCGCCGCCAGTTGTGTGCTCAAGCGTTGCAAGGCCTCGGCAGCCAACAATGCACCGCCACCGGCGATGATCATCGGCCGCTTGGCCGCCCACAGCTTCGTTGCGGCTTGGTCAAGGATTTCAGCCGACGGCACGCCACGTCCCGGACGGCGTACCACCTCATTGCTCCAATCGCGATTGATGGACGCCGACAACACATCCAGCGGCACCGAAATATGCACCGGACGTGGCCGCTCACTGTCGAACACCGCGTAGGCACGGGCGATCAGTTCAGGCAGATCCTCGGTGTTCAAGGCCACCGCAGAGAACGCGGTGATGGGTGCGGTCATGGCGCGCTGGTCCTGGGTTTCATGCAGGCAGCCCCAGCCCTTGCCCAGGCTGGCGGTGTGGTTGACGCTGGAAATCACCAGCATCGGGATCGAGTCGGCATAGGCCTGGCCAATGGCGGTGGCGGCGTTGGTTACGCCGGGCCCGGTAATGATGAAGCACACCCCCGGCTTGCCGCTGACCCGCGCATAACCGTCCGCCATAAAACCCGCGCCCTGTTCGTGGCGGGTCAGGACATGGCGAATGCCGCTTCCAGGTAAGCCGCGATACAGCTCCAGGGTGTGCACGCCGGGAATACCGAACACGGTGTCGACGCCGTAGTTGGCCAGCAATCGCACCAGGGCCTGGCCGCCCGTCAAGGTTGTGCCTTGCATCATTATCTCCTTCAAGCCTGGCCGAGGCGGATCAACGCGTCGACCGCCGTGGCGCCCTGGGCATTGACCAGCAATGGGTTCACATCCAGCTCCAGCAACTGCCCGGCGTTGGCGCAGGCGTAATCGGCGACGGCGCGGATCGCTGCCACCAGGGCGTCCATATCCGCCACCTCACGACCGCGAAAGCCTTGCAGCAACGTAGCGCTGCGCAGGCTCAACAGCGCGTTGCGGATCGCATCGTCAGTGGTCGGCAACAACAGGCTGCGGCTGTCCTTGAGCAATTCCACCAGAACCCCACCGGCACCGATCACCAGCGCCAGGCCGAAGTCGTTCTCGCGCTTGATGCCGACAATCAGCTCGGCCAACGGTGGCATGGCCATGGTTTCCAGCAGCAGTTGATCGAACGCCACATCCGGCGCGTAGGCGCCGATTTGCACACGCATATGCGCCAGGGCAGCAGTCAAGGCCAGGCCGTCCTGCAGGTTCAGCACCACGGCGCCGGCTTCGGTTTTATGGGGCAACTGCGCACTGACAGCCTTGAGTACCAGCGGGTAGCCGAGCACCTTGGCGTCGGCGATGGCGCGTTCGGGAGTGCTCAAGACACTGGCCGGCGTGGATAGCCCAAAAGCCCGCAAGGCTTGCTTGGAATCCCATTCATTCAGCACTTGCCCCTGATGGTTCAAGGCTTGTGGGCACAACAGCTCCAGGGTCGATTCGCCCCGCGCCAGCAGGACTTGGCGATTGCTCTGGTAATGGGCGATCCGGCCCCAGGCGGCAAGCGCGTCCTCCACGCCTTGCAAGGCGGCGACACCTTGAGCATGCAAGCGCTCACGGGCATGGGCGGGCAGTAATTCGGGAAAGGCCGAAGTGACAAAACCGGTCTTGCTATGGCGAACCAGGGCCGCGCAAAACAACTCCAGCAGCAGGTCGCATTCCTTGCGCTCACCGGTAAATGGCGCCGGGTAATCGAGCACCAGCATCGCTGCATCAGCCTCGGTGCGCAGCGCGGTGTCGAGCATCGCGTTGAGCGCGTCGCTGTTGCCCCAGATCGCCGTGGTGAAATCCAGCGGATTGACCAGGTTGGCATAGCTGGGCAGCACCTGCGCCAACTCGACACGCTGGCCCTCATCGAGCTTGGGCAGTGCGAGGTGATTGCGTTCGGCGTAGTCGGCAATCAACCCTGCGTCACCACCGGAACAGGCCAGCGCGATCAGGCTACTGCCCGCCGGCAGGTTGCCACAGGCCGCCGCTTTCAGGGTCTCGACAAAACTCACCGGCCCGCTGACCCGAATCACCCCAAGACGGGCAAACAGGCTGTCGTACAGCACATCGGAGCCGGACAACGAGCTGGTATGACTCAAAGCCAGCTCGGCGCCGATCTGCGACACGCCGGTTTTCAGGGCGATGATCGGGATGCCTTTTTCCAAGGCCTTGTGAGCGGCGCGGGCGAATCCCGGCACATTCTTCAAGCCTTCCAAATGCAAGCCGATGGCGGTGACGCGCGGCTCATCCAGCAGCACGTCCATCAGTTCGGCAACGCCCAATTGCGCCTGATTACCCACCGAAGCCATATAGGCCACCGGCAGCGAGCGGTCGCTCATGGACAGGTTGTAGGCGAAGTTGCCGCTCTGGGTCAGCACCGCCACGCCACGCTCTACCGGCTTGCCGCCATGGGCCACCGGCCACAGCGCCGAGCTGTGCAGGTAGTCGAGCAATCCGTAGCAATTGGGGCCGAGCAGTGCCATGTCGCCGGCCGCCTTGAGCAGTTGTTGCTGCAAGGCCTGGCCCTCGGCGCCAGCTTCGGCAAAGCCTGAGGCGTAGCAGATGGCGCCGCCGGTGCCGATGGCGGCCAACTCGCCGACGCAGGTCAGGGTGAGTTCGCGGTTGGTGGCGATAAACACCGCGTCCGGGCCGCACGGCAAGTCGGCAACGCGGCGCACACAGGGAATACCGTCGAGGCTGTCATGCTGGGGATTGACCAGCCACATCTGTCCTGCAAAGCCGCCTTCAGCGCAGCGCTTGAGGGCTCGGGCCATGCTGCGCCCGCCGACGAAGGCCAGGTGGCGAGGCGCCAGCAGGCGCTTGAGGTTGTCACGAATCGTCTGGGACATGAGCGTTCTCCGACCCGGTCAGCGCAACAGGGGCCGCAACAGTTCGCGGGCGATGATATGACGCTGGATTTCCGAGGTGCCTTCCCAGATCCGTTCAATCCGTGCGTTGCGCCAGATGCGCTCCACCGGGCCTTCGTCCATCAGGCCCATGCCACCAAAAATCTGCACGGCCTCGTCGGCGACCTTGCCCAGCGTTTCGCTGGCAAACAGCTTGGCCATGCCGGCTTCGCCGTCGGTCATGCTGCCCTGATCCATTTTCCAGGCGGTGTGCAGGGTCAACAGTTCAGCGGCGCGGATCTGCGTGGCCATGTCGGCAAGCTTGAACGACACGCCCTGATAAGTACCGATGGGCTGGCCGAACTGCTTGCGATCCGCCGCCCACTGCAGCGAGAGGTCCAGCGCGCGCTGGGCCTGGCCGACGCAGTTGGCGGCCACCATCACTCTGCCTGCGGTCAACCAGGCATTGGCTACGTCCCAGCCCTTGCCCACCTCGCCCAGCACTTTGGAGGCCGGCACGCGGCAGTCATCGAAGAACATTTCGTAGGTGTGATAGCCACGGTTGCTCACACACTTGGGGCCTCGGCGGATGGTCATGCCGGGGGTGTCGCGGTCCACCAAAAATGAAGTGACTGCGTTGCGCTGGCGACCGTTGTGTTCGTAGGTGTCGGTGACGGCAAAGACAATGGCAAAATCGGCGTGCCCGGCGTGGCTGATGAAATGCTTGCTGCCGTTGATCACAAAGTCATCGCCCTTTTGCACGGCGCGGGTCTTGATCGCATTGGCGTCGGACCCGGCGCCCGGTTCGGTGAGGGCGAAGCAGTCGATCTTCTTGCCTTGAATACAGGGCAGCAAATAGTCGTCAATTTGCTTGCCAGTACAGGCCATAAGGATCTTCGACGGCCGGGCGACAAACACATGCAGCGCCCAGGAGACCTTGGACAATTCCCGTTCGATCAGCGCCTGGGACAGGTAATCCAGGCCGCCGCCACCCACTTCTTCGGGCATGTTGAAGGCGTAGAAGCCCGCCGCGATGGCCTTGTCGCGGATCTGCGCGGCCAACTGCGGCGAGACCTCGTCGGCGCGGTCCACCGCTTCCTCAAAGGGCAACAACTCCTTGGCAACAAAACTGCGTACCGCGTCCACCAACATGTCTTGTTCTTGGCTTAGTTGGAAATTCATGGCGCTACCTGTCGATAGAGAGAGGACAGCTACAAGCCCCAAGCTTGAAGCTTGAAGCGTTGAAACTCAGTTACCGTTGAATCGCGGCGGGCGCTTTTGCGTCGCCGCGCGCAAGGCTTCGGCGCCGTCCGCGCTGCGTCCACACAACAATCCGGCGGCCAGTTCAGCCTCCAGTTGCTCGGGCAGGTTGCGTGCGGCACCTTCGCGGATCAGGGTCTTGGTCTGGGCAAATGCGAAGGTCGGGCCGTTGGCCAAGCGTGCAGCCAGCTCAGTGACGTGAGTGTGCAATTGCTCATCGGCGCAGACTTCCCCCACCAATCCGGCAGCCAGCGCGCGGTCGGCACTCCACAGCTCGTCGAGGAACAACAGGCGCTTGGCCTGTTCGCTGCCGATCAGTCGTGGCAAGTGCCAGCTGGCGCCGGCGTCGGGGGAGTAAGCCATGCTGGTGTAGCCGGCCTTAAACCGTGCCGACTGCGCGGCGACCCGCAGGTCGCAACACAGGGCCAGGTCCATGCCGGCGCCGACGGCGGTGCCGTTGATGGCTGCGATGGTGGGTTTGTCGAGGGTGTGCAGACGGGTCATCAGGGCGTGGGCGGTTTCGGTCCAGCCGTAGCTTTCAAGGGCGCCACGGGCTTGGGCATCAGCCCATTCGGCTAGGTCGGCACCGGCGCAGAAGCTACGCCCGCTGCCGGTCAGCACTACTACGCGCACGGTAGGGTCGCTGTTGAAACCGTCGAGCAAAACATGCAGGTACTTGAGGGTCGGGATATCCAGGGCGTTGCGTTGGGCACCGCGATTGAGAGTGAGCCAGGCGACGCCTGCTTCGACCTGGATGAGCACTGACGAGTCGATAGTCATGGGTTCCTCGAATTATTTTAATTGGCTTGAGGGGTGCGACATGGGGCGATACTAAACGAGTGTTCAGCAAGGAGGCAATCGGCAAAATGCTCTGTTGTTGATTTTTTTTTGAGGAGGGTACCGGCCTGAACATTGCGTCCAGGCGGCGAAGAAGTTCTTAGGCTTTGAGTTGAAACCGCTGACGACCGCCAGCCTGCAGGCCGTCGACCCAGGCTTCGCAAATCTGGATGCCCTGCTCAGGGGTAAACGTGCCGGGATTGAGTCCCGACTCCAGCCACAATCCGTCGAGTAACGCGCTGAGGGCAATGGCTGCCAGGTCCGCATCGAAGCGCTCCCAGCCATGCTCTTGGGCCATGTCCGCCAAGGCCGAGCGCATGATGGTGCGGTACTCGCCGTAAGAATGTTCGTGGGCCAGATTGATGGCCGGTGCGGTCTTGACCGCCCCCCAGAACGCCAGCCAGGCATCCAGCAGTTGCGGGTCGAGCAATTGCGGGGAAAAGGAGCCGCGAAAAAACGCCGACAACCGTTCCCGCGGGCTGGGCGCTGCCTTGGCCATGGCATCGCGCAACAGGTTCATGACCTGGCCGGTGATGGAGCGATAGGCCTCGGCCACCAGTTCGTCCTTGCCAGAGTAGTGATGGCTGATCAGCCCTACCGATACCCCAGCCTCGGCGCTGATCTTGCGGATCGATGCGCCCTGGAAACCGTGGCGCTTGAGGCAGACCAGCGTCGCCTGGACCAGATTGGCCTTACGCAACTCCGGCTCCATACGAGAGAAACGGGATTCCTGGGTCATGTAGCGGTTCCCTTCGGTTAAATCAGTGGGTGGCACGTTCTGCGGCTGAACGACTGTACAGCAACCACCCACGGGGATTAAACCGCCTCAGGCACGCAAACCCGGCGATACCCGATCCAGCAGGCGCAATAACGCGGCCCAGGCCAATTGCATGGCATCCGGATCGCTCAGTTCACCCTCCTCCAACGGCCGACCTGGATCGTTAAACTGCCGTTCGGTGTACGCGCACACCTCGGCCGACGGCAACACCAGCTTGCCGCAGGCCTGGGCGGCGATTTGGATATCACAGGCCTTTTCCAGGTAATACATGCGCAGGAAGGCCTGGCTGACGGTTTCCCCCACCGTCAGCAAACCGTGGTTGCGCAGCATCAGCACCGGCTTGTCCCCCAGGTCGCGAACCAGCCGCTGCTGCTCATCGAGGTCCAGGGCCACGCCTTCGTAATCGTGGTAGGCGACCTTGCCGTAGAACTCCATGGAGATCTGGTTCACCGGCAGCAGTCCGCATTCCAGCGCTGCCACCGCACAACCGGCCCGCGTGTGGGTGTGTAACACGCATTGGGCGTCTTCGCGGGCGCCATGAATGGCGCTGTGGATCACGAAACCTGCCGGGTTGACGGCATACGGCGACGGCTCCACCGCCCGGCCATCCAGGTCGATTTTCACCAGACTAGACGCGGTGATCTCCTCGAACATCAGCCCGTAGGGATTGATCAGGAAGTGATGTTCGGGGCCGGGAATGCGCACTGAAATATGGGTAAAGATCAGGTCACTCATACGAAAATGGGCGATCAGCCGATAACAGGCGGCGAGTTCTTCGCGCAGGTGTTGTTCGGTCGGGTGGCAGGCACGGTTGGTCATTTTTGTTCTCCATGCGGGTGGGTAACGTGGCCGAAGCTAATCCAGCCACCAGTAAAAAAACAAGTTGATTTTTTACTGGCGCTCACCTCCTATAGAAAAATAACAATAACAGCGCCTGGAGTATCCGCACCATGTCGCCCCATGCTTTCCCCCTCCTGTTTGAACCCCTTGCACTTCGGGGTAGACGGCTTAAAAACCGCATCATGTCCAGCGGACATGACACCTCGATGCCCACCGATAATCGGGTTAACGAACAGTTGATCGCTTATCACCGGGCGCGGGCCGAGGGCGGTGTCGGGCTGATTGTGTTGCAGGTCGCAGGCGTGCATGACAGCGCCCGCTACACCGCTCATGTGCTGATGGCCACTGACGACAGCTGCATCGACGGTTACCGGCAATTGGCCGAGACCTGCCATGCCGAGGGTACTGTGGTGCTGTCGCAGATTTTCCATCCGGGTAGGGAAATCATGGAGTCGGCCGATGGGTTGCTGGCGGTGGCGTACTCGGCGTCAAGTGTGCCCAATGAACGCTTTCGAGTGATGCCCAGGGCCCTTGATCAACGGATGATTGACGACATTGTCGCCGGTTATGGCGCTGCGGCCAGACGCCTGCACCAGGCCGGAATCGACGGGGTCGAGGTGGTTGCCAGCCATGGTTATTTGCCGGCGCAATTTATCAACCCACGGGTCAACCGGCGCACCGATGACTACAATGGCGACCTCGACCAGCGCCTGCGTTTCTTGCGGGAAATCATCGCGGCTGTTCGCGCGGCGACTAACGAGCAGTTCATCATAGGCCTGCGTATTTCGGCCGACGAGCGTGACCCCGAAGGCCTGAGGGAAGACGAATCCCTGGCCGCCGTGCAGTTACTGCAATCACAGTTGGATTACGTACACATCGTCGCCGGCACCTCGGCCTCTCTCGGCGGTGCCATCCATATCGTACCGCCCATGGCGATTGCCGCGGCGTATCTGGCCAAGGAAGCGGCGACGTTCAAGGCCAGCCTGTCGATTCCGCTGTTTGTCACCGGGAGGATCAATCAGCCTCAGGAAGCCGAGCTGATATTGGCGCGGGGGCAAGCCGATGTGTGTGGCATGACTCGCGCATTGATCTGCGACCCGCAAATGCCCAACAAAACCGACGCGGGTCGTGTCGAGGATGTACGGGCCTGCATCGCCTGTAATCAGGCGTGTATCGGGCGTTTTCACAAGGGGTTGCCCATTTCCTGCATCCAGCATCCGGAGAGTGGGCGTGAATTGCAGTTTGGCCAGATTCGGGCGGCCACGGCGCGCAAGCGCATCCTCGTGGCCGGTGGCGGCCCGGCGGGGATGAAGGCGGCTGCGGTGGCGGCGCAGCGCGGTCATGAGGTCACGTTGTATGAAGCCAGTGGGCAACTGGGCGGGCAAGTACTGCTGGCGCAATTGCTGCCACGGCGCAGCGAGTTCGGCGGCGCCAGCACCAATCTTCAGCGGGAGATGGCATTGGCCGGGGTGCGCGTGGTGCGCAACACCCGGGTCGATCGGGCGTTGGTGGAGCGCGAGCAGCCAGACATGGTGATCATCGCCACCGGCGCCGAACCTTACTGGCCGGCCTTCGAACGCGGCGGTGAGTTGCAGGTGGTGGATGCCTGGCAAGTGTTGCGTGATGAAGTCCAGCTCGGTCGTTCGGTGGTGGTGGTCGACTGGCGTTGCGACTGGATCGGCCCTGGCATTGCCGAGCGCCTGGTGCGCGCCGGTCATCAGGTGCAACTGGCAGTCAACGGTACCCATTGCGGGGAAAACCTGCCGCTGTACGTGCGCGATCAGTTGGCCGGCGAGCTGCATCGGCTAGGCATCCCGATCATCCCCTACGCCCGTCTGTACGGCTGCGATGACACCACCGTGTACCTGCAACACACCGCCAGCGCCGAGCCGATGCTGCTGGAAAATATCGACTCGCTGGTGTTGTGCCAGGGGCATCAGCCAGTGGACACTCTTGGCGCACAATTGGAAGGCCTGGTGGACTTCAAGCGCATTGGCGACTGCCTGGCGCCGCGTACCGCCGAAGAGGCCATTTATGAAGGGTTGAAGGTGGCGTGGGAAATTTGAATGAGTAACGACGAACCTCAGCAACTGTTCCTGGGTACGCGTATCCGCGGACTGCGAAAGTCTCGCGGCCTGACCCTCACGGTATTGGCGCAGATGAGCAAACTGACCGCCGGCTACATCAGCCAACTGGAACGCAACCTCGCCTACCCCTCGATCCCGGCGCTGTTCAACATCGCCCGCAGCCTGGGGGTGACCATCCAGTGGTTCTTCGCCAGCGAAACCACCACAGCCCCGCAAGACCAGGGCTACGTGGTGCGTAAAGGCACGCGGCAGAGCATTTACTATGAAGACGGCATTGTTGACCAACTGCTGACGCCCCAGCCCAACCGCCAGTTGGAGATGCTGCACTCGCGCTTCCCGCCCGGTACCTACAGCCAGCAAAACTACAGCCATGAAGGTGAAGAGGCCGGTTACGTATTGAACGGGAGGTTTGAGTTGTGGATAGGCGAGCGCCATTTTCAGCTCGACGAGGGCGATAGTTTCAGCTTTCCAAGCAGCGAACCCCACCGCTACGGCAACCCTGGCAAGGTGGATGCGGTGGTGATCTGGGTGATCACACCACCGACGTTTTGAGCCGCATCTGCCTGGTACTGTCGTGCGTACTGACCACCTTTATCCTTTGCTTGCCCAAACAGGGCCGGCACTACGCCAACCCTCCTCCCTCACCCCGAAACGCGCTGGGACTCAGCCCCGTCCACCGTTTGAACGCTCGTCGAAAACTGCGTACGTCGCTGTAGCCCACCTCTTCGGTAATGCGCTCGATGGACAACCCCGGATTGCCCAGCAGGCCCATGGTGCGCGCGCGACGCACCTGCTCCAGCAACGTCTCAAAGGTCAGCCCGTGTTCGGTCAAGCGCCGACGCAGGGTACGGCCACTCATGTTCAAGTCACTGGCGACCTTTTCCAGCTGGCTGCCCTGCAGGTCACGAGAAATCGCCCGCTCCACCGCCTGGATCAAATCCATCTTTTGATGCAGCTGGGCGCTTTCCAACTCCAGCAACTCCAGGGCCTGACGTAACGCCAGGGCATGGTGATTGGGCAGGCGCACGTCCAGCCAATGGCTGGCCAGGACCATACGGTTGTGCAGACAACCAAAGCGTACATCCGCGCCAAACAGCCGCGGATACTCGGCGGCATACAGTGGCGCTGCGTGCATGAACTCCACCCGTAGTGGCATAAACTCAGCCCCCACCAGCGCCCTGCCATAGACCATGATGCTGGAGAAGAACTCTTCAGCGGCAAATACCTGTACCTCGGCGTAGGGCAACAGGCATTCAACGTCGACAAACACCTCATTCACTCCTTCATGGATGCGCGAGGTGGCGATGCCGCCGGAGGTGTGCTGGTGCCGCTCGCCGACGGCAAAGGCATCGCGCAGGGTCTTGCACAGGGAAATCACATGCCCCAGCAGGCCCAGGGTGCCCAACACATTCTGATTGCCGACACACAGCCCCAGGCCCTGATCCGGCAACACCTTCAACGCCCGCTGGATCATCGCCACCGCCTGGCGATAGGAAATGCGCTGGGCCGGGTCATCCAGGTCGCCCAGGGTAAAGCCCAGGCCACGGCACAGGTGCTCGGCACTGGCACCCTTTTGCGCGACGACTTGCCCCAGGGTTTGCAGGAGAAACGGCGAGACCAGGGCCAGTTCATAGTGCGGATCAACGGCTTTGCTTTGCATGAATCTTCGATTCCCGACTGAGTACTCGGTTCTTGTTTTAGAAACATCCTGACAATCATAGGCGCTTGCCAGGATCGCCGCACTCTGCATGAAAGCTGTCCGCCAAAGTCCCCCTATCTGGCCGCCAATACCCTGCCCCGCCGGGCGCCAAGGGCTTATTTCTATGGGCAAGGCCCATGAAGGTCTGCTCCCCCAACAATAATAACGAGCCCATACATGAACCCGACCTGTGCGCTTCACCCTCTGCACCTTGCCCTGATGGCACTTATCAGCCTGCCGGCCCTGGCCACGGAAGGCGGCGTGGACAACATCGGCACCGGCACCGATGGCTTTTACATCCTGCCGCTGGACGTCAACAACCTGCCAGACCACATGTTCGCCTTCAACCTCTACTACAACCACTACGAAGCCAAAAAACTCAATATCAGCTCCCTCGGCGGCAAGGTGCCTGACGTCAAGATCAAGTCCGACGCAATCATCCCGCGCCTGGACTACCTCAGCCCGCTGCGGGTATTCGGCGGCCGGCTCGGTGGCTACATCGCGCAGCCTTACCTAAAGCAACAAGTGGCGCTGTTCGGCATGTCCGACCAGCGCGAAAGCATGGGTGACACCACACTGGCGCCGATCATCCTGTGGGATATGGGCAAAAACCTGACCCTCGCCGCCGCTGTGGAGATCACCCTGCCCACTGGCGAATACGACGCCACGCGCCTGGCCAACACCAGCAACAACTTCTACACCTACAAACCGCTGTTTTCCGCGACCTGGCTGCCCAACGAGCGCACCGAACTGTCGATCAAGACCACCTATAGCTTCAACAAGGAAAACCACGACACCGATTACCGCTCGGGGCAGATTTTCCACTTTGATTATTCGGCCAGCTATAAAGTGACCGACAACCTGAGCCTGGGCATCAACGGCTACTACCTGAAGCAAACCACCGACGATAAGCAGTACGGGCGCACGGTGACCAATATCTTTGGCGAGGACGTCGATGACGGCGTGCGGGGCCAGGTGTTTGCCATTGGCCCGGCGGTGTATTTCACCTTTCTCAAGTACGCCAGTGCCGAGGTGCGCTGGGCCAAGGAGTTTGATGTGGAGAACCGGCCGGAAGGTGACATGTTGTGGGCCAAACTGACGATTCCATTTGCGCTTTGACTGGGTACGGTCAATGTGGGCTTGCCTGCAATGCAGGCAACTCGGTCTGTCAGTTACACCAAGGTGATGCCATCGCAGCAGTACGGTGATCCGATAAGCCAACCCCCGCCTTTGACCGAGTCGCTCAGGTGTAGACCGGCCAGCTTTCAACGATCTTCCCGCCCCTTACCGCCAGTAAATCGCCAAACTGCAGCAACACACACTCAGTCTGGGTCGGCCGCAGAAACACGTGGTCCTCCACCGCCAACCCCACCGCAGGCGAGCCGTTGACCATCTCCTGATTGGAGCTGCGGCCATACAGCTCGTTACTTTTCAGCCCCGAGGGAGACTCGAACTCGGCCATCCAGTTGCCGCCATAGATAAAGAACGTGCCGCGCTGGTTGCTGTCCCACCAGGAGAACAGCCTCGACTTGTCATCCAGCGCCGGGATGTTCACCGCACCGGTACTTTTCAGCACGGGCGTGGCGATGTAGGCCGCCGGGACGTGCTCGCTCAAGGACGGCAAGTCGTAATGAGTCGGCTTGAGCAACGCGGTGCCCACCGAGACTTCGCTGCTCAGGCGTTCCTGTTCGTGGATGCGATAACTCGGACTGCCGGCGGTATTGAGGGTCAGGCCGTCACGCCACAAGGGCGCAAAGTGCTGGCGGGTGTAGTCGACATAGCCGTTGTAACGCTGCATGACCTTGTCGAACAGCGCCTGGGGCGAGCCGAGAATCCCCGGCACGCCCATGCCGACAAACGGGTCGTAGCCCATGAAACCGGCAAACTCCAACTGCTGCGGATGGGCGCTGATCAGTCCCAACATCTGCCCCAGCACGGCATCATCACTGATCCCGCCACGATGCAGGCCAACATCCAGTTCGATATTGACCCGCAGCCTCGTACCCAATCCCTGGGCCAGCGCCAGGTATTGCTGCAACCGCTCAGGGGTGTCCAGCAACCACTGCAATTGCCGGGACGGCTCGAACGGGCCTTTGTGAGTTTGATAAAATAACTGCGCTGAGCGCACCGGCAACGGCTTGCCCATCAGGATATCGGCATCAGGAAATACCAGGGCATCGTGATTGAGAAACGGCTGATGAAACGACATCAACCGCTGGGTGCCGGCACGCTTGGCAATGTAGGCCAGCAAACCCGGCGACGGCAGAGATTTCTCCACCAGGCGCAAGTGTTTGCCACCCCGCTGAACCGACTGCATGACCACATCGATATTGTGATCCAGGCTGTCCAGGTCAATCAGCATCACCGGGCGCATCGGCCCATGGGCCTTGAGTTCCTGGTTCAGCGTGCGGAAATACTCGCTGTACGGGCCGCCGTGATCATTCGGGCGCAACAACGCTGCACCACCCACCAGCAAGGCGCCTGCGCCGACGCTACCGAGCATGAAGTTTCTACGGTTCATCAGGCCACTCCCAGAATAGATGACAGGTGCGCATTGAGGAATTTTCCGCCAGGGTCCAGTGCCTGTCGTACACGGGTGAACTCCTCCCAGCGTGGGTACAGCGCCTGCAGGTTGCGAGCGTTAAGGGTGTGCAACTTGCCCCAGTGAGGCCTGCCGGCGTACTTCCAGAAGATCGGCTCCACCGCCGCGAAAAAGTTGTGATGGTCCATGGTGTAGTGCTGGTGCACGGAGATCGAACAACTGTCGCGCCCTTCAAACATGCTCAAGGGAATATCGTCGGCCTTGACGTAGCGGTACTCGATGGGAAACCAGGTGCGCAGGTCCTTGTCGCTGATCAGTTTGAGGATTTCCCGCAGGCAGGCAGGGCCTTGCTCGGCGGGAACCGAATATTCCATCTCGTTGAAACGCACATTGCGCACGTTGGCATAGACCTCATACGACTCGGCCACCCGGTCCTGGAAACTGGCGAAATAGCGCAGGCTGTTGAGCAGGGTGCGCCGGGCGCCGGGGAAATCGCTGCCGTATTTGTCGAGCTTTTCGATGATTGACACAAACGCGTTGCCGCCCTCCTCGGCCGGATCGATCGGCGGGGTTTCGGGGTCGGTGGTTTCGTTGAGGGCGATGGATAAGGCGTAATCGGAGTGGGTCACCACCAGCATTTCCCAGTGCTGGTTTTCCCGGGTGTTTTTCTCCACATCCTCCAGCAGATCGCAGGTTTTGGCGATCCATTGCCGCTCTCGCAGACGATACGGTGCGCGGTTTTTCAGGCGCACTTTGGTTGCCACGCCGAGGGCGCCGAGGGACACCCTGGCGGCATTGAACACCTCGGTATGTCGATTGGCATCACAGTCCAGTACCTCGCCTTGGGCGGTCACCAGTTGCAGGCCGGTGATATGGCCGCTATAGGAGGTAAAACCGATGCCTGTGCCGTGGGTCGAGGTGGCGATGGCGCCAGCCAGCGTCTGGTAGTCGATATCCGCCATGTTCGGCAAGGCCTGGCCGATTTCTTTCAACGCCGGGCCCATGCGCGACATCGGCGTGCCGGCGCCGAAGATGGCTTGCAGGCTGCCGGCATCGTGATCAAGTAAACCGTTGAAAAAGCTCAGGGACAGCAGCGTGCCGTCGGTGGGCACCAGGGCGCTGAACGAGTGGCCCGAGCCCACTGGCCGCACCTTGCCCGGCGCCTGGCGAATCACCTGCACCAACTCGTCCAGGTCCTTGGGCGCCAGGCGCGCCAGCGGCAGGCAACTTTGCGCGCCAGACCAGTTACGCCAGGGAATCAGCCGCGGTGCACGGGCCAGTTGCGCGAGCGCCGGGTTGCTGCTCAACGCCATGAAAGCGCCCGTCAGGGCCGCGCGCTGCAACAATTGACGCCGTGATAGGTCCATCACCATGCCGCTTACCTCGTTGTTGTTATTGTTGTTGCCCGGACATGAAACTGATCAGCGCCAGGAACTGCCCCTCGGAACACTGCATGCACAGGCCCATGGGCGGCATACCGTTGTAGCCGTTGATCGTGTGGCCCAGCAGCGTGTCGGCCCCCTGGGCGATGCGCGGGCGCCAGGCAAGGTCGTCGCCGGTCAGCGGTGCGCCGGATGCCGGATTGGCGTGGCACAGCTTGCAACTGGTGTCGTAGACCTGGGCCAGGGCTGACTCGGTCGGCATGGCACTGGCTGCCGTGGCGCGTTCAGGAGGATGTTTCGATTCGTCGCCGCAGGCCGTCAGCAGGCCGATAAAGGCCAGCAGCAGACTGATACGACAGGGGTTTATTACCCGCATAACCGCCCTCTCTCTTATGGTGTGGAAAGTCAGATCCACACTAAGGCAGGGGCAGCACCGCGTTGAGGGTATTGGGGGACATAAAGGGGGACTTCAGCGGCCAGGCTTGAGCGGGTGACAAGCAGCTCAAGTTGCCGTCAGCAACCGCGTAAGGGCTGTGCGAAGTTGCGGGTGTTCGGGCAAGCGAATGCCGAAGCTGTCCTGCAGCAGCGCCAGCAGTTCGTCCGCGTCCTGGATCGAGCGTTTTTCGCTGTCGCGGTCCAGGTAATGAATCGCGTAGTTGCCATTGTTCAACGTACGGCGCAGACCCGGAGCGATCAGCGCCACTTTCAACTGGCCTATAAACGGTGAGTCGGGGTGGGTGCAGACGTACCAGTTGCCGACCTCATAGTCGATGTGCGACTGCTGCTGCAGGTCGAATACATAGAGCCCGCGCCACTCCCCGGCGACCTGGGCCCACAGGGTATAGCTGTCCTGTTCCAAGGTCAGGCGGTAGGGTTCATGTGCAGTGGCCTGGGGCGCTTCGCTGTCCAATTGCAACGGGCTGGTCGGCACCATGCCACCAAAACCGACATCACTGATATAACGCACACCGTCCACAGTAACCAGGCTCAGGCGGTGAGTCCGGGCGGTGAGCGCATCGGGTGGGCCACCTATCACCACCCTCCCGGTAATGCCACGGGCGTCAAACCCCAGCTCTTGCAACAACGCCAGAAACATTTGGTTCAGTTCGTAGCAATAGCCACCGCGCCCATCCAACAGGACTTTCTGCTCGACGCGGGCTAAATCAATGGGCACTGGCACACGCAACAGGGTCGACAGGGTTTCAAAGGCGAAGGTGCTGACATGGCGCAACTGCAACTGCGCCAGGGTTTGCAGGGTCGGTGCCGGCGGCGTGTCATAACCCAGGCGTTGCAGGTACAGACGACTGTGAGTCAGGCGAGGCGAATCCAGGGACATGGCGCAATCCTTGAGCGCGAGGCGAAGGCATCACTAATACCCTGAACCGGGTCGCTTGCCAATTGTGATCGGTATCAACACCCGCTAGGTAAAGCCCCGCTCTGTGGCGGGGCCGTGTTCAGGTTTTCAGATCGCCAAGAGGGTCGTAGCCCGGCGTCTTGGCGGGCTTTTCTTTTTCGTCCAACGGCGCAATCGCGGGGCCCACCGGGTCAACCTGAGGGTCGGCCAGATCCGGCGAGTCGGGGTCAAAACCCAACTCGTCAGCGCCGCTGGAATGTTCCGATGAGTGCGGGCCATCGGGGGTTTTCGAATTACTGGTCATAGTCACCTCCTCCACGCGCCGGGTTACAGCGGGCGCGCCTTGTCATGCAGATTATCCAGGTCCTCGTCGACCCGCTCCTCATCCTTCTCACGCCTGGCCGGGTCATTGGGCCGGTAGGCGTCGTTATCACGTTCCACTTCTCCAGGAAGAATCGGCTCGTCGGGATTTTGCGTACCGGGCTGCTGCTGATACCGGGTCATGGTCCACCTCGCTTGAAGTCCGTTGCACACAGACTTTAGAGAAACCGCTGCACGCCATCGTTCAACCTGATTTCCCTCCTGCCCGTTGAAGCGTGAGAAGATGCCGCGCTGTGGCATACCCCTACTTCCCTTATGGAGACTGCACCCCGGATGTTTGAGATCAAACCCTGCGTTCCACAAACCTATCGCCAGCAGACCCGCCGCAGCACGCTAATCGTCGCCGTGATATTCGTCTTCCTGGCGATGCTGCTGTCGACCCTGGCCGTGATGCTGTTTGGCGAACCCGGTGGCGACAACTTTCGCTTCAATGTCGGCGGGGTCGTGGCCGGGGTGTTGCTGACAGTGGCGCTGGTGCGCGGCCCGTTCTGGTCACACGCCTGGCTGGCACCGGCACTCTATGGCTGGCAGCTCAAGCGCAGCCTGATGCGCGTGACCAACGTCATGCACAAGGTCACCGAACAGGTGCAGGCCAATGATCCGGAGGCGATCAAGCTACTGCGCTTCTACCATTTGGGGCTGACGCAGATGCATGCACTGGACGCCAACTCCAGCGCCCAGGCGCAGTTGGTGGGGGAAATGGACGCGCACAAGGCGAAGATGCAGGCGCTGGGGATCGAGACTGAGCAAACACGCCTGGACCCGACGTGGCTGGCAGCGGTAAAAAACGCTTGAGGTTTGCATTCAGACCGTCAGATTTGAACCAGCCTGTGAGCGCCAGCAGAACACCGCACTGACGGCAATCGCAGCGCCCGCCACGCCAAACACCCAGGGCGCCGATGCCACCGGCAACAGAAAACCCGCCAGCAACGGCCCAAGGCCGGCACCGATGTCGCGCCACACCGCGTTGGACGCCAGGGCTGAAACCCGCAGGGCGCCGGGATTGCGTTCCGCCACCAGGGTCGTCACCAAAGGTAATTGCAGGGCCCGCAGCACCAGCACCGCAGCAGCGCCAACAATCACCCAATAGCTGCCAAAAGCCCACAGGGCCAGGGCACTGAGGAAGGAAAACAGCAGCAACATCGCCGTGGCACCAAAGCGCTGTCCCGCGCGACCGCCCAAGGGGCTCAGGAGCATTTCCGAAACATACCGCAGCGCCATCAACGCGCCGGCAATCAACACCGCATCACCGCCGAGGATTTTTTGCGCCTGCACCGATAGGCCGAAAATAAACAGCCCGTCCAGCGCCACGCCTTCGATAAACGACCACACCGCCACGCTGTCCGGCAACCGGAAACGGCGGCCTGGGGTACCGTGCAAATCATGGCCGGCAGTCGGTAGGCCACGAGCAAGCCACAAGCCAATCAAGCAACACACCGCCAGAATCAGAAAAATCGGACGTGGCCCCGCCCATAACGTCAGCAGGCCGCCAAGCGGCAAGGCCAGCATCGGGCCAAGAGCAATAAACGCTCGGGAACGCCCGGCGCGGCGCGATGCTCCAGAGGGCTCAGAAGTCGCCAGCACTTGGGTCGACAGGTTCAACGCGGCAAAACACAGGCCCCATATCAGCCGCAGCCCCAGCAACGCGGCAAAACCACTCAAGAATGAATTGCCCAGGGCGCAGACGGCGGCTGCGCCGGCAGCGAGCATGCAGGTCAGGCGATCGCCCCGCAGGGCATAGAAGTTGAGCACATACCGATAGCCGAAAATCCGCACCAGCCGGTTGGCCGCCAGCAGCACCCCGGCCTGGGCCAGGGTAATGCCGAACGCCTGGGACTCCATGGGCAGCAAGAGATAGAGCAATACGTCACTGGGCAGGCACAAACTCAAGGTCAGCGCGGCACGGCGGGAGGTGGAGTCAGCGTTACGTTGGGTCAGGCTGGGCATAAAGCTGAAACATTCAGAATTATTTAGATGGCCACGTTAGCGTTCTTCCACGGTGCCTTACAAGGGCCAATACCGGGTTAAGCGGGACCAAACTGCAACAGGCGCAAACCACTGGCGACTCAGCCCACCGAGGCCAAGGCGTCATCAAAAAGCCGGTAGCCACCTGCAACAAAAACGGCAAGGACACGAACGCCAGGCCTTGCCGTAGTTGTCGAGCCCCAGCGAGGCTACGTCAGCCACACCGCCGCCCTCGGATCAGCCCCCAGCACCCAGTCGCCCCCAACGCAGCCTCGCTAAAGCTTGACCGTGCACAGAGCCTCTACGGGAATACTGCGCGCAGGTCCAAATGCCCATCCTTGAGCGGCGGGCACCAGTAGTAACCGCCGGTCAACGGCTTGCTGATGCGGTACAAGCCATCGACGATGCCGTCTTCCAGGCCGCTCATGCGGCGTAACTGTGCTTCAAAGGCATCGAAGGAATGACCGAATGCCAAAAACATCAAGCCGGCCTGGCCGTTCTCTGCCCAAGGCATGGAGCGGCGCACCACAAAGGCTTCAGGGGTAAAGCTTTCCTGCGCGGTGCGTTTGACATGGGCAGTCTCGGGCGCGTCTTCCAACTCTTCGTTGTCGCCATGGCGCCGGCCGATGATGTGATCGCGCTCCTGGGCCGGCAACGCGGCGAAGCCATCCAGGTCGTGCTGCCATTGCTGAATCGCAGCAAAGCTACCGCCGCCATTGGCCACAGCCGCTTCGACGGCGGCGTCATCATGGGGGTTTTCGGTGCCGTCTTCGTAATCGGTCAGGTCAAAACCAGTCTTGTAGCGAAAGCCTTCAGTCATCTGCACCAGGCGAAACGCCGGCGCCAGGGCTTTTTCAAAGGCTCGGCTGCGCATCAGCAATTCGCCGCGATCAACGCCATGCAGCCAGCACCATAGGGCCTGTTGGGTCGACGGGTTTTCAGCGCCTGGGCCGCTGACATGAGGGAACGCTCGTAGCCCTTCAACCTGGGCACCGAGGGCTTTTACCAGCGGCTCACCGAAACCCATCACTACCGTCGCGTCAGCCAATTGCACCAGCGCATCGAGCGCAGCGGGCACGGCGTCAATGGACTCCACGGCAAAAAACAGATGGCGTGCCTGCAAAGGCACCGGTGCGGCAAGAATGCCCGGCTGGTAGTGACTCATGTGAACTCCTTCAAGAAAGCCGCGCAGTTTACCCCTCGCGGCGCAACTATGCGCAGGACAAAACCTCAAAACCTTGCAACTCGGCCCTTTGATGGGTGAATCTCTAACCACGCTGTGCAACCACTCCTGGGGTAGCGATATGTCCACCGATAACCTGCTCGCCAATCTGTTTCCCGCCGCCGCCGACATTCCCGAGCAATTCCGTCTCGCGGCACCCATTGAACAGCGTGATTATCTGGTGGACGGCCAGTTGCGGGTATGGGACGGCCCCCTGGCCCAGGTGCGCAGCCCGGTGCAGTTGCATGGACCCGATGGCGACACGCCGGTGATCATCGGCAGCACCCCGCTACTGGACGCCGAAACGGCGCTGACCGCACTCGACGCCGCCGTGCGCGCCTATGATCGCGGCCAGGGCAGTTGGCCGACCATGCGCGTGGTGGAACGCATCCAGCACGTCGAAGCCTTTTTACGCCGTATGCGTGAACAGCGCGATGCGGTGGTGAAATTACTGATGTGGGAAATCGGCAAAAACCTCAAGGACTCGCAGAAAGAGTTCGACCGCACCTGCGACTACATCACCGACACTATCAACGCCCTCAAGGAACTCGATCGCCGCTCCAGCCGCTTCGAGCTGGAGCAGGACACCCTAGGGCAGATTCGCCGGGTGCCTATGGGCGTGGCGCTGTGCATGGGGCCTTACAACTACCCGTTGAACGAAACATTCACCACGCTGATCCCGGCGCTGATCATGGGCAACACCGTGGTGTTCAAGCCGGCCAAGCTCGGCGTGCTACTGATCCGTCCGTTGCTGGAGGCGTTTCGCGACAGCTTCCCGGCCGGGGTGATCAACGTGATCTACGGCAGCGGCCGGGAAACCGTCAGCGCGTTGATGGCCAGCGGCAAGATCGACATCTTCGCCTTTATCGGCACCAACAAGGCCGCCAGCGACTTGAAGAAGCTGCACCCGCGCCCTCACCGCCTGCGCGCGGCGCTGGGCCTGGATGCGAAGAATCCCGGCATCGTCTTGCCCCAGGTCGACCTGGATAACGCCGTTAGCGAAGCGCTTACCGGCTCGCTGTCCTTCAACGGCCAGCGCTGCACGGCACTGAAAATCCTCTTTGTGCATGAGGACGTGGTTGAGAGTTTTATCGCGAAATTCAATCAGAAGCTACTGAGCCTCAAGCCCGGTATGCCCTGGGAAGACGGCGTGTCGCTGACCCCGTTGCCAGAGCCGGGCAAGGTCGACTACCTGCATGCGCTGGTAGCCGATGCCCAGGCCAAAGGCGCCCGTGTGGTCAATGCCAATGGTGGCGCCAGTCGCGGTTCATTTTTCTACCCGGCGGTGCTGTACCCGGTGAACACCGCGATGCGTATCTACCACGAAGAACAGTTCGGCCCGGTGGTGCCCATCGTGCCCTACCGTGATCTGGATACGGTGATCGACTACGTCCTGGAATCGGACTTCGGCCAGCAACTGAGTATCTTCGGCACCGACCCGACTGAGGTGGGCCGACTGGTGGACACCTTCGCCAACCAGGTGGGCCGGATCAATATCAACGCCCAGTGCCAACGCGGGCCGGACACCTTCCCGTTCAACGGCCGCAAGAACTCAGCCGAAGGCACGCTATCGGTGCATGATGCGTTGCGGGTGTTTTCGATCCGTACCTTGGTTGCGACCAAGTTCCAGGACAGCAACAAGGAATTGGTCAGCGACATCCTGCATAATCGCGCGTCGAGCTTTTTGACTACTGATTATATTTTCTGAAACCACACCACTATTGTAGGAGCGAGCTTGCTCGCGAAGGACTCAAGCACATCGCGCGTATCCAGACAACACGCGTTATCGTTGAAGATCCTCGCGAGCAAGCTTGCTCCTACAGTGATTTCGAGACGCCCACAAAACCGATGAAGCTCTTTTCCTCCGTCCGTCTACCCAACTTCGTCCGCCGCCTGCTGCGTCCCCTGCTGGACCCCTACCGCCGCTACCGCCACGCCAGGCTGATCCATTCGGTACGGGTGTCACTGGGGCTTTTGGCTTCGATCCTGTTAACCACCGGCCTCAACCTGCCCCATGGCGAATGGGCCTCGGTGACCATGCTGGTGGTAATCGGCGGCTTGCAGCACCACGGCAACATCGGCAAGAAAGCCGTCGAGCGAGCCTATGGCACGCTGATCGGCGCCACCGTCGGTTTGTTGCTGGTAGCGCAACAGGCGTATCTGGGCCAGCCGCTGCTGACCTATCTGCTGATGTCAGTGGTCTGCGGTTTCTTCTCTTATCACGCCATCGGCAAGGGCGGCTACACCGCTCTGCTGTCCGGGATCACCGTGTTCATCGTCGCCGGCCATGGTGATAATCCGCTGGCCGATGGACTGTGGCGCACGGTCGACATTCTGATCGGCATCTCCCTGGCCCTGGCGTTTTCCTTCGCCCTGCCGCTGTATGCCGTGTATTCGTGGCGCTATAACCTGGCCAGTGCCTTGCGCGATTGCGCAGCGATCTACAGCCGGATCATCAGCGGCCAGTCGGTTACTGACGATGATCATCTCAAGCTGCTTAACCGCTTGAATGCGGCGATGGTGAAACTGCGCTCGCTGATGCCGTCGGTGTCCAAGGAAGTGCGGATCTCCATGACGAAGCTGGATGCTATTCAACGCCATCTACGGATGTGCATCAGCACCCTGGAGATCCTCGGCAACACCCGGCCGGACCCTCGGGATGAGCAGGCCACGGCCCGGATGCAAATAGCCCTCAAGGCTGAGCATCGGCAGATTCGGGTGCAATTGATCGGCATGGCGCGGGCCTTGCAATCGGGGGCGACGGAGCGGTTGGAGCGGGCCAGTTCGGTTCCCGATCCCGACACAGCATTGGAGACACCCATCCACAGTGCGCTGGATGGGTATCGGCTATTGACGGTGCAGTTGGCGGCGAATGTGGATGGGATGCGGGGGCTATTGGTGAAGAGTTCGAGGCAGTGGAGGATTTGAGGGTATAGGCGCTGTAAAAAAACGGGACAGCCTACGATTAAATAGGGTGTCCCGTGAATGGCCTGCAAAGGCTGTTATCTGAGCCCTACCCCCAGGAGTCGGTTACCCACCCACTGTTTGAAGGTCCCTTCTGCCCCCGTATTGATGTTCCGCCCGTACCAGTAATCGAAAAACAGAAAATTATGGGACCACGTGCTGGACCAATAAAGCCCATTGCCCATTGGCCAACTATTGCCATAAGCGGCGCTTATCTCACGCAGTTCATTAAGAGAGGCCAGGCGCACGCCTTGACTTCTGGCCCTGTTGTCGATGTCGGTCTTGGTGCCCCCTCCCAAGCCATAACACAGCACGACGCCGCCGACATAAACGACATAGCTCCTCGTTTGCGCCGGCACAGAAGAGTCACGCACGGTAATCGTCGCCGATCCGTTGCCTCTTACAGTGACATACCCCGTGGAGTCCACGACTGCCACGCCGGTGTTGTTCGAGGAGTAGGTGTAACCCAGAGTGCCACCCGATGCTGTATGTCGAATCGAGTTGCCGGAGTTAAACGCCGGCAAGCTAGCCTGGTTTCCCGGTATCAGATAAGTACGCCCATTGAGGGACACCGCATTCGAGTTAAAGACCAAGGGGCTGGTGAGCCGCACGGTGTAGACCGTACTGGGGAAAATGATCGCACGGGACTCGTCCTCACTCCCGTCATATGTCACTTTCAGCGAGACGGTGACGCTACCATTGTTAGGCACACCCAATAACCAGGAGCGAAGCAAGGGGATGTTCGCCAAACCGTTGGCTTGCTGAATGGCAGTTATAGGGTGCCCTTCCAGCAAAACCTGGGTCACAAGACCTGGGCTGGTCACTCTGAGCCAAACACGTTGCCCTGTTACGCTCAAGCGCCACTTTTGCGCGGAAACAATGGCATCTGCGGTCAGGGCAGGCGGGTTGAGCGAACCACCATTAGGCGTGTTATTGATCAGCGCCATGGACAAGCTGCCTGACGCGATGGTACCCACGATGACCGTCTGCTCTTCGGAAAACGCAGTTCCGCCTCTGCCCAACTCCACCGTGTACTGCAGGCGGATAGTGCTATTTACGCTGGTGCCAAGAATGACATTACCGATATTAAAGGTCACCGTACCCCCATCAAGCCCGTCCTGGGTGCTGATGACAGGCATGGAGCCGTCGACATAGATCCAGTGCAAGGTTATTCTGTCGGTTCCTCCCGCGTTCATGTTCGGGTAACTCACCAGAACCTGGCATTTGTTCTCGACCACAAGCGGGTTAATCGACACCTGCGGCCCGGTGGCAGGCGTGGAGTCCTTGATTTGAGGATGCGGGTAGGTGTTTTTCTCCATTTGAATCATGTGATGCCGAACGTCAAACAACACCGCATTATTGAGGTCGCCGCTGTGGTCGAATGTGACCCAGAAACTGATGGTCAATTCAGACCACTCCTCCAGGTTGCGCAACGCCAGCACCGGAGTCTCGCTGGTGATACCGTTGCTCACCTCGCTATCGTCAACGTCGCGGCCCCGATACACGTAGTTGTCGTATGCAAGCCCGGTGTTGCGAGTACCTTGATAACGCAACCACATGCGCTGGCCCAGGTGCGCGTACATCCAGGCCGGCACGCGAGTTTCGTCGAAGTCTTCGAGCAATGGAATTTCCAGCACCGCGTTGTCGCCGATACTGTCGATCAATGGGCCAGGAAGGTTGTGCAATGTCAGCAAGCGTAGGGTCAGCACGGGCGACGGGGTCGGATAACCGTTGCGGATCACCTGAAAGGAAACATGGATATCACGGCCATCGGGGTGGATGTTAAAGCCAATTGCCTCGGTCGGGATCGTGAAGTCGATATGGCCGCCGACCTGGTTCTCCTTGACCTCATAATGGGTGCCTATACCAGGAAGTCCTTTCCAGCAAACCTGGACTTTATCGCCAGCCTTGATGTGTTCGTACTTGATCCGCACCGTCGCACCGCCCGGCCAAGTGAGCGCGGGGTCAAGCTCATCAGGTTCGGTGGTGGCTTGCAGTACCTCAGGCAAAAACAGCTCGCCCAATGCGGTCCCGACGGTCACACGCAGCTCATCGGAGTATTGAGTAACTCCGAAGCGATCAATCAGGTAACTGACCGTGAGCGTGCCGTCCAGGTTGTCAAGAAACAGTTGCCTCGGGATATCCAAAACCAGCGGATTGTGGTTCAGGTACAAGGTGTATTCAAACTGCTGCTCACCACTAAGCGAGCCTGTGTATTTGACGATGACCAGATCACCCATTTTGAAATCCGTACGCAACTCAAGGGTGCCCACACTGCCAATGGTAGCGGGATCAACATTGCCGTTAATCGCATCAAGGATAATCGGCGCCGGCAAGTCCCGAGGTGGACGGCCGATTTGCACCCACAATCGTTCTGACTCTCGTGCACCGATGGCACCCGTGACGACATAATGCACATTGGTGTCACGCAAGCCCTCGAAACGCATGTAATCGGCATTCGGAAAATCTCGGGTTCGTATATGTATCCCTGCGAGCCGCGAAGACGAAACCCGCTCTATGGAATTGTCCTGGCGATACCCCTGGATGGTGACCTCCAGGTTATCGCCAGGACTGCCTGGCGGCTGGTAATCAGGCATCTGCGCAGTAATGCGCACAAGGTCCGGCTCAATGAATGGACCATGGGCCTCTCTGACCGAGGGCCGAGGCAATGCATAACGAATACCGGCGATCGTAATCGTGGTATTCCTTGAGGGCAGGTCATCCTCGCCGACCCTTTGCCGAACATAAGAGACCGTCATGGTGCTCTGAATGAGGGACCTGACCAGCTCGTTCCTGATCGGGAATTCGTAATACTGAGGAATTCTATCGACCCGCTGCAACATGGATTCACTGACGAACGCTCCATCAACGGTCGTGCCGTGCACCGTGAGCAAAATGAAGTCCCCCACCCTGAAGTGAGGACTGTTGCGCGCAACATTCACCTCGGCATGCGCAGGCTCTCTGCCAAGTGCATCGGCGTCCAGTACCATTGTGTCCTCGTCAGCCTCGACGACATACGGCTCTTCAAGCAGCTCCAGATCCAGGTCCACTTCTACAGGTACTGGCTTGCACCAGGGCTGCAGTTCACCCGAGCGATTACGCACCTCGTCATACAGGTAGAACTGCACGACAAAATGGCCGCTGCCCGCCAGTGCGATAAAATCGGGATCAATCACGAACTCCAGGTCCAGGTCCACCTGGTCGGGGGTAATCGGCGGGACGTCATAACGATGTTCTCCCCAATAGAACATCACCAGGTCGTTAACTCGCATGTTCTCCCATTTCTTGATCGTTGCCTTGACACCCCTTGCAGCGACGACAGCGTCAATGAAGGTATCCGATAGAGTCAAAACCAGTTTGGAGTGCCAATTTTCATGGGGCCGGTCGTCAGCACCGCCTGGCCGCGTATCCTTGATAAACACGACTTGAAGTGGCGAAGTGCTGAGTTGAGTGCTGCCGACCCTTTCAACCTCACCGTATACATCCGGTATAAAGCCCAACGGCACCGTGGTTCGAGGGATATTCAAGAAAAATCGCTGGTTGGCAACGTCTCCAGGCTTCACCGTATCCTCGGCCATGACAATGCCGTTCATCCGTATCCGATACGTGTCCCCAACATTGATACTTTCCCAACGCTCTAAGACGTAATCCAGCCCTTCTTCGAGATGGCGAATGCCCACGCCGTATGCCGCGCCATCTACAGGTGTGACCTGTTGGGGCGATGTGTAGGGGGAGTCCAAATCTTCAATCATGCTAAAGCCTGCACGAGTATCCGATTTCTTCACCGTGGCAGGTTTCTTTGTTATGGGAGTCGGTCTTAGAGCGGCGGGCTTTATCGGCATGATTGCTCTCCAAATTAAACAGCGTGTAGACAGAACACGCGCCAAGAGAAATCAAACACCCGCCCCATGGGCACGTCTACCTGTCAGAATTGACAGTCGCGACGAATGGTAGACCACGATGACGTATCCAGAGAAAGTTACTTTCAACATAAACGCCACACACTCACGCTTTCTCTTACATAGTTTTCACGCTTTATTCACATCCACGGCCGTAGTGTGAAGCCTCATCCGTTACAAATGCTTCACATCAAGCCCGCCGCCCCAGCGGGCTTTTTTTTGCCTGGGTTTTACTTGGATAGAGTGGGGAGTGGTAGCGGGGGTTGATGAAGTGCACGACTGGCTACCGCTTGGCCGGCTCCGGGCGGAGCCGGCGGGCCATCAGCGAGCGGCTTTGCTGGCGTTGGGAGCCGCCCCCTGCTCGCGGATCGCCCGCTGGGTATCAAGCACCCGCGCCAAGGCCATTTCGGCCTCGGGGCTTTGCTGCGGCACGCGAATGGCCGCCGAGACCAGAGTGATCAGCTTGGCCATGACTTCAGCATCGGTGGCCGGACGGCCCAGGCTCATGGAGTTCATCAGCAAGCGCAGTTCGGTCCCGGCCATCACCCCGGAGATCGCCTTGAGGGCAAATTGCAGGCGCACCCCCAATTCGTTACGCGGCAGGTCCGGCAGTGCCAGGGCGAATGCTTCAAAGAAGCGCTGGAACACCGGCTGATAGTGCACCTTGAGGTACTCCTGGATAAACGGCGAAGTGTCGCTGTAGACCCGGCCCAGGAAACGAATAAAGGAGCGCCCTTCACCGCTGGCCGGATCGCTGCGCTCCAGGCCCATGGCCGGGGCGAACAGCACGCCGAGCAGGGTGTCGCAATCGAGCGGGCCATCAGATTCGGCCTCGCATTTGTCGAGCAATTGCAAACGTTGTTCGTTGAGCGGTTCCAGGCGCTGCATCAGCAGCGTCTTCATAAGGGAGTCTTTGTCCCCGAAGTGGTAATTCACCGCAGCGAGATTGACTTGCGCCTTCTCGGTAATCTGCCGCAACAAAACGGCGTCATAGCCGTATTTGATGAAAAGAGCCTCTGTCGCATCCAGCAATCGAGTCTTGGTAACGTTTGGAGCGCTGGGTTTCTTCGCGACCATAGGGGTTCCACATGGAAAGGGATGTTTTAAAAAAAATTGGATTTTTTATACCGGGGCCGCTGTTGAAAGCAAGTAGTGACACTGCACCATATTACCCAAAGGCCCTATCAGCCACCTTCTTGGGGGTGATCCGAGGTGTTTCACAACACCCTGCGGCGCCTCATTGTCCCATTTTCGACAGGTGAAACCGCTCTATCTCTCTGGCTGGCGAAGCGAGTAGATCAAGGTTACTATTCAAACAATATTTTAAAAACAAGAAATAAAACCAGTCCGTGACGCATGCCAGGCAGCGCCTGAACTTGTTACAACAATTTTCGGGAGCGTAGGAGGAGCGTCGAGACTGCAGGCGTAGTCATGATGACAGAGGCCCCCACGCTCCCAGGCTTCATTTCCCTGCAAGGCATCGGCAAAAGCTACCAGTTGGCCGGGCAACACCTGTCCATCCTCAATGATGTCTGCCTGTCTATCGCCAGCGGCGACAGCTGCGGCATCCTCGGCGCTTCCGGTTCCGGCAAAAGCACCCAGCTCAATATCCTCGGCCTGCTGGATCTGCCCGACTGCGGTCAATACCGCTTTGCCGGCCACAATATTTTCAGCGCCAACCCCGACCAATTGGCGGCGATCCGTAATCAGCAGATCGGCTTCGGCTTCCAGAGTTTCAACCTGCTACCGCGCCTCAGTGCCCTCGACAACGTCGCCCTGCCCCTGAGCTACCGCGGCGTGTCATGCCACGAATCGGTCGAACAAGCCCTGCGCATGCTCGACCAGGTAGGCCTGGCCGAGCGCGCCCACCACCGACCTGCCGACTTGTCCGGCGGCCAGCGCCAGCGGGTAGCGATTGAGCGTTAGTAGGGAAGCCGTCAGTGATCCTCGCTGACGAACCCACCGGTAACCTCGACAGCCACACTGCTCAGCAGATCATGGACCTGCTGTTGGCCCTCAACCGCGAACAACAGGTGACGCTGATCATCGTCACCCACGACCCACACATCGCCGAACGCCTGAATCGCAAGATCCTGGTGCGCAACGGCGTGGTGCAAGAGGCCGGACGTCTATGAGCCTGCGGGTCGAACAGAGCCTGAGCCAATTGCTGCACGAGGCGCTCGTCAGCCTGCGAACCCTGGGCAAGCGCTCGATCCTGGCCCTGTTGGGCATCGTCATCGGCAGCTCCTCCGTGGTGGCGCTGATCAATATCGGCCACAACGCAGCCGAAGATGCCGCGATGATTTTCAAGGACATGGGCACCGATACCCTGGTGGCGCAATTTCCCCCCAAAGGCAGCAGCAGCGTTTCGATGCCCCCCAGCCTGGACCTGGAAGCGGTGCGCAAGGCCGTGCCGGAAATCGCCCATATCGGCGCAATTTCGTCGTTCAGCGGGCCTGTCGTCTTCCAGGGTCGCACCGCCAACGCCGGCCTGATCGGCAGCACCCCGGACCTCAAGGACGCCATGCGCCTGTCGCTGCGTGAGGGGCGCTTCCTGTCCAAGTTTGACGCTGGCGAAACCTACGCCGTGATCGGCGACCAGACCGCTCAGGCATTGAGTGTTCCCGGCGACCCACTGCAACTGGGCGACCATGAGCGAATCAATGACTACCTGTTCCTGATCGTCGGCATTCTTCACAACCAGCCCCGGTCGATGCTGATTCCAGTGCAGGCCAACGAATCGCTGTTCATTCCCGCCCAGGGCATGCGCCGCATCTATTCCGCGCCCCAGGTCAGCAACGTGGTTATCCGCGCCACGCCGGGGCAGGACATGGAACGCATCGCCGCAAACGCCGCAGCAGCCCTGAGAACCCAGCTCACCGACCACGATGTCGACATTCAGGTGCCCCAGCAAATTATCGACGGCATGACCCGGCAAAGTCGCACCTTCGCCTATTTATTGCTGGCCTTGGGCGCTATCTCCCTGGTAGGAGGCGGTGTCGGGGTGATGAACGTAATGCTGATGAACGTTTCCGAGCGCCGTCGCGAAATCGGCATTCGTATGGCCCTGGGCGCCCGCCAGCGCGACATCCGTAACCTGTTCCTGCTGGAAGCGGTGACCCTCACCGCCGTCGGTGCCCTGTGCGGGGCAGTAGTGGGCATGACCGCTGCCTATCTCTACGCCTGGCTATCGGGTTGGCAGTTTTCCCTGGCCGTCGCCGCCTTGCCACTGGGCGTGGGTATCACCTTGCTGGTGGGGTTGTTTTTCGGTATTTACCCGGCGGTCTCGGCGTCACGGTTGCAGCCCGTAGAGGCCTTGCGCGATGAATAAACGGCTGCTGCTGATGATCGCCCTGGTCAGCCTGCCCAGCTTTGCGGCCGACGTGGTGATCCGCTCTTCGGCCCCAACCACTACCCGCAGCGCCTACGATCGCAGCGTGTCCCTCAATGCGCAGATCACAACCCTGACGCTGGGGACGCGGTGTATCTGGGCTTGCGCAACAACCCCGGTATTCGAAGCGCCTACCTGCAACGAGTGGCGCAAAAATTCGACCTGCGGGTAGCCGAAGACACCTTCAACCCCAAGCTGATGCTTAACAGTTATTACCGCAGCGCCCAAGGTTCCGATGACCGCGCCCGCAACGCCAACCTGGCACCCGCCGCCACCCTGCTCGGTGAGTACGGAACGCGGCGGAGCATGGCCTGGACCTGGCAATTATCCAGCCACTGATGCGCGGTGCCGGCTGGGACGCCACCACTGCTCCGCTGCGCCTGTCACGTCTGTCGGAGCAGGCCAACCGCTTGAACCTCAAGGCCAACGTCGCGCAAACCATTAGCCAGATCATCGCTACCTACCGGGAGCTGTTGCGCGCCCAGGAACAACTGAGCATCACCCAGGAGGCGCTGAAGCGCTCCAACACGTTGCTGGACGTGAACAAGGCGCTGATCAATGCCGGGCGCATGGCCGAGTTCGAAATCGTCCAGACCGAAGCAGACATCGCCACCCAGCAACTGGGCGTGGAAGAAGCCCAGAACCAACTGGGCATGAGCCGTCTGGCACTGCTGCGTCTGTTGGCCCTGGACCTGTCGACACCCATCCCGCCACCGAAGCCCTGGAGGCCTCGCGCATGGACATCGACAAACACCAGGCCTTCAACTTGGCGCAGAACCAGCAGCCGGAATACCTCGCCACCTTGCTCGGCAGCCAGCAGGCCGACCTCAACCTGGTAATGGCCAAGGATTCCGGGCGCTGGCAGGTCGACTTGGTGGCCGGGGCCAATCAGCTGCGCGACGCGTCCAATAACGACTTCGGCAACACCAATAATCGACATTGGGACAGCTATACCGCAATCCAGGTGCAGATTCCCATCGGCGATATCAGCACCCGCCAGGCCGAAGTCCGCGCGCGGATTGAACGGGACAAACTCAGCACCGGACGCTCCACCAACTTCCAGGTGCTGAGTTTCGAAGCCGACCTGCGCAACGCCGAAAACTCGCGGCTCAACGCACTGATTGCCTATTTAAATGCCCAGACCCAGCTCGAGCTGACCCTGGGCATGACACTGGAAAGTTGGGAAATCGCCCTCAATGACTACTAATAAAAAACGCCTGCTGGGCGCCGCGATGATTGTGCTGTTGGTGGGCGCCGGGATAACCGTCATCAGCTATCGAAGCCCCGCCGCTGATCAAACCGGCAGGGCTGAGCAGTGGCTGGTGGTAAAGACCGATCCACTGGTGCACCAGATCGGCCTGGTGGGCAAGATCGAGCCCGACACCACCCTCACCCTCACTGCGCCGTTCGATGGCAACGTGCAAGCTAATCTGGTGGAACAGGGCCAACGTGTGGACGCCGGCCAGATGCTGCTGCGCATGGACCCGGCGACCCTCGAAATACAACTACGCGAAGCCCTCTCCGCCCAGCTCAAAGCCCGGCGAACGGTGTAGGAAATGCAGGACTGGGACAGCGGCCAGCAAGTCAGCCGTAGCCTGCGTACTGCCGAGATGTCTACCGGCAATACCCAGCGCAAACTCACCGAAAGCGAAAACCTGTTCAAGCGCGGCATCATCGCGCGCAACGAACTGGACGACCTCAAGCAGCAGGCCCAGCAGCAACAGCTGGACATGGTAGCGGCACGCGGCGAACTGCAACAGGCCATCGATCAGGGCAAGGGCGAATACCGGCAGATTGCCGATATGGAGCTGACCAACGCCACAGTGAAATACGACGCCTTGCGTATCCCGCTTGATGGCAAGGAGGTCAAAGCACCGCTCTCCGGCATCGCCGTACCGGCGCTGGGGAGCAATAGCCCACAAGGCGGGGGCAACAGCAGCGCACCGGTGCAGGTCGGCAGCAAGGTCGGCCAGGGCCAGGTGCTGTTCGGGCTGGCAAATATCGAACGGCTGAAGATCGTCGCCAAGGTTTCAGAGCTGGACATCAACCAATTGCACCAGGGCCAGGCGGTAGAAGTGATGGGCGATGGTTTCGACGGCGAGCGCCTGAGCGCAACCGTCAGCGTGGTCAGCGGCCTGGCCATCGCCAGTGACAGCCAGGGCAGCGCGCAGTTTGCGGTAACGCTGTCGATCCCCAAACTGACTGCGCAGCAATTGCAGCGGGTGCGCCTGGGCATGAGCGCGCGACGGACCATTGTCACCTACAGCAATGACCAAGCGATCATCGTCCCGGTCCAGGCGATCAACCGCGACGCTACTGGGGTGTCAGTGGAGTATCGGGCGGCAATGGATAAGCCGGTGGAGCGGGTGACGGTGACCACAGGGCAATCCACTTCCGAGGGAGTTGAAGTGTTTGGGCTCAAGCCGGGGTTTGTAAAGGTGGGCGCCCCCATCCCCGCCGCCCCTACGCGAGATTAGCCGGAGCGCCTTGAGCCAGCCGGGTCGCCAACGCCTTGGCCTGGCTCGCTACATCGGTCACTGCCGTGCTCTCCCACCACATGCCCCTAAGCGGCGGCCCCATGGCAAACAGGCGCTGGCTAACCTGACCGTGGGCATCGAGCACGGCGCCTGACGTATCCGCCGTAATCCCCAGCGCCAATGGCCCCGGTTGAATCAACCCACGCGCCAGCAGTTGCCGAGGCAACGGCCGAGCCACCCGGCGCCAGTCGTATTCGATACCGCTGGAGTTGATCAGCGCAGCACCGCTGACCTGCATCGTTTCCTGCTCACCGCGACGGCGCAGGCGGATGGTCACTTCACCCGCCTGGGACGGTTCCAACCCCTTGAACGAGGCAGCCTGGATGCGCAACCGCCCTTCCCCGTGCAGGCGCGCCACCAGTTCGGCGCTCAAGGGTGGCGAGCGGTGGTGATGGCTTTCCCACCAGGGCCGTACATGACGCACGAACTGGCGCTTCTGGCGCTCGCTGGCCTGGCTCCACAGGCGGCCGATATGGGAGCGCACGGTATCCAGCGGCGCTTGCCAATCGATGCCTTGCTCCAGCGCCTCCTGGCACTGGCGGCGCACTTCACGCAGGAGTTGCCGAGGGCTGCGAAGGCGATGGTCTTCGCCAAGGAAGTCCACCCAGCTCGGCGGTTGCCGGCGCACATGGGGCAGCAAACCATGGCGAGAAAACACCTCGATCGGCCCTCGATGCCCGGACTGTTCCAAAGACACCACGGCGTCGACCATCGTCAGGCCGGAGCCGATAATCAGCACCGTCGATGGTGGGTCCAGTTGGGTCATGGCCTGCACGTCCCACGGGTCGACGGCTGCCGCATTCAAGCCGCAGGAGGAGGTCTGCGGCGTACGGGCAGCAGGGAACATGCCGGTGGCCAAAACAGCAAAGGCGCCGCGCAGTTGCTGGCCATCGCTCAAGGTCAGCAGCGCCGAATCTTCATCCACCTGAAGATCAATCACCTCGGCGCGAATATGTTCCACGGTTGATTGCGAAAGCGCCTGGGCTTCAGCCAATCGTTGCTGAGCATACAACCCAAAAATCCCCCGGGGCGGGAACAGCTCGCTGACGGGCACATGTTGCTGGTCCGACTCCGGCCAACCGCCCGCCGCGATGTGTTCGGTCAGCCATTGGGTCAAATCATCGGCGTTGTCCGGATCGACGCTCATGCGCGCCGCGTTGCCGTTCAAGGTGTGCCCCAGCTCCACGGCGCTGTAGGCCTCGCCGCGCCCCAGTTCACTGCGCGGCTCGATGATCAGGATCTGCCGTTTGCCCGGCAGGCGCAGCAGTTGCGCGGCCAGCAAGGTGCCGCTCAGGCCACCGCCAATCACCAGCACATCGGCGTTGCGGATGGCGCTCGTCGCCTGTCCGCGTTCAGTTTCAGTCATCAAATGCGCCCTTACTGTCTGCCCAGGTAGATGTCATGCAAATCGCCCCGCGCCAGCAGCTCACTGGCGCTGCCGCTGAGAACCACCCGCCCGGTATCGAGCACGTAGCCTTGAGAGGCATAGTTCAGCGCGACGTTGATATTCTGCTCGGCGATCAAAAAACTCATCTGCTGATCCCGATTGAGTTGCCCGATGATTTCGAAGATTTCCTGGACGATCATAGGCGCCAAACCCATCGACGGCTCGTCCAGTAGTACCAAAGTAGGACGGGTCATCAACGCCCGGCCGATGGCGACCATTTGTTGCTCGCCGCCGGAGGTCAATCCGGCGCGGGTATGGCGCTTGGTCTTGAGCCGAGGGAACCAAGCGTAGATGCGTTCCAGGTCCTGTTCCATATCCTTGCGGCTCAAGCGCCGCACGAAGCCGCCGCTGCGCAGGTTATCCTCCACCGTCAACTGGCCGAACACGTGGCGGCCTTCCAGTACATGGACCATGCCCTGGCGCACCCGCTGGCTGGGATCGACCCCGGCCAGATTGCGCCCCTGATACTCGATCACGCCCCGGCTGACCTCCGCCCGCTCGGCTCTCACCAACCCGGAGATGGCCTTGAGGGTGGTGCTTTTACCGGCACCATTAGCGCCGAGCAAGGCGACAATAGCGCCTTTGGGCACACTCAAGGACACCCCGGCCACGGCGAGGATCGCGCCGTCGTAGATCACTTCGATGTCCTTGACCCCGAGCAGGGTCTGGCTCACAGGTTCAGCGGCGGGCTGGCTCATGGCTTATTGGCCCCCGGTGCAGGTGCGCGGCGTCAGGCCTTTTTCCTTGGCGAAGGCGGCAGATTTTTCGTCGATCAGCGGGCGCAACAGCGCACGATCGGCGGCGATCCAGTCGCTGACCAGGGTCCAGTTGGCGCCGTCCCATTGCTGCACCCGCGCCGAACCGCCGCCTTCATGGTCACTGCAGGACAGCTTGAGATTTTGCATCAGGCCCAGGTAGCCCATGTCCTTGAGGCGCGCGTCGTCGATGTTCAAGTGCTCCAGCCCCCAGCGGCCTTCTTCACCGTTGAGCGGGCGCTTGCCAAACTTGGCCTGGCCGGTGCGAATCGCTTCCACGGCCACCGCGGCGTTCACCAGGCCTGAGTTGTAGTAGACGCTGCCGAAGTTTTTCAGGTCCTTGAGATCGCTGTGGCCCTTGTCGAGAACGTATTGTTTGAGGCGCTTGTGGATCTCAAAATCCGCGCCCGCCGGATAAGGCGTCAACGCCAGGTAGCCCTTGGCGGAAGCGCCTGCAGGCAATACGTCCTCACTGGAGCTGGCCCAGATATCGCCGATGATATGGTCCACCGGGAAGCCAAAACGCGCGGCGGTCTTCACCGCTACCGGCGTCGACACGCCCCAGGTACGCAGGAACACCCAGTCCGGGCTGGCCTGGCGGACCTGGCGCCACTGCGCCGACTGCTCGTTGCCGGGATCGGCCACCGGGATCTGGATATTCTCGAAGCCGTACTTCTCAGCCAATAACTTCAACGGCCCAAGGGTTTCCCGACCGTAAGCCGAATCGTGATAAACCGTGGCGATTTTTTTGCCCTTGAGCTTGTCGAAACCACCTTCACGCTGGGCGATGTAGTTCACCAGGGTCGAGGCCTCGCTGTAGAAGGTCAGCATCACCGGGAAGTTATAGGGGAACACGGTGCCGTCGGTGGCTTCGGTGCGCCCGTAACCGAGGGTGATCAGCGGGATCTTGTCCACTTCCGCCCGTTCGCTCAGGGCGTAGGCCGCCGGTGCGCCGTTAGGCTGGTAAACCGCAACCGGCGCGCCGTCCAGGCCATTCTTGAAGCGCTCGTAGCACTCGATGCCCTTCTCTGCTGTCCATTCGGTCTCGCATTCCTGCCACACCAACTTGACGCCGTTGATGCCGCCTTCGACCTCGTTGATATAGCGCAGGTAATCGATCATCCCGGCCCACACCTGCACGCCGCTGGAGGCATAGGCGCCGACGCGATAGGTGGCCAGGGGAATGAATTGCTGGTCGGGCGAGGCCACGGCCTGTGGCACCGCGCCAGCCAATGCCGCCAGCGCAAAGGCTGCGCTGGCCAGGGAACGTTTCAAGGATGCACGCATGGAAATTCTCTTATAAGGACGGATTCAGAAACGCAGCGGCCACTGACGCAGCCGTTCGCGAAGGTTGTGCAACAGGCGAATCAAGCCCTCGGGTTCCTTGATCAGGAACACGATGATCAACGCGCCAAAGATGATTTTCTGCAGGTTCTGCAACTGCCCGGCATCCACCGAACCACCGAACAGCGCCTGCCCGGCATGGCTGAGAAAGATCGGCAGCAAACTGATGAATGCCGCACCGACAAAGTTGCCGGCAATGCTGCCCATGCCACCGATAATGATGATGAACAGGATCTGGAACGAGCGATTGATATCGAAGCTGCTGGCGCTGGCCGTGCCCAGATAGGCGAACGCCCATAGCGCGCCGGCGATGCCGAGGTAGAAGGAGCTGACGGCAAACGCCAGGCGCTTGTAGCGCACCACCGGAATGCCGACCACGGCGGCGGCGGTATCCATGTCACGGATCGCCATCCAGTTGCGGCCCACCTGACTGCGTACCAGGTTGACGGCGGTCCAGGTCAGCAGCAACACCGTCACCAGCGTCAGCAGATAGCGGCCCAGCGGCGTGTTGAGGTCGTATCCAAACAGCGCCAGCTTCGGCGCAGAAATGGTCCCGGACGAACCGTAGTTGTAGAACCACGAAAATTTGACGAACAACCATTCCAGGAAAAACTGCGCCGCCAGGGTGGTGACCATCAGGTAGAAACCCTCGATCCGCGAACTAGGCAGGCCAAATAACAGCCCCACCAAGGCGCTGATAACGCCACCGCCCAGCAGCGCTACCGGCAGGCCCAGTTCGGGCAGGCGCAGCAGAAAACCGTAGGTGGCGAACGCGCCCACAGCCATGAAGCCAGCCGCGCCAACGGAGGTCTGTCCGGTGTAGCCGGTCAACAGGTTCAGGCCCAACCCGGCCAAAGACAGCACCAAAAACGGGATAAGGATCGCATTGAGCCAATAGTCATTGCCCCACAGCGGCACGACGACAAAGGCCAGCGCCAACAGGCCAATCAGGCCCCAGGGCAAGCGACGCTGAATCAGTTGCAGCGGCGCGGTTTGATGGGCAACAGGAATCGACATGGCTTCAGACTCGCTCGATGGCGCGCTCGCCAAACAGGCCGGCGGGACGGATATACAGGAAGGCCAGGGCCAGGACATAAGCGAACCACGGCGTGATGCCGCCGCCGATCAGCGGGCCGATATACACCTCGGCCAAATTCTCCGCAGCACCGACAATCAGCCCGCCGACAATCGCCCCGCCAATCGAGGTAAAGCCGCCGATAATCAACACCGGCAAAGCCTTGAGCACCACCAGCGACAGGGAAAACTGCACTCCCTGACGCGCGCCCCAGAGCAAGCCGGCCACCAGCCCAACGATCCCGGCCACCGCCCAGACGATCTGCCAGATGCGGTTGAGGTTGATGCCAATGGACAGCGCCGCAGTGGTGTCATCGGCCACCGCCCGCAGGGACACGCCGATGCGGGTCTTGTTGAACAGCTGCGCCAGTACCGTCACCAGCACCACGGCAGCGGCGGCGGCGATCAGATCGAACTGGCTGAGCATCAGGGGCCCGAGAAACAGCGGCACGTCGTCGATGCCCAGGTCCAGTGCGCGCACTTGCGAGCCCATCAGACCCTGGGCCAGGCCCTCGATGATGAACGACAGGCCGAGGGTCGCCATAAATAGCGTGATCTGCGAACGGTTCACCAATGGCCGCAGCACCAGACGCTCAATCAGCAAGGCGCCGACGATCATCACCATCACCGTCAGCAACAACGCCAAGGCAAACGGCACACCCTGATCGTTCAGGCTGACGAAGGTCAGGGCCGCGAACAGCAGCATCGAACCCTGGGCAAAGTTGAACACGCCGCTGGCCTTGTAGATCAGCACAAAGCCGATGGCGACCAACGAATACATGGTGCCGGCGAGCAAGCCACCCAGCAGGGTTTCGAAAAAGAAGGTCATGGCGTGGCCACTCCCAGGTAAGCGGCGATCACGTCGGGGTTGGCCTGGACTTGCGCCGGGGTACCGTCACCGACCTTGCGCCCGTAATCGAGCACTACCACATGGTCGGACAGGCCCATGACCACGCCCATGTCGTGCTCGATCAACACCACGGTGGTGCCAAGGTCGCGGTTCACGTCGGCGACAAAACAGGCCATTTCCTGTTTCTCCTCGGCGTTCATGCCGGCCATGGGTTCATCCAGCAATAACAGGCTCGGCCCGGCAATCAGCGCGCGGCCCAGTTCCACGCGCTTTTGCAGGCCGTAGGACAGGTTGCCCACCAGCACATCGCGATGGGCTTGCAGTTCAAGAAACTCGAGGATTCCCTGGGCGCGCTGGCGGAAGGCTTCAGCTTCGCGGCGCGCCCGAGGCAAGCTGAGGGCCTGTTCGATAAAGCTTGTGCGCATATGGCGGGACAGGCCGGTGAGGATGTTGTCGAGCACGCTCATCTTCCTGAACAGCGCGTTGTTCTGGAAGGTGCGGCCAATACCTCGGCGTGCTGCGCCCAGCGGGTCGATGCGGTGAAAGTGTTGCTGCTCAAAAACGATCTCCCCAGCGTCAAAGCGATAGACACCGTTGAGCACGTTGAGCAACGAGCTTTTGCCGGCGCCATTGGGGCCGATCAGTGCGCAGATCTCGCCACGCTGTACGTCAAAGGACAAGCCGTTGATGGCCTTGACCCCTTTAAACGCCAGGGAGATGTCGCGTACCTGGAGAATGGTTTCGCTCATGCAATTTCTCGTTTGAATTCGGCCAGCCACTCGGGCGTCGCCGTACTGTGCCGGTTGCTCGGGGCCTGCCAGATGGACTGCAAGCGCTGGAACCCCAGGAGCCGGCGCACGCGGCTCTTGATCAACCGGCGCAGGCCGCTTTGTGGGTGGGCGATGGCCCAGTCACACAGACGTCGGCGCCAGGTGCCCTGGGGGGCTAGTCGGCTTTCGATTTCATCGGCCAGTTGCTGCAAACGCGCCGGGGATAACAGCAAGCCGGTGGGTGCCACTTCGCTGCGATCGCGCCGAGCCGAAGCGCGGCTCTCCGGGAAGGCCAGGTTCTGGCCACTGCCGAGCCATTGCTCCAGCACCACCGCCAGGCCGCCTTGCCAGTGGGTGCCCTCCTCGCTCCACAGCGCGGTCTCGGCGCTGGATTGCCACCAGCGATTGAGGCGTTGCGCGGGGTCTACAGGGCCGAGCAATTGAGCGAACGCCAACACATCGTTCCTCGGCGCTGCTTGCTCACTGATCAACAACTGCGGTGCCGCGCTGCTGCCGGCCACCGCCAGCCAGTGCTGCAATTGCTGGCGGCCCTGGACATAGGCGTGAGTTGGGCGAATACGCCACAACTGTTTATGCAGGGCACCGGGCTCCAGGTCATCGGCCAGGGTCAACGTCTGCCCGCCGATAGACTGGGCGGCCAGGGCCAGCAGCAATAGGTTGGGCTCGAAGGCACCGCTCAGGGCCAGCCGCGAATGTTCGGTAAAGCCCTGCTGGCGCAAACCATCGGCCAAGCGCTCGACATCCCGCAGGGCATCGATCCAGCGCCAGGCATACCACTGGCCATGGCGCTTGTGGCGCAAGGCGCTGTGCAGCGGGGTGACCTGGGCCCAGTGGTGCAACTGCTCCAGGGACTTGGGCAAGACGGTGACCCATTCGGCGGGCCATTCCACATCCAGCACACGTTTGAGTTCGTGCACGCTCATAGGGGTAATGCTCCTATTGGTGGTTAAGCGTGCGGTGGTCCGCTGGCCGGAATTTGATGATCGTTCCCACACGGAGCGGGGGAACGATAATGCAGTTAGATAGCGGTGGCTTTGAGGTCTCGGTAGCCGGCGCCTGGATGGTTCTGCGGCAACCGTGCCCCTTCCCCAAACAACTTCTCGCGAAGCGTGCCTTGGGCATATTCCGTCTTGTACACCCCGCGTTTCTGCAGCTCCGGCACCAATAGTTCCACGGCGTCGATAAAGGTCTCGTGGGTCAACGCGTACGCCAGGTTGAAGCCGTCAACGTCGGTCTCCTCAACCCATTCCTGCAACAGATCGGCAACAGTCTCGGGACCGCCGACAAACAGTGGGCCAAAACCGCCAATCCCCACCCAATCTGCCAACTCATTAGGCGTCCAGACCTTGTTCGGGTCTGCCGTGGAGAACGCTTCCACCGCCGATTGAATGGCGTTGGTGTGCACATGTTTGAGCGGTTCATCGGGTTTGAACTGGCTGAAGTCAATACCGGTCCAACCGGAGATCAGCGCCATCGCCCCTTCGTAGCTGACATAGGATTTGTAATCGTCGAACTTGGCCTTGGCCTTGGCGTCGGTTTCGCCAACGATCACCGTCTGCAAATTGAAGATCAGGATTTTCTTCGGATCGCGCCCTGCTTCGGCGGCCCGGCGGCGGATGTCGGCGACGGTCTTTTTCAGCAGGACTTTCGACGGTGCGGCGACGAACACACATTCGGCCTGTTCGGCGGCAAACTGCTTGCCACGGCTGGAAGCGCCAGCCTGGTACAACACCGGCGTGCGTTGTGGCGACGGTTCACACAGGTGAATCCCCGGCACCTGGAAGTGTTTACCGACGTGCCGGATCTCATGGATCTTGCTCGGGTCACTGAAGATCCGCCGCTCGCGATCCCGCAGCACCGCGCCGTCTTCCCAACTGCCTTCCCAGAGTTTGTAGCAAACCTCAAGGTATTCCTCGGCGTAGTCGTAGCGGGCGTCGTGTTCGGTCTGGGCTTTCTGGCCAAGGTTCTTGGCGCCGCTTTCCAGGTAAGAGGTGACGATGTTCCAGCCGACGCGGCCCTTGGTCAGGTGGTCGAGGGTGGAGAGGCGCCGGGCGAAGGGATAGGGATGTTCAAAGGACAGTGATGCCGTGAGGCCAAAACCCAGGTGTTCGGTAACCAGGGCCATCGGCGCGATCAAGGACAAGGGATCATTGACCGGCACTTGGGTGGCCTGGCGAATCGCCGCGTCACCGTTGCCGTTGTAGACGTCATAGATGCCCAGCACGTCGGCGATAAACAGCCCGTCGAACTTGCCGCGTTCGAGAATTTTCGCCAGGTCGGTCCAGTACTCCAGGTCCTTGTACTGCCACGAGCGGTCTCGCGGGTGGGCCCACAGGCCCGGTGACTGGTGGCCGACACAGTTCATGTCGAAGGCATTCAAGCGAATTTCACGGGACATCAAACAGCACTCCTGACGCGGGGTGGCACCACGTTATTGAGGCGGTAGTTGCCGACAATCTGGTATTTCCAGCGCAATGGGTCATCAAGGGACGGCGGTAACGCAGTGCGCTGGCCGGTCAGTTCAAATTCGGCATTGCTGGCGGCGAGCAAGGCCTCGCTGCTGGCGATCTGGGCTTCGGTGAAGGCCACATCGATTTCTGCAGTGCTCTGGCCCTGGGCCTGGATGAGTTCGGCGCGCTCCAGCAAGGCGGCGGCGACATCGATGCGAATCAGCAGGTCGCCAAAACGGCTGATCACATAGGGATCGTCGCTTTTTCGAACAAAGCGCAGGGTGCTCTCCAGCAGTTGGCGGGCCTGGTCCAAAGGGGTGGGCTGCGTCAGTGCATTCATTGAATAGGTTCCTCAGTTCCAGGCATGGCGCGCAGGCTTGACGCCGTTGAGCAGGAAATTGCCGATCAGGTGGTATTTCCAGCGCACCGGGTCATGCAGCGTGTGGGTGCGGGCGTTACGCCAAAAGCGGTCGAGGTTGTGTTTACCCGATACCGAACGAGTGCCGGCCAGCTCGAACAGCTTGCTGCTGGCGAGCAAGGCCGTTTGCGCCGACAGCACTTTGGCCTGGGCGACGATCAACGAGGCGTTGGCCACGGTGTCTTCATTGGGTTCGGCCAGGGCGAGGTCTACCGCCTTACCGGCTTTGGCGAGGATGGCTTCGGTGCCATGGACCCGCCATTCCAGGTCGCCGATGGCAGCGATCGTAAACGGGTCTTGCCAGCCGTGTTCCTGCTGGCTGTCGATCCACGGTCGGGCCTGGCGGGCGTAATGCTTGGCTTGCTCTAGCGCGCCGACTGCGATGCCAGTGTCCACGGCGGCCTGGATGATTTGCGAGATCGGGCCGTTGGCGGTGGGTTGGTCGAAGGCCAGGTGAGCGGGAATTACCGCGCTCAGCGGCACCGTCACGCCGTCGAGGGTTACGCCGCCGCTGGCGGTGGTGCGCTGGCCGAAGCCGTCCCAACTGTCGACCACTGTCAGGCCTGGGGCGTCCCGTTCGATAAAGGCGATAAAGGCGTGGCCCTGCTCGTTGACGCCAACGGTCGGCACGATGTGGGCGAACAGGGCGCCGGTGCAGTAGAACTTCTCGCCGTCGATCTGCGCGCTGTCGCCGTCAAAGCGGATTTGCGTGTCGAAGGTCCCGGCGTTCTTGCTCTTGGCTTCAGAGAAGGCATTGCCGAAGCGATAGCCCTGCAACACCTTGGCGAAGTAATGCTGCTTCTGCGCCTCGCTGGCGGTTTGCAGAAGAATATCGACGACGCCCAGGTGGTTCTGCGGGATTTGCCCCAGGGAGGGATCGGCAACGGAGATCAACTTGATCACCTCGGCCACCGTTACATAGGACACCTCGGCGCCGCCGTAGGCTCTGGGAATGGTGATGCCCCACAGGCCGCTGGCGGAGAATTCGTCCAGCTCCGCGACGGGCAGGCGCCGCTCGCGGTCGCGCACGCTGGCGTCAACAGCGAAGCGCTCGGCCAATGCCGTGGCGACAGCGATAGCCTCGGCGTCCGTGCGAATGATATGAGCAGGGTGTAGAGGTTGGGCTGACATGGGCCGACTCCAGGCTCCAGAGAGATACCGGAGCAATTGCAGGAGTCGTGCCTGAATTTAACTATCAATAAAATCAGTATGCTACATAACAAAAATAGAAATTGACGTAGCCTCAAACCAGCAAAGTGTCCAACCACTGTTGCCTCGTGAACAGTTAGATCACCACATTGCGCACAAACCGCGCCGCCACTTCACCGTCATTGCGATAGCTATGGGGCTGGTGGCTGGCGAACATGTAGAACTCTCCGGCGCTGATCTGATGCGCTTCCTCACCCAACATCAGGGTCAGACACCCCTCGAAGACAAACAGCTGCTCGCTCCAGCCTTCCAGGTCGGGATCGGGGCAATAGCGATCACCGGGTTCCAGGCGCCACTCCCACAGTTCGACTTCACGCCGGGCGGTGGCCTTGGCCAGCAACACGGCTTTGCTGCCGTCGATGTCCCCCGCCCACGCCAGTTCATTGATGCGGCTATGATCACGGGCGTCTGGGGCCTGGATCAGGTCGCTGAAGGCCACGTCCAAGGCTTCGGCGACGCGGTCCAGAGTAGACAGGCTGACGTTCTTTTCGCCGGCCTCAATGGCCACCAGCATCCGGCGACTGACGCCGGACTTTTCGGACAAAGCCGTCTGACTCAACTCGGCGGCGTGGCGCAGGCGACGAACGTTCTGGCTGACGTGCTGCAGGACCGAGGCTCGTTGCGGATTTTCTTTGTGCACTATATTGCTCACTCGGTTGAATTGCGCAGTATACTGCCCAGCTGCGGCGCATTGTGCGTTCCGCGCCCTTCCTGTGCAAGACCAGAGCCGCCATGACCTCCTCTACCTCCTCCCTGCGCGTTTCCCGTTTCAGCAAAGCCGAATGCGTGCTGGTGCTGATCACCATGTTTTGGGGCGGCACCTTTATCCTAGTGCAACATGCCATGACGGTGAGCGGCCCGATGTTTTTTGTCGGCCTGCGCTTTGCGGCGGCTACTGTGGCGGTGGGCCTGTTCTCGCTGCGCAGCCTGCGGGGCTTGACCCTGTTTGAACTGAAGGCCGGGGCCTTTATCGGTGTGGCGATCATGTTTGGCTATGGTTTGCAGACCATTGGCCTGCAGACGATTCTGAGCAGTCAGTCGGCGTTTATCACCGCGCTGTATGTGCCTTTCGTGCCACTGTTGCAATGGCTGGTATTGGGTCGCCGTCCGGGGTTGATGCCGAGTATTGGCATTATGCTGGCGTTCGCCGGGCTGATGCTGTTGACCGGCCCTGCGGGCGCGTCGCTGAATTTCAGCCCTGGTGAAATTGCCACTTTGATCGGGGCCATTGCGATTGCTGCCGAGATCATCCTGATCAGCGCCTATGCAGGCCAGGTGGATGTGCGCCGGGTCACGGTGGTGCAACTGGCCACCGCGTCGGTGTTGTCGTTCCTGATGGTGGTGCCCATGGGCGAAGCGCTGCCGGGGTTTTCCTGGTTGCTGCTGTTCAGCGCCGTGGGCCTGGGGCTGACCAGCGCAGTGATTCAGTTGGCAATGAACTGGGCACAAAAAAGCGTTTCGCCGACCCGGGCGACCTTGATTTATGCCGGTGAGCCGGTGTGGGCCGGCGTGGTGGGGCGGATTGCCGGCGAGCGGTTCCCTCCAATTGCCATGCTGGGGGCGGTGTTGATTGTGGCGGCAGTGATTGTCAGTGAAATGAAGAGGGGCAGCCAGAGGAGCGCCGATTCGGAAAAAGAGTTAGAGCAGGAAAACCAGGGTTGATGTCTTGAGCTGCAAGCTGCAAGCTCCAAGAAGTACGCGTACCGCTCTTATCATGCGCTTTGAGGCTTGCAGCTTGTAGCTGCCTTCTGCCCCTCTTGTAGGATTCTGCCACAGGTTGCCATTTGGTGATCCAGAATCCGGCACGTATGATGCATCCCAAACTCCCGCAGATTAGAAGCCTATGTCCCTGATAGTTCTACTGCTTCTGCCTTTTATCGGCAGCTGTCTAGCGGCCTTGCTGCCGCACAACGCACGTAACACTGAATCCCTGCTGGCCGGCCTTGTTGCCCTGGCCGCAACCGTACAAGTCGCCCTGCTCTACCCCCAGATCGCCGACGGAGGCGTGATTCGCGAAGAGTTCTTCTGGCTGCCCAGCCTGGGACTGAACTTCGTACTGCGCATGGACGGCTTTGCCTGGCTATTCTCGATGCTGGTGCTGGGCATCGGCGCCCTGGTTTCGCTGTACGCCCGCTATTACATGTCGCCGGACGACCCGGTGCCGCGTTTCTTCGCCTTCTTCCTGGCGTTTATGGGCGCCATGTTGGGCCTGGTGATTTCGGGCAACCTGATTCAGATCGTGTTTTTCTGGGAACTGACCGGCCTGTTCTCGTTCCTGTTGATCGGCTATTGGCATCACCGCTCCGATGCGCGCCGCGGTGCCTATATGGCGCTGATGGTGACCGGTGCGGGTGGTTTGTGCCTGCTGGCGGGGGTAATGCTGCTCGGCCATGTCGTCGGCAGCTACGACCTGGACCTGGTGCTGGCTGCCGGCGACCAGATTCGAGCCCATGCCCTGTACCCAACCCTGCTGGCGCTGATCCTGATCGGCGCCCTGAGTAAAAGCGCCCAATTCCCCTTCCACTTCTGGCTGCCCCACGCCATGGCGGCGCCCACACCGGTCTCGGCCTACCTGCACTCAGCAACGATGGTGAAGGCCGGCGTGTTCCTGTTGGCCCGACTGTGGCCGTCGCTGTCTGGCAGCGAAGAATGGTTCTGGATCGTCGGCGGCGCTGGCGCCATTACCCTCTTGCTCGGCGCCTATTGCGCGATGTTCCAGAACGACCTCAAAGGCCTGCTGGCCTACTCCACCATCAGCCACCTTGGCCTGATCACGCTCTTGCTGGGTCTCAACAGCCCGCTGGCAGCTGTCGCAGCGGTATTCCACATCCTCAACCACGCCACCTTCAAGGCGTCGCTGTTCATGGCTGCGGGCATCATTGACCACGAAAGCGGCACCCGTGATATCCGCAAACTCAGCGGCCTGATCCGCCTGATCCCGTTTACTGCCACGCTGGCCATGGTCGCCAGCGCCTCCATGGCCGGCGTGCCGCTGCTCAATGGTTTCCTGTCCAAGGAAATGTTCTTCGCCGAAACCGTATTTATCTCGTCGACCGCCTGGGTAGAGATCGCCCTGCCGGTGATCGCCACCATCGCCGGCACCTTCAGCGTTGCCTATGCCCTGCGTTTCACGGTGGATGTGTTCTTCGGACCAACCGCCACCAACTTGCCCCACACCCCGCACGAACCGCCTCGCTGGATGCGCGCGCCTGTGGAACTGCTGGTGTTCACCTGCCTGCTGGTAGGGATTTTCCCGGCCCAGGTGGTCGGTTCGATCCTCGCGGCGGCCGCACTTCCCGTGGTCGGCGGCGTGCTGCCTGAATACAGCCTGGCCGTCTGGCACGGCTGGAACGCGCCAATGATCATGAGCCTGGTGGCCATGTCCGGCGGCATCGTGCTCTACCTGCTGCTGCGTAAACAGCTCAAGCAAGGGCGCTTCAAGTACCCGCCGATCATCAGCTACTTCAACGGCAAGCGCATGTTCGAGCGCAGCCTGGTGGTGATGATGCGCGGCGTGCGCAAGATCGAAAAACGCATCAGCACCAAGCGCTTGCAGCCCCAATTGTTCCTGCTGGTGCTGGCCGCGGTGATCGCCGGATTGATCCCGATGCTCAACAGCGGCATCAGTTGGGGCGACCGTCCGAAGATCCCTGGTTCCATCGTCTTCGTCACCCTGTGGTTGCTGGCGATCGCCTGCGCCCTGGGCGCCGCCTGGCAAGCCAAGTACCACCGGCTGGCGGCCCTGACCATGGTCAGCGTCTGCGGCCTGATGACCTGCGTCACCTTCGTCTGGTTCTCGGCGCCAGACCTGGCCCTGACCCAACTGGTGGTGGAAGTAGTGACCACCGTGCTGATTTTGCTGGGCCTGCGCTGGCTGCCCCGACGGATCGAAGAGGTCTCGCCGCTACCCGGCTCCTTGCGCAAGGCGCGCATCCGCCGCCTGCGGGACTTGCTGCTGTCCACCGTGGTCGGCGGCGGCATGGCGCTGTTGTCCTACGCGATGCTGACGCGCCAGACCCCCAACGATATTTCCTCGTTCTACCTCAGTCGCGCCCTGCCAGAAGGCGGCGGCACCAATGTGGTGAATGTGATGCTGGTGGACTTCCGAGGCTTCGACACCCTAGGGGAAATCACTGTGCTGGCGGCCGTGGCGCTGACGGTATACGCCCTGCTGCGCCGCTTCCGCCCCCCCAAAGAAAGCGTGCAATTGCCCGCGCAACAGCGCCAGTTGGCTCCGGACGTGGCGACCGATCTGGTCAACCCGCGCCAGGCCAGCGACACCGCCCTGGGCTTTATGATGGTGCCCGCGGTGCTAGTGCGCCTGCTGCTGCCGATTGCGGTGGTGGTGTCGTTCTACCTGTTCATGCGCGGCCACAACCAGCCGGGCGGCGGCTTTGTCGCCGGTCTGGTGATGTCGGTGGCATTTATCCTGCAATACATGGTGGCCGGTACCCAGTGGGTCGAGGCGCAGATGAGCCTGCGGCCGTTGCGCTGGATGGGCGTTGGCCTGTTATCGGCGACCTTGACCGGGCTTGGCGCGCTGGCGTTCGGTTATCCGTTCCTGACCACCCACACCCTGCACTTGAGCCTGCCGGTGCTGGGCGATATCCATATCGCCAGCGCGCTGTTCTTCGACGTTGGCGTGTACGCGGTAGTGGTCGGCTCGACGCTGTTGATGCTCACCGCCCTGGGTCACCAATCGGTACGTGCCCATAAACCCAGCAGCCAGGCGAAAGCCACTGCGACGCCAGGAGGAGCCGCCTGATGGAAGAAGTCATCGCAATTGCCATTGGGGTCCTGGCGGCCTCAGGCGTCTGGCTGATCCTGCGGCCACGGACCTTCCAGGTAGTAATGGGCCTGTGCCTGTTGTCCTACGGGGTCAACCTGTTCATTTTCAGCATGGGCAGCCTGTTTATCGGCAAGGAGCCGATCATCAAGAACGGCGTACCCCAAGACCTGCTCAACTACACCGACCCCCTGCCCCAGGCACTGGTGCTGACGGCGATTGTGATCAGCTTCGCCATGACCGCGCTGTTCCTGGTGGTCTTGCTGGCATCCAGGGGCCTGACCGGTACTGACCATGTGGACGGTCGGGAGCCTAAGGAATGAGCTGGATGAACCAATTGATCATCGCGCCGATCCTGCTGCCGTTGCTGACGGCAGCGCTGATGCTGATGCTCGGCGAGAAACACCGCCCCCTCAAGGCACGAATCAATCTGTTCTCCAGCATGATCGGCCTCGGCGTCTCGGTGCTTTTGCTGTACTGGACCCAGCAGGACGGCACCAGTTCTATCGGTGTGTACCTGCCGGCCAACTGGCAGGTGCCGTTCGGCATCGCGCTGGTGGTGGATCGGCTGTCAGCGCTGATGCTGGTGCTCACCGGGATCATCGGCGTTAGCGCCCTGCTGTTCGCCATGGCCCGCTGGGACCGCGCAGGCGCCAGCTTTCACGCGTTGTTCCAGATCCAGTTGATGGGCTTGTACGGTGCGTTTCTCACCGCCGACCTGTTCAACCTGTTCGTGTTCTTCGAGGTACTGCTGGCAGCGTCCTACGGCCTGATGCTCCATGGCTCCGGTCGGGCGCGGGTGTCGTCGGGGCTGCATTACATCGCGATCAACCTGTTGGCGTCGTCGCTGTTCCTCATCGGCGCGGCAATGATCTATGGTGTCACCGGCACCCTGAACATGGCTGACCTGGCGCTGAAAATCCCCCTGGTGCCCGAAACCGATCGCGGCCTGCTGCATGCCGGCGCAGCGATCCTGGCCACGGCGTTCCTGGCCAAGGCCGGAATGTGGCCGCTGAACTTCTGGCTGGCACCGGCCTACTCCGCGGCCAGCGCGCCGGTGGCCGCAATGTTTGCAATCATGACCAAGGTCGGCGTGTACACCGTGCTGCGCCTGTGGACCCTGCTGTTCTCTGGCCAGGCCGGCGCTTCGGCGTACTTTGGCGGCGACTGGCTGATCTACGGCGGCATGGCAACCATCATCTGCGCCGCCCTGGCAATGATCGCCGCGCAACGCCTGGAACGCATGGCCAGCCTGAGCATCCTGGTCTCGGCGGGCATCCTGTTGTCGGCGATAGGTTTTGCACAACCGGCGCTGACCGCGGGCGCACTGTTCTATCTGGTCAGCTCGACGCTGGCATTGAGCGCGCTATTTCTGCTGGCAGAGCTGATCGAACGTTCTCGCTCCGCCAACGAACTGCCCCTGGACGATGAGATCGAAGCGTTGCCTCGGACAGTCGAGTCCCTGCATCCGCCACGAGGCACCAACCTGGACGATGAACAGAAAGCCGTGGTCGGCCAGATGATCCCCTGGACTGTGGCTTTCCTCGGCCTGAGCTTTATTGCCTGCGCCCTGCTGATCATCGGCATGCCGCCGCTGTCGGGGTTCATCGGTAAACTCAGCCTGCTTAGCGCACTGATAAACCCACTGGGCCTGGGCAATGCCCCGGAAGAGCCGATCCGCCCGGCCGCCTGGGGCTTGGTCGCGCTGTTGATCTTCTCGGGGCTGGCCTCGCTGATAGCCTTCGCCCGGCTCGGCATCCAGCGCTTCTGGACCCCGGAAGAACGACCGTCACCGCTGCTGCGGCGCTTCGAGTGCGTGCCAATCTTCGTCCTGCTGGCCCTGTGCATCGGGCTGACCTTCAAGGCCGAAACGCTGATGCGTTATACCCAGGACACCGCCGCCAGCCTGAACAACCCCGAGCAGTACGTCATGGCCGTCATGGCCACCCGTCCGGTTCCGAGCCCAGAGGCCCGTGCCGCCGCGCTGGAGGTGCAGCAATGAAGCGTCTGTTTCCTGCCCCATGGCTGTCCTTGGCGCTGTGGTTATTGTGGTTAGTACTGAACCTGTCCATCAGCCCCGGCAACCTTCTGCTGGGGGCGATCCTGGGCTTTTGCGCACCGCTGATGATGGCGCCGTTGCGGCCGCTGCCGATCCGCATTCGCCGCCCTGGGGTGATCATCCGCTTGTTCTTCCTGGTGGGTCGCGATGTCGTGGTGTCCAACCTGCTGGTAGCCTGGGGCGTATTGACCTGCGGTTCGCGCCCTCCCCGGTCGCGCTTCATCAAAATCCCCCTCGACCTGCGGGACGCCAACGGCCTGGCGGCGCTGTCGATGATCACCACGGTGGTCCCCGGCACCATCTGGTCGGAACTGGCCCTGGACCGCAGCATTCTGCTGCTGCACGTGTTTGATCTGGATGACGAAGCGCAGTTTATCGAGCACTTCAAGCACGCCTACGAGCGGCCCTTGATGGAGATCTTCGAATGAGTGCCCTGCTCTCCAATGCGATCCTGCTCAGCCTGTTCCTGTTTTCCCTGGCGATGGTCCTGACCCTGGTACGCCTGTTCAAGGGCCCTTCGGCCCAGGACCGAGTGTTGGCGCTGGATTATCTGTACATCCTGGCGATGCTGATGATGCTGGTGCTGGGCATTCGCTATGCCAGTGACACTTACTTCGAGGCGGCGCTGCTGATTGCACTGTTTGGCTTTGTGGGTTCGTTTGCCCTGGCGAAATTCCTGCTGCGTGGCGAGGTGATTGAATGATCAATGTGGACGCGCTGCCGCTGTGGGTCGAGATCCTGGTGGCGATCTTATTGGTACTCAGTAGTCTGTTTGCGCTAATTGGTGCGATTGGGCTGGTGCGGATGAAAGATTTTTTCCAGCGCATGCACCCGCCGGCGCTGGCTTCAACGCTGGGGGCCTGGTGTGTGGCGCTGGCCTCGATCATTTACTTTTCGGCGCTCAAGTCCGGGCCGGTGCTTCATGGCTGGTTGATTCCGATTTTACTATCGATCACGGTGCCGGTGACGACGCTGTTGCTGGCGCGTACAGCGTTGTTTCGCAAGCGGATGGCGGGGGATGATGTGCCGGCCGAGGTGAGTAGTCGCAGTTCTGAGAATGGGGGGTGATGGGCGGTTTTTTTGGTTTTACTGGGTATATATCCGTTATTTTAGTCAGGGCGGATTAGGGTTACGCCCTTACGGCGTGTCACTTTGCAAAAGCGGCAAAGTAACCAAAGCGCTCTTGCCCCACCACTTGGTGCCTCGCTTAGGCTCGGCATGCCCTCTCTCCGGCATCGTGGTTAACGGGGCGCCTTAGATCAAGATCAAGATCAAAAGCAAAAGCACGGCGGCCTGGTAGCCGACCTGAGTGGTGAGAAGCAAGAGCGGATCTACTGCCACCTGGAGCGAGCTTGCTCGCGATGGTCGTTAACTATAACGCGGGCTTCCTGGCTGTCAGCCCCCTAATTCCAAGCTACAACCAACAGCCCCACCCCCAACACCAAACACAGCGGCGAATAAAAAAACGTATCCAGGCGAGCAAACCGCGACCCACCTACCGTTTTGAAAAAACCTACTAACTCCGAATCGCCAATCGCCCGGGCAAACATGATCACGGCAACGCCACTGATCCCCCATTGCAAGGCCTTATGGCTGATCGGATCAAAATACAGCCCCGCCCGCAAACACACCAACACCGCAATCAACACCAGCCCGGCGGCCACCAACAACGCCCCCAGTGCAGTGAGTTTGAAGGCCGGACGCGGTCCCCTGGAGAACTCTGCGGGCAGCTGCGGTATAGCTGCCGCACTCCCCAGCTTGCCACCGGCCGCCCAGTACACATGCACCATACTGATAAAGGTAAAAATCCCGACAACCCACCGCGCAACGAAAAAGCTCATGGCTGGATATCCCCTAAAAAGTTCGAAATAGGATAGTCCTCCTGAGATTTTTTGTGGGTATTTCGTCGACAGCTGGTGATAAAGTGCCGCCCCATGAAACTCGCCCGTACCGACCGTTCACTCATTGCCTGGATGCTCTATTGCTGCGTCCTGTTCAATGTGTTCGCCTGCAGCATCGGCCATGGGCAAATGGTCGGCATGCAGCTAAATGGTATTGGCGGCCAGTTCTGTACGGTCGACCCGCGCACCCAGTCGCCCGCGCCTGCAAGCTCCACCGATGAATCCCTGCCAACCCTGTCCAAGGCTTTTGGCTGCCCGCTGTGCTCCAGCGGCGGCATGGGCCCGGCGCTCAACTCCAGCCTCAATGTCGCAGTCATGCCGCAGCCTCAGGCCCCGCCGGCCGGGGTTGTTGCCAGCGCCGACAGCCCTTCCCGCTTTACCTGGCCTGCGGCTAATCCGCGCGCCCCGCCCGCCTTCGTCTGATTCTTCGCTTTTTGATCTGCACAGAACATGACCTCCCACCGGAGAGCGTGTCCTTGTGCGTTGCTTTCAAGCCAAGCTTTTCAGGATTTACCGATGAAACATTTACCTCTGTTGGCGAGCCTGTTCGGCTGCCTGCCTGTCAGCGCCTGGGCCATTGAACTGGCGTCCACCACCATTGATGGCGAACAAGCCGCCGAGCCGGGCCTGGCCCTGGATCAATCCAGCGGCATGGCTTCGCGCCTGGGATTGAGCGTGCGGGAAACCCCGGCCTCCATCAGCATTGCCAACCGCAACGATATCGAGCGCCGAGGCGCCAAGACCTTCCAGGACGCCGCCAATTCCCTGCCAGGCGTCAATGCCAGCGCACCGCCGGGGTTTGGCGGGTTTATCTCCTATCGGGGCTTCACCAGCAGCCAGATCACCCAGATGTTCAATGGCATCAACGTCGCCAGCGGCCTGGCGCGGCCGGTGGACGTGTGGATTTACGACCGGGTGGAACTGGTGGGGGGCCCCTCCTCGCTGATCAACGGTGCCGGCTCCGTGGGCGGTTCGCTGAACTACGTGACCAAACTGGCCACCCGCGAAGAACAGGTCGTCGAAGGCCGGATCAGCTATGGCAGCTATGACACCACTGGCCTGGCCCTGGGCCTCAATCACGCCCTCACCGAACCCGGCGCCGAGGTGCAGCACTACGCGCGCCTGGATGTAAGTCGCAACACCAACCACACCTACATCGACCGCCAGCAGCGCGACGCCTGGAGCGTGGCGTTTTCCCTGCTCAGCGACCTGACGCCCAACCTGTCCCACACCCTGGCCCTGGAATACCAGGACGAACACGAAGACAGCCCCTACTGGGGCACGCCGGTACTCAATCCCAAGGCCGGCGAGTTGAAGATCGACAAACACAACCGCTTCAACAACTACAACGTGGCGGACGGTCGCTACGAGCAACGGACAATCTGGGCGCGGTCGATCATCGACTACCGGATCAACGACAGCACCAGCCTGCGTAACACCCTTTATCACCTGGAAAGCCAGCGCGACTACCGCAACCTGGAGACGTACCAGTACAACGCCGATAACAGCGCGGTAAACCGCTCCACGGCGTATCAGGTGCGCCATCAGGGCGAACAGGACGGCAACCAGTTCGAGCTGCGCCATGAAGATACGTTCTTCGGCCTGGCGACCACCTGGTCCGGAGGTTTCGAGTACAAGGTCAACAGCACCACCAACAACCCGCTGAACGTGTCGGGCAAGAGCAGCGTGGACCCGAACAACTACGATCCAGGGCACTTCTACGACATTCCCGGCACCCGGCCCGGTTTTATCAAGGACAAGACCACCGAAGTGACCACCAAGGCGCTGTTCGTGGAAAACCGCCTGGGGCTGACCGACAAGTTGTCACTGCTGACTGGCCTGCGCTACGACGCCATTGACCTGGATGTCACCAATCATCGGGTGGCGACGACGACCAGCCCGCGGCACTTCAAGCGCCGCTGGGAACCCGTGACCGGCCGCATCGGCCTGACCTACCAGTTCATTCCATCGGCCAATGTCTACGTGCAATACAGCACCGCCGCCGAACAGCCGTCGACCACCACCCAGGTGTTCGACGTGTCTACCGGCAAGCAATGGGAAGTGGGCAGCAAGTTTGACTACCTCGACGGCCGGGGCTCCGCCACTGTTGCCGCCTACAAGATCGAGCGCAAGGACTTCGCCGTGACTGATCCGCAGGACTCGACCAACAGCATTGCGGTGGGCGCGCAGTCGTCCAAGGGTATCGAATTGGCCAGTTCCTTGCGGATTACTCCCAAGCTGTTGGCCGAGGGCAACTTCGCCTGGGTTGATGCCAAGTACGACGATTTCAATGAAAAAATCGCCAGCGGCGCAGTAGTGTCGCGCAAGGGCAATACGCCAACCAACGTGCCGAAGCGGGTGGGCAATGTGTGGCTGACCTATGACTTTGCACCGGATTGGCAAGGGGGGTGGATGCGCGGTATGTGGCGTCGGTGTATGCCGACAATGCCAATACGATGACGATGCCGGCGTATACCTTGTTCGGGTCGTTTTTGACTTACAAAGTGGACCGGCACACCTCCGTGACTGGCCGGGTACGTAACCTGACCAATGAGGTGTATGCCCAGTTTGCTCATGTGTCGCCGGCGTATTACTTGGGGTCACCGAGGACATTTGAGGTAGCGGTGCAAACGCGATTCTAAAAAAAATAGAGATCGTTCCCACGCTGTGGGGACGATCTCTAGATGTCATTTCAGACTGGCCTCGACCTTCTGCGCCACATCCTCGGTCAACCAGGCTTTCCAGACCTCTGGGTGCGACTTGAGGAACGCCTGCGCCACTTCACGGGGCGGCGTGTGCCTCTCGCTCATCTCGGCCAGCGCCTTGTTCAGTGGTTCAATCGGAAAGTCGACCTTGGCGAAAAACTCGCAGATCTGCGGGTACTGCTGCTGGAACGGCGTCGACACACCAATGCTCAACTTGGATGCCAGAGAGCGAGTCGGTTTCGGATTGGGGTTATCGGCATCGGTCAGGGTCTTCCAGGCCTCGGCGTCAAACGGTGGCTCTTCCAGTTGGACCAGCTTGAAGCGCCCAATCAGCGGCGTGGGCGACCAGTAGTAAAACAGGATCGGCTTGCCGCGACGGATCGACGAGGCAATCTCGGCATCCAGCGCCGCGCCCGAACCACTGCGAAAGTTCACATAACTATCGTCCAGCCCATAGGCCTTGAGTTTCTGTTTGTTGACCACTTCCGAGGTCCAGCCGATGGGGCTATTGAGGAAACGGCCCTTGGTCGGTGCTTCCGGGTCCTTGAACACGTCCTTGTAGCGCGCCAGGTCCGTTACGCTGCGCAACTGCGGCGCCAGGGGTTTGATGCCCTTGGCCGGGTCACCCTTGACCACGTACTCCGGCACCCACCAGCCTTCGGTGGCACCTTTGACGGTGTCGCCCAGGCCGGCCACTTTGCCTTCAGCCTCGGCCTTGACCCACACCGGGCTACGTCCTGCCCATTCTTCACCGATCACCTGGATATCGTTTTTCGCCAGGGCGGTTTCCAGGGTAATAGTGGTGCCGGGCAAAGTATCGGTGGGCAAGTCATAGCCCTTTTCGACGATAAATCGCAGCACCTCAGTGATCAAGCTGCCACTTTCCCAGTTCAGGTCAGCAAAATGGATCGGCGCCTGGGAGGCCGACACCGGCAGCGACGCCACCGACAGGCTCAGAGTCGTCAGGGAAGCCGCCAACAGCGCTCGAATTGCTTTCATGCCTTTGCACCTCGTGTTTTACACAGCGATAGCGGATGGCTTTGCTGTAACACCGCGAAGCCTCTGAATACTTAAGTCAACTCAACTGTAGTAGAGGTTTCGATGAACAAGGCAGGTCGCTTGCCTTTACGGCAGATTATGCAAATGCTGCAACTCTCGGCGCACCATGCTGGCGTACTCGGCGGGACGTAGTTCGTACAACTGGCTGGCCACCCAGTTCAACCAGGCACCCTGCAAATCACCCTTGCGGGCAAACAACTCGGCCGCCTTCGCCTGGGAGTCCGACAAGTGCTGCTGGTGAAATTGCGCCCGGTCCAGGCTCATTACTCGCTGGCCTTGAAGGTCACGAGTTCACCCTTGCGCCACTTGGCAGCCTTGCCGGTCACGGCTTTCAGGGTTTTGGTCAAACCTTCCTGCAGCTGTTCGTTGGCAGCGAAGACCAGCATCACGTTGTGACCTTCCTTGAACACAATGCCCTGGCCTTCAGCCGAGGAAACAAACGCATAGTCGCCCAGCCCATACACAGTCAACTTGATATCGCGGAACTTGAGTTCGAACTTGCCACCTTCACGGCTCGGCAATACAGCTGCACGAAAATGATCACCCACCTTGAGTTCTAGTCGCTGTTTGTCGTCTACCACCATCGCTGCCTCTGTATCGACTTCGGCGATGTAAATGCCTTCAGGCGTTTGTTCAGTGATGTAGACAAAACGGGATTGAAACTGTTTGACCAACTTTGCGCGCAAATCACCCAACACGAACAATGCGTGCATATCCAGATTACTGACTGCCAAGGAAACGCCCCCACATCAAAAAAGGTGCTACCTGCCCAAGCGGGCAGCACGAAAAAGCGGCCAATACGGCACGGTCATGAAATATGTAACACAGAAAAAGCTGAAAAAAACTCCCACCACGGCGCCGCAAGACCCGTGCAGACGTGCCCGACGGACCTTAAGCGAAGGTCGTCAGGCGTTGCAGGAAATCATAAGTTCAACCTCCAGAGAATACTGGACGATCAACTTCAGAGAATAACCCATTTGAAAATGTAGTTTTCCGACAGCCAAAACGAAAGAAAATACCTTGGTCTGGAACCAGGCGTCGGATGCTGACGGCAATACTAAAACAGCAACACGGGTCAAAACCACCCGAAAGAACTGCAAGCGGGTCAACAGCACCGATCGACAGGAGCTGACCATGCAACTACTTCAACACCGCTCTGCCCTTTCACACGCGGGCTCAGCATTTATCGATGACGGTGTATTCTACAGCCTGGACGCCGATGGCGGGTGCCTGCATTCAGCCATGTATCGGGTAGTGCCCGCAGGAAGAAACTTTTTCCACATCCTGGAAGTGTCCAGCGGTCGAATCAAAGGCTTTCGCCCTGGCCAAAAAACTCGAAGCCCTCATGTACGCACCGACGGTGCTGAGTGCCCAGGGTTGTCGTTTCGTCACATCAACCACTTTACTGCGCCACCAGCCAACAACAACTGCCATACTGGCCCGTCCAATGAAGTTTGCCCCATGCGGCATGGGTTCATCAGCGCAATTACCTCCAAGGGAAGGCTATACGTGACGGAATTTGATATAGGCGAATTTTTCATCCATGGCGAAGCCAGGGAAGTAGACGGCGAATTTCAAGCCGTGATTGTCATGCGGGCAAAGGCACCTCTGACCACGATCACTGCTCACCAGGTGGAAAAGGATCGTTGGTTCAAAACCGTAGACGCTGCCGCAGCGGCCGCCAAGGATGCCGCCCAGGCACTTAAAAACGCCGTCGACTCAGGGGCGCTGACCTCGTAACTGGCCGGACGCAATAATCAGATCGAACTCTCCAGCGCGCAAAACCTCCCATGCATACCGATGACTTCGCCCATGGAGAACGATATGGAAGCGCCAACACATACCCTTGAAAACCTGTTTGAACAGTTGGGGCTGGATGCTTCCCCGAAGATGATCGACAGCTTTATCGGCCAGCATCACTTGCCTGAAGACGTGAAGTTGATCGACGCACCGTTCTGGTCACCACAGCAGGCTCAATTTTTAAAAGAAGAACTGCGTGAAGATGCCGACTGGGCTATCGCCGTGGATGAACTGAACCAGCGCCTCCATCAGTCGTAGTAGGCTGGATTCAATGCAGGCGGTCTGATTGTTCCGCCCTCAGCAGCGCCTGCCAGGCAGCACGGCATTCTTCGGCTTCATCGCGACTGGCGAAGGCCGTGCCGCGCTGTTCACCGTTGAGCAACACCACCCAACAGGCCTTGCGTCCCAGCGCGCGCAGCGTTGGCGGCACACCACTGCCGATCATCACGGCGACATCGACTTTGCTTTGCATTAAGGTTCTCCGCACAGTTAGTTAGCAAGCTAACAATACTGCTCATGCTACGGTTTTCCTCCCGCTGGAAAAAGCTATCTGCGGAATAGCTTCATTACATGGCCGGTAACAATCACCTTCAGTTAACGTCCTTCAGGCTTGTACCCCAATCGTAAACCACCCCAATGCCGGCCCTTGACCATGATCGGCACCGAGAGGTCGTGCATCAACTCGCCGGTATCGCGCGTGTAGGTCTGCAACAACACTGCCTGCTGATGACTGCCACAGCGAATCCCGGTGCGGTCTTCGAACTTGCGCTTGGTGCGGTTGTGCACCGCGTCTACCTGGGCATCACCCGTCAACGCCTGTGAAAAAGCCTTGTTGTGGGTCGGCACATAGCCTTGGGGCGTGCAAGCGATGGCAAATACCAGGCCTTCATGACGGGGTAGCAACGCTTCCTGGATGCTCGGCAAAACCTGGTCGGTATAGCCGTCGAAACGGCTGTGATACTTGCTGGGGCTGGTCTTGGGGATCAGCGTATAGCTGCGGTTGAACAGGTCATCGAGGCTGACGCGATTTTGCAGGACATCGGCCTCAAACTGCGCGGCGATCTGGCTGGCGCCCTCCCGGGCCAGGTCGTAGATGCGCTGGTGATAGTCGTCGAGGCCGACTTCAGCCAGACGTTCGCTGATGGTTTCGGCCTGCCCTTCCATTTGCACAGCGGCCTGCGCCAGTTGTCGGGTTTGCTGGTCGCTGACGGTCAAATCGCTGCGCATCTGTTCCACCGCATGGAACAAACTGTCGAGTTGCTCGCGGTTGGTGTCAGTGCCCTGGGCGATCTCGCCGACCTGGCCTTCCACATCCGCTGCCAGGGTGGCAATACTCTCCAGTTGCTGGCCAGCCTGTTCCACCTGCTCTACGCCGGACTGCAAATCCGCCGACAGCTGGCGGATCTGCTCCACCACCTGGCCGGTGCGTTGCTGAATATCGGCGACCATCACCCCGACTTCATCGGTAGCGGTGGCCGTTCGACCGGCCAGCCCGCGCACCTCATCGGCCACCACCGCAAAACCGCGACCGTGCTCACCAGCCCGGGCCGCTTCAATGGCGGCATTCAAGGCCAACAGATTGGTTTGGCTGGCGATGGACTGGATCACCAGCGTGACCCGCTGGATTTCTTCACTGCGCAGGCTCAACGCCTCGATCAACTGGCGGCTGTCATTGGCGCGCTGGCTGAGCTGATGCATGCGGGTGATGGACTCGGCCAGCACCATGCGGCCTTCGGTGCTGCGCTGGTGAGCCTGGCTGGCGGCGCCCAGGGCCTGGCGGCTGAGTTGGGAAGTGACCTGCTCGGTGCCGATCATGACTTCGGCGCTGCTGACAATCTGCTGGGCGGCGCTCAATTGCGACTGCAGCCTAGCGGCCAGTTGCTTGACCGAATAGGCCACGCCAGCGGCCGACAGAGCGTTGTGGCTGGTGGTGTAGGACAGATCGCGAGTCAATTCACCCATGGCGTCGTGGGCCACCGCTGGCGCGGCGCTGGGTGTTCGGGTTTTCAGGCGGGGCAGCCAGATCAGCAGCAGGGCCACCGGCAGGCAGAGGTAAATCGACAGGTTCGCGAATGCCAGGCCAAGCAGCAACAGCACCAGGGCGACGCTTTGCAGCAGTGGTGTCACCCAACCGGGCAGATGGCGAGCCACCGTTTGCGGCGGCACCGCTGCGCCTGTCAGAGATCCGTCCCCAGCCATGTTGTCACCCCACTGCTTGTCGTTATTGTGTCTGCATTAAACGCCACTATCCGGCCATTATCCATGGGCCTTTGGTGTTAGGGAGCGCAGCAGATCAATAGACGGGAGAGGGGCAGGGTCTATAGGCCGAACGGTTCTGTAATGAGCGGGCAAGCCCGCTCGCCACGCGCATCAAGCTTGACGCTGATGCTTGTCGATTTGCTCGTGGCGCTCTTGCGCTTCGATGCAGTACTTGGTGGTCGGGCTGATCAGCAGGCGCTTAAGGCCAATAGCCTCGCCGCTGTCGTCACACCAGCCAAAGGAGTCATCATTGATGCGACCCAGGGCCTGTTCCAGTTGCGGCAGCAGGCGCTGGTCGCGATCGATGGCGTTGACCAGCCAGGTGCGCTCTTCTTCCACAGAAGCAGCGTCAGCCGGATCAGCCGGGGTGTCCAGGCTTTCAATGGCGATGCGGTTCTGCTCAATGCGCTCGTGGTGCTCGACTTTCATGGCTTGCAGCAACTTTTCAAAGAAAGCGTGCTGTTCGGCATTCATGTAGTCATCCGCCGGCATGGCCAGCAACTTTTCCTTTGTCATTGATTTCTCTATAAAAAATACGTGCATCAAGGCGAATAAGGGAGCGTTCCGGTCGACCTTTGCAGGTCTCGGAAAGGCGCCGTCCATTTCAAGCGCCTCCCGGCACTCAATTTACGAGGGGCGGCAGTCTAAGGCCGACTTGAGGGCTCAGCAACTGAAATGACAGGCAATTTGTCCGACACTTCCCCAAAAGGCACCAGGACGGGCTCGGCAGGCAGTTATCGGAGTGCGTTTATAGCAAGAAATTCAATCGGGCAGCTATAAGCATTAAGCTGCAAGCGACAAGCTGCAAGCTTCACATGGCTTGCAGCTTATAACTTGCAGCGTGTCGCAGCTCTTCAGCGCTTTAGTTTGCGCTTGTTGCGATACTGGTCGATCACTACCGCCACCACGATGATCAGGCCCTTGATGATGTCCTGGATATAGGCATCCACCCCGACAAAGGTGAACCCGCTGGCCATCACCCCGAGGATCAGCGCGCCGATCACGGTGCCGGTGATGCGCCCTACCCCGCCCGCCAGGCTGGTGCCGCCGATCACCGCAGCGGCAATCGCGTCCAGCTCATAAGACATGCCCATCCCGGCCTGCCCGGTGGCCGCCCGGGCCGATGCCACCACGCCCGCCAACCCGGCGAGCAAGCCGGCGATGCTGTAGACGATGATCAGGTGACGCTTGACGTTGATGCCCGACGTACGCGCCGCCTGCATGTTGCCGCCGATGGCGTAGGTGTATTTGCCGTACTTGGTGTAGCGCAGGGCAATGTGAAAAATCACCGCCACCACCAGAAAGATGATCACCGGCATCGCGCCATGGCCGATGGCGGTGTAGGAATCCGAGAGCATGCTCACCGGCTGGCCTTCGGTGTAATAACGAGCCAGGCCACGGGCCGAGACCATCATGCCCAGCGTCGCAATAAACGGCGGAATGCCGGTGATGGCAATGATGCTGCCGTTGATCGCCCCCGCCAGTAGCCCGACCCCCAACCCCACTACCACCGGAATCCACACCGGCAAGTCGGTCAGCGACGGAAACACCGCCCGGGAAAAATCGGACGTCTGCGCCAGGCTGGCGGCAATCATCGCCGACAACGCCAATACCGAGCCGGAAGACAGGTCAATACCGGTGGTGATGATCACCTGCGTCACGCCAATCGCCAGCAACCCGATGATCGACACTTGCAGGATCATCAGCACCAGGCGCTGGGAGTTCATCAAAAAACTCTGGTCACGGACGATCCAGCCGAACACTTCGAACACCAGGCCGATACCGATCAGCACCAGGAAGATGCTCAGTTCCGTGGGGAACCGCCGACGGCTCTTGACCGGCGCCGTGAGTGGTTTGTTTTCCGCCGGCTTTTTTTCCGAAGATTGGTTTTCCAGTATCGCGTTCATAACCACTCACCTTTTTTATTCCGTTGCGCCAGCCAACCGCAGGCTCGCGCGCTGTGTTCGTTAGTGGACCGCCGTCATACCGGAAGCCAGTTGCATGACTTTTTCCTGGGTCGCCTCAGCGCGGTCCAGGGTGCCCATCAGGTCGCCTTCATGCATAACCATCACCCGGTCGCTCATGCCCAGCACTTCCGGCAGCTCCGAAGAAATCATGATCACTGCCATGCCTTCGCTGGCCAGGTAGGAAATCAGCCGGTAAATCTCGGCCTTGGCGCCAACGTCGATACCACGGGTGGGTTCGTCGAGAATCAGCAAGCGCGGGTTGGTCATCAGCCAGCGGGCCAGCAAGGCCTTCTGCTGGTTGCCACCGGAGAGAGTATCAATGCACTGTTCAAGGGACGGGGTTTTCACCCGTAGCTTCGTACACATGTCTTCGCACAACGCCCGCAGGGCTTTCTGCTGGATAAAGCCGTTGCCCGAATAATGCGGTATCACGGCCATTTCCATGTTTTCCAGGACCGAGAGGCAAGGGAACAGGCCACTGAGCTTGCGGTCCTCGGTCAACAGCGCAAAGCCTTTCTCGATGGCCATGTGCGGGTCGCTGATGCGCACCACCTGGCCGTCGAGCTGGATTTCGCCACCGCTGCTGGGGGTGATGCCGAAAATGGTTTCTGCCACGTTGGTACGACCCGACCCCATCAGCCCGGCGATGCCGAGGATCTCGCCGGCATGCAGATCAAAAGACACGCCCTTGAACACACCGTCCAGACGCAGGTCGCGCACCGACAACAGCAAATCGCCAATGGGTTTCTCGCGCTCCGGGAACAGCTGGCTCAGCTCACGGCCCACCATCATCGAGATCAGGCTGTCGCCGTTCATGCTGTCGGCCCGCTGCAGGCCGATATAGGCGCCATCGCGAAACACTGCCACTTCATCGGCAATGGCAAACACTTCGTTCATTTTGTGGGTGATGTAGATGATGCCTTTGCCCTGGGACTTGAGGTCGGCAATGATCGAAAACAGATGGGCGACTTCCTTGTCGGTAATCGCCGAGGTGGGTTCGTCCATGATCAGGATGTCGGAGTCGTAGGACACCGCCTTGGCAATTTCCACCATCTGCCGCTCGGCGATGCTCAGGTTGCCGACCTGCTCCTCCGGGTCCAGGTTGATGCGCAGGCGCTCCAGCAACTGCGCGGTGCAGCGGTGCATTTCCCGGTGATTGACCATGCGCAGGCTGTTGAGCTGTTCGCGGCCGATCCAGATGTTCTCGGCGATGCTCATGTGGGGCATCAGGTTGAGTTCCTGGTGGATCATCGCGACCCCCGACTGCAATGCCGCCAGCGGCGTGTCGAAAACGATCGGCTTGCCCCGCAGGCGGATTTCACCGGAGTCCGGCTGGTAGATGCCAGCGATGATCTTCATCAGCGTCGACTTGCCCGCGCCGTTCTCGCCCATCAGCGCCAGCACCGAGCCCGGACGCACCCGCAGTTGCACATCGTCCAGGGCTACGACACCGGGAAAACCTTTGCTGATATTGACGATTTCCAGCAGGTAGGGTTCTTCCAGCGCCGTTGGCTGGATACCGGCCAGCGGGGCCTGCGAAGCAGTCGCTTGAGCGAACATATCGGGTACTCCATCAGCAGGGCTGCCGTGGCGCCCTGCCGGCTTATTGTTGTTATTAAGTGAAGGACTATTTGAAATCTTTAACGTTGTCCGGGGTGATCAATTTGAACGGCACCAAAAGGTTCTGCTCGACCGGCTCGTTCTTGGCCATTTTGACCGCCGCCTCCACCGAACCGACAGCCTGGCCGTTGGCATCCTGGAACACCGAGACCGCCATATCACCCTTGGTGATCGCGTTCAAACCGTCCGGCGTACCGTCGACACCGCCGATCAGCACACTGCCTTTCTCGACACCCGCAGTTCTCAGGGCCATGGCAGCACCGATGGCCATCTCGTCATTGTTGGAAACCACCGCGTCGAATTTACGGCCTTGGGTCACCCAGTCGTTCACCAGCGTCATGCCCTTGTCCCGCAGCCAGATCCCGGTCTGCTCCTGTTCAATCTTGATGCCCGGGTATTTGGCCAAGACTTCTTTTACACCTTTGGTGCGGTTGGTCGTGGCGTTATTCGCCAAGTCCCCCAGCAGAATCACGATGTTGCCCTTGCCGCCCATCTTCTCGGCCAGGTATTGCATTTGCAGGCGGCCAGCCTCTACGTCATCGGAAGCCACGGTGACCACGCCCTTGGGCAGGTCCTTCTGGTCAGGGCGGCGGTTGACATAAATCAGCGGAATACCGGCGTCGACCGCCGCTTTGGTGATTCTTGCGGTGGACGCCGTGTCTACCGGGTTGACCACAATGGCGTCGACCTTCTGGCTGATAAAGTTTTCTACCTGGCTGAGCTGCTTGACCACATCGGCGCGGGCGTCTTCGAACTGCAGTTGTACGCCTTCACCCTTGGGATAGGACTTGGCTTGCTTGTCCATGTCCTCACGCAGGTAGGTCAGCCAGGTGTCGTCGAACTGCGACATGCTCACACCGACCTTGATGTCGGCGGCCGTGGCCACACCACTGGCAAGCATCATGGACAGGGCCAGCGAGGCAAAACGGATATTGGTCTTCATGAACGGTCTGTCTCCAATTTCTTGTTGGTTTTTTGGACGTTGCGTTTTTCAGAGCATTATTTTGGCGACGGCAGCCGAACAATCGGCGCCCCCGGAATGCAGCACACCAGGGCGCCCTTGCTTTCGACGCAAAGGACATTAAGGAAGGAAAAATACAGCGGCCGTGCACGGGGCACATCGCGGGGCGGGAAGGCAGAGTGTAAAACTCGCAGTGCAGCGTTGAAGATTTTCATCTGACGGTACCTGGTTGTTTTTGTGTCTTGTTTTTGTTGAGTCGTCCTCCACCGCCTCAACGGCAGATCGGGACGTCACTATGAGCAACCTGGAAATGACTTTATTGGAAAATAATTTCCACATCAACAAGTTTTAGAATTTTATTCTATTTTTGTTCCATAACCCTCGACAGCGGCCATTTCCACTACTTGTTGACGCTCGGCGCTGAGCCGTGCGGCGTCCAGCACACGGGTGGTCTCCAAGGCATCACGGGCATCCACCGGCAATGGACCCTGGCCTTGAACAGCGGTTTGCAGCTGGCGATAGAATTGGTTCCAGCAACCCTTTTCCGAGGGCACACGCTCACGCTCCGGACCTTGTTCGAACCAGCCCCAGCGTCGGTGTTCTTCCGCGCCCCAGTGCTCACCCTCGGTTTTCGGGGTTTTGCCGGCCATCAACGCGTCTTCCTGACCATCCAGGCCTTCAACGGTGTAACAGCCTGCGCTGCCGTTAACCCGAAAACGCGGCGCCTGGCTGTTTTGCAGGGCGCTGCCCCACAGGTGCGAGATCACCCCGTTGGCGTGGGTCAGGGAAACAAAGAAGCCATGGTCGAGGCTGGGGTGTTCAGCGCTGTAGTGCAATTGCGCGAAGACCCGATCCACCGAGCCAAACAATTGCATCGCCTGGTCCACCAGATGGCTGCCAAGGTCACGCAGGAACCCGCCGCCACTGGCATTGCCCACGGACGCGGGGTTGTAACGCTCCACTCGGGATTCAAAGCGGGTGATGGTGCCCAGGGCGCCGGCGTTGATCAGCTTGCGCAGGGTGAGGAAATCCGAGTCCCAGCGCCGATTCTGGTAGACGCTCAGCAACACGCCCTGACGCTCGGCAGCAGTAATCAAGGCCCCCGCCTGGGCGGCATTGCTGGCGAACGGTTTGTCGCTGACCACCGCCACACCGTGTTCGATCGCTTCCAGTACCAGCGCTGGGCGACCTTTGAGTGTGGTGGAGATCACCAAGGCGTCGACACCGGCCTCAACGATCTGCTCGATGCTGTCGAAGGCCTTGACCTCAGGGTGTTCGGTCGCCAGTTGCTGGCGCCGCTCGGGTGAACGGGTGACAACACCGACAAAGGTTGCTCCCGGCAGACTGGCAATCAGCGGTGCGTGAAAAAAACGGCCACCGTGGCCGTATCCGACTAGTCCGATTCGCATGGGTCGATTCCTTTATTGGCAAAGTTCGCGGGTCACCCGTTCCAGCATCATCCGGTTGGACTCATCCGGCCGGTCTTCCCAGGCGAACACCGAGACCGTGGCGATGCCATCAAACTTGATCTCCCGCAAGGTGCCGAAAAACGCGTCCCAGTTCACCTCGCCCTGGCCGATATCCAGATGTTGATGCACGGTGGCAGTGACGCCCGGCGGGTTGACGATGTAGCGCAAGTTGGAGGACGCCCGGTGGTTGTAAGTGTCGGCGATGATCAGGTGGCTAAGCTTGGAGCCCGCGTACTTGAGCATCGAGGCGATATCACCCTTGCCGTCGTCGTAGAAAAAGGTGTGGGGCGCGGCATACAAGTAGTTGATCCAGTCGCGATCCAGCCCGCGAATGATGTCCACTGACTCGTTGTTGCGCTCGCAAAAGTCATAGGGATGAGCCTGGATATCCAGCTTGATGCTTTCGCGCTCGAACTCGGGCATCAGTTCGTCCATGGAACGCATGAACTGGTTTTCGCACACCAGCGGGTTGTCAGACTGGCCGGTGAACTCGGTATTGACCAGCTCACAGTCCATTTCCACGGCAATCTGAATCGCGCGCTTCCAGTTGCGCACGGCGGCGACGCGCAAGCCTTCATCGGCGGCGGCCCAGTGGTACATCGGCAGCAGGGATGAAAGCTGCACACCGGTGTCGCTCAGGGCCTTGCGAAATTCCTTGATCCGCGCCCGGTCGACCCGAGCGGCTTTGTAGAACGGGAGGAAATCCTCCCGGGGTGAAAGTTCGATGTGCTGGTAGCCGAGTTCGGCGACTTTATCGACCATCTTGCCCAGGGGCAGGTGGCGGTACATGTAAGGGTCCAGGGCGATACGCATGGATAGATTCTCCTATGATCAGCCGTAGAAATGTGGGCGCTCTGGCAGGCCGACTTTCACAATCTGCCCACTGTTTTGCGCCTCGATGCACGCATCCGCCGCCACCGCCGCCGCAAAACCATCCCACGCCGATGGCCCGCCCACCTGCCCAGCGCGCACGCCGTCGATAAATGCCTGCAACTCAACGTCATAGGCCGCAATAAACCGGTCCTTCCAGTCCATCAGAATCGCATTGGACAGCTTGGCGCCGCTGCGCAGTTGCACTTGGGAAGGTTCCGGCAGCCTGGCGATGCCGGTCTCCCCCACCACTTCGCACTGGATGTCGTAGCCGTACTGGCAGTTCACAAACACTTCCACGTCGATGCGCGTGCCCTTGGCGGTTTCCAGCAGGACGATCTGCGGGTCACGCAGATGCCCGTGAGCCTTGCTGGTCTTGCGCGGGAACACCACTTGCACCGACACATAGTCATCGGCCAGCAACCAGCGCAACACGTCCAACTCGTGGATCAAGGTGTCGGTGATCGCCATGTCGGTCTTGTAGTTCTCGCCCACGGTAGGGTTGCGGTGAGCGCAGTGCAGCATCAACGGCTCGCCGATCTGGCCGCTGTCGATCACCGCTTTCAAGGCTTGATAGCCCTGGTCGTAGGGGCGCATGAAACCCACCTGCACCAGACGCTTGCCGTGGGCCACTTCGGCCTCGACGATCTTGAGGCAGCCTGCGGCCGTCACCGCCAGGGGTTTTTCGCAGAACACCGGCTTGCCGGCGGCGATGGCGGCCAGCACGAACTCTTCGTGGCTCGGCCCCCAGGAAGTGACCAGGATCGCTTCGACTTGCGCCGAGTTGATGAGCGCGTGGCCGTCGGGGTAGACCTCGGCGGTGAGTTTCAAGTCGGCGACGACCTTGGCGGCCTGCTCAAGGTTGATGTCGGTGACGGCGACAACCTGGCTGTTGAGCAAGGTCTGGCTGCAACGACGGATATGATCCTGGCCGATGGCGCCAGTACCGATAACACCAAGTTTCAAAGACATGTAAGGACTCCTTTATCAGTACTGCCGGGCTTTGGCCAAGCGTTCATTGAGGGTTTTTGCCACCGCGTCGGTGCGCTCGCTGGTGGACGCCTGCGCCACACCGACCCGCCACCACGACAGGTATTTGTGAATCATGGTTTTGGGCAGAACCTTGATATCAATCAGCGTCGACACGGTTTGCGTACGCGCATCGGCCAACGCCGCCTGTAACTGCTCCACGGTGCTGACCTTGTAGGTTTTGCAGCCATAGGCCGCCGCGCTCATAGCGAAGTCCACCGGCACAAAACCACCGTCGAGCTTGCCGCTCTCGGGGTTGCGGAAACGGAACTCGGTGCCGAAGCTGTCCATGCCGTGCTCCATTTGCAGGTTGTTGATGCAACCAAAGGTCATATTGTCCAGCAGCACCACATTGATCTTGCGCCGCTCCTGGATCGAGGTGACCAGCTCCGAGTGCAGCATCATGTAGGAGCCATCGCCCACCAATGCGTACACCTCACGCTCAGGCTCGGCCAGCTTGACGCCCAAGGCGGCGTTGACCTCATAACCCATGCACGAATAGCCGTACTCGACGTGATAGGTATTCACGCCCTTGCTGCGCCAGCTGCGCTGCAAGTCACCGGGCAGGCTGCCGGCGGCGGCAACGATGATTGCGTCGTCGGCCAGGGTTTCATTGAGCACGCCCAGCACGCGGCTTTGAGTCAGGCAGGAGCCGGTCAGCTCGATAAACTCGCGCAGCACGGCCGGGTCCATGTGGTCGTTGATTTCCGGAACGAAGTTTTCGCTCTGGTATTGGGCCTGGTAGATGCGGTCAACTTCGGCATTCAACTGCGCCTTGGCGTCCCGTGGTTGATCGCCCCAGCTGGAGCGGTAGTCGCCCAAGACTTCGGACAAAGCCTCCAGGCCCACCTTGGCATCCGCCAGCAGCTGCACACCGTCCAGTTTCAACGCATCGCAAGGGCTGATATTGAGGTTGAGAAACTGCACCTCGGGATGCTTGAACAATGACTTCGATGAGGTGGTGAAGTCGGTGTAGCGAGTGCCGATGCCGATGATCAGGTCGGCCTCCGGGGCCAGCAGATTCGCCGCCAGGCAACCGGTTTCGCCGATACCGCCGAGGTTCAGCGGATGGGCTGAGACCACGGCGCTCTTGCCCGCCTGGGTTTCCGCGAAGGGAATGTCAAAGCGTTCGGCAAAGGCTTGCAACGCAGCATTGGCGCCAGAGTACTTGACCCCGCCACCGCAGATGATCAGCGGTTTACGCTTGCCCTTGAAAGCCGCGATCGCGTCGCCGAGCATGGCTTCGGTCGCCGGGCGGCGGTCGATACGATGCACGCGCTTTTGCAGGAAATAGTCGGGGTAGTCCCAGGCTTCAGCCTGCACATCTTGCGGCAAGGCCAGGGTCACGGCGCCGGTTTCGGCGGGGTCGGTAAGCACACGCATGGCGTGGATCGCCGCGCTCATCAACTGCTCGGGGCGGTTGATGCGGTCCCAGTATTTGCTGACGGCGCGGAAGGCGTCGTTGGTGCTGATGCTCAGGTCGTGGAACTGCTCGATCTGCTGTAGCACCGGGTCGGGCTGGCGGCTGGCGTAGACATCGCCGGGCAACAATAGCAACGGGATGCGGTTGGCCGTGGCGGTGGCCGCAGCGGTGAGCATATTGGCGGCGCCGGGGCCAACCGAAGAGGTGCAGGCGTAGATCTTGCGCCGCAGGTGCTGCTTGGCAAAACCGATGGCGGCATGGGCCATGCCCTGCTCGTTGCGGCCCTGATGCACCACCAGGTCACCGCTGTCCTGCTCAAGTGCCTGGCCCAGGCCCAGCACATTGCCGTGGCCGAAAATCGTGAAGATACCGGCGACGAATTTGCTCTGCACGCCATCGACTTCGATGTACTGGTTGTCGAGGAACTTTACCAAGGCCTGGGCCATGGTCAATCGTGTGGTAGTCATGCTGCCCCCTGCACAAAAAATAAACTGTAGGAGTGAGATTGCTCGCTCCTACAGGGGATCTGGGTCAGGCCAGAGATTGTTTTAGATGGGCCATGCTCGCCCCCAGCGCCTGTTTGATATCTGCCAGGCCGTGCACGCTCTCGGCAAACGGCTCAAACGACAGGTAGCCGCTATAGCCGGTGCTGAGCAAGGTGTCGATCTGCGCCGCGTTGCCGAGGATATCGCCCTCGCCTACCAGCACTCGATGGCCGTCACGAATGGTCGCCAACGGTGCCTCGGCATCTTCCACGCCGGAGATATGCACCAACCCGGTCAATTCCGGGAAAAACTCATGCTCGCTGGCCAGGTGATGGTGAAAGGTGTCATGCACCAGGCGAAACACATCCAGGCCGCCCATGGACTTGATCGCGTCCACCGCCGTCTGTTTGCGCCGCAAGGAACATTCCTCGAAGCCCAAAGGCTCGATGAAGCCCAGAATCCCGTATTCGCGCAGGATCGGCGCCAGTTCGCTCAACGCCGTGCGCAAACCCGCCGCGCGCTGGGCCTCATTGCGCGAATCAGCGCGATCGTTCAGTGGGCACATCACCAGGCCCTGTGCGCCGCATTCGCGGGCATAGGTCGCCAGCTTCACCGCCTGGGCGCGGCGCTCGTCATTCCATACATCGAAGGGGTACAGGGCGTTGATCGACAGCACGGTGATGCCGTGCACCGCGCACAACTCGCGCACGCGACTGGCAGGCGTGCCGTCTTCAATCTCGATGCCCGCAAGGTCGTTGCGGATCTCGATGGCGTCGCATTTCAAGGTCACCGCCAGCTCGATAAACTCCGGCAGGGAAAGGCTGGGGGCGACCATGCGGTTCAGGGCGAAACGTAGAGGCGAGTTCATTGTTGTTGTGCTCCACACTCGAAAAAATTACTTGGCGGTTGGCATGCTGAATTCAGGACCCTTGGCAATGCTGTCAGGCCAACGCTGCATCACGCTTTTGTAGCGGCTGTAGAAACGAATACCTTCTTCGCCATAGGCGTGGTGGTCGCCAAACAGCGAGCGTTTCCAGCCACCAAACGAATGCCAGGCCATCGGCACCGGGATCGGCACATTGATGCCAACCATACCGACCTTGATGTTGCGGGCAAAGGCACGGGCGATGCCGCCGTCGCTGGTAAAGCAGGACACGCCGTTACCGAACTCATGGGCATTGATCAACGCCACGGCGCTGGCAAAATCCGCCATTCGCACAATGCCCAGCACCGGGCCAAAAATCTCTTGATGGTAAATACTCATCTCGGTCGTGACGTTATCGAACAAGGTCGCGCCGACAAAAAAGCCACCCTCCGCACCCGGCACCTTGAAGCCCCGGCCATCGACAATCAGCTTCGCGCCCTGGGCCACGCCCTGGTCGATAAAGCCTTCCACCTTGGCCTTGTGCTCAGCGGTGACCAACGGCCCCATTTCGCTGTCCTTGTGCATACCGTTGCCGACCTTCAACTGGTCGATACGCGGCAGCAATTTGTCAATCAGCTTGTCACCGACATCGCCCACCACCACGGCAATGGAGATCGCCATGCAACGCTCGCCGGCCGAGCCGTACGCCGCGCCGATCAAGGCATCCGCTGCCTGGTCCAGATCGGCGTCGGGCATCACGATCATATGGTTCTTCGCGCCACCCAAGGCCTGCACGCGCTTGCCGCGCTGGGTGGCCTGCTGGTGGATGTACTCGGCAATGGGCGTGGAGCCAACAAAGGAAATCGCCTCGATATCGGGGTGCTGCAACAGGCCGTCTACCGCGCTCTTGTCGCCCTGGACCACGTTGAATACGCCATCGGGCAAGCCGGCCTGGGTCAGTAATTGCGCCATCAACAAACTGGCGGACGGGTCACGTTCGGAGGGCTTGAGGATGAAACAGTTACCGGTGGCCAGGGCCAGCGGGATCATCCACAGCGGCACCATTACCGGGAAGTTGAACGGCGTGATGCCGGCGCACACACCCAAAGGCTGGCGCAGGTTCCAGTTGTCGATACCACCGCCAATGTTGTCGCTGAAATCGGTTTTCAACAGGTTCGGCGCGCCGCAGGCGTACTCGACAATCTCGATGCCACGGGTCACTTCGCCCTTGGCGTCGGAGAACACCTTGCCGTGTTCGCGGCTGATGATCTCGGCCAACTGGTCATGGTGCAGGTCGAGCAATTCCTTGAACTTGAACAGCACCCGCGAGCGGCGCAGGGACGATTGCTCGGACCAGGCCGGGAATGCCTTCAAGGCCGAGGCCACCGCTTCGTCGACGGTCTTCTGGCTGGCCAGCCCGACTCGCGCCTGCACCTCGCCAGTGGCCGGGTTGAAGACATTGCTGAACCGCTCGCTACCGCTGTCCTGCACCTGGCCGTTGATGTAATGGCCGATCACCTGGGCGTTGCTCATTGTTGTTCTCCGTCGAAGTCGTTAAAGGTCCAGCAGCCAGCTGTGCTGCGGGTCGTTATGGAAGTGCCAGGCGCGCTTGGGCCCAGCCATCACGTTCAGGTAATACGACTCGTAGCCGTAGGGCACGCTGACCGGGTGATAACCCTTGGGCACCACCACCAGGTCGCTGTTTTCCACGGCCATGGCCTGGTCGATGCTGCGGTCATCGGTGTAGACCCGCTGGAACACAAAACCCTGTGGCGGGTTGATCTGGTGGTAATAGGTTTCTTCAAGAAAGCTCTGATGCGGCAAGTCGTCGGTGTCGTGTTTGTGGGGCGGATAGCTCGACGAGTGACCGGACGGCGTGCGAACTTCCACCACCAGCAGGGAATGGGCCGGCTCGGTGTCTGGCAGGATGTCGCAGACGTAGCGCGTATTGGCTCCCTTGCCGCGCACGCTGCGCTTGCACTGTTCGGGGCGGATCAGCCGTGGAACGAGACCGGCAGCCGGGGAACCTGGGGCGGCGCAGACGGCGATTTGCACGTCGCTCAAGGCGCTCACCTGAGCGGTGCTGCCCGGCGGCAGGTAAGCGGCGAACGGTGACTTGTCTTCGAACACCGATTGGCGATCACCGAGGTTTTCCCAGTTAAAGCCTTCGCCCTGGATATTCACGCGACCGCTGAGCAGCACCAGGCACAGCTCTTTATCGCCAGCGCTGACCGGCAGGGTTTCGCCAAGGCTCAAGCGGTAGGCGGTAAAACCCACGTACTCCAGGCGGCCCGGCTCCAGCTCAACCATGGTCTGCCCACGTTGGTTGCTTTTGACTAACAGGCTCATTGTCCGGCACTCCCTTTCACAAGAGCGGCGCTCAGCAGTTCACGCAAGGTGTCGTAGCCCTTTTTTGCGTAGGCGTAGCTGGGCGCCACCGCCGGGTCTTGCTCGGCTTCCACCACCAGCCAGCCGTGATAGTTGGCGGCCAGCAGTACGTCCAGCAGCGCGGCGAAGTCGATGTCGCCGTCGCCCGGCACGGTAAAGGTGCCGTTGATGATGCAGTCGGGGAAACTCCACATGTTGTTGCGGGCTAGTTGCACCACCGGCTTGCGCACGTCCTTGAAATGCACGTGGCAGACGCGATCGATGTGCTTGCGCAACACTTCGATGGGCTCGCCGCCGCCCATGTAGCAGTGACCCGAATCAAACAGCAGGCCGACTTCGGGGCCGGTAAGGCTCATCAGTTTGTCGATATCTTCAGGGGATTCGACGTAGGCGCCCATATGGTGGTGGTACGCCAGACGCACGCCCTGGGACAGGGTGAAACGCGCCAATTGCGTGAGTTTTTCGGCGTATTCCTGCCAGGCCTGTTCGCTGTGAAAACGCGGGCGCTCGATCAGCCGGATCGGTGAACCCTGGATTGAGTCGGCGACTTCGCCGTAGACCAGCACTGTGGCGCCATTCTCGCGCAGCAGTTCGACGTGACTGCCGATGGCGTCAATTTCCTCAGCCACCGAACGCCGCGCCAGGCGGCTCGAATACCAGCCGGAAACCAGCGCCAGGTCATAGGGGCGTAATACATCGCCGACGCCCTTGGCGTCCTTGGGGAATTTGCCGTTGAGTTCGAAACCTTCGTAGCCGATTTCCTTGCCTTCGCTCAACGCGGTGCTCAGGGGCGTTTCGCCACCCAGGGCCGGAAGGTCGTCGTTGCTCCAGGAGATCGGGTTGATGCCAATTCGGATAGCGGGCATGGCTGCACCTTTTATTGTTTTCAAATTAACCTGAGAACGGGCTCTTTGTAGGAGCGTGCTTGCTCGCGAAAAACTCAAAGACGCCGCGTTTACTCAGGATGCCAGCGTCATCGTTAACGACCATCGCGAGCAGGCTCTCTCCTACAGTTGAAATCAATTAACCGCGGGAACTACGCCAGGCATTGATCAACTGTTCGAACGTGCCCTGCACCTGCCGGATCAATGTCTCATCATCAATCTCCCCCGCCATCCACGCCCGGCTCGGCTCCTGGAAGATCGTGCGGCCCACGGCAAAACCACAGCAAGTTTGGCTCTGGCTGGCCTTTTGAAAGCCATCCGCCAGGCATTCGGCTGAGGCGTTCAACCCCAACAGCACCACGCCCCGGCAGTAGGGATCGCGCTCCTGAATCAGCTCGTCGAGCTTTTTCCAGTCCTCGGCAGACTGCGCCTCGATCTTCCACCAGGCCGGGTAGATGCCCAGGTTGTACAGGCGCTTGAGGCTGCGGTAGAGCACGTCGGGATGAACGGACGGATGATCCTTGGGGGGGATGATTTCCAGCAGCAGTTCATGGCCGCTGACTTGCGAGGCCTGGTACAGGCCCTTGAGTTGCGCTTCCTGCTCCAGGCGCAACAACGGTTCGTCGTCGGGGTGAAACTGCACCAGGCACTTGATGATTTGCTCATGGGGCCAGGCAATCAGATTGCTGCCAATGGAACGCCCATGTTCGAAAGCCAGCGGCCGCGAGCCCTGGACTTCCACCGGTCGCGCGACCCACCAGCCGCGACCGGTGGCGGCGTTGAGGGCGTCCTGGCCGAAGCGCTGGTCAGCCAGCAGGCCTACATCAGCGTCGATGCCTTGCTCGCGCAGTTTGCTTTCAACCCGCTCCACCGCCTTGATAAACAGTTGCTTGATGGCGCTGATCCGCGCGGGGTCCTGTCCACCCTTCTGCGCCAGTTCCACCAATTGCCAGCGATGGTCGAAGGCGAACACGAACAGCTGCTTCCAGGCTTTGCGCGGCACGCTGACCTGATGCAGGCGTTGCAACACCGCGTCCTGATCGGGCCGGGTAATCGGCACTGGGCTGTTAAAGAGGTAGTCGAGTTCGGCGCGAGTCGGCATGGCAGGCGCGCAGGCATGGCGGGAGACCACCAGGCCGCCGCAGGCATTGGCCAACTGGCAGCAGCGCTCGTCGCTGGCGTCTTCGAGCCAACCGCTGAGGAAGCCCGACATAAAGGCATCACCGGCGCCCAGCACGTTAAGCACTTCGACGCGTACGCCGGGGTAGATCGCACCGTCTTCCAGGCGCGCCGGAATGTCGCCGTGAATCACCGTGCAACCTTGCGGGCCGAGCTTGACCACCAGGGTTGCCGGCGTCAGGCGGCGCACGGTGCGCAACGCCGTCAGCAAGTCTTCGCTGCCGCCGGCAATCAGGAATTCTTCTTCGGTGCCGACGATCAGGTCAAAACGCGGGAGGATTTTTTGCACATGCTGGCTGACGTTCTGGTCGGCGACAAAGCGGGTTTCACCGTCAGCCTTGCCGGCCAGCCCCCAGAGAACCGGGCGGTAGTCGATGTCCAGCACACGCTTGACGTTGTGTTTTTCGGCGTAGTCCAGGGCCTGGATACTGGCCTGGTACACGCCGTCAGTGGAGAAGTGAGTGCCGGTGATCAGCAGCGCTTTGCTGGAGGCAATGAAGGCCTCGCTGATGTCTTCGCCGCACAGGGCCATGTCGGCGCAGTTCTCGCGGTAGAACACCAGCGGGAATGTTTCGCGGTCCTTGAGCCCCAGCAAGACCATGGCGGTCAAGCGTTGCGGATCGACCTTGATACCGCTGACATCGCAGCCTTCACGGGCCAGGGACTCCACCAGGAAGCGGCCCATGTGGTCGTCCCCCACCCGGCTCAACATCGCAGACTTGAGCCCCAACCGTGCGGTACCGAACGCAATATTGGCGGAGGAACCGCCCAGGTACTTGGCGAAGCTTGTGACGTCCTCCAACCGCGCGCCCACTTGTTGGGCGTAGAGGTCGACGCCCAGGCGTCCGAGGCAAATCAGATCCAATTGACGCCCACTGGCAAAACGAGTCTGGCCCATGCTGGCTCCTGTTATTTTTATCAGCCTGCGTCTGTCGTCGTGGCGGCGGCAAACGCTCTTGGTGGATGCAGACTAGAACGTCTGACAGCACCAATCAATAATTATTCTATAAATATTTTTTATGGAATATATTTTCCAATACGCCATCATAGAACTGATCCAGTAACAGTGCATCGTTTCAGCAACGGCCACACGCCATGATGCGGGGTATTTTTTTACGCCCACCCTGTAGACTTGCGCCCATCGACCTATTGTCTGGGGCGGCCTCATTCCCCGTAAGCACAAGCCAGAAGGATTCCCTATGCCCCGCACCGATCAGCCGGCTAACCCAGAGAGCGCCCCAGAAGAAGCGCTCGCCAGCCCCCCGATCAATGCCGAGCGCCTGTTGCAGCTGATCACCGACGAATACGAGAGCTTGCCGCGCCAGCTCAAGCGCATTGCCAGCTACATGAGCCAGCAAAGCGACCGGATCATGGTCGACCGCATCAGCGACATCGCCCGGGAATGCGAAGTCCACCCTTCGGCCATCGTGCGGTTTTCCCAGCGCTTCGGTTTCAGTGGCTTCAGTGAGATGCAGGCGTTGTTCCGCGAGGCCTACACCCACAAGACCACCCCGGTACAGAACTACCAGCAGCGCATCCGCAGCATGATCGCCAACAAGTCGCAGAAAGCCAGCGGCGGCGACCTGGCTCGCGAATGTGTCAACGCCACGTTGTCGGGTATCGAACGCTTGGGCCTTGAACTCGATGATGTGGCCTTCGACAAGGCCGTGGACCTGGTGGTCAATGCCGACAATATCTATGTGGTCGGCGTGCGGCGCTCCTTTGCCGTCGCCGACTACCTGGTCTACAACCTGCAGCACACCAACAAGCGCATCCATCTGGTGTCCGGCCTGGGCGGCAGCTACCGCGAACAGATGCGCAGCGTGCGGGCCAATGACCTGGTGATTGCCATCAGCTTCACGCCCTATGGCAAGGAAACGCAGCATTGCCTGCGCATTGCCCAGCATCATCAGGCCAAGACCTTGATCATCACCGACAGCAACCTCTCACCCCTGGCCAAGCGGGCGAATGCGGTGTTGCTGGTCAATGAAGGGTCGTCGTTTGCGTTCAGGTCATTGAGTGCAACGTTGTGCCTATGCCAGGCGTTGTTTATTGCCGTGGCGTATCGGCTGGAGTTGAAGGTCGATGAGATTCATGAGCAGGTTGGGTTTGACGACTGACCCTGTCTTGCGGGACGGCTAACGGGCCATGGCGGGGTTCCTTGCTCGGAGTGGGAACAATCATCAGGAAAATCGTGTTGCTTTTACCAACATGAATTTTTATTTAGGAAGCCGGCTATCATTTCTTGGCAAAATGCCCCGACTTCAGTGTGAATTGTTCACCAGGTACTCCTTATGACCCGTATTTTGACCATCGAAGACGACGCCGTAACGGCCCGCGAGATCGTCGCCGAGCTGAGTAGCCATGGACTGGAAGTAGACTGGGTAGACAACGGCCGCGAAGGCCTGGTCCGGGCCGTCAGCGGCGATTACGACCTGATCACCCTCGACCGCATGCTCCCCGAGCTGGACGGCCTGGCCATCGTCACCACCTTGCGTACCATCGGTGTGTCGACGCCGATCCTGATGATCAGCGCACTCTCCGATGTCGATGAGCGGGTGCGCGGCCTGCGGGCCGGTGGCGATGATTACCTGACCAAACCCTTCGCCTCCGACGAGATGGCCGCGCGGGTCGAAGTGCTGCTGCGCCGCAAGAACACCGTCAAGGAATTCGAAACCGCCCTTCGGGTGGCAGACCTGGAGCTGAACCTGATCAGCCGCGAAGCCAGCCGCGCCGACCAGCCCCTGAGCCTGTTGCCCACCGAATACAAGCTGCTGGAATTTTTGATGCGCAACACCGGGCAAATCCTCTCGCGGATGATGATTTTCGAGGAAGTCTGGGGTTATCACTTCGACCCTGGCACCAACCTGATCGACGTGCACATTGGCCGCCTGCGCAAGAAAATCGACCCGCCGGGCCTTACGCCGTTAATCCGCACGGTGCGAGGTTCGGGTTATGTCATTGCTGAACCCCTCTAAAGGCTGGCGTTCTTCCAGCAGCCGCTTGCTGGCGCTGTACAGCACGTTGTTCGTGGCCTGGAGCTGCATCCTCATGGGGGTGCTGTACTACGAAGTCTCCGGCTACCTGAGCAACCTCTCGCGCCATTCGTTGATGCAGCGCCAGCACCTGTTCCAGCGCTTTGAGGGCGAGCAACTGGTGGAAGCCCTGACCACCAGCATGACCTTCGACATGAAGGGCATCGACGCCTACGGCCTGTTCGATGAGCAATATAAGCCCCTGAGCGGCCCGATCCGACAGATCCCGCCTGACTTGCCCCTGGACGGGCACATCCACGCCCTGGCCAATTGCATCGATTCCGACGACCCGAAACTGCCCCAGGACAGTTGCGACGCCGTCGCAACCCACACCCAGGATGGCCGCTGGCTGATCCTGGTGCGCGATAACGGCTCGCTGTTCGGCGTGACCCGGATCATTCTGCATGCCTTGCTGTGGGGAATTTCCCTGACCATCATTCCCGGCGCTGCCGGCTGGCACTTGTTGCGCCGACGGCCGCTGCGGCGCATTCGCGCAATCCAGGCCAGCGCCGAGGCAATTGTCGCCGGCGACCTGACCCATCGCCTGCCCCTGTCCAACCGCCGCGACGAGCTGGACATGCTGGCCGCCATCGTCAACGTCATGCTCGACCGCATCGAAAAGCTGATGAACGAGGTCAAGGGTGTGTGCGACAACATCGCCCACGACCTGCGCACCCCGCTGACCCGGCTGCGGGCGCAGTTATACCGGATCAAGCAACAGGCCGACGAAGGCTCGGCTCATGCCTTGCAACTGGATGAAGTGATCAGTGAAACCGACACGCTGATGGCACGTTTTCGTGGTTTGCTGCGCATTTCCGAACTGGAAGACCATCAGCGCCGTTCCGGCTTCCTGGTCCTCGACCCCCTGCCCTTGCTGCAGGAACTCCACGATTTTTACCTGCCCCTGGCCGAAGAAGGCCAGATGGACTTGCTGCTGGAAACTCCCGAGTCGCTGCCGTGGATCACGGGCGACCGGGCGCTGCTGTTCGAGGCCCTGGCCAACTTGTTGAGCAACTCGATCAAATTCACTCCGCCGGGCGGCGAAGTGATTTTGCGGGCGGTCAACGATGCCGGCAGCACGCGAATCGAAGTCCTCGACTCCGGCCCCGGCATCCCGGAGGCGGAACGAGCAGCGGTGTTCCAGCGTTTTTACCGAGTCGATGAAAGCAGTCAGCAAGGCGGGTTTGGCTTGGGCCTGTCGATTGTGGCGGCGATCATCAATCTGCATGGTTTCAAGCTGGAAGTGGGCACCAGCGAACGTGGCGGTGCGCGGCTGGTGCTGGAGTGTCGGCAGCAGTTAATGCCCGAGGCCTGAAGAACAAGCCGGGCTTACTCGCGAAGAACCTGAGGGCACCGCGGTGATTCAGAAAGCCAGCGTTATCGTTAACGACCATCGCGAGCAAGCTCGCTCCTACAGTGGACAGTAGATCCGCTTTTGCTTCTCACCACTCAGGTCGGCTACCAGGCCGCCGTGCTTTTGCTTTTGATCTTGATCTAAGGCGCCCCGTTAACCACGATGGCTGAACGCAGGTATTGAGCCGTGGGTAAACCGGCAGGACGCCGGTTTAGCCGCGCTGGGCCAAGGATGGCCCATCGCGGCGGCCCACGGAGCAATGCCGCAGAGAAGGCATGCCGAGCCACAGCGAGGCACCAAGTGGTGGGGCAAGAGCGCTTTGGTTACTTTGCCGCTTTTGCAAAGTGACACGCCGTAAGGGCGTAACCCTAATCCGCCCTGACCAAAATAACGGATATGCACCCAACCCAACCCAGTCGCACCACCGCCCCCCCACATTCTCAGGCCGGAAAGTTAGCCCGCAAGGCCTCAAGCCCACCGCTGTAAACACCGGAAAACAACTCCTCCACCGCCGCATCCGTCACCCCAGCTACCGGGGTAAACACCCCGGACCAGGTCACTTTCGCGGTGCTGTCCGTCAGCGCCTCAACGCGCAAAGTCGCCAGGTACTCACCCACCGGAAACGGCGACTCGCTGATGGAGTAGCTGTAGGTGCGCGCTGCTTCATCAAAGGCCTGCAGACGTTCAACCACCACGCCACCATCGACGGCTTGCAGGTGGCGCAAGCGACCACCTTCACTCGGTTCGCTTTTGGCGATCAAGGGCAGCCAGTCGGGCAGCGAGTTGAAACCGCCAACCAATTGCCAGACCTGCTCGGCCGACACCGGGATTTCAATTGCAGAGGATGCTTTGGCCACGACAGAACTCCAATCAATAAGTAGGGGAAAACTCAACTCACCATACGCTCACAGCATCGAACCCAGGAGTATTTGATCGCCACCGACCACCGGCAACTCATTGCTTGACCCTTTAGCTCAGCCAATTCCCACCATCGACGTTATAAGTCTGCGCCACCACATACTCGCTGTCCTTCGACGCCAGGAAAATCGCCATCCCCGTCAAATCCTCAGCCGTGCCCATGCGCCCAAACGGCACCTCTTGTCCCACCAGTCGTTTCTTCTCGCCCAAAGGCCGGCCCTCATGCCTGGCGAACATGGCATCGACCCCATCCCAATGCTCGCCATCCACTACACCCGGTGCGATGGCATTCACGTTGATCCCGTGCTTGATCAGGTTCAGCCCCGCCGATTGAGTCAAGCTGATTACCGCCGCCTTGGTGGCGCAGTACACCGCCACCAACGCCTCGCCCCGGCGCCCGGCCTGGCTGGCCATGTTGATGATCTTGCCGCCGTGGCCCTGGCTGATCATCTGTCGAGCGGCGGCTTGCAAGGTAAAAAGCGTACCGGCGACATTGATGGAAAACAGCCGGTCGAAGCTCTCGCGGGTGATGTCGGTGATCGGCGCCAAATCGAACAGCGCAGCGTTGTTGATCAGGATGTCGAGTTTGCCGGTCTGTACCACTACGGCGGCAATCGCGGCATCTATGGAGACCTGGCGGGTCACGTCCATCTCTATCGCGTAAGCGTTGGGGCCCAGCTCTAACGCCGTAGCCTGGGCTCGCTGCAGGTTGATGTCAGCGATGGCGACAGTAGCGCCCTCATTGATATAGGCCTGGGCAAAGGATCGGCCGATACCGCGTGCGGAGCCGGTGACCAGGGCGCTTTTACCTTCCAGTCGTTTCATTGGGTGCTCATCCATTAAGGGCTATTTCGGATAACCGGCGCGTTTCATCTCGCGCTCGGTGGTGGACTGTGCAGCGGCAAGTGCCTGATCCACTGACATCTGCCCGGTGAGCGCCGCCGGGAAGATGTCTTGCACGTCGTAGTCGGCAGGCAGTTGGGTGAGCGGTTCCAGCCAGTGTTTGGCAGCCCACAGCGGGGTTTAGTAAGTGCCTATGGTGAGCACGTCGAATTGGCCGCCCTGGGTGGCGATATCGGTGGTCAGGCGTTGGCGCAGAACGTTTTCTTCCAGCACCACCCAGTTGAGTTTCACCTCGGGATGCTGCTGTTCAAACACTTTTGAAAGCCGCTGCATGCGGATCATGTCGCTGTTGTTGACCGTGGCGATGGTCACCGTTTCTGCCGCATGGCTGGCCATCGCCACACACAGGCCGGTCACCAGCAAAAGCCTCTTCGGGATAGGGGTCATGGTGCTCTCCACCCGCGCCATTGGCGACGGGAGCTATTGTTTTTGTTTTTGACCACTCGATTACAGCAGCTTGGAGAGGCCCGAACAAACGAATGGCGGATGCACGACTGGTACTTTTTTAACTGTCGCTTACAGGGTCAAAAAAGTATCAGTGGCAAGCAAAACACCAGGTAGCCGCCTACCAGGAAAAGGGCGTACTTTGATCGTATTCCAAGAACCCATTAAGGGGCCAAGACATGCCAGACAGCCGCGCAGCCTTGTTCGAGCAGCGCCCCGCCGAACTAGAGGTCATTCTCCCCGAGGCCGAGCATGGCTTTCGCTGGTACGAACATGACTATCCCTACGCGCTGGCGCGCTGGAATCACCACCCTGAATTCGAAATCCACTTGATTCGCCAGGGCAGCGGCAAGCTGGTGGCAGGCGACTATATCGGCGCCTTTGGTGCAGGCCACGTGGCGCTGATCGGGCCAGACCTGCCCCATGACTGGATCGGCGACCTGGCCCCCGGCGAACATCTGCACGGGCGCGACGTGGTGCTGCAGTTCGACGGTGCCGCCCTGCTCGCCCTGGGCAAGACGTTACCGGAGCTGGGCGACCTGCAGCACATGTTCGACCTGGCCCGTCGTGGCCTGGAGTTCACCGGGGCCACCGCCCTCCAGGCCGCCGAACTGCTTGAACAGATCGGCCCGGCCCTGGGGCTCAAGCGCTTGATCCTGTTTCTGCAATTGCTCGACACCCTGATCAAGGCGCCGGCGCTGGAGGTACATGCCCTGGCCAGCACCTGCTACGCACCAACCCTGGATGCCCGCAGCTCAGAGCGTATCAACAAGGCTTTCGACTATCTGATGAGCGAGTTGACCGGTGACGTGCGCCTGTCGGTGATCGCCCAGCGCCTAGACATGAGCGAACCGGGCTTCTCGCGGTTCTTCAAGCGCATCACCGGCCACGGTTTTATCGACCTGATGCGCAAGTTCAGGGTCCAGCGCGCCTGCCGGTTGCTGCTGCAAACCGAGATGTCCGTCGCCGACATCTGCTTTGAAGTGGGCTACGCCAACCTGTCCAACTTCAATCGGCATTTCCGCATCGAAATGGACCAGACGCCCAGCGAGTACCGCCGGGAGACGGCGATGTATCTGTTCACTCGCAACGGTGATCAGGCATTGCCGTTTACCAAGGCCCATTGAGCCAATGCCTGTTGCGCCAGTCGTGCAACTTGCAGGCTTACATCCGCCCGATCCCGCTCCTCATCCTCCAGGAACCAGGCTGCCGACAACCCGGCGTGGGCCACCACCCATTGCAGCAGACCACCGAGTTTTTCTTCAGGCGTATGGGCGATTTTCAGCATCGCGGGCTCTCTGTTCATTGCCCGACAGGATGCCATAAACGCTAAGTCACGTTTCTGACCAAAAGGTCGGCTAATTCGACATTTTTCTATCCGTTTCAAACCATTGACCAAAGTTGGTACAGCCTATGCAAACGTTTGCGGATCGGACTTGACGGCAAATTACCGGCACGTTCGCCCTTTCCCGGCCAGCCGGGTCTAAACCGCACACGAACAGGGATTTTCAATGCAATCGACTTCCAGACGCCCCGCGTCCGCCACAATCTCTGGTGTTTCTCTGCTACTGGCAGCCGTTACGGGAGTACTCAGCGGCCCCACTTTGGGGCAGGAAAAATTCGCCGATGATTCAGCACAAGGCGAAACCCTGAGCGCGGCGGCGGCCCCGAAGAAAGACGGCCCTTACCTCTCCGACTGGTTCAACCAAGACCTGACGATCATTGGCAGCAAAGACATCAGCTTCGGCCCCAAGCCTGCCGATGACATTTACCTGGAGTACGAGTACTTCGGCCGCAAGGGGCCGTTCGAGCTATACGGTTATATAGATGTGCCAAAGATCTTCGGTATTGGTAACAGCAATGACAAAGGCGTCTGGGACCATGGCTCGCCAGTGTTCATGGAACACGAACCGCGCATCTCCATCGATTACCTGGCCGGCCGCAGCCTGGCCGTAGGGCCGTTCAAGGAATGGTACGTGGCCTTCGACTGGGTCTACGACCACGGCAGCAACAAGGCCAACCGCGCCAACACGTTATATAGCGGCCTGGGCACCGACATCGACACCCACTCGCGGGTCAACCTGTCGGCCAACTTCTACGGGCGTTACCAGTGGGAAAACTACGGCGCCAGCAATGAATATTCCTGGGACGGCTACCGCGCCCAAATGAAATACATCGTGCCCATCGGCAGCTTCGACAACGGCGCTTCGCTGACCTACATCGGTTTCACCAACTACGATTTCGGCTCGGATTTGCACAAGGACAACCCAGCGCGCACTGCCAACTCCCTGGTTGCAACCAATGTGCTGTTGTATTCCTTCACGCACCTGCGCTTCACCCTGGTGGGCCGTTATTTTCATAACGGCGGCAACTGGCAGGACGGCAGCGAGCTGAATTTCGGCGACGGCAACTTCCGCGCCCGCTCCAACGGCTGGGGTTACTACGCCGGGGTCGGTTATCAGTTTTGAGCGGCACGTTGGAAGCCGTTCATCATTCATTTCGTAGGGGGATTTTATGCACGTATTGACTCGTCTTTCTGTAGCCGTTGGTTTGGTCTTCGGCACACTGATAGCCTCCAACACCTTCGCTGCACAGCCTGCACCGATCAAACCCAAAGTGATGCTGATCACCATGTTTGCCCCCGAGGCACAGCACTGGATTGATCGCCTGGAACTCAAGCAGGAGGTCCGCGTGCCGGGCCTGTCGGCCGAGTACCCGGCAATCCGCTGCAACACCCAGGACGTGTGCCTGCTGGTGACCGGCATGGGCCAAACCAACGCCGCCGCCTCCACCCTGGCCCTGGCGTTGTCACCCAAGTTCGACCTGCGCCAGAGCTATTTCCTGATCGCCGGGATTGCCGGCATCAACCCGCACCACGGCACCATCGGCACCGCAGCCTGGGCCCACTACCTGGTGGAGTTCGGCACCCAGTGGGAAATCGATTCCCGGGATGCGCCCAAGGACTGGCCGACCGGTTATATCGGTATCAACACCAAAGGCCCGAATGAGAAACCGCCGCTGGACTACAAGACCGAAGTATTCGAGCTGAACCAGAAACTTCAGGCCAAGGCATTCACCCTGTCGCAAAAGGTCGAACTCAGTGAAAGCAAGGAATCCACCGCGTGGCGCAAACACTATCCGTACGCCCCGGCCAACCAGCCGCCTCAGGTCACCCAGTGTGACACCCTGGCCGGTAATACCTGGTTTTCCGGCACACGCCTGAGCGAACGCGCCGAAGTCTGGACCCAGTTGCTTACCGACAACAAAGGCGTTTACTGCACCACCCAGCAGGAAGACAACTCCACCTACGAAGCGCTGCTGCGGGCCAGTCGTGAAGGTCTGGTGGATATCCAGCGCCTGGCCGTGGTACGCGCAGGCTCCGATTTCGACCGGCCGTATCCGGGTTACAGCGAAGTCGACAACCTGCTGAAGTACGCGGACCAGGGCGGGTTCGTGCCAGCGTTGGAGAACCTGTACCGCACCGGCAACCCGTTGGTGCAGGCGATTCTGAAGAACTGGTCGGCGTGGGAGAACGGCGTTCCCGAGGTGTAAATCCCTCTTGCTGTGGGAGCAACTGTCTTGATGACCTTTATTTGCGCATCGTTTCCATGACCAGACAAACACCCACAGCCCCAGGCCATGCAGTTTTCTTTCTAAGGAAATAACCGTAGTCGACAATCCGAATGAATTTTTACCGCTCTGAGTGATCACTTAAAGACACAAGGAGGGTCAACAGGTCCATGAACAACGCAAATTTTTTCGTGATCGACTACACGCTGCATGGCACGCCCAAGTCTTTCATTATTCGCCTGGAAAAACTCGACACCGCAGAAGCCTGGCATTGGGCAAGCTGCGATGCCGGCATAGGCCGCATCGGCCGATTTGCCCGGGAACAGGTGAAAAAGACCAGCCAGCCCCAGGCCGAGAAATTTGGCATCGAAAATGTGCAATGGCGCCGCTCGGGCGCGCGCTCTTGAACCTGTCAGGGAGGCACAGCCTAGACTGGCACTGGAACCGCAATAACCCTGTAGGGGCCGCTCGCCCCTACAAGCGTTTCACATTTAGCCATGCGCCGACTTGGCACACTCACACCCCGTAGACGAAGCACACGGCTCACCATGGGCATGATGATCGGCACAGCCCTGGCAGCAATAACTCTTACCTTCTTTCATCACCGCCGTTTGCCCCACCAGGCAGTTGCAGTGAGGGCAGGCACAGGTTTTTTCTTGCATGATCAGACTCCTTCGTCATGGTCGTCCCGGTGCGGCGAACGCCGACACCTTAAGCAGTGACTGCCCGACACCACCGTTGGTTCAAAGTCGTTAATCGGCGCGGGTACTGCTGCGATACATGAACACCAGGGCCAGCGCCAGGCAGAGCATCGCCACAATCCGGCTGCCGGACAGTTCGATGGCCGGGTTGCCGAGCCAGCCAAAATTGTCGATCAGCATGCCCATGCCCAATTGCCCAACGATCACCGCCACAGTCGCCACCGCGGTGCCAACAATCGGTACAGCACCGACCATGACCATCATGTACACCACCCCAAACAACGCCCCGGTCAGTTGCCATTTCGGCACATCCAACAGGCTAACCGCGTGAGCCGGCTCAAAGAACAGAACCAGCAGGCCGGTGCTGATCGCCCCGACCACAAAGGTCAGCAGACTGCTGCGCAATACACCCACCGTCTGCCCCAGCCGACCATTGATCGCCGCCTGCACACTCAACACCGCACCTGCGGCCACCACCAATACCAACAACACAATCAGATTCATCGTCTTAACCCCGTGCAATCAAAACAAGTGCCGCCACAATCAACAGCAGCGCAATCCAGCGCTCACCGTTGACCCGTTTGCGCGTGGTGCCGAACCAGCCGAAGTGGTCGATCAACACACTCTTGCCCACTTGGCCGGAGAGAATTGCGATCATGGTCATGGCAATGCCGATATGCGGCGTGGCCAGGGTCAGCACCACCACGTACATCGGGCCCAGGAAGCCGCCGATCAACTGCCAGCGCGGCAGATCGGTGAGGGCCGGGCCTTTTTGCGGGCCACTGAACAGCAATAGCAAAAACAGAATCGCGGAGCCTACGCCGAAAATACTCAAGGTCGCCCACAAGTGCCCGACCTGCACGCCCAACGGCCCCAGCAAACCGGCTTCCACCGACAAGCCCATGCCGGCGAAAATCACCAGCGGCAGTAACAGTAGCCGAAGAAAGGTTTTCGGCTTGGCTTGAGCCAGGCCCGCACCGTCAAGAGAGGAAGTTTGCATAGAACACCTGCGCATTAGAGAGGAGCGATGGCGTGCATTATCCGGTGGCAGTGCCTTGCGATAAATGGGATCATGACGACAACACCTTTGCGTATTTCGCACAGAACGGAGTCATTATGCAGGGTTTGAGCGAGTTGAGTTTCAAGGCGCTTCGCCTGTTTGTCGCGGTACTGGACTACGGCAGTTTCTCCGAAGTCGCCCGCCGTGAGGGCTTGGCGCCCTCCTCCATCTCCCGGCAAATCCAGTTGATGGAACAGGCCCTGGGCCAACAATTGCTGTATCGCCACACTCGTGCCGTCAGCCCCACCGAGGCCGGGCGTTTGCTGGGCCATCACGCACGCTTGGTGCTGGAGCAACTGGAAGAAGCCGGACAGGCCTTGCAGGAACAGGAAAGCGAGCCCAGCGGCCTGGTGCGGATCAACGCGCCGATGGTGTTCGGCCAGCGGCACCTCTCGCCATGGTTGGGTGAGCTGTGCCGGCGCTATCCCAAGCTGCAACTGGATATCCAGCAGACCGACACCTACGTCGACCCGCTGCAAGGCGGTACAGACCTGCTGTTTCGCATCGGCGTACTCAACGATTCCGGCATGCAGGCGCGCATTTTCGCCCCGCAGCGTTTCCGCATCGCCGCCAGCCCTGCCTATCTGGCGCAATACGGTACGCCACAACACCCCGATGAACTGGTGAACCACCAATGCCTGGCCTACAAAGGCGTCACCGGCCAGCAGCGCTGGTTCTTTCGCCGCGACCAGGGCGACTGGACGCCCTACAGCGTCAAGGGCCCAATCACCGGCAACCACGCCGATACCCTGACCCACGCCGCCGAGCAAGGCCTGGGCCTAGTGGTATTTCCGTCGTGGTTGATCGGCGAAGGCCTGCGTGCCGGGACCTTGCAGGCTGTGCTGACTGACTATGAAGTGGCCACGACCCTGGAGCCGCAACAGATTGCTGCACTGTGGCCCGGAAGCCGACGCCTGTCGGTGAAGGTTCGTACGGTGATCGACTACTTCGTCGAATGCTTCGGGCCGGTACCGTACTGGGATCGCTGATTAGAACAGCCATTGCCCGATCAACCAGGCATTGGCGCCGCTGATCACCGCAAATAGGGTCCAGGCCAACAGCTTTGTGGGCAGGCGATTGACGAACGGTCCCATCAGCTGTTTGTCGCCAGTCATGCGAATCAACGGGTACAAGGCAAACGGCAACTGCAGGCTCAACACCACTTGACTGAGGATCAGCAACTTGCCAATGGCATCGTCCCCCATCAGCCACACCCCGAGGAATGCAGGAATCAGCGCCAGCCCACGGGTGATCAGGCGCCGCTGCCAGCAGGGAATCCGCAGGTTGAGGTAGCCCTCCATGATCACCTGGCCGGCGATGGTGCCGGTAAAGGTGGAGCTTTGCCCGGACGCCAGCAAGGCAATGCCGAACAGGATACTAGCGAAGGCGCCGCCCACCAGTGGGTCCAGCAGGTGGTAGGCGTCCTGAATTTCCACGACCTCGGTGTGGCCGGTCTGGTGGAAGGCAGCTGCCGCCAGCACCAGAATCGCCGCGTTGACCAACAAGGCCAGGGCCAGGGAACCAATGGTGTCGATGCGCGCCAGCTTGACCGCGTCCTGGCGGCTGGCTAAATCCTTGCCGAACAACCGAGTTTGCACGATGGAGGTGTGCAAATACAGGTTATGGGGCATCACCGTCGCCCCTAGAATGCCGATGGCCAGGTACAGCGGCGCGGCATCGCTGATGGCCGACAGCGACGGCGTAAAGCCACGGAGCACGTCTGGCCAGTAGGGTTTGATCAGCACTAGTTCAATAAAGAAACACACGCCAATGGTCGCCACCAGTGCCAGCATGATTGCTTCCAGGCGGCGGAAACCACGGTTTTGCAGAGCCAGGATCAGCAGCGTATCGAAGGCAGTGATGACGATGCCGGTGGTCAGGGAAACCCCCAGCAGCAAGTGAAAAGCCAAGGCGCAGCCCAGGACTTCGGCGAGGTCGGTGGCGATGATCGAGATTTCCGCCAATACCCATTGCGTGCGCGCCGAGCGTTTGCTGTAGCGCTCACGGCACAGCTGCGCCAGGTCCTTGCCGGTGGCGATACCCAACCGCGAACACAAACACTGCACCGCCATCCCGGCCAAACTGGCCAGCAACACCACGAACAACAGGTTGTAACCATAGCGTGAGCCGGCCTCGATGGCCGTCGCCCAGTTACCCGGGTCCATGTAGCCGATGGAGATCAGCAAGCCGGGGCCAGCGAATTTCAGCAACCGTTTGAAAAATGAGGCACTGGGATCGACTGCAATGGAGCCGGCGACTTCCGGGGGGCAGAACGGAGCAGTAGCGATTTTCGGCAAGCTAAATTTCACGCGGGGTACCCGGTAAACACACAGAACAAGGGCACAGTTTATCAGTCAGACGAGACCGTACGCATCACCGTTTCCCTGGGCAGATCAAACGCCTCCACCACCTTTACCACCAGGTCCATCTCTTGATTCAGCGCCTCGCGCTCCAGGCGCTGACGAATCACCCCGAGCACCAGCACCGCCAGGGTAGTGATGGAATACGCTGGCCCAGAAAACGCCCGCACCCCACTCACCAACAACATCGCCGCCGCCAGCGCCTGCCCCACCACCGGAATCGCCGTGGCCGCGCCCCGGCGCAGGATAAAGCCGGTCAACCCGGCCAGCGCCGTACCACTCAAGGCCGTGGTGGCCGAGCGCCCGACATCGAAGCGATTGAAAAAACCCTGTTCCTTTTGCGCAGCCGCCTGGAGTTCGGCCTCGAAGACCTTGCGGTCGGCCAGGCTGAGCTTGTCCTTGTACTGCTCGATCAAGGTTTCGGCGACCCGTTCTTCAAGGGCCGTGAGCGCCACGCTGTCGAGGGGCTGGTCAAACTTGATCCCCACGCGCTGGACCACGTCCTGGGCCATTTCGCGATAGCTGACGCCATGGCCCCGCGCCAGGTTCATAAAGCTGTCGCCGCCCATGCGTTGCAACTCCACGGCCAGTTTCAGCGGCTCGCGCACGCTGACATCGATGGACGCACTGTGTTTTTGCGCCATTAATTCAGCAAGAAACTTCAGTTCATCCGGCCGCGCCTGCACCAGCAGCGGGAACAGGTCGACATCATCCTCGGCAAACCGCACCTCGCTACTACGCTGATCGGCGCGGATCATGCCCCGGCGCTCCTGCAGCAGGTCGGTGTATTGCACCACCGTCTTCAATTGTGGCCAGTAGGCAGCGTGATCAAAGGTGGTCAAGTGCACGTTGGCCACCTTGTCCTTGAGGGACGGGGTCAACGGGATCGCATAACGGCCGATGCACCGCTCGGCATCCGGCTTGAGCGCCAGCGCCCAGTCCTTGCTGGAGTGGCAGTTGATCACCCGGCCCTTCAACGGCGCCGACACCTGGTCCCAGGGGCTGGAGGTGCAGATCGCACCGCCCATCAACAGGAGGTTGTTCAACGGCAGTTCACGAGCCAGTTCGGGGCTTGCCAACAAACTCTTGACCAACAACCGCGCGCCCAGCGAATGGCCAATCAGGTTGATTTTCTGCACCTGGATAGACTCGCCGTGCAGGTAGTTAGCTAACTCGGGCAGCAGGCTTTTGGCGACTTCATCAACCCGGGCTTCGACGCTTTTGTAGTGGTCGAGAAAATAGGCAATCGCCTTGCCCAGGCCAATGGTCGCCGCGCCCAGGGTGCCGCCGCCGAGCATTGAAGCGATGACGTCCTTGAACGGCGCAAACAGGTTTTCCAGGAAATGCCCCGCCGGCCAGAACAGCATCAGGTTGGTCGAGCCTTCGATGGTCGCCAGTTGCGCCTTGAAGTTGCCCAGCTGTTGCTGATTGAAGAAGGCCGAGTAACCGTGGACGTAGAGATTGAGCACTTTCCCTTGGGGCTCGCCGCACAGGACGAACGTGGGCTTGCGGGTGCGGTGCATTTCATCCCACTGGTGTTGCATGGGGCGGTGACTCCTGATGACGGTGGAGGGCGATAGTAGCAAAGGGTGGGTTGAGGCAATGTAAAAACCTCGGTGGGTTAAGGAACCCTCTGTCCATACACATGGACAGGCATGCCCTAAATCAGGGATTTTGTTCCGATATTCAGTTCTCTAGCATCCTCCACTGATGCTGAGAGACGCCGGTAACGCTGAACGACTCAACTGGCGAAGTTCTCGATCTTTACCTGACCGTCAGGAAAGGTCGCGACAATCTCCAACTCGCCACCCATGGCCCGGATGTAGTTACGCAGGGTGCTGATGTACATGTCGGTGCGCCGTTCCATTTTTGAAACGGCCGCTTGGTTGATATTCAGTACCTTGGCCAGACTCTCCTGGCTCATCTGCTGAGCTTTACGCAGTTCATGCAGAGGCATTTCTTTCAAGTGCTGCTGGAAAACCCGCTCGGCGTCGGCGCGTGCCTCGAGGGTCATGCGAGCTTGAAGTTCAGCAAATTTTTTAGCCATGATTACGGCCCTCTTTACGCAGTGTTTCCAAATGTTCGTCATACAGCTTTTCCGCCACAAGGACGTGTTCGTCGTACCACCGGTGCTGTCCGGTTTTATCGCCGCCGATCAACAATAAAGCGCATCGGCGCGGATCGAACGCATACAGCACGCAATAAGGTCGCCCCCTATGCTGCACCCGTAACTCTCGAAGATTGCCATGCCGAGAGCCTTTGATATCGCTGCTGTGGGGAAAGCGCAGGCCCGGCCCCAGGAGGCCTAACAAATCTACGCTAGCTGATACCGAGGATTGCGCCTTTGCATCCAAGCCACCCCACCAGTTACCGAATTCGTCCGTGTATTCAATATCCCAGCCCATGGAAATATGCCACCCAAGGAATATAAACTCAAGGGCATAACTTTATTTGCTTTAGCCGTCATAGGGCCCGCCAGGTTTTCCGACAAATTGTTTTCAGTTCGTGCACTGCATGCCTGCACGTCGCCCGCAGCCTGATCACTACCCAGTCCCCCGGACCACTGTCGCCAGGGTGTGCTTCAGGATGCCAGCGATGTGTTTGCAGTGATAACAGAGCAGGACAGTCCCCAGCGAACACTGGCTACCCATGTATTTTCTCTGCAAAAATTCAGATTTCAAAATGTAAAAAAGCGTTCTAATAGCGCTCTGTTGATTCGAAAAAGATCCTGGAGTAAGCAATGCCCCATGAAGGCAACCTGTTACAAGCGGCCGTGGTGTTCCTGTTCGCCGCAGTGCTCACCGTACCCTTGGCCAAGCGCCTGCAATTGGGCGCGGTACTGGGCTATTTGCTGGCTGGGGTGATCATCGGCCCGTCGGTACTGGGGCTGGTGGGCAACCCGCAAAGTGTCAGCCAGTTTTCCGAGTTAGGGGTGGTGTTGCTGCTGTTCATCATTGGCCTGGAGCTTTCGCCCAAACGTTTATGGGTGATGCGCAAGGCGGTGTTCGGCGTCGGCCTGGCCCAGGTGATGCTCACCGGGACGGTTATCGGCGTGCTAGCGCTGTGGGTATTTGGCCAGTCGTGGAACAGCGCCATTGTGCTGGGTCTGGGCCTGGCCTTGTCCTCCACTGCCTTCGGCCTGCAAAGCCTGGCCGAACGCAAGGAACTGAACCAACCCCATGGCCGCCTGGCGTTTGCCATTCTGCTGTTTCAGGACATCGCGGCGATCCCGCTGATCGCCATGGTGCCGCTGCTCGCTGGCAGCAATCACACCACTACCGCCGCCCAGGACCTGAACCACGGCTTGCAGGTATTGGGCAGCATCGTCGTGGTGATCATTGGCGGTCGTTATCTGTTGCGACCGGTGTTTCGCATTGTCGCCAAGACAGGGCTGCGAGAAGTGTCCACCGCAACGGCCCTGCTGGTGGTGATCGGCACGGCATGGTTGATGGAGCTGGTGGGCGTGTCCATGGCCTTGGGTGCGTTCCTCGCAGGCCTCTTGCTGGCTGACTCGGAATACCGCCACGAACTGGAATCCCAGATCGAACCGTTCAAGGGGCTGTTGCTGGGGCTGTTTTTTATCAGCGTCGGCATGGGCGCCAATATCAGCCTGTTGTTCAGCGCGCCGATCGTCGTGCTGGGGCTGACCCTGCTGCTGATCGCCATCAAGCTGCCGCTGCTGTTTTGCATCGGCCAACTGGCGGGTGGTCTCAATCGCGAAAGTGCACTGCGCCTGGGCGTGGTGCTGGCCGCAGGCGGTGAGTTCGCCTTCGTGGTGTTCAAGATCGGCCGCGACCAGGGCCTGTTCGAACCGCGGCTCTACGACATCCTGGTGCTGACCATCACTCTGTCCATGGCCCTGACCCCGTTGCTGTTGCTGCTGTGTCCGAAACTGTTCAAACCCAAGAGCAAAACCGTCAAAGTACCCGAGGAATACCGCGCCATCCAGAGCGATGCGCCACGGGTGGTGATCGCCGGCATGGGCCGCATGGGGCAGATCGTGGCGCGTATCCTGCGAGCACAAAACATTTCGTTTATCGCCCTCGACACCTCGGTGGAAACTATCGAGCTGACCCGCAGTTTTGGCGGCATGCCGGTATTCTACGGCGACCCACAGCGCCCGGAAATCCTCCATGCGGCCAAGGTCGACCGGGCGGAGTTTTTCGTGATTGCCATGGATGATCCCGAGATCAACATCAAGACCGCCGAACTGGTGCGCAGTCTGTACCCGCACATGAAGATCATCGCCCGCGCCCGTAACCGCCAGCACGTCCATCGCCTGGTGGACCTGGACGCGTCACCAGTGCGCGAGACGTTCTACTCCAGCCTGGAAATGAGTCGTCGCACCCTGGTGGGACTGGGCCTGAGCCAAAACCAGGCCGATGCGCGGATCAACCGCTTCAAGAACCACGACCTGCAACTGCTGGCCGCCCAGCATGCGGTGTACGACGACGCGGCCAAGGTCATGCAGTCCGCCCAGGAGTCTCGCACGGAACTGGCGCGGTTGTTTGAGATGGATCGGTTGGAGGAAGAGTCCGACAAGACGTGAGGATGGACATGAACGATATTGCGAATATCTGACAGAATACGGCGCAATTTCGTTCTTTCCTGGAGAGCTTCATGGCCACCCTCACCAAGACCGCAGCCCTCTTGGCGCTCATGCTGACCGCAAGCTTGGGCGCCAGCCAAGTGTTCGCCGCCGACAAGCCAGCCGGCCAGACCATCTCCACCTTGGACGGCAAATTCACCTTCAGCCTGCCCAAGGCCTACACCGCCGATGCACTGCCGGCCGGCGATGAAGCCCACGGCACCGCTGGCGCCAGCGGCACGATGTACACCAACCAGGTGGGCAAAAGCGTGGTGATCGTGGCTGAGACCCTGCGTAATGACGGTATCACCATCAAGGACAACGACCCGCAATTTCTCGACGGCGCAGTGACTGGGTTCGTCAAGGAGCAAAGCGCCACCCTGCCAGACTTCAAGAAACTGGGCGAAAAAAAGCTGGTCCTCAAGGGCTTGGGCATGCGTCAGGTTGACAGCACGGCGACCATGGGTGGCGGCAAGACTCTGACCTCGACATTCTTTGCCGGCTCCGGCAATCACCTGCTGGTAATCCAGGCGATTTCCCGGGCCGATGATGCCAAGGGTCATGGCGTGCTGGTGAAGCAGATTACGGGCGGCAAGTAAGCCGTTTTCCACGGGTATAGCTTTGTTTAGGGCAGGCTCTTTTGGAGCCAGTTCTTCAGGTCCTGCACTTGGGCATTACTGATGGTATGGGTCATGCCCGGATAACCATGAAACTCCGGTTTCAGCCCCAGGCCCGACAACACCTCATTGGCCCGCGTGGCCGAGGCATACGGCAACGCTTGGTCCAACGTGCCATGGCCGATAAAAATCGCCAGCTTGCCCAGTTGCTCATCCGGCTTGAGCTGGGCCTTGAACTGAGCCTTGAGCTGAGCCTGGAGCACCGGCAACACGCTGCCACTCAACGCCGCGATCCCCCGCAGCATTTGCGGCTGCCGTAAGCCCACCTCGTACGACATGATCGCTCCCTGGCTGAACCCCACCAGGAATACTCGGTCGCTCTGGGTGTGGTACTTGGCCGTGGCCTGGGCGACAAAGTCCTCGATCAGCCGTGCGCTGCTCTGCAAATCGACGGTCTCGCCATCGTAGTCGCCATTGCCGGGCGTCTTGCGAAACCAGCGATAGCCATCCTCATCCACCGTTCCCGGTGCTCGAACTGACAGGTAGCTCCAGGCCGACGGCAGTTCATCCCTGAGACCGAAAAGGTCCTGCTCATTGCTGCCAAACCCGTGGAGAAAAATCACCAGGGGCTGGTTGCGTGAATCACTTTGAGTCTGCTCCAGGTACGACAGCGGCAAATCCGTGTGCAGGGCAGATTGGGCGTGGGCGACACCCGCATACAACGTCAGCGCCAAGACGATCAGTTTGAACATGGGGATCAACCTCAAGGCTTGCGCAGCAAATAAGTGTCCATGATCCAGCCGTTGGCCTGGCGCGCCGCCTTGCGCACACGCTCAATCTCATCGGCAACCTCAGCCACCTTGCCGCTGATGAGTATCTCGTCCGGCGTACCAAGGTAGGCGCCCCAATAGATATCCAGGTCCTTATCCGCCACGGTGCGGTAGGAGTCCTCGGCATCGAGCATCACCACCAACGTATCGGCGTCACTGACCTTCCCCGCCGCCAACCGGCGGCCGGTGGTGATCTCGATGGACCGGCCGATACGGTTCAGCGGCACTTTGTGCTGGGCCGCCAGGGCCTGGACGCTGGTGATGCCGGGGATGACTTCGAACTCGAATTCACAGCGGCCAGTGGCGAGGATTGCCTGGAGGATGCGGATGGTGCTGTCGTACAGCGCCGGGTCGCCCCACGCCAGGAATGCGCCCACTTCACCGTCGGCCATTTGTTCGTTGATCATCCGCTCAAAGGTCTGCTGCTTGTCGCGATTCAGGTCCTGCACAGCGGTGGTGTAGTCGATTTCACCGCGCACTCGCTCGGGGCAATCCGCCTCGACAAACCGGTAGTCGTGATCGGTGATATAGGTCTCGCAGATTTCCCGACGCAGGTCGATCAGCTTGTCCTTGCTCTGGCCCTTGTCCATCAGGAAAAACACGTCGGTGCGGTTGAGCGCCTTGACCGCCTGCATGGTGATGTAGTCGGGGTTGCCGGCGCCAATGCCGATGATCAGGATGCTCTTCATGGGAAAGTCTTCATGAGGTGTTCTCAATGCGGGGCGGCGATTTTGCCATGTTCCGGCTACGAGGCGTGAGTTTCCAGGCGCAGGCGCCAGACACCGTTGAAACGCAGCTCGGTGGATGACAGCGGCTCCACGTCGATCAGGTAGAACATCGCGACCGGGCATTGCATGACGTGCAGCAAGGCAGCACGGATGATGAAGGGATGGGTCACCGCCACCACGTGTCCTGGATTAGCTTCGAGGGTTTGCATCCACTGCCCTACCCGCTTGCAGACCTGTTGCACCGATTCGCCACCATGAGGGGCGCTGGTGCTGTCGGTAAGCCAGGTCATCAACTCGTCGCGGTCGACCTCGTCAATATCCTGGCCCTGCCAACTGCCGAAATCACCCTCGCGCAAGGCTTCATCGACCTTTGCGCCGTTGCCGAACAACGTTGCCGTTTGCCGGGTTCGGGCTTCAGGACCACAGAGCAGGCGCAGGTTTTTCTTGAAACGCCCGGCCAGCGATAACGGCACCTGCTGCCAATCCATCTCCAGAGACTGGTCGACAGGGAATTGACCGCGTTTCTGATACGGCGTCGTGGCGTGGCAAACAAGGGTCAAACGTGTGGCCTGCATCCCCTTCTCCTCTGATGTGGGAATCACGTGTGCAGTCAATACTGCGCCACCCCCTTGTCTGAAAAGCCAATTGTTCACAAACTTCCCCGGCAAGTTGACCAACGGTCACGGGATTATTCAGATGCCGCCCTGTTTCAGGTGCCACTACTGTCGCCGACATGGCGCAATACGGCAGTAAGGTCGAGATTGTCACTCGCGAATAGATCGAACTGTACCCGTACCGGCAAAACCGCTGCTGGCAGCAAGGCCGGCATTGCTCCACCTTGACGCAGGAGTTACCCCCCAACTCTCTGAACGACTGAAAACCAGGTTCGCATACCAGTCAATGCTGATTGCAATTCGATGACTACTTCAGTGCGCCAGCGATTGGTCAACTCATCCATTTCCTGAGGTGTAATGCTCAATAGCGCCTTGTCAAGGATCGAGTACAGCTCCAGTTGGCTGCGGTTGACCCCAAAGGTGATGCGGGCAGGCTGCGAGCCAACCGTGCTGGTCACGCGCAAACGATCACGGTACTGACGGGCAATTACGTAGCGGGCGCTGATCAGCGAGTTGAGCGCCGCATCAGCCTCGCCGCTGGCCACCAGCTCCATGGCCTGCACGGGACTCTGCACCTCCACGAACTTGATGCCGGGATAATCCTGGGTAATTCTTTCACGCAGGACGTTGCCACCAATCATCGCAAGGCGCTTGCCCGGCATGTCCTCCAGTGTGAGCGGATTGCCCGTGCCGCTGCGACTGACCAGCACGAAGGGGTTGGTCAGGTACGGGCGGGTAAAACGTATCTTCTCTTCGCGCTCCATGCTGGGGGTGATAACCCCCATCATCTCGACAGCGCCAGCGTTGACCTGATCAACTTGCCAGGGAAGCGAGCCGCCGCGCACCACATCGAACTTGAGCCCGGTACGCAAGCTGACCTGGGCCAGGACCTCCGCACTCAAGCCCTGAAACTGGCCCTGTTCGTTGAAAAATGAAATCGGCACAAACTCGTCGAGCACCGCTACCTTTACCCGCGGATGCTTGTCCAGCCAGCGCTGCTCACTGGCACTCAGACGCAGGCGTACCTTGCCGATGAAACCGAGATTGCCAGCGCTCCAGCGGCGCAAGATCTCCATTTTCTCGCTGACCGGGATCACTTGCAACGCCGCATTGACGATGCCCAGCAGACGGGTGTTGTCGCGCGAGAATGCGAAAGCGAAAGGATTGACCTCCAGTGTAGAAAAGTCGGCCATGCGTACGTTATTGAGGTGGTTTTTAATGATCAGGTAATTGGTGCTGATCGCATCCCCCAGGTAGACATCCGCCTGGCCGAACGCAACAGCGCCAATGGCTTCGAAGGTCGACGGGAAAAGTTGCAACCGGGCGTTGGGGTAAAACGCCTCTACCGCCGCCGGTTGCATGTAGTGATAGAGCATCGCCAAGCGCTTGCCCGCCAAGTCGGGGCTCAGGGCCTGGCTGTCATCCATGCGCGTCACCAGCGTCGGTTGGTCGTTGGCATACGAACGCGACAATACAAGCTGCGGGTCCGCCGCCTCGTAACCGTTAGCCGATCCCAGAAAGTCCACCTCGCCACGCTTGAGCGCCGCGATAACCTCATTGCGATTGTCGTAGCACCGAACCAGGACCGTGACGTTCAAGGCCTGGGCGATCAGCCCTGCGTAATCGGCAGTAATGCCCTCTAGGTCACCATTATTATTAGTCAAATCAAACGGCGCATAATCGGGGCCGGAGACCCCCATCACCAACGTGCGCCGCTCTCGCAACCAACGCCAGTGCGGCTCACCCAGGGTCACCGGCTGACCGTCAAAGTGGGAGTGCCCCAGCAAATGCAGGGACCGTGGTTCGCCAAAGGCCAAGCCCGCCGTGGATAACAGGCTCATCAACAAGAATGCTGTGAACCACTGGCCCAAGGAAACTGACATTTCAGATCAAATGGTTGCGCTGGGCGAACTTGGACAAGTGCACCACCGACGACATGTGCAGTTTCTCCTTCAATCGGGTTTTATAGGTGCTGATGGTCTTGTGGCTCAACAGCATATCCTCAGCGATATCCTTGTTGCCCAGGCCGAGGGCCAGTTTCTGCAACACCGTCAACTCACGGTCCGACAATGCAGCCACCAGTTGTTGCTCGGTGGATTGCAAGTCATCCCGGCGCACAGAGCTTGTGGGCAGGCTGGGAAAGCAACTGTAGTTGGACATGACGGCCTTGATGGCTTTTTGTAACTCATCCAACTCGCCGGTTTTTGCGACAAAGCCCATCGCACCGGCACGCATGCAGCGCGTTGAGAAAAACACTGCCAGGTAGGAGGTCAACACCAGGATTTTGCACGGCAGGCCCAGCGCCTTGATCCGGCTGATCACCTCCAGCCCTCCCAGCTTGGGCATGGCCAAGTCGAGGATGACCAGGTCGGGCCGCTCCTCCCTGGCGATCTGCATGGCGTCAGCACCATTGCCCGCCTCAAAAATCTTGTCGAAGCCTTCCTGCTTCAACAGATATTTAACGGTTGCACGAATGAACGGATGATCATCCACTATTAACGCTTTGCTCATGCGACTCCCCTGGGAAGACACCACCCTGATTGATTCCATTACCGACGACTCGATCATTTCATCAAGGTGTCAGTACCCTTGCACATCACGCGAGGCCTATCTACCTGTGAGAAATCACAGTTCCGACGAGCGGCGCTGTGTAAACAGGAACAACTCAGATATGCCTGGCCCCGGTTCTTGAAAAAACAGCACCTTCAATCCCCGCTAGGCGCAAGGGCGCAACATTAGCAATGAAAGGACGCTTCAACTGAAGGGCAAGTCCTAGTGTCTTGTAGGACTTATCCTCATAAAAACATAGTCAACGTTGCTGACTCACTGGGTGGGAGGCAGGGCGCGTGGCCCCGCGACATGGCAAAAAACTGCTGTGGGGTTGGGTTGAGGGACGAAGGCTACTCGGTGGTACTGGGGCTCCAGAACGCTTGAACTACCAGTGTCGACGTGGAAATGCGCGCTACCAGCGCATCCAGCTCATCCCCGTCTACCGACGTCACCGCCAGGGTGGCTTCGATTTCCACCTCATCACTACCAAATGGCCGCACGTCGACATCACTGGCCGGGTAGTTACAGCGCGCCAGTTCCGCCTCCAGCAACGCCAGTACGGCCTTTTGCTGAGTACGCCGGGCGATCACGTAAAGAACGTTGGTGACCTCGGCAGACACCACATCCAGCGGCTGGCGGTTGATATTGTTGACGATCGGCCGCAACAAGGTATTGGCCGCCAGTACAAACAACGTGCCGAGCAACGCTTCAAGGATCAGGTCGGCACCGGCGCAAGCCCCGACGGCCGCCGAGGCCCACAGCGTGGCTGCGGTATTGAGCCCACGCACATTGCCTTCCTCGCGCATGATGACCCCGGCGCCAAGAAAGCCGATGCCGGACACCACGTAGGCGACCACCCGTACCGCGCCTTCGGCACCGCCCAGGCGGTTGGCCATGTCAACGAAAATTGCCGCCCCCACCGCCACCAGCACGTTGGTGCGCAGGCCCGCGGTGCGCTGGCGGTACTGACGTTCAAAACCGATCAGCCCGCCGAGGATGAACGCGGCACTGAGGCTGACCAGGGTATCGATCAGGGAATTGAGGTTAATGTTGTTGATGGCTTGCATCAGAAATCTCCATTTATTGCCAGCCAAACCGGCGGATGTAAAAGCCTTTTACCGCCTGGGTCAGCGCCATGTAGGCCAACAGAATCAGCGGCAGGAACACGAAGTACAGCGACGGCAGCGCCTGCAGCTTGAAGTAATGGGCCAATGGCCCCATCGGCAGGAAAATCCCCACGGCCATGATCAAGCCGGTCATCACCATCAACGGCATCGCCGCGCGGCTTTGCAGGAACGGGATTTTCGGCGTGCGGATCATGTGCACGATCAGCGTCTGGGTCAGCAGCCCCACCACGAACCAACCCGACTGGAACAAGGTTTGATGGTCCGGGGTATTGGCATCGAATACGTACCACATCAAGGCGAACGTGGTGATGTCAAACACCGAACTGATGGGGCCGAAGAACAGCATGAAGCGCCCGACTTCACCCGGCTGCCAGCGCTGGGGGGTGCTCAACATCTCCTGATCGACGTTATCGAACGGAATGGCGATCTGCGAAATGTCATACAACAGGTTCTGCACCAACAGATGCATCGGCAACATCGGCAAGAACGGGATAAAGGCACTCGCTACCAGCACCGAGAACACGTTGCCGAAGTTGGAGCTGGCAGTCATCTTGATGTACTTGAGCATGTTGGCGAAGGTGCGACGGCCTTCCAGCACGCCCTCCTCCAGGATCATCAGGCTCTTTTCCAGGAGGATGATATCGGCCGCTTCCTTGGCGATGTCCACCGCGCTGTCCACCGAAATGCCGATATCGGCGGTGCGCAGGGCCGGGGCGTCATTGATGCCGTCACCCATGAAGCCCACCACATGACCGTTGGCCTTGAGCAGGCGCACGATGCGCTCCTTGTGGGAAGGCGTCAGCCGGGCGAACACGTTGGTGGTTTCCACCGCCTCGGCCAGTTGCGCGTCGCTCATAGATTCGATGTCGTTGCCCATCAACAGGCCTTGCTGCTCAAGGCCCACCTCGCGGCAGATCTTCGCCGTCACCAATTCGTTGTCACCGGTCAGGACCTTCACCGCCACGCCGTGAGCGGCCAGGGCTTTGAGAGCCGGGGCTGTGCTTTCCTTGGGCGGATCGAGAAACGCCACATAACCGATCAGCGTCAAATCACACTCATCCGCCACGCTGTAGATGTCGCCCACCGCGACCGGTTGCGCCGCCACCGCTACCACTCGCAAGCCTTCCTCGTTGAACGCGGCGGTGACCTGGCGAATCCGCGCCAGCAGTTCATCGGTCAGTACTTCATTGACGTCGCCATGGCGTACGTTCTTGCAGACCGCCAGGACTTCCTCCACGGCGCCCTTGCAGATCAGCAGATGAGGCCGCCCTTGCTCGGCCACCACCACCGACATGCGCCGGCGGTTGAAGTCGAACGGGATCTCGTCGATTTTCTGGAACGCGGTGCCGACCTTCAGCTCGCGATGGACTTCAACGTGCTCCAGCACAGCCACATCCAGCAGGTTTTTCAGGCCAGTCTGGTAGTAGCTGTTGAGGTAGGCCATCTCCAGCACGTCGTCGGACTCTTCGCCCCAGACGTCCACATGGCGCGCCAGGAAAATCTTGTCCTGGGTCAGGGTGCCGGTCTTGTCGGTGCACAGCACGTCCATCGCGCCGAAGTTCTGGATCGCGTCCAGGCGCTTGACGATGACCTTCTTGCGCGACAGGAACACCGCGCCCTTGGCCAGGGTCGAGGTGACAATCATCGGCAGCATTTCCGGGGTCAGGCCCACGGCAATGGACAGCGCGAACAGCAAGGCTTCGGTCCAGTCGCCCTTGGTGAAGCCGTTGATGAACAGCACCATCGGCGCCATCACGAACATGAAGCGGATCAACAGCCAGCTGATTTTATTGACGCCGTGCTGGAACGAGGTCGGCGTTCGATCCGTGGCGCTGACCCGCTGGGCCAGGGCGCCAAAGTAGGTGCTGTTGCCGGTGGTGAGGATCACCGCCGTGGCCGCGCCGGACACCACGTTGGTGCCCATAAACAGAATATTTTCCAGGTCCAGGGGGTTACGGGTGTTGGCGTCCCGTTGCAGGGCGAACTTCTCCACCGGCATTGACTCACCCGTCATCGCCGCCTGGCTGACGAACAGGTCCTTGGCAGTCAGTACGCGACAATCGGCGGGAATCATGTCGCCGGCCGACAGCACAATCAGGTCACCCGGTACCAGTTGCTTGATCGGCAACTCGATGCGCTTGCCTGCGTCCCGACGCAACACCGTGGCGGTGTTGCTAACCATCGCCTTAAGGGCATCGGCGGCCTTGTTCGACTTGGCCTCCTGCCAGAACCGGAGCAAGGTCGACAGCACCACCATGGAGAAAATCACCGTGGCAGCCTTCATGTCTTCAGTCAGCCAGGAGATCACCGCCAGTAAGGTCAGCAGCAGGTTGAACGGGTTTTTGTAGCAGTGCCACAGGTGCACCCACCACGGCAGCGGCTGCTCGTGTTCGACTTCGTTGAGGCCGTACTGAACCCGTAGGGCGTCGGCTTCCTGCGTGCTCAAGCCATCGACGTGACTGGCCAGGGAGCCCAGCAGTGCCTGGGCCTCACTGTTGGCCCCATTGACCAGGGTTTGCGCCAGGGTCGGCGGCACTTCGCGGCTGACGCTGGAATCGGTCAGGGTTTCGAGCAGGGCCAGGCGCCGGAAGTGCCGGGTGATATGCCGGGTCCGCACGAAGCCGGCGAAGAACTCTTTCAACAGGGTGAGTTTCATGGTGTTACTCCTGCGCGAGGAAGCCTTCGTGCAGGTACGGCCCGTCTATACCGCGCCCGAATCACGGGCACGGCAGGCTTGGCCCGCCTGTCGCAAACGACAGGCGCGTCCGTAGTCCCGTGAGATGAGTCACGGACTGTTCAGCGTCGATGAGAGGGACGTCGGGGTGCAGGCCTGGAATGGCCGCTACCGGGATGCCGCTGCTCGCTTATTCGGCGAGACAACGGCATGGGATATGCGCGTTATCTTGCCGAGAATGTGCCGGTTACCGAGACCGGCCGACAACTGTCACTCGAACAAGTACCCACTGAGGGTCTCCGCTATTGATGAAAACGCGAGAAGCTTACGCCCCGATTTCTGGAGAGTAAACCGTAGGAGAGTTTCCGTATGGGGAATAAGAAGATTCTTCAGGAAGGGTTCAGGTAGCACGTCTGCAGGAACCAGGCGTTCCCCTGGCGCCTACAGTTTTTCGCTATCAACTGGCCGTCGCGAGCAACAAATCCCGCATCGACCGCCCCTGCCCGCGACTACGATCATGCTCATACAACGAAGCCGCAATCTCATCCGCCCGAATCGGCAAGATCGACAGCAACGTATCACTCAAGCCATGACTGGCCTGGCTAAACCCCTGCATGTAGATCCCCGCCTTGCACCGCTCATCGGTCACCATCCGGTAATCACGGCTGACCTCAAAGTCACCCATGTACGCCTCTAGCGGCGCCAGCAACTGGCGATGCATCTGCCGCTCATACCCGGTCGCCAACACCACTGCATCATAGTGATTCAGGCTGGTTTCCCCGGTCGCGTTATGACGCAACACCAACTCGACACCCAAAGACCCGGCGCTGGCTTTTTCAACGGTGGTGAGGGTACGGAACGCATGGCGGGCAATGCCGGAGACTTTTTGGCGATAGAAAATCCCGTAGATCCGCTCGATCAAGTCCAGGTCCACCACTGAATAGTTGGTGTTGTGGTACTCATTGACCAGGCGCTCACGCTCGCTGCTGGCCTGCTGGAACACCAGGTCGGTGAACTCCGGGGAAAACACCTCGTTGACGAACGGGCTGTCATCCGCCGGCTTCAACGCCGAGCCGCGCAGGATCATGTCGACTTGCACCGACGGAAAGCTGTCATTGAGGTCGATAAAGGCCTCGGCCGCGCTCTGCCCGCCGCCGATGATCGCGATACGCATCGGCTTGCCGTCGACACACGGCTGCTGGGCCATGCGCGCCAGGTATTGGGAGTGATGGAACACCCGCCCGTCATCCTTGAGCGCCTTGAACGCCTCGGGAATTCGCGGTGTACCGCCGGCACTGACCACCACCGAACGAGCGGTGCGAACCAGCTGTTCGCCCTGGGCATCACGGGAGATCACTCGCAGCGCTTCAACCTGCTGTTGGTGCAGGATCGGCTCGATGGCCAGCACTTCCTCGCCATAGCGGCTTTGTTCGCCAAACTGCCCGGAGACCCAGCGCAGGTAGTCGTTGTACTCCATGCGGCACGGGTAAAACGTGCCCAGGTTGATGAAGTCCACCAAGCGGCCGTGAGCCTTGAGGTAGTTGACGAAGGAATAGGGGCTGGTGGGATTGCGCAGGGTGACCAAGTCCTTGAGGAAGGAAATCTGCAGTTCACTCTGGCTTACCAGGGTATTGCCGTGCCAGCGGTAGTCAGCCTGCTTGTCGAGAAACAGCACGTCCAGCTTGCCCTGGGCCTTCTCGCGCTCTTGCAGGGCGATGGCCAGCGCCAGGTTCGAAGGGCCAAAACCGATACCGATCAGGTCGTGAACCGCGGGCGATGCAATTGCCTGTGTCATTCCAGTGTCCTCTGGATAAGCCCCGGAGCAGTGGGGCGGGAAAACCTCAGAGACCTGTAGGCAGAACAACAGGTCGTGTGTTGATAGGAAACGAGGACAATGAAAAGAAATTTAACAGCGACGGTTCAGTGGCTGTCCCACTCGCGCATCCGTACCCGGCAATGCTTCATGGCGTTGACGATATGTTTTTCCACCACGCTGCGGGAAAGGTTGAGGCGTTCGGCGATTTGCAGATGGGACAAGCCCTCAAGCTTGCGCAAAAGGAAGCTGTCGCGACACGGCGGCGACAACTCGGCCAGGGCGCTGCCGAGCATGTCCAGGCGTTGACGGTGGTCGAGGCTGACTTGTGGAGAGGGACTGAAGAAGCGCTCTTCACTGTCCAGCACCTCCAAAGGCTCTGCCTGGCGCAGGGTGTTGCGCCGATGGCCGTCGATCACCAGGTTCAGGGCGGTGCGATAAAGGAAGGCGCGGGGTTGCTCGATCGGTGTATCGCTGGCGCGCTCAAGTACCCGGACATAGGCGTCATGCACTACATCCTCGGCCACCTGACGGTTGCCCAGCTTGGCGTTGAGGAAACATATCAGCTCGCGATAGTAGCTTTCCAACATGACTCCCAACCGCATTGATGGCGGCTTATGACCCTTTAAGCGTGAAGACCACTGTCAATGCAATGCAGTGATGGCAGTTTGAACATGCGTAATTTATAGTAATTCTCATATAGATTTAAAGAAGACTTGCACTAACAGTCAAAAATTGTTCCCCCCAGAGCTGTAACCGCATATGTAAGCAACTAAATTTCAGGGCGAATTTCTCGTTTACCTGACAGCTTCCCGCGCCTGTCGCCCTCTCGACAGCACTCAAATCTACCCGTTTGAGCCGCGGCCCGATCTTCCCTGGCTGGAACCTGTGCATGAAACGTCCTCGACACACCCGTCGCGCCCTGCTTGCAGCACTTTGCCTGATCCCCGTTGCAGCCTTCGCGGCCTGGCAGCTCATCCCCCCAGGACGGGATAAATTTGCCACCCTGCAAGTGCAGCGGGGCGATATAGAAAGCAGCGTTACCGCGCTCGGCACCCTGCAACCGCGGCGTTACGTCGACGTGGGCTCACAGGCCTCCGGGCAGATCCGCAAGATCCATGTCGAAGCGGGCGACCAGGTCAAGGAAGGCGACCTGCTGGTGGAGATTGACCCTTCCACCCAACAGGCCAAGCTCGACGCCACGCGTTTTTCCATCGCCAACCTGCAAGCACAACTACAGGAGCAACGTGCGCAGAACCAGTTGGCCCGGCAGAAATACCAGCGTCAGCAACGCCTGGCTGCCGGCGGCGCCACCCGTGACGAAGACGTACAAACGGCCCACGCTGAACTGGACGCCACACAGGCCCGCATCGACATGTTCAAGGCCCAGATCAGCCAGGCCCAGGCCAGCCTGCGGGTTGACCAGGCCGAACTGGGCTACACGCGCATCTATGCGCCCATCTCCGGCACCGTGGTCGCCCTCGACGCCCGTGAAGGCCAGACCCTCAACACCCAACAACAGACGCCGCTGATCCTGCGCATCGCCAATCTGTCGCCGATGACCGTTTGGGCGGAAGTCTCGGAAGCTGATATCGGCCACGTCAAACCCGGCATGCAGGCCTATTTCACCACCCTCAGCGGCGGCAATCGGCGCTGGACCAGCACCGTACGCCAGATCCTGCCGGTACCGCCCAAGCCCCTCAACGAAGCCAGCCAGGGCGGCGGTAGCCCCAGCAGTTCCGGCAAGAGCGGCAGCGGCCGCGTGGTGCTCTACACCGTGCTGCTGGACGTGGATAACGCCGACAACGTACTGATGGCGGAAATGACCGCCCAAGTGTTTTTTGTCGCCAACCAGGTCTCCGGTGTACTGACGGCTCCGGTTGCAGCCTTGCAAGGCAGCAACCGCGCCGACACCCAAATTGCCAGGGTTGTGACCCAGGACGGCCGCATCGAAGACCGCGAAGTACGGGTCGGTATCAGTGACCGCCTGCGGGTCCAGGTCCTCGATGGCCTCAATGAAGGCGATCACCTGCTCATTGGCCCGGCCGACGGCAGCGGAGGTTGAATGTTGACCCCGCTGATCGAACTCAAGAGCATTCGCAAATCCTACGGCGGCGGTGATACACCGCAAGTCGATGTGCTGCGGGGCATCGACCTGTCGATCCACGCGGGCGAATTCGTGGCGATCGTCGGTGCCTCCGGCTCCGGCAAGTCCACCCTAATGAACATTCTGGGCTGCCTCGACCGCCCGACGATGGGCGAGTACCTGTTCGCCGGGGAAAACGTGGCCCAACTCGACAGCGACGAACTCGCCTGGCTGCGGCGCGAGGCCTTTGGTTTCGTGTTCCAGGGCTATCACCTGATTCCGTCCGGCTCGGCCCAGGAAAACGTCGAGATGCCGGCGATCTACGCCGGCACGCCCGCCGTTGAGCGCCACGCCCGCGCCGCCGCCCTGCTCACTCGCCTGGGGCTGGCCGGACGCACCGAAAACCGCCCCCACCAGCTTTCCGGCGGCCAGCAACAAAGGGTGTCGATTGCCCGGGCATTGATGAACGGCGGCCACATCATCCTCGCCGACGAACCCACTGGCGCCCTCGACAGCCACAGCGGTGCCGAGGTGATGACCCTGCTGGACGAGCTGGCGAGCCAGGGCCATGTGGTGATCCTGATCACCCATGACCGGGAAGTGGCGGCGCGGGCCAAGCGCATCATCGAAATCCGCGACGGCCTGATCATCAGCGACGCACCCAACACCGCCGATAAAACACTCACCAACGCCAATCCAGGAGGTTTGCAAGCCGTGGACCTGCGCCAGCGGCTGGCCGACGGCGCCGAACACAACGGCGCCTGGAGGGCCGAACTGCTGGACGCCGTGCAGGCCGCCTGGCGAGTCATGTGGATCAACCGTTTCCGTACCGCGCTGACCCTGCTGGGGATCATCATCGGCGTCGCCTCGGTGGTGGTCATGCTCGCCGTGGGCGAAGGCAGCAAGCGCCAGGTGATGGCACAAATGGGCGCCTTTGGCTCCAATATCCTCTACGTCAGCGGGTCGGCGCCCAACCCGCGCACACCTCCTGGCGTGATCACCCTCAGCGATGTCGCCGCCATCGCCGCCCTGCCCCAGGTCAAGCGCATCATGCCGGTCAATGGCGCCGATGCTGGCATACGCTTCGGCAACGTCGACCACACCGCCTATGTCGGTGGCAACGACACCCATTTCCCGACGATCTTCAATTGGCCAGTGGTCGAAGGCAGTTACTTTACCGAAGCCGATGAGCGTGCTGGCGCCACCGTGGCAGTGATCGGCAAAAAGATTCGCGACAAGTTGTTCAAAGACATTCCCAACCCCATCGGCCAATACATCCTGATCGAAAACGTACCCTTCCAGGTGATCGGCGTGCTGGCGGAAAAAGGCGCCAGCTCCGGCGACAAGGACAGCGACAACCGCATTGCCATCCCCTACAACGCCGCCAGCATTCGCCTGTTCGGCAACTACAACCCCGAATACGTGGTGATCGCCGCCGCCGATGCGAGCAAGGTGCACGATGCCGAACAGGCCATCGACCAGTTGCTGCTGCGCCTGCACAACGGCAAGCGCGACTATGAGCTGACCAACAACGCCGCGATGATCCAGGCCGAAGCCCGGACCCAGAACACCCTGTCGCTGATGCTCGGTTCCATCGCCGCGATCTCACTGCTGGTGGGCGGTATTGGCGTGATGAACATCATGCTGATGACCGTGCGCGAACGCACTCGGGAAATCGGCATCCGCATGGCCACCGGCGCACGTCAGCGGGACATCCTGCGTCAGTTCCTGACCGAAGCGGTGATGCTCTCGGTGGTCGGCGGAGTCACCGGGATCGCCCTGGCGCTGCTGGTGGGCGGCGCGCTGATCCTCAGCAGCGTCGCAGTGGCCTTCTCGTTGTCGGCGGCTATCGGTGCCTTTGCCTGCGCCCTCGTCACCGGAGTCATCTTCGGCTTCATGCCGGCCCGAAAAGCTGCCCGGCTCGACCCCGTCACGGCCCTTACCAGTGAATGATCGCCCTATGAAAGCGCACCTGACCCTCCTCGCCGCCAGCCTGCTGCTGGCCGCCTGCGCCAGCCCCCCTCCGCGCCCGGACAGCGGCCTGCAAGCGCCATCCGCCTGGCAGATGGCAAGCAAAGCCGGCGCCCTGCAGGACAACCAGCAATGGTGGACGACCTTTGCCAGCCCGCAGCTCAACCACCTGATCGAGCAGGCCCGCAGTGGCAGTTACGACCTGGCCAGTGCGGTCGCCCGGGTACGCCAGGCCCAGGCCAGCGCCGTCATCGCCGGCGCACCGTTGCTGCCTGAACTCAAGGGAGGGCTCAACGCCAACCGCCAGAAACTGCTGCGGGGCAACGGCTACAGCCAGCTGGATGCCGACAGCGACAACAAGGCGGTGGACTATTTCGATGCGAGCCTGACCGCCACTTACGAAATAGATTTCTGGGGCGGCAAACAGGCGGCGCGGGACAGCGCCGAACAAGCGGTTCGCGCCAGTGAGTTCGACCAGGCGACCGTGGAACTTACCCTGCTCAGCGGCGTAGCCACGGCCTATATCCAACTGCTGTCTCTGGGCGAACAGCAGCGCATTGCCGAGCTGAACCTGGCCAATGCCCAAAGCGTCCTCAAGCTGGTACAGACTCGTCACGACGCAGGGTCGGCCACCCGCCTGGAACTGGCGCAACAGAAAAGCCTGGTGGCGGCCCAACAACGACAATTACCTGAAGTCCAGCAACGGGCCGAAGAAGCCCTGATCACCCTGGCCGCCCTGCTCGGCCAACCAGTGCAGGCACTGCGCCTGAGCCCGCAGTCGTTCGATGAACTGCGCTTTGCAACCATCGCCGCCGGCATTCCCAGCAACCTGCTCAGCCGCCGCCCAGACATCGCCAGTGCCGAAGCGCAACTGGCCGCCGCCCAGGCCGACATCATCGTAGCGCGCGCAGCCATGCTACCCAGCGTCACGTTGACCGCGAACCTGGGGTCTGGCGCCAACCAGGCTTCGGACATCCTGCGCAACCCGTTCTACAACCTCACAGGCGGGCTGATCGCGCCGATCTTCAATAACGGACGCCTCAGTGCCGAGCGGGACAAGGCCACGGCACGTCAGGAAGAGCTACTGCAAACCTATCGCGGGGCGATCATCAATGGTTTTGCCGATGTGGAAAAAGCCCTGAGCAGTATTCGTCGCCTGGATGAACAACGTCAGTGGCAGCATGAGGAATTGACGCAGGCGCAAACCGCGTTCCAGATCGCCCAGAGTCGCTATGAGGCGGGGGCTGAAGACTTGCTTACCGTGCTGGAAACCCAGCGCACGCTGTATGCGGCGCAAGACCTGAATGTGCAACTGCGCCAGGCGCGGATTGGGGCGAGTATTGCGCTGTATAAGGCGCTGGGCGGGGGGTGGCGGGAAGGTTGAATGTGGAACATTGGCGGCCTGGTAGCCAACACCCCAGCCATCAAGGCACCCGTTCCTTAACCTTCAAATGCCGCGCATACCAAGGCCGTTTGGGCACCTTGCGAAACAAATCCTCAAGCTTATCCTCAGCCCCAAAGGTAATCCGCAACGCCAACTTCATAGTCTCCGGGTCCATCTCCACCGACTTGCCCATCTGCAACCCCGGCGTAGTACTGCAACCATGAGTCACCGGCCCCAGCCAGGGGTCCCCCACCTCGACCCAACGCCCCGGCGCAAACCACTGCACCCCGTTGACCTCAAGACGACTCACCTCCCCCGGATGAAACCGTTCATGAGCCCGAAACCAATCCTCAAGCCGATCATCAATCCAGCCATGAAAATGCCAGAACACCGGATTTACATGGGAAGAAAACGGATCACCGAGAAAGTCGTTCTGCGCCGTATACCAACGTGCGGCAAAGTCCGCCGGATCACGGGCGAAAGGCACCGGCGCGCCATTGGATGGATCTCGCGGCACCGACGCCCAGCGCATGTGCAGCCAGTCATGCAGACCCAACTCAACCTCTGAACCAAACTGCCCCAAGGTCAACCGGGCCAAATAACGCGGGTCGCGGTACTGCGACTCCCAGACCTGAAAGTTGCCGTGATAAGTCTCGGCCGCCTTGATGTCACTGACCCACTGCGTGTATTCACTGTCATCGGCAGCCAGCCAGGTCGGCGGCAAGGCGAAACCGTCGTGGTTGTCGAAATACCGGGCAAATCCCCGGCGGTCACGCTCAAGGGCCGGCTGGGGCTCGGGGAAGCGCGGCCAGGATGGCAGGTCCTGCATCGAGCGCGCCGCGCCGAGCATGTGCCGGTGCATGAAGAAAAAGTCGATCCCCGAGCCGTTGCGGTCCTTGCGCGGGCCACGGGCATCGCGCTCTTGGTCCCGTGGGCCGGGCTGCCAGCCGATCCCGCGCAACGCGTTGCGCTTGTCTTCGGACAGGTTGTGCCACTGGTCCCGCGAGGCGTGCCAGAGCTGATGAAACAGGCGGTGTTCGGGTGAAATCAGCCAGGCCAGCAACGTCGAGTTCAAGCCGATGCGTTCCCGAGCCTCGGGAAACAGTTGCTTGGTGGCGATAAAACGACTGTCCCGCTCGGGCAAGGCCAGTGGCCTGTCCAGTGGCAGGATTTGCCCGCTAAGGGTGCCACTGCCGGCGTTGCCAAATTCAGCCCAGACCTCATCGAGGGTCATCTTAAATTCGTAGGTGGGCGAGCCGTCTGGCGACTCCCGGTCAATCAGGCGCCAATACAGCAGGGCCGCATTGCCCGGCGCCAGATCACCCAATACCTGATAACGCGGCTCACCGTCAGAGCGCAGTTGCTCGGAGGTGTCCAGGTAACCGCGCAAGCCTCGACCCCGCGGGGCAATATCGAGAAACAACTCCAGGCCATTGACGGGCAGGCCTTTCAGGCCGGCGTCGCGCCCTTCCAAACGCAGGCTCCAGACGCCACGCAGGGTGTCGGCCATTTGCTGGCCGGCGGTGTCCGCCAGATCCACCGTGGCCTCCCCCGGCGTGATCGGGAACTCTTCACGCGTCAACTCGCGATGGGCATAAAAGGCTGCGGGCACTGCGGCGCCCGTCAGCGCCAGGCCTGCGATGAACCCTCGTCGAGAAATCGTCATTGTCCTACCTGTGTCAGCCCTGAAGCAGGCTTTATCCAAGCTAGAACGTTTGCATCGACGGGAAATTTACCAGCCCTGGTGCCTAATGCCGATCAGTTAAGCCAACTACTGTAGGAGCGAGGGGGACGCCTAGTTCTTGCTCGCGAAGAACCTGAGGGCACCGCATTCATCCAGGAAACCCGCGTCATCGTTAACGACCATCGCGAGCAAGCTCGCTCCTACAGGGGGGGCTCGTTCGCTTAACTGATCGGCATTAGCCTTGGCGGCCCGCCTAAATTTCCAAGCCCACCGCTCGTTCTTCCCAGATAGCAAAGGGCCCTTGCGCCTGCACCTCGACAGCGAACCGACTGAGATGGCAATGACAAAACCACGTTCGAAAAAGGCTCTATATATCGGCCTGCCGCTGGCCCTGGCCATTGGCGCCGGGGCAGGTTTTCTGGTCTGGGATTACTGGTTCAAGGGCAACGCCGGGTATCCGTTGGAAGTAATCAAGCAAGCGGATGAACTGCACAATCGGCTGCTGTCTTTCGACAGCCATATCACCGTGCCCCTGGACTTCGGTACCGCGGGCAATGAAGCCGACAAGGATGGCAGCGGCCAGTTTGACCTGGCCAAGGCCAACCGCGGGCGCCTCTCCGGGGCGGCACTGACCATCTTCGGCTGGCCGGAAATGTGGAACGGCCCCAACGCCCCGCACAAACCCACCGAAGGCTTTGTCGAAGAAGCGCGCCATCAGCAGGAGGTTCGCTACCAGATCATCTCCGGCATGGTCCGCGACTTCCCCAATCAGGTCGGTATTGCCTACACCCCGGATGACTTTCGGCGCCTGCATGGCGAAGGCAAGTTCGCGGTCTTTATCAGCATGCTCAACGCCTACCCGCTGGGCAATGACCTGAACCTGCTGGACCTGTGGACGGCGCGGGGCATGCGCATGTTCGGCTTCAGCTATATCGGCAACAACGCCTGGTCGGACTCATCGCGCCCACTGCCGTTTTTCAATGACTCGCCGGACGCTCTCGACGGGCTCTCGGACATCGGCAAACAGGCAGTTCATCGCCTCAATGACCTGGGGGTGATTATCGATGTTTCACAAATGTCGACCAAGGCCCTGGAACAGGTCGCACACCTGAGCCGCACACCGATGGTCGCCTCCCACTCGGCACCGCGCGCCGCCGTGGACATCCCGCGTAATCTCAGCGACAAGGAAATGCAACTGATCAAAAACAGTGGCGGCGTGGTCCAGGTGGTGGGTTTCCCGGCCTATCTGAGGCCCCTCAGCCAGCCTACTCAGGACAAGCTCAACGCCCTGCGCGCCCGCTTTGATCTGCCACCACTTCCCAACCTGGCCATGGCGTTGATGCCTGGCGACCCGATCATTGCGGCCTGGCCCGAACAGAAGTTCGGCCAATACGCCCAAGGGCTCTACGCCATTCTCGAAGAAGAACCCAAGGCCACCCTCAAGGACCTGGGCGACGCTATCGACTACACCGTGGGCAAAATCGGTATCGACCACGTCGGCATCGCATCGGACTTCAACGAAGGCGGCGGCGTCAAGGGCTGGGAAAACGTCAGCGAGGTGCGCAACGTGACCGCCGAGTTGATCCAGCGCGGCTACTCCGAAGCGGACATCGCCAAGCTGTGGGGCGCCAACTTCCTGCGGGTCTGGGACCAGGTGCAGAAAGCCGCCAAGCCAGTGGCCAATCGTTGACGCCTGCCCTTTTTCAATTGATCGAGATCTCCCATGAACAGTGATATCCCAAGCCTCCATCGCCAACGCCTTAAACCACTGGCAGCCCTGGCCCTGACTGCGCTGTGCGGCGCGCTGCTGCCCGGTATCGCCCAGGCCGCCATCCCTGCACCGGGCAAGGTGTTCAAGGACTGCAAGGATTGCCCGGAAATGGTCGTGCTGCCGGCCGGCACCTTCACCATGGGCACGCCGGAAGATGAAGTCGGCCGCGAGCCCGATGAAGGACCGATGCACGAGGTGACCTTCGCCAAGCCCTTCGCCATGAGCCGGTTCCAGATCACCGCTGCCGAGTGGGACAGTTATGTGCGCCAGACCGGGGTCAAGATCGCCAATGGCGATGAGCGTCCCGGCCGCGAATGCATCGCCAGCAAGCCACGCTACCCTCAAGGCCCGCGCCAGCCGGCGGTGTGCATGGACTTTGACGATGTGAAGAGCTACGTCACCTGGCTGTCGAAAATCACTGGGCAACGCTACCACCTGGTCAGCGAGGCCCGGCGCGAATACGCCGCCCGCGCTGGCTCCACCGGGCCGTTTCCATTCCCGTTCGATGAAGGCAAGGAATACAGCATCGCCAAACATGCCAACACCTACGGCCCGGCAGATGGCTACAGCTACAGCGCGCCCGTGGGCAGCTACCCGCCCAACGCATTCGGCATGTACGACATGCACGGCAACGTCTACGAGTGGGTAGCCGACTGCGAACATCCCAACTACATCGGCGCACCCACCGACGGCAGCGCCTGGGTAGAGCCGGGCTGCGAGTCCCTGCAGATTCGCGGCAATGACTGGGGCGAAGCACCGATCTTTTCTCGCTCCGGCAACCGCAACAACATCTACCCGCAAACCCGTGGCGACTGGATCGGTTTTCGCGTCGTGCGCGATCTCTGAAACGCCCCCGCAGGCTTTGGAAAAACCGGTCGCCACCAGTCGGCGGCCGGTTAAATTAAATCCCTGGCCAGACGTTCTACTGGGTATCTGCCTCGATCCCCAAGGAACTCACCTCTCATGACCCAGCCCAAGCGCGGTGCAATTCATGAATTGTTCACCCTTCTGAAACCCTTTCGACTGGTGGTTGCCCTGTCCATCGCGCTGGGCATGGTCGGCGGCCTGAGCGTGACGGTGCTGCTGGCAACGATCAACAACGCCCTGCACTCACAAACAGGCCTGACCCAAGGGGTCGTGGCACTGTTTGTCAGCCTGTGCGTACTGGCCTTGATCAGCGCGATCTGCTCGGACATCGGCACCAACTACGTCGGCCAACACATCATCGCCAAGCTGCGCAAAGAGCTGGGCGAGAAAGTGCTGTCGGCGCCCATCGAACAGATCGAACGCTATCGCAGCCACCGGTTGATCCCGGTGCTGACCCACGACGTCGACACCATCAGCGACTTCGCCTTTGCCTTCGCCCCGCTGGCCATTTCCCTGACGGTCACCCTCGGCTGCATGGGCTATCTGGCGATGTTGTCGTGGCCAATGTTCCTGCTGATGGTGGTGGCCATCGTCATCGGCACCGTGGTTCAGTACCTGGCACAAGGCGCGGGAATCAAGGGTTTCATGGCGGCGCGGGATGCCGAAGACGATCTGCAAAAGCACTACAACGCGATCGCTGAAGGCGCCAAGGAACTGCGCATCCACCGCCCACGTCGCCAGCGCATGTTTGTCTCGGGCATTCAGTCCACCGCCGACTTCATCTGCAAGACTCAGGTGCGCTCGATCAACACCTTTGTCATCGCCAAGACCTTCGGCTCGATGCTGTTCTTCGTGGTCATCGGCCTGGCCCTGGCCCTGCAAACCCTCTGGCCCAGCGCTGATAAAAGCGTGATGAGCGGTTTCGTGCTGGTGCTGCTGTACATGAAAGGCCCCCTGGAGCACCTGATCGGCACCCTGCCCATTGTCAGTCGTGCGCAGATTGCCTTTCGCCGCATCGCCGAGCTGTCAGAACAGTTTTCCTCGCCGGAGCCGCACCTGCTGCTCAACGACCAGGGCGACAAGGCCAGCCCGGTGCATAGCCTGGAGCTGAACAACGTCAGTTATGCGTTCCCTGAAGTACCGGGCAGCGATCCATTCCGCCTAGGGCCGGTCAACCTGAGCATTCGTCAGGGCGATATCGTGTTCATCGTCGGTGAAAACGGTTGTGGCAAAACCACCCTGATCAAGTTGCTATTGGGGCTGTATGCGCCGCAGCAGGGGGAAATCCGCCTCAACGGCCAGGCCATCGACGCCGCGAACCGCGACGACTACCGCCAACTGTTCACCACGGTATTTGCCGACTACTACCTGTTCGATGACGTGGTCCAGGGTGACCAGCAGATTCCCGAAGACGCCAACAAATACCTGGAACGCCTGGAGATCGCCCACAAGGTCAGCGTCAAGGACGGCAATTTCACCACCACCGACCTGTCCACCGGCCAGCGTAAACGCCTCGCCCTGGTCAACGCCTGGCTGGAAGAGCGCCCGGTGCTGGTGTTCGATGAATGGGCGGCGGACCAAGACCCGACCTTCCGGCGGATTTTCTATACCGAGTTGTTGCCGGACCTCAAGCGCCTGGGCAAGACCATCATCGTCATTTCCCACGATGACCGTTACTTCGACGTCGCGGACCAACTGGTAAGAATGGAATCCGGGCGCGTCATGGTCGAGGCAGAAGTGGCCTGACCCCAGCCCTGCGGATCGACCGAAGCCCCTGGAAACAAGTGTTCCAGGGGCTTTTTTATGTGCCGACTAAATTGCTGAAGGCCCGGTTCGTCTTTACAGCAGCACAGAAACATACCGGCGCCTTCACCCGCGGCTTTCAACATTTATCCCCTGCTTTGTTTTTTTTGGAGAACTTTCCATCCGGTTTTTCGTCCGCGATGCGTCTAATAATAATTCTTATTAACAAAAATTCTGACCACACTTCTCTGGAGCCCCTTCACGCGATGAACACCTCAATCCTGCGCCGTCCCGTCCTGGCGACCCAAGCCCGGCGACCGATCTTCAAGCGGACCCTGCTGTCCAGCGCCGTACTGAGCATGGCCATGGCCGCTACCCAGTCCCAGGCCGCTCCGGTGCCGTTGAATATCCCTGCACAACCGCTGTCCAGCGCCTTGCAGTCACTGGGTCAGCAAGCCAACGTGCAAATTCTGTACGGGCAGGACACGGTTATCGGGCTTCAATCCAAACCGGTGAATGGCACGCTGGAGCCAGCACAGGCGCTGGAAACCCTGTTGCAGGGCAGCGGCATCAACTATTCGCAGACCGGTAATACCATTTCGCTGACCCCAGCCAGTACCGACGCAGCGCTGCAGCTGAACGCCATCAGCATCTCCGGCAAGGCGCCGGGTTCGACCACCGAAGGCACCGGTTCCTACACCACGGACTCGTCCAGCAGTTCGACGCGGCTGAATATCCCCCTGAAGGAAACGCCACAGTCGATCACGGTCATTACCCAGCAACGAATCCAGGATCAGCACCTGACCAACCTCACCGACACCCTTGAGGCCGTTTCGGGCATCACCGTGGTGCGTGAAGGCCTGGGTGCCGACTCGGACGCCTACTACTCCCGTGGCTTCCAGATCAACAACTATGAAATCGACGGTGTGCCCACTTCCTCGCGCCTGGACAACTACACCCAGAACACCGCCATGTATGACCGCATTGAAGTGGTCCGTGGCTCTACCGGCTTGATCAGCGGCATGGGCGATCCGTCCGCGACCATCAACATGATCCGCAAACGCCCCACTTTTACCCCGCAACTGGTCATCGGCGGTGAAGCCGGCAGTTGGGATCGCTACGGCACCAGCGTCGACGTGTCCGGCCCGCTGACCGAAACCGGTAACATCCGCGGCCGCCTGGTCATGGACTACAAGACCCAGGGCGCCTGGGTCGACCGTTTCAAGCAGGACCGCAACCTGGTCTACGGCATCACCGAGTTTGACCTGAGCGAAAGCACCCTGCTCACCGCAGGCTTCAGCTACCTGACCGTACACACCAACCAGCCTCCGCGCAGCGGCTTCCCGCTGACCTACAGCAACGGTAACAAAACCGACCTCAAGCGCGCCTTCAACACCTCTGCCGACTGGTCCTACTTCGATCACGAACAGACCACCTTCTTCACCTCCATCGAACACCAGTTCGATAACGGTTGGAGCGGCAAGGCCGAATACAGCCGCAACGAAAACAAGTACGACTCGGAGATCGTCTTCCTCGCCGGCAGCATCGACCAGAACACCGGCCTGGGTGGCTACGTGATGCCGAACAAGTTCAAGGGCAACCCTGTACAGAACGCCGTCGACGCGTACCTCACCGGTCCTTTCCAGTTGTTTGGTCGCGAACACGAGCTGATTACTGGCGTCACCCTGTCGCAGATCCGTAACGAAGATGCCCCGGACTACGGCGGCTGGATACGCCCCGGCAACTCTGCCGGCTACAACGGGACCATCGGCCCGATCAACGACTGGAACGGCAACGTCGCCAAGCCGGACTTCGTCAAGCAAGGCGAGCAGAACTTCAAGGAAAACCAGTACGCGGCCTACATGACCTCGCGCTTTCACCTCAACGACGATACCACCCTGATCGTCGGCGGCCGGGTGATCGACTGGAAACAGGACGATGAAACCCGCTATTACTCCGGCGACGTCAGCCAGAACAAGCGCACGGAAACCGGGGTCGTGATTCCCTACGCCGGCCTGGTGTATGACCTGAGCGAAATCTGGTCGGTGTATGCCAGCTACACCAAGATTTTCAACCCGCAGTCCCTGGAGTCGGTCAGCGGTGCCTACCTGGACCCTCTAGAAGGCACTGGCTACGAAGCCGGGGTCAAGGCGGCCCTCAACGACGGCAAGCTCAATACCAGCCTCGCCTTGTTCAAGGTTGAGCAGGACAACCTGGGTGTCTACGACGGCACCAACTTGACGCCTTCCAGCTCGCAAGCCTACAAAGCCACCAAGGGCACGACCTCCCAGGGCGTGGAATGGGAGTTCAACGGCGAACTCGCCCAAGGTTGGCAAGCGGCGGGTGGCTATACCTATAGCGTCAGCACCGATCAGGATGACAAGCGGATTGCCACCCAGATCCCGCGTCACAGCCTCAAGGCATTCACCAGCTACCGCCTGACAGGGCCTCTGGACAAGGTCACAGTCGGTGGTGGTTTCAACTGGCAGAGCAAAGCGGGCTTTGACCTCAAAACCAATGAGCAGAAGCCTTACACCGTCGCCAACCTGATGGCGCGCTACGACATCTCGGAAAACCTGTCGGCCTCGGTAAACCTGAACAACGTGTTCGACCAAGAGTATTCCACTACCACCACCGGTGGCGTGTGGGGCGCTCCGCGCAACTTCATGACATCGTTCAAGTACACCTACTGATCCATCCTCGGGCCTCGTTCCTTGTGGAACGAGCGCCCATGAAAAAAGCGCATCAGCCCGGCTGATGCGCTTTTTTCGTTTGTGCTAAACGGCCGCCAAAAATCAACCCAAACCAAACACCTGGCGCAAAGCACCTCCAATCTCCTGCTGCGCTTCTTCAGCCTCATCAATAATCGCGCCCATGCGCAAAAAGTCATGGGTCATGCCGGGGTAAACCGTTACGTTCACCGTCGTCCCCGCCTCACGCAAATGCACCACATACGCCAAACACTCGTCATGCAAGGGATCGCATTCGCCAAGGATCATCAAGGTCGGCGCCAGCCCCTCGGGCACCGCGCCCAACAGCGGCGAAAAACGAGGGTCCTGACGGTCAGCCAGCTCCCGCTGATACAACCCGTAGAACCATTCCAACGTGTCCTTCTCCAGCAAATACCCGGAGGCATACCGCTTCAGGGAAGCAGTGCTGCGGCTGGCATCCGTCACCGGATAGATCAGCACCTGCAAACGCGGCTGAACCGGCGCACTATTACGGGCCAGTTGCGCCGCCAACACTGCCACCAGACTGCCGCCCACGCTGTCGCCAGCCAGCGCCAATCGCTGCGTATCGATACCCAGCCCGGTGCCCTCTTCCACCAGCCAGTGCCAGGCATCTTCGGCGTCCTCGGCCGACGTGGGAAAACGCCACTGCGGCGCCAGTCGATACGCCACCGACAACACCGCGCAGCCGGCACTTTCGGCCAAGGCCCGGCACAACGAATCATGGGAGTTGAGGCTGCCCACCACATAGCCGCCGCCATGCAAGTACAACAACGCCGGGGCCGGCGCGGCAAGATCAAGGCGGCTGGCGCTGTACAGACGGGCCGGCAGTGGCTGGCCGTCGCGGCTCAGGATATCGAGGCTGTCCACCTGCTCCAGGTCGGCGGCGCCGGCGTCCATCATTTGCGACGACAGGTCAAATTGTTCGCGGGCCTGCTGCGGCGACAGTTGATGCATGGCCAGGTTTTTCCCCGTGGCCCGGCCGCTGCCCACCAGTTCAAGAAAAGCAGCAATATCAGGATTCAATGACATACAAGGCACTCTGTAGTACCGGGCAGACCTGAGGTCTCGCCCGGTGTGTATTCAGGGTTTCAAAGGACCGCAACCGGTTCCGCCAGGACGTCCACCAGCCACGCCAACAATTGTTCGGAGCGCGGCACTTCAAAGTGACCACAATCGAGCAGATAACCGGCGGTGGGCTGCTCAAGCTGCCCGGCCAAGCGTATCGCCTCTTCGCCGCGACCTGCCGTCCACCAACACTGGGGACGAACCTTGAGCGGCTCGCACGCCGCCAGTTGCAGCGAGCGCTGCTTGAGGTGTCGTGCCACGGTAAACACCTGGGCCAACTCGTCGGCGCCGAAGCCTGGCCGGGTCGCATCGCTACCCTCCCGCGCCAGGGCGTCGGCCAACAGCTGGCGCAGGTTTTGCGCAGTCTCAGCGCCAGACAGCTTCAGGTGTCGGGAAAGGTCGAAGCGAGTCACTTCGATGAACTCGCGCAGATCCGCCTGCCAGTCATCCACCGGCACCGATGGCTCGCCAGGCACATACGCATCCAGCAAACCCAGCAGTTCCACTGTCTGGCCCTGGCGTTGCAACTCTGCGCTCATCAGCGACGCCAGCGTACCGCCCAGTGACCAGCCGATCAGGTGGTAAGGCCCCTCGGCTTGCTGCTGACGCAGATAAGCGACGTAGTCGCGAGCCATGCTGTGCAGCGACGCGTCCTGCCAGAGCGGATCAAGCAGCATCCGCGACTGAATGGCGATCACCTGTCGCTGGCCGGACAGTGCCCGTGCCAGCGGCTCGTAATCGAACACCGTGCCAAAGCCCGCATGCACACAGAACAGCGGCGAGCGCCCGGCCACCGCAGGGCTGAGGACCAGCAGCGGTGAACGTTGCACAGCGGCCGAAGCATCGGCGGTCAACTCGCCAATGGTCGGTTTCTGCATCAGGTCCCGCAGCTTGAGGCTGAACCCCTGGTTTTTCAGCACACGGGAGCGGGCCACCAGTTGCAGGCTGAGAATCGAGTCGCCGCCCAGTTCGAAGAAGTTGTCATCCAAGCCGACACGCTCCACCTTGAGCAAGGTCTGCCACAGTTGCGCCAGGGCCTTTTGCACCTCGGTCACCGGCGCGACGTAGCCGCCGGTGGCGAGATTGGCGGACGGCTCCGGCAAGGCCTTGCGATCCAGCTTGCCGTTCGGTGTCAGTGGCAACTGCTCCAGGCGGATCAAGTGGGTCGGCACCATGTAGTCGGGAAGCGTCTGCTGCAACTGCTCCCGCAGGCGCTGGACGAGGCCTTGATCGACCGCGCTGTCGGCGGCAATCACATAACCCAGCAATTGTTTGCCACTACCGGCATCACGGGCAATGACCACCGCTTCGCGCACCTCGGCGCTGTCTTTGAGGCATGCCTCGACTTCGCCCAGTTCGATACGGAAACCACGGATCTTTACTTGCTGGTCAATACGCCCCAGGTAATCGGTCGTACCGTCTGCCCGCTGGCGAACCAGGTCGCCGGAACGGTACAGGCGTGCGCCGTCGAGGCTGTAAGGATCGGGAACAAAGCGCTCGGCGGTCATCGCCGGCCGGTTCAGATACCCTCGGGCCAGCCCCTCGCCGCCCAGATACAACTCACCGGCAAGACCGCTCGGCAACAGGTTGAGATCCATGTCCAGCACATGGGCGCTGCGATTGCCGATACGGCTGCCAATCGGCGCATAGGCGGCGCCGCAAACGTCCTGTGGCCCGGCTTTCCAGATCAACGGTGTCACCACCGTCTCTGTCGGGCCATAGCCATTGATGATGAACCGCGGGCGCAAGGCGCGCTGGGCCAGGTCGAAACTGGCCTGGGGCACCGCATCGCCACCGAAGCAGTAGATGCGCACTGGCGGCGGGTTGCCATCGCGCTCGGCCTGTTCGGCCAGCTGTTGCAGGTACACCGGCGGGAACGCCGCCACCGTCACGCCATGCTCATGCATGGCCGCGTAGGTCTGCTCCGGGGTCCACAGGCTGTCATCGCGAATCAACAGCCGGCCACCATGGGTCAAGGTGGTCAGCCAGCGCTCGTGAGCACCGTCGAAGGCGAACGACATAAAGTGCAACTCACAGTCATTCGGGCTCATCTCATAGCGCTCGCCGATGGCCTGGCAGTGCATGGCCAGCGGACCGTGACTGACCGCCACGCCCTTGGGCTGCCCGGTGGAACCGGAGGTGTAGATCACGTACGCGAGATTTTCCCCGTGCACCGTCACCGCAGGCGCAGTGTCCGGTAAACCATCGAGCGTCAGTTGGTCGAGTTCCAGTACATGAACGTTGGCCGGAATCGGCAACTGCCCACGTAACAAGCTGTCGGTCAACAGCAGCGCAATACCCGAGTCCTGCATCATGTAGGCCAGGCGTTCGCGTGGATAACTGGCATCCAGCGGCACATACGCGCCACCGGCCTTGAGCACCGCCAACAGCGCGACGATCATGGTTTCGCTGCGCGGCAAGGCCACGCCGACCCGCACATCCGGGCCCACGCCCTCGGCGATCAGGGCCCGGGCCAAACGGTTTGCGCGGGTATGCAGCGCGGCAAATGACAGGCGCCGCTCGGCAAACAGCACCGCCGGAGCATCGCCCTGGGCCGCCGCCAACTGGCTGATCTGTTCATGCACCCAGCCCGACTCACGCACCGCTGCCGCAGCCTGCACCGCTGACGGTGTGGCAGGCAGACCGATGGCGCCCAGGCGTTGCCCGGCGTCGCTGGCCAGGCGCTGGATCAGTCCTTCCATATTGGCGCGAATGCCTTCCACCACGGCATCACTGAAGTGTTCCTGCAGGTACATGTATTCGATCACCAGACCGTCTTCGAGGGTGACCATCAAGTCCATCGGGAAGTCCGTCAACCCGGCACTGGCGCTGTCGCCGAACGCCAGGCTGTCGTCCTGCCATTGGCGCAGGGCCTGGTCGATCGGCTGGTTCTCGAAGACGATAATACTGTCGAACAACGCCTGCCCGGCCTTGCCGGCCCAACGCTGGATATCGGCCAGCGGGGTGTATTCGCGCTCGCGCATGTCCAGGTTGTAGGCCTGCAACTGGCGCAGCCAATCACCAACGCAGTGGTGCGGGGTGATTTCCTGGATCACGGGCAAGGTATTGATGAACAGCCCCAAAATTCGCTCGGAACCCGGCAGGCTGGCCGCCCGTCCCGATACCGTGGCACCGAATGCCACGCTGCGCTGACCACTGTAACGGCTCAACAGCAACAACCAGGCCGCCTGCACCAGGGTGTTCAACGTCACTTTCTGGCTTTGGGCAAAGCCCTTGAAGCCTTCGGTGGTGGCGCTGTCGAAACGGCTGTAAAGCGCCTTATGGCCCTTGCCCTGACGAACCGCCGCAACCGTATCGGCCAGGTAGGTCGGCTGATCCAGCACCGCCAACTGTTGGCGCCAGAACTGCTCGCCCGCCTGGGCATCCTGGCGTTGCAGCCAGCTGATGTAGTTTTCGTACGGCAATGCCGGCGCCAATGCCTGCCCGGAATACTCGGCCAGCACTTCACCGATCAACTGGGAGATGCTCCAGCCATCGATGAGGATGTGATGATAGGTCCAGATCAACTGATGGCGCTGGTCGTCCAGGCGCACCAGGATAATCCGTTGCAGCGGTGGCTGATTGAGGTCAAAACCCTGGACTCGTTCACTCGCCGCCAATGCCTGCACACGTCGTTCAGGTTCAACTTCGTCGCGCCAGTCGAGCTCGCGCAGCGGCACCTCCAGATGATCCATGACAAATTGCAGCGGCTGCTCAAGGTCTTGCCAGACGAAGCCGGTGCGCAGGATTGGATGGCGGGCGAACGCCACTTCCCAGGCCCGCTTGAAGCGCTCCACCTGCAAGCCCTTGACCGGCAGGCTTAGTTGGTTGACGTACAGCTCGGCATCCGGAGCATTGAGGCCCAGGAACAGCATGCCCTGCTGCATCGGCGACAGCGGGTAAAGGCTTTGCACCTGTGCCATCGGGATCGGCAACGCCTGCACCTGCTCGGGGCTGAGGCTGTGCAGTACCTGATCCGCTACATGCTCGGGCTCAGGCTCGGCGCCGTCCAGGTTCACCACTCGCAGGGCCAAAGCTCGAATATTCGGGTGCTGGAACAAATCCTTCGGGCTCAAGCCCAGACCCGCTTCCCGGGCGCGGCTGACCACCTGAATCGACACAATCGAATCACCGCCCAGTGCGAAGAAGTTATCGGTGACCCCCACCTGCTCCCGGCCCAGCACCCCTTGCCAGATAGCCACCAGCGCCTGCTCGGCGGCGGTACTCGGTGCTACATAGGCCTCCTGGACCTGATCCGGTGCCGGCAAGGCCTTGCGATCCAGCTTGCCATTGGCCGACAGCGGCAGATGCTCCAGCGCTACCCATTGGCTCGGCACCATGTAATCCGGCAGGCAGGCGTGCAGATGCTCGGTGAGGATGTGACGCCAATCAGCGTCAACCGAAGGTTCCAGTACCACATAACCCACCAGTTGCTTGCCGTCGCGGGCCAGCACCACGGCCTCGCGCACCGCCTCGTGTTCCAGCAGCCGCGCTTCGATTTCACCCAGTTCGATACGCAGGCCGCGGATCTTCACTTGATGGTCGATACGCCCGGCGTATTCGATCACGCCATCGGCGCGGTAGCGGGCCAGGTCGCCGGTGCGATACAGCCGTTCACCGGCCACGAATGGGCAGGCGATAAAACGTTCGGCGGTCAGGCTTGGGCGACGGTGGTAACCCCGCGCCAGGCCGATGCCGCCCAGGTAAAGCTCACCCACTACGCCGACTGGCAGCGGTTCAAGGCTGCTGTCGAGGATGTAGGTGGCCAGGTTGGCAATCGGCTGACCAATCGGCACGCTGTCGCGGCCTTCGTCGGTGCAAGTCCAGTAGGTCACGTCGATAGCCGCTTCGGTCGGGCCGTACAGGTTGTACAGGCCGGCATTCGGCAGCTTGGCAAACACTTGTTGCTGGATATCCACCGCCAGCGCTTCACCACTGCAGACGATGCGTTTGAGGCTGGTGCAACTGTGGACGGATTCGTCCTGCAAGAACGCCTGCAACATCGACGGTACAAAGTGCAAGGTGCTGATCTGCTCGCGGTTGATCAACGCCACCAGCTTGGCGGGGTCGCGGTGATCACCCGGTGCGGCAACCACCAGCCGAGCACCGGTCATCAGCGGCCAGAAAAACTCCCACACCGAGACGTCGAAGCTGAACGGGGTTTTCTGCACCACGGTGTCGCTGGCGGCCAGGCCATAGGCCTGTTGCATCCAGCACAGACGATTGGTCAGGGCGACGTGGCGGTTGCCGGCGCCTTTGGGTTTACCGGTGGAACCGGAGGTGTAGATCACATAGGCGAGGTTTTCGCCGGTCACGCCCACCGATGGGTTGGTGGTGCTGTAGCCCGCCAGCCAGTCGCCCGGTTGATCCAGGGCCACGGTGTGCATTGCGTCAGTCAAGGGCAGGCGTTGCAGCAACGCGGTTTGCGTCAGCAGCAGGTTCACGCCGCTGTCTTCAAACATGTAGCTCAGGCGATCCTGAGGGTAATCCGGGTCCAGCGGCACATAGGCACCGCCAGCCTTGAGGATTGCCACCAGCGCCAGCACCATTTCGGTAGAGCGCTCGGCCGCCACGCCCACCAACACATCCCGGCCAACGCCCTGTTCAATCAGGTAGTGAGCGAGCTGGTTGGCGCGGTCGTTGAGCTGGCGATAGCTCAAGCGTTCTTCACCAAACGCCAACGCCGGGGCATCTGGGGTTTTCTCGACCTGGGTTTCGATCAGTTGTTGCACCGTTTGCTGCAACGGGTATTCGGTGGTGGTGGTGGTGTTCCAGCCCTCGATCAACCGTTGGCGCTCAGCCACCGGCAACAGGTCGATATCACCCAGCAACGTATCAGCCTCCAGACAACCCAGCAGGTGGATCATCCCCGTCGCAATCTGCTCGATAGCGCCTTCGCTGAAACTGCCCAGATCAAAACTAAAATGCAGCGACAAGCGTTCGCCCATATTCACCAACACCGTCAACGGGTAGTTGGTCTGTTCATGGTTGGCCACCGTGCCAAAGCGCAGGCCACCGGTTGCGCCCTGCTCCAAAGCCTCGGACACCGGGTAGTTCTCGAACACCAGAATGTTATCGAACAGCGCTTCACCGCCCTGCCCGGCCCAGCGCTGAATGTCGAACAGCGGCGTGTGCTCCTGCTCACGCAGGGCGAAATTCTGTGCCTGCAATTGCTCCAGCCATTCACCCAAACGCTGCTCGGGCCGTGGGCTGGCGACCACAGGCAAGGTGTTGATAAACAGGCCGATCTGCTGCTCGACACCCGGCAATTCTGCCGGACGCCCAGACACCGTGGCACCAAAGGCCACCGCGTCCTGACCGGTATAGCGTTGCAACAGCAGCAGCCAGGCCCCTTGCACCAATGTGTTGAGGGTGACTTTCTGCTGGCGGGCAAACTCGCCCAGCTGTTGGGTAAAGCTGCGGTCCAGTACACGGACCTGCTCGGCATGACCACTGCCCAGGCTTTCGACACCATGACTGACACTGTGGGCCAGCCGCGTCGGCTCATTGAGTTGCGCCAATTGCTGCTTCCAGAACGCCTCACTCACCGCTCGATCCTGGCGTTGCAGCCAGGCGATGTAGTCGTGGTAGCGTCCGGCAAATGGCGCCACCGCCTCTCCGGTATAGCGCTGCAACACCTCGCCGAACAACTGCGCGTTGCTCCAGCCGTCGAGCAGGATGTGATGGTTGCTGTAGATCAGGTGATAGCGGTCTTCGCCTGTGCGCACCAGCGTCAGGCGCAACAGCCCCGGCTGCTGCAAATCGAAAGGCTGTTCGCGCTCGCCCAGGGCCAGGGCATCCAGGGCCTGGTCAAGATCGGTACGGGACTGCCAGTCGAGCACGCTCAACGGCACGCTCACGTGTTTGTGTACCACCTGCACCGGCCGCTCGAACGAGCCCTGCCAGAGGAAGCCGCTGCGCAGGATGTCATGCTCGTCCAGCGCCGCCTGCCAGGCCGCGCGGAAGGTCTCAACCTGCAAGCCGTCGACATCGACCCGCAACTGGTTGATGTAGGCGCCGCTCGCCTGCTCGTACAGGCTGTGGAACAGCATGCCGTGTTGCATCGGCGACAGTGGGTAAATGTCGGCAACCGCGCTGGCTGGCAACGGCAGGCTGTCCAACTGCTCCTGGCTCAAGCCAGCCAGGGGGAAGTCGGACGGCGTGACCGCACCGTGCACGCCATCGCAGCAATGGGCGATCAGTGCGCTCAGTTCCTGGGCATAGTCGTCCGCCAGAGCCTGGATGGTTTGGCTGTCGAACATCTTCTGGCTGAAGGTCCAGCTCAGGCTCAATTCGCCGCCATAGACCTGGCTGTTGAGGGTCAGCCAATTGGCCAGGTTGGCGGCGGCGCTTTGCTCGGCGCCGGCCGACTCACTGGCAGGCACGAACAAGGCAGCGTCATCAAACTGGCTGTCGAACTGCCCCAGGTAGTTGAAGGTAATACGTGGCATCGCCAGGGCACTCAAGGCGGCCTTGCTCGCCTCATCCCCCAGGTAACGCAGCGCACCAAAACCAATACCTTTGTGTGGGATTGCCCGCAGTTGCTCCTTGATCGCCTTGATTGATGCGCCAAGGTCATCCTGAGTGTGCAAACGCACCGGGAACAGGCTGGTGAACCAACCCACGGTACGGGTCAGGTCGAGGTCTTCGAACAGATCCTCACGGCCATGACCTTCCAGGGCAATGCTGCTGGCCGACTGGCCGGTCCAGCGGCTGATCACCCGCGCCAGCGCGGTCAACAGCAGATCGTTGACCTGGGTGCGGTAGGCCGCAGGGGCCTGTTGCAACAGCTGGCGCGTGAGGGTGGCATCCAGTTGCGTCTGGATCGTCACGGCGTGGCGATTTTCCAGGCTCGCGTCGCTATGGTCGCAAGGCAACTCGCTGCCCGCTTGCAACTGGGCCTGCCAGAACGGCAACTCTTGTTGCACCACCTCGCTACGGGCATACGCCTGCAAGTGCTCTGCCCAGTGTTTGATAGCACTGCTCTTGGCCGGCAAGCGCACAGGCTGGCCCGTTTGCGCTTGCTGATAGGCCACTTGCAGGTCTTCCAACAGGATGCGCCAGGAAACGCCATCCACCACCAGGTGGTGGATGATCAACAGTAGACGCTGGCTGCCATCGGCCAAAGTCGCCAGCAGTGCGCGCAGCAACTGGCCGTCTTGCAGGTTCAAGCTGCGCTGGGCTTCAAGGCCATACACGGCAAGGTCCTCTGCATGCTCAAGGCTGACTTGCCACACGCGTTGCGCTTGCGCTTGCACTTCACCGAAGCGAGCCGTCCAGCCCGACGCCTGCTCGGTAAAGCGCAGGCGCAAGGCGTCATGGTGGGCACAGACCGCGTTCAAGGCCTGCTCCAGCGCCGAGCCATCAAGGGCCTGACGCGGCGTGAGCAGGACCGACTGGTTCCAGTGATGCTGTTCGGGAATCGCTTGCTCGAAGAACGTCTGTTGCATCGCCAGCAACAGGGTTTCACCGGTGACCGGCGACTGATCGATAACCAGCGCACTGACACCGGTTTTCGCCACCGTGGCCAGGCCCTGCACGGTCGGGTGCTGGAACAGGTCCTTGGGCGTGAAACGGATACCCGCCTGACGGGCACGGCTGACCACCTGGATGGAGACAATGGAGTCACCGCCCAAGGCGAAGAAGTTGTCGGTGACACCGACCTGCGCAAGACCCAGAACCGTTTGCCAGATGGCAACCAGTGTGGCCTCGACATCATTGACCGGCGCCACATAGGACTGGGCCTGAACAGCCTCCGGCAGCGGCAGTAGATTGCGCGCCAGCTTGCCGTTGGGGCTCAGGGGCATCTGCTCCAGCAACAGGATCGACGCCGGCACCATGTATTCCGGCAACTCTTGCAGCAGGTAGGTCTTGAGCAGTGCCAGGTAATCGGTCTGGCACAAGTCAGCATCGACAGGCACCACGTAACCCACCAGACGCTTGCCGGCAGGACCGTCCTGCGCCAGCACCACGGCTTCGCGCACCGCCTCGTGTTCCAGCAGCCGCGCTTCGATTTCCCCCAGCTCGATACGCAAGCCACGGATCTTCACTTGATGGTCGATACGCCCGCCGTATTCGATCACGCCATCGGCGCGATAACGGGCCAGGTCGCCGGTGCGGTACAGGCGCTCGCCGGCCACAAACGGGCTGGCGATAAAACGTTCGGCGGTCAGGCTTGGGCGACGGTGGTAACCCCGCGCCAGGCCGATGCCGCCCAGGTACAACTCACCCACGACACCGACTGGCAGCGGTTCAAGGCTGCTGTCGAGGATGTAGGTGGCCAGGTTGGCAATCGGCTGACCAATCGGCACGCTATCGCGGCCTTCGTCGGTGCAAGTCCAGTAGGTCACGTCGATAGCCGCTTCGGTCGGGCCGTACAGGTTGTACAGGCCGGCATTCGGCAGCTTGGCAAACACTTGTTGCTGGATATCCACCGCCAGCGCTTCACCACTGCAGACGATGCGTTTGAGGCTGGTGCAACTGTGGACGGATTCGTCCTGCAAGAACGCCTGCAACATCGACGGCACAAAGTGCAAGGTGCTGATCTGCTCGCGATTGATCAACTCCACCAGCTTGGCGGGGTCACGGTGATCACCCGGTGCGGCAACCACCAGTCGAGCACCGGTCATCAGCGGCCAGAAGAATTCCCACACCGAAACGTCGAAGCTGAACGGGGTTTTCTGCACCACGCTGTCGCTGGCATCCAGGCCATAGGCCTGTTGCATCCAGCACAGGCGGTTGGTCAGGGCGACCTGGCGGTTGCCGGCACCTTTGGGTTTGCCAGTGGAACCCGAGGTGTAGATCACGTAGGCGAGGTTTTCGCCGGTCACGCTCACCGACGGATTGACGGTGCTGTAACCCGCCAGCCAGTCGCCCGGTTGGTCCAGGGCCACGGTGTGCATCGCGTCAGTCAAGGGCAGGCGTTGCAGCAACGCGGTTTGCGTCAGCAGCAGGTTTACGCCGCTGTCTTCAAACATGTAGCTCAGGCGATCCTGCGGGTAATCCGGGTCCAGCGGCACATAGGCACCGCCAGCCTTGAGGATTGCCACCAGCGCCAGCACCATTTCGGTAGAGCGCTCGGCCGCCACGCCCACCAGCACGTCCGGGCCAACACCCTGTTCGATCAGGTAATGCGCCAACTGGTTGGCACGCTCGTTGAGCTGGCGATAGCTCAAGCACTCTTCGCCAAAGGCCAAAGCCTGCACATCCGGGGTTTTCTCGACCTGGGTTTCGATCAGCTGTTGCACCGTTTGCTGCAACGGGTATTCGGTGGCGGTGTTGTTCCAACTCGTAACCACAGCTTGGCGCTGGGCCACCGGCAACAGGTCGATTTCGCCCAACGCCCGCTCGGCGGACTCGGCCAGGCGCGCCAGCAACGTCTCCAGGCAAGCCGCCAGCTCAACGATGGCCGCACCGTTGAATTTCGCCTCGATATAGCTGAACTGGAATGCCAACTGCTCGCCCACATTGACCATCAAGGTCAGCGGGTAGTTGGTGCGTTCATGGCTGTGAACGGCACCGAAGTTCAGTTCATCGGGCTCGCCTTGTTGCAGCGCTTCGGACACCGGGTAGTTTTCAAACACCAGAATGTTATCGAACAGGGCTGCACCACCCTGCCCGGCCCAGCGCTGGATATCGAACAGCGGCGTGTGTTCATGCTCGCGCAACGCCAGGTTCTGCGCCTGCACCACTTGCAGCCATTGGGCGACGCTTTGTTCAGGCATCGGGCTGGCGATCACCGGCAAGGTATTGATGAACAGGCCGATCTGTTGCTCCACGCCTTTGAGCTGTGCTGGGCGCCCGGACACTGTCGCACCGAAGGCCACGGCCGACTGGCCAATATGACGCTGCAACAGCAGCAGCCAGGCGGCCTGGACCAAGGTGTTGAGGGTCACCTTATTGGCCCGGGCAAAATCGCCCAGGTGCTGGGTCTGTTGACGATCCAGAGTCAAGAAATGATCGGCATAACCACTGGCCGAAACCGTGGCGTGCTTGTCATGGGCCAGCGCTTCGGCCAGCCGGGTCGGCTCACTGAGCGGTGCCAGTTGCTCGCGCCAGAACTGCTGGCTGACACCACTGTCCTGGGCCTGCAACCAACCGATGTAGTCACGATAGCGCCCAGGCTGGTTTGCCGGGGCTTGGCCGCTGTAACGTTGCAGGACCTCGCCCAGCAATTGCGAGCTGCTCCAGCCGTCCATCAACAGGTGATGGCTGGTGAAAATCAGGTGATGACGGGTGTCGCCGATCCGTACCAATTGCAGGTTGAGCAACGGTGCCTGGGCCAGTTCAAAGCCTTGCTGACGCTGCTGGTCGGCCAATTGGTCGAGGGCGGCGGGCAGGTCCTTGCGGTCTTGCCAGTCATGCAAGGCATAGGGCAACTCGACGTGCTTGAACACCACTTGCACCGGCTGCGCCAGTTCGCCTTGCCAGACAAACCCTGAACGCAGACTGTCATGGGCATCCAGCGCCGCCTGCCAGGCTTGGCGCAAGCGCTGGGGATCAAGGCCGCCGACATCCAGACGCATCTGGTTGATGTAGTCGGCACTGTCCTGTTCGTACAGTGTATGGAACAACATGCCTTGCTGCATCGGCGACAGCGGGTAGACGTCTTCGATGTTCGCCACGGCCATCGGCAGTGCATCCAGCTGTGCCTGGCTCAACCGCGCCAGCGGGAAGTCCGATGGGGTCACACCCAGGGCCTGGGTACAATGCTCGATCAACGCAGCGAGCTCCTGCTGCAAGTCATCGGCCAGGCGCTGAATGCTCGCGGTGTCAAACATCTGCGCGCTAAAGCGCCAATCCAGGCTCAACTCGCCGGCATATACCTGACCGTTGAGGGTCAGCCAGTTGCCCAGCGGGGCATCAAGGCTATGCTCGGCGCCGGCATTTTCCGCCGACGGCACAAACAATGCGCCATCCACTTCATCGAAGCTGCCGTCGAACTGGCCCAGGTAGTTGAAGGTGATGCGCGGGGTCGGCAAGCCGCGCAATACCTGCTGCGCATCCTCGTTGCCCAGGTAACGCAGGGCACCAAAGCCGATACCCTTCTGCGGAATGCTGCGCAGCTGTTCCTTGATCGCCTTGACCGAGTCGCCAAGGCCGGCGGCCGGCGCCAGGTTGACCGGGAACAGGCTGGTGAACCAGCCGACGGTACGCGTCAGGTCGATCTCGTCGAACAGCTCCTCGCGGCCATGGCCCTCCATCTGAATCAGCGTGGAGGCCTGCCCCGTCCAGCGGCAGATCACCCGCGCCAGGGCAGTCAGCAGCAGGTCGTTGACCTGAGTGCGATAGGCCGCCGGGGCCACCTGTAGCAATTGCCGGGTTTGGTTGCTGTCCAGTCGGGTGTGTACCGTCAGGACATGGCGGCTCTGCAACCCACCCTTGGGGTGATCACACGGCAAGTGTGCGACGGCGCCCGCCAGATGGGCCTGCCAGAAGCGCAACTCGTCCTGCAATGCCGGGCTGCGAGCGTGGTCATGCAAACGCTCGGCCCAGGTCTTGAAGGCACTGGTCTTGGCCGGCAATTGCAAGGGTTGGCCAGCGTCCAGTTGCCGATAAGCACTTTGCAGGTCTTCCAGGAGAATGCGCCAGGACACGCCATCCACCACCAGGTGATGGATCGCCACCAACAAGCGCTGGGAGCCGTCTCCCAGGGTCGCCAGCACCGCACGGATCACCACGCCGCTTGCCAGGTCCAGGGAGCGCTGGGCTTGTTCACTGAGGGTTTCCAGGGCCTGGGCATCAGCCACCGGGACCTGCCACAGCAGCGCCGTGGCGTGCAGTTGCGCAGGCGTCAGGTAACGGGCAGTCGCGTCTTCGCTAAAGGCCATGCGCAGGGCGTCGTGGTGCGACACCAGTGCCTGCAAGGCTTGCTCCAGTCGTCCGGCATCCAGTGCCGTGACAGGCTTGAGCAGAACCGATTGGTTCCAGTGGGAGCGCTCGGGGATCGCCAGTTCGAAGAACACCTGTTGCACCGGCAACAGCGGCGTTTCACCGCTCACTGGCCCCTGATCAATCTGCACCCGCTGGCTGTCGGTACGGGCCACGAGCGCCAGGCTTTGTACGGTTTGGTGTTGGAACAGGTCCTTGGGCGTGAAGTGAATCCCGGCCACGCGGGCACGGCTAACCACCTGGATGGAGATGATCGAGTCGCCGCCCAGTTCGAAAAAGTTGTCGTTCAGGCCCACTTGATCCAGGCGCAGGACTTCCTGCCAGATCACCGCGATCCGTTGCTCCAGCTCGCTTTGCGGCGCCTGATAGTCGACTTGCGAGGCACCTGCCTCGGGCTTGGGCAAGGCCTTGCGGTCGAGCTTGCCATTGGGTGTCAATGGCAAGGCGCTCAGCAGCAACAGATGGGCTGGCACCATGTAGCCCGGCAACACCCGTTTAAGCTGTGCCTTGATAGCGGCCGGCTGGCGATCGTCTTGCAACAGCGCCAAATCGCTCGGCACCACATAGGCCACCAGCTGTTGCCCGCTCAAGCCCGGCTGGGCCACGACCACCGCTTCACGCACGGCCGGGTTATCTTGCAGGCGCGCTTCGATTTCCCCGAGCTCCACGCGAAAACCACGGATCTTCACCTGATGGTCGATACGCCCGATGTAATCGGTGGTGCCGTCTGCACGCTGGCGCACCAGGTCGCCGGAACGATAGAAACGCCCGCCTGGCGCGCCAAATGGGTCCGGCACAAAGCGTTCGGCGGTCATCGCCGGTCGGTTCAGGTAGCCTCGCGCCAGGCCTTCGCCGCCCAGGTACAGCTCGCCGCAAAGGCCCTGGGACAAGGGGTTGAGTTGATCGTCCAGCACGTAGGTGCTGCGATCGCCGATGCGGCTGCCAATCGGCGCATAGGCGGCGCCGCATTGCAGTTCTGGGCCGGCTTTCCAGATCAGCGGGGTGACCACCGTCTCGGTCGGACCATAGCCGTTGATGATGTGTTGTGGGCGCAGCGCGCGCTTGGCCAACTCGAAACTGGCCTGGGGCACCGCATCGCCGCCAAAGCAGTAAATGCGTACCGGCGGCGGATTACCGTCGCGCTCGGCGTGTTCGGCCAGTTGTTGCAGGTACACCGGCGGGAACGCCGCCACGGTGACACCGTATTGGTGCATGGCAGCGTAGGTCTGCTCGGGGGTCCACAGACTGTCGTCACGCAGCAGCAGGCTGCCGCCGTGGGTCAACGAGGTGAGCCAGCGTTCATGGGCGCCATCGAAGGCAAAGGACATGAAGTGCAGTTCGCAATCCGCCGGGGTCATGGCATAGCGTTCACCAATGGCCTGGCAGTGCATGGACAAAGGCCCATGGGCCACGCTGACGCCCTTGGGCTGACCGGTGGAGCCGGAGGTGTAGATCACGTAGGCCAGGTTGTCCGGATGCAGGTCTACCACCGGCGCCGTGGCGGGCCAGTGATTGAAGTCCATCAGGTCCAGTTCCAGGGCTTGCAAGCCAGCGACGTTCGGCAACTGGCCAATGAGGCTGGAGGCGGTCAGCAGCAGCGCCACGCCCGAATCCTGCATCAGGTACGCCAAGCGCTCCTGAGGATAAGTGGCATCCAGCGGCACATAGGCACCGCCGGCCTTGAGCACGGCGAGCAACGCCACCATCAGGTTTTCGCTGCGGGGCATGGCCACCGCCACCCGCACTTCCGGCCCCACGCCTTCAGCCATCAGCGCATGGGCCAGGCGATTGGCGCGGCTATCCAATTGCCCATAGCTGAGGGTTTGGCCGTCGACGATCAGCGCGACGCTGTCCGGCGCCTGCGCGGCAATGCGCTGGTGCACAAAAGGTTGCAGGGTGTAGGGCTGCGGCGTGTTGCTCGCCCGCAAGTGGTCCCACTCGCTGGCCGTCAGCAGATCCAGAGCCCCGGTGGGCCGTTGCGCTGACTGGCGAAATTGTTCGAGCAGGTGCAGCAGTTGTGCGTTGATCCGCGCAATCACTGGCGCCGAAAAGCTCTGCAGGGCGTAGCCGTAGTGCAGGGTCAGGGTCTCGTCGAGGTTGATACCCAGGGTCAGCGGGTAGCTGGTTTGTTCCAGGGTCAGCACTTCACCGAAGCGAGGGCCACTGGTTTGCGCTTGCTGCAACGCGTCCGACAAGGGGTAGTTTTCAAATACTAGGATGCTGTCGAACAGGGCTTCACCGCCCTGCCCGGCCCAACGCTGGATATCGAACAACGGCGTGTGTTCCTGCTCACGCAGGCTCAGGTTCAGCGCCTGCACCGCTTGCAGCCATTGGCCCACGGTCTGCTGGGCCTCGCTGCCGGCGATCACTGGCAGGGTGTTGATGAACAGGCCGATTTGCTGCTCGATCCCTTGCAGCGCCGAAGGTCGACCGGACACCGTCGCCCCGAACGCCACCGTGGACTGGCCGGTGTAGCGCTGCAACAGCAGCAGCCAGGCACTTTGCACCAGGGTGTTGAGGGTGACTTTCTGTTCGCGGGCAAAGGTATTGAGACGCTGGGTGGCGGCTGCATCCAGCACATGGACCAACTCGCCATGCCCTTTGGCCCCGGCATCTCCACTGGCCAGGCTCTGGGCCAGGCGAGTCGGTGCGTCGAGGGCGGCCAGTTGCTCGGTCCAGAAGCTTTCGCTGGCCGCGCTGTCGCGACCCTTGAGCCAGGCAATGTAGTCGCGGTAACGCCCTGCCGACTGGGCCACTTCCTGGCCGGCATAGCGTTGCAGCACTTCGCCGAACAGCTGCGCGTTGCTCCAGCCATCCAGCAAGATGTGGTGGTTGGTAAAGATCAGGTGGTGGCGAGCGTCGCCGGTCTGGATCAGGCACAGACGCAGCAGCGGCGCGCGATCGAGCACAAACGCACGCTTGTGTTGCTCTTCTGCGGCGCCGTCGAGGGCCAGGGCCAGGTCATCGCGACCGCGCCAGTCGAAGGCAACAAAAGGCAGCTCGACCTGTCGTGCAATCACTTGCACCGGTTGTTCAAATACCCCCTGCCAGAGAAAGGCGCTGCGCAGGCTTTCATGGGCCGCCAGTGTGTCCTGCCAGGCGGCCTGGAAGCGCTCGCTGTCGAGCCCGTCGACATCGACCCGCAACTGGTTGATGTAGTCGACACCTTCCTGCTCGTACAGGCTGTGAAACAACATGCCCTGCTGCATTGGCGACAACGGATAGATGTCCTCGACGTCTCGCAGCGCAAAGGGCAGCACCTCCAGTTGCGCCTGGGACAGGCCGGCCAACGGGAAGTCCGAGGGGGTCACGCCGCGATGGGCCGGATCGCTGCAATGGCTGATCAGGGCCGTCAGCTCCTGTGCGTAAGCGTCGGCCAACTGTTGCACCGTGACGTCCTTGAACATCTCGCGGCTGTAGACCCACTCCAGGCTCAGCTCGCCACCATAGACCTGGCCGTTAACGGTCAGCCAGTTGCCCAAGGGCGCATCGATACTTTGCTCGGCGCCCGACGACTCGCTGGCCGGGACAAACAAGGAGGCTTCGTCGAACTGCCCGTCGAACTGACCCAGGTAGTTGAAGGTAATACGTGGTATCGGCAGCTGCGCCACGGCGGCGCGCTCATCGGACCCGCCCAGGTAACGCAGCAAGCCATAGCCGAGGCCTTTTTCCGGTACGCCGCGCAGTTGTTCCTTGATGGTTTTCAGCGACTGTTCGAGGTCGGCCGCTGGCGTCAGGCGCACCGGGAACAGGCTGGTGAACCAGCCTACGGTACGGCTCAGGTCGATTTGCTCGAAAAGGTCTTCGCGGCCATGGCCTTCCAGCTGGATAACGCTGGAGGCGCCGCCGGCCCAACGGCAAATCACTCGCGCCAGAGCAGTCAGCAACAAGTCGTTGACCTGGGTGCGATAGGCCTCGGGAGCGTCCTGCAGCAACTGCCGAGTCAGGATTGGGTCCAGGCGCGTCTGCACCGTGGCCGCATGGCGATTTTGCAGGCCGCCCTGAGGATTGTCGCAAGGCAAATCGATGAGATCGTTGCCCAGGGTCTGCTGCCAGTAGCCCAACTGCGCTTGTACGGCATCGCTGCCGGCGTACTGTTCCAGGCGCTCGGCCCAGGCTTTGAAGGCGCTGCTCTTGGGCGCCAGCTTGACGCGACTGGCCGATCCAAGCTGTTGATAGGCGCTCTGCAAGTCCTCCAACAGAATCCGCCAGGACACGCCATCGACCACCAGGTGGTGAATAGCCAGCAGCAAACGCTGACTGCCATCGGCCATCTGCACCAGCAGTGCCCGCAACAACGGGCCCTGTTGCAGGCTCAATGAACGCTGGGCCTCGTCGCAACGGGCGTGCAATTGCCCTTCATCGGCGGCTTCGGCTTGCCACAGCAACGGCTGGGTCTGTTCGACCCGAGCATGGCTGGCCTGGCCATCCGGGGTAAAGTTCAAGCGCAGGGCATCATGATGGACCACCAGCGCCTGCAAGGCCTGTTCAAGTCGCAGCGGGTCGATGGCCTGGGAAGATTTGAGCAACAGCGACTGGTTCCACTGCTGACGCTCGGGGATTTCGGTTTCAAAGAACTGCTGCTGGAACGGCAACAGTGGCGTGGCGCCGGTGACCGGTGCCTGATTGATGTGCAAGGTGCTGCCCAGTTGGGCGACACGGGCCAGGCTCTGCACGGTCTGGTACTGGAACAGGTCCTTGGGCGTCAGAATAATCCCCGCCTGGCGGGCGCGGCTGACCACCTGAATGGAGACGATGGAATCGCCGCCCAGGGCAAAGAAATTGTCGGTAATGCCCACCTGCTCGCGCTTGAGCACGTCCTGCCAGATCGTAGCGATGCGCTGCTCCAGTTCGGTGCCCGGTGCGACGTAGGCGGCCTGTTGCAGGCTCGCGTCCGGGGCAGGCAGTGCCTTGCGATCGAGCTTGCCATTGGGGCTCAGGGGCATCTGTTCGAGCAGCAGCAGATGCGCCGGCACCATGTACTCGGGCATGACCAGCCCCAGGTGCAGTTGCAGGCTGGTGCGCAGCGCTTGCTGGTCGTCATCGCTGGCGTGCAGCAGATCGGCCTGGGTTGGCACCACATAACCCACCAGACGCTTGCCGTCATGGGCCAGCACCACGGCTTCGCGCACGGCCTCGTGTTCCAGCAGCCGCGCTTCGATTTCCCCCAGCTCGATACGCAAGCCACGGATCTTCACTTGATGGTCGATACGCCCGGCGTATTCGATCACGCCATCGGCGCGATAACGGGCCAGGTCGCCGCTGCGGTACAGGCGCTCGCCGGCCACAAACGGGCTGGCGATAAAACGTTCGGCGGTCAGGCTTGGGCGACGGTGGTAACCCCGCGCCAGGCCGATGCCGCCCAGGTAAAGCTCACCCACCACGCCGACTGGCAGCGGCTCAAGGCTGCTGTCGAGGATGTAGGTGGTCAGGTTGGCAATGGGTTGGCCGATGGGCACGCTGTCACGGCCTTCGTCGATGCAGGTCCAGTAGGTCACGTCGATGGCCGCTTCAGTCGGGCCGTACAGGTTGTACAGGCCGGCATTCGGCAGCTTGGCGAAGACTTGCTGCTGGATATCCACCGCCAGCGCTTCACCACTGCAGACGATACGCTTGAGGCTGGTGCAACTGCGGACGGATTCGTCCTGCAAGAACGCCTGCAACATCGACGGCACAAAGTGCAAGGTGCTGATCTGCTCGCGCTTGATCAACTCAACCAGCTTGGTGGGGTCGCGGTGATCACCCGGTGCGGCAACCACCAGTCGAGCACCGGTCATCAGCGGCCAGAAAAGCTCCCACACCGAGACGTCGAAGCTGAACGGGGTTTTCTGCACCACGGTGTCGCTGGCATCCAGGCCATAGGCCTGTTGCATCCAGCACAGGCGGTTGGTCAGGGCGACGTGGCGGTTGCCGGCACCTTTGGGTTTGCCAGTGGAGCCCGAGGTGTAGATCACGTAGGCGAGGTTTTCGCCGGTCACGCTCACTGATGGATTGGCGGTGCTGTAGCCCGCCAGCCAGTCACCCGGTTGGTCCAGGGCCACGGTGTGCATCGCGTCAGTCAGGGGCAGGCGTTGCAGCAACGCGCTCTGGGTCAGCAGCAGGTTCACGCCGCTGTCTTCAAACATGTAGCTCAGGCGATCCTGCGGGTAATCCGGGTCCAGCGGCACGTAAGCGCCGCCAGCCTTGAGAATCGCCACCAGCGCCAGCACCATTTCGGTGGAGCGCTCGGCCGCCACGCCCACCAGCACATCCGGGCCAACGCCCTGTTCGATCAGGTAGTGAGCGAGCTGGTTGGCGCGCTCGTTGAGCTGGCGATAGCTCAAGCGCTCTTCGCCAAAGGCCAAGGCCTGCGCATTCGGGGTTTTCTCGACCTGGGTTTCGATCAGCTGTTGCACCGTTTGCTGCAACGGGTATTCGGTGGCGGTGGTGTTCCAGCCCTCCACGAGAACCTTGCGCTCACTGGCCGCCAGCATCGGTAGCGCATCAACTCGCTGCTGCGGCGCGGCCAGCATGGCGTCGAGCAGTGCCAGCCAATGAGCGGCCATGCGCTCGACGGTGGAGGCATCAAATAAGTCCGTGGCATAAATAAACGCCGCCGACAGCGCGCCGTTGTGCTCGACAGTATTGAGGGAGAGGTCAAACTGCGCCGTGGGGCTCTCCCACTCCAGCCCTTCAATCCGCAACCCTGGCAATTGCACCGAGGCGGCCTGAGGGTCCTGCGCCTTATGGTTGAACATCACCTGGAACAACGGGTTGCGACTCAAGCTGCGTTCCGGCTGGAGAACGTCCACCAGTTGCTCAAAGGGCAAATCCTGATGAGCCTGGGCATCCAGGGCGCTCTTGCGCACCTGTTGCAGCAAATGCCTGACAGTGGCGTGGCTATCCACTTCGGCGCGCAGCACCTGGGTATTGACCAGAAAGCCGATCAAGCGCTCGGTTTCACTGCGACTGCGATTGGCAATCGGCACGCCGACGCGAATATCGGACTGCCCGCTGTAGCGATGCAACAACAGCTGGAACGACGCCAGCAATACCATGAAACCGGTGACGTTCTCTTGCTGAGTCAAGCGCTTGAGTGCTTCCAGCCGTCGACCACCCAGCTCGACTCGCACACTGGCGCCGGCAAAGCTTTGCACTGCCGGGCGGGCGTGGTCGGTGGGCAACTCCAGCACCGGCTGCTCGCCGGCGAGTTGCGTCTGCCAATAGCCAAGTTGCCGCTCACGCTCACCCGCTTCCATCCAGTGCCGCTGCCACAACGCGTAATCGGCGTACTGCACCGGCAAGGGCGGCAAGCTGCCTTGGCGGCCCTGGCTGAAATCAGCGTAAAGCTGCACCAGTTCATCAGCCATGACTTGCAGGGAAGCGCCATCACAAATGCTGTGATGCAGGGTCAGCACCAACACATGCTGGTGCGGCGCCAGGCGCAACAGGCGCGCGCGCATCAAGGGGCCGCGGGCCAGGTCAAAGGAGGCCCCGGTCTCCGCTTCAACCAGTGCCCGCAGGCCTGGCTCGCCGCTGGCAAGCCATTGGGCCTCATGGGCCTCAGCCAACAGTGGCCGGGCCACCGGGTCGCCGATGTGTTGCAGGACTTGATCGCGGTCCTGGATAAAGGTCGTGCGCAGGCTTTCGTGGCAAGCCACCAGCGTCGCCAGGCTGTTGTGCAGGGCATCGAGATCCAGTGCGCCGATCAGGCGTAAAGCCTTGGACAGGTTGTAGGCAGCACTGTCGGGGTCCAATTGCCAGAGGAACCATTGGCGCTGCTGGGCGTAGGACAGCAGTAAAGGCTCGTCGGCATCGCGTTTGAAAATAGGCGCGACACCAAACAAATTAATGCCCTTTTGCTTGAGCAGGATGGCCAGCGCCTTCCTTTCTTTCGCAGAAAGCGCTGCTACCGACTCGATTAACTTTTGCACGCCATAGCCCTCAATTAAGAAATCAGTTTCTCAAGATCATTGGCTGATAGACGTTTGAGGGCCTCCAGAGATTTAGTCAGTTCGTCCTGTAACGGTTGCAAATCGCTTTGCAAGCCTTGCAACTGATCACAGAAGTCACGCAGGTTTTCGGTGGCAAACAGCACCTTTAGCGGTACCTCCAGGTTCAATTGCTCGCGAATGCGCATCGTCACCTGGGTGGCCAGCAACGAATGGCCGCCGAGGGCAAAGAAGTTATCATTGAGGCCCACCTGGGCGACCTCCAGTACCTCTTGCCAGATGCCGGCAACGCTCTGCGCCAGTTCGCTGTCCGGCGCCACATAGTCCGTTTGCGACAGGCTGGCGTCAGGCTCGGGTAACGCCTTGCGGTCGAGTTTTCCATTGCCTGTCAACGGCATCTGCTCCAGCAATACCAAATGCGCAGGCACCATGTACTCCGCAAGGTGTGCCTTGAGGCTCCTGCGCAGCTCACCACGCCAGACCGCCTGATCCTCCACTTGCACCGAGGGCACAAGGTAGCCGACCAAGTGCGTACCGCCCACGCCCTCCCGAGCCAGGACTACCGCCTCGCGTACCGATGGCTGATCCAGCAAGCAGGCTTCGATTTCTCCCAGTTCGATACGGAAACCGCGAATCTTTACCTGCTGGTCGATCCGGCCCACATACTCGACCACCCCATCGGCGCGATACCGTGCCAGGTCGCCAGTGCGGTACAAGCGCCCACCTTCGCTGGAGAACAGGTCCGGAATAAAACGCGCGCCGGTCAGATCAGCCCGGTTCAAATAGCCCCGCGCCAATCCTGCCCGCCCCACATAGAGCTCACCGATACAGCCCCTGGCCACCGGGTTGAGCTGCGCATCGAGCACGTACCAGGACAGGTCCGCAATCGCCACGCCGATCGGGCTGGACGCACCATTGTCCAAATCCGCCAACGACAGCGGCCGGTAAGTGACGTGCACCGTGGTTTCGGTGATGCCATACATGTTGATCAGTTGCGGGGCGCAATCGCCGAATCGCGCGAACCAGGGCCGCAGGCTACTCACTTCCAGCGGCTCGCCGCCAAATACGATGTAGCGCAGCAAGAGATCGCGCGAAGACTCTTGCGCGCAGGCCACACCCATCAGTTGCTTGAACGCCGATGGTGTCTGGTTCAACACCGTCACGCGCTCCTGGTAAAGCAGATCGAGGAAGGCGTGCGGCGAACGACTGACCTCTTGCGTCACGATCACCAGGCGGCCACCGTACAGCAGGGCGCCAAAGATCTCCCATACCGAGAAGTCAAATGCGTACGAGTGGAACAGCGTCCAACAGTCATCGGGACCGAAGTTGAACCAGTCCTGGGTAGCCTGGAACAACCGCAGGACGTTTCGGTGCGGTAACAACGTGCCCTTGGGCCTACCGGTGGAGCCGGAGGTGTAGATCACATAGGCCAGGTTATCCGGCGCGACCACCACCTGCGGGTTGTGGTCGAAAACTCCGTGGTCGTCCTCGATCAACAGGCTGCGCACGCCTTGCGGGATCGGCAGGCTGGCAAGTAGTTGGCCTTGAGTCAGCAACAAGGTCAGGCCACTGTCCTGGATCATGTACTGCAATCGATCATCCGGGTAGGCCGGGTCCAGTGGCACATAGGCGCCGCCGGCCTTGAGGATCGCCAGCAAGCCGACGAGCATCTGGAACGAGCGCTCCACCGCGATGCCCACCAGCACTTCAGGCCCAACGCCCTCGGCGATCAAGACATGGGCCAGGCAGTTGGCCTGGCGATTGAGTTCGCCGTAACTGAGGTGCTGGTCGCCCAACACCAGCGCCACGGCATCAGGTGCCCTGGCCGCTTGCAGTTCGATCAAGCGATGGATCGACTCGCCTTGCGGATAGTGGCCCGATACTCCATTCCACTGCTCCAGGGTCAATTGACGCTCATCGTCAGTCAACATTGGCAGCTCGGCAATGCGCGTTCCAGGCTGCACGACGATGCCCTGCAACAGGGTCTGCCAATGCTGCGCCAGGCGTTCAATGGTGCTGCGTTCAAACACGTCACTGGCATAGGTCAGCGAGGCGATCAAACCGGCTTCGCTTTCGGTGGTGTCCAGGACCAGGTCGAACTGCGCGGTTCCACTGTCCCAGGCCAGCCCCTCGATATGCAAATCGTCCAGTTGAGCGGGGCGAGCCGCGCGACTCTGATGGTTAAATAGCACCTGGAACAATGGGCTGTGGCTCAGGCTGCGCTGGGGTTGCAGGGCATCCACCAGTTGTTCGAACGGCAGGTCCTGGTAGGTCTGGGCGTCGAGCACCGACTGGCGAACCTGGCGTAGCAGGTCGCTAAACGAGTCCTGCCCGTCGACCTCGGCGCGCAGCACCTGGGTGTTGACGAAGAAACCCACCAGACCCTCGGTTTCCATGCGGTTACGGTTAGCCACCGGCACGCCGACACGGATGTCCGCCTGACCGCTGTAGCGGTGCAACAACATCTGGAACGACGCCAACAACAGCATGAACAGCGTGACCTGTTCACGTTGCGCCAGGGCCTGCAAACCGTCGGCAAGCTGCGACGGCAAGGCGAAGTCCAGGCGCGCACCGCGAAAGCTCTGCTCGGCTGGGCGCGGAAAATCGAACGGCAATTCCAGCACCGGCTGCTCACCGCCCAGTTTCTCGCGCCAGTACGCCAGTTGCCGGTCACGTTCGCCCTCGGCCATCCGCTGCTTTTGCCAGGCCGCATAATCGGCGTATTGCAGGGGCAGCGGGCTCAACCGGGCCTCGCGACCTTCACAGCCAGCGGCGTAAAGCTGTACCAGTTCGTCGACGATGATCTGCATCGACCAGCCATCAGAAATGATGTGGTGCTGGGTGATCACCAGCACGTGATGATCGGCCTGGATCTCCAGCAACTTGACGCGCATCAGCGGCCCGTTGAACAGGTCGAATGGGCGCTGGATTTCCTCTTCCACCCGCTGTTGGATCGCCCCGGCAGCCACGCGTTGCTGCTCGACAGCCTGCATGCGATGCGGCTGAATCACCTGCCAGGTTCGCTCGCCCTCCTCCACGAAGACGGTGCGCAGGGATTCATGTCGCTGCACCAGGGCCTGGAACGCTTGCTCCAATGCATGCACATTCAGCTCGCCGCGCAAATGCAGCGCAGTTGGTACGTGGTAAGCGGCGCTGTCGGGGTCCAGTTGCCAGAGAAACCACTGGCGCTCCTGGGCCGACGACAACGCCAGCAGCCGACCGCGCTCCAGAGCCACCATCGGCAGGCTTTCCCGGGTTTGCAGGCCCTCGCAGGCCTCGGCAAATGCCTTCAAGGTGGGCTGTTCGAACAGGGTGCGCAGCGCCACTTCAAGTTGCAGGTCATGACGAACCCGGGAAATCACCTGGGTGGCCAGCAGGGAGTGGCCGCCGCGCTCAAAGAAGTGATCGTCGAGGCCGACGCTGTCGACCTGCAACACCGCCTGCCAGATCGCCGCCAGTTGCGCCTGAAGAGGGTTTTGCGGGGCGACGTAGGCAACCTCGGACCGGTTCAGATCAGGCGCGGGCAATGCCCGGCGGTCGAGCTTGCCGTTGTTGTTCAAGGGCAGCGCGCCGAGCAGTAGCACATGGCCCGGCACCATGTAATCAGGCAACGACTGGCGCAAGGTGGCAATCAGTTGCTGGCGAAAGTAAGCCTCGTCGACTGACGGGTCGCTGGCGACGACATACGCCACCAGCTGCGCGCCACTCGGGCTGTGGTGGGCAATGACGGCGGCCTCGCGCACTTGTTCCAGGGCCTGCAGGCAGGCTTCGATTTCGCCCATCTCGATGCGCAAACCGCGAATCTTCACCTGATGGTCGATGCGCCCGGCGTATTCCAGGGCGTCATCGCCGTTGTAGCGAGCCAGGTCGCCACTGCGGTAAAGGCGTGCGCCCGGCAATGGCGAGAACGGGTCCGGCAGGAAGCGCTCGGCCGTCAGTGCGGGACGGTCAAAATAGCACTGGGCCAGACCGACCTCGGCGCCGATGAACAGCTCGCCGACGCCACCGGTTGGCAACAACTGGCCGGCACTGTCGAGGACATACAGCGACCGGCCGTCGATGGCCCGCCCAATGGGAATACCAAACGCATCGCTGGCATCGTCCAGACGGCATTGATGCACGCTGGACACCACCGTGGCCTCGGTCGGGCCATAGGTATTGAGCAGGCGCACCGCGCCCAGGCCGGCTTCATGCCAGACCCGCAAGCCTTCCACGGACATGGCTTCGCCACCCACGTGAACCTGACGCAGGTTGCCCAGGGAACCGCCGCCGAGTGCGCACTCCTTGGCCAGCAGATACCAGTAAGCGGCCGGCAAATCGGCCAGGGTCACGCCCTGGGCAACGATTTCCCGCGCCAGTTGCCCGGCGTCCAGCAGCTCATCGCCGCGCATGATCAGCGCAGCGCCGGCGCACAACGGCGGGTAGCATTGCTCGACAAAGCCATCGAAGCTGAACGTGGCAAACTGCAGCACTCGGTCCTCGGGGCTCAGCACGCTGTAATCCTCAGCGCTCTGGCAGAACTGGCCGAGGGCCGCATGATCAATCGCCACGCCCTTGGGCAGGCCGGTGGAGCCGGAGGTGTAGATCACGTAGGCCAGGTCGGCAGCGACCGCGTGATTGGACGGATTGCTGGCGGGGTAGCTCGCCAGTTCGTCGCCTGTGGGGCTGAAATCCAGGCGCATCAGTTGCTCGGGTAACGGCAGGTCTTCCAGCAGGCCGGTCTCACACAGCAGCAAGTCAAGGCGGCTGTCGGCGAGCATGTAGGCCAGACGCTCGGTGGGGTATTTCGGGTCCAGCGGGACATAGGCGGCGCCACTCTTGAGTACGGCCAGCAAGCTGACAATCAAGTGCGGGCCACGACGGCATGCCAAGCCGACCCGCTGGCCGGGGCCGACGCCGTGCTCCAGCAGGCGATGGGCCAGGCGATTGGCCCGCTCATTGAGTTGGCCATAGCTCAGGGCTTGATCGCCTGCCTGCACAGCCAGGGCCGCGGGTGTGGCCAGGGCCTGGGCAGCGATGCGCTGATGAACCAGCGCGTGACTGAGCGGGGTCGATACTGGCGATTGGCTGAGCGCCAGCACAGCACGACGACCGGGCGCATCCAGCAGTTCCAGGGTGCCCAGGCAAGCCTGGGCATTGGCAACCAACTGCGCCAACAGGTGTTGCAGGTTGACGCTCAACTGACGCACGCCAGCCTCGCTGAAGCACGCCGAGTCGTAGCTGAACGCCAGGCGCAGGCTGGCACCCAGCTCGATGCCCAGGGTCAACGGGTAGTGGGTGCGTTCGTGACTGTGCAGTTCACCAAAGGCCAAGCCGGCGGGCGCGCCTTGCTTGAGCGCCTCGGCCACCGGGAAGTTTTCGAACACCAGCAGGCTGTCGAACAGGGCCGAGCCTTGCTGCCCGGCCCAGGCCTGAATGTCATACAGAGGCACGTGTTCATGGTCACGCAGGCTCAGGTTCAACGCTTGCAGTTCGCTCAACCAAGGCCCGACCCGCTCGGCCGGCCCAGGGCTGCTGATGATGGGCAAGGTGTTGATGAACAAGCCCAACTGCTGCTCGATGCCCGGTAACGGTGCCGAACGCCCGGCCACTGTAGCGCCAAAAGCCACGCAGTCCTGGCCGGTATAGCGTTGCAGCAACAGGCTCCAGGCCCCTTGAAACAGGGTGTTGAGGGTGATTTTTTGCTGACGGGAGAAGTCGATCAAGGCCTGGCTCAAGGCACTGTCGACACTCACCTGATGCTCCGCCATGCCCGTAGCGCCGACGGGAGGCCGCAGCGCATCGGCCAGCAAGGTGGGCGCTTGCAGCGGCGCCAGGGTGGCTTTCCAGAACGCCTCGCCGGCCTGTGATGCTTGCTGTTGCAGCCAGCTCAGGTAATCGCGGAACTGCCCAAGGGGCGCCGGCAATAGATGGCCGGCGTAATGGCTGATGACTTCACCGAGCAGTTGGGCGTTGCTCCAGCCGTCCATCAGGATGTGATGGCTGGTGTAGATCAAATGCCAGGTTTCATCGCCACCGCGCACCAGCATCAGGCGCAACAGCGGCGCGCTGCTCAGTTCAAAGCCCAGTTCGCGTTCGGCGCTGGCCAGGGCATCCCGGTCGGCGTAGATATCGTCGATCACCTGCAACTGCAGGTCCACCTGGCGATGGATCACCTGATGCGCGCTGCCCAGGCCCAGCCAATGGAAGCTGCTACGCAGGATGTCATGGCGGTCGATCGCCGCTTGCCAGGCGCGACCGAAGGCCAGCACATCTAACCCTCGAATATCCAGGCGTAGTTGATTGATGTAAGCCTGCGCCTGAGGCTCATACAAGGTGTGGAACAACATGCCCTGCTGCATCGGCGACAACGGGTAGATATCGTCGAAGGCCTGGCCTTCCACCGGCAGTCGATCCAGTTGTTGTTGGGTCAGGGTCGCCAGGGGGAAATCCGACGCCGTGACCTGGCCCGGCGTCGCGGCGCAGCAGTGCTCGATCAGCGCCTTGAGTTCCCGAGTGTAGGCATCGGCCAACTGCTGGATGGTAGAGGCGCTGAACATCTCGTGGCTAAAACCCCATTGCAACGCCAACTCGCCGCCATACACCTGGCCTTCCACCGTCAGCCAGTTGGCCAGCGGCGCTTGGGGGTCCTGGGCCTGACCGCTGCCCTGGGTAGCCGGAACAAAGAGTGCCGACTCATCGAACTGTCGGTCGAACTGCCCCAGGTAGTTGAAGGTGATACGCGGCGCCGGCAGTGCCGAAAGCGCTTCGCGGGCCGCAGGTTCGCCGAGGTAGCGCAACAGTCCGTGGCCCAGGCCTTTGCCGGGCACGGCGCGCAACTGCTCCTTGATCGATTTGATCGAGGTCGCCAGTTCAGCCGCCGGTTGCAGGCGCACCGGGAACACGCTGGTGAACCAGCCGACGGTGCGGGTCAGGTCCAGGCTATCGAACAGGTCTTCGCGGCCATGGCCTTCAAGCTGGATCAAGGCGGCGTCCTGGCCGCTCCAGCGGCAGACGGCGCGGGCCAATGCAGTCAGCAGCAAGTCGTTGACCTGGGTGCGATAGGCCGCCGGGGCGGTTTGCAGCAGTTGACGGGTCAGCTCGGCGTCGAGGCGGGTTTCGATCTTTTGCCCCAGGCGGTTGTTCAGGCCGCCCTGTGGATTATCACAAGGCAGGTCGGTGGCGCTGGACTGCGCCAGCCAGTACGGCAGTTGGTCGTTGAGGGTCTGCGCGTGGGCATGTAGATGCTGCGCCCAGTGCTGGTAGGCACTGGTCTTGGCCGGCAGTACCGACGGCTGTGCGGCTGCGTGCTGCTGATAAGCCTGCTGCAAATCCTCCAATACGATGCGCCAGGACACGCCGTCCACCACCAGGTGATGGACCACCAGCAGCAAACGCTGGCTGCCATCGGCCAGGTTAATCAGCGCGGCGCGCAACAGCGGCCCCTGTCGCAGGTCGAGGCTGCGTTGCGCCTCGTCACACAGCGCGGCCAATTCATCGACGCTGTCGGCGTGGCATTGCCATAGCCCGGACTCGCTGACCGCTGTGGCGTAGGTTTGGCACCAGCCCTCTGCCTCACCGGCAAAGCGCAGGCGCAAGGCATCATGGTGGTTGATCAGTTGGATCAACGCCGCTTCCAGCGCCGGGACCACCAGCGGTTCACGAGGCGTCAGCAGCAACGACTGGTTCCAGTGATGACGGGCCGGGATAGCCTGCTGGAAAAAAACCTGCTGCACGGGCGTCAGGATTACTTCGCCGCTGACCGAGCCTTGATCGATTGCGTTGTGCTGATCAAAGGTCGCTACCCGCGCCAGGCTGCGCACGCTCTGGTACTGAAACAGGTCCCGTGGGCTCAGGCGAATCCCGGCCTGGCGGGCGCGGCTGACCATCTGGATGGAGATTATCGAGTCGCCCCCCAGTTCGAAGAAGTTGTCTTCCAGGCCGACCTGCTCAACGCCCAGCACATCGCACCAGATCGCCGCCAGGGCTTTTTCAAGATCGCTGCCGGGCGCAACAAAAGCCTGCTGCGGCGCCGCGTCCGGCAACGGTAGCGCCTTGCGGTCGAGCTTGCCGTTGGCGGTGACCGGCAGTTTCGCCAGCGGCATCAGATAGGTCGGCACCATGTATTCCGGCAGGCTGCCCAACAGCCAGGCCTTGAGCTCCTGCTGCCACGGCGTGGTCGGCTCGGCGGCATCCAGCACCAGATAAGCCACCAGCTGTTTGCCGCCCTGCACCAACACCACCGTTTCACGCACCAGAGGGTGCTGCATCAGGCGGGTCTCGATTTCCCCCAGCTCAATGCGCAGACCCCGCAGCTTGACTTGATGATCCAGGCGCCCGAGGTATTCAATCACCCCGTCGGCACGCTGACGCACCCGGTCGCCAGTGCGATACAGGCGCGCACCGGCAGTGAAAGGGCACGGCACGAAGCGCTCGGAGGTCAGCCCCGGACGGCGGTGATAACTGCGGGCCAGCCCGGTGCCTCCCAGGTACAACTCACCCGCAACACCGGCCGGGACCGGGTTCAGTTGCGCGTCCAGCACGTAGGTGCCGAGGTTGGCGATGGGCCGACCGATGGGCACGCTGTCGGCGCCTTCGTCGATGCACGTCCAGTGCGTGACGTCGATGGCCGCTTCCGTCGGCCCATACAGGTTGTACAGCGCCGCGCTCGGCAGTTTGGCGAAGACTTGCAATTGCGCATCCAGCGCCAGAGCTTCACCGCTGCACACGATGCGCTTGAGGCTTGCACAAGCCTGGACACCAGGCTCGTGAATAAACGCCTGGAGCATCGACGGTACAAAGTGCAAGGTGCTGATGTGCTGCTCACGAATGGTTTCGATCAAGCGGGCCGGCTCGCGGTGTTCGCCAGGGGCGGCCACCACCAGGCGCGCGCCGGTCATCAACGGCCAGAAGAACTCCCAGACCGACACGTCAAAACTGAAGGGCGTTTTCTGCAACACCGCGTCGCTGCCGTCCAGGCCGTAGGCGTCCTGCATCCAGCACAACCGGTTGACCAGCGCGCGATGGCTGTTGCCGGCACCCTTGGGTTTGCCGGTTGAGCCCGAGGTATAGATCACATAGGCCAGGTTCAAGCCATGCACCGTCATCGCGACGGGCTCGGTGCTGTAACCCTCAAACCAGTCGGGCTGCGGGTCCAGCATGATGACCTTGACCTCGTTCGCAGGCAGCCTATGCAGCAGGCTGGTCTGGCTGAGCAAGAGGGCAATGCCACTGTCTTCGATCATGTAGGCCAGGCGGTCCAGCGGGTACTCCGGGTCCAGCGGGACGTACGCGCCGCCGGCCTTGAGGATCGCCAGCAGGCCGACCACCATTTCCACGGAGCGCTCGACACAAATGCCCACCAGCACATCCGGACCAACCCCTTGCTGGCGCAAGGCATGGGCCAACTGGTTGGCGCGAGCGTCGAGTTGGGCGTAGCTCAATACCGTCGCGCCGAACACCAGGGCCGGAGCTTGCGGGGTTCGTTGCACCTGATCTTCGATCAACTGATGAATGCCGCGCTCGGTCGGGTACTGCTCATCGGTCTGGTTCCAGCCATGGACCAGCACTAGCCGCTCATCGGCGGCCAGCATTGGCAACTCCCCGATACGCTGGTTGCCATCGACGGCCATGGCCTGCAACAGACTGATCCAGTGCCGGGCCATGCGCTCGATGGAGGCGGAATCGAACAGGTCATTGGCGAAGGTCAGCGCGGCGTGCAGGGTGCCGGACTTTTCATAAGTGTCCAGGGTCAGGTCGAACTGGGTGGTGCGGCCTTGCCATTGCACCAGGGACAGTTCCAGCCCGGAAGCGGTGCTCACCGAAGCGATGTCTGCCACCACTGGCTGGTGGTTGTACATGACTTGGAACAACGGCGTGTGGCTCAAGCTACGCTCGACTTTCAACGCTTCCACCAGGCGCTCGAACGGCAACTCCTGATGGGCTTGGGCGCCCAAGGCGTGCTCCTTGATACCTTGTAACAACTCGCCGACGCGGGTTTGTCCGGTCAGCTCGGTGCGCAGTACCTGCGTGTTGACGAAGAAGCCGATCAGCCCTTCGACCTCAGTGCGGTTGCGGTTGGCAATCGGCACGCCAATACGCAGGTCGCCCTGGCCGGTGTAGCGATGCAGCAGCACATTAAAGGCGCCGAGCAGCAGCATGAACAGCGTGACGTTATGTTGCTGCGCGCAACTGCGCAGTTGCGCGGCCAGCGCCGGATCAATCGCAAAATCATGACGCGTGCCCCGGTAGCTGGGCATGGCCGGACGCGGATGGTCGATGGGCAGTTCCAGCATCGGATGCTCATTGCCCAGACGCGCTTGCCAGTATTCTAGTTGACGAGCCTGTTCGCCCGCCTCCAGCCAGCGGCGCTGCCACAGGGCATAGTCGCTGTACTGGATCGGCAAGGCCGGCAGTTGGGGCGTTTCATTACGTTCATGGGCGTCGTAGCAGCGGATGAACTCGTCGATCAATACATTCATCGACCAGCCATCGGAAACGATGTGGTGCAGGGTCAGCAGAAGCACGTGTTCCTGCTCGGCCAGCTTGAGCAATTGCACCCGAAGCAGCGGCCCATTAGCCAAATCGAAGGGCAATAGTGATTGCCGGGTAGCGGCATCCGTCACCGCGTGTTCACGCGCGGCGGGCGCCAGGGCGCTGAAGTCCACCTGTTCGATGGCCAACGACGGCTGCACTGCGACCTGCAACAAGCGCTCATCGGCCTGGCGCTGGAACACCGTGCGCAAGGTTTCATGACGTTCCACCAGGCTGGCGAACGCTTGCTCCATGGCGGGCAGGCTCAACGCGCCCTTGAGCCGCACAGCCCCCGGCAGGTTATAGGCACCGCTGGCGGGATCCAATTGCCAGAGAAACCACATCCGCTGCTGCGCGTAGGACAGCGCCTGTCGGTCCTCGGCCTCCACGCCTGCCGGAATCGGAAACCGGGAAAAATCCACCCCTTCCTTGTGCAACGCCTGGAGGAACATCTGGCGTTTTTCCAGGGGTAACCCGATAAACCGGCGAGCAAGTTTCAAGGAGTCTTCAGCGTTCATTTCTTGGGATCCGGGGCAATAGGCAGGAAGCACAAAGGCACGTCGTCCCTATAAAACGAATCCGGGAGGGAAAAATTAGCGGCGGGATTTAGTCAGGCGGGAGGCTGCGGGAGGTGTCATCAAGGGTTACATCAAACATCGGAAAGCCTGGCGAAGTCGCCCTATCATTGACGGACCTCATACTTTGCAACTACATTTAGTTGCACGCAGGGAACGCCGTGTCAAAAAATGAAAAGCTGCTCGCCAAATTGCTCAATGAGCAAATGACGTTTACCTGGCCTGAACTCGTTACGCTGTTGCGTCGACTGGGCTACACACAAATCGAAGGGGCTGGTAGCCGGGTCAAGTTCGACAAGGGCGACCCAAGTGCAATGATTACCCTGCACACACCTCACCCCGGTAACGAGTTGAAACATTACATCCGGCGCCAGATCATCGAACAATTGAAATCAGGAGACCTGATTCAGTGAACAACCAGTTGAAACACAAAGGCTATATTGGCTCCATCGAAGCCAGCGTCGAGGACAATTGCCTGTTCGGCAAGCTTCTGTTCATCAAGGCTCTGATCAGCTACGAGGGCCAGACCGTGGCCCAGTTGGAAACAGCCTTTTGCGAGGCTGTGGACGATTACCTCGACACTTGCCAGAAGCTCGGACAAACACCAGAAAAGCCCTGCAAGGGCTCGTTCAACGTTCGAGTCGGCCATGACCTCCATTTAGCCGCCGCCTTGGCGGCTACCCGTCAAAAAGTGACGCTCAACGACCTGACGCGACAAGCTTTGAGCGAGTTCCTGCAACAACATGCGATGGGGTAACCCATCACCCATCATCCCAGCCGCCGATACCCCAACACCGCTGAAACCAACACCACGCCTGCGGCAACCAGCGCCACCCAGAACCCGCTGGGGGCGCCAAAGTGGTCGATCATCCAGCCGGAACTGGCGGCACCGATGGCCACGCCGATGCTCAGGCCGGTGATCAGCCAGGTCATGCCCTCGGTCAAGCGGCTGGGCGGGACAATTTGCTCCACCAGGGCCATGGACACGATCAGGGTTGGGGCAAAGAACAGCCCGGAGAAAAATACCGCCACCGACAGGCCAGGAATGTTCACCACCAGAAGCAACGGCAGCGTGGCTAGCGCCGTGGCCACGCCGCAGTACAGAAACTGCCTTGGCAACGGCGCTGCCAGTTTCAGGGTGCCAAAGGCCAGCCCCGACAGGCACGAGCCGATGGCGTAGACCGACAACACAATACTCGCGGCAGCAGGTTGGCCCTGATGCTGGGCGAGCGCGACGCTGACCACATCCACCACGCCGACAATGGTGCCCATGGCCATCAGCAGGATCATCAGGATCAGCACCGACGGCGACGCAATCAACCAACCCCCGTGATGGCCGTGGTGCTCATGCACCGGTGGCTCGGTCTGGCGTTGCAGGACAAAGGCGCTGACCCCAACGGCCATCAACAACAACGCCATCAACGGCCCTGCTTCGGGAAACAGCACCACGCTCAGCCCCACCGACAGCGGCGGGCCGAGAATGAAGCACACCTCGTCCAGCACCGACTCCAGGGCAAAGGCGGTTTTCAGTTTTGACTGGCCTCGATACAACTCGGTCCAGCGCGCCCGCACCATGGCCGACATGCTGGGCATGCAACCGGCCAGGGCGGCGAACAGGAACAAGGTCCAATTCGGCGCCTGCAAGCGGGTGCACAGCAACACCATCAACAGCGCGCCACCGCCCAGGATTGCCGCCGCCGGCAACACCCGGCCCTGGCCATGGCGGTCCACCAGCCGTGACACCTGGGGTGCGCAAAAGGCCGTGGCCAAGGCAAAGGTCGCCGCCACCGCGCCGGCCAATCCGTAACCGCCGTGAACTTGCGACAGCATGGTGATCAGCCCGATGCCCGTCATGGAAATCGGCATGCGAGCGAGCATGCCCGCCAATACAAAAGCCCTGGAACCTGGCGCCTTGAACAACTCGGCGTAAGGGTTTGCCATGGTGCGTAACCTCTACCTGAATGCCCTGAAATTTGCATCGCGTGTTATCAGGGGCAAAATACATTTGAAACCCCAGGTTTGATAGAGATACACCGCCATCGTCGCATTCCAGCCAATCGGTGAACTTGTGCCAGGCGCCGCCAGTCAGCTAACTGAACGCTCTGGAAAAGGTTGGGTGCTGAATGCGTATCTCGTTGGATCAACAAGTGGCCCTGGTCACCGGCGCCAGTTCCGGGATCGGTGCCGGGGCTGCCAAGGCTCTGGCCGAGGCCGGTGCTGCAGTGGTGCTGAACTACAACGCCCAGGCGGCGCCGGCCCAAGCCTTGGCGGCGCAGATCAATGCCAGCGGTGGCCGGGCGATTGCCCTCGGCGCCGATGTCTCGAAAGAGGCCGATGTCGAGCGACTGTTTGCGCAAACCCTCGACGCCTTCGGCCACCTGGACATTCTGGTGGCCAACTCCGGTATGCAGAAAGACGCCGCAGCCGTGGACATGACCCTCGACGACTGGAACGCCGTCATCGGCGTCAACCTCACCGGCCAGTTCCTCTGTGCCCGCGCAGCCTTGCGTATTTTCAATCGCCAGGGCATCCGCGAAGGTGTCTCCCGGGCCGCCGGAAAAATCATCCACATGAGTTCGGTCCACCAACTCATTCCCTGGGCCGGGCACGTCAACTACGCGGCGTCCAAGGGCGGTGTCGAGATGCTGATGCGCACCCTCGCCCAGGAAGTCAGCCCTCAGCGCATTCGCATCAACGGCATCGCGCCGGGGGCGATTCGCACAGCAATCAACCGCGCCGCCACCGAGGGCGATGCCGAGCAACAACTGCTCAAGTTGATTCCTTACGGTCGGGTCGGCGATGTCGAAGACGTGGCCAACGCGGTGGTGTGGCTGGCCAGCGATGCCTCCGATTATGTGGTGGGCAGCACTTTGTTTATTGATGGCGGCATGAGCCTTTATCCGGAGTTCAGAGGCAATGGTTGATCTGAAGAACGAAGCACAAAGCGCCATTGATGCCCACGGCATCATCGGAGATATGCGCACTGCCGCCCTGGTCAACGACAAGGGCAGCATCGACTTTTTCTGCTGGCCGGAGTTCGACAGCCCGTCGATCTTCTGTTCGTTGCTGGACTCCCCCGCTGCCGGGATCTTCCAACTGACACCGGACTTGCCCGACGCCCGCCGCGAGCAAATTTACCTGCCGGATACCAACGTCCTGCAAACCCGCTGGCTCAGCGATGAGGCGGTGGTGGAAATCACCGACCTGTTGACCATCAGCGAAGAAGTCGACGACCTGCCATTGCTGGTTCGCCGGGTGCGGGTGGTCAGCGGCAAGGCGACGATTCACCTGCGCTGCGCAGTACGCCATGACTACGCCCGTGCGCCAACCCGCGCCACCGCCGACAATGACGACGTGTGCTTTGAGGCGCCTGGTCAACCCGGCCTGCGCCTGGCCAGCAGCCACGCCCTGCAGATCGACGGCGACGCAGCCGTCGCCAGCTTCACCCTGGAACAGGAACAAGGCGCCGAATTTGTCCTCGGCGGCATCGACGATCCCAGGATTGAAAGCACCAGCACCGACCTGTGCCTGGAGCGCACCTTGAAGTTCTGGCGCGGCTGGATCGCCCAGTCCAACTATCGCGGACGCTGGCGGGAAATGGTCAACCGCTCGGCTTTGGCCTTGAAGCTTCTGACCTCGCGTAAACACGGCGCCATCGTCGCCGCCGCCACCTTCGGCCTGCCGGAAACCCCCGGCGGCGAGCGCAACTGGGACTACCGCTACACCTGGATCCGCGATGCGTCGTTCACCGTCTACGCCTTTATGCGCCTGGGCTTTGTCGAGGAAGCCAACAGCTACATGCGCTGGTTGAAGGGCCGGGTCAGCGACTGCTGCGGCGCGCCCATGAAGATCAACATCCTGTATGGCATCGACGGTCGCCAGGAACTGCCCGAAACCGCGCTGAGCCACCTGCGCGGCCATGGCGGCGCGCAACCGGTACGTATCGGTAATGAGGCCTACGACCAGGTACAGCTGGATATTTTCGGCGAACTGATGGACGCGGTGTACCTGGTCAACAAATACGGCGAAGCCATCTCCCATGAAGGCTGGAAACACACCCTGGAAGTGGTGGGTCAGGTCTGTGAAACCTGGAACCACAAAGACGTCGGCATCTGGGAGATGCGCGGCGAACAGCATCACTTTCTGCATTCGCGGCTGATGTGCTGGGTGGCCCTGGACCGCGCCATTCGCCTGGCCTCCAAACGTTCGCTGCCGGCGCCGTTCGCCCTTTGGGACCAGACCCGCCAGGCGATTCATGAAGATATCTGGAGCAATTTCTGGAACGAAGAACGCGGGCATTTCGTGCAGCATATCGGCAGCACCCAACTCGACGGTTCGATGCTGCTGATGCCGCTGGTGCGCTTCGTTGCCGCTACCGATCCGCGCTGGTTGTCGACCCTGGACGCGATCCAGAAAAGCCTGGTGCGCGATGGCATGGTCTACCGCTATCGCAACGACGATAGCCAGATCGACGGCCTGCAAGGCACCGAAGGCGCGTTTGCCGCCTGTTCATTCTGGTACGTCGAATGTTTGGCCCGTGCAGGCCAAGTGGAAAAGGCGCACCTGGAGTTTGAGCAGTTGCTGCGCTACGCCAATCCGCTGGGTTTGTATGCCGAGGAGTTCGACAGCCAGGCACGACATCTGGGCAATACGCCACAAGCGTTGAGCCATTTGGCGTTGATCAGCGCGGCTACGTTTCTGGATCGCAAGCTGAGTGGCGTGAAAACCGTCTGGCAGCCTTGAGGGGGACAAGCCCACCCGCCACAGGTTATTTTGCAATTATCAAAAGCTATGTATATATCGGTGCGACCGTTTTACTGCACCGCCAGATATTCAAGGAAAGAATATGACCCAGCACATACGACGAAGCATAAGCGCCACTCCACGGCCAATCTTGAGCTGAAGTGAGATGTGGGAAGGCAGCGACAAAGGGCTGATCAAATGCTGGGAGGTCGGCCAAGAGTTTGCAGCAAAACAACCTGAGCTTGCACAAGCTTGCCTCGCTGGTGAGCTTCCCCCGCTAGGCTGGAAAGGTGGGGTGAGCCGTAGCCTTAAAAAACTCGAAAAGTTCGGTTCCCTCAACTACCTAGCACAGTGGCAAGGACTTCGCAGTGAGAGCCTTGACATCGATCCTACCTTGGAAACCGCGCTGACCTGTTCGCGCACCCAGATGATCGTCACCTTCACGCCGGACAAGGCTAAATATTTCAATCAGTCCCCCGAAACAGAAAACTAGAGAGCAAGAACGCATGGTCGACCTGTATCAGGAATTCGAAAATAGCCGTTTCTTCCACAAGGCACGTATTGATCGGCGCTCTGCCGATGCGCTGCTCGGCATCACCTCTGGATTGGCAGCCGATGGAAAAATCAATCAACTGGAAGCCGAGTTTCTCAAGACCTGGATCGAAACTCACCTGATCCACCTGGAAGACCCTGTTGTCAATATTCTCTATCAGCGCCTCACCAGCATGCTGAGCGACGGGGTTCTGGATGAGGAAGAGTCCGCAGAACTGTTGGAAATGCTGCGCCAGTTTGGGGGCGTTACCGTAGGCGTTCCCCTACGTGCAACTTCAGCCACAAGCCTTCCACTGAACGACCCTGTTCCTACATTGAATTGGCTGGATCAGGTCTTCCTATTCACCGGCATTATGGCTTATGGGCCTCGCAAGGAATGTGAATCACTGGTCATCGAACGAGGCGGATTGATTGGCAACTCGGTCAGCAAAAAAGTCCATTTCCTGGTGATTGGCAGCGTCGGCAACGAGCAATGGCTTCACAGTTCTTATGGCACAAAGATCAAAAAAGCCGTCGAGTTGAGAAACAGCGGTGCCCCTATAGCCATCATCAGCGAAACCCACTGGCAAAAGGTGTTGTTCGACTGATGCCGATCCTCTCCATCCTCATCCACACCCCCAACTGGCGCGTCGCTACCGAGTGGTACGCCGCTGCGTTTCCAGCGGCCACGCGCGTTTATCACGAGCCGGACGATTTCGGTCACCTGGATATGGACGGTGTGGCTATCGAGATTGTGAATGCCGATAACAAGGTCGCCAGCGGCGCAGCCGGGTCGGTGGTGTACTGGCGAGTGGTGGATATTCAGCAGGAAGTACAGCGGCTGGTTGCCCTGGGAGCCACGCTGTATCGCGGACCGATGACGATTGAGGACGGGCACTGGATATGCCAGGTGCGTGATCCGTGGGGCAATTGCATCGGATTGCGCCAGCCTGGAGGTGCGACATGAGTGCTTTCCCGACCCTGTACACCGAACGCTTGCTGCTAAGGGAGTTGGTCGCCAGCGATGCCCCGGCTCTGTTTTCGATTTATCGCGATGCCGAGGCCATGCAGTGGTTTGGCGTTGATCCCATGACGGACCTGCTTCAGGCCCAGGCCTTGATCGAGACCTTTGCTCAGTGGCGCACCCAGGCCAATCCTGGTACACGCTGGGGGCTGGAATGCGACGGCCAATTACTGGGCACCTGTGGTTTTTTCAAGTGGAATCGGGGCTGGAGCAGTTGTTCGCTGGCTTGTGAGCTGGCACCCAAGGCTCGGGGCCGAGGGTTGATGGGTGAAGCGCTGCGGGCCATGCTCGATTGGGGTTTTGCCAAAATGAAATTACATCGCGTCGAAGCCCTGGTGCACCCGCAGAACCTCGCGTCGCTGGCATTGCTTGGACGTCTGGGGTTCGGCAAGGAAGGTACGTTGCGCGAGGCGGGGTTCTGGGCCGGCCAGCGTCAGGACCTGCACATATTGGCGTTACTGGCCCATGATTATCCGACAGCATCCAAGGTAATTTCCGGCTAAATTCCCTCAGTCTTCTGTCCCTTCGAACGGAGCACCGATGAACCACATCGCACCGCTGCATTACGTTCGCACCCCGATGCTCGACATAGCCTATGAAGCCCATGGCCCGGCCGACGGCGAAGTGGCAATTCTGCTCCACGGTTTTCCCTACGACCCGCGCGGCTACGACGAGATCGCCCCGGCCCTCGCAGCACGGGGCTTGCGGGTGCTGGTGCCCTACCTGCGCGGCTATGGCCCAACTCGGTTTATCAACGCGCACATAATGCGCTCCGGCCAGCAGGCGGCCCTGGCCAAGGATTTGCTGGATTTCATGGATGCCCTGTCCATCGAAAAAGCCGCCCTGACGGGTTATGACTGGGGCGGGCGCGCCGCCTGCATCGTCGCGGCGCTGTGGCCCAAGCGGGTGCGCTGCCTGGTGACGGGCGATGGCTACAACATTCAGGACATTGCGGCGTCGATCAAACCCCGTTCAGCGATCACTGAACATCGCCTGTGGTATCAGTTTTACTTCCATACGCAACGGGGCGTCGATGGCCTGACCGCCAAACGTCGCGAGCTGTGTGAACTGCTGTGGTCGCTGTGGTCGCCGTCCTGGGCGCACGGGCCGAACCTGTACAGCCAGACGGCGCCGTCGTTTGATAACCCGGACTTTGTCGAGGTGGTGATCCACTCCTATCGCCACCGCTTCATGTATGCCCCAGGCGACCCTACGCTGGAAGGGATAGAACAGGCGCTGGTGCAGCCGCCGGCGATTTCGGTGCCGAGTATTTCATTGTGCGGGGCCGACGACGGTGTGGGGCCCGCGCCTGTGCTGGATGATGACCAGGGACGTTTCAGCGGGTTTTATCGACGGAGGATGCTGCCGGGGCTGGGCCACAATATTCCCCAGGAAGCACCGCAGGCGACGCTTGAGGCGCTGATTGAGTTGCTTGATCGAACGGGGAATGACTGAGCCTGCGCTATCACTGGCTGACGGAAAACCGCTCACGATAGGCCTGGGGCGTCACCGACAAGGCCCGCAAAAAACTGCGACGCAGGGTTTCTTCGCTGCCAAAACCGCATTGCACGGCGATTCGCTTGATCGACGTGGCGCTGTCGGCCAGTTGCCGGCGGGCGGTTTCCACCCGCATCAACTCCACAGCCCGCGCCGGGGTCTGGCCGGTTTCGGCGCGATAATGACGCACAAAACTGCGCTCGCTCATACCCGCCTGAGCAGCCAGGGTCGGGATGCTCAAGTCCAGGCTCAGGTGTTCGGCCATCCAGGCGTGCAACTCGCTGAAAAGGCTGCTGCCCTTTTGCAGGGACACTTGTTGTAAGGACAGTGTCACGCTGAACTGAGATTGCCCTCCCGGGCGCTTGAGAAACACCACCAGGTGCCGCGCCACTTCCAGGGCCACGGCACGCCCCAAGTCTTCCTCCACCAAAGCCAGGCACAAATCGATGCCGGCGGTAACTCCCGCGGAGGTCCACACCGAACCTTGCTGGATAAAAATCGGGTTGGCCTCGACCTGCAGTTTTGGGTACTTGAGGGCCAATTCTGCACAGCGGGTCCAGTGGGTCGCCACCCGGCAGCCGTCCAGCAGGCCACTGGCGGCCAACAGGAAAGCGCCGGTGCACACCGAGGTCATCCGTCGCGATTGCCCGGCCTTTTGCCGAACCCAGTCCACCAACACCGGGTCCTCGGCGGCACCATACACGCCCCAGCCACCAGCAATCACCAGCGTGTCACACGGCGCATCGGCCGCCGGCAGTGGCTCGGCTACCAGGGCCAGGCCGGCGGAGGTCATCACCGGTTCGGCCTGCGAGGCAATCACCGTCACCGCATAAGGCAACGGCAAACCCTGCTGGCGGGCCAGGTCGTTGGCCGAGGCAAACACTTGCAGCGGCCCGGTGACGTCGAGCACTTGCACATTGGGGAACGCGAGCACATGGACAATTTTCGGCATGATTGGCGTGATTCGTTGGGTTAATGGCGTATGCGCCAAAGACTAGGTAACTAGAGTGAAGCCGTCCATTCATTTATCACGCCGCCTATAACACTTCCCCTATATCAGGAGTTTCGCCATGACCTTGCAGATCGGCTTTGTGTTGTTCCCCGGCATCCAGCAACTGGACCTCACCGGGCCTTATGACGTGCTGGCATCGTTGCCAGATGTGAAGCTGCACCTGATCTGGAAAGACCTGGCGCCGGTCACTTCCAGCACCGGGCTGGTATTTACGCCGACCATGACCTATGACGAATGCCCTGTGCTGGATGTGATTTGCGTGCCGGGGGGTGCCGGTGTCGGACCGTTGATGGAAGACCCGCAGACGCTGGACTTCCTAAAGGTGCAATCGCGAACCGCGCGCTATGTGACGTCGGTTTGCACCGGGTCGCTGGTACTCGGGGCGGCGGGATTGCTGCGGGGGCGGCGAGCGACTACGCACTGGGCTTACCACGACATGCTGACCACCTTGGGCGCGATTGCGGTGCAAGAGCGTGTGGTGCGTGACGGCAATCTGTTCACGGGCGGTGGGATCACGGCCGGAATTGATTTTGCGCTGACGCTGGCGGCGGAGCTGTATAGCGAGGCGGCCGCGCAGTTGGTGCAATTGCAGTTGGAATATGCGCCTGCGCCACCGTTCAATTCGGGCCGGCCGGACACAGCGCCCAAGCATGTGCTGGAAGAGGCCAACAAGCGCACGATTGAATCGCGCAAGACTCGCGGTGAGATCGTGGCGCGGGCGGCGGCGCGGCTGGGTTGAAGGTACGGGGCAAAAATGTGCAGGCTTGCCAACTCCCACACTCGACTTGTGTACATCCGCGCAGTCCTCATCTCGACGATTGCTCAATCCATCAGCCAGCGACTAAAATGCGAAATACTATCAATTAAGACTGCTGCGCCAGGTCGGCTCACGTCACAGGGTCAAGCCAGGCATTACCGGCTGGGCGCAGATCAACAGCTACCATGGCGAAACCGACACCCTGTTCAAGATCCAGAAGCGGGTTGAATACGACCTGGGATACATCGCCAAGTGGTCAGTGTGGCTAGGCCTGTACATCGTTTTCATGACGATCCCGGCCGTTCTTTCCACCAAGGAAGTCTATTGATGAACACCCTCAACGGATTGATTCCGTGCATCATTTCCGGCGGCTCGGGCACGCGATTGTGGCCTGTTTCCCGGCAGAACATGCCCAAGCCGTTCATGCGTATGCGTGACGACCAAAGCCTGTTGCAGAAGACCTTCCTGCGGGCCAGTCATCTGCCAGGCGTGGAAAGCATCCTGACGGTGACCAACCGCGACCTGTTGTTCTGCACCCTCGACGACTATCGCGCCGTCAACAAGGCGCACCTGGCCCTCGACCTGCTGCTCGAACCGTTCGGTCGCAACACTGCCGCCGCCATCGCCGTGGCCGCCCTGCATGTGCAGGAGCATTTCGGTGGCGAAGCGCAGTTGCTGGTGATGCCTGCCGACCATCTGATCCTTGATGAACGTGCCTTCGCCGAGGCCGTGAGTCAGGCCCGCAACCTGGCCGAGGCCGGCTATCTGGTGACCTTTGGCATCCAGCCCGACCGCCCGGAAACCGGCTTCGGCTATATAGAACAGGGCGCGGCCCTGGGTGACGGTTTCCGGGTCAAACGCTTCGTCGAAAAGCCTGACCTGGCTACTGCCCAGGGTTATCTGGACGGCGGCAAGCACCTGTGGAATGCCGGGATGTTCTGCTTCAAGGCCACCACCCTGCTTGAAGAACTGGCCACCCACGCCCCGGCGGTGCTGGATGCGGCCCAGTTGGCGCTGGAACACAGCCAGACCCTGCGCAACAACAGTTGCCGCCAGCGCGAATTGAGCCCGGAAGGCTTCGGCACCGCGCCGGACATCTCCATCGACGTGGCGCTGATGGAAAAATCCGCCCAGGTTGCCGTGGTGCCCTGCGACATCGGCTGGAGCGATATCGGTTCCTGGGAAGCCCTGCGCCAGCTCACACCGAGCGATGAAAACGGCAACCAGATCAATGGAGAGGCGATCCTGCACGACGTGCATAACTGCTACATCGACTCGCCCAAGCGTGTACTCGGCGCGGTCGGCGTGCGCGACCTGATCATCGTCGACACCCCGGACGCGATCCTGATTGCCGACGCCAACCGCAGCCAGGACGTGCGCTACATCGTCGCCGAACTCAAGCGCCGGAACCATCCGGCGTTCAGCCTGCACCGCACCGTAACCCGGCCGTGGGGCACCTACACGGTGCTGGAGGAAAGTACCCGGTTCAAGATCAAGCGCATCGTGGTCAAGCCCAAGGCTTCGTTGTCCCTGCAAATGCACCATCACCGCAGCGAGCACTGGGTAGTGGTCAGCGGCGCGGCGATGATCACCAATGGTGACAGGGAAATCATCCTCAACATGAACGAGTCCACCTACATCCCCGCCGGGCACAAACACCGCCTGACCAACCCCGGCATCATCGACCTGGTGATGATCGAGGTGCAGAGCGGCGAGTACCTTGGGGAAGACGACATCGTGCGCTACGACGATATTTACGGTCGCGCGCCGGTGGATTTGCCAAAGGAGCCGAAGCCCTGGCACCACAGCAAAAAGCCGTTGCTCAGGTGAGGCATTCTGGAGATCTCGTAGAAGGCATCCTGAAAGCGCCACCCGATCCAGCGTCACGCTGGTCGGATAGCGAACAGCTTAGTCATCCAACGGCTTAGGGGCTGCCGGTTTGGTTGTCTTGCCGGGTTTGGCACCAGCCTTGCCAGCGGCCGGGGCGGCGGGTTGCGGTTCAGCAGGCGCGGCCGCTTCTTTTTCAGCCACGGGCATCTTGTCGACGGCAGCGAAGAATTCCGCAAGATCGAGGGTATCCGGTGGAACAGTCTTTTCGACTTTCTTCTCGCCGTCCTTGCCTACCAGGATCACTTTAGTACCGGCGCCGGCACCGAGTTTGAGCGCACGAATCAGCGCGTTGGTATCCTGGGCACCCAAGTCCTTGCCGTCGCGCTGGCCAGCGGTGCCAATATTGGTGTAGTTCACGGTGTAGAGCACCATGCTGCGCTCGGTGAAGAGCTGCTTGTTGGCAGGATCTTCAAGGTCTTTCTTGAGTTTGACCTGTGTCGGGTCGATGGAGCTGGGCGCAATAACGATCAGCGGGCGGAACTTGCCTAGATCCTGTTCCAGCGGACCTCGGTTATCCGCAGCCAACAGCGGCCCCGTAAAAGCCATCAAGGTAGCCAGGGTCAGCGACCGGATGAGCATGCGCACCTCCTTCTAATTCCATGCAGGTTCTTGAGTTTCATGTCTGCGACAGTCAAATTCAAGGATGATTCCTACAAGCCTTCCAGAAAGCGTAGGTCAGGACGCCCGCGACGCAAGGGGTTACGTAGCTTCAGGGCTCATTGTTTCTTCTGATTACGCAGCTATGATTGCGCCGCCCAATCAGGCCAGTGCCGGGCAAACACCGGGGCCACCAACGGCTCGGTATCTATCTGCGCCAAGGTCCAGGCAAACTCAGGCCGTGACTGTTGCAATGCATCACGCCCACCCGCCCAGCGCGACACCACCGCGGCCATGACGCCCAAGGCGTTCGGAACCGATTGCGACGCAAACAGCTGCCCGGAAAATTGATCGGCAAACACTTCCCAGGCCAGATGCAGGCGCTGTCGCGTACCTGCGACCAACTGCGCCTGCATTGTTTGGTCGGCGCTCGCCAACCAGCGTTCTGGATAGTCGATGATGCCAATCGCCGAATAACAGTTGGCGGCGATATACACCAGGCCGCGAATGACTTGTGCGCGGTCGCCTGGCAGCAGGTTTGATGCAGGAAATACCAGGCCCAGGTGAATCAAAATCGCCGCACTTTCCGTCAATACGCTGCCATCGGGCAGTTGCAAGGTGGGGATCTGTTTAAGCGGGTTGACCCGCGCCAGGGCCTCGCTGCCCGGTGTGTCTTCCCAGGAACAGGCATCGACCTGACACCACGGCACACCGCAGCGCTGCAGGGCGATTTCGATGATGCACGAGCCGGTGCCTTGGGTTCCGTAGAGTGTGTACACGGACTGAGCCTCGTGAGGTGGTAGGCTAGAGTATCAATCGCTTAACGGAAGTCCATCATGCACAGCAAACGGGTCACTATCGAAGACTGGGACGGCGACGGCGCCATTCGCCTGCCGGATGAAGCCTTGCAGGAACTGGGGCTGGATGTGGGCGATACGCTGTATATCGTCGAAACCTACGTGGGCACGCAAAAGGGTTTTGTGTTGTCCACCACGCCGAAGATCGCGGACCGGATGGATGAGTTGGTGGAAGAGCTGACCCACATAGCCTCCAGGCAAGCCGTTTAGAACAAACCCATTTGACCGCCGACCAACGTGCCGAAGTCATCATTCACAAACGGCAGAATCGCATCGGCGACAGGCTGCAATTGCCGGGTTACATAGTGGTCGTAGTCGATTGGCGCCTGGCGTATTTCCAGGGGCTCGGGGCCGTTGACGGTGATCACGTAGCTGATCCAGCCACCATTCTGGTACTGACGCGGACGGCCCTGGCGGTCGTTGTATTCGTCTGCCAGGCGCGCGGCGCGCACATGGGGCGGGACGTTGCGTTCATAGTCGCCTAGCTGCCGGCGCAGGCGTTTGCGGTAGATCAGCAGCTCATCAAGCTCACCACTGAGGGTGCGACGCACATAGTCGCGCACATAATCCTGGTGGGGCTGGCGATGGAATATCCGCTGGTAAAGCTCCTGCTGGAATTGCCGCGCCAGGGGCGACCAGTCGCTGCGCACGGTTTCCAGGCCTTTGTAGACCATTTCTTCGCTGCCATCGGCCCGCGTCACCAGGCCGGCGTAGCGCTTCTTACTGCCCTCCTCCGCACCGCGAATAGTCGGCATCAGGAAACGGCTGAAGTGGGTTTCGTACTGCAACTCCAGGGCGCTTTGCAGACCGAACTCGCTCTGCAGGCGCTCGCGCCACCACTGGTTGACGCGTTGCACCAGGTCCAGGCCAATACGTGCGGCGTCCTCCTGGGAGTGGGCACTACCCAGCCAGACAAAAGTGGAGTCGGTGTCACCGTAGATCACTTCATAGCCCTGGGCCTCAACCAGCTCACGGGTCTGACGCATGATCTGGTGGCCGCGCAGGGTGATGGACGACGCCAGCCGCGTGTCGAAGAACCGGCAGCCGCTGGAACCGAGCACGCCGTAGAAGGCGTTCATGATGATTTTCAGAGCCTGGGACAGCGGCGCGTTGTGTTCGCGCTTGGCCACTTCGCGGCCTTCCGATACACGGGCGACGATGGCTGGCAGGCAGTGACGGGTACGGGAAAAACGCGCACCGCGAAAGCCTTCCACCGATTCGCTGTCTTCGGGATAACGCAGACCTTCCACCAGCCCCACCGGGTCGATGAGGAAGGTGCGGATAATTGACGGATAGAGGCTTTTGTAATCGAGCACCAGCACCGACTCGTAAAGGCCGGGGCGCGAATCCATGACAAAGCCGCCGGGGCTGGGCTGGGGTGGTTTGTCGCCGAGGTTCGGCGCGACAAAGCCCTGGCGATGCATCAGCGGCATGTACAAGTGAGTAAAGGCCGCCACCGAGCCGCCGTTGCGGTCAGCCGGCAGACCGGTGACGCTGGCACGTTCCAGGAGAAATTTAAGCAACTCGGTCTTCTCAAAAATCCGCGTCACCAGTTCGCAGTCCTTAAGGTTGTAGCGCGCCAGGGCGGGCTTGTCTTCGGCGAACATGCGGTTGATTTCGTCCATGCGCTGGTACGGCGTGGAAATCGATTTACCTTCGCCCAGCAAGGTCTGCGCGATGTTTTCCAGGCTGAAGGATTCAAAGCTCCAGGTCGCCGAGCGCAGGGCTTCGATACCGTCGATGATCAACCGCCCGGCTGCGGCGGCGAAATAGTGATTGCGACTGCCGTGTTCGCGCCAGCCCATGGCATCGCCGCCACGGCCCAGCAACAGCGGCACGTTCAGGCGTTGGGCATGTTCGTGAAGGACCCGCAGGTCGAACTGCACCAGATTCCAGCCGATAATGGCATCGGGGTCGTGTTGCGCCAGCCATTGGTTCAGGCGTTCAAGCAACTGGGCGCGGCTGTCGCAATAGTCGAGTTTGAAGTCCACCGCGTCGGTTTTGTTGGGCGGGCCGAGCATGTACACCTGGCGTTCACCGCAGCCTTCCAGGGCGATGGAGTACAGGTCGCCCTGGGCGGTGGTTTCGATGTCCAGAGAGACCAGCTTCAGTGGCGGGCGGTAGTCCGGCGCGGGCTTCATCTGCGCGTCCAGCAGTGTGCCGCTACTGTCAGGCGTACCGCCAAACCACACTGGCGCTGTGATAAAGCGCTCCATCATGTAGCGCTCGGGTGGGCGCACGTCGCCTTCGTAAACATCGACGCCAGCCTTGCGTAGGCGCTTTTCCAGGTCCATCAGTTGGCGATGCTGGCGAGTGTAGAGGCCCAGCACGGGGCGATGATGGAAGTCGCACAGCTCAAGGGGACGCAATTGGACATTGCGCTCCCCCCGCAGCAGCATTTCGGCGGGCTTGCGATGGGCGGCCGGGATAAACATCACCGAAGGCTGCACAGGTAAGCGGATATGCCGGGGGCCCTGGTCGGTGGCCAGCCAGAAACTGACCTCCGTGCCCGCCGGGGTATCGCGCCAATGCCGGGTCAGGACAAAACCCTGCTGTAGATCCACCGTGCCGCACCTCAAGAATCGCTTTCAGGACGTAATTCTACTCGGCATCCCACAAAACACGGCACGTTAACGGAAATTACCTACGGGCACGCACACCTTTATCCAAATGCCAGTCATGTGGACTGACAAACAAGGTAGAACTAGCGTGGGAGCTGCTTTACCTCCCGGTGGTTGGACAGCCACTCGCCAACTGCGTAGTTTTCCAACACCCCCCCACAAGGACCCCGGCATGGCCCCCGACCTCACTTCCATCGAACTGTTTCTCAAGACGGTCAAGCTGGGCAGCCTGTCCCGGGCGGCCGAGCAGTCGCATATATCCCTTTCCGCCGCCAGCCGGCGCCTGTCGTTGCTGGAGCAGCACTTCAAGGTTGCCCTGCTGAGCCGCACGTCCACCGGTGTATTGCCGACGGCAGCCGGGGACGTGTTGGCCCAGCATGCGCAGTCGATCCTGCGGTCGGTGGATGTAATGCACGCCGACCTCGCCGATTACGCCAAGGGCGCCACCGGCCGGGTCTGCCTGTATGCCAACAGTTCGGCGATGAGTCAGGAACTGCCGCGCCAACTGACCCACTGGAACGCGCTGCATCCCGGCATCCGCGTAGATATCCGCGAAGAGCGCAGCCGGGAGATTATCCAGGCCGTGCGCGAAGGCGTGGCTGATGTCGGCATCGTCACCACCCGGCCCAGCGGTGAAGAGTTGCGCTTTGAACCCTACTGCCAGGATCGCCTGTGCCTGATCGTGCCCAGCGACCACCCGCTCAAAATGCGTCATGCACGCTTTGAGGATTTGCTCGGCTATGACTTTGTCGGCCTGGAAGACAACGCCGCCATCACGCCGCTGATCACCGAGGCTGCCGCTGCAATCGGTATGCCCCTGAGGTTGCGGGTGCAGGTGCGCAGCTTCGAAGCGGTGTGCCGCCTGATCGCCGCAGGCCAAGGTGTTGGCGTGCTGCCGCAGGGTGCGGTGCAGATCTTCCGCAAGGAGATGGCCTTGCGCTTTATCGAAATCGACGACAGCTGGGCCGACCGACAGATGTACCTCTGCATGCGCAAGGAACAGCCTTCGCTGACTAGCCTGGCGTTGTTCGACTACTTCAGCGCCTGCAACCGCGCATAACCATCGGCCTTCGAATTTCGCGAAGGCCGATTCCACAATAAGCAATTCCCCAACTGCCACACCTGTGCCAAAAATGCCCCGCCAGAGTTGCCCTTACTTTTGAACAATAAGAAAAACAAAACAGGAGACACGGCGTGTCCAATTCCACGACCAGCCCCATCCACCGCATCGCCGTGATTCCCGGCGACGGCATCGGCCGCGAGGTGGTGCCCGAAGGCCTGCGGGTGCTGGAAGCCGTCAGCCAGCGCTTTGGCATTGGCTTTCACTTCGATCACTTTGCCTGGTGCAGCGAGCACTATCTGGCCCACGGCACCATGATGCCGGACGACTGGGCCGAGCAGATCGGCAGCCATGACGCGATTTTCTTCGGCGCCGTCGGCGCGCCGGACATCATTGCCGACCACACCGCCGTGTGGGAATCGCTGCTGAAGATCCGTCGCCAGTTCGACCAATACGTGAATATTCGCCCAGTGCGCCTGATGCCTGGCGTGCCCTGCCCCCTGGCCGGTCGAGTGCCGGGAGATATCGACTTTATCGTGGTGCGGGAAAACACCGAGGGCGAATACTCCAGCGTCGGTGGGCGGATGTGGGAAGGCACCTCGCGGGAGATCGCCGTGCAGGAGTCGATATTCTCCCGCGAAGGCGTAGACCGGGTGGTGGACTACGCCTTCAAGCTGGCACAGCAGCGACCAAGAAAAACCTGGTGGCAGCGACCAAGTCCAACGGCATTTCCATCACCATGCCGTTCTGGGACGAGCGGGTGAACCTGATCGCCCAGCGCTACCCGGACGTCAAGACCGCCAAGTTTCACATCGATATCCTCTGCGCCCACTTCGTCCAGCACCCTGATTGGTTTGACGTGGTGGTGGCGTCCAATCTGTTTGGCGACATCCTTTCCGACCTGGGCCCGGCCTGTACCGGCACCATCGGCATTGCGCCGTCGGCCAACCTCAACCCGGAGCGACGCTTTCCTTCATTGTTTGAGCCCGTACATGGTTCGGCGCCGGACATTGCCGGGCTTGGCATCGCGAATCCGATCGGCCAGATCTGGTCGGCGGCGCTGATGATCGAGCACTTGGGAGACGGCAATCCGCGCTATCAGGAAGCCTCTGCGGCTATCGTCAGCGCCATCGAAACGGTCCTCGCCGAAGGCCCTCACACCCGAGAAATGGGCGGCAGCGCCAACACCCTTGAAGTAGGTCGGGCCATCGCAGCATGCGTCGCCGGGAACAGGAGTTGAGCATGAAAAACGCACATTACATCGACAATCAATGGCAGGCCTCCACCTCGCTGGAAGACATTGCGGTGATCGATCCGAGTACCGGTGAAACCTACTCCAGTATTGCCCGTGGCAGCGCTGCCGATATTGATTCGGCCATCAGCGCCGCGCGCCTGGCACTGGGCGAAACCTTCGACGGCCCGTGGGGGGCATTGTCTGCTGTAGAGCGCAGCCGCTTGCTGGCCAAGCTCGGTATGGCGGTACTGGAACATCACGAAGAATTGGCGTAGATCGAAGCGCGGGACACCGGCAAGGCGCTGAAAGTCGCCCGCGCCGACGCCACCGCCCTGGCCCGTTATTTTGAGTATTACGCCGGCGCCGCCGACAAGCTGCACGGCGAAACCCTGCCCTACCAGGCTGGTTACACGGTGCTGACGGTGCGCGAACCCCACGGCGTGACCGGGCACATCATCCCGTGGAATTACCCGATGCAGATTTTTGGCCGCAGCGTCGGCGCGTCGTTGGCGGCGGGCAATGCCTGCGTGGTCAAGCCGGCGGAAGACGCCAGCCTGTCGCTGCTGCGCCTGGCGCAAATTGCCGCCGAGGTGGGCTTCCCGGCAGGTGCGATCAACGTGGTCACCGGCTACGGCTATGAAGCGGGCGCAGCGTTGTGCGCTCATCCGGGCATCGATCACATCTCCTTCACCGGTTCCACCGTTACTGGCACCGCGGTGTCGAAAGCTGCCGCCGAACGCCATTGCCCAGTGACCCTGGAACTGGGCGGCAAGTCGCCGCAAATCGTCTTTGCCGATGCAGACCTGGACGAGGCGCTGCCGGTACTGGTCAATGCCATCGTGCAGAACTGCGGGCAGACCTGTTCGGCGGGTAGCCGCCTTTTGGTGGATCGCAGTATTTATGAAGCGTTGTTGGCAAGACTCAGCCAGCGCTTCTCTGAACTACGCGCCGGTCCATCGACGCTGGACCTGGATATGGGCCCGCTGATCAATCAAAAACAGCAACGTCTGGTGCGTGAGTTTATTCGCGAAGCCGAACAGGCAGGGATCACGGTTGCGGCGCGCGGCACCGTGGTGGCCGAAGCCGGCAGCGGTGGCTATTTCCAGGAAGCAGTGCTGTTTCGCGACGTGCCAGAAGGCAGCCGCCTGGCGCAGCAGGAAGTCTTTGGACCAGTACTAGCGGTAATGCCCTTTGACGATGAGGCCGAGGCCATTCGCCTGGCCAACGGCACCGAATTCGGGCTGGTGGCGGGCGTTTGGACCCGCGACGGCGCACGGCAAATGCGCCTGGCCCGCAAGCTGCGTTGCGGCCAGGTATTTATCAATAACTACGGTGCGGGCGGCGGCGTCGAATTGCCGTTCGGCGGCGTCAAGGCCAGCGGTTATGGCCGGGAAAAAGGCTTCGAGGCACTGCTGGGCTTTACCACCTTGAAGACCATTGCAATCAAACACGGCTGATTCATCACAACAACAAGAAAGGAGAACACTCCATGCGTCTAGCAAACAAAGTCGCCATCGTTACCGGGGCAGGTTCCGGCTTTGGCGAAGGCATCGCCAAGACCTTCGCCCAACAGGGTGCACGGGTTATCGTCGCCGATATGAATGCCATCGGCGGTCAGCGGGTGGTCAATGAAATCGCTGAAAACGGTGGCCATGCACACTTTATCGAGGTCAACGTGGCCAATGATGAAAGCATGGGCGCCCTGCTCCGTGACACCCTGGAGCAATTTGGCGGGCTGGATATCGTCATCAATAACGCCGGCACCACTCACCGCAACCGGCCGATGCTGGAAGTCGATGAAGCGGAGTTCGACCGGGTATTTTCGGTCAACGTCAAAAGCATCTTCCTCAGCGCCAAGCATTTTGTGCCGCATTTTCGCGGCCAGGGCGGCGGCGTATTCGTCAATATCGCCTCGACGGCAGCGATTCGTCCGCGTCCGGGATTGGTCTGGTATAACGGCAGCAAGGGCGCGGTGGTGGTCATGAGCAAGACCATGGCGGCGGAACTGGGGCCGGACAATATTCGCGTCAACTGCGTGAATCCAGTGGTGGGCGCCACGGCGCTGCTCAGTGAGTTCATGGGCGTGCCGGACACTCCAGAGAACCGTCAGAGGTTCATGGCGAGCATTCCGCTGGGGCGCTTTTCCACCCCACAGGATGTGGCCAATGCCTGCTTGTATCTCGCCTCGGACGAAGCGGCGTTCATCACCGGCACCTGCCTTGAAGTCGATGGTGGGCGCTGCGTGTAACTCAACGACTGAAGGGATCAGAATCGATATGTGCGACCTGCATAACAAGAGCAATAACAACGAACCGAACACTAAGCAATTATTGGAAGGCCTGCCAAAGAACTGGGGTAAATGGGGGCCGGACGACGAAGTCGGCGCCCTCAATTACCTGACCGAAGCCGAAGTACTGCGCGGCGTTGCAGCCGTGCGTCAGGGCAAGACCTTTACCCTGCAAGTGCAGATCGGCCATCCGGGCGGCGACCCAATGTGGCCAGCGCGCAATCCGTCCATGCGCTTCAACACCCTAGATCACAGCCATTACCACTTTGGAAAACAGCCGCACATGACCGGCGGCGCAGCGTATTCCGATGACGTGATCTTCATGCAGCTGCAAGGCTCGACCCAGTACGACGCCCTCGGCCACGCCTGGTACGACAATCAATTGTGGAACGGCTACGACGCCCAGAGCACTGTCGGCGGCATGGCCAAGGCCAGTGTGCTGGCCATCGCCGAGCGCGGCGTGGTCGGGCGTGCGGTACTGATCGACATGGCCCGCCATCGCGGCAAGAAGTGCTTGGGCCGTGGCGAAACCTTCAACCACCTGGACTTGCTCGACGCCGCCAAGGCCCAGGGCGTGACCATCGAAAAGCGCGACATCCTGATCATCCGCACCGGCTCCATGGGTGCGTTTTATGAGCTGGGCAAGACTGAGTTCTTCAAGGATTTGATGGAACCGGGGCTGACCTACAGCCGGGAACTGGTGGAGTGGTTCCACGAGATGGAAATCCCCAATCTGGTGACCGACACCATCGCCAACGAGGTGATCACCGATCCGGTGTCCGGGGTACAGATTCCGCTGCATTGCGCGTTGATGCGCAACCTGGGGATCGCCTTTACCGAGATCGTGCTGTTGGAGGATCTGGCCGCCGATTGTGCCAACGACGGCCAGTGGAAGTTCCTCTACACCGCCGCGCCTTTGAAGATTGTTGGTGGCAGCGGCGCGCCGGTGAACCCGGTAGTGATCAAATAGCTCACCCGTCGTAGGACACGGCCTGGGCCTGGGTAGTACCGAAGCATTGCCGGGCATGATCGACCGTGAGTGTGGCGAAGTCCTTGAAATCCGCATCGTTGTCCAGGCGTTTATCGCACAAGGTGTCGTACCAGATTTGCCCGGCCTACTCCCAGGCTGAACCATGGTCGATAAGACGGTGGAAAATGCAGGGTGCTGGAAGGCGCCGAAGGTCGCCAAGTGTAGGTGCAACTGAAGATCACGACAGCTCACAAAGGCTGAATAGACCAATGCACAACCTACGGGTTGCGCGGCGGCTCGCCGTAGGAGCACGAGTTGAAGGTGCCCAGGCCATCGTAGTGCTTCTGGTCGAATAGGTTGTTGTGTTCAGTCCTACCTACAATTGCTTGTCGACTTCGCAGCGGGAGCGGCCCCATGTGCCTTCCCGCGCTCAAGGTAGAATAATCGCCTCTCCCCCCAAACGCCGGCACTTTATGAATAGTCCGCTGAAACCTCTCCATGGCAGCTGTTTGTGCAAAGCCGTGCAATACCAACTGGACAGGCTCGACATGCCTGTCAGCCACTGTCACTGCCAGAGCTGTCGCAAGGCGCATGCGGCGGCATTCGTCGCAACTGCGGGGGTCATGCGTGAGCATTTTCGCTGGGTTCAAGGCCAATCGCTGTTATCGTCGTTCGAATCTTCACCGGGAAAGTTCAGGCATTTCTGCTCGCGCTGCGGCTCTCATCTGATGGCCGAACGAGCGCATCAACCTCATGTGATTGTGCGCGTGGCGACTTTGGATGATGACCCGGGAGACAGGCCTGAATGTCACATCTGGACGTCCCATGATGTACCGTGGCTGGCCTATGAAGGGATAGCTCGGTGGGAGGAATGGAGGGCATGAGTATCCTCACGCCTTCCTGAGCCGGGCTTCAGACGTGGGGATCACCCGGCGCCTTGCTTGGCGTGGCGTATTGCGGCTTCAAGTGGCCGTCCTGATCCAGCAGCCATGCATCCATGATTTGCCGCACTACGGGACCCGCCACACGACCGCCCGCCTCACCGTTTTCGATCATCACCGAAATCACGATTTTCGGGTGCTCCGCCGGGGCGAAACCGACGAACAAGGCGTTGTCTCGGTTGCGCTCCAGGGTCTTCAAGCGGTTGTAGCGCTCGCCCTGCTTGATCGCCACCACCTGAGCGGTGCCACTTTTGCCGGCAATCCGGTATTGCGCGCCGGCTGCGGAAGCCCGGGCGATACCACGAGGGTCGTGCATCACCAACTGCATGCCGTGGTTGACCTGCTCCCAATCCCGCGGATTTCTGAGGACAACGTTGGGCATCGGATTTTCATCTACTGGCGGCACCCCGTTGATGGTCTTGGCCAGATGCGGGCGGTTCCACACGCCTTTGTTGGCGATCAGCGCGGTGGCCTGGGCCAGTTGCAATGGCGTGACCTGCATATAGCCCTGGCCGATGCCAAGGATCACTGTTTCCCCCGGAAACCACGGCTGGCGGCGGGTGGCGCGCTTCCAGGCCTGGGAAGGCATCAAACCGGCGGACTCTTCGAACATGTCCAGGGAAACTTTCTGGCCCAAGCCGAACTCGGCCATGTAGTCGTGCAAGCGATCAATGCCGAGCTTGTGGGCCAAGTCATAAAAGTAAGTGTCGTTGGAGCGCATGATTGCAGCGTCCATATCCACCCAGCCGTCGCCGCTATGGTTCCAGTTGCGGTATTTGTGGTCGAAATTCGGGAGCTGGTAGTAGCCAGGGTCGAACACTCGGGTCTGGGCGGTGACTACACCGCTGTCGAGACCGGCGATGGCCACTTCCGGCTTGATGGTCGAACCTGGCGCGTAGAGTCCGCGCAACACTCGGTTGAACAGTGGCCGGTCTAGGGAGTCATGCAGCGCGGCGTATTCCTTGAAGCTAATGCCGGTGACGAACAGGTTCGGGTCAAAACTCGGCTTGCTGACCATCGCCAGGACTTCGCCGGTTTGCGGATCAAGGGCCACCACCGATCCTCGGCGATCGCCCAAGGCTTCTTCGGCAGCTTCCTGGAGTTTGACGTCCAGGCTGAGGACGATGTTTTCCCCCGGGATGGGGTCGGTGTGCTTGAGCACCCGAAGGACACGGCCTTGAGCGTTAGTTTCGACCTCTTCATAGCCGACGTGGCCGTGCAACTGCGACTCGTAGAAGCGTTCAATACCGGTTTTGCCGATGGATTGCGTGCCACGGTATTCAACCGAGTCCAGCGACTTGGATTCTTTTTCGTTGATGCGCCCGACGTAGCCAATGGAGTGGGCAAAGTGCGCCCCCAATGGATAGTGACGAACGAACTGCGGCTCCACGTCCACACCGGGAAGGCGGAACTCGTTGACGGCGAGCACGGCGATCTGTTCTTCGGTCAGCTCGTAAAAGAGCGTCACGGGCACGAAGGGGTGACGCGCCTGCTTCAGCGCCTTATCGAATACCGTGCGGTCTTCGGCTGGCAGGTGCAGGAGGCTGACGATGGAGTCCAGTTCGCCCTTGAGATCAGCGGCGCGCTCGCGAGTGATGGTCAGGTTGTAGCTGGGTCGATTGTCAGCTAGGACTACGCCATTGCGGTCATAGATCAGCCCGCGGGTCGGGGTAATCGGTAGGACATGGACCCTGTTGTTTTCCGAAATAGTGGAGTGATAGTCAAACTCCACCACCTGCAGGAAATACATCCGCCCTACCAGGGCGCAGGTAATGCCGACCACGAACAGCGCACAGGCCAATAGCCGCTTGTTGACCAGGCGGTTTTCTTTTTCGTGATCTTTGATGGGTATCGGTTCAGGCATTTCTACAGCATCTCGTTGAATAAGATAGGCACCGCCTCCTACGTCTGAAAAATACGTCCCTGTGAAAATCTGCTGCACCATACCAAAAATGCCGAAACACTTTGCATCGTTTTCCCCAACGGCAATCCTCCGAGTCTGATTCGTGCTTGTGTATCAATATTACTGTTCCTATTCATGCATTTTTCTTCGTTCTGGGCGTGTGGATACTCGACAGAGGGATGGACTTTAGTATTGAAGGCGACTGGCAGGCGCTCGCTCATACTTTTCCATCGCCCAAAACAAAACCCCATCTGCTTTCGCAAATGGGGTTTCGGAATTTAATCTTGACGATGACCTACTCTCACATGGGGAAACCCCACACTACCATCGGCGATGCATCGTTTCACTACTGAGTTCGGGATGGGATCAGGTGGTTCCAATGCTCTATGGTCGTCAAGAAATTCGGTAGCCAGCTCGTGTGCCTTTCGGTTCACGCTCCAGCGAATGGGTATGTAATAGATTTGTGTGTTGCTTGTAAATTTTCGACGTATAGCGTCTTCACACACCGCAATCTGGCCTCTTTCGAATTCACAAATTGCTTGGGTGTTATATGGTCAAGCCTCACGGGCAATTAGTATTGGTTAGCTCAACGCCTCACAGCGCTTACACACCCAACCTATCAACGTCGTAGTCTTCGACGGCCCTTCAGGGAAC
>NZ_VOBG01000004.1 GCF_008369295.1 Pseudomonas sp. ANT_H4 | reverse complement strand
GGTAAACCGGCAGGACGCCGGTTTAGCCGCGCTGGGCCAAGGATGGCCCATCGCGGCGGCCCACGGAGCAATGCCGGAGTGAAGGCATGCCGAGCCTAAGCGAGGCACCAAGTGGTGGGGCAAGAGCCTTTTGGTTACTTTTGGGCTCTTTTCAAAAGTGACACGCCGTAAGGGCGTAACCCTAATCCGCCCCGACCAACATAACGGATATGTACCCAGCCCAGCCTCTTCAGAGATCGAAATCACCTTCTGAAACCAACTCACTCAACGGCCGGCGCAGGCTCGGAGTTTCCCGGGCTTGCAGGTACTCGACCAGTGTCGACTTATCCCCCAGCTTGCCAATCGCCACCGCTGCATGCAGCGCATAGCCTTCGGGGATCTTCAGCTCCTTGCGGGTCAGTTCCTGGTCGAAACCGGCCATGCCGTGGGTATGCCAGCCGCTGATGCTGGCTTGCAGCGCCAGATGGCCCCAGGCCGAACCGGTGTCGAAGGTGTGCCACAGGGCCGGGGTTTCTTCGGTGGCGCCGGGCACGGCGAAGTCGGTTTTCGACACCACGATCACCAGGGCCGAGGCATGCTGCGCCCAGCCACGGTTGAATTCGTTCAACAGGCCGAGGAAGCGCTCCCAGTTCGGTGTGTCACGGCGCGCATAGAGAAATCGCCAAGGCTGTGAGTTGTAGGCCGACGGCGACCAGCGGGCCGCTTCGAAGAAGCTCAGCAAGGTCTCGACCGGGATGCTCTCGCCGGTAAAGGCGCGTGGCGACCAGCGCTCGGTGAATTGGGAATGAATGGGGTAATCGGCGATGCGTGGGTTTGTGCTCATGAACAGTTCCTGATGACGGGTATGGGCTACGTTGCTACATTTATGAGGCAGAGCGCAGATCAAAAAACTGGGTGCGCCGATGAGCTCGGCGATGGGTTTTTCAGGGCCGTGTCGCGCGCCTGGGGCAATGCGGTTGAGCATTTATGGCACCTGGCGCAGGGCTTTTGCGGCCCTCAAAGCTACTTCGCCCAGCGAAAGCTGACAAGTCTTGTTATACCGGCAGTCGTAAGCGCTTGGCCCTTGGCGCCTTGGGCACTAGACTGGCGGCCTTTTAACCGCACCGATACTGATGTAGAGCCATGGCCGCTAAAGTCGAACCTTTCTGGATACGCAAAACCCTCGAACACCTCGATCAGGAGGAGTGGGAGTCGCTGTGCGACGGTTGCGGCTTGTGCTGCCTGCAAAAGCTCGAAGATGAAGACGACAACAGCGTCTATTACACACGTATTGCCTGCAAACTGCTGGACCTGAAAACCTGCCAGTGCACCGATTACCCTAACCGCCGGGACTCGGTGCCTGATTGCATCCAGCTCACGCCGGGCCAGGCCGATCAGTTCAAATGGTTGCCGCCGACCTGCGGTTATCGGCTGGTCAGCGAGCGCAAGGATTTGCCGCTCTGGCATCACTTGGTCTGTGGCGATCGCGATGCCGTGCATCACGCACGCATTTCCCAGTCCGGGCGCATGGTCAGTGAAGGCAGCGTGTCTGAGGACGATTGGGAGGATTACCTGATTTTTCGCGCAGGCTGAAAGGAGTGTCTATGACGGTTGCAGGCAAGCTGGCGGTAAGCCTGGTGTTGCTGGCGTTGAGCACGTCAGCGTGGTCCGCGAAAAAGGTCGATCTCGATTATCACGTCAAGTTGTTGCCCCAGAGCGATCAGGCCGAAGTGCGCCTGAGCCTGTCCCAGGGCTCGGCGGTGCGCAGCCTGAACTTCGACCTTGGCCGCGACGGCGACTACAGCGACTTCAAGGCCGATGGACAGTGGCAAGTTATGCCCGGCACTAGCGCCGGAGCCAGCCGTGGCCTGTGGCAACCCAGCGCCGATAAGGCCAGCCTGACCTACCGCGTGCGCCTTAGCCATGCCCGCAAGGCGGGTATCTATGAAACGCGGATGACGCCGAATTGGGCACTGTTTAGCGGTGAAGAGCTGGTACCCAAGGCCCGTCTCGACCAGAAAGACGGCATCGAGCTGGTGTCGCGGCTGGTCTTCGAACTGCCAGCGGGCTGGAAAAGTGTCGAGACTGCCTGGCCACGCATCGGTAAGAACAAATTTCGCATCGACAACGTCTCCCGCCTGTTTGACCGGCCCACCGGCTGGATGCTTGCCGGCAACCTGGGCAGCCGACGCGTGCGTCTGGGGGAGACCGAAATCACCGTGGCCTCACCCAAGGGCCAGGCCATGCGCCGCATGGACGTGCTGACACTGCTGACCTTTGTCTGGCCCCAGGTGCAGGCAGCGTTCCCGCGTCATCCGGCCAAGTTGTTGGTGGTCGGTGCCAGCGACCCGATGCGCCGTGGTGTGTTCTCTGGGCACGACTCGATCTACCTGAATAGCCGCACGCCACTGGTCAGCGAAAACGGTAGCAGCCCGATGATCCGTGAAGTGGTGCAGGCTATCGGTCGTTTTAACGATCATCAGGGCAGTGACTGGATCAGCGAAGGCCTGGCAGAGTATTACGCCATCGAATTGGTACGCCGCGCGGGAGGCATCAGTGACGAGCGTTATGCGGCGATACAGACTCGCCTGAGCAAGGAAGGCAAGGGCGTGACGACCTTGCGCGGTGAGCATGTCAGCGGCGCAACCGTGGCGCGGGCGGTGGTGGTGTTGCAGGAACTGGATCGGGAGATTCGCCTGAAAACCCACAATAAGCGCTCATTGGATGACCTGACACAAGCAGTGATGCGCTTGAACAGCATCAGCTCCAAGGAGTTTGTGCAGTTGGCCGAGAGCATCATTGGTCAGTCGTCGACGGTGCTCGATAGCAAGCTGTTGCACTGAGTCGACCCCGTTACCTCGTAGCAGCTGTCGAGCTTTAGCGAGGCTGCGTCAGAAACGACTCGGTGCTGATGTCAGGCTTGATGGCAGTGGTGCGGCCAACGTAGCCTCGCTGGAACTCGACAACGGCTACGTGGTTTTTGTGTCTTTGCTGGCAGCAATTTCAGCCTGGGTCTTGAGGTTTTTCAGCTCTTCACCGGCTCGTTCGATCTTCGTGCGCACGGTGTTCATCTCCTGACGACTCTTCTCCAGCAGCGCTTTGGCCGAACTATGACCGCTGATCCCACGGGCCAGCGCCACGCCGCCAATCGCCACTTGAATCAAGCCAAAAAAGCCGCCACGGCGAAGGCCTTTGCCCATCATCACCACGCCGCCAGCCAGTGAGCCAATCCGCTCCCAGCCCTGGACGTTTTGCGTGGGCTGGGTCTGGAACGGTGTGGATTCGATGATAGGTCGCAGGGTTTTGCTGTCGCTCATGGTCTATCTCCAACAAGGGGTCATGGATATGCAGCTGACTGCACGCAGACCGAAGATGTTCCCAAAAAATCAGTATTTAGGCCCCGAGCGGGTGTTATTGCCCTTGGCCATACGGTCGTAGAGCACCACGTTGACCGTGGCGGCAAGGTTCATGCAACCGGTGGTCGGGATGTAGATCACGTCCTCACACCAGTCGCGGATGTCCTTGTCCAGGGAGCCGTCTTCCGGGCCGAAGATGTACAGCGCGCGGTCGGGGTGAGTGTATTCGGGGAGGGGGCGGGCGCCGTCCACCAGTTCAACGGCGACCGGGATGCAGCCCAGGGGCAAGATTTTTTTCAGGTCGTCGATACCGATCAGCGGAATATCGTGGTGGACCTTCTTGGTGTCGGTAATAAAGTCCCGGGCCCTTTCGTAACGCTTGCCGGTGTAGAACACCGACGCCACGCCATAACAGCCGGCGGCGCGCATCACCGAACCGACGTTCTCGGGTGACTTGGGGTTGTACAGACCGATGCAGCTGTAGCGTTTGTTGGCCACGGGAGAGGGTGCCTTCGAAAAAAGACAGCAGTATAGCGGCAAGCTTCAAGGTTCAAGAGCACGGTTTGAACTTGCAGCTTGAAGCTTGCGGTTTTTAGCTGTCTTTCTTCATCAACCCCGCCAACGCCGCAAACGGGTTGTGCGTCGCCTTGGCAATGGTCGGGCTGCTGGTTGAGCCTTCGCTGAAATACTGCTGGTCGGTATAACGCGAGTGTTCATTGTCATGGCAGTACAGGCACAGCAACTCCCAGTTGGAGCCGTCCTGGGGGTTGTCATCATGGTTGTGGTTGCGGTGGTGCACGGTCAGTTCGCTCAGGCGCTTGCCGGCGAATTCACGGGCGCAGCGGCCGCACACGTGGGGGTACATCTTCAAGGCTTTGTCGCGGTAGCCCATTTCCCGGTCGCGCTGGGCATCGGCAAGGATACGGTCCAGCTTGGCGGTGTGGGAGGGCGGGTTGGTCGAGCTCATCATGGCTCCTGTCTTTTAGTGGATCACGGATAGCGTTGATTCTAGCCGCTCATGGGGTAATAAGCCCCTGGCTTTTTTCAGCTGAGGTGCAGGCTGCCGGAGAGAATTGTTTGTAGTATCGGCGATATGAACTCATAGGGATTCGCGCTCATGCGTCTGCATTGGCCCCGGAGTTTCTGGAGTTTTATTGGGGTAACTGGCTGTGGCCTAGTGTCGCTCCTGCAGGGCGACGGTAAAGAGTAACTTTTGCCACTATCTGCTGGGCGTATAGCGGCTAAATATACAGTAATGGCTGAGCAGATATCGAATTAAATACACTTGGGTATTTCACTTTGTGTGGCGCAAATTAAATACCAAAAATTATTAGACTAACTTGTTCGAAGTCTTTAATGTGGCGCCTTCTGGCCCACTGCCGTTAGTTTGGTCTATGGTGGCGTCAGGTGTTAAAATGCTCATTCGTTCCGAGACGGGTCTCTCGGAGAATATGACCTGACAAGGTCATGAAGAACACGAGTGACCGGTGAACGTATCAGGACTCCCCTGAAGACTGTTCACCCCGACCTGTAACAGGCTGTTCCCCGTGAAATCGGGTTTCCCATCCCAGCGCCAACCCTACGAGGGTGAGGCTGTGGCGTTTTAAATCAGAGGCACTCGTCCAGAGTGTACTGCTTCTAATGACCGAAGTCGGGCTAGTTGAAGTGTCTGATGTTCGTCGTGCAAATAATAAAAAACAGACGAAGCCCCCAATTCTTATTGCTGAACAGTTCAGGGTTAATTCTGTGTGTTCGTTATAAAGCTATGGGTGCCTGTTAATAAATACCTGATGTTCATCCCACTAACATTCACGCTGTGTGAATGCAGCTTCCTGCTTCAATTAAATAACTGTGCTTGTTCGTCGAGGCTGTTGTGTCTAAAGGTGTTGTTTTGGCGGTTTCCGCCTCCTTCCTGTTTGGCGTGCTGTATTTTTTTACCTCCCTTCTTGAACCATTGAATGGTCAGCAAATATTTGGCTGGCGAATGCTTATTTCGTTGCCCTTCATGACCCTGCTGCTCTGTCTCTCTGGAGACTGGAAGTGGGTCCCGCTGATCTACAAGCGCTTGCGCGATAGGCCGGCCTTGCTGCCTTGCGTCGTGCTGACCAGTGTGTTGGTCGGTGTCCAGTTGTGGATTTTCATGTGGGCGCCGCTCAATGGCCATGGTCTGGATGTTTCGCTGGGTTATTTTCTGTTGCCGCTGACTATGGTCATCACGGGTCGTATCGTTTACGGCGAACGCCTTTCCTACTTGCAAAAGGTTGCCGCCGCATTAGCCGCGGTGGGTGTGGCCAATGAGTTGTACCGCACGGGTGGGTTCTCCTGGACGACGCTGGTGGTGTGCGTCGGCTATCCGCTGTATTTCGTACTGCGCCGGCGCTGTGGCACCGATAACCTGGGAGGATTATGGCTGGACATGATGCTGATGATTCCTGTGGCGCTATGGTTCGTCCTTGGCGCTGGGTCAATCAGCGAGATCTTGGCGCAGCGCCCAGCGCTCTATTGGCTGGTACCGCTTATGGGATTGGTCAGCGCGGCGGCGGGTTATTCCTACATCATGGCCAGTCGCCTGTTGCCGTTCAGCCTGTTCGGTTTGCTCAGTTATGCTGAACCGGTGCTGTTGGTGGCAGTGTCGTTAATGCTGGGGGACAGCCTCAAACCGGGCCAATGGATGACCTATCTGCCAATCTGGCTGGCGGTAGCGGTATTGGTGTTGGAAGGCTTGAGGCATTTGAATCGATTGCGCCGGTCGATTTGACCCACGACCCGCGCAGTGAATTCAGGGGCTGTTTCAGCCCTTGAGTTTCTCGGCAATCCAGATGGTATGCCGGGTGCCCTTGTTGCCATGGGCAAACACTTGAACTTCCTCTGCCTTGAAGCCGGCCTTGCGCAGTTTCTCGCTGAACTGCTTGTCGGCGCTGGCTGACCATACGGCCAGCACGCCCTTGGGGCGCAGGGCCTTGGCGCAGGCGCTGAGGCCGCCGGTCGAATACAGCCAGCTGTTGGCTTTTTGCGTCAAGCCTTCGGGGCCGTTGTCGACATCCAGCATGATCGCGTCGAAGCCCTGGGGCTCGGCGTGCAGCACCTTGGCCACGTCTTCCATGCGGATCACCGTGCGCGGGTCCAGCAGCGGTCGTCCGGACTTTTCTCCCAGCGGCCCGCGATTCCACTCAACCACGCCCGGCACCAACTCAGCGACCACCACTTCGGCGGTCTTGCCCAAATGCTTGAGCGCCGAGGCCAGGGTAAAGCCCATGCCCAGGCCGCCAATCAACACCCGCGAACCGGGACGACCGGCTACCTTGCGGCAGGGGATCTCCGCCAGGGCATCTTCGGAGCCGTGCATGCGGGTGTTCATCAGTTGTCCGCCGTCACCGCCCTGGATCTTGATGACAAAATCCTCGCCATATTCGAACAGGCACAAGGCACCGCCATTATCGGGAATCGGGGTGGTGTCCAGCAGAACGAAACGTTTCATGGAAATCTCATTGGGAAGGGCATTCTTGTGCGGTTGGGAGTAGCCTTACGGCATTACCGTCAGGCCATGGAGCCATCGATGAAGTGCAGCATTCTAACGGTCATTGTAGGGAGCGCGCTCGCCCTTGGCAGTGCCGCCCATGCTCAGGAGTTGCAAACCGTGCCGAACACCCCCGCGTCCACCACGGGTTCGCCGGGCACTGCAACGCCCACACCTTATCCGCAAGTCACCCCGCCGACCACGCCAAAAGCTGTCGGTACCGGTGTGCCGCCCTTGGTACCGATCATATTGCCTACACCGCCCAAGGATCAGACGCTCCCAGGCTTGCAGCAGAACGACAGCAAACCCAAGACGCCCGGCGGCTAGAGCGGTTGCGGCAACAGTTGCCCGTCGGCTATACGCAGGGCATTCGCGCCTGGCGGTCATGTGTTCAGGCACGACCGCCGGTTGGCGTTCCTTAAATCAGCCCCAGCACCTTGAAAACAAATCCATATTCGAGTGCTACGTCACGTAATCCCTGGTAACGACCGCTCATGCCGCCGTGGCCGGCGCCCAGTTCGGTCTTGAGCAGCAGCAGGTTGTCGTCGGTCTTAGTGGCGCGCAGCTTGGCCACCCATTTGGCGGCTTCCCAGTACTGCACGCGGCTGTCGTTGTACCCGGCGATCACCAGGGTCGCCGGGTACGCCTGGGCGCTGACGTTTTCGTAAGGCGCGTAGGCCTTGATGCGTTCGTACACCTCGGGCTCCTGGGGATTGCCCCATTCGTCGTATTCGGTGACGGTCAGCGGCAGCTCCGGGTCGAGCATGGTGTTAAGCACATCGACAAATGGCACTTCGGCAATCGCCGCCTGGAACAGCTCCGGGCGCTGATTGAGCACCGCGCCGATCAACAGGCCGCCAGCACTGCCGCCGCTGATGGCCAGTTGCTTGGAAGTGGTCAGGCCTTGGGCGATCAGGTGTTCGGCGCAGGCAATAAAGTCGCTGAAGGTGTTCTGCTTGTGTTCCTGCTTGCCGGCGCGGTACCAGGCTTCCCCCAACTCACCGCCGCCGCGTACGTGGGCAATGGCGAAGGCCACGCCTCGGTCCAATAGACTCAGGCGTGCATGGGAGAACCACGGGTCGAGGCTTTCACCGTAGGCGCCATAGCCGTACAGATACAGTGGCGTTGGCTGACCCAACTGGTCGCGTTTGACCACAAGGCTGATAGGCACCTGGGTGCCATCGGCCGACGTTGCCCACAGCCGTTGGCTGACGTAGTCGTCGGCATTGAACGCGCCCAGTACCGGAGTTTCCTTGAGCACCTGCTGCGCGCCTGTGGCCAACTCCAACTGACGAACCTGGGCGGGACGGTTCAACGCCTCATAGCGCAGGCGGATCTTGTCGCTGACAAATTCCAGGCTGTTTTGCACGTACAGGCTGTAGGCCGCGTCTGGCAGTTCCACGCGGTAGGCAGGCAGGCCCTGGGGATGTACTTCGATGATCGGCAGGCCGCCGATGCGCAGGCTCAAGGTCATGGCTTTGGCATTGAGGCTCAAACCGTCGATCATCACCGTGTCGCTGTGGGGGATCAGGTTCTGCCAGTCGTCCTGGGTCGGCACGCTTGCGTTGTCGGCGGCCTGGAACAGGGCGAAGTTGATGCCGTCGCGGTTGCTGCGAATAAACCAGGTCCACTGGTCATCGAGCTTGCCGTGGTCGACGTCGTACTCATGGCCTTCGACCCGTGGCGCCAGGCAGGTAAAAGCCTGCTGTGGCTGGTTGGCGTCCAGAGCCCAGACTTCGCTGGTGGTCTTGCTGCCCAAAGACAGCAGCAGTTGCCGTTCGGAGCTGGATCGGTAGCAGTGCATGAAGAAACGTCCGTCCGGCTCATGGAACACTTCTTCGGCGGCGGTGCCGTCCAGGCGATAGCGATACAGCTTGTGCGGGCGGTGGGTGTCGTCCAGCTCACCGAAAAACAGCGTCAGGCTGTCGTTGGCCCAGGTCATGCTGCCGTCGCAGTCTTCGAACGCAAGTTCGCTGACTTTACCGGTGGCCAATTCCTTCACGTACAGGGTGTAAATCTCTTCGCCGCTGGTATCCAGGCTGTAGGCCAGGCGCTGGTGGTCCGGGCTGATGCTGAAGGCCCCGAGGGAGAAGAAGCCGCCATTGGCCAGCGCGTTCGGGTCGAGCAGCAGTTCTTCAGTGCTTTCATCCACCTGCTGGCTGTCATCGGTAGGGCGCGGGCAGCGGTAGTGGCGAGCGTATTCGTCGCCGGCCGTAGTGCGTGTGTAATACAGGTACGGGCCCCAGGGCGAGGGCAGGGACAGGTCGGTTTCGAGGATACGGCCCTTGATCTCTTCAAACAGGGTTTCGCGCAAGTCGTGCTGATCGGCCAATTGCGCCTGTTGCCAGGCATTCTCGGCTTTCAGGTAGTCGAGCACCTCGACGCTGTCGCGTTCCTGCAACCAGGCGTACGGGTCGGCGCCTGGGGCCTTGCGGGCGATCGGGGCGGCAGTGACGTGGGTCGATGGAGGCATGGATCACTCTCTGTCAGGCGGTTGGCCGACGGCGGTTGCAGCCGCAGCGCTGAAAAGCCGTTATCATACCGGCCTGTTTGCCTACCTTGCCATGGACACCATGACCGAGAACGACTATCTGACCGCTTGGGGCCTCTACGCCTTCGCCGCTTTGGGCTGCCTGCTGGTGTGGTTTCGCATGACCCGCTGGATCTGGCGCTGGTTGCGCGAACCGTTGCGGTTGCTGATGGTAGTGCTGCTGTTAAGCCCGACCATTGTCGACCCGGTCAAGGAACAGTTTGCCCCAGCCGTGGCCATCACCGCCCTGGACCTGGTGCTCAAGGTCGGCAACAACGCCTGGCGAGCGATCTCAGATTTATTCATGTACACGATGATTGCCTTCGCCGTGTACCTGGTGTTTGTGCTGATCCGCTGGCCCATCGAGCGTGCCGCCAAGGCCCGTCGTGAACAGAAGGCTGCTGTGGCGGCCCAGGTGGCGGCCGAACCCGAGGACGATGAGCCTTTCGGTGGCGATCGTTATGGTCGTCCGGCTGCCCCGGTCAGCGGTATGCGGGTCGAACCGCGTCTTTAACGTCGTCTGCCCTGCATCGAGAATCCTGGCATGTGTGAATTATTGGGCATGAGTGCCAACGTACCGACCGATATTGTCTTCAGCTTCACCGGGCTGATGCAGCGGGGCGGGCGTACCGGGCCCCACCGCGACGGTTGGGGTATCGCCTTCTACGAAGGCCGTGGCCTGCGTTTGTTCCAGGACCCCGCCGCCAGCAGCGAGTCGGAAGTGGCCTTGCTGGTGCAGCGTTACCCCATCAAGAGTGAAGTGGTGATTGGCCATATCCGTCAGGCCAATATCGGCAAGGTGTGCTTGTCCAATACCCATCCGTTTGTCCGTGAGCTATGGGGCCGCAACTGGTGCTTCGCCCATAACGGGCAACTGGCGAACTTCAATCCCCGCGCCACTTTCTACCGTCCGGTCGGCGATACCGACAGCGAAGCGGCGTTTTGCGATTTGCTCAACCGTGTACGTGAGGCCTTTCCTGAGCCGGTGGACATCGAACAGGTGCTGCCGGACTTGATCGCGGCGTGCAGCGAATACCGCAGCAAAGGCGTGTTCAACTGCCTGCTCAGTGACGGTGACTGGCTGTTTTGCTATTGCTCGACCAAACTGGCGCAGATCACCCGTCGCGCGCCCTTTGGTCCTGCGCGGTTGAAAGATGTCGATGTGATCGTCGATTTTCAGGCCGAAACTACCCCTAATGACGTGGTGACGGTGATTGCCACCGAACCCTTGACCGAAAACGAGACCTGGACCCGCTATGAACCGGGCCAGTGGAGCCTGTGGCGGCGCGGCGAATGCGTCAGCCAAGGTAAAACCGAGTAAGGACGTCGATTATGTTGCTCAGTTATCTGCGATTGGTGCTGTTCGCCATTGGCCTGTTGGTCGGTGTGCAAGTGCCTGGGTTTGTCAGCGACTACGCCAAGCGGGTGGAAGCCCATTTGATCGAGGCCCAGACTGGCTTGCGCGGTTTTGAAAGCACCGCGCAACAGTTCTTCAAGGGCGACTTGCAGGCCCTGGTGGCCCATTACCGCGCCAGCGATGACCCGGTGTTTCGCAGCGATGCCAACAGCCTCGGCACCTTGCTCGACCGCCAGTTGGCGTTGGACAAGCAGTTCCAGGCGATGCAAGGGCCCTGGTACATCCGCGTCCTGCAAGTGGCGGTGGCCGCCGACCCGGATATTCGTCGTGAAACCTGGGATGGCTACAGCTACCAGATCCTCCTGACCCCCGAAGCCATGGGCTGGGGCCTGGGCGGGGCGATGCTGCTGTCGTTTGGCCTGGAATGCCTGTTTCGCCTGATCGACTGGGTGGTGCTCGGCGGCAAGCGCCTGCGCCAGAGTCGGCCGATTGAAGAGCGAAATTTGAAGGGATTGTAAGACGGACGTCGCTTGATCTCTGATCACTCCCACGCTCTGCGTGGGAACGATCAAAGGTTATGCGCCGGTCGAAGGCTTGCTGAGTACCATCAATTCTTCTCCAACCTTCTGCGCATACCGCCCCGCCACGGTCTGGCACAGCGCAACCATCTCATCCACCAGCTCCACGCCGACCCGCCATGACACCACCACCTGCAAGTTCGGCGGGCGTTGCGCCATCGGTAGCATGACCAATTCCCCGCGCGCCAGTTCTTCGCTGACCAGTACCGGTGGCAAGGCGCCAATACCGAAGCCGTCCCGCAGCAAGCGGGTGATGGCCGACACCGAGTTCACGCAGTTCATCCGCGGCGCGGCCACGCCGTTGGCCTGCATCAGGCTGAGCACGTCCTGGTGGGGATGGGAGTTTTTCGAATAGGTGATGATCCGTTCCTGGGCCAGCTCGGCGAGGGACGCGTACTCGCGGTTGTAGATTGAGTGACTGGCGACGATCCAGCCCATGGGATGGCTGGCCAGCTCCAGGCTGCGCAGGGTTTCCTGGCGCAGCAGGTCGGTTTGCAGGATCAGGTCGAGAAAGCCTTTTTGCAGCTGATCGCAGAGGTTCAGCGCGGTATCGGCCACCAGCTCGATTTCTACCAGCGGAAAGTGCTCCATCAACTCCGTCATCAGCGGGCTTAGCCAGGTGTGGATCACCGTGTCCATCACCCCGATGCGGATACGTCCGACCTTGCTGCTGGTGGTTTCCAAAGACTGCTTGAGGCCTTGCATGGTGACCATCATTTGCTCGGCATAATCGAGCACCTTCAAGCCTTCAGGGGTTAGGCTCACGCCTCGTGAATCGCGCAGGAACAGCTTCACCCCCAGTTCGCTTTCCAGGACGGCAATGCGGCTGGAAATGGAGGCCTGGGTGGTGAAGAGTTTCTCGGCGGTGAGGCGAAAACTCTTGAGCCGGGCCACCCAGACGAAGGTTTCGAGGAACTTCAAATTCATGGGATCAACTTTTTCTTATGCATGAAGCGGTTTTTATTAGTTGGACGCAGCACAGGGCAAGCGCCAAAAATCGAGCCGTCTCACGATAAGCGTCGTAGGGGCTCAGGACAACAGCGTTGCGAGATCTTGGTAAAAGATCCCACACTACAAAATAATAAAGCCTACAGGAGTCCTCACCGTGAGCCGCCTGCTATTGAACTGCGACATCGGCGAAAGCTTTGGCAACTGGACCTTGGGTCTGGATGCCGAGGTCATGCCGTTCATCGATTGCGCCAACGTTGCCTGCGGCTTTCACGCCGGGGACCCGAGCATCATGCGCAAGACCGTCAGCCTGGCGCTTGAGCATGGCGTGCAAATCGGCGCGCACCCGGCGTACCAGGACCTGGCAGGTTTCGGTCGTCGCTCCATGGCCTACACCCCCCAGGAAATTCAGGACCTGCTGCATTACCAGATCGGCGCCCTCGACGGTATTTGCCGGGCTCAGGGTGGTCGGGTCAGCTACGTCAAACCCCATGGCGCGATGTACAACGACATGATGGCCAAACCGGCCCAACTGCGTGCGGTGATCCAGGCCGTGGCGGCGTACGACGCGAGCTTGCCGCTGATGCTGATGGCCACCCGTGACAACAGCGCGGCCCAGGCCTTGGGCGATGAGTATGGTGTGACCCTTTGGTTTGAAGCCTTCGCCGACCGCGCCTACGACAACGCCGGGCACCTGGTCTCGCGCCAACTGCCGGGGGCGGTGCATCACGACCCTGAAAAAATTATCGAGCAGGCGTTGATCATCGCCCGTGGCCAAGCGCTTGTGGCCAGCGACGGCAGCGCCTTGCACCTGGATGCCAACACCCTGTGTGTGCACGGTGATAACGCCAGTTCGGTGGCGGCGGTCCAGCGCATTCGCGAGGCGTTGAAACCGCGATGAAATTGCGCATTGAAGTGGTTGCCATCGACTGTCTGATGGTGCGCCTGTTTGACTCGATTGCCGAAGACAACATGCCCTGGATGCTCGCCGCCACGCGCCGCTTGCGGGAAGTTTTTGGAGCGGCTTTGGTGGATCTGGTACCGTCCTACACGACGTTGATGGTGCATTACGACCTGACCGAATTGACCCCGGCCCAGGCGCGCGAGCTGATCTCCCACGCATTGACCGACTTGCAGCCTGAACCCAAGGGCAGCGGGCAGTGCCATGTGTTGCCGGTCTGGTACGACCTGAGTGTCGGCCCGGAACTGACGTTGCTGGCCCAGCGCAGCGGTCTGGCGGTGGAAGAGGTGATTCGTCGTCACAGCCAGCATGAGTACCAGGTGTTCGCCCTGGGCTTTGCCCCTGGGTTTGCCTTTATGGGATTAGTGGACGAAATACTCGCGGCGCCACGGCTGAACACTCCACGCAAACGGGTGGCGGCCGGCAGTGTCGGTATCGCCGAGCGACAAACCGCCGCCTACCCGGTGGTTTCACCGGGTGGCTGGAACCTGATCGGCCGCACTCCGGCCAAACTGTTCGACCGCGAGCGCGACGGTTACAGCCTGATGCAGCCGGGGGATACCGTCCGTTTCGAGGCCGTCAGCCATGCCGAGTTCATCAACCAGGGTGGCGATGACACGCCGTTGGAGGCGCAGGTATGAGCCGCTTGTTGATTGAGGCTGGCACTCCGCTGTGCCTGTTGCAGGACGCCGGGCGCTTTGGTGTCAGGCATTTGGGCGTGACCCAGGGCGGCGCGTTGGATTGGGTATCGATGTCGTGGGCCAACTGGCTGCTGGGCAACTCATTGGATGCGCCGGTGGTGGAAGTGACGTTGGGCGGGTTTACCGTGCTGGCAGAGGATTACTGCCTGTTGGCGTTGGCCGGTGCGGACCTGGGGGCTTATGTAGATGAGCGCCTGGTGAGCCCTGGACGCAGCTTTATTCTGCAGAAGGGTCAGCGATTACGTTTTACCCAGCCCTTTAGTGGTGCGCGAGCTTACCTGGCGGCGCCGGGCGGATTTGATGCGCCGAAGGTGCTGGGCAGTTGTGCCAGTGTGGTTCGCGAAGAGCTGGGCGGGTTGGATGGCTTTGGTCGAGCCTTGGCCGAAGGTGCGTACCTGGCCTATTTCGGGACGGGAGGCACTGTGCGGTCGTTGTCCTGCGACCAGCAGCCGAACCTTCAATCCAGGGCGCCGCTGGACGTGATCATCGGTGCACAGATCGGTCAGTTCAGCGGCCAGAGCCTGTTCGACGCATTTAACACCGACTGGACCCTCGATAGCCGTGCCGACCGCATGGGTATGCGTTTACTCGGCACGCCGTTGCAGTATCAAGGCCCGTCGTTGATCTCAGAGGGCATCCCGCTGGGGGCGATCCAGGTACCGCCAGACGGCCAGCCGATCGTGTTGCTCAATGACCGGCAGACCATTGGTGGCTATCCGCGATTGGGGGCGTTGACGCCGTTGGCGCTGGCACGCCTGGCGCAGTGTTTACCGGGTGAGAAGGTGAGGCTGGCGCCGGTGGTGCAGGAGACGGCGCATCGGCAGCAGGTCGAGTATTTGCAGCGGCTTGCTCGGAATTGATCATTCCCACGCTTTGCGTGGGAACGATCATTTAGACAAAAACCGCATCCCCTCTTCCAACCCGCGCAAGGTCAGCGGATACATCTGGTCCTCGATCAAATCCCGAACGATATTGGTCGAGGCCGTATAACCCCAAGTGTCTTTGGGGTACGGATTAATCCAGATCAGCTTCTTGTACTTCGCCATGAAGCGCTGCATCCACACATACCCCGGCTCCTCGTTCCAGTGCTCGACGCTGCCGCCGGCCTGGGTAACTTCATAGGGCGCCATGGACGCATCGCCGATGAAGATCACTTTGTAGTCGGCGCCATACTTGTTCAGCAAATCCTGGGTCGAGGTGCGTTCCGAACCCCGGCGCATGTTGTTCTTCCACACCGATTCATAAATGAAGTTGTGGAAGTAGAAATACTCCAGGTGCTTGAACTCGGTCTTGCAGGCCGAGAACAGCTCTTCGCAGATCTTCACGTGGGCGTCCATCGAGCCGCCGATATCGAACAGCAATAGCAGCTTGATGGTGTTGCGCCGTTCCGGGCGCATCTGGATATTCAGCAACCCGGCATCGCGGGCGGTGTGGTCGATGGTGCCGTCGATATCCAACTCTTCCGCAGCGCCTTGGCGGGCAAACTTGCGCAGGCGACGCAGGGCGATCTTGATGTTGCGGGTGCCCAGTTCCACTGAGTCATCGAGGTTCTTGTACTCGCGCTGATCCCAGACCTTGACCGCCTTGCCCTGGCGCTTGCCGGCATCGCCGACGCGAATGCCTTCGGGGTTGAAACCGCCGGAGCCGAACGGGCTGGTGCCGCCGGTGCCGATCCACTTGTTGCCGCCGGCATGGCGTTCCTTTTGTTCTTCCAGGCGTTTCTTGAACTCTTCGATCAGCTTGTCCAGGCCTCCCAGGGACTGGATCTGCGCCCGTTCTTCATCGCTCAGAGAGCGTTCGAACTCCTTGCGCAACCAGTCCTCGGGAATCAGTGCCTGCAGGTGGTCGTCGAGTTTCTCCAGGCCATTGAAGTAGGCACCGAAAGCCCGGTCGAATTTGTCGAAATGCCGTTCGTCCTTCACCAGGATCGCCCGGGACAAGTAGTAAAACTCGTCCATGTCGGCGAAGGTCACCCGCTGTTTCAGGGCGTTGATCAGGTCCAGCAGCTCGCGCACCGACACTGGTACCTTGGCTGCACGCATTTCATTGAACAGGTTGAGCAACATGGCGATCGCCTCGGATGATCAGCGATTGCCGCGACGGCTCATGAACGCCAGGCGCTCAAGCAGTTGCACGTCTTGCTCGTTCTTCACCAGGGCGCCGGCCAGGGGCGGGATGGCCTTGGTCGGATCGCGCTCGCGCAGTACCGCTTCGCCGATGTTGTCGGCCATCAACAGTTTCAGCCAGTCCACCAGTTCGGAGGTGGAGGGCTTTTTCTTCAGGCCTGGCACCTTGCGTACGTCGAAGAACACGTCCAACGCTTCGCTGACCAGGTCTTTTTTGATGTTGGGGTAGTGCACGTCGACGATTTTTTGCAGGGTGATGCGGTCCGGGAAGGCGATGTAGTGGAAGAAGCAGCGACGCAGGAAGGCGTCCGGCAGCTCTTTCTCGTTGTTGGAGGTAATGATGATGATCGGGCGTTTCTTGGCCTTGATGGTCTCGTCGATCTCGTAGACGTAGAACTCCATCTTGTCGAGTTCTTGCAGTAGGTCGTTGGGGAACTCGATGTCGGCCTTGTCGATTTCATCGATCAGCAGAATCACCCGCTCCTCGGATTCGAACGCTTCCCAGAGCTTGCCCTTTTTCAGGTAGTTGCGTACGTCGTGAACCTTGTCCACACCCAGTTGCGAGTCCCGCAGACGGCTGACCGCATCGTACTCGTACAGGCCCTGGTGGGCCTTGGTGGTGGACTTGATGTGCCAGGTGATCAGCCGGGCGCCGAAGGATTCGGCCAATTGCTCGGCGAGCATGGTCTTGCCGGTGCCGGGTTCGCCCTTGACCAGCAAGGGACGTTCCAGCGTGATGGCGGCGTTGACGGCCAGTTTCAGGTCATCGGTGGCAACGTAGGCCTGGGTGCCTTCGAACTTCATCTATCAATCCTCGAACGTGACGCCGAGCGGCTCCGGGCCGGCCAGCCAAGTATTCAGCATGGCTGCGACTATACCGCGCAGCCCCGGCGACTGTGAACGCAGACGGGCTATTCAGTCTCTGAATGGAGCGTCACATCCTGACTTAGTCCGCGCTGGGTTTGGGCTGTTCATAGCGAGCGTTAAATGCCTGGATAAAGCCGTTGCGTAAAATCTGCCAAAACGCCTGGAACGCGCTGATATCTTGCTGGTGGACGCTGCCATTTAGCTCAACGCGAGTGGCGAACTGGTTCTTGCCTTGGTTTTTCAGCACCGTCTCACTGACGCCGACCAGCGCTTCCCAGATAGAGCGGAAGATGCCCTTGTCTTTGTTTTCCACGTCCTGTTGCCAGTTGAATATTTCGACATCGCGCAGCAATGGCTTTATATAGCCGCTCAACTGGCCTTTTTTGGCCTGGGCTTCGATCACCACGTCGCCGGTGCCTGAGCTGAAGTCGAATCTGCCATAGGCCGAGGCGAAATCATTCATGCGTTTGAGTTGGATGTCTCGGGCACGAAGGCGCAATTCGAAGTCTTCGAAATTGCTTAGCGGGTCGAAGGTGGCCGTGGCTTCGAGCGGCGCATGCCCCAGCAGCAGGGCCTTGCCGTCGAAGCGGGCGTCGCGTTGGCCTTTGACGTCCACCACGTTGGTCAGATTGTAGAAACTGGCGTTGACTTGGGTGGCGTCCATTTTGACCGGCGGCTTGGAATTGAAATTATGGAAGGAAATTTGCCCATCGTTGATGCGCACCTCGTTGAGGGTGATGGGCAACAGTTTTCCCAGTTGCGCCCGCCAGTCAGTGCCTTGACCTGTCTGGGAAGCCTGTTTGTTGGCGCCGCCGTCGACAAAGTTGAGTTCCGGCTTGATGAACTGCACCTCAGCCACCACCGCGTGGTCGTACCACAGCGAATGCCAGCTCACCGACAGGTCGATTACCGGCGCCTTGACGAACGGTACCGGTACCTTGCCGTCGACCTTGACGATCTGCAGGCCGTTGATGCGGTAGGCGCCACGCCACAAGGCCAGGTCGACATCGGTCACCTGTCCACGGTAATCGCCCATGTTGGCGATTTTTTCATTCAGGTAATTGCGTACCAGATAGGGCAGGACGATATCCAGCGCCACCAGTAGCAGCACAAGCCCGGCCACGGTCCAGATTGGCCAACTGTATCGACGTTTCATAGAGGGTTCTCCAGCGGTATAGGTGGTTGACTGCGCCTGGCTCTGGACGTTCGTCTTGACTGGACGCCTTGAGGCACGAGGCATACCCTTGGGGCCTTCCTAAAAGCTGCTTTAAGGACCCCGTTATGAGCCGCATTTTTGCAGACAACGCGCACTCCATCGGTAACACGCCCCTGGTTCAGATCAACCGCCTCGCGCCTCGGGGCGTGACGATTCTGGCCAAGATCGAGGGGCGTAACCCTGGGTACTCGGTGAAATGCCGGATCGGCGCCAACATGATCTGGGACGCCGAAAGCAGCGGCAAACTCAAGCCTGGCATGACCATCGTCGAGCCTACGTCGGGCAATACCGGGATCGGCCTGGCGTTTGTCGCCGCTGCCCGTGGCTACAAGTTGCTGCTGACCATGCCGGCCTCCATGAGCATCGAGCGGCGCAAGGTACTCAAGGCCCTCGGCGCCGAACTGGTGCTGACCGAGCCGGCCAAAGGCATGAAAGGTGCCATCGAAAAGGCTGGCGAGATCCTCGCCAGCGACATGACCAAATACTTTATGCCGGCCCAGTTTGAAAACCCGGCCAACCCGGCAATCCACGAGAAAACCACTGGCCCGGAAATCTGGAACGACACCGATGGCGCTGTTGATGTGTTGGTGGCGGGTGTAGGTACCGGCGGCACAATCACCGGGATTTCCCGCTACATCAAGCTGACCCAGGGCAAACCGATCCTTTCGGTGGCTGTGGAGCCGATCAGTTCGCCGGTGATTACCCAGGCGTTGGCTGGCGAAGAAATCAAACCCAGCCCCCACAAGATCCAGGGGATTGGTGCCGGTTTCGTGCCGAAGAATCTTGATCTGTCGATGGTGGACCGGGTTGAGTTGGTCAGTGACGACGAGTCCAAGGTTATGGCCCGCCGCTTGATGCAGGAGGAGGGGATTCTTTGCGGTATCTCCTGCGGCGCGGCGATGGCGGTGGCGGTGCGTCTGGCAGAGAAGCCGGAGATGCAGGGCAAGACTATCGTGGTGATACTGCCGGACTCCGGTGAGCGTTACCTGTCGAGCATGTTGTTCAGTGATTTGTTTACCGACCAGGAAAACCAGGCTTGAGATGCTAATGAGCAGGGTTGTGCCCGTTGTTTCAGGGTTGACCCGTGTCAGCCCTGTTTTGATGTGCCTTATGCATAATTGACCGCTTTCGCGCGGCCCTTAATACCGATTGTTGGATTGCGCGGGTTTTTCCGAAGGCCTGGAGTGTTTATCATGGCCGTCTGCTATGTCTGGTTTCCCGTCAATGGGAGTCTGTGGACCAGACGCCTATTTCCAGGAGTTGCTGCATGACCTTTTTTTTGGTTGCCAAGCTGTCGGTGTTGCTGCTGTTTATTGGCAGCACGCTTTATGTGCATTTGCGCGGGAAGGCACGTTTGCCGGTGTTGCGTCAGTTCGTCAACCACTCGGCGCTGTTCGCCCCGTATAACGCCTTGATGTACATCTTTTCCGGCGTGCCGTCCAAGCCGTACCTGGATCGCAGCAAGTTCCCGGAACTGGACGTGCTCAAGGACAACTGGGAAGTGATCCGCGACGAGGCCATGCACCTGTTTGACGAGGGCTACATCCGCGCCGCCGACAAGAACAACGACGCTGGGTTTGGCTCGTTCTTCAAGAAAGGCTGGAAGCGTTTCTACCTCAAGTGGTACGACAAGCCGCTGCCATCGGCCGAGTTGCTTTGCCCGAAAACCGTGGCTCTGGTCAGCAGTATCCCCAACGTCAAGGGCGCCATGTTTGCCCTGTTGCCTGGCGGTAGCCACCTCAACCCGCACCGGGACCCGTTTGCTGGTTCCCTGCGTTATCACCTGGGCTTGTCGACGCCCAACTCTGACGATTGCCGCATCTTTGTTGATGGCCAGATCTACGCCTGGCGAGACGGCGAAGACGTGATGTTCGACGAGACCTACGTGCACTGGGTGAAGAACGAAACCGAGAAAACCCGGGTGATTCTGTTCTGCGACATCGAGCGGCCATTGAGCAGCCGACTGATGACGCGCATCAACCGCTGGGTCAGCGCCCAACTGGGTCGCGCCACTGCTCCGCAGAATCTTGACGATGAGCGCGTTGGAGGGATCAACCGGGCCTATGCCTGGAGCAAGCGTTTCAGCGACAGCTTCAGTGGTGTAATCAAACAGTGGAAGCGTCGCCATCCAAAGGCCTACCGTGTCATGCGGCCGGTGCTGGCGGTGGTGGTGTTGACGGCGTTGGGGTATTGGTTGTTTGGTTGAGTGTTTTTCAGGCATAAAAAACCGCTCGGATGAGCGGTTTTTTTATGCTTTTTATTTGTCAGGGCTGCCAGCCAATAGGCTTGGTTCTTCAATGCTTCCTGTCATGGTCGCATTGAGGAAGCGAGGCCTGTCACCCATTGTCCTTACTGGTCTTTTGGCGAAGTCGTTGCAAGGCATGTCGCCGGATGGTTATAGTCGGCACTCGGTGTTTCACAGCACCCTCCACCTCTTCAAAAAAGATCAGCCCATGCCAGCTTCCCAGCGCGTAGCGGTAATCGATTCAGCGGTCAACGCTGTGGTCGTGCCGTGCGGGAATCAGCAGCCTGCGCAGATCGGCCAGTATCCCCCACCTGTCAGTAGCACGCCGGTGTACGCAGTCGTATCACCGCCTGGCGTTGGCATTTCGGGCTGATCAGCTACCTGCTGCTCTCCCGCGCCCGCCTGAAAAAAACTACTGAATTTCAGCCTTTGCTGAGTTGGCTTTTTGCCTGATCACAGGTGGTACCCATGTCTGTTCTTTCGAAACAATCCGTGGCCGCGGCGGCCTCGACGAGCCTGTTTGTCCTGCTGTGGAGCAGTGGGGCGATTTTCTCCAAGCTGGGCCTGGCCCATGCTTCAGCCTTTGCCTTTCTACTGATTCGTTTTGCCATTGCCCTGCTGGGGCTGGTGATCCTGGTGCCGATCCTCAAGCTCAAGCTGCCACAGTCGGGCAAGGCGATGCGTTATGCGGTTGCCACCGGCCTGGTGTTGTTGGGGGCCTATCAGATTTTCTATCTGTTGGCCCTGGATCTGAAAGTCACCCCTGGCGTCATGGCGACCATCATGGGCGTGCAGCCGATCCTGACCGTGGTGCTGGTGGAGCGCCAGCGCTCCTGGAGCCGGATGTTCGGCCTGGCGCTGGGGTTGGCGGGGTTGATCATGGTGGTCTACCAGGGCATCGGTTTGTCCGGCATGTCCCTGGCAGGGATGCTCTTTGGCCTGTTGGCCCTGGCGAGCATGACCCTGGGTTCCATCATGCAGAAACGCATCACCGATAACCCATTGGGTACGCTGCCGGTGCAGTACTTGGCAGGTTTGTTGTTGTGCTCGGTGTTTGTGCCGTTCCAGCCCTTTCACTTCGAACACAACGTGGGGTTTTATGGGCCGGTGTTGTGGATGGGGTTGGTAGTCTCGCTGCTGGCGACGCTGCTGCTTTACCGGCTGATCGCCAGGGGCAATCTGGTGAATGTCACCAGCCTGTTCTACCTGGTGCCGGCGGTGACGGCGGTGATGGATTACCTGATCTTTGGCAACCGGCTGGCGATGTTGAGTCTGCTGGGGATGGGGCTGATCATCGTTGGGTTGGTGTTCGTGTTTCGTAAAAGCTGATCGGTAGCTGAAGGGGCGATTGATCTCGCCCCTACAGCTTCTTGGCCAACTTCCCCGGCCTGAGCACCAGCCACAACGCCCCCGCAATCAACACCCCGCCATACAGATGGGCCATGGACAACGGTTCATCCAGCAACAGCGCGCCCCACAACACCCCGAATGGCGGAATCATGAACGTAACAGTCATGGACTTCACCGGCCCGATGGAGGTCAGCAAACGGAAGTACAGAATGTAGGCAAAGGCCGTACACACCAGCCCCAATCCCAGCAAGGACAGCCATACGTTCCAGCCCCCCCAACTGGCTGGCGGCTGGCTGATAGCGCTGTAGGCAAACCATGGCAGCAGAAACAGCGTCGCGCCGAGCATGCTACCCAGGGCGGAAAGTCGACTGTCCAGGCCTCCCTGTTGATCCAGCCAGCGCCGGGCGAGAAACCCTGCGAACCCATAGCAGGTGGTCGCCAGTAGGCAGGCGAGGGCGCCCATCAGCAGTTCCATGTCGAATGCCATCGGTCCTGCGCGGGTCAGGATGCCGACGCCAAACAGACCCAGGCACACCCCGGCAATCTTCGATGGTGTCAGCCGCTCGCTGAAAAACAGCCCGCCAATCAACACGCCCATCAATGGCGTGGTTGCATTGAAGATTGCCGAGTAACCCGCCGGCAATACCTGGGCGGCCACTGAGTACATGGTCGCGGGAATCCCCGAGTTGATCACTCCCAGCAACAGTACGGTCTTGAACTTGCCTTGAAAATCCCAGCGCACCCGCATCATGGCGAGGATCACCAGCAGGCCGGTGGCGGCAATCGAGACCCGAAAGAATGCCGTAGGAATCGTGCCGATTTCCGGGGCGATAATCCGCATGAACAGAAAGCTTGCGCCCCAGATGGCGGCCAGCACCAGCAGGTGCAGGGTGTCGACAGGTCTCACGGACAACTCCTTTTTAACAAGGCCGAGAGTGTTGCCTACCGACCTACCTGACACAATCGCTAATAACTATTTAATGTACGAAATGAACAAAGGTGTACAGGGCGAGCTGCAAGATTGCGCTTCTCCTGCTCCCCTACACTGGCTAAGCTCAGGTCTTCCGAATGCCCGCAGAGGTCTCCGATATGCCGCAGCAAACGCCAGCCATCGACACCGCGCTCTCCATCGCAACAGTGATCCTCGATGGCTTCGACGACTACCGCGAGCATTTTCGCCAGATCACCGACGGCGCCCGGCAGCGCTTTGAAAAAGCCCAGTGGCAACAAGCGCAAGTGGCGTCGGCGGCGCGTATCAACCTCTATGAAGAGAAGGTCGGCGAAGTGACCGCACGGCTGCAGGCAACCTTCGATGATGAGCCGCTGTTCGACGTCAAATCCTGGCCCTTGGTGAAAAGCGCCTACATCAGCCTGATCGACCTGCGCTTTGACGATGAACTGTCGGAGACCTGGTACAACTCGATCTTTTGCGGGCTGTTCAGCCACGACCTGATCAGCGACGGCTGCATGTTCATCCACACCACCCGGCCAAGCCTGCGCCGGGCCCGTGCGGCGCAAACCCGCATCTACAAGCCTCAAGGTAAACTTTCGGGCATGCTGGAGCAGATCTTCGCCGACTACAGCTTTAGTGAGCCCTACGCGGACTTGCCCGCCGACCTGCGCCGACTCGAAGGACAGTTGCGCGAAAACCTGCCGGATTGGGTGTGCAAGGACCCGGACCTTAACGTTGAACTGTTTTCCTCGGTGCTCTACCGCAACAAAGGCGCTTACCTGGTAGGGCGTATCTATACCCGCGACGAGCAATGGCCGCTGGTGATTCCGCTGCTGCACCGAGAGGGGCGCGGTATCCAGATCGATGCGCTGATCACCGACGAAGCCGATGTGTCGATCATCTTCTCGTTCACCCGTTCCTATTTCATGGTGGATGTGCCGGTGCCAGCGGAGTTTATCGGCTTCCTCAAGCGCATCCTTCCGGGCAAGCATATCGCCGAGTTGTACACCTCCATCGGCTTCTACAAACACGGCAAGTCCGAGTTTTACCGGGCACTGATCAACCACCTGGCCACCACCGACGACCAATTCATCATGGCGCCCGGCGTGCGCGGCATGGTCATGAGCGTGTTTACCCTGCCGGGCTTTAACACTGTGTTCAAGATCATCAAGGACCGCTTTTCACCGTCAAAAAACGTCAACCGCGCCACGGTGATCGAGAAGTACCGGTTGGTGAAGAGTGTCGATCGGGTCGGGCGCATGGCCGATACCCAGGAGTTCGCCGACTTCCGCTTCCCCCTGAGCAAGTTCGAACCCGAGTGCCTGGCCGAACTGCTGGAAGTGGCGGCGGGCACCGTCGAGCTTGAAGGCGACACAGTGTTGATCCGCCATTGCTGGACGGAGCGGCGCATGACGCCGCTCAACCTCTACCTGGAAAACGCCAACGACGCCCAGGTGCGCGAAGCCCTGGAAGACTATGGCCTGGCGATCAAGCAACTGGCGGCGGCGAATATCTTTCCTGGCGACATGTTGCTGAAAAACTTTGGCGTGACCCGTCACGGTCGCGTGGTGTTTTATGACTACGACGAAATCTGCTTTCTGACCGAAGCCAACTTCCGCCATATCCCGGCACCGCGTACTCCGGAAGATGAAATGGCCTCGGAGCCGTGGTATTCCATCGGGCCGCTGGACGTGTTTCCCGAGGAGTTTCCACCGTTTCTGTTTGCCGATGCCGGCCAACGCCGGCTGTTCGACGAATTGCACGGCGAGTTATACAACGCCGATTACTGGAAAGGCCTGCAGGAAGCGATTCGAGCCGGGAAGGTGATTGATGTGTTTCCGTATCGGCGCAAGGGGTTGGATAACGAGTAGGGTGGCAGGCGAGCTGCTGCCCTGGGTTGCTTGGTTATGTGGGCTCCCACTGGCGACTCAAAGGCTCGTTGTCGGCGGTGCCGTTGTTCAAGGCTTGCAAATGCGCCTCATAGCCGGCCCTGACGGACGCCGGTACGCCAACCACTGGTGTCTGCACGGGAAGCTTGCTGGCCCCTTCGGTGACTACCTTGTCGATAAAGTTCTGGTGACCAAGGTGGCGGGTGCCTATCACCTCATCAATGAAGCGGCTGGCCTGGGTGTTGTTGATGTTGGGGTATCGATCGGCGATACCGGCTCGCAGCATGGTGCGATCGTCGGCGGTGAAGTTGTTTTCGCCATTAGCGACATAAGCAGGCATCAGTCCTGACAGGGCGGCGGTGGAGGCCTTCACCGTGCCGAGCTGAGGAGAAACAACCACCGACGGCACCTGGTTCAACGTCTGGTTTTCCACTTCTCCCGCGACGCCGCGGGCCCCTTTTTTATCGATGGCTTGCTGCTGGAAATAGTCGCGAGCCGCCAGGTAGTCCGATACTTGATTGTGTAAGACCTGCATCGTTGGGGCAGTGGCCGTGTTTACCGGCCAGGTTTGCAGATGAGCCTGAATGTCTTGCGAGCTTGCACCCTGAAGTATCAGCCGTGACAGCTCTTCGCCGGGTTGGCCTGGAAGCTTTTCCAGTTGCTGGAAAATTCGCTCGGCCGCATGGTCCAGATAGCTGTGCTGAACATTTTCGGCCAACTGCGCTACCGCTGCGCCGACTATGATCAGGCCGTTGCTGCTGTTGCTGCCTCGGCTTTGTAGACCCACCACCGTCTTGAAGGGCTGGTCGCTGTAGACCTGATCGTAGTCGTAAACAGGCTCCAGCTTCCCAAGCAGCTCGCCCAGGATGGCGCCGGCGCTTCCCGATTTTTGGATATCCTGCCCCAGGGCATACACGTAGTAGTCGGCGTTCAGGGTTTTACGGGGTTCTTGAGGCTTGTCGCCGGGTATGCTGTAGCTCAGCCGCAACGGCGGGCCTTTTGTGTCAGCGTTTGGGCGGATGTCCAGTGCATCGACTGAAATCAGGTTGTTTTTTGCTACCACGGGGGCAAATTTCAGTTGATGTCCGTCCAGCAGCACCGGCTTGGTGTTGCGGATCAGCCAATCGACTTTCGCCCCCAACTCTGCGGCGCGCTCGACCGCGTCGATACCGGCGTTGGGGCCGTGCACCACTACCGTCTTGCCGGCGAACTTTTCAGGATTCCTATCGGTGGCCCGCATGAACTCGTCCAGGTCCAATACATTGCTGCGCAAGGCCTCCTGCTGATGCAGGCGTATATTGCCCAGGCGTTTTTCCGCCAGGGTCTGTGGGCCGTCGTTGTTCCATAGGCTGGTGTGTGGGCCGGCGCCCATACCCAGCACTACTTGGCGGCTGTCCAGGGCCTGGCCGTTATCCAAGCGGATTTGATAGGTGCCGTTTTTCAGTTGGCTGATGGATATGACCTGCGCGGGCAGGTGTTCTGCCCCCAGCTCTTTTGCTCGCTCCAGTTGGTGCTGGTTACCGGCTGCAAACTCGCCCCGATCAGCGTAGCCGGGGTCGTAGGTGGGTGCCTGCTGACCCCATTGGCTGATGATTTCATGTTGGTGATTGATGTAACCCTGGCCACGAACATTCGCCGACCATGGTTCTTCCTGGCCGATAATGCTGACCTTACCCCGCAAGGGCGATGTCTGGCCGTCTGCGGCAAATCGGCTATTCAGTTCATTGGCCAGATAAGCCACGCTGCTGCCAACGCCGACAAAGGTCAGGTCACGCAATCGATGAGGATCAAGGGGCTTGTCGACGTTGACAATAGCTTGGCTTGTTGTCGTGGTTGGCGTGAGGTGTGCAGCGCCTGCCCCTGAGGGCTGTGGGTCATGCAGTGTCTTTCCGAGTAGCATCAGGACAATCCTTTTAAAAGACCTCATCCACAGGAATAAAAAACTCTTCCCCGGTGTTGCCTATCGCAAGTGCTGCGAATATCAACGCCTCATTAGAGCGGTTCTCTCAATGGGAGCCGTAAGGATTGTTCTGAGTAAGTCCTGCTATATGTTCCCAACTTGAGTAGGAAGGCTCCTCAAAGGCGAAACGGACACCGGTGACAGACTCGTCTTTGCACGCCAAAGTCTGCGACAATCGCCCCCCTGAATTTTGCCGATCATGTCACCGCAGGCTTCCCCTGCCTTACTAAAAAGACCTTTGCGTACCTGATGACTGACCAAGCGCCCGCTATCGACCAACTGCTGAAAAACCTTGATCACGCCATGCTCGCTGACCGCCAGCGCTTGCGTCGGCAGTTGCTTGAGCTGCGCAAGAAGCCCGATGAGGACAAGCTTGCCCAGTGGGTGACACGCATGCAGGCTTCCTGCGCCCAGGTAGAGGCGCGGCGCGCGAGTCTGCCGCTGATTCGCTATGACGACAGCCTGCCCATCGCCGCCAAGCGCGACGAGATCAAGGAAGCGCTGCTCAAGCATCAAGTGCTGATCATCGCCGGTGAAACCGGCTCGGGTAAAACCACGCAATTGCCGAAGATTTGCCTGGAGATCGGCCGTGGCCAATACGGCTTGATCGGTCATACCCAGCCCCGACGAATTGCCGCGCGCAGCGTGGCGAGCCGGGTCGCTGAAGAGTTGGCTACACCGTTGGGCTCATTGGTCGGCTATCAGGTGCGGTTCGAGGACCAAAGCGATTCCAACACCCTGATCAAACTGATGACCGACGGCATACTGCTGGCGGAAACCCAGAACGACCGCTACCTCGAACGCTACGACACCATCATCGTCGACGAAGCCCACGAACGCAGCCTGAACATCGACTTTCTGCTGGGCTATCTGAAAATCTTGCTGCCGCGTCGCCCGGACCTGAAAGTCATCATCACCTCGGCCACCATCGACCTGGAGCGCTTTTCCAAGCATTTCAACGATGCGCCGATTGTCGAGGTTTCTGGCCGTACCTTCCCGGTAGAAACCTGGTACCGCCCGCTGACCCTGGAACAGGACGAAGAGGGCAACCGTATCGAGGACGACTTGACGGTGGACCAGGCGATTCTGGCCACCCTCGATGAAATCGCTGCTTTTGAGCGCAGCGAGCGCAAGAGCCCTGGCGATGTGCTGGTGTTCCTGCCCGGCGAGCGAGAGATTCGCGATGCCGCCGACATGCTGCGCAAGGCCCAGCTCAAACACACCGAAATCTTGCCGCTGTATGCGCGCCTGTCCCCGGCTGAACAGCAGCGGATTTTCCAGTCCCATCCAGGCCGGCGCGTGGTGCTGGCGACCAACGTCGCTGAAACCTCATTGACGGTGCCGGGCATTCGCTACGTGATCGACAGCGGTACCGCGCGCATCAGCCGCTACAGCTATCGCGCCAAGGTCCAGCGCCTGCCCATCGAAGCTGTGTCCCAGGCCAGCGCCAACCAGCGTAAAGGTCGTTGCGGACGGGTCGAGCCGGGCATCTGCGTGCGGTTGTACAGCGAAGAAGATTTTATCGGGCGCCCGGAGTTCACTGACCCGGAAATCCTGCGTACTAACCTCGCAGCGGTGATCCTGCAGATGCTGCACCTGCGCCTGGGCGAGATCACCGATTTCCCGTTTATCGAGCCACCCGATGGCAAGGCCATTAGCGACGGTTTCAACCTGCTGCAAGAGCTGTCGGCGGTGGACCGCAACAGCCAGCTGACGCCGATGGGCCGGCAACTGGCGCGCCTGCCGGTGGACCCGCGCATGGGCCGCATGTTGCTGGAAGCGGCCAAGCTTGGCAGCTTGCAGGAGGTATTGATCGTGGCCAGCGCCATGTCGATCCAGGACCCGCGCGAGCGCCCGCCGGAGCGCCAGCAAGCGGCTGATCAGGCCCACGCGCAATGGAAGGACATCGATTCCGACTTCGCCGGGCTGGTCAATCTGTGGCGTGGCTTTGAAGAGCAGCGCCAGGCATTGACCGCCAGCCCACTGCGCAATTGGTGTCGCAAGAATTTCCTGAATTACCTGCGTTTGCGCGAATGGCGCGACTCCCATCGCCAATTGAGCCTGATCTGCCGTGACATGCAGTTGACCCTCAATAAAGAGCCCGCCGACTACCCGAAATTGCACAAGGCGGTGCTGTCTGGCCTGCTCAGCCAGATCGGCCAGAAGACCGAAGACGGCGACTATCTCGGCGCCCGTCAGCGGCGCTTCTGGATTCATCCGTCCTCGGGGCTGGGCAAGAAACGCCCGCAATGGCTGATGGCCGCCGAACTGGTGGAAACCACCAAGCTGTATGCGCGGATGGTGGCCAAGATCGATGCCGACTGGATCGAGCCTTTGGCCGGTCACCTGATCAAGAAAAACCACTTCGAACCTCATTGGGAGAAGAAGCGCGGGCAGGTGGTGGCTTTTGAACAGATCACCCTGTTCGGGCTGATTGTGGTGGGCCGCCGGCCGGTGCATTACGGGCCGATCGATCCGGTCACTTCCCGCGAGCTGTTTATCCGCGACGGCCTGGTGCGTGGTGAGATCCTGTCCCGGGCCAAGTGCCTGACCGCCAATACGCTGCTGCTGGAGCAGCTCGACGAACTGGAAGCCAAGGCTCGTCGCCGTGACATTCTGGCGGACGAAGAAACCCTGTTTGCCTTTTATGACGCGCGCTTGCCGGCGGAGATTCACCAGACCGCGACGTTCGACAGTTGGTACAAGGTCAACAGCCAGAAAGACCCGCAACTGCTGATCATGCGCGAAGAAGACGTGCTGGCCCGCGAAGCCAGTGAAGTCACTGCCGCCCATTACCCAGACACCCTACACCTGGGCGACCTCGCCCTGGCCTTGAGCTATCACTTCGAACCCAACCATCCCCGGGATGGTGTGACCTTGCGTGTGCCGGCGCCGCTACTGCCGGCCTTGCCCGCCGAGCGCCTGGAATGGCTGGTGCCCGGCGTGATCGAAGCCAAGTGCATCGCCTTGGTGCGCAACCTGCCCAAGGCCCTGCGCAAAAACTTCGTGCCGGTGCCGGACTTCGTCAAGGCGGCGCTGCAACGCATCGAATTTGCCAACGGTTCGCTGCCACAGGCCCTGGGGCGCGAGTTGTTACGCATGACCGGCGCCCGGGTCAGCGATGAAGCCTGGGCCGAGGCTGCGCAGCAGGTGGAAAACCACCTGAAGATGAACCTGGAGGTGGTCGACGGCCAGGGCAAGTTCCTTGGCGAGGGCCGCGACCTGGCTGAGTTGACCGCGCGATTTGCCGAGGCCAGCCAGGCCGCCTTGGCGGTACCGCAGACCGCGAAAAGCCAGCAGCCGGTGGAGGCCAAGGTTTTCGCCGCCGTCGCCGAGAAAACTCAAGCGAAGATCGCCGGGTTGTCGATGACGGTCTATCCGGCGCTAGTGGAAGAAAACGGCATGGTCAAGGAAGGACGTTTCTCCACCGCCGTCGAAGCCGAGTTCCAGCATCGCCGCGCTTTGCAGCGTTTGCTGATGCAGCAATTGGCCGAACCGGCGAAATTCCTGCGGGGCAAGTTGCCCGGCCTGACCGAACTGGGGCTGATGTACCGCGAATTGGGGCGTATCGATGCGCTGGTGGAAGACATTCTGCTGGCCAGCCTCGACAGCTGCGTGCTGGAAGGGGAGGCGAGCCTGCCCCGCGATGGCGCCGGTTTGGCGGCCCTGGCCGAACGCAAGCGGGGCGCTTGGACTGAACACGCCGAGCGTCTGGCGCGCTTGACCCTTGAGGTGCTGAAGCTGTGGCACGCTCTGCAAAAACGCTTCAAGGGCAAGATCGATTTGGCCCAGGCGGTGGCGCTCAATGATATCAAGCAACAGTTGAGTCACTTGGTGTACCCAGGCTTTGTGCGGGAAACACCGGCGCAATGGTTCAAGGAGTTGCCGCGCTTCCTCAAGGCCATCGAGTTGCGCCTGGAGAAACTCCCAAGCCAGGTGCAGAAGGACCGGGTCTGGAGTTCTGAACTGAGCGGTTTATGGAGCCAGTACCAAACGCGCTTGAACAAGCACACCCAGGAAGGCAAGCGCGACCCGCAGTTGGAGCTATACCGATGGTGGCTGGAGGAATATCGAGTGTCGTTGTTTGCCCAGCAATTGGGAACAAAGGTGCCGATTTCTGATAAGCGCTTGAGTAAACAATGGAGCCTGGTGGAGGCGTGACCTGAATTTCGGGGGCGGGGCGCTATCGCAAAAGGCGCAAAAACCCCCGGTTTATGGCAAACTTCGCCGCTATAAATGCCAGGTTCGTCTAGATGGGTTGTTACAGCCACGACGCGATGGACTAAAGCGATTCCCGTTTGATGTCCGCGGGGCGGACTAGAACGACTTACGGTTTGGTACGACGGTACCAATACCTTCTGCCTGAACAGATTTAGAGGAACGACCGTGCATAACGTCGTCATCAGCGGCACAGGCTTGTACACCCCGGCCAACAGCATCTCCAACGAAGAGCTGGTGCAGTCTTTCAATGCTTACGTCCAACAGTTCAATGCCGACCATGCCGCCGCCATCGAGCAGGGCGACGTCCAGGCGCTGACCGAATCCAATGCCGCCTTTATCGAAAAGGCCTCGGGTATCAAGAGCCGTTTTGTCATGGACAAGGAAGGCATTCTTGACCCAAAACGCATGGCGCCACGCTTGCCCGAGCGCACCAATGACGAGTGGTCGATTCTTTGCCAAATGGCCATTGGTGCTGCCGAGCAAGCCTTGCAGCGGGCTGGCAAGACCGCCGCCGACATCGACGCAGTGATAGTTGCCTGTTCCAACCTGCAACGGGCTTACCCGGCCATCGCCATCGAAGTCCAGGAAGCCCTGGGGATTCAGGGTTTTGGTTTTGACATGAACGTGGCCTGCTCTTCAGCCACCTTCGGCATCCAGAACGCCTGCAACAGCATCAAACTGGGCCAGGCACGGGCGATCCTGATGGTCAACCCGGAAATCTGCACCGGCCATCTGAACTTCCGCGACCGTGACAGCCACTTCATCTTTGGCGACGCGGCCACGGCGGTGATTCTTGAGCGGGCTGACCTGGCTACCTCCGAGCATCAATTCGAGGTGGTAAGCACCAAATTACTGACCAAGTTCTCCAACAACATCCGCAACAACTTCGGCTTCCTCAACCGCGCTGCGGAAGAAGGCGTCGGTGCGCCGGACAAGCTGTTCGTGCAAGAAGGCCGCAAAGTTTTCCGGGATGTCTGTCCGATGGTTGCAGAATTGATTGGCCAGCACTTGACTGAAAACCAGTTGAGCGTGACTGATGTCAAGCGTTTCTGGCTGCATCAGGCCAACCTGAGCATGAACCACCTGATCGTCAAGAGGCTGCTGGGTCGTGAAGCCACGGAGGAAGAAGCTCCGGTAATCCTCGATACTTATGCCAACACCAGTTCGGCCGGTTCGGTGATCGCGTTTCATACTTACCAGGATGACTTGCCCAAGGGCGCTGTGGCGGTACTCAGCTCCTTTGGTGCCGGTTATTCGATTGGTAGTGTGATCCTGCGCAAGCGCTGATTCACCGGACGGACGCGGTCAGTGGGAGCGGGCTTGTCGGATCGCTGCATCGCAGCGATGCGACGATGCGACAAGCCCAGCTCCTACATTGACCGTATGTTTACCTGGAAATGTCTTTGTACCGAGGTCTTGAATGGCAGCAGCGGACGACGCGCACCTGCTCGAACGCTTGCTCAAGGGTGAGCAGCGGGCGTACAAGGAATTGGTCAGCACCTACCAGAGCGCCATGCGCGCTGTGGCTTATGCCATCGTTGGCCAGCGACATGCCGATGAGGTGGTGCAGGACGCCTGGTTCTCGGTGGTGCGCAACCTGGCGAAGTTCGAGGGGCGTTCGAGCCTCAAGACGTGGTTGCTGACTATCACAGCCAATTCGGCCAAGGGCCGCTACAAGCAAAACCGTCGGGAGGTGCTGCTCGATGACCTGCCGTCGCCGCACGGCACCGTCGGCGACGAGCGTTTTGCCGCCGGTGACGGCCACTGGCTGGTTGCCCCGTTTGCCTGGCACGAAGACACCCCCGAGGCGCTACTGACTGAAAACGAGCTGCGCGAATGCCTTGAGCACACGCTGCTGAGTCTTTCCCAATTGCAAAGCAGTGTGCTGCTGTTGCGTGAACGTCAGGGCCTGGAGTTGGAGGAGATTTGTAATCTTCTGGAAATTTCGCTCTCCAATGTCCGAGTGCTGCTGCATCGAGCACGGCTTAAGGTCTTCGCCACGGTGGAGCATTTTGAGGAAACCGGCGAATGTTGACCTGTAAAGAACAAGTGGCGCGCTCCAGTGACTATCTCGATGGGCAGTTGACCTTTCGTGAGCGCTTGCTGGTACGTCACCACTTGATGTTCTGCCCCAATTGCCGGCGCTTTATTCGCCAGATGCGCTTGATGCAGGCCACGCTACGGGTCATGCCCGAGCCACCGGTGGCGGGCATCGATGAGTTGGCCGAGCGCCTGGCTGCCGAGCGTTCCGGCAAGCCTTAGAGACTGACATTATTCATCGTCACACCGAGCCTGCGACGACCCTGGTCGCGGGTTTTTCTTCGCCCTTCAAAAACATCCGGGAAAAAATATTTCATTCCTGTCAGTTTTTTTCATGATTTTTTATCTGCCATTTCCGACACTTTTTTCAATAAGACGCTTGCTGGCCGTGGCTTTGCGCTTATTTCCTTTGGTTGTAAGAAAGTTCCCCTGTAACAAAATCTTTATGTTGCAGCAACTCAGCTGAAATATCCCCTCCCAACACCAGCGGGCCAGAGCCCGCGTGTTTTCCAATGCAAAAGACCACCAATTAGGGGAATTCTTCGATGATCCGTAAGCACTTCGCCGGTTTAGCGGCCAGCGCCCTGGCCCTGGCCGTTACCGCCCAGGCTTTCGCTGGTACTGTCACTACTGACGGCGCCGATATCGTTGTCAAAACCAAGGGCGGCCTTGAGGTTGCTACTACCGACCAGAACTTCAGCTTCAAGCTGGGTGGTCGCCTGCAAGCCGATTACGGCACATTTGACGGTTTCTACACCAAGAACGGTGACTCGGCCGACGCCACTTACTTCCGCCGTGCTTACCTGGAACTGGGCGGCACCGTCTACAAGGACTTCAAATACCAGCTCAGCTACGACTTTTCCCACAACTCGGGCAGCTCCGACGACGGTTACTTCGACGAAGCGTCCATGTCCTACGTGGGCTTCAAGCCGGTCACCATCCGCGTCGGCCGTTTTGACCAAGACTTCGGTCTGGAAAAAGCCACCAGCTCCAAGTGGGTGACGGGCATCGAGCGTAACTCTGCGTACGAAATGGCCGACTGGGTCAACTCCCACGAAAACGGCATGGGTATCCAGGTCAGCTCTGTGGTTGCCGACATGGCTTACCTGTCCGCCAGCGTTGCGTCCAAGGACATCAACGACAAGGACGGCAACGGCGTGAAGCAATTTAACGGCCGTGCCGTATTCGCGCCGCTGCATGAAACCGGCAACGTCTTGCACGTCGGCCTGGACGTCGCGGTACGTGACCTGAAAGACACCGCTTTTGACTCCCGCATCCGTCCTCGTCTCGGCGTACGTGGCGTGGCAACCACTGGCGGCAACGATGCCGGCGCCAACGGTAACCGTGCCACCTTCGGCGGCGGCGTGGGCCTGGATTCCGGCAACTTGACCAGCACCGACGCTTACGACACCGACACTGTGTTCGGCGGCGAATTCGCCTTTGCTACCGGCCCGCTGTCGCTGCAGGCTGAATACCTGAGCCGCAAGATGAAGGCTGACAGCAGCGCCTATCAGGACGTCAAGTCCAGCGGCTTCTACGGTCAACTGGCCTACACCCTGACCGGCGAATCGCGCATTTACAAACTCGACGGCGCCAAGTTCGACACCATCAAGCCCCAGAACAAGCAGTTCGGCGCGTGGGAAGTGTTCTATCGCTACGACAACATCAAGGTTGATGACAAAAACGTTGTTCGCAACAGTGCTACCCGTGAAGTGGGCGATGCCAAGGCCAACCTGAACACCATCGGTGTCAACTGGTACGCCAACGAAGCGGTCCGGGTCTCGGCCAACTACATCAAAGTCAGCACCGACAAGATCGTCAACGCCAATGGCGATGACAGCGGTGATGCCATCGTAGCCCGCGTGCAATACGTGTTCTAAGCAGCCTGCAACACCGTTTCATCGCGCTCTTTCTTCATCCGTTAAAGCGCTTCTCTTTTTTCACCCCGCCGATTGGCGGGGTTTTTTTTGCTCTGAAAACTCACTGCTTTGTGTAGGAGCGAGCTTGCTCGCGAAAAAACCTGCGGGAGACGGGTTCTGTCAGAATGAGCGCGTTATTGTTGACAGCCATCGCGAGCAAGCTCGCTCCTACATAAAGTAGTTGTCGCCGGGGAATGGGATGCCGTTACAACGATTGAATAGCCTGCGCGCGATTGCACCTGATGAGTGGAACGCACTGGTCCCCGTCGATCAGCCTTTTTTGCGTCATGCCTTCCTCAGTGCGCTTGAGGACAGTGCCAGCCTTGGCCCGCAGTCCGGCTGGCAGCCCGAGCATTTACTGCATTATGAAGGCGAGCGCTTGATCGCTGCGCTGCCCAGTTATCGCAAGTGGCATTCTTACGGCGAATACGTGTTTGACCATGGCTGGGCCGACGCTTGCGAGCGTGCGGGCATCGACTACTACCCGAAATTGCTCACCGCCGTGCCCTTCAGCCCGGTCAGCGGCCCGCGCCTGCTGGCGGCCAGCCCCGAGGACGGTTTTGAGTTACTCAAGAGCCTGCCCGGTTACCTGGAGATCGAAGGCCTTTCCAGCGCCCATATCAACTTTACCGACGCACTGGCCGACGTCGCACTGGCGCAGCAGCCGGGTTGGCTGCAGCGCCTGGGTTGCCAGTTTCATTGGCAGAACCGCGGTTATCGGGACTTCCAGGACTTCCTCGACGCCTTGAGTTCACGCAAACGCAAACAAATGCGCAAAGAGCGCGAACAGGTAGCGGGGCAGGGCATTGAGTTCGAGTGGTTACAAGGCCATGAGTTGAGCGAGGCACAATGGGATTTTGTCTACGCTTGTTACGCCAATACCTACGCCGTGCGCCGGCAGTCGCCTTACCTGACCCGGGCGTTTTTCAGCTTATTGGCTGAGCGCATGCCGGAGGCGATTCGGGTGGTGCTGGCCAAGCAAGGCTCGCGGCCAGTGGCCATGGCCTTTAGCTTGATCGGAGGCGACAGCCTTTACGGGCGATACTGGGGCTGCCTGGCGGAATTCGACCGCCTGCATTTCGAGACCTGTTTCTATCAGGGCATGGATTACGCGATTGCCCACGGCCTGCAACGTTTCGACGCCGGTGCCCAAGGCGAGCACAAGTTGATTCGCGGGTTTGAGCCGGTGATTACCCATTCCTGGCATTACCTGCGCCATCCCGGATTGAAATCGGCTGTGGCGGACTTCCTGGAGCGCGAGCGCAGTGAAATCCTCGCCTATGCCGAGGAGGCGCGCTCAGCCTTGCCTTACCGGCAGGGCTGAACGCGCTTGGCTCAGGCAGTCTCTTCCTTGCCCAGCCATCGATAGGTCACACCGCCCACTACCAACCACACCGATACTGCCGTGGCCTTGATGACAGCACCGATGTGGCACAAATCCAGTGCATGAAAAAGCGCCAGAGCCCTTTGGATTCGGGCGCTGGCGCTATGGGTGGTGGCAATGTATGTCAGTCGATCCCGACAAACCCTCCAGTCTGGTGCTGCCACAACCGCGCATACAACCCACCATGAGCCAACAACTCGGCATGACTGCCACTCTCGGCAATCTGGCCCTTCTCCAGCACCACCAAGCGGTCCATCCGTGCAATGGTGGAAAGCCTGTGGGCGATGGCGATCACCGTCTTGCCCTGCATGAGGGTTTCCAGGCTTTCCTGAATCGCTGCTTCCACTTCCGAGTCCAGCGCCGAGGTGGCTTCATCCATGATCAGGACCGGCGCGTCCTTGAGCAGCACTCGGGCGATGGCGATGCGCTGGCGTTGCCCGCCGGAGAGCTTCACCCCGCGTTCACCGACGTGGGCATCCAGGCCCGTGCGGCCTTCGGCGTCCGAGAGCAGCGGGATGAACTCGTCGGCACGGGCCTTGCGAACGGCTTCCCACAGTTCGTCGTCGGTGGCGTCGGGCTTGCCGTACAGCAAGTTGTCGCGGATCGAACGGTGCAGCAGCGAAGTGTCCTGGGTGATCATGCCGATGCGCTCGCGCAGGCTTTCCTGGGCCACTTCGGCAATGTTCTGGCCGTCGATCAGGATGCGCCCGCCTTGCAGGTCATACAGGCGCAGCAGCAGGTTGACCAACGTCGACTTGCCGGCGCCGGACGGGCCGATCAGGCCGATTTTTTCACCCGGCTTGATGTCCAGGTTCAGGCCGCCGATGATTCCGCTTTTCTTGCCATAGTGGAAATCCACCTGCTCGAAACGCACTTCGCCGTGGGGCACGCTTAGGCGTGGGGCGTTTTCCCGGTCGGTCACGGCCACCGGTTGCGCGATGGTTTTCAGGCCGTCTTGAACCATACCGATGTTCTCGAAAATGCCGTTGACCACCCACATGATCCAACCGGACATGTTGACGATGCGAATCACCAGGCCAGTGGCCAGTGCGATAGCGCCCACCGAGATCAACGACTGGGTCCACAGCCATAGGGCAAGGCCCGTGGTGGTGACGATCAACAGGCCGTTCATGCTGGTGACAGCGATGTCCATGCTGGTCACCACTCGGCCGGCCAACTGGCTTTTTTGCGTTTGTTCGACGATGGCTTCCTTGGCGTAGTTTTGCTCGAAGTTGGTATGGGCAAACAGTTTCAAGGTGGTGATGTTGGTGTAGCCGTCGACGATCCGTCCCATGAGCTTGGAGCGCGCTTCGGAGGAGTTCACTGAGCGCTGTTTGACCCGTGGCACGAAGTAGGTAAGGGCCAGGCCGTAGCAGACGATCCAACTGATCAGCGGGATCATCAGCCGCCAGTCAGCCTCGGCGAACAGCACCAGGGCGCTGATGGCGTAGATCAGCACATGCCAGATGGCATCCACTGCCGACACTGCTGAATCCCGCAGGGAAGTGCCGGTTTGCATGATGCGCTGGGCAATACGTCCGGCGAAGTCATTCTGGAAGAAGTTCAGGCTCTGTTTGAGCACGTAGCTGTGGTTCTGCCAGCGGATCAGGCTGGTCATGCCGGGGTTGATGGTCTGGTGCACCAGAAAATCGTGCAGGGCGCCGAAGATCGGGCGCAGTAGCAAGGCAACCACGGCCATCCAGATCAGCTCGGTGCTGTGGATCTGGAAGAAGTTGGCGGGCGGCGTGCCCTGGGCCAGGTCGATGATGCGGCTCAGGTAGCTGAACAGCGCCACTTCGATCAACGCGCCAATCAGCCCCACCACCAGCAGCGCGGCAAAGCACGGCCATACCTGGCGCAGGTAATAGAGGTAGAAGGGCAGGACTTTATCGGGAGGGGCCGCGCTGGGAGGCTCGCGGAAAATATCGATCAGTTGTTCAAAACGACGATAGAGCATTAGGTCTGACGCCCGCCTGGCGGGCTCTCCTGTTCAAATACGCGCGGTGCCTTGTGGGCACCGCGCGAAACTCCCTGTAGACCTCAGTCGATGCGCTTGGCCGACTTGATCAGGACAGGATCGATTGGCACGTTTTGCATGCCGCTTTTGGTGGCGGTCTGCGAGTTGACGATGACGTCAACCACGTCCATGCCTTTGACCACTTTGGCAAACACGGCGTAACCGGCATCGCGACCCGGATCGAGGAAGGCATTGTCGGCGACGTTGATAAAGAACTGGCTGGTGGCCGAGTTCGGATTCGAAGTGCGCGCCATCGACAAGGTGCCGCGTACGTTATGTAGGCCGTTGCTGGCTTCGTTAGTGATCGGTGGCTGGGTGTCTTTCTGCTGCATCTGCGTGGTGAAACCACCGCCCTGAACCATGAATCCAGGGATCACACGGTGAAAAATGGTGTTGGTGTAGAAACCCTTGTCGACGTACTCAAGGAAGTTCTTGGTGCTGATTGGCGCCTTTACCGGGTCCAGTTCGATTTCGATTTCGCCGTTGGTGGTAACGAGCAATACATGGGGTGCCTTGGCCGGCGTGGCCGCCATCAGGTTGGCAGCAAACAGAACAGAACCGGCGAAGAGGGCGATTTTTTTCAGCATGGGTCAGTGATCCTGAGTAGTGGTTTCGACTGTCTTTAGAAAATCGAGCAAGGTGGCATTAAAGACTTCGGGTTGGTCCAAGGGCGTGGCATGGCGAGAATCCTTGATCACCACCAGCCGCGCATCGGGCAGCAGTTTTACATAGATTTCTTTCTGCGCCACCGGGGTGTAGTCGTGGTCGGCGCTGACGACCAGCGTTGGACAGGAAATTCGCGAAAGTCGTTCCTGAACGCCCCAGCCGACGATTGCATCGAAGCTAGCGAGATAAGCACGTTTGTCGTTTTTTGCCCAGCGCTCGGTCATTTTGCGCCGCAGCTCGGCCTGCTCCGGTTTGGGGAAGAGCATGCTGCCCAAGGCCTTGCCGATGCTGTTCAAGCTGAGGATTCGCGCCAGGCTCCAGCGCTTGGCCCATTGCCAATAATCGTTGGCGGTGCGGACCTTGACCTGGGGCGCGCTGTTGACGATGCACAGGCTCTTGAGCAAATGGGGCTGATCCACCGCCAATTGAAAGGCGATCATGCCGCCCATGGACAAACCGACCACGTGAGCCGGTGTCAGCTGCAGATGTTCGATCAGTGCCACCAAATCGGCGGTAAACCCGGCGATGCTGTAGCGTTCACGGGGTTTGTCGGAGCGGCCGTGACCGCGTGCATCCACCACGATCAACCGGTAGTGCTTGGACAGCACAGGCACCTGCAACTCCCAATCCAGGCTGCTGGAGCCCAGGCCGTGGATCAGGATCAGCGGCGCGCCGTGGCCATATTCCTCGTAATGCAGGGTGCAACCTTCATGTTCGAAATAGGCCATCGGTGAACTCCGTTTCAGGCTTGCTGTGGTGCAGCAAAGGGCGCATCCAGCGGCGCGGTGTCAAAGGTGCGCAGCAGTTCGACGAGAATCTGCGTAGCCGGGCCCAAGGGTTTGTCTTTGTTGGCGTACAGGAAAAACGTCGGATGGCGACTGCCGCCCTGTTCCAAGGGTAGCTGCTTGAGCACGCCTTCCTTGAGTTCGCGTTCGATCATGTGCCGGGGCAGCCAGGCAAACCCCAGGCCGCTGCCGACGAAGGCGGCGGCGGTGGCCAGGCTGCCGACAGTCCAGCGCTGCTCGGCGCCGAGCCAGCCGACATCCCGCGGTTGCTGGCGACCGGAGTCGCGGATCACCACTTGCATTTGGCTTTCCAGGTCCTGGAAGCTCAGTTCGCGGTTCAGTCGGTGCAGCGGATGCTCGGGATGGGCAACGGCGACAAATTCCACGTCGCTCATCTCAGTGCCCAGGTAACCCGCAATGCTGAAGCCGCAGATGGCCAGGTCGGCCACGCCTTCCATCAGCAACTCTTCGACGCCGGAGAGCACTTCTTCGCGCAGGCGCACCCGGCAGCCCCGGCTTTGCGGCATAAAGGCGGTGAGGGCGCGCACCAGGCGGGCATTGGGATAGGCAGCATCGACCACCAGTCGCACTTCGGCTTCCCAGCCCTGTTCCATATGGTGGGCGAGGTCTTCCAGTTGGCTGGCGCTTTTCACCAGTTGCCGGGAGCGGCGCAGCAGCACTTCGCCGGCGTCGGTCAGGACCGCCTTGCGCCCGTCGATGCGCAGCAGCGGCACGCCCAGCTGGTCTTGCATGCGTGCAACGGTGTAACTCACGGAGGATTGCGAACGGTGTAGCGCTTCAGCCGCCTGGGCGAAGCCACCATGGTCGACCACGGCCTGCAGCGTGCGCCATTGATCAAGGGTAACGCGGGGCGCTTTCAAAATGGGCTCCTCTTGTCCTAAGCTGGCGGTCTTTATTGGAGACTGCCGAATGAGAAAATTCTGTTGTGTGCTGCTGGCGCTGCTGCCTTTGAGCGCGTTTGCCTATCCGATCGATGTGGAGAAAAGCATCTCCGGGGTCAGTATTGATTACACCGCCGATGACACGGATGCCGACATTAGTTCGATCCAGCTAAACAATTACGGCACGATCGACGCGGTGTGCAAGGTAGCCTTTCGCAATGGTCCGGAAACGCCGCGTCTGCGGACGGTCACGGTGCCTGCCGGTAAAAGCACCCATGCAACCGCCAAGTTCACGCGCTCGATTATCAAGATGCGCATCAAGCTGACCTGCGCCGCGAAATAAGGCAAAGCTGCGCGTGCCCACAGCGATACTGCGCTTATAAACAAATTTATAGATGGGTTATAGCAGTTTTTTACGCTTTTTTATCGAATCGGTTCTGTTTAGCCTTCACTCCATCGACTTACAGCATTCACCGATGGAGGCTACCGAGCCATGTCACGCGTTCTGATCATTGAAAGCAGCGCCCGCCAGCAGGATTCAATCTCCCGCCAACTGACTCAACAGTTCATCAGCCAATGGCAGGTTGCCCATCCGGCTGATCAGATCACCGTGCGTGACTTGGCCATCAACCCGGTGCCTCACTTGGACGCCAACCTGCTGGGCGGCTGGATGAAGCCCGCCCAGCAACGCAACGCCATCGAGCAGGTGGCTCTGGACCGCTCCAACGAACTGACCGACGAACTGCTGGCCGCCGACGTCCTGGTGATGGCCGCGCCGATGTACAACTTTGCCATTCCCAGCACCCTCAAGGCCTGGCTCGACCATGTGCTGCGCGCCGGCGTGACCTTCAAGTACACCGCCACCGGGCCTCAAGGGCTGCTCAATGAAAAGCGTGCTTTCGTCCTGACTGCTCGCGGCGGCATCCATGCCGGCGGCGCCAGCGATCATCAGGAACCCTACCTGCGCCAGGTCATGGGCTTTATCGGCATCCATGACGTCACCTTCATTCATGCCGAAGGGGTGAACCTGGGTGGAGATTTCCAGGAGAAAGGCTTGAATCAAGCCAAGGCGTTATTGGCGCAGGTTGCCTGATCCTTTAATCGCCAGATAATCGCCTGATGTTTGAATAGCTCCACGCAAACCCTTCAAGTACGCGTATCGAACCTCCCTTTGCACTTGTTGCTCCTGAGTGCTCCGACCCGATTGACGCTTTAGCGAGATCGGGTTTTTTTTGCCTTGAGTTTCGCAAGTGCTGGAAAACCGCTAAGGTCGCCGCCATTCGATACGAGGCGAGCATGGGCTATCTACTGATTGTCACCCTGATTCAGGCGTTTTCCTTCAGCCTGATCGGCGAATACCTTGCCGGTCACGTCGACAGCTACTTCGCTGTGCTGGTGCGGGTATTGCTGGCGGGGCTGGTGTTTATCCCGCTGACCCGCTGGCGTTCAGTGGAGCCGGCCTTCATGCGCGGTATGTTACTGATCGGCGCCCTGCAATTTGGCGTGACTTACGTTTGCCTGTACTTGAGCTTCCGGGTGTTGACGGTGCCGGAGGTATTGCTGTTCACCATCCTCACACCCTTGCATGTGACCTTGATCGAGGATGCCCTGAACCGGCGCTTCAATCCGTGGGCGCTGATCGCCGCGCTGGTGGCGGTAGCGGGTGCGGCGGTGATTCGTTTCGATCAGATCAACCCCGACTTCTTCATGGGCTTTTTGCTGCTGCAACTGGCCAACTTCACCTACGCGGCCGGGCAGGTGCTTTACAGGCGCCTGGTGGCCCGTCACCCCAGCGATCTGCCGCACTATCGGCGTTTCGGTTATTTCTATCTTGGGGCGTTGGCGGTGGTTTTGCCGGCGTTCCTGCTGTTCGGCAAGGCCAACTTCCTGCCGGAAGCGCCGTTGCAATGGGGCGTGCTGGTGTTCCTTGGCCTGGTCAGCACTGCACTGGGCTTGTACTGGTGGAACAAGGGCGCTTGCCAGGTCAACGGTGGCACGCTGGCGGTGATGAATAACCTGCATGTGCCAGTGGGGTTGCTGCTGAACCTGTTGATCTGGAATCAGCATGAGCCTTTAGGGCGGTTGTTTCTGGGCGGCCTGGTGATTCTGGGGGCGGTGTGGATCAGCCGATTGGGCATCAAACGCACCGCCAGCGCCCTGTAGGCGCTGGCGTAGCAGCTATAGCGAGGCGCTCTTTTCGGGCAGGTGGCTGGCGCCGAGCACCGCTGGCAACATCCCCGCCCGCAAGTCGTTACCACTGGGCTGCTGATACAGGCTCAAGCCAAATTCCGGTAGCAACGCCAGCAGGTAATCGAAGATGTCTCCCTGGATACGCTCGTAATCGACCCACGCCGTGGTGCGGGTGAAGCAGTAGATTTCCAGTGGCACGCCCTGGGCGGTGGCCTGCATCTGGCGGACCATGCAGGTCATGTTCGGCTGGATGTCCGGGTTGCTTTTCAGGTAGGCCAGGGCGTAGGCCCGGAAGGTGCCCAGGTTGGTCATTCGCCGGCGGTTGGCCGACAGCTGCGCGCTTTGCTCCTGGGTTTCGTTCCATGCCTTCAATTCCGCCTGTTTGCGGCCGATGTAGTCGGTCAGCAGGTGGACCTGGGTCATGCGCACTTCTTCATCATCGCGCAGGAATCGCACGCCGCTGGCGTCGATAAACAGGCTGCGCTTGATCCGTCGCCCGCCCGAGGCCTGCATGCCGCGCCAGTTCTTGAAGGATTCGGACATCAGGCGCCAGGTGGGGATGGAGACGATGGTCTTGTCGAAATTCTGCACCTTGACCGTGTGCAGGGTGATGTCCACCACATCGCCATCGGCGCCGACCTGAGGCATCTCGATCCAGTCGCCGACCCGCAGCATGTCGTTGCTGGTCAGTTGTACGCTGGCGACGAATGACAGCATGGTGTCCTTGTAGACCAACAGGATCACCGCCGACATGGCACCAAGACCGGAGAGCAGCAACAGTGGCGAGCGGTCGATCAGGGTGGCAACAATGATGATCGCGCCAAACACGAACAGCACCATTTTCGCCAACTGCACGTAGCCCTTGATGGAGCGGGTGCGGGCGTGTTCGGTACGGGCGTAGATGTCCAGCAAGGCGTTGAGCAGGGCGCTCATGGCCAGGATCTGGAACAAAATGGTGAATGCCAGGGCGACATTGCCGATAAATACCGCGCTGGTCTTGCTCAGTTCTGGCACCAGGTGCAGGCCGAACTGGATCACCAGCGATGGCGTCATTTGCGCCAAGCGATGGAAGACTTTGTTGTGCCGCAGGTCATTGAGCCAGTGCAGTGCCGGCTGGCGGCCCAGCAATTTGACGGCATGGAGGATCAGGTAGCGTGCCACCCGTCCGAGAAGAAGGGCCACCACCAGCAAGATCACCAGGGCCAGGCTTGAATGCAGCAGCGGATGTTGATCGAGGGCGCCCCAAACGTCTTGGACGTTGAGCCAGAGCTGTTTGATATCCATGGGTAAACGCGATTCTTCTGTAGGACGTGATGGGGCGATTAGAGCATTTAAGTGCTTCAAAGTTATCGTTGCGGACAAACCCCCTGACAAAAAAGCACCTGATTAGCGTTGTTCGCGTAAAGAAACTCGGCCTCGGCGCCCGAAACCGTTACCCTATGCAGCTGTTTTTTTGTATTTCTTCGAGGTAACACCCGTGTTTTCCCAATTCGCCCTGCACGAACGCCTGCTCAAAGCCGTGGCCGAGCTTAAATTTGTCGAGCCAACGCCTGTGCAAGCAGCGGCCATCCCGCTCGCGCTCGAAGGGCGTGACCTGCGGGTGACAGCTCAAACCGGGAGCGGCAAAACCGCTGCTTTCGTTCTGCCGATCCTCAACCGTCTGATTGGCCCGGCGAAAGTCCGGGTCAGCATCAAGACCCTGATTCTGCTGCCGACTCGTGAGCTGGCCCAGCAGACCCTGAAGGAAGTCGAGCGTTTTGCGCAGTTCACCTTCATCAAGTCCGGCCTGATTACCGGTGGTGAAGACTTCAAGGTCCAGGCCGCCATGCTGCGCAAGGTGCCTGACATCCTGATCGGTACGCCGGGCCGGATGATCGAGCAACTGAACGCCGGCAACCTGGACCTTAAGGAAGTCGAAGTGCTGGTCCTCGACGAAGCCGACCGCATGCTTGACATGGGTTTCTCCGACGATGTGCAGCGCCTGGTGGAAGAGTGCACCAACCGCCAGCAGACCATGCTGTTCTCCGCCACCACCGGTGGTTCGACCCTGCGCGACATGGTCGCCAAGGTCCTGAACAACCCCGAGCACCTGCAGCTCAACGCCGTCAGCCAACTGAACTCGACCACCCGTCAGCAAGTTATCACCGCTGACCACAACGTGCATAAAGAGCAGATCCTTAACTGGTTGTTGGCCAACGAGACCTACCAGAAGGCCATCGTTTTCACCAATACCCGGGCCATGGCCGACCGCATTTACGGTCGTCTGGTGGCGCAGGAGTACAAGGCGTTTGTCTTGCACGGTGAGAAGGACCAGAAGGATCGCAAGCTGGCCATTGACCGCCTGAAACAGGGCGGCGTGAAGATCCTGGTGGCAACTGACGTCGCCGCACGTGGCCTGGACGTCGACGGCCTGGACATGGTGATCAACTTCGATATGCCCCGCAGTGGCGACGAATACGTACACCGTATCGGTCGTACCGGTCGTGCCGGCAACGATGGCCTGGCCATCTCGCTGATTTGTCATGGCGACTGGAACCTGATGTCGAGCGTCGAGCGCTACTTGAAGCAGTCGTTCGAGCGCCGCACCATCAAGGAAGTCAAAGGCACCTACGGCGGGCCGAAGAAGGTCAAGGCTTCGGGCAAGGCTGTTGGCGTGAAAAAGAAAAAGGTCGACGCCAAGGGCGAGAAGAAGAAAACCGGCGCCAAGTCGCCGACCAAACGCAAGATAGCCAACCGACCGAAGACCGACGCACTGTCGCTGGTCAGCAAGGACGGCATGGCGCCACTCAAGCGCCGCAAGCCAGAAGCGCCAGCCGCTGAATAAAGCGTTGGTGTAAAAAAACCGGACGATGTCCGGTTTTTTTTGGCCTCAACTATCGGCTTTGGCCGCCGCTTCTTTCAACTCCTTGAGTCGAGCGTCGATCAATTGGCACTTGTCCGGGAACTTTGAACTTTCGGTGTCTAGGTCCATTTTCTGCAGTTCATCGTTGATTTCATTGGCTTTTTTTGGATTTTGTTCGGTGAGCCTTGTCACTTCCAGGGCCAGTTGCTCACGCTTGACCGTGGCTTCTTCCGGGGTGCAGGCCCAGACGGGCAGGGCGGCCAGCAACGTAGCAGCGATAGCCATATTCAGTAGGGTTTTCATTGTTCAGACCTCCATGGCGGTGATGTTTGGTTGAGGGCCCAGGCGGGTGAAAAGTTCAGTGCAATGACGCCTGTCCACTAGGCTGAACGGCCAGTGATGTCGCATGTCACAACCTTTGAAGGGCATCTTTTTCGTGTGCCTGCAGGAGGAATCAGGATGACGACTTACAATTGGGATTTGATCGAGCGTCTGCTTCATGAAGTGCAGAACAGCGCCGGTCACAGCTTTACACCACGCCCCTACGCCGAACAGGAAGCGGCGGCCAAGGCGGCGGACGGTGAGCCGACGGGTAACCTGGATGATCTGAAAGTGACTGCCACCGAGTACGAAAAGCTCTTGTTGGACCGTGGCTTTATCGAGTCGCGTCCTGAAGATGAAGGTGGCAATGGCGAAAACTTCATCCTGACCCCTCGCGGCTCACAGTTGTTGAGCCTGATCGACAGCTCGATCCCCGGCAACGATCACCCGCGCCAGGTGCTGGATGAGCAGGCGGATGCGCTGGATACGGCGACGTTTGATGAGGTAGCGTCCAAGGCGCAGATTGCCTGATTAAATGTTGAGCAAGCTTGCTCCGGGCGGCGATCTGACGATGGTCGTGTACGTTAACGCGTGCTTTTTGGATAAGCGCGCGGTTCTTGAACTCATCGCGAGCAAGCTCGCTCTACAGAGGGGCGGCCTTCAGGCATTTTAATGCCTTGAAATCACTGCGCACCTTGTCGATCTTCAGCGCCAGTTTCTGCCGTTGCTGCACGGTGCTTTCGGCCATCAGGTCGACAATCAGGCTGCGGGCCGCAGCTTCAGTCTGGGCGTAGGCTTGTCGATAGTCCGGGGTCCACAGGCTTTCCCGGTCCACCAGTAACTGTTCCATTTTTTGCGGAAAATCGCTGCTGGCGCGTTGCCCCACGGCTGCGATGAATTGCGCCTGCCAGTGAGCCCGGTTGCCGATCCACTGTTTGTTCTGCTCGCCCAGTGCGATCGACCAGGCGGTCACTCGATTCTGCTGGCTGGCGCTTAATGGTCCCAGCCATGCATCCAGGCGTTTGCTCATGCGCTCGCCGCGCTCCTTGATCTGCTGTTCCAGGGACGGTTTCAGGTATTCGTCCTGGCGCTTGCGCAGGTCCTTGGCCAGCGCCTCGTTCATTTCCTCGACCTGCTGGTCGTCCAATCCCTGCAGCAACTCGATGGCCGATGGCGTGACTTCGCGCGCGACCTCGGCAATAGCCTGTTTGGCTTGCGTGGTACGGGTTTGCAGAGCGGCGTCGGTCACCTGATTGCTGTCGACCATCTGTTGCAAACGGTCCAGCCAGCCCAGGTAGCCCGGCAGTTGCGTGGTGCAATGCCAGGCCAAGTGTTCCTTGAGTTTGTCGTTGAACCAACTCTTTTGCCCGGCGTTCATGTCCAGGTAGTCGTTGAGGGTCCAGGGGATGATCACATCGAGGTTGCGGTAGGCCAGGCCGACGCGGTTGCAGCCTGCAAGCACCAGGCTCAGGGTCAGCAATATCACCAGGAGTTTTAACCGACGGAGCATGGGCGAGTCCTTGCGCAGACGAGAGTAATGCATCTGAACTCGCCATGGGCGCGACAGTTCAGCACATCAATAAAACGATCGTTCCGCCTTCAAGGTCAACAGGCCATCACATTGCGAATTGCGCCCAGAGTAGGCCGAGCAATCGCCGCCGCTGAGGCTGGAGTCGCTGTAGATCAGGTCAAGGTCAATGCCCATCCAGGGGCGAGAGAACTTCACCGACCAGTCGCTGAAGTTACTGATGGAGCCGCCATCGGCCACTGAAACCGGGGCGCCCAACTGGTGAGTGGTGTACTTCATGCTGACGCCGATGCCGAAGGGCTGAGTGCCTCCTAGGTCGGCAAACAAGGTGCTGTCACGGCGGTCTGGGTCGTTGCTGAAAGACGCGCCGAAGCGATTGCCCAGCAAGTTGAGACCTCCGTAGAGTTCCTGGCTATCGAGGGGGCTTAGCTTGGGGTAGCTGTAATGAATCATCCCCAACTCATAGCCCAGGGTCTGGTCGAAAGGGCGCTTGAAACCCATATAGGAATCGACTTCCAGATTGCTGGTCGGCGAAATGCCCATGCTGGGTGAGAATTGTCCGAAGTACAGGCCGCTGTTGTGGGCCAGGTCCAGTCCGCCATGGAAGGAGTCGCTGCCCGCAGACGTGGGTTTGACCAGGCCCTGGGCCATGCTGCGGCTGGGGCTGGTGCCTAACTTGAGGTCGAAATCGCCCAATTCACGCTGGAAGACCTGCGCTTGGGCAACGGGGCAAGCCAACAGGGCGCTGACCAGGAGGATGCATATTTTGAGCACGCTTCACTCCGTAAAAAGCGAGGAGCAGTAACCGGAAATATCAGGAAAGTGCCTGATCTAGACGTGTGCAAGCATACCGGCGAAAGCCTGGCGATGAGGCCCGTTCGTCGATTAGTTAAGCAAGGGGTGTATCAAGATGGGTGTTGCGGGCTCTAGTCCTAGCGCCTTGGAAGGCAAAGCGCATAGGGACCAGGTGTGATGCGCAAGCTGCTTTTTTTAAGCTTACTTCTTGCCCAGCGTAATCTGCTTGGACGGACCGAAAGTCTGACCGCTCACGCCTTTGGCAATCTGCTGGATCTCGCCACCGGATTTGAGGAAGGCAGCAATTTGGTTGTTGATCGATTCGCTGGTTTCAACGGCCGGAGCTGGCTTTGCTTTGCTGTTGGATGCTTTTACGCGCATGGCGGCCACTAACCTGTAGAAAATTAACTTGGCCAAACATCGTACATGAAAAGCTTGACAATTGCTTGGTAAATATCCTCCTGAAATAAGCGGTGCTGTTGGAAATTGGCTAAGTTGACGTTTGAAAAAATACCTAACTCGCTGTTTTAACTACGAACCCTCGAGGAAGCGTGCCTGGATCATCGGTGAAGTCGAGGGTGTTGATCAGACGAGCGGGACCGCCCGCACTCAGGACATGATTTTTCGGGGTTGCGCGCCTGGACGCGGCACCGCCGCCGCCAAACTCGGGTAGAATGCCGCCCACGCAATGAGGGTATTGGAAATGGCTTTAGTCGGGCGCTACAACAGCTTGCAAGTGGTTAAACACACTAACTTTGGTTTGTACCTGGACGGTGATCAAGAGGGAGAAATCCTCTTGCCCAATCGGTATATCCCCAAAGATATTCCCAGTGAAGATGAAGACTGGCTTAACGTTTTTATTTATCTGGACAGCGATGACAAGCTCATTGCCACCACGGAAAAACCGAAAGTTCAGGTGGGCGAGTTTGCCAGTCTGAAAGTTGTTGAAGTGAATAGTATCGGCGTCTTCCTGGATTGGGGCCTGCCCAAAGACTTGCTGCTGCCGTACTCCGAAGAAAAACGCCAGATGACGGCGGGTGAATATTGCGTCGTGCATGTCTATCTCGATAAACACACCAAGCGCATCACCGCCACCGCTCGCCTTGATCGCTATCTGGACAAGACCCCGGCTAACTACCAGGTCGGTCAGGAAGTTGACTTGCTGGTAGCCGAAGCGACCGATATGGGCTTCAAGGCCATCATCAATAACAAACACTGGGGTTTGATTCACAAGAACGAAGTGTTCAAGTTCCTGCGTCCGGGCAAGGAAGAGAAAGGCTTTATCAAGGAGATTCGTGCCGACGGCAACATCAGCCTGAGCCTGCAGCCGGTGGGCGAAGAAGCCGCTTCGAGCCTGAACTCGAAGATCCTCGCCAAGTTGCGTGACAACAACGGCACCTTGCCGGTTAGCGACAAAAGCGACCCGGCGGTGATCAGCAGCTTGTTCGGTGTCAGCAAGGGCAACTTCAAGAAGGCCATTGGGGCGCTCTACAAGCAAGGGCACATTGTGATTCACTCGGATCGTATTGAGCTGAGCTGACCATCCGAGAGTGCGCGGGCAGCAGGACGTGGCTGGCCGCTTGGTGTTCACCTTCCGACGCAGCTGTTCCTATCGGGCGCGGCTGGCCCGCCTGGTTTTCCCACGCGTGCGTGGTTGATGTGGCGCAAAGCCATGCTCGGGGCTAATCTCAATGCGTGGATTGACCTGCAATAAGAGAGCAGGACGGTACCGCTGCAGGGCACACGAGCGATTGCTTGAACGATCAGTCAAAATCGTGATCAATTCAGTAATAGTTCGTTGTGGTTTCAGGCGAGCATTACGTAGGACTTAGGGCTACTATCTGTAGGAAGCGGTTACAGAATTCCAGCCGCTCGGCACTACCCTCAAAGGGGGCACCATGAAAGATAAACTGCAAAACTGGCTGCACGACCTCGGCGTCGCACTCGGCTTGATCGAGCCACCGCTGCAACCGGTGCCAATTCGCACCGATGATGAGCAGCGTCGCCCACGTCGCAGGTAAGTCCTGAAAAGCGCTCGAACGATTGTTGCTGGTATCGGGCGAGCGCTGCCGGGTGAGTTATTTGGGGCCATTCCCTGTCCCTAAAGGTCGCGCTCGCGGGCTAAATCCTTCCGAAACTCCCTCCCACGGTGTATTCGTCTGATTATGGAGATTTCCTGGTCGGATATTTCCCATCGTGTTAAGCGTCAGCTTTTTCGTTATTTGAATTTCCCATACTCCTTTTCCCTCAAGGCAAAGGCAGCACTCAGGCCGCCTCGGCCACCGGCTCCGGCCGACGGGACAGCAAACTCACCAACACAAAGCTCACCAGGCCAACCCCCAGGCTGTAATAGATCGGCGTATTGGCATCCAACCCATCCTTGATCATGAACACCAACGCGGTGACAAAGCCTAGCGTCATGGACGTAATGGCACCCGAGGTGGTCGCCCGCTTCCAGTAGATTGCGCCAATCAACGGAATCAACATACCGCCCACCAACAGGTTGTAGGCCAGGGTTAGAGCGCTGATCACGTCGTTCACCACCAGGGCGATACCCAATACGGCGATGCCGGTCAGTGCTGTGAACTGGCGGTTGATCTTCAGGCTCGACTGTTTGCCACCGCGCAGACGCGGCAGCAGGTCTTCGGTCAGTACGGTGGAAGCGGCGAGCAAGCCGGCGCTGGCAGTGGACATCATCGCGGCCAATGCGGCGGCGATCACCAGGCCACGAATACCCTCGGGCAACGACACTTTGACGATTGCGGCAAAGGCGTTGTTGACGTTGTCCAGGTCCGGGATCAGCACATGGGCGGCCATGCCGATCAGCGCACAGGCCAAGCCGTAGAGAATGCAGTAGACGCCAGCGAAGGTGCCAGCGTACTTGGCGACTTTTTCGTCACGAGCAGTGAACACCCGTTGCCAGATGTCCTGGCCGATCAGGATGCCGAAGAAGTAGATCATGAAGTAGGTGATGATGGTGTCCCAGCCGATGCTGGTGAAGCTGAAGCTCGATGCCGGCAGCTTGGCCACCAGTTCATCCCAACCGCCGACGCGGTACAGGCAGATCGGCAGCAGGATAAACATCAGGCCGACGGTCTTGATCACGAACTGCACGATGTCGGTCAGGGTCAGCGACCACATGCCGCCGATGGTCGAGTAAACCACCACCACGCCACCGCCCACCAACACCGAGATCCAGAACGGCAGGTCGAACAGCACTTGCAGCACGGTGCCGATGGCCAGGATCGAAGTCACGCCGATCATTAGCGCGTAGGCCAGCATGATCACCGCGCTGGCCTGGCGGGCCATTGGGTTATAGCGTTTTTCCAGCACCTGGGTGACGGTAAAGATCTTCAGCTTCAGCAACGGTTTGGCCAGGAACAGGTTCAGCGCGATGATCCCCATGCCCAGTGCGGCGCACAGCCAGAACCCGGAAATCCCGTGGACATAACCCAGGCGCACGGTGCCTACCGTGGACGCACCGCCCAGCACGGTGGCGGCCATGGTGCCCATGTAGAGCGTCGGGCCGAGGTTGCGGCCGGCGACCAGGTAGTCTTCGTGAGTCTTGGCCCGACGCATGCCATAGTAGCCGAGCACGAGCATGCCGGCGGCGTAGATGAGTACGACGAATAAATCCAAAGCCATGATGAGAGTCTCCGATTATCTTTTTTATGGGCTATCAGGCGGCTTGACGCATCGCCGGTTTATCGAACGCATCTATGCGCTTGCTGCGAGGATTTTTCGGCCCATAAACAGAGGCCGATTCCGGAAAAAGACTGAGCAAACTCAGGTGAACCACCGAAGCCAGGCCCAGGGTCACCACCAGGCCGATCCTCAGCGATGGACCACGCCGGGCAGTACACAGAGCATCTCGTACAGCAAGTTAGCGCCCAGCAGCGAGGTGTTGCCGGTGGTGTCGTAGGGCGGCGAAACCTCTACCAGATCGCAACCAACCAGGTCTAGGCCCTGGCAGCCACGGATGATTTCCATGGCCTGGATAGTGGTCAGCCCGCCAATTTCTGGCGTACCGGTGCCAGGTGCCCACGCCGGGTCGATGCCGTCGATATCAAAGCTGAGGTACACCGGGCCGCCGCCGACTTTTTCCCGCACTTCAGCCATCAAGGGTGCGAGGGAGTGATGCCAGCATTCCTCGGCCTGGATCACGCGAAAGCCCTGTTTACGGCTCCAGTTGAAGTCTTCGGCGGTGTAGCCCTGGGCCCGCAGGCCGATCTGTACCACGCGATCGCAATCGAGCAGGCCTTCTTCCACGGCGCGACGGAAGGTAGTGCCGTGGGCGATTTTCTCGCCAAACATATGATCGTTGACGTCGGCGTGGGCATCGATGTGCACCAAGCCAACCTTGCCGTGTTTTTTGTGGATCGCTCGCAGGATCGGCAGGGTGATGGTGTGGTCGCCGCCCAGGGTCAGGGGGATGACCTTGTGCTCAAGGATCTCATCGTAGGCTTCTTCGATGATGCGCACGGCGTCCAGCAGGCTGAAGGTGTTGATGGCGACGTCGCCGATGTCGGCAACCGATAGCGAGTCAAACGGCGCGGCACCGGTGGCCATATTGTAGGGGCGGATCATCACCGATTCGGCGCGAATTTCCCGGGGGCCGAAGCGGGTGCCGGGACGCAGTGAGGTACCAATGTCCAGAGGCACGCCGATAAAGGCAGCGTCCAGGCCTTCGGCCGATTGCAGATGGGGAAGACGCATCATGGTGGCGATGCCGGCGAAGCGCGGCATTTCATTGCCGCCCAGTGGTTGGTGGAAAATCTTGTCCACGGGATTACCTCATCGTTATTTTGTTTATTAGAGGCCGATTCTGCGAAATGCCGAGGGTGGAAAGAATCGCTGTGGGCAAATACTTAGTTCATATTTTTCTAAACTAAAGCCTGAGGTAGACTGCGCAGTGATCATTCTCACGCTCCACGTGGGAATGCCGCCCTGGACGCTCTGCGTCCGCTCTTAAGCGGAGAACCCATGGCCAGCGCCTTGCCCGACCTCAAACTCTTGCGCATCTTTGTCAGCGTCGTGCGGCACCAGGGGTTTGCCAACGCCCAGCACGAACTCAACCTGTCGACGTCGGCCATCAGCACTTACATGAGCCAACTGGAAGGCGCGTTGGGTCTGGTGCTGTGCCACCGTGGCCGAGGCGGTTTCAGCCTGACCAGCAAGGGCGAGTTGTTCCACCAGGAAACCCTGCGCCTGTTGGGCGAGCTGGAAGGCTTCGAACAATACGCCGCCGCACTCAAAGGCGAACTGCGCGGCACTCTCAAGCTGGGCGTGCTGGACTCCACCGTCAGCGACAAGGCACTGCCGTTTGCCGAAGTGATCGGCGCCTACAGCCTTGAGCATCCGGCGGTGCATTTGCACCTGTCGGTGATGAGCCCTTACGAATTGCAGTTGGGCGTACAGGACAATCGCCTGGACTTGGCCATCGGTGCCTTTTCCACACGCATGAGCGGGTTGATGTATATGCCGCTGTATCGCGAACAGCACTGGCTGTATTGCAGCTCCCGCCATCCGTTGTTCAACGAGCGGCGCATTCCCGAACAGGTGATCACCCAGCAGCGCATGGTCGGCCGTGGTTACTGGAGCCAGGCGGAACTGGCGCGCCACGGCTTCAAGCACAGCGCCGCCACTGTGGAAAGTATGGAGGCACAGTTGATTCTGGTGCTGTCCGGCGCTTACATCGGCTACTTGCCGGAGCACTATGCCCAGGCCTGGGCCGACAAGGGCGACTTGCGGGTATTACTGCCGGCAACCTTCGGTTATCAGGCGCCGTTCTCGATGATTATGCGCCGGGGCCGCAGCCGCGAGCCGCTGATCCAGACTTTCCGCGATTTGCTTAAAGCCCAGCTCAACCAGGCCTGATTCCCATGTCCAGACCCCAATGCCCACGCTGTATGCGCCCCTCCAGCCATTGTTTATGCGCGCTGATCCCCAGCCTCGACAGCCGTACTCGCGTATTGCTATTGCAGCATCCCAGTGAGGTCAACCATGCCTTGAATACGGCGCGGCTGGCGGCGTTGGGGTTGGAGAATGCGCAGTTGGTGGTGGGGGAGGTGTTTGACGATTTACCGGCGCTGTTGAACCCGCCGGGGTATCAGGCGCGGTTGTTGTTTCCCGCTGAGGGTGCGCAGCCATTGCAGCCTTACACGCCGTGCGACGAACCGTTGTTGCTGGTGGTCCCCGATGGCACCTGGCGCAAGGCGCGCAAGTTGCTGCACCTCAATCCACTGCTGGCGGCACTGCCTCGGGTGACGTTGGCCGAGGGCGCTGTTTCCCGCTATCGGCTGCGCAAGGCACCGGGGCCTGGGGCATTGTCGACGGTAGAGGCGATTGTGCAGGCGTTGCAGGTGCTGGAAGCTCCGGCCTCATTTGAGCCGTTATTAAGGCCGTTTGAAGCGTTGATCGAAGGGCAGATTGCGGCTATGGGCGAAGAGGTTTTTCAGAGAAATCATGGCGAACCATCGCCGTAAGTGCTGAACCTGTGGCGAGCGGGCTTGCCCGCGTTGGGCCGCGTAGCGGCCCCAATAGAGCCACTGCGATCTGTCAGGAAGACTGCAGTTGTTGGTTTTAGGGCTGCTTCGCAGCCCAACGCGGGCAAGCCCGCTCGCCACAACAAGCCCGCTCGCTACAAGTTCTTTGTCAGCCACCCAGTCTACCGTTCGCGCATTGCCTCCGTCCGTGCCTTCAACACTGGCTTGAGTAAGTAATCCAGCACACTCTTCTCCCCGGTAATAATGTCTACCGTTGCCACCATCCCCGGAATGATCAGCAGCGGTTTGGCATCCCCGCCCAGATGGTTTTTATCGGTGCGTACCTGGATCAGATAGAAACTGTTGCCCTTGTCATCGGTAATCGTATCGGCGCTGATCAACTCCAGCTTCGCCGCCAGCCCACCGTAGATGGTGTAGTCGTAGGCACTGAACTTGACCATCGCCTTCTGTCCCGGATGCAGGAACGCCACATCCTGCGGGCGCACTTTGGCCTCGATCAGCAGGTTGTCTTCCAGGGGCACGATTTCCACCATATCGCTGCCCGGCTGGACCACGCCACCGATGGTGTTGACCTTCAATTGCTTGATCACCCCATGTACCGGCGAGACGACGGTGGTGCGGCTGACCCGGTCGTCGATGGCGATGCTCGTGGCGGTGATTTTCGACAGGTCGGTGCGTTTTTCATTGAGTTCCTTGGCCGCGTCCGAACGAAAGCCCTGCACCGATTCGTCGATCTTGCTCTTGATCTCATTGATCGCCGACTCCGCCCTTGGGATCGCCAGGGTGGTCGCGTTCAATGAGCCACGAATCTCCACAGCGCTGCGTTTTAGCCGCAGGATTTCCACTGGCGATACCGCGCCGGTGCCCACCAGCGGCGCCGACATATTCATCTCTTGCTGTAGCAACGCCAGGCTGGAACTGAACTGGCCCTGCTTGGAGCGAAACTCCGCCAGTTCCTGGGTTTTCTGCCGCAGTTGTTCGGTCAACGTCCGTTGTTCGCTGTTCAGGCGCCGCTGGCGTTGTTCATATAAAGAGCGCTCGTCCTCGGCCACCTGCGGCGCCTTGGCGATCACTTCGTCTGACAGCTTGAACGGCCGGCCTTCAGCCTCAGCGGACAGCCGCTCGACCTGGGCGATCAGCGCAAAACGGTCGACCTCGCTTTCGCCCTTGTTGGAACGAAAACGCGTGTCGTCCAGTTGCAGCAAGGTGTCGCCTTTATCGACCATTTGTCCTTCGCGCACGAAAATCTGCGTGACGATACCGCCCTCCAGGTTCTGGATCACTTGCACCTTGCTCGATGGGATGGCCTTGCCTTCGCCCATGGTTACTTCATCGAGCACGGCGAAATTGGCCCAGACCAGGGCGCTGATGATCAGGGCTGCGGTGAGCCACACGGTGATGCGCGAGCCTCGTGGCGAATCCTGCAGCGAGGCGCCGGCTACTTCGGGCATGAATTCGCTTTCGGCGCTTTTGCCAAAACTTGAAAAGTAGCCCCGTGAATCGGTAGTCGCTGACATGGTAGGGCTCCTAGACCGCCGCCGAGCCGACACGGCCCTTGCGCAGTGCATCGATGACGCTTTCTTTCGGGCCATCGGCAACGATCCGGCCGTTGTCCAGAACGATCAGCCGATCCACCAGGCTGAGCATTGAGGTGCGGTGGGTCACCAGCAGTAAGGTCTTGCCTTTGACCCACTGTTCCAGGCGTTGGCGCAGGAGGTCTTCGCTGCTGTTGTCCATGGCGCTGGTGGGTTCGTCCAGCAGCAGGATAGGCGGGTCGAGTAGCAGCGACCGCGCCAGCAGCACCGCCTGGCGCTGGCCGCCGGAAAGCAGTTGGCCGCGCTCACCCACTGGGCGGTCGAAGCCCTGTGGGTGTTGGCGGGCCAGTTCGCTGACGCCGGTCAGTTCGGCTACTTCGAGCATCCGCGCGTCGCTGATGTAGCGGGCGCCGAGGGTCAGGTTATCGCGCAAGCTACCGGCCAGCAGTGGCAGGTCATGGGCGACGTAACCCACTTGCTGACGCAGGTCGGCCACATCCAGTTGCCGCAGGTCGAGGCCGTCAAGCAGCAATTGGCCTTCATCGGGCGCATAAAAACCCATCACCAGTCGCCCGAGTGTGCTTTTGCCCGAGCCGCTACGGCCGATGATGCCGACGCGTTCGCCGGCCTTGAGGCTGAAACTGATAGTGGCCAGGGCCGGGGCGTTTTGCCCGGCGTAGCGGAAGGTCACTTGGTTAACCTCCAGCGCTCCGGTCAATTGTGTGCGCTCCAGCGGGCGCTGGTGCGGGTCGCGCTCCTGGGGCAATGACATCAGCGCGTCGGTGCTGCGCATGGTCAGTTGTGCCTGTTGGTAGCGGGTGATCAACCCGGCAATCTGCCCCAGCGGCGCCAGTACCCGGCTGCCGAGCATGTAAGTCGCCACCAGCGCACCGACGCTGAGGTTGCCGGCAATGATGCTGTAGACCCCGGCGACGATGGTCGCCATCCCGGAAAACTGCTGGATAAACAGCGTGCCGTTGGTCGCCAGCGCCGATAGGTTGCGCGCGTGGCTGTCGAGGCGGGTGAGCGCGCCGTGGGTACTTTCCCACTGGTGCTGGCGTTCGCTTTCGGCGCTGCAGGCCTTGAGAGTTTCCAGGCCACCAAGGGTTTCAATCAGCAGGGCCTGGCGTTCAGCCCCCAGGACCAGGCTTTTTTGCACGGTATCGCGCAGGCGAGTCTGGATGATCAGGGCGAAGAGGATGGTCAGTGGAAACGCGCACAGCGGGATGATCACCAGCCAGCCGCCCAACAGGCCAATCACCACCAACATCAGTACGGCGAAGGGCAAGTCGATCAGGCTGGTAAGGGTCACGGCGGTGAGGAATTCCCGCAGGCCCTGGAAGTCATGGATGCTCTGGGCGAAGCCGCCGATGGTCGCGGGTCGGGCCTTCATCGACATACCGGTGATGCGCTCGAACAAGGTGGCGGAAAGAATTACGTCGGTTTTCTTGCCGGCAGTGTCCAGCAAATGGGCGCGTACCACCCGCAGCACCAACTCAAAACTGGTGCCGATCAACAACCCGATGGCCAGCACCCACAAGGTCGAGACCGCCTGGTTGGGCACCACGCGGTCGTAGGTTTGCATGACGAACAGCGGCACCATCAGCCCCAGCAGGTTGATCAGGAAACTGGCGAGAATCGCATCGCTGTAGAGCCAGCGGGACAGTTTTAGGGTGTCGCGAAACCAGGCTTCAACCCGAGGCACCAGAGGCGCGCGCAGGTCTTCGATTTCGTGACGGGGGCGGGCGAACAGGGCCTGGCCGCTGTAGGCCTCGGCCAGCTCTTCGCGGCTGACCCATTGCTCGCCACCTTCGGCTTCGCTGGGTAAAATCAGCGCCTGGCCATCTTCGCTCCAGCGTCTGAGGACGGCGCAACGGCCGTCCTTGAATATCAACAAGACCGGTAGGTTTAACGCTGAAATCGCTCCCAATTCGCGACGCAGTAACCGCGCCTGCAAACTGGCCCGCGCCGCTGCCCGTGGCAACAACTCCAGGCTCAGGCGCTGTTGCGCCAACGGCAAACCGGCACTCAGGCTGGAACGGCTGACGGTGCAGCCGTGCAGTTTGCAGAGGATCAGCAGACCGTCGAGCAGCGGGTCATCAAAGCTCTGGCGCGGGTCGATGCCGGTGTTCAGCGGTTCCATTTGGGTCACGGCGGTGTGCTCCAGGGCGTAGGGCTACTTCATTTCAGGCAAGTGGGCATCGCTTCTGACTTCCGACTGGGCAATGGCTTCGGCCGGCACCACCACGCGTTCCTTGTTCAGCAACTCGCCTATGTTGGCCAGCACGCGGTACATGGAGAACTCTTCGGTGTAGCGCACTTCGGTGTAGCGTCGGTTGGCGTTGTACAGCTCGTTTTCACTGTCTAACAGGTCGAGCAGGGTGCGTTGGCCAAGGCCGAACTGATCCTGATAGGCCATCCGCACCCGTTGGGTGGTTTCGGCGTATTCCCGTGCGGTGGGGGTCTGCACGCGCGCGTTGTCCATCGCATGCCAGGCTAGCGAGAGGTTTTCGTTGAGCATGCGCAGGGCGTTGTTGCGGATGTCCATGGCCTGGTTGATCTTGTGGGAGTCCGACGCCAGGCGGGCCTTGTCGCTGCCGCCACGGAACAGGTTGTAGTTCATCACCACGCCGACCCGCCATTCATTGTCGTGGCCGAGATCACCCTGCACATTATTGTTGGCGCCCACCGCCGCCTCGGCATCGAAGCGCGGGTAGAACGGCGATTTGGCCACTTCGTACTGACTTTCGGCGGCCATCACATCGGCCTGGGCGGATTTCAGGTAGGGGTTGTTCTCCAGCATGCTTCGCCTTGCGCCGAGCATGTCAGCGGGCAGTTCTCCCTTGATTGAGGCCGGGCCTTCCAGCTCATCGGGCAGACGACCGACAACGCTGAAGAAATTCGACTCGGCGTCCTGCAAGTCGACCATCGCCGTTTGGTAGTTGTTTTCCGCCAGGGCCCGACGGGCAGTGGATTGATCGCTGTCGGCGGTGCTGCCGATGCCGCGCTGAGTGCGCAGGCCGATCTGGTCATTGACCCGCAGGTGCGCCTGCAGGTTGTTTTTTGCCAGGGTCAGCAACTCCCGCCGTTTCAGCACTTCCAGGTACACCTCGGTGGTGCGCAAGGCCAGGCTCTCGGCGGTGCCACGGGTGTAATAGGCTCTGGAGTTGACCACGGCGCCCGTGCGCTGCACTTCGTTGGAGGTGTTGAAACCGTCAAAGAGCATTTGCCGCAAGCGCAGTTCCGACTGGGTGTAGTTGTCGGTTTGCGTATTGTGGTTGTTCCCTCGCGCCCGTGTGGTGCTGTTGTCGCTATAGCCGCGGCCATAGGCAGCGTTGAGGTCGAGGCTGGGGTAAAAACCGCCCCGGGCCACTTTCACATCTTCATCGGCCGAGAGCCGGTTGTTGCGGCTGGCGTTCAGTTCAGGATGGCTGTCCAGAGTGCTTTGGATCGCTTGGGTCAGCGACATGGCTTGGGTATTGGCGCAGGCCATGGCGATCAGAATCGCGCTGCAGAGTGGGGTCAAAACGCGCATGGGGTACATCTCCCGCTGTCAGTGTTGCTAGCTTGTCGCCATTTATTTGACGAATTTTAATGATCAAACCGTCTCAGGCTTGTAACAACACAGCTAAGAACATTTGCGGGGCAAGCTAAGAAGAATTTCTCATAATGGTTATGCACAAAAAAACTTATGCGTTCGGCTTGAAGCAATACATTGTTCAAACCACAGGCCTTGAATTTTAAGCGCTATGGCGCGTTTTAGGGCTCAAGGAAAGTTCAAACGCAAATGTAGTCGGGTGAAGGTTGAGAGGAAAAAAAGGAATTCAAAGGTGACGGTTTTTTGTCACCTGCCTTTTTGGATGGCTCTTTTTAGCAGGTGTGTAGGGGTTGGCTGAGCTTGATTTGATTCAGTTTTGTGCCACTGCTTGCGGTATGCCGAGAGCCCTCCAGTCGCCAGCCTGGTGATTCATGAATCCGCTGCATTTGTGCACGTAACCGATGTGCCGACCTGGGTCGGACATGGAGAAGAGCACATGGCTAAGCTAATCGGTGTTGTCAGCAAGATCGTTGGGGAAGTCTTTGCCGTCGCGGGGGATGGCAGCCGCCGTGCCCTGACCGAAGGCGACCGCCTGTTCGCTGGCGAGCAACTGCAGACCGGCGCTGCTGGCGCGGTGGCGGTGCACTTGCAAAACGGCCATGAACTGACCCTTGGGCGCGACAGCAGCTTGAGCCTGTCACCGCAATTGCTGGCAAGCCAGGCGCCCCAGGTCAACACGCCCGACAGTGTGACGCCCACCGAGGCGATGCTGACCGATGTCCAGCAGCTGCAAAAAGCTATTGCCGCCGGCGCCGACCCGACCCAAACCGGCGAAGCCACCGCTGCCGGCCCCACTGGTACCAACGCTTCTGGCGCCTTGGGTGGCGGGCATTCCTTTGTGCTGCTGACGGAGGTGGCTGGGCGGGTGGAACCGGTCATCGGCTTTCCGACGGCCGGCTTTGGTGGGATTCCCGAGTTTGCGCTATTCCAGGTCGCGGGAGAGCCCGATACCGGCAACGACACCCCTGTGGTTGCGCCGCCACCGGTCCTGCCACCCGATAATCCGGTGACCTTGAGCGGGTTGACGGTCGAAGGCGGTGAAGTGACCGTCAACGAGGCCAACCTGGCCTTGGGTTCAGCGAGCAATCCGGCGGCGCTGGTGCAAACCGGCACCTTCAGCGTCTCGGCACTCGATGGCTTGCAGAGCCTGACGGTGGGCGGGATCAGTGTCGTCAGCGGCGGCGTGGCCAGTGGCTTCCCGCAAAGCATCACCACCGGGCTGGGCAACACCTTGAGTATCACCGGGTATAACGCCACCACCGGGGTGATCAGCTACAGCTATACCTTGACCGGCAATGAAGCCCATTCGGCGGGCGGCGGTACCAACAGCCTGGGCGAACAGTTCAGCGTGGTCGCCACTGACAGCGACGGCGACTCGGCCACAGGTTCGCTGGATGTCACGGTTATCGATGATGTACCCAGGGCCATCAACGACACCCCCGAAGGCAGCGCTTCGGAAAGCCAATTGATCCTCACTGGCAATGTATTGGGCAACGACGTGCAAGGCGCCGACCGTGTCGCCAGCGGCCCGATCGTCGGCGGTACGTTTGCCGGGCAGTACGGCACCCTGGTCCTGCAGGCTGATGGCAGCTACATCTACACGTTGAACACGGGCGACGCGGACTTTATTGCCCTGCACGGCGGCGGCAATGGTACGGAAACGTTTGCCTATACCCTGACCGATGCCGATGGCGATACCAGCACCGCCAACCTGGTGCTGCAAGTGCACAACAACGACGATCCAGTGGTGATTGGCGGTATCAACGTCAACGGTGCTGACATGACCCTCTACGAAAAAAACCTGACCGATGGCAGCAGCCCTGACGCCACGGCACTGACCCGTACCGGCAACCTGACAGTGTCGGCGGTGGATGGTCTGCAGAGTCTCAATGTGGGTGGCATCAACGTGGTCGCTGGTGGCGTAAGCGCAGGCTTTCCGCAATCGATCGTTACCGGGTTGGGCAACACCCTGACCATCACCGGCTATAACGCGGCCACTGGGGTCGTCACCTACAGCTACACCTTGACCGGCAATGAAGCTCATTCGGCGGGCGGCGGTACCAACAGCCTGGCCGAGAGCTTCAGCGTCGTCGCCACGGATACCAATGACAGTTCGGCCACGGGCGCGTTGCATATCAGTGTGGTTGATGATGTGCCGCAGGCAGTTGATGATAGCAACCTCAGCACTGCATCCGAAAGCTTGCAAACCCTCAGCGGTACGGTGCTCGGCAACGATGTGCAAGGTGCTGATCGTGTCGCCACCGGGCCTATTACAGCGGGGACTTTTGCCGGGACTTACGGCTCGCTGGTACTGGCTGCCGACGGTACTTACACCTACACACTGAATACCGCCGACGCCGACTTTATCGCCCTGCATGGCGGCGGCAACGGCACGGAGACTTTCGCCTACACACTGACCGATGCCGATGGCGACACCAGCACTGCCAATCTCGTCTTGCAAGTGCATAACAACAACGACCCGGTCGTGCTCACTGGCCTGGAAGTGAACGGCGGCGAACTCACTGTCTACGAGAAAAACCTGCCGTTGGGCAGCGCTACAGACACTCCTGCCCTGACCCAAAGCGGCACCTTCACTGTCACCGCGTTGGACGGTTTGCAAACCTTGACCGTGGGCGGCATCAGCGTCGTTAGCGGCGGGGTAGCGGCTGGTTTTCCACAGTCGATTCCGACCGGTTATGGCAATACCCTGACCATCACTGGCTACAACGCGACCACGGGCGTGATCAGCTACAGCTACACCCTCAACGGTACCGATAGCCACCCGACTGGCGCTGGCGCTAACAGCATCAGTGAATCCTTCGTTGTAACGGCCGCCGACTCTGATACCAACACCGCTACCGGCTCGCTGGACGTTACCATCGTCGATGACGTGCCTAAGGCGGTTGATGACAGCAATCTCAATACCGCATCCGAAAGCTTGCAAACCCTCAGCGGTACGGTGCTCGGCAACGATGTGCAAGGTGCTGATCGTGTCGCCACCGGGCCTATTACAGCGGGGACTTTTGCCGGGACTTACGGCTCGCTGGTACTGGCTGCCGACGGTACTTACACCTACACACTGAATACCGCCGACGCCGACTTTATCGCCCTGCATGGCGGCGGCAACGGCACGGAGACTTTCGCCTACACACTGACCGATGCCGATGGCGACACCAGCACTGCCAATCTCGTCTTGCAAGTGCATAACAACAACGACCCGGTCGTGCTCACTGGCCTGGAAGTGAACGGCGGCGAACTCACTGTCTACGAGAAAAACCTGCCGTTGGGCAGCGCTACAGACACTCCTGCCCTGACCCAAAGCGGCACCTTCACTGTCACCGCGTTGGACGGTTTGCAAACCTTGACCGTGGGCGGCATCAGCGTCGTTAGCGGCGGGGTAGCGGCTGGTTTTCCACAGTCGATTCCGACCGGTTATGGCAATACCCTGACCATCACTGGCTACAACGCGACCACGGGCGTGATCAGCTACAGCTACACCCTCAACGGTACCGATAGCCACCCGACTGGCGCTGGCGCTAACAGCATCAGTGAATCCTTCGTTGTAACGGCCGCCGACTCTGATACCAACACCGCTACCGGCACGTTGGACGTCAACATCGTCGATGACGTGCCCAAGGTGGTGGCCAGCGAACGCTCGGTCACGGCCACCGAGGTGGATTCCAACCTGCTGCTGATCATCGACGTGTCCGGCAGCATGAATGATGCATCGGGCGCGGGCGGCACGCGTTTGAGCCTGGCCAAGGCGGCGATCAACGAGCTATTGACCAAATACGACGAGATGGGCGATGTGAAGGTGCAGATCGTCACCTTCAGCACCGGTTCCACGCAGTTGACCAGCCAGTGGGTGGATGTGGCCACCGCGAAGAGCATTGTCGCAGGCATCAGCGCTACGGGCGGTACCAACTACGACTCAGCCCTGGGCACTGCACAAACGGCCTTCACCTCTGGAGGCAAGCTGACAGGGGCGCAGAACCTGTCGTACTTCTTCTCCGACGGCAACCCCACGCTGTCCAATACCAACAACCCGAACAACCCCGGCGATCAGGTCAATCCGGAGTTTGGCGACGGTATCAACGCGAGCGAAGAGGTGCTGTGGAAAGCCTTCCTCGACGCCAACGGCATCAAGTCCTACGCCATTGGCCTGGGCGCTGGTGTCAACGGCATCTACCTGGACCCGGTGGCCTATGACGGCAGCACCCATACCAATACCAACTCGGTGGTGGTCACTAACCTTGCCGGCCTGGATGCGGTATTGGCCGGCACTGTGCAAGGTGCGCCGGTCACCGGCAGCCTGATGACCGCCGGCACCTTTGGCGCTGACGGCGGCTTTATCAAATCCCTCATGGTGGATGGCATCACCTACACCTACGACCCCGCGGGCCTGGGCAATCAGGGCTCAATGAGCGCCAACCTGCCAGGCGGTCATGGCACGTTCGACACCCTGAGCAACAGCATCACCATCACCACCAGCCAGGGCGGTACGTTGGTGGTGGACATGGACAGTGGCGAGTTCCGCTACACGCCGCCGAAGCTGACGGACACGGCAATCACTGAAAACTTCGGCGTGGTGGTGAGCGACAACGACGGCGACCTGGTCAACTCCAGCCTGGTGGTCAAGGTCAACCCGAATGCGACGCCGGTTGCCGGCGATGACCATGTCATCACCAACATCTTCTCCAGCACGATTGTGGTGCCCGGCGAGTTGCTGTTGCTCAACGACAGTGACCCCAACTATGACCGGCTGACGGCCACGCCCACCAGCTTCACCACCGGTTGGGCGCTCAAGGGTGCCGACTTTACCGGCACGGGCAGCAAGGCATTTGCCGTCAACAACAATGTTCCCGCCAACCAGATTCTGCCTGACGTGCGGTCGTCATTCGCCGGTAATACCGCGACACTCATCGCGACGCTGGCGATCAGCGGCTATCTGGGCAACGTCACCACGGCCAACGCCAATGACGAAGACCGGATTACCGTCAGCCTCAAGCAGGGTGAAACCCTCAACCTGGACCACAATGTGGCGGGTGGTCGTATCACCATGGAGTACTCCCTTAATGGCGGTGGCTATATCCCCATCGCCGACGGAGGCACCATCACCGCAGCGGCCGATGGCGTCTATCAGATCCATATCACCAACATCACCAACACCAGCGGCAGCAACGTCGACGGTTCGCAGAACTACCTGTTGACCATGAAACTCAACTACGCCGGCGCCCAGGACTTTTCGCCGGACTTCCATGGTAACTACACGGTCAACGACAGCCACGGCGGCAGCGACAGCGGCGCCGTGAGCATCAGTTATCAGAGCGGCAATACCCTCAACGGTACCGCCGGGGACGATATTCTGATGGCCGGCCCGGGGAACAACATCCTCAACGGTGGTGACGGTAATGATGTGCTGACCGCAGGCACCGGCAATAACCAACTGCATGGTGGCAATGGCACCGACCTGCTGTTCAGCGGGGTGGGCAATGACCTGCTCGACGGCGGGGCAGGCATTGACACTGCCAGCTATGCCCACGCCACAGGCGGTGTGACCGTCGACCTCGGTCTGCTGGTGGCGCAAAACACTTTTGGCGCAGGGACCGATACCCTGATGGCGGTGGAAAACCTCATCGGTTCCAACTTCAACGACACCCTGATCGGCAACGGCAGTAACAACTTGCTCTCTGGCGGTCTGGGCAACGACACCCTCAGCGGTGGCGGTGGCGATGACATCCTGATTGGCGGGCCGGGCAACAACACGCTGACCGGCGGCACTGGGGCCGACACCTTTCAGTACGCCATCGGTAACACTGGGCATGACGTCATCACGGACTTCGTGCTGGGTATCGACAAACTGGATCTGTCGCAATTGTTGCAAGGGGAAAACGCGACGACGGCTTCGCTGGATGACTACCTGCACTTCAAGGTCGTGGGCGGCATGACCACCCTTGATATAAGTGCTGTGGCGGGTGCGGCCCCCAGCCAGACCATCGACCTGGCCGGGGTCAACCTGGCGACCCATTACGGTGTGACGCCGGGGGCGGGCGGGGTGATTGCGGGCGGGGCGGATACGGCAACTATTATCAATGGGATGTTGAATGATCATTCGTTGAAGGTGGATACGGTTTAGCGACAGCTGCAAGCCTCAAGCTGCAAGATCCCAACTTGCCGCTTGTGGCTTATAGCTTGCAGCTATATCAACCGCACTTTGCGTGATATGGCCTGCCAGCGTTTGCCGGTATGATGGGCGCCCCCGCAGTCTGGATTGCGAATACGTCATGACCTTGCAGTACCCAACTATCGCCGATTGCGTCGGCAACACCCCGCTGGTCCGCTTGCAGCGTCTGCCGGGCGTCACCAGCAATACCCTGTTGCTCAAGCTTGAGGGTAATAACCCGGCGGGTTCGGTCAAGGACCGTCCGGCGTTGTCGATGATTACCCGCGCCGAGTTGCGTGGGCAGATCACGCCCGGCGATACCCTGATCGAAGCCACCTCTGGTAACACCGGGATTGCCTTGGCCATGGCCGCGGCGATCAAGGGTTACAAGATGATCCTGATCATGCCCGACAACTCCAGCGCCGAGCGCAAGGCGGCAATGACTGCCTATGGTGCCGAGTTGATTCTGGTGACTCAGGAAGAAGGCATGGAAGGCGCGCGCGATCTTGCCGAGCGCATGGCGGCCGAAGGCCGTGGCCAGGTGCTGGACCAGTTCGCCAACGGTGATAACCCTGAAGCGCACTACACCAGCACGGGTCCGGAAATCTGGCGCCAGACCCAGGGTAGCATCACTCACTTCGTCAGCTCGATGGGCACCACCGGTACCATCATGGGCACCTCGCGCTACCTCAAGGAGCAGAATCCCGAGATCCAGATCGTTGGCCTGCAACCGATGGAGGGCGCGGCGATCCCGGGGATTCGTCGCTGGCCCGAAGAGTACCTGCCGAAGATCTACAACGCTGACCGCGTTGACCGCATCATCGACATGGCCCAGCGCGAAGCCGAAGACACCACCCGTCGTCTGGCCCGTGAAGAAGGCATCTTCTGCGGCGTGTCCTCCGGCGGTGCCGTGGCTGGGATGTTGCGCTTGTCCCAGGAGCTTGAAAACGCGGTGATCGTCGCCATCATCTGTGACCGAGGCGACCGTTACCTGTCGACCGGCATTTTCGACGTGCCTAACTGATGGCCAAGCACGAGAGAGGCCTGCGCTTCCAACCGACGGGCGGCAGCCGGGCCCCACAAATTCCAGTGGGCAAAAAACAACGCCTGACCATCGAGCGCCTGGCCAATGACGGCCGTGGCATTGTGTTCTTTGAAGGCCGTACCTGGTTTGTGACCGGTGCCCTGGCCGGCGAAGAAGTCGAGGCGCGGGTCTTGGGTGCCCACGGCAAAGTGGTCGAGGCCCGCACCGAGCGGGTATTCACCGCCAGCGAACTGCGTCGGCCAGCCCCTTGTGTACACGCCGGCCGTTGCGGCGGTTGCAGCCTGCAACATTTGCCCCACAACGAACAGCTTGCCCTGAAACAGCGCATGCTCGCCGAGCAACTGTCCCGTGTGGCCGGTGTCGAACCTCAGGAGTGGGCTGCCCCCTTGAGCGGGCCGGAATTCGCCTACCGACGTCGTGCGCGGGTGGCTGTGCGCTGGGACGTCAAGGCCAAAAAACTTGAAGTGGGTTTTCGCGCCGCCGCCAGCCAGGACATCGTCGGTATTGACGATTGCCCGGTGCTGGTACAGGCCTTGCAACCGATCATGCAACGCTTGCCGAACATGCTTCGCCGTTTGAGCAAGCCACAAGCTCTTGGGCATGTTGAGCTTTTCAGTGGCTCGTCCATCGCGGTGTTGTTGCGGCACATGGCGCCGTTGTCGGACGCCGACCTGGTGGTACTTAAAGAATTTTGCACGTTCCATGAAGCGCAACTGTGGCTGCATGGCGAAGGTGAACCACAACCGTTCGAGCCCGATCAAACCCTAGGCTATCGCCTGGATCGGTGGGATCTGGAACTGGCTTACCGGCCGGGGGACTTTATCCAGGTCAACGCCGGAGTTAACGAGGCGATGGTCGCCCAGGCCCTGGATTGGCTGGCGCCAAAACCCGATGAACGGGTACTGGACCTGTTTTGCGGCCTAGGCAACTTCGCCTTGCCCCTGGCCCGTGAGGTACGGGAAGTGGTGGCAGTGGAGGGCGTGCAGGCTATGGTTGAGCGCGCTGCTGCCAATGCTGTGAGCAACAATTTGCATAATGTGCGGTTTTTTCAGGCCGATTTGTCCCAGCCCTTGGCTAACGCAGAATGGGCCAATGCAGGCTTTTCTGCGGTACTCTTGGACCCACCCCGTGATGGTGCCCTAGAGATTGTGCGCAAGCTCGCCGCTCTTGGGGCCGATCGCCTGGTGTATGTGTCCTGCAATCCAGCCACGCTGGCGCGGGACACGGTCGAGTTGGTCAAGCAAGGCTACCGGCTAAAACGTGCCGGGATCCTCGATATGTTTCCGCAGACGGCACATGTCGAGGCGATGGCGTTATTTGAAGCGAGCTAGGATGCTCGCTTAGTCCGACTGGCCTGCGTTCTCCAGGGTCGTGACCTGCCTGGGAGCATGCGTTACAAAGGTCAGCGATTTTGACGCGCTGAAGGCGCGTCGTAGGGAAGGTAAGCAAGATGGTACAGGTGAGAGCACACCAGCCGATCAACACCGACGGCAGTATCAATCTCGAGGCATGGCTGGATCATGCCGTCAGTGTCGACCCGGCACTGGACCGTGAAGCCTTGAAAGCAGCCTGCGAGTTCGCTCGTGAGTCTGAACAGCAAGACAATGCGGCCAAGAATTTGTGGTCTGAAGGCACGTCAAGTTTTCGTACCGGGCTTGAAATCGCCGAGATTCTCGCCGATCTCAAACTCGATCAAGACTCGCTGATCGCTGCGGTGCTCTATCGCGGCGTACGCGAAGGGCATATTCAGTTGCCGCTGGTCAGCCAGCGTTTCGGCGCCGTCGTGGCCAAGCTGATCGACGGTGTGCTACGCATGGCCGCCATCAGCGCCAGCCTGAGCCCGCGCCAGTCCATGGTGCTGGGCACCCAGGGCCAGGTGGAAAACCTGCGCAAGATGCTGGTGGCGATGGTCGACGACGTGCGTGTCGCCCTGATCAAGCTGGCCGAACGCACCTGCGCGATTCGGGCGGTGAAAACCGCCGATGACGAAAAACGCAACCGCGTCGCCCGGGAAGTCTTCGACATCTACGCGCCCCTGGCTCACCGCCTGGGCATCGGCCATATCAAATGGGAGCTGGAGGACTTGTCCTTCCGCTACCTGGAACCCGATCAATACAAACAGATTGCCACGCTGCTCCATGAGCGGCGGCTCGACCGTGAGCGCTTCATCTCCGATGTGATGGGCCAGTTGCGCACGGAATTGCAGGCCACTGGGGTCGACGCTGACATCAGCGGTCGGGCCAAACACATCTATTCCATCTGGCGCAAAATGCAGCGCAAGGGTCTGGAGTTCAGCCAGATCTACGACGTGCGTGCCGTGCGGGTGCTGGTGCCTGAAATGCGCGATTGCTACACCGCGCTGGGGATCGTCCACACCCTGTGGCGACACATCCCCAAGGAATTCGACGACTACATCGCCAACCCCAAGGAAAACGGCTACCGCTCGTTACATACGGCGGTAATCGGCCCCGAGGGCAAGGTGTTGGAAGTGCAGATCCGCACCCACGCCATGCACGAAGAGGCAGAGCTGGGTGTGTGTGCCCACTGGCGCTACAAGGGCACCGACGTCAAGGCGGGGTCCAACCAGTACGAAGAGAAAATTTCCTGGCTGCGCCAAGTGCTGGAATGGCACGAAGAGCTGGGGGACATCGGCGGCCTGGTCGAACAGTTGCGGGTGGATATTGAGCCCGACCGGGTCTACATCTTCACTCCCGACGGCCACGCCATCGACCTGCCCAAGGGCTCCACACCCTTGGACTTCGCCTACCGCGTGCACACCGAGATCGGCCACAACTGCCGTGGCGCGAAGATCAACGGACGCATCGTGCCGCTCAACTACAGCCTGCAGACCGGTGAACAGGTCGAGATCATCACCAGCAAGCACGGCACGCCGAGCCGCGACTGGCTGAACCCGAACCTGGGCTACATCACCACGTCCAGGGCGCGGGCGAAGATTGTCCACTGGTTCAAGTTGCAGGCGCGCGACCAGAACGTCGCCGCCGGCAAGACCTTGCTGGAGCGGGAACTCGGGCGCCTGGGCCTACCCCAGGTGGACTTCGACAAGCTGGCCGAAAAGGCCAACATGAAGCTCGCCGAAGACATGTTCGCCGCCCTCGGCGCCGGCGATTTGCGCTTGGCGCAACTGGTCAACCTGGCCCAGCAACTGGTGGAGCCGGAGCGTGGCAACGAACAGCTGGAACTGATCCCGCGCAAGGCCACCGGCTACAAGCCAGGCAAGCGCGGCGACATTCAGATCCAGGGCGTCGGCAACTTGCTGACGCAAATGGCCGGCTGCTGCCAGCCGTTGCCGGGCGATGCCATCGTCGGCTACATCACCCAGGGCCGCGGGGTGAGCATTCACCGTCAGGACTGCGCCTCGGTATTGCAGCTGGGCGGGCGCGAGCCAGAACGGATCATTCAGGTCAGTTGGGGCCCGGTGCCGGTATTGACTTACCCGGTGGATATCATCATCCGCGCCTACGACCGCTCCGGCCTGCTGAGGGACGTGTCGCAAGTGCTGCTCAATGAGCGGATCAACGTGCTGGCGGTCAACACGCGCTCGAACAAGGAGGACAACACGGCGTTGATGTCCCTCACTATCGAGATTCCGGGGATGGACGCGTTGGGGCGGTTGCTGGGGCGAATCTCCCAGTTGCCGAACATCATTGAGACCCGGCGCAACCGGACGCCATGAGCGGACAGAGATTGATCGATGTATTCACTTGAAGACCTGCTGCACCTGATGAGCCGTCTGCGCGACCCGCAGTACGGTTGCCCGTGGGACATCAAGCAAACTTACGCCACCATCGTCCCTCATACCCTTGAAGAAGCCTACGAAGTCGCTGACGCCATTGAGCGCGGCGACTTTGATCACTTGCAAGGCGAGCTGGGCGATCTGTTGTTCCAGGTGGTGTATTACAGCCAGTTGGCGCGAGAAGAAGGGCGCTTCGAATTTGCCGGGGTGATCGACAGCATCACCCGCAAGCTGATCCGCCGTCACCCGCACGTGTTCCCGACGGGTGATCTGTATGCGCCGCTGGATATCCCGCAACTGAGCGAAGAGCAGGTCAAGCAGCGCTGGGAAGAGATCAAGGCCGAGGAGCGCGCAGAAAAATCTGACGCCCCGCAGCTGTTATCCCTGCTCGACGACGTGCCAATAACCTTGCCAGCGTTGTCCCGCGCGGCCAAATTGCAGAAGCGCGCCGGGCAGGTCGGTTTCGACTGGCCTGAGGCTTTGCCGGTGGTGGATAAGGTCCGCGAAGAGCTGAATGAAGTGCTGGAAGCCATGGCCGATAACGACTCGGCGGCCATTAGCGACGAGGTTGGTGACCTGCTGTTCACGGTGGTCAACCTGGCGCGGCACCTCAAGGTCGACCCGGAAACCGCCCTGCGGCTTGCCAACGCCAAATTCGAAAGGCGCTTGCGATTTATCGAACAGGCATTGCGCGACACCCGTCGTCCCATGGAAGATTGCACCCTCGAAGAGTTGGACGCCCTATGGGGCGAAGCCAAACGCCAGGAAAAGAACGTGTCCAGCTGCGGTTGAGCAGTTGCCTAAGTGAGTAAGCACCATGAGCATTTCCCTTCGCGACCAGTTGCTCAAAGCAGGGCTGGTCAACCAAAAGCAGGCCAAGCAGGTCGGCAAAGACAAGCAGAAGCAGCAACGTCTGGTTCATAAAGGCCAGGCCGAGGCGGACGACACTCAAGTGCGTCTGGCCCAGGAAGCACAGGCCGAGAAGGTCAAGCGCGACCAGGAGCTCAACCGCCAGCAGCAGGAAAAGGTCGAGGCCAAGGCCCGTACGGCCCAGGTCAAGCAGTTGATCGAAACCTCGCGCTTACCCAAGCTGACCACCGAGGACTACTACAACTTCGTCGATGACAAGAAGGTCAAGCGCCTTTCGGTCAACACCTTGATGCGCAACAAGCTGAGCAACGGCTCACTGGCAATTGTCCATCATGGCGGCGGTTACGAAGTGATTCCTCGCGAGGCGGCGCTGAAGATCCAGGAGCGGGCTGCGGAGCGTATCGTTCAGCTCAACATCCTCACCGAGACCCAGGTGCCGGATGAGGATGATCCATACGCCGCCTACCAGATCCCTGATGATCTGATGTGGTAAGGCTGTAAAAACAACACGTGTGGCGAGGGGGCTTGCCCCCGTTGGGCTGCGCAGCGGCCCCAATAAGGCCCGAAAACAACAAACCCCGCTTAATGGCGGGGTTTGTGTTTGCGGATATCGCGGCTGCGTGGGCCGGGGTCCCCGCCGGATTTCAGAGTTTCAGGCGCTTTGCGCCTGGCGTCTCATTTCCAGAGTTTCGAGCTCGCTTTTATAATTATGGGCGTCGGTTTCAGAGTGAAACATTCCCACCAGCAAGTCTTGCTGATGGACATCCCAGATACGTATGCCGTTGGCTACACCTTCGTGGGACATATGTGCATCGTCGCGCTCAGTTACTTTTACAGTCATCTGCTTGCTCCAATCTCTGGTTGGTCTGCGGCAAGTCGTCGCAGGCCTTTGTTATATGTTTTGTTAGCTTGCTAAGTAAATAACCAGGATTTGCAACAAACCTTTACAGAAATAGGAACAGTCGCCCAGGCCCCGAAAACCGCGATATTACGTCGCAGGCGGCTGAGTTTTATGACAAAAGCTTCATGTTGCAGTCAGGTCGCCGAGCTACCGATATCCTGCAGGCGAAAAAAAGCCCCGCATTTCGCGAGGCTCTTTTAATCGATCGTGGATCAGCTGCCTTTCACAGCCTTGCCGTTGACCGTACCTTCCAACAACATGATGTTGTATTCCTTGCCGTCGGTTTCAACCTGTTGCAGGCGAACCAGCAGGTAGTCCCAGCTCTTGGCAAACCACATCACGGTGGTGCGTTTGCTTTGAGTCGGGTCACGCACGCGTTCGACCTTGATGGCATCGATCTGGCCGGCCTTGGTCTCGACTTTCTCTTCACCCAGTACACGGAAGTCATAGGTCTCGACTTCGCCGTCGTCGACCACCTGGTAACTCATGGTCTTCTTGCCAGCGGCGACGTCATGTTGCAGGGCCAACTGGTAAGTGGATTTGTCGACCATGCCACGGTTCAGCGGGATCTTCACCGCGTCGCCGCGGTCAGTGCCGGTGACCATCTTGGTGGTCCAGTCGAAATCCAGGTCGGCCTTCTTGGCTTTGCCCAGGCCACCACGTTCGAAGTGGTAGGACTGTGGCAGCAAGGTGTCCTTGTCCAGGGTCAAGGTGCTTTCTTCGGTCAGGCTGGCGATCATCATCGAGGCCTTGAAGCTCAGCTTCCAGGCGCCGTTGGCGGTTTTCTCCAGGCTTCGCGAAGCGGTGCCGCTCATGGGTAACTGCTTCCAGTCGGCGGTGTAGCTGGCGGAGAACGGCTGAAGGTCTGCCGCCTGCGCCAAAGGCAGGGTGAGCAGCGCAAAAGCAAAGAGCAGGGCGCGACGCATAAAATCTCCTAGGTTCGAATCAAGTGGCCGCTGGCCGCAAGTAACTGACCGTCCAATAATGCACCCGGTTCACCAAGAATCAACCGCCCCTCAGCGAACCAGCGAACAGCCAGCGGGTAAATCTTGTGTTCCTGGGTGTGAACCCGTTGCGCAAGCGACTGCGCAGAGTCCGCAGACTCTACCGGAACCACTGCCTGTACGACCAGAGGCCCGCCATCGAGTTCCTCGGTGACGAAGTGCACGCTGCAACCATGCTCCGTATCGCCGGCTTCGAGGGCGCGTTGGTGGGTATGCAGGCCTTTGTACTTGGGCAGCAGCGAAGGGTGGATATTGAGCAGGCGCCCCTGGTAGTGCCGCACGAAATCAGCGCTGAGAATGCGCATGAAGCCGGCCAATACCACAAGCTTGGGATTGAAGGCGTCGATCAGTTCGATCAGGGCCGCATCGAAGGCCTCGCGGCCCTCGAAAGCCTTGTGGTCCAGGGCGCGGGTGTCGATCCCTGCGTCCCTGGCACGTTGCAGGCCGTATGCGTCGCTGCGGTTGGAAATCACCGCAGCGATGCGCGCCGGGCTGTCGCCCGTGCGCGTGCTATCGATCAGAGCCTGCAAGTTACTGCCGGTGCCGGAGAGCAGCACCACGACGTTACAGGTTGCTGACATCAGTGCGCCTTGAGGTTCTTCAGTTCCACCTGGGCTGCGCCTTCGGCAGCCGTGGCGATCTGGCCGATGACCCATGGCTGCTCGCCGGCTTCGCGCAGGACATTCAGCGCGGTTTCAACGTGCTCTTGAGCTACGCAGATGACCATGCCGACGCCGCAGTTCAGCACGCGGTGCATTTCGGTTTCGTTGACGTTGCCTTTCTCTTGCAGCCAGTCGAATACTGCCGGACGCTGCCAGCTGGCCACGTCGACAATGGCCTGGGTGCCTTTAGGCAGTACGCGCGGGATGTTGTCCAGCAGGCCGCCACCGGTGATGTGGGCCATGGCCTTGACGGCGCCAGTATCCTTGATCAGCTTGAGCAACGGCTTGACGTAGATGCGGGTCGGGGCCATCAGCAGGTCGGTCAATGGTTTGCCGTCGAGCTGGATGTTTTCGATGTCGGCACCGGACACTTCGATGATCTTGCGGATCAGCGAGTAACCGTTGGAGTGCGGGCCGGACGATGGCAGGGCCAGCAGGGCGTCACCGGCGGCAACCTTGGAGCCGTCGATGATCTCGGCTTTTTCCACGACGCCGACGCAGAAGCCAGCCAGGTCATAGTCTTCGCCTTCGTACATGCCCGGCATTTCAGCGGTTTCACCGCCTACCAGGGAGCAACCGGACAGTTCACAGCCCGCGCCGATGCCGGTCACGACCTGGGTCGCGGTCTCGACATTGAGCTTGCCGGTGGCGTAGTAGTCGAGGAAGAACAACGGTTCGGCACCGCAGACGATCAGGTCGTTGACGCACATGGCCACCAGGTCGATGCCGATGGTGTCGTGCTTGTTCAGGTTCAGCGCCAGGCGCAGCTTGGTGCCGACGCCATCGGTGCCGGAGACCAGAACAGGCTGCTTGTAACCGGCCGGGATTTCGCAGAGGGCGCCAAAACCGCCCAGGCCACCCATGACTTCAGGGCGCGCAGTGCGCTTGGCGACGCTCTTGATGCGTTCGACCAATGCTTCACCGGCGTCGATGTCTACACCGGCGTCCTTGTAGCTCAGGGAGGGTTGCTTGCTCATGATCCAGGCCTTTAGGGGGGATTCAGGGGTAACGACCGAATGCGGCGGGAATGCTGAAACGGATGGTTTCAGAATGCCTTGCCATGGACGGTCTGCGAAGGCGCGCGATTTTATCAGGCTTGAGGGGCAGCGGCCATCCTCGGGCCGACGGGCAGGGGCATATGGGGTTAAAAAAACGCTAATCGACGCGGCTTCTGACCGTATATAAGGTATAGCCTTTAACCGACTATCGTTATGACAGTACAAAAACTTACCAGGACCTTGTGAATGTTTTGCTGGTCGCTGTGGTCACAGCCTTGCTTAACAGTGCTCACGCGGTCTGTTCCAGCCGCTTTTTTGTCGTTCGGGAATCTTCCATGCGTTTGTGTAAATTCTTTTTTGTAGGCTGTTTGTCATTGGTCAGCCTGGCGAGTCATGCCGAAACCCTCAATGGCCTCTATCAAGTGCTCGAACCTGTCAGCAGCCAGACGCCGGATGAGCGCGCCCAGGCGACCCAGCGCGCCTTGGAAACCCTGGTGATTCGCTTGACCGGCGATGCCAAGGCAGCCAAAGGCCCCGGCCTGGCGGCAATCCGCAAGGACCCGCAACAAATCATCAGCCAGTACGGCTACGACGCCGGCCCGCCTGAAAGCCTGCAGGTAGATTTCGACCCGGTCAGCACCGATCGCGCCTTGCGCGAAGCAGGCCTGGCGCTGTGGGGCAGCAATCGACCGTCGATCCTTGGTTGGTGGCTGAGTGATTCCACCGAAGGCAGCAGCCTGGTTGGTGACGGCCAGGCCGCTGCGCAGCCATTGCGCCGCGCGGCCCAGCATCGCGGTTTGCCGTTGCGCCTGCCGTTGGGCGATCTCGATGAGCAGATCGTCGCCACCGCACCTAATCTTGAAAGCGCTGACCCAGCTCCACTGCGCTCGGCGTCGGAGCGTTATGGTGCCGATGCCATGTTGGCGGTGCATGCCCGTGAAGAGGGCGGGCAATGGCAAGCCAAATGGCGTTTGTGGCTGGGCGATAAAGCCGAGCAGGGCACCGTACAAGGCGCAGATAGCGCGGCCCTGGCCGACGCCGTGCTGTTGGCCGTGAGTGAGCGCCTGGCGCCGCGCTTTGCAGTCAAGGCGGGGGCAACCAGCGAGCAACTGCTGGAAGTGAAGGGCATGACCCTGGAGCGCTACGCTGCCTTGGGGCACTTGCTGGAGCCGTTTGGCGCGCAACTGCAACGGGTCGATGGCAGTCGTATCGTCTATCGGGTCAATGGCAGCGCCGACCAGTTGCGCACCCAGTTGAGCCTGGCGAAGTTGCAGGAGGTGCCGGCCGGTGAGGTGCCTGCACCTGCGCCCGTCCAGCAGCCGACGGCCGAAGGTGCGCAACCGGCGCTTGCGCCGCAGGTCGAGCCGACGCCGCAACTGCGTTTTCGTTGGTAACTGTTCTTCCTTATATAGAAGCAACTAACAGATGGAGTGGTTTATGGCGGATTCGCGTCGTTGGGTGTGGCTTGGCGGGATCGTCGTGCTGTGCGTTTTTGTATTCTTGCTGCATTCGATATTGACGCCGTTCCTGGTTGCGCTGCTGCTGGCCTATCTGTTCGATCCCTTAGTGGATCGCCTGGAAAAGGTTGGGTTGTCGCGCACCTGGGGTGTGGTGGCAGTGTTTGCGCTGTTCACCCTGATTGTCATGGCGCTGCTGCTGGTGCTGGTACCGATGCTGGCCAAGCAATTGTTTCGCCTCTATGAACTGGCGCCGCAAATGCTCGATTGGCTGCAACACACTGCCATGCCTTGGGCTCAGACCAAGCTTGGCCTGGCCGATGGCTTCTGGAAATTCGACAAGGTCAAGGCCGCCATCAGCGAGCACATGGGGCAGACTACCGATATTGTCGGGATTGTCCTCAGTCAGGCGACGGCTTCCAGCCTGGCGCTGATTGGCTGGTTGACCAATCTGGTGTTGATCCCTGTGGTGGCGTTCTACCTGCTGCGGGACTGGGACCTGATGATGGCGAAGATCCGCAGCCTGTTGCCGCGTAGCCGTGAGGAACGCATCGTCTCTCTGGCAGGAGAGTGCCATGAAGTGCTCGGCGCGTTCGTTCGTGGTCAATTGCTGGTGATGTTGGCCCTGGGGATTATTTATGCGGCGGGGCTGATGGCAATCGGTCTGGAGCTGGGCCTGTTGATCGGCCTGATTGCTGGCCTCGCGGCGATTGTGCCGTACATGGGGTTTGTCATTGGCATTGGTGCGGCGCTGGTGGCCGGGCTGTTCCAGTTTGGCGGTGACTTCTACCCGATGCTGGGGATTGTCGCGGTCTTCATGGTGGGCCAGGCGCTGGAAGGCATGGTGCTGACGCCATTGCTGGTGGGGGATCGGATCGGTCTACACCCGGTGGCGGTGATCTTTGCGATCCTGGCGGGCGGTGAACTGTTTGGCTTTACCGGCATCCTGCTGGCATTGCCGGTGGCAGCAGTGATCATGGTGCTGGTGCGCCATGTGCACGACCTGTACAAGGATTCAGATGTCTACACCGGTGTCGACGAGCCCAATCTATAAGGTCGAGGTTCAGCGCTCCCTCACAAACCCGGCTCAGTGCCGGGTTTGTCGTAGTTGCTCCCCAGACCAGTGGCCGTGGCGTCAAATAATCTCTACGAAATCCAACACGTTAACGCAAACCTTTGATTTTGCTTGTGGTCTGCTGCATTGTGCACCCGGCGTCACGGGTATAAACTTTGCACACTTTTCACAGAGGCCACTAACGGTCCGATTGGAACCGCTCAGTCAGCATGAAACCGATTCAGCTGCCCCTAGGTGTGCGTCTGCGTGACGACGCTACCTTTATCAATTACTACCCAGGCGCCAATGCCGCTGCACTCGGCTATGTCGAGCGGCTTTGCGAAGCCGACGCCGGGTGGACCGAAAGCCTGATTTACCTCTGGGGCAAGGACGGCGTGGGGCGTACCCACTTATTGCAGGCCGCTTGCCTGCGCTTTGAGCAGATGGGCGAACCGGCGGTGTACCTGCCTTTGGCCGAGTTGCTGGATCGTGGCATCGAAATCCTCGACAACCTTGAACAATACGAGCTGGTTTGCCTGGATGACCTGCAAGCAGTTGCGGGTCGGGCGGATTGGGAAGAAGCGCTGTTTCATCTGTTCAATCGCTTGCGTGACAGCGGGCGGCGCTTGCTGATTGCTGCGTCTACCTCGCCTCGGGAGTTGCCGGTGAAGCTGGCAGATCTCAAGTCTCGCCTGACCCTGGCGCTGATTTTTCAGATGCGCCCACTGTCTGATGAAGACAAGCTGCGCGCCCTGCAATTGCGTGCATCCCGTCGCGGCCTGCACCTTACCGATGAAGTCGGGCACTTTATCCTCACCCGTGGCACCCGCAGCATGAGTGCGCTGTTCGAATTGCTCGAACGCCTCGACCAAGCCTCTTTGCAGGCCCAGCGCAAGCTGACTATTCCTTTCTTGAAAGAAACCCTCGGCTGGTAGCCAGCCCTTTAAAATAGGGGCTCTTGGCATTTTGCAGGCGCCAGAAATCTTGCGTTTTAGCCTGTTTGGCCACGCAAAAGGGTCTTGTAGGGGTTTAAGGGCTTAGATGTCATAGCCCAAACAAGAAGTCACATGGATCACGATTGAATTTGCAAATCGATATGATAGAAGGCATAGTCTCGGCTTCTTTACACATCCAGCCACGGTCGTGCCCATGCTAAATCGCTTCGCACCCCTCGTGCCTCTCGCACTCGTTACCCTGTTGTTTGGTTGCGCCACCCACCCTCAACAGGTGGCTGAGCAGCAAAAGCCTCAACAACACAATCAACAAAAATTTGTCGCTGCGCAGTCTTCCACTGCTTACCAGGAAGCTGTCTATTCAGAAGAAGTAGCGACAGAAAAAGAACTGGCTGAATTTTCCGACAGCAAGCCTTATCAGCTTCCAGTTCTGGCCGACAGCATCCTCGAACGCGGCCTGTCTCTGGTCGGTACCCGTTACCGTTTTGGCGGTACTTCTGAAGCCGGTTTCGATTGCAGCGGTTTCATCGGTTACCTGTTTCGCGAAGAGGCCGGCATGAACCTGCCGCGTTCCACTCGTGAAATGATCAACGTTGATGCACCGTTGGTCGCGCGCAACAACCTCAAGCCTGGTGATCTGCTTTTCTTTAGTACCAATGGTCGTGGTCGCGTCAGTCACGCCGGTATTTACCTGGGCGATGATCAATTTATCCACTCCAGCAGCCGTCGTAGCGGTGGCGTTCGGGTCGATAAGTTGGGCGACAGTTACTGGAGCAAGACCTTTATCGAAGCCAAGCGCGCCCTGGCCATGGCCCCGACTACCGTTACCTCCCGCAAGTAAAGTTAAAGTGATACTTGAAGTTTGATGTGTAAGCGCTAGAATCCTTGGATATTGTTGTGAACTGATCGCGCGAGCTTTGCTTGCGCGGTCTGGTTTTCAGCCTTCGGCAACGAAAGCCGCATCCAGATCAGGATCGCTCTGCCCATGTCGACCTCGGCCCGCCTAATTCTTCTCATTTGCGCCGCGCTGCTCAGCGCCTGCGCAAGTCGTCCACCTCCCGTGGCCGTCAAGCCCAAGCCGGTGTTCAACTATTCCACCCAAGCCTTTTCTCCGGCTGCCGAAGACGTGCTTTTTCGTGCGTTGGGCCTGGTCGGCACGCCTTATCGCTGGGGCGGCAATACGCCGGACTCGGGGTTTGATTGCAGCGGCCTGATTGGTTTTGTCTACCGTGACGCTGCCGGTATCTCCTTGCCGCGCACCACCCGCGAACTGATCGTGATGCGTGCTCAGGATGTGAGTGAAGACGCCCTGCAAACCGGCGACCTACTCTTTTTTGCCACCAATGGCGGCTCGCAGGTCAGCCACGCGGGAATCTATGTGGGCGAAGGGCGCTTTGTGCATGCCCCGCAAACGGGCGGTACGGTGAAGCTGGACACGCTATCCAAGGCGTATTGGCAGAGTGCGTACCTGAGCGCCAAGCGGGTATTGCCGCCGGAACATCTGGCGCGTAATCCCTAAGAAGCAGCTATTAAGCTGCAAGAAGGCGCGCAACGGCCACTTGCAGCTTGAGGCTTGCTACCCGGTTATTTAGCCGCCGACACCCGCCACACTTTATTCCCCACATCATCGGCCACCAGCAAATCCCCCTGCTGATCGATCACCACGCCCACTGGCCGGCCCATGGCTTTCTCATCGCTGTTGAGGAACCCGGTCAGTACATCCACCGGTTGCCCTTTTGGCTTGCCCGCTTCAAACGGCACAAAGATCACTTTGTAACCACTGTGAGGCTTGCGATTCCACGAGCCATGCTGGCCGATAAACGCGCCGTTACTGAACGGTGCTGGCAACTTGCTGCCCTCGGCGAAGGTCAGGCCCAGTGATGCAGTGTGCGGGCCGACCGCATAGTCTGGTGCAATGGCCTTGGCCACCAGGTCCGGGTCTTGTGGGGTCACGCGCACATCGACGTGCTGGCCGTAGTAGCTGAACGGCCAGCCATAGAAGCCGCCATCCTTGACCGAGGTGATGTAGTCCGGCACCAGGTCGCTACCGATTTCATCCCGTTCGTTGACCGCCGTCCACAGTTTTCCGCTTTGCGGTTCCCAAGCCATGCCGTTGGGGTTGCGCAGGCCAGAGGCGAAGATGCGGTGCTGGCCGGTGGCGCGGTCTACTTCCCAAATCGCCGCCCGACCTTGCTCCGCTTCCAGGCCGTTTTCCGCGACGTTGCTGTTGGAGCCGACGCTGACGTACAGCTTGTTACCATCCTTGCTGGCCACCACGTTTTTGGTCCAGTGATGGTTCAGAGGGCCGCCCGGCAGGTCGACGACCTTGGTGCCAGCCTCCTTGATGGAGGTTTCGCCTGGCTGATAAGGGAAGCGCAACAGCTTGTCCGAGTCAGCGACGTACAGGTCGTTGCCCACCAGGGTCATGCCGAACGGCGAGTTGAGGTTTTCCAGGAACACCGTGCGGGTTTCAGCGACGCCATCGTGGTCGGCGTCCCGCAGCAGGGTGATGCGGTTCGGGCTCGGCACGCCAGCGCCGGCTCGGCCCATGACCTTGCCCATCACCCAGCCGCGAATGCCCTTGGAGTCGTCCGGCTTGGGCGGTGCGTTGGTTTGCGCCACAAGCACATCACCATTGGGTAGTACGTACAGCCAGCGCGGGTGATCCAGGCCTTCGGCGAACGCTGCCACCTGGGTGCCGGCCGCCGCAGTGGGCTTGACGCCGTCCGGCCAACCGATCGCCGGGGCGATATTCACGGTGGGGATCAGGGTTTTGTTCGGTTCCGGAAGCTTGGGTGAGGGCCCGGTGCCGTCGGACACTTGCAAGGTGGAACTATCACCGCAAGCGGCCAGGGTGCCAGCGACCATGATGAGTAAGGCGAGTCGGGTCTTATGCATGTTTTTCTCCTCAATACCTGTAGTCATAGAGGCACGACGCGCTGCGATGGTTCAAGTGCGCCGCCAGCTTTAATTGACGCTCCACCCCCAACCCACTAACCTTCGCCGCTTGTTTCAGGTGCTCTGTGGCGTGTGCGTCAACAGAGTGAAACAGGGAAGCCGGTGAGTGAGCGCACTTGTACACAGTGAAGCCACGATCCCGGCGCTGCCCCCGCAACGGTAAATGAGTCAAGACGGTGCTTTCGCCACTGTATCGCCCCGCGATATGGGAAGGCGCACCCTCGGCGCGCAACGCCACTCATGAGCCCGGAGACCGGCCTGATTCATCCAACAGCATCACGGTGGGCGATGCTTGGCTGTTTGTTTTCTCTTTTCCTGCCCGCCGTTTTTGTCCAGCCCCAACGGAGAGCTGCCATGACTGAATCCCCCGATCGTGACGAACGCCACCTGGCGCGCATGCTGCGCAAAAAAGCGGTGATCGACGAGCGCATTGCCAATTCACCGAACGAATGCGGATTGCTGCTGGTGCTCACCGGCAACGGCAAAGGCAAGAGCAGTTCAGCCTTTGGCATGCTGGCCCGGGCCATGGGCCACGACCTGCAGTGCGGTGTGGTGCAGTTCATCAAGGGCCGCAATAGCACCGGTGAAGAGCTGTTCTTCCGCCGCTTCCCCGAGCAAGTGCGTTTCCATGTGATGGGCGAAGGCTTTACCTGGGAAACCCAGGACCGCCAGCGTGATATCGCCGCCGCCGAAGCCGCCTGGGTGGTGTCCCAGGAAATGCTGCGCGACCCGTCCATCGGCCTGGTGGTGCTGGATGAGTTGAACATCGCCCTCAAGCACGGCTACCTCGACCTGGACCAGGTCCTCAGCGACCTGCAAGCCCGCCCGCCGATGCAGCACGTACTGGTCACCGGTCGCGGTGCCAAGCCGGAACTGATTGAAATGGCCGACACCGTCACTGAAATGGGCGTGCTCAAACACGCGTTTCAGGCCGGTATCAAGGCACAGAAGGGCATCGAACTTTGAAGCAGTCCCGTCACTGCCCCGCAGTTCTGATCGCCGCACCCGCGTCAGGCCAGGGCAAAACCACCGTCACCGCCGCACTGGCCCGCTTGCACCGCAATCTTGGGCGCAAGGTCCGCGTGTTCAAGTGCGGCCCGGACTTTCTCGACCCGATGATCCACGAGCGCGCCAGCGGTGCGCCGGTCTATCAATTGGACATGTGGATGGTCGGCGAGCAGGAAAGTCGGCGGCTGTTGTGGGAAGCGGCGGGGGAGGCCGACCTGATTTTGATCGAAGGCGTCATGGGCCTGTTCGACGGCACGCCGTCCAGCGCTGACCTGGCGCGGCATTTTGGCGTGCCGGTGCTGGCGGTAATCGACGGCACGGCCATGGCCCAGACCTTTGGCGCTTTGGCCTTGGGGCTAGCCCGTTACCAGCCTGATCTGCCGTTCGCCGGGGTGCTGGCCAATCGCGTCGGCACCTTGCGTCATGCGCAGTTGCTGGAAGGTAGCCTTACCGAAGGCCTGCGCTGGTACGGCGCATTGTCGCGGGAGACCGGTATCGAGCTGCCGAGTCGTCATCTTGGGCTGGTGCAAGCCAGCGAATTGAATGACCTGGATCTGCGCCTGGATGCTGCCGCGCAAGCGTTGGGTAGCAGTTGCGAGGTAGCGCTGCCGCCGCCGGTAGAGTTCGCTGCGCCTGAGCCGATAGAGGCCGAACCGTTGCTGGCCGGTGTACGGATTGCCGTTGCCCGTGACGAAGCCTTTGCCTTTACCTACGGCGCCAGCCTCGACTTGTTGCGAGCGATGGGCGCCGAGCTGCGCTTCTTCTCGCCGATTCATGATTGTGAACTGCCAGAAGCGGACAGCCTGTACCTGCCCGGCGGTTATCCGGAACTGCATCACCTGGCGTTGTCGCAAAACACTTCGATGCTGACCGCCATCCGCGCCCACCATGGCGCCGGTAAGCCCTTGCTGGCCGAATGCGGCGGTATGCTGTATTTGCTGGACTCGCTCACCGATGTCGATGGCACCCGCGCCGAATTACTCGGACTGCTTCAGGGCGATGCTGTGATGCAAAAGCGCCTGGCCGCCCTGGCGCTGCAAAGTGTCGATTTGCCCGAAGGCGTTCTGCGTGGCCACACCTACCATCATTCCCTGACCAGCACCCAATGGCAGCCGATTGCCCGGGGCCTGAGCCCCAACGGCGGACGCGGCGCCGAGGCGGTTTATCGGCAGGGACGGATGACCGCCTCTTATGTGCACTTTTATTTCCCGTCCAACCCGACAGCGATTGCAGCGTTATTTGTGCCAGACACCCAAACCAATGTGGGAGCGGGCTTGCCCGCAATGAGGCCATGACCGACAACACCTTCCCCCAGGCCGACCGCGAAGCCGTCTACCGGGCCATCGCCGAACGCCGCGACATGCGCCACTTCAGCGGCGGCACCGTCGCTCCCGAGCTGCTTCACCGTTTGCTGCAAGCCGCCCACCAGGCACCCAGCGTCGGCCTGATGCAACCGTGGCGTTTCATCCGGATCAGTGACCGCGGCCTGCGGGGCAAGATTCAGCAACTGGTGGAAGAAGAGCGTATTCGCACCGCCGAAGCCCTCGGCGAGCGTTCCGACCAGTTTATGAAGCTCAAGGTCGAAGGCATCAATGATTGCGCCGAGGTGCTGGTGGCCGCGCTGATGGATGACCGCGAACGGCATATCTTCGGCCGTCGCACCTTGCCGGAAATGGACATGGCGTCCTTGTCCTGCGCGATCCAGAATCTATGGCTGGCATCCCGGGTCGAAGGGCTGGGTATGGGCTGGGTGTCGTTGTTCGAGCCCCAGGCCCTGGCCGATCTGCTGGGTTTGCCGGCGGGCGCCAAGCCCCTGGCGGTGCTGTGTCTGGGCCCGGTGGCCGAGTTCTACCCGGCACCGATGTTGCAGCTGGAAGGCTGGACCGAACCGCGTCCATTGAGTGACATGCTGTATGAGAATTATTGGGGAGTGAGTCAATGAGTGTGGCCTTGCTGAGTGTCGCTGCCGTGGCGCTGGATGCGCTGCTGGGCGAACCCAGGCGCTGGCATCCGCTGGTGGCATTCGGTAATTTCGCCGGGCGGATCGAGCAGCGTTTCAACTCGGGTGGCCGTGGCTGGCGCAGCCATGGCGTGACCGCCTGGGTGATCGCGGTGGTGCCGCTGACCCTACTGGCCACGGCCTTGTCGTGGGCGCCGTATGTGGGTTGGGTGATCGAGATCCTCGCGTTGTATTGCGCCCTCGGCATGCGCAGCCTTGGCGAACACGTGGCGCCCGTGGCCCAGGCCCTGCGCAGTGATGACCTGGACGAGGCGCGCAAGCGCGTCGGTTATCTGGTCAGCCGCCAAACCAGCGAGTTGGACCACACCGAAGTTGCACGCGCCGCCACCGAATCGGTATTGGAAAACGGCAGCGATGCGGTGTTCGCCGCGCTGTTCTGGTTTGTCATCGCCGGCGTGCCCGGCGTGGTGCTCTATCGCTTGAGCAATACCCTGGATGCCATGTGGGGTTATCGCAACCAACGTTTTGAACGTTTTGGCTGGGCTGCGGCGAAGATCGACGATCTGCTCAACTATATTCCCGCAAGGTTGGTGGCGTTGACCTACGCGCTACTGGGCAAAACTCGGCTGGCGATCAAGTGCTGGCGCACTCAAGGCCCAACCTGGGACAGCCCCAACGCCGGTCCGGTGATGGCGGCGGGCGCAGGTGCCCTGGGTGTCGAGTTGGGCGGGGCAGCGATTTATCACGGCGAACTGCATCAGCGTCCGCAATTGGGCGAAGGTGTGCCGGCGAGTGCCGATTCCATCGACCAAGGCTGGCAACTGGTGCAGCGCGGCGTGTGGCTATGGTTGTTGATTCTGTGTGTGGGGGCTGAATTTTATGCTTGAGCACGGTGGTCGGCTGCGCAAGGCAGCGATGCAATACGGCATCAGCGAGGCCGACTGGCTGGACCTATCCAGCGGCCTGGCGCCCTGGCCCTGGCCGATCCCCGAGGTCCCGCTACGGGCCTGGGCGCGCCTGCCGGAAACCGATGATGGCCTGGAGGCGGCCGCCTGCGAGTACTACGGCGCCGCCCAGGTGCTGCCGGTGCCCGGTTCCCAGGCCGCAATCCAATTGCTGCCGCGTCTGCGTCGTTCGGACAAGGTCGGCGTGCTGTCGCCGTGCTATGCCGAGCACGCCGAAGCCTGGCGCCGCGCCGGTTATATCGTGCGTGAAGTGCTGGAGCAGGAAGTGGACTTCTTCCTCGACAGCCTTGACGTGCTGGTGGTGGTCAATCCCAACAACCCCACCGGCCTGAGCCTCACGCCGCAACGCCTGCTGGACTGGCACGCACGCCTGGCCCAACGCGGCGGCTGGCTGGTGGTGGATGAGGCCTTTATGGACAACACCCCACAGTTAAGCCTGGCGAGCCAGACCCATCAGGTGGGCTTGATCGTATTGCGCTCGTTCGGCAAGTTTTTTGGCCTGGCCGGGGTTCGACTGGGCTTTGTCCTGGCCGAGCGCAAGTTGCTCAAGTTGCTTGCTGAACAAGTCGGGCCATGGGCGGTCAGCGGGCCGACGCGGATGTTGGGCCAGGTGTGCCTTAAGGATGTCGCCGGCCATACGCGCCAGCGCCTGCGCTGCGAAGAAGCCAGCCAGCGTCTGTTTGAACTGCTGGAGCGTCATGGCCTGCGACCGCAAGGCGGCTGCGCGCTGTTCCAGTGGTTGATTACCGACCGCGCCGAGCACCTGCACGAATTTATGGCCCAGCGCGGTATTCTGCTGCGCCTGTTTGTCCACGACAGCAGCCTGCGCTTTGGGCTACCGGGTACCGATGCTGACTGGCTGCGCCTGGAACAAGCGCTCACCGCGTACAAGCAAGCATCATGAGTACCTTGATGGTGCAGGGCACCACGTCCGATGCCGGCAAAAGCACCTTGGTCACCGCCTTGTGCCGCTGGCTGGTGCGCCAGGGCGTGGCGGTGGTGCCGTTCAAGCCGCAGAACATGGCGCTCAACAGCGCGGTGACTGCCGAGGGCGGCGAGATTGGCCGGGCCCAGGCGGTCCAGGCCCAGGCGGCGAAGCTGGCGCCTCACACCGATATGAACCCGGTGCTGCTCAAACCCAATAGCGACACCGGTTCGCAGGTCATCATCCATGGCCGGGCCGTCACCACCATGAATGCGGTGGCTTATCACGACTACAAGGCCATCGCCATGCAAGCGGTGTTGGCGTCCCATGCCCGCTTGAGCGCGGCGTATCCGGTGGTGATGGTGGAAGGTGCCGGATCACCCGCCGAGATCAATCTGCGAGCCAACGACATCGCCAACATGGGCTTTGCCGAGGCGGTGGATTGCCCGGTGCTGTTGATCGCCGATATCAATCGCGGCGGGGTGTTTGCTCATTTGGTAGGGACGCTGCAATTGCTGTCGCCTTCGGAGCAGGCGCGGGTCAAGGGTTTCATCATCAACCGTTTTCGTGGCGATATCGCGCTGCTGCAACCTGGGCTGGACTGGCTGGAAGAACGCACCGGCAAGCCGGTGGTGGGTGTTCTGCCTTACGTGATGGATTTGCACCTGGAGGCCGAAGACGGCATCGACCAGCGTCAGATCGACAAGGCGGCGCAGGTGCTCAAGGTAGTGGTGCCGGTATTGCCGCGTATCAGCAATCACACGGATTTTGATCCGCTGCGGCTGCATCCCCAGGTGGATTTGCAGTTTGTCGGGCCGGGGCAGGCGATTCCTGCGGCTGACCTGATTATCTTGCCGGGGTCGAAAAGCGTACGTAGCGACTTGGCCTATTTGCGGGCCAATGGTTGGGACGTGGCGCTGGGCCGGCACTTGCGCTATGGCGGCAAGGTGTTGGGGATTTGCGGTGGGTTGCAGATGCTTGGCGAGCAGGTGCATGACCCGTTGGGGCTGGAAGGGCCCTGCGGTTCCAGTGAGGGGCTGGGGCTTTTGGCGTTTAGCACGACGCTGGAAGAAGAGAAGCAGCTGCGCAATGTTCGCGGGCGGTTGCTGTTGGAAGACGCTGAGGTCAGTGGTTATGAGATTCATGCGGGTGTGACCAGTGGCAGTGCCTTGTCGCGGCCGGCGGTGGTTTTGGATGACGGTCGTAGGGAGGGTGCGCAAAGTGCCGACGGGCAGATTCTTGGTACTTATCTGCATGGGTTGTTTGAGACTCCGGCCGCTTGCAGTTCGTTGTTGCGCTGGGCGGGGTTGGAGAATGTGCAGGAAGTGGATTACCACGCCCTTCGCGAACGGGATATTGAGCGGTTGGCGGATTTGGTAGAGCAGCATTTGGATACGGGATTGTTGCGTCAGTTGTGTGGGGTTTGAGGGTGTACACCGATCTAGTGTGAGAGCCGGGCTTGCCCGCGGATCAATGCCTGCGTTCGGTCTCTGGTTTTATGGGCAGGCAGATCAAGAACTAGATCAAAAGCCAGTGCCCGCCAATCCGCTTTCTGGAGCGAGCTGGCTCGCCTGCGATGGGCTCACAGGCTCCGCATTCATCCAGGAAGCCCGTGTCATCGTTAACGACCATCGCGAGCAAGGAGCAGTAGATCCGCTCTTGCTTTTCACCACTCAGGTCGGCTACCAGGCCGCCGTGCTTTTGCTTTTGATCTTAGGCGCCCCGTTAACCACGATGGCTGAACGCAGGTATTGCTCCGTGGGTAAACCGGCAGGACGCCGGTTTAGCCGCGCTGGGCCAAGGATGGCCCATCGCGGCGGCCCACGGAGCAATGCCGGAGTGAAGGCATGCCGAGCCACAGCGAGGCACCAAGTGGTGGGGCAAGAGCCTTTTGCTTACTTTTGGGCTCTTTCAAAAGTGAGTCGCTGTAAGAGCGAAACCCCAAGCCGCCGTTACCGCAGCAACGGAAACACACACAATCAAAAAAAGAGGCCCCACCCCATGCTCCAACTAATCCTGGGCGGCGCCCGCTCCGGCAAAAGCCGCCTCGCCGAAAAACTCGCTGCGAACAGCATGCTCGCGGTCACCTACATAGCCACCAGCCAACCCCTGGACGGCGAAATGAACGAGCGCGTCACCCTGCATCGCCAGCGCCGCCCAGCGGAATGGAGCCTGATCGAAGAACCCATCGAACTGGCCCGCGTCCTACGGGAAGCCGCCGCCCCCGACCGCTGCCTGCTGGTCGACTGCCTGACCCTATGGCTAACCAACCTGCTGATGCTCGAAAATCCCGCACGTCTTGCCTCAGAGCGCGACGCCCTGCTGCAAACCCTAGCCTCCCTGCCAGGTGAAATCATCTTTGTCAGCAACGAGACCGGACTGGGTGTCGTGCCGCTGGGCGAATTGACTCGCCGCTATGTCGATGAAGCCGGTTGGCTGCATCAAGCCCTGGCCGAGCGTTGTCAGCGTGTTGTCCTGACCGTCGCCGGCCTGCCCCTGACTTTGAAAGGTACTGCGTTATGACTGACACCTGGTGGCTCAACCCTTGTAAGGCTATTGACGCCCAAGCGCACGCCCAAGCCCTGGCCCGTCAACAACAGCTGACCAAACCCGCCGGCTCCCTCGGCCAGTTGGACGCGGTGGCAGTGCAACTGGCCGGCTTGCAAGGGCAAGTCAAGCCGAGCCTCGACCACCTGTGGATCGCAATCTTTGCCGGCGATCACGGCGTGGTTGCCGAAGGAGTCTCCGCATTTCCCCAGGAAGTCACCGGGCAGATGCTGCGCAACTTCGTCACTGGCGGCGCTGCCATCAGCGTATTGGCCCGCCAGTTGGATGCGCAACTGGAAGTAATCGACCTGGGCACCGTCACGCCGTCGTTGAACCTGCCGGGTGTGCGTCACCTGAATATCGGCGCGGGCACCGCCAATTTCGTCAACGGCCCGGCGATGACCGAGGCCCAAGGCCGCCTGGCCCTGGAAGCGGGGCGCGACAGCGTGCGCCGGGCCGTCGCGGGCGGTGCTCAATTGTTCATCGGCGGCGAGATGGGCATCGGCAACACCACGGCAGCCAGTGCGCTGGCGTGTGCGTTGCTGGACTGCCGAGTGAGTGACTTGACCGGGCCAGGTACTGGCTTGAACGCCCAGGGCGTCAGCCATAAGGTGGCCGTGATCGAGCGTGCACTGGCATTACATATCACTCAGCGCGGCGATGCGCTGCAAGCCCTGTTCAACCTAGGTGGTTTCGAGATTGCCGCGTTGGTCGGTGCTTATCTGGCCTGCGCCCAAGAGGGTGTCGTGGTGTTGGTGGACGGTTTTATCTGCACCGTCGCAGCCCTGGTCGCCACGCGTCTAAATCCTGCGTGCCGTGAGTGGCTGCTGTTCGGTCATCGTGGTGCGGAGCCGGGCCATCGTCATGTGCTGGAAAGTCTTAACGCTGAACCGCTGCTAGAACTGAGCCTACGCCTGGGCGAAGGCAGTGGCGCTGCGTTGGCGGTGCCGTTGCTGCGCCTGGCTTGCGCGCTGCACGGGCAAATGGCAACCTTTGCCGAAGCCGCCGTGGCGGATCGTCCGGCATGACCTTGCACCTGGACTTGCTGCGTCACGGTGAAACCGAACTGGGCGGCGGCTTGCGCGGCAGCCTGGACGATGCGTTGACGGTCAAGGGCTGGGAGCAGATGCGTGCTGCTGTGATCGAACGGGGGCCGTGGGACCGTTTGGTCAGCTCGCCGCTACAACGTTGCGCGCGCTTTGCCGACGAGTTGGGCGTGCGCCTGAACCTGCCGGTGACCCTGGAAAAGGATCTGCAAGAGCTGCATTTCGGTGCCTGGGAAGGGCAGAGCGCTGCGAAGTTGATGGAAACCGATGCCGAGGCGTTGGGCTTGTTCTGGGCTGATCCCTATTGTTTCACCCCGCCCGATGGCGAACCGGTGGAGCAGTTTTCCAACCGTGTGCGCGGCGCCGTCTCGCGTTTGCATCAGGCCTATACCGGCCAACGAGTGCTGTTGATCAGCCACGGTGGGGTCATGCGCTTGCTGCTGGCCCAGGCCCGAGGCTTGCCCCGTGAGCAGCTGTTGAATGTTGAAGTCGGCCACGGCGGCTTGTTCAGCCTGCAGGTCGAGGCCAATGGTGTATTAAGGGAAGGCGCCTGATCATGCTGCCATTCTGGATTGCCCTGCAGTTTCTCAGCAGCTTGCCGATCCGCTTGCCGGGTATGCCGCAGCCGCAGGAACTGGGGCGTTCACTGCTGTTCTATCCGCTGGTGGGGCTGTTGTTCGGGCTGTTGCTGTGGGGCTTGAACACGGTGCTGATGGGCGCGCCGTTGCTGTTGCATGCGGCGTTGTTGCTGACGTCGTGGGTGTTGCTCAGCGGCGGCTTGCACCTGGACGGCCTGGCCGACAGCGCCGATGCCTGGTTGGGCGGTTTTGGTGACCGCGAGCGTACCCTGACCATCATGAAAGACCCTCGCAGCGGGCCGATTGCCGTGGTTACCCTGGGTCTGGTGTTGCTGCTTAAGTTTACTGCGCTGGTGGCCCTGATCGAACAGCACAACGGCGCGGCGCTACTCCTGGCACCGTTGATTGGTCGCAGCTCGATGTTGGCACTTTTTCTTACCACTCGCTATGTGCGGGCCGGAGGGCTGGGCCAGGCGTTATCGGATCATTTACCGCGGGTCGTCGGCCAACAGGTGCTGACCCTCAGTGGTCTGGCGTGCATCTTGATCGGCGGCTTCAGCGGTGGGATCGCGGTGTTACTGGCGGCCATCTGCTTCATTGGCTTGCGTCAACTGATGGTCAATCGACTGGGCGGCACCACCGGCGACACCGCCGGAGCCCTGTTGGAGTTGCTGGAAGTGGCGGTGTTGATTGGTCTGGCTTTGTAACAGTTTCTTGCATTTCCTTAATCGCGGGTATATACACGCGCCATGCTTGCCTCCCAATGTTTATGTACCAACCTGCGTCGTGCCGCTCGTGGCGTCAGCAGGCATTACGACGGCGCTCTCGACGGCTTCGGGATCAACGTCGCCCAGTATTCTTTGCTGTGTAACTTGCAGCGCCTTGATCAACCGAGCATTTCCAGCCTGGCCGATGCCATGGGCCTGGATCGCAGCACCCTGGGGCGCAATCTGCGGGTGCTGGAGGGCGAAGGTCTGGTGCAATTGGTCGAGGGAGACGATCTGCGCAATCGCCTGGTGCTGCTCACCGAGGCAGGTAATGAGCGGCTTGCCGCCGCCTTGCCCGCCTGGGAAGCTGCGCAGCAGAAGCTGATTGATCGGTTGGGAGCAGAAAAGCGCGAAACCCTGTTGGCCTTGCTGGACGAACTTGCTTAAACGCAAGTTTGTTCGATCATAAGCGGGTATATACCCGTGAACGGAGAATAAGAAATGACCTCGATGTGGCGTACTAGTGGCTGGATTCTTGTCGGGAGTGCGCTGATCCTGGCTCTGTCCCTGGGTGTGCGGCACGGATTTGGTCTATTCCTGGCGCCCATGAGTGCCGAATTTGGCTGGGGGCGCGAAACCTTTGCCTTTGCCATTGCCTTGCAAAACTTGATTTGGGGCCTGGCCCAACCCTTCACCGGCGCCGTGGCCGACCGCTTCGGTGCGGCAAAAGTGGTGATGATTGGCGGCGTACTTTATGCCCTGGGCCTGGTGTTCATGGGCTTATCGGACTCGGCATGGTCGCTGTCGTTGAGTGCCGGTTTATTGATCGGGATTGGCCTTTCCGGTACTTCGTTCTCGGTGATTCTTGGCGTGGTGGGGCGCGCCGTGCCAGCGGAGAAACGCAGCATGGCCATGGGTATCGCCAGTGCGGCCGGCTCTTTCGGCCAGTTCACCATGTTGCCGGGCACCCTGGGCTTGATCGGTTGGCTCGGCTGGTCTGCCGCGTTGCTGGTGCTGGGCCTTCTGGTGGCGTTGATCGTGCCGCTGGTGACCATGCTCAAGGATCGCCCGCTGCCGGTGCTGGCAGGCCAGCAGACGCTACGTGAAGCGCTGCACGAAGCCTGTTCCCATTCCGGTTTCTGGTTGCTGGCCTTTGGCTTTTTCGTCTGCGGTTTCCAGGTGGTATTTATTGGTGTGCATTTGCCGGCGTATCTGGTGGACCAGCATCTGCCGGCCACCGTGGGTACGACAGTGTTGGCGTTGATTGGCTTGTTCAATATCTTCGGCACCTACACAGCCGGTTGGCTCGGCGGGCGGATGTCCAAGCCGCGGCTGTTGACCGGCTTGTACCTGTTGCGGGCGGTGGTGATCGTGCTGTTCCTGTGGGCGCCGGTGACTGAAATGAGTGCCTACCTGTTCGGCATGGCCATGGGTTTCTTGTGGCTGTCCACCGTGCCGCTGACTAATGGCACGGTAGCGACCCTGTTTGGTGTCAGAAATCTTTCCATGCTGGGTGGGATCGTGTTTCTGTTCCACCAACTGGGTTCGTTCCTCGGTGGCTGGCTGGGCGGCGTGGTCTATGATCGAACCGGCAACTACGATTTGATCTGGCAAGTGGCGATTGTCTTGAGCGTGCTCGCCGCTGCCTTGAACTGGCCGGTGCGTGAGCGCCCGGTGGCCCGATTACAGGCGCAGATGGAGGCAGCATGAGTTCGATAGGGCGTTGGTTCGTGGCAGGGGGAGCGGGCCTGCTGCTGTTACTGGCATGGTGGGGGTGGCAGCAGGGCGGCCTGGCGTTGATGCAACTGGGCATGGCGATCTGTTAAGTTCTGTGTCTGAACCTATTCAAGGACATTCGACATGCTGATGCGCTGGCTTGCAGTACCGGCCCTGATGGTGGCTTTTGGCGGTGTTGCCATGGCCGCCGATTGCCCGGCGTTGCTTGAAGGCCAATTGCCCAAGTTGCGCGCCAAGGAGTCCATCGACCTGTGCCAGCGCTTTGCCGCAAAGCCGCTGGTGATCGTCAACACTGCCAGCTTCTGCGGGTTCGCTCCCCAGTTCAAAGGCCTTGAGGCGTTGTATCAGCGCTATAAGGACGATGGGCTGGAAGTGATTGGCGTACCGTCGGATGACTTCAAGCAGGAAGCCAAGACCGGCGAGGAAACGGCCAAGGTCTGCTACGTCAATTACGGTGTGACCTTCACCATGACCGAGCCGCAGAAGGTCAAGGGGCCAGACGCTGTGCACCTGTTCAAGATCCTTGCGCAACAAAGCAGCGCGCCCAAGTGGAACTTCTACAAGTACGTGGTAGATCGCCAGGGCAAGGTGATTGCCAATTTTTCCAGCCTAACCAAGCCCGACAGCCCGGATCTGATAAAGGCGGTGGAGCAGGCGTTGGCTTCCAAGCCCTGATCGCCGCCCATTAAAAAGCCCCGCCTCCTTTGCAGGAGGGCGGGGCTTTTTTACACCGGTCTGAATCAGAAGGTGTAAGTCATGCCCAGGCCGAAACCGTTGGCACTGTTTTGGTACTTGGCTTGGTAGTTGGACGGCAGCGAGGTGTTGTTGACCTTGATGTCCTCTTCCTTCAAGTACGAGTAAGCCAGGTCGACCGTCATGTTATCCATGACCTTATAGCCCAGACCCACACTGAAGATCGTACGGTCGCCAGTCGGGATGCGCGGTGAACGATCGGTGTTGTTGGTAGGCGACTGGTCGAATGTCAGGCCGGTACGCAGCACGACCTGTTTGGTCAACTGGTACGAGGTACCTACGGCATAGGCCCAGGTGTCGTGCCAGTTTTGCTCTTCGGTGATGTTAGCGATGCGGCTCGGGGCCAAGGCGCCACCGTTTGTCCCAGTCACACCGTCGTTATTGACGGTGATCTCTTTCAGGCGGCTCCAGCGCGTCCAGGTTGCACCGCCGTAGAGTTTCCAGGCGTCAGTCAGGTCTTGAGTGACCGACAGATCGTAGGACTCAGGGGTCTCGATTTTCAGGGAGGCGTCGTAACGGTTGTTGCGCAGCGCTCCTTGAGTCTGAGCCGGGCCTGTGACAGTGGTGTGGCCTTCAAGCTTGTATTTGACCTTCGAGTGGTAGGTCAGGCCGACACGGGTGGTGTCTGTAGCCTGGACCAGCACACCGAAGTTGAAGCCCAGTGCAGTGTCGTCACCCTTGATCTTGACGTTGGTATCAGCGAAAGGCGCGCCGATTACCAGGGTCTTGTCCGATTCCAATACGCCGGAAATTCGGTTGATGGTTGGGCCAAAACCGATGGAAACCTTGTCGTTGAAGGCATAGCTGACAGTTGGCTGGAAGGTCATGACCTTCACTTCGCTCTTGCTGCCAAAGCCACGGCCCTGGAAGCCGCTTTCGTAATCTGTCACCAGGCCGAAAGGTGCATACACACCAAAGCCGATGGCCCACTGATCGTCGAGTTTGTTGGTGTAGAAACCGAACGGCACCGCGGTGAACGGAACCATGTCGCCTTTGTTGGAACCGCTTGGGCGGCCACTGACGTCCTTGATGTCGGTCGACGCATCAATGGCAGCAACACCGCCGGTGATTTGCTGGCCATTCAAGCGAGACATACCGGCAGGGTTACCGTAGACAGTGCTTGCATCATCGGCAGAAGAAGAGCGACCCGCGAAACCGGTACCCATCCCGCTGACGCTTTGTTCGTTGAGGGCAAAGCCGCTTGCGAACAGTTGGGAGGAGACCATGGCAATGGCGAGGCTAAGTGTGGTCTTGAGCATTACTTTTTTCATTATTAGAACTCCGTGGTGATCACCGCTGCGGAAAGTAACAATATTTTCAAGTTAGCGCTATAGGCTGAAACACAGGAGATAGAGCGGTTTTGTAGGACAATCAGACCAAGGTGAGCGGTGTTTGCCGAATCTTGCAAATTGCCCGATCAGCAGGCGACCTGATTCAGCGGTGAAACACAGGTGTGCCAGGCGCGGGTGAAATCCCGCAGCCGGCCCTGGGGTTGGAAGATTTCTCGCCAGATTCGCGCCATGGCCTGCACGTCGTCGGGAGAGGGTAGGGCGGGGTGATGTTTCTCCACCAGCAGCCAGGCAATGGCAGTGGCGTAACGCAGGTTGACCGTCAACTCAAGCTGGGGCCCGCTAAGGAATGCGTGTTGGCTGGCGAGACCTCGTACCAGGCTGGCGCGTTCTGGGTCGAGGGCCAGGTATTCGTCCCACAGGGCCCGGTGGCGTAGTTCAGTGATGCGATACAGACCATGACCTCGACGGTCATGCAGGGCGGTACCCAAGGCTGATTGGCTGGCAGCGATGCCCAGCAGCAGGGATTCCGCAGCTTGGCTGTGGCGGCCCAGGTAAATCAAGGTGGGCCGGATCACATAACGACACAATTCGCTGGCGGCGATACCCATAAAGCCCTCGAAGCGTGGAAGTGGTCGACGAGGCCTGAGAAGGGGGGGCTTGGCAGCGGTGAATCGGATCTCAGGCTCGCCGGAAGCGGATCATGCCGCTTGAGTTGAAGTGTAGTGTCATATTTACGACGTAAAGGACTGTTTTTAAAATATTTTTATCATTCGGTTATAACCGTTATATCTGTTTGAACTTAAGTAAAAGTTCAATTGCTCGGATTTCAGGCAATAAAAAACCCTGCTTTGCAGGCAGGGTTTCGGGTTTTTCAGTGTTGGGGTCGATCAGGCAATCAGTGCCTGACGGGTACGCTCGATCACGGCCTGCAGCGGTTCTGCGCTGGAGTATTGATCGGGGTACAGGCGTTCACTGTGACGAGCGATGCCGTGTTCGTTGACCAGGGTGAAGCTGAAGCAGCCTTTACGAGCGGCCATGATCAGGCAATTCATTGGTGCAAAAGCATTGGTGAGGGTGCGAATGGCATCCTGAGTATGGATTTGAGTGGACATATTATTGGTGTTCCTACAAATAACACGGTTAAAAACCGTGCAACATTAAAACGTTCCAGTGACGTTGATCACCATTGATCGAACGAAGAGCCCGACTGGAACAAAGCAGCCAGTTTGAAGCGCTAATTAGTTTGGCGCGCTTGGGCTGGCAGGTAGGTACTTAGGAGGGCAGGCAACACAACAGGGGCAAAGGTTCTGGGCCCAGGGTGAAGATCCTGATCAATCTGCAGGTTGGTTCGGTCAGAGTATTGAGACTTCGCGACACCCTTTGCATTATTCAAAGGCAGTGTCGTCGCAAGTGATACCTGGAAACCATCGAGGTGGTCGATCCCATCGATATGGACAGTAACTCTTCTTTAGGAAAGTTATGTCGCGGGGGATTTGTTCGACCAGAATTGACTTTCAGCTTGGTACTAACGCCGGGGATACTAACGGATTGAATCCTGAAAAGGAAGCGCGTTAGAGAAAATACTTCAGTCAGCCCCTAGAAACCCTGGATAAATCAGCGAGGTCGTCGTCGCGGCTAGCCGAATGCCTTTCATGTAGGCCGAACAGTGTGGCGAGCTCAAGAGCGTTTGAAAAGTGGCGGTGGTGTGAGGCGTCAGTAACGTTTTGGGGTGGCGGTGGGCTAAAAAGGGCGGCGATATAACCACCATGTGGGCAGTTGTGCACATTGGTTGCGCAGCGTGTCACCTCACAGTCATAAGGTTGGTAATACCCTTGAGTGCCTGCAACGAAAATTTAAGTCAATGAAAAATCTGGCTTTTTTTTATTGGTGAAAAAATCGTCAGTTTGACTGCGGCCCCCATTCCATGGGCCTTTGCGGGAGTTAAAGGAGGGTTGTCCACTGAGTTATCCACAGCTTCTGTGGATTGTCCCAAGCGCTTGCTCTAGGACGGGCGTGCAGGCTTTTTTCAGCTTTACCCGTATGAAAAAAGGAGTAGAGTGGCGCGCCTTCCGTTCTGCCCTACAGTGCTTTATGAAGTTTCGCTCAGTATCACCTTCTGTTACCGACAGCCCTTCCGTTGTTACCGCACCCAAGCGTTTTTCCTTGAGGGTCGCTTTGTGGCTGCTGGACAACCCGCGCCTAGCTGACAGCCCCAACGTCAAGCATTTTGCTGGTCGCTTGCTCAAGCAGCCCGCCCGTGAAGGTGTGGTTGCCGCGCAAAGTCGATTAGGCCAATTGATGTGCCGCGAATGTGGCAGCGCCCGGGACCGGCGCATCGGTCACGATCTGTTGCGTCAGGCCGCCCGTGCCGGCGACCTCCGTGCCCAGCGCGAACTGGGCCAAATCGAAGACTGAGCTGTCCACGGCGCGCCTGCTTGGTTAACCTTCTTCTTTTATGGTGATGGCAGGAGTGGCTATGGCTTTTGACTGGACCAGTGTGGCGCTGGGTCTCGCTGCTGCTGCGTTACCTTTATTGGTGCTGTGCTGGCAGATTCAGCGACGCCTGAGTGCGCGAATGGCCGGCTGGGAATTGCTCGAAGAGCGCCTCTCCATCGCGCAACTAGCCCAGGAAGGGTTGGCGGCGCAATTGGACGCCAGTCGCGATGAAATCAGTGACCTGAGCCAGGCCAATGCCGCCAAGCAGGCGGATCTTGCTGCTGTGCGCCGGGAAGTCGAGTTGCTGCAGATCGATCGCGACAACGCGCGCGACGCTGCCCATACCTGGAATATCGAGCGCTCTGCCAAGGAAGTCGAGTTGCGGCGCCTTGATGCCTTGTCGGCCGCCCTGCGCGCCGAACTTCGGGAACAACAGGAAAGCCATCAGCAACGCCTCAGCGACCTGCAAGGTTCGCGGGATGAACTGCGGGCACAGTTCGCGGAGCTCGCCGGAAAAATTTTCGACGAGCGCGAGCAGCGGTTCGCCGAAACCAGCCAGCAGCGCCTGGGACAACTGCTTGATCCCCTCAAGGAGCGCATTCAGTCCTTCGAAAAGCGGGTGGAAGAAAGCTATCAGAGTGAGGCGCGGGAACGCTTTTCCCTGGCCAAGGAACTTGAGCGCCTGCAGCAACTGAACCTGCGTCTGTCGGATGAAGCGACCAACCTGACCCGTGCCCTCAAAGGCCAGAAAACCCAGGGCAACTGGGGTGAGTTGATTCTTGAAAGGGTGCTTGAGCATGCAGGCCTGGAGAAAGGCCGCGAGTACCAGACCCAGGTCAACCTCAAGGGCCCGGATGGCGAGCGCTTCCAGCCGGACGTGCTGATCATGTTGCCGGGCGACAAGCAGGTGGTGGTGGACTCCAAGGTCAGCCTGACCGCCTATCAGCAGTACGTTGTTGCTGACGATGAAGTGATCGGCCAGGCCGCTCTCAAGCAGCATGTCTTGTCCTTGCGCACCCACGTCAAAGGCCTCGCCGGCAAGGACTATAAGCGTCTGGAGGGCTTGCACAGCCTGGACTTTGTCCTGCTGTTCGTGCCCATCGAAGCCGCGTTTTCCGCTGCATTGCAGGCTGAGCCGAATCTGTTTCAGGAGGCTTTCGACCGCAACATCGTCATCGTCAGCCCGACGACGTTACTGGCGACCCTACGGGTGATCGACAGCCTGTGGAAACAGGAACGGCAAACCCAGAACGCCCGGGAAATCGCCGAGCGTGCTGGCTGGCTGTATGACAAGTTCGTATTGTTTATCCAGGATCTGGACGAGGTGGGCAATCGCCTGCAGCAGTTGGACAAGGCCTACAGCGCGGCGCGCAATAAGCTGACAGATGGACGCGGGAATCTGGTCAGTCGTACCGAACAACTGAAACTGCTCGGTGCTCGCGCCAGTAAAAGCCTGCCGGCCGATCTGCTGGAGCGGGCGATGACCGATGAAGACGGTGTGGCGCAGTTGCCGGAGTAGAGCCCCGTCAATATGTGAGGCTCCCACAGGTAACGTGCCTCCTTGGCTACAACGGTAAATGCCGACTCAACAACGCCCTAAGCGCCGCAGGCTTGACCGGTTTGGCCAAATAATCCAATCCCGCGGCATGCACCTCGGCCACCATTTCTGGGCGCCCATCGGCGCTGATCACCACGCCTGGTATTGGTGCCGCCAGCTCTGCTCGCAGCCAACCCATCAACTCAGTACCGGTCTCGCCGTGGTCCAGGTGGTAATCCACCAGGGCCAATTGCGGTCGCATCCCCTCTGCCAGCAACGCCACGCACTGCGCCTGGTCGCGGGCGGTCCAGACCTGGCAACCCCAGCGAGTCAGCAAGCTGCGCATGCCGATGAGGATGCTGTCTTCGTTATCCACGCACAGCACCTGGGCGCCACTCATGGGTTGGCCATTTTCCAGTACGGTCTGGACCGGTGTGCTGGTTTGCTTGCGGGCCAGGGGCACGCTGACGCTGAATACGCTGCCCTTGCCCGGCCATGAGCGCACACGCAAGCGGTGGCCAAGTACTCGGCACAGGCCGTCGGCGATCGCCAGCCCAAGGCCCAGGCCCTTTTCGGCACGGGTCTGGTGGCTGTCCAGGCGCTTGAACTCTTCGAAGATCACTTTCTGTTTGTCTGGCGGGATGCCGGGACCCCGGTCCCAGACCTCCAGGCATAGCTCTCCCCGGCGCCGCCGCACCCCCAGCAGCACCGGGCCATCGGCATATCGGAAGGCGTTGGTCAGGAAATTCTGCAAAACCCGTCGCAGCAACTTGATGTCGCTGTCGACACGCAAGCGGCTGCCCCGCACGCGGAAGTCCAGGCCTTGTTCCTGGGCCAGTGCCTTGAACTCGGCGCCCAAGGCATCAAACAGTTCGTTGAGGGCAAAGGGGTGGTGCTGAGGATTGATCTTGCCGTTTTCCAGGCGTGAGATGTCCAGTAGGTCGCTAATCAGGTCTTCGGCCGAGCGCAGCGAGCTGTCCAGATGCTGCACCAGTTGCCGGGTTTCCCCCGACAATCCGTCGTTCTGATGGGAGAGGGCGGCGGAGAACAACCGCGCCGCGTTCAGCGGTTGCATCAGGTCGTGGCTGACCGCCGCCAGGAACCTTGTTTTCGACTGGTTGGCCGATTCGGCGACGCCTTTGGCATCGGTCAGGGCGACGTTCAGTTGCGACAGTTCATGGGTACGTTCAGTGACGCGCTGCTCCAGGCCTTCGTTGGCCTCGGTCAAGGCTTGCTCGGCCTCGCGGAATGCGGTGATGTCGGTGAAACTCATGACAAAGCCGCCGCCGGGCATCGGGTTGCCAATCAGCTCGATCACCCGGCCATTGGGGAACAGGCGCTCCGAGGTATGGGCACGGCCTTGGCGCATCCAATGCAGGCGCCGGGCGACATGCACTTCGGCTTCCCCCGGACCGCACAGTCCGCGTTCGGCGTTGTAGCGAATAATGTCGGCAATCGGCCGGCCGACGCTGATCAGTCCGTCCGGGTAATTGAACAGCTCCAGATAACGACGGTTCCAGGCCACCAGCTTGAGGGACTGGTCGACCACGCTGATGCCTTGGGTGATGTTTTCAATGGCGCCCTGCAACAGCGCCCGGTTGAACTGCAGCACTTCCGAGGCTTCGTCGGCGATTCGTACGACGTCTTCAAGCTGCATTTCCCGGCCTTCAATGGCCGCTTTCACCACCGCTCGGGTCGAGGAGGCGCCCAGCACACCGGCCAGCAGCCGCTCGGTGTGGGCGATCCAGTCATTGTCAGCGTTCTGGTTAGGGTTGAAGCCTTTGCCTTGGCGATAGGCGAAGCGGATAAAGCTCTGTTGCGCCCGTTCTTCACCGACGAAGCGGGCGGCCAGGCTGAGCAGGTCGTTGATCTGCACCGAGAGCATAGAGCGCGTACTGGCGCGCTGACTGGTTTCCTGGCCGATAAATCGGCCGGCCTGCCAGTGTTCGGAGACCCGTGTGCGCGACAACACGGAAACCCAGGCAAACAGCGTGAAGTTACCGGCCAGGGACAGCACCACGCCTTGGGTCAGTGGCGTGATCGGCAGTCCCAGCGGGTTGCCATGCAACCAGCTCAGGCCAGGGAAGATACTCAGTGACCAACCCAGGCTGTGGGCCGCAATCGGCAGTACCAAGGTGTAGAACCACAGGAATGTCCCTGCCGCCAATCCGGCAAACACCCCACGGCGGTTGGCCTGTTTCCAATACAGCGCACCGAGCATCGCCGGCGCCAGTTGGGTGACAGCGGCAAAGGCAATCTGGCCGATGGTCGCCAGGCTCGCGGTGGAGCCCAGCAGGCGGTAGCTGACGTAAGCCAGCAGGAGAATGATGACGATACTGACCCGGCGCACCGAGAGCATCCAGTGGCGGAACACTTCGAATGGACGTTCGGCGTTGGTACGGCGCAGCAACCAGGGCAGCAGCATATCGTTGGAGACCATGGTCGACAGCGCGACACTGGCCACGATCACCATGCCGGTCGCCGCCGAAGCACCCCCGATAAAGGCCAGCAGCGCCAGGGCCGGATGGGATTCGGCCAGGGGCAGGCTGATCACATAGGAGTCGGGCAGTACCGAACCCGGCAGCAGCATTTTCCCACCCAGGGCAATCGGCACCACGAACAGCGCGGCCAGCACCAGATACGCGGGGAACACCCACTTGGCCAGGCGCAAATCCTGAGGGTCGATATTTTCCACCACAGTGACGTGGAACTGCCGGGGCAGGCAGATGATCGCCATCATTGCCACGCCAGTCTGGACCACCATCGATGGCCAGTTGATGGTCTCTTTCCAGTACTCCTCCAGCCGTGGCGCAAGCATTGCCTGGCTGAACAAATCATCAAAACCGTCATACAGGCCATAGGTAACGAAGGCGCCAACAGCGAGGAACGCGAACAGCTTGACCAGGGATTCAAAGGCAATCGCCAGCACCATGCCGCGGTGGTGTTCCGTGGCATCGAGGTTGCGGGTACCGAAGACAATGGTGAACAGTGCCAGCACTAGCGACACGATCAGTGCGGTGTCCTGGGCCCGTGTGCCGGTGGCATCGGCGCCGGCACCGATCAGCAGGTTCACCCCCAGCACGATGCCTTTGAGTTGCAGGGCAATGTACGGCAGCACGCCCACCAGGCAGATCAGAGCTACCACCACTGCCAGGGACTGGGACTTGCCATAGCGGGCGGCGATAAAGTCGGCAATGGAGGTGATGTTCTCCTGCTTGCTGATCAATATCATTTTTTGCAGCACCCAGGGTGCCAACACCAGCAACAGCACCGGACCCAGGTAAATCGGTAAAAACGCCCACAACTGTTCGGCCGCCTGGCCGACCGCGCCGAAGAAGGTCCAACTGGTGCAATAGACGGCCAGCGACAGGCTATACACCCAGGCACGCACCCGTGGTGGCAGCGGCGTGCGGCGGCGGTCACCATAGAAGGCAATGGCAAACATAATGGCCATATAAGCCAGGGCAACGGCGGCGATCAGCCCGCTGGACAGCGTCATGAGAACTCCGGACATAAGAACACCCGGGCATTCCAGGCCCAGGACGGACAGTCTCGCATGATGCTTGGGGTTAGTCAGTGTCGACCAAGGTCGTGTGCAAGCTTTATCAATTGAGTATCAGCGTCGGGGCAGGGTTTTCTGTCGCAGGATATAGAGGGTCACCAGCACCGCACTGGTCAACATGAACCCGCGGGCCCAAGGCAGCGGTACCAGGTAGCAGGAAAACCCGATGCTCAGCCACATCACCCCAATGGCATATACCTTGCCCTTGAGCGGAATGCCGTTGCCATCCAGGTAATCACGAACCCACGGGCCCAGCCGCGGGTGCTCCACCAGCCATTGGTAGAAGCGCGGTGAACTTCGGGCGAAGCAGGCGGCAGCCAGCAGCAGAAAGGGGGTGGTCGGCAAGACCGGCAGGAAAATTCCGATGACTCCGAGCACTACGCTCAGCCAGCCGATGGCCAGCAGAGCGTAACGCACGAGCAGAGAACGGTTGCCCATGGGCGCCACGGGCAACGGACTCAGTGGTGGCGAGGCTTGAGGAGCGCCGGTTTTTCGTCAGGTGCGTTGCACAGCAGGTACAGGGCGGTCAGCGCTTCCGGGATCTGAACGACCATGTCGTCCATCAAGTTGGCGTCGGTGGCGATGTCAGCGAACTCAGGCTGATCGTCGAACAGGCCGGAACCGACCATGATCGGCAGCAGCATTTCGCTGACTTCTTCCTCGGCGGTTTCGAACCAGGCGGCTTCGCGCAGGAACACACCTTCCATAAAGCCAATGCACCAGCCGCGCAGATCGGAATCATCCGGTTCTTCGCCGAGGTCCAGGTCGCATGGCAGCTCGAATTCCTCATCGGAAGCCAGTTGACGGCCGATGTGGGCCTTGAGGGCCAACAGGGTAGCTTCGATTTCTGCGCGCTCGGCGTCGTCACGGTAGTGAGGCTCTTCGGAGAACAGCGCGTCGATCCATTCACGTTCGGGAACCACTTCGGAGCAGATCGACAGGGCGGTCAGGTAGCCGTGGGCGGCCACGTAGTCCAGCGCCTCGTCATGCAGCTCGTCGGCATCGAGGAAGGCTTGCAGGCGGGTTAGTTGCTCAGCGAAGGACATTGACGGGTTACCTTGGGAATAAACGATGCTGAATTCTAGGCCTTCTTGAGCGCCCAGGCCAGTCGCTGTGCACATTTGCCAGGTTTTCAATCGGGTCGCTATTCGTCAGCGGCGCCCTTTGCCGGGTGGTGCTCGGGTATACTGCCGCGTTTTGTGATGCCCCTGCAGGCCAAACGGCGCAGCGGGAAAAGTTCGCTTACGGATTATTTCCCGTCGAGACGCGCTTTTTCGGCCAGCCTGTACAGCGGGATTTCGGCGATATTTGGAGTTTTTCATGCTTGAACAGGCTCAACGCGTCCTCAAGGACATCTTCGGCTACGACAGTTTTCGTGGCCGTCAGGGTGCAATCATTGAGCGCGTGGCCAATGGCGGTGATGCCCTGGTATTGATGCCTACCGGCGGCGGCAAGTCCTTGTGTTTCCAAGTGCCAGCGTTGCTGCGCGATGGGCTCGCCGTGGTGGTGTCGCCGTTGATCGCCTTGATGGACGATCAGGTGGCGACCCTTGAAGAACTTGGCGTTGCCGCTGCGGCATTGAATTCCACATTGAGCGCCGAACAGCAGCGTGATCTTGCCATGCGCATCAAGCGTGGCGAAGTGAAGATGCTTTACCTGGCCCCCGAGCGCCTGGTCCAGCCGCGAATGCTGGCGTTCTTGCAGAGCCTGGAAATCGCCCTGTTCGCCATCGACGAAGCCCACTGTGTATCCCAGTGGGGCCACGACTTCCGTCGCGAATACCTGCAATTGGGGCAGTTGGCGGAACTGTTTCCCAACGTCCCGCGCATCGCCCTGACCGCCACCGCCGACAAGCGCACCCGTGAAGAAATCGTCGAGCGCCTGCATTTGCAGGATGCCGAGCGTTTCCTTTCCAGCTTCGACCGGCCCAACATCTTTTATCGCATTGTGCCCAAGGAACAGCCGCGCAAGCAGTTGCTGGCCTTTCTCTCGGAGCGACGTAGCGACGCCGGCATCGTCTATTGCCTGTCGCGCAAGAAAGTCGACGAAGTGGCGGCATTCCTCTGTGAACAGGGTTACCCCGCGCTGCCGTACCACGCCGGCTTGCCCAATGAGCTACGCGCCTACCACCAGAAGCGCTTCCTCAACGAGGAAGGCCTGATCATGGTCGCCACCATCGCCTTCGGCATGGGTATCGACAAATCCAACGTGCGTTTCGTCGCCCATATGGATTTGCCCAAGTCCCTTGAAGCGTATTACCAGGAAACCGGTCGTGCCGGCCGTGATGGCCTGCCGGCCGATGCCTGGATGGTCTATGGCCTGCAAGACGTGGTGATGCTCAAGCAGATGCTGCAGAACTCCGAAGGCGATGAACGCCACAAGCGGCTGGAACAGCACAAGCTCGACGCCATGTTGTCGCTGTGCGAAGAAACCCGCTGCCGCCGTCAGACCGTGCTCGCCTATTTCGACGAAGACATGCCAAAGCCTTGCGGCCACTGCGACAACTGCGTGGACGGCGTGCAGACCTGGGATGCCACCGAGCCTGCGCGCCAGGGGTTGTCGGCCATCTACCGCACCGGCCAGCGTTACGGCGTCGGCCATCTGGTGGACGTGTTGCTGGGCAAGGACAACGAAAAGGTCCGCAGTTTTGGCCATCAGCACCTGTCGGTGTACGGCGTGGGCAAGGCGCGGGCCGAAGGCGAGTGGCGCTCGCTGTTTCGACAGATGGTCGCCCGTGGCCTGGTGGATATCGACCTGGAAGGCTACGGCGGTTTGCGTCTGAACGACAGTTGTCGGCCGCTGCTCAAGGGTGAAGTCAGCCTGGAGCTGCGCCGCGACCTCAAGCCACAAACCACCGCGAAAACCAGCACCAGCCAGGCCAGCCAACTGGTGCGTGGCGAGGAGCGCGAGCAGTGGGAAGCCTTGCGTACCTTGCGGCGCAAGCTGGCCCAGGAGCACAGCGTGCCGCCTTACGTTATCTTTCCCGACTCCACCTTGCTGGAAATGCTCCGCGAACAACCCACCACCCTGGCGGAAATGGCCAGGGTCAGTGGCGTCGGCGCACGCAAGCTGGAGCGTTATGGCCAGGCGTTCCTCGAAGTCCTCGGCGGCCAGGTCGAAGCGCCGAAAGAAATCGCCGATATTCGTCATGAGTTGATCAGTCTGGCCCGCGCCGGCATGACCCCGATCCAGATCGCTGGGCAGTTGCAATGCTCGGAAAAAAACGTCTACACCCTGCTCGCTGAGTCCATCGGCAAGCAACAACTGTCCCTGGAGCAGGCCCTTGATTTGCCGGAAGATTTGCTCGGCGAAATTCAGGACGCCTTCCTCGACGGAGAAGGCGAGTTGCCACCCGTTTCCGAGATATCGCCGCTGTTTACCGGGCGGGTTCCCGAGGGTGTTTTGTACTGCGTCAGGGCCGCTTTGCAGTCGGAATTCGAGATTTAATGTGTCAATTGCGACATTGTAAGGAGTCAGTACATACCAAGCCTTGCCTACTGTCATGGGTCATGCTTAGCTGACTAATAATTAGCCATACTTTGTTTTTAGTCTAATCCATGAGTTTTTTATGCCGTTAACTGATCAACACCGTTTTGGCATGCAGCTGGCGCAGATGTCCCGAGGTTGGCGTGCCGAGCTGGATCGCCGTCTGGCTGGCCTGGGTCTGTCCCAGGCGCGCTGGCTGGTGCTGCTGCACCTGGCCCGTTTCGAAAGCGCACCTACCCAGCGCGAGCTGGCGCAAAGCGTCGGGGTTGAAGGGCCGACCCTGGCCCGTTTGCTCGACAGCCTGGAAAACCAGGGCCTGGTACAACGCCAGGCGGTACTCGAAGACCGTCGGGCCAAACGCATCGTGCTGTGCGATACCGCCCGCCCTTTGATTGAGCAGATCGAAACCATCGCCACAGCCCTGCGTCATGAACTGTTTGTCGGTGTCGACGAAGATGATTTGCGAGTGTGCATGCGGGTTCACGGGCACATCCTGGCGAATCTGGAAAAAACCTGAGACCAGTGGCAAGTCCCTTTGCCACAGAAAGTCAGAACGTCTGCCCCAGATTCAGATACAGCGCCTTCTGATTGTCATCATTAAATCCATAGCTGAAATTCAACGGCCCCAGCGGCGTATCAAACCCGAGGAAAATACTCGCGGCATTGATGTAGCCGCTGTCGAATTCATTGTCGTTGTTCCACGCGCGTCCCCGTTCCAGGGACGCGCCCAGGTACAGCGGGAAGTCCAGCGGCAGGTATGAACGTGGCGTCAGGCGGCGATAATAGACCGCCCGCATCAGGCTGATGTTCTGTCCGGCAATCGCGTCCTGGCGAAAGCCCGACAGCTGCCGCGCACCGCCCAGCAGGAAGCTGGAAATCACCACGTCCGAATTGTCCAGAGTGCGCCCATAACGACCGCCCAGAACCAGTGTGTCCGGCCCGTGGCTCATGGCCTTGTCCAGCTTGAACTCCCACTGCCGATAGCGCTGGTCGGAACCCAGGCCCGGTTCGAATTCACGGAAGGCCAGGCCGATGTCTTCGCCCGTGTGGGGGAAGTAGACGTTGTCCAGGGAGTCGAAGGAGTACTTCAGTTCATAGAAGCCCTCACTGAAGCTGACGCTCGGCAAGTCGCGATCACCAATGCGCACATCGGCCTTTCCCCAGGCTTCGCCGACACCGAAGCGGATCTCGCCGCTGTTGCCGATCTGCCGGCCGACGTTGAGGCCAAAACCATAACGTTCCAGGCGGTACTCCGAAATCGGATTGTTATCTTCAATCAGCTCGACGTTCTGCGCTTCGGCGCTGATATAGGGGGCGACGAAGTAGCGCGAACCGGTGTCCATCGGCTGATAAAACTCGCTGTACAACTCCTGCCGATCACCAATCTGCACGCGTGTCAGCCATTCGGCGCCGAGGCGGTTGATGCCGTTGATTCGGTAGCTGGCGCCGAGGTTGAAGGCGCTGTCGCCGCGCATGTCATCGGAAAGGTTGAGGCCCAGGCGCAGGTAATCGGTGCCGCTGCGTTTACCCCGCGCGCTGATCACCAAGGTATTGTCCTGGCCCTTTTTCACGACGCGATATTGCACCTGCTCGAAGTAGTCCAGGCCGTACAAGGTACCCATGTCCGCTTGCAGGCGGCCCAGGTCCAGGCGTTCGCCGATGGGTTGGCGGATGTAGTAGCGGATGACGTCGTCGCCGACTTTCGAGTCATTCTCCACCTTGATTGCGGTGATCACCGGATTGCGCTGGCCAGGTGTGCGTGCCGCCGCCAGCTCGGCGTCGACCGACTCGGCGGGACGCAGCCTCGACAGGCGTGCGTCGAGGGCGCGGGTGGCGCGGTAGCCGGCGTCGATCATGTCCTTGGCTCGACCGAAATCGGTCACACCATAAGCGGCCAGCGATGGTTGGATCAACACATCGCGCGGATGCAGGGCCTTGAGTTGTTCCTCGGAGTTGCGCCGGGTCATCAGGGTGATGGACTGGTTGAGCACATCCACCACCGTCGCCAGTTGCTTGCGGGTGCGCAGCGGCGTGCCGATGTCCACCACAATGGCGATGTCGACGCCCATCTCCCGCGCCACATCCAACGGGATGTTGTCGGTCATGCCGCCGTCCACCAGCAGTCGGCCGTCCAGTTCCACCGGGGCGAACACGGCGGGGATCGACATGCTGGCGCGGATCACTTGCGGCAGGTGGCCTTTGCGAAACACCACTTTTTCGCCGCTGGTGATATCGGTCGCGACCGCCCGAAACGGAATGGGCAGCTTGTCGAAGTCCCGAGTGTTGCTGCTGTGGGCGAACATGCTTTCCAGTAGCAGCGCCAGGTTCTGGCCCTGGATTACACCCAATGGCAGGCCGAGGCTGCCGTCGTCGCGAAAGCTGAGCTTTTGTTTGACCAAAAAATCCCGATCATCCTGCTTGCGTCGAAATGGTACATCCTCCCGAGGTGGTGCATCGGAGAGTGCCAGCTTCCAGTCGATGTTCAGCGCCAGCTTTTCCAACTCGTCGATCTTGTAGCCCGAGGCATACAGCCCGCCAATCACCGCGCCCATGCTGGTGCCTGCAATGGCATCAATGTGGATACCTTGTTCTTCCAGAGCCTTGAGCACGCCAATGTGGGCCAGGCCACGGGCGGCGCCACCGGAAAGCACCAGGCCGATCTTCGGGCGCGGTGTCTCAACAGCTTGCACAAGGATGGGGAGTAGGCACAGCAACAGGCAGGACAACAGGCGGCGCATCATCAATCTCGGGGCTGGACGATAAAGGTCGGTATTATAGCCACCCGATCCGCCGATCCCATTACCTCAGGAGCCAGTCATTTCATGTCCGCGCCCAAACCCGAGATTGTCATCACCTATTGCACGCAATGTCAGTGGCTGCTGCGCGCGGCGTGGCTGGCTCAAGAACTGTTGAGTACCTTTGCCGATGACCTAGGCAAAGTGGCGCTGGAACCGGCCACTGGTGGCGCGTTTCGCATCACCTGCGACGGCGTGCAAATCTGGGAGCGCAAGGCGGACGGCGGCTTCCCGGAAGCTAAGGTGCTCAAGCAGCGAGTACGTGACCAGATCGATCCGCAACGGGATCTTGGGCACAACGACCGTACTCAATAAAAGCCACTGTCACTGATGGGCGGGCAGTGGCCTGTATCTATAGGCGGCTATTTGGTCGCCATCTTGTTTTTGATCCAGCCGACCACGAACGTCAGGATCAAGCCGCCCACACCACCGACAATCGTATTGAGCCAGGTGCCAGGCCAGGCCTTGCTTGCTCAAGCCGGCCAGATTGCCGCCGACGGCGCCGCTGATGATTTGGATGATTTGGAAATCAGGCTGATGAACATGTCCATGGTGAAACTCCTGCATAGCGTTGATGGAGTGACCACTCGCATGCAGCAACTTCAAAAAAACCATGGCTGTCGTCGAGGAGTCTGTATCCGTGAACGACGACAGACTGTTACGGATAGGAAACGTATAGATCAGGCCTGCGCAGCGGGCTGTTTGGCCTTTTCGGGGCGGCTCATCAGGCCTGAGACGACGATGGCGAGGATGATCAGCGCGCCGCCCATCAGCATGCGCAGGGTTGGGTTTTCACCAAACAGCAGCCAGGCCACGGTGATGCCGTACACCGGTTCCATGGCGAATACCACTGCCGCCGTGCGCGCCTTGAGCACCGCGAGGCTGGCGACAAACAGGCTGTGGGCCAGGCCGGTGCAGAACACTCCCAACAGACCAATCCACAACCAATCCAGGGCACGTACTTCGGTCAGGCCTGGAGCGGCGGCTGGCAATAGGCACAGCGCCACGACGACGTTCTGGCACAGGGCTGCCTGCACCGGCGGGATGCGGCCACTGGCGCGGTTGTTCAGCGACAGCAGCGAGAACAGCAAGCCGGAACCGACGGCCCAGATCAAGCCGTTGGTGGCTTGGCTGGCGAGATCGAAATCCGGTGTGACCAGCACCAGGCCGACGCTGACCAACACCACCAGGATAATTTCATTGGCGCGGATTCGCTCGCGGAAGATCAGCCCTTCGAGGATCACCGTGAATGCCGGGAAGGTGGCAAATCCCAGCGTCGCAATCGCCACGCCGGCCACCTTCACGGCAATAAAGAAGCTCACCCAATGGCCGGCCAGCAACAAGCCGCTAAGCAGCAGGCGCCGCAAATCGCTGGCTTGCAGCTTCTGCCAGGGAGTGTTGCTGGCAAAACGGGCGAACACTGCCAGGGCGATCACGGCGAACGCGGCGCGGCCAAAGACGATAATGGCCGGGGAGGCCGCGGCGAGTTTGCCGAAGACGCCGGTGAGGCCAAACATCAATGCGCCGATATGCAGGGCGCCGAGGGCAGAGCGCGGAGTCATTGTGATCCTTGGGCAGTGAGCGGACAGACGGCCAGTCTAGAGGGTTACAGCGTTTGGCGTCTGTCGTCGGACTCGCAGGTTTTGTCGCAGGACTCTTGAGCATGTCCGTGTAGCAGCCGTCTCGACCCTGTCGAACGTAGCCTCGTTCTACTCGTCAACTGCTACGGGGACGGCGTCGCAAGGCGCCGGGGGATTCACCGAACTCACGCAACACCGCTGCCGAAAAGGCGCTTTGCGAACCATAGCCAACCTGCGCGGCAATCTCGCCGATGGGCAGGTGACTGTCGCGCAACAGTCCACGGGCCATCTGCAAGCGCCGGCTGCGGATGTAGTCCATGGGCGTCTGCCCGCACTCGGTGACAAAGCGTGCATGCAGCCGTGCGACGGATAGATTGGCCATCCGCGCCAGGTCGGCGACTTGCAGCGGGTGCGCCGCATGTTGGTCGATATGGGCATCGAACGCTGCATAAGGCAGCCGCAGGCTGTCGCGTGGCGCCTGGCCATTGAGGCTGACCAGCAACAAGACGGCGCCTTGCTGGGCGATCAGCGGATCATCCAGCGGGCTGCTCGCCAGCCACTGCACCAACTGGCCTTGCCGGGCATCCAGCGCCACCCGTGCCGGCTGGTCCAGCAGGCGCCGACTGGCGTCGGCATGATCGCCAAGGGACTGCACCAGCCATTGTTCGTCGGGCACATCGAGCACCAGGCAATGACTGCCTTGGGGACTGCCGCAGGCGTGATGGGCCGAGAATGGCAGGACCATGACCCCTTGCGGGCGGATCTCGCCACTTACACCTTCCACGTCGAAATCCAGGCGGCCGGCCAGGGCGAACACCAGTTGCGCATGGTCGTGGCTATGGGCAATCAGGTTGTGGGTGTAGTGGCGTAGCGTGAGTGTCGGTCTCATCGCAATCTCCTGGGCAGGCTGGCAGTTTACATGGCCGGGAGCCTGATGAACGCTGTCATCAGACTGACGCACGACTGTCATGGGCTATTAATCGCCAGGGAGCAAGCTCGCGAAAACACCGTTGAGGTATGCCCATGACCAGCGCCGAGCTTGCCAAACCCAGCCGCAAGCAACGGGTTCGTACCCTGTGGATTTCCGACGTGCACCTGGGCACTCGGGATTGCCAGGCCGAGCACCTGTCGCAGTTTCTCAAGGGCTACCACGCCGACCGGGTGTACCTGGTTGGCGACATCATCGACGGCTGGAAACTGCGCGGCGGCATGTATTGGCCCCAGGCCCATACCAACGTGATCCGCCGCTTGCTGACCATGAGCAAGCGCGGTACCGAGGTGATCTACGTCACGGGCAACCATGATGAATTCCTGCGGCGTTATTCCAAGCTGATCCTGGGCAATATCCAGTTGGTGGACGAGGCGGTGCACGTCACCGCCGATGGTCGTCACTTGCTGGTGATCCATGGCGATCAGTTTGACGTGATCACCCGTTACCACCGTTGGCTGGCGTTCCTTGGCGACTCTGCCTACGAATTCACCCTGACCCTCAATCGCTGGCTGAACCACTGGCGGGCGCGCTACGGTTACGGCTATTGGTCGCTGTCGGCCTACCTCAAGCACAAGGTGAAAACTGCTGTCAGCTTTATCAGCGACTTCGAAGAAGCCATCGCCCATGAAGTGACCAAGCGCGAGTTGCACGGTGTGGTGTGCGGGCATATCCACCACGCGGAGATCCGCAAGGTAGGGGAGGTGGACTACCTCAACTGCGGGGATTGGGTGGAGTCTTGCACGGCGTTGATCGAGCACTGGGATGGGCATATCGAGCTGTATCGGTTGGCCGATGCCCAGGCCAAAGAGGCGCAGCTCAAGGCGGAGATGGTGGCGGGGTAGATCACAGTTTTATGGCCGGACGCAAACAGATGTGGGCTTGGCTGCTCGCCACACAGCCCGCCACACTAAATCGAGCCGCTCTCAGGAGTGGCACACATCCGCAATCGCGTCAGCCAACAGTGTCAGGCGCGTTTCATCAATTCCGGCAACGTTCGCCCGCCCTGAATTGACCATATATACGCTGTGCTTCTCGCGCAGTTCTTTCACCTGATCGGCGCTCAACCCGGTATAGGAAAACATCCCGCGTTGCACGCCGATATGGGCAAAACGCTCTGACAGCCCATGAGGCGCCAAGGCTTCCACCAGCCCGGAGCGCAATTGCGCGATCCGCAGGCGCATGGCTTCGACTTCCTCGCTCCACAGCGCTTTCAGCTCGGCATCACCCAGGATTGTGGCGACTACGGCTGCACCATGATCCGGCGGCGTCGACCACAGGTTGCGGGCAATAAATGCCAGTTGGCTGCGCACATCCAGCAGCTTTTCAGCATCACCTGCGCAGACAATCAGCGAGCCAACACGGTCGCTGTACAAACCGAAATTCTTCGAGCAGGAGCTGGTGATCAGCAGCTCAGGCAACTCGGCAGCGAACAAGCGCACGGCCCACGCGTCTTGCTCCAGGCCATCACCAAACCCCTGGTAGGCAAAGTCGATCAGCGGCAGCAGCTCGCGCTCGCGGACGATCTCCAGAACCTGGCGCCAGTCGTCCTGGGACAGGTCGAAGCCGGTGGGGTTGTGACAGCAGGCGTGCAACAGCACTACGTCGCCCTTGGGCACGCTGGCCAGGGTAGCCAACATCGCCGCAACATCCAGGCGGTTGTCACTGCCCACGTACGGATAGTGGCTGACCTTGAGCCCGGCCTTGGCGAAGATGGTTTCGTGGATCGGCCAGGTCGGGTTGCTCAGCCACACGCCGCGACCGGGCAGGCTGTGGGCGATAAAGTCGGCACTCAGGCGCAGCGCGCCGGTGCCGCCTGGGGTCTGGGTCGCGCCGGCACGGCGTTCGCGCAGCAGCGGCGAGTCGGCGCCCAGCACCAACCTATTAATCAGCTTGCCGAACGCTGCATCGCCGTGGCCGCCGATGTAGGTCTTGGTGGTTTGTTGGTCCGCCAGGCGCTGTTCGGCCAGCTTCACTGAGCGCAGAATCGGCGTCAGCCCCTGGGCATCCTTGTAGACGCCCACGCCCAGGTCGAACTTTTGCGGGCTGGGGTCCTTGGCATAGGACTCCATCAGCCCGAGGATCGGGTCCCCTGGCACTCGGTCAATGGCAGTGAAGTGCATTACTTGCGGCCCTCGGCATCCTTGGCCACTTTGTCAGTGCGCGCGGCCATGATGAAGTCGTTGCGGTGCAGGCCCTTGATGGAGTGGCTCCACCAGGTCACGGTGACTTTGCCCCATTCAGTGAGCAGGCCGGGGTGGTGACCTTCGGCCTCGGCGATCACGCCCACGGCGTTGGTGAAGGCCAGGGCGAATTTGAAATTCTTGAACAGGAAGACCTTTTCCAGCTGCATCACGCCGTCGCGTACTTCGATGTTCCAGTCGGGGATCTGCTTGATCAGTACCGGCAGTTCTTCGTCGCTGACTTGCGGGGCATCGGCGTGGCAGGCTTCGCAGTGGGCTTGGTTCAAGGTGGTCATGTGGGGATTCCTGAAATCGAGTGTTTGGAAAACGGTCGTCAGTGGCGTCACCCTAAAGCAACGCGGGGCCAGGGAACAGACTCACCTGGCCGCAAAAGGCACGTGTCACGCCGCCTTTGGCTTGGGCTGGACCGGTTTTGGAGGGAACAGGGGCGCATGCAGGCCCAACTGCATACCGCGCTTGACCATGCCCATGATGTCTTCCTGCGCCACTTCGAACAGGCGCTTGAGGTTGGGCAATACGAAGTACAGCGGCTGCAGGATGTCGATGCGATAGGGCGTGCGCATAGCTTGCAGCGGGTCGAAGGCTTGATGCTCGGGTTCATCCGACAGGCAGTAAACGCTTTCCTTCGGCGAGGACAGGATACCGCCGCCGTAGATGCGCCGGCCTTCAGGCGTGTCCACCAGGCCAAACTCGATGGTCATCCAGTACAGGCGCGCCAGGTACACCCGCTGTTCCTTGGTGGCAGCCAGGCCAAGCTTGCCGTAGGTGTGGGTAAATTCGGCGAACCAGGGGTTGGTCAGCAGTGGGCAGTGTCCGAAGATCTCGTGGAAAATATCCGGTTCTTGCAGGTAATCCAGCTCTTCACGGGTACGAATAAAGGTCGCCACCGGAAACTGCTTGTTGGCGAGCAACTCGAAGAAAGTCTGGAAGGGGATCAGTGCCGGCACGCGGGCGACTTGCCAGCCGGTGGTTTCCCCCAGCACCTTGTTGATGTCCGCCAGTTGCGGAATTCGGTCGTGGGGCAGGCCGAGCTTGTCGATGCCGTCCAGGTATTCCTGGCAGGCACGGCCTTCGATCACTTTCAGTTGGCGAGTGATCAGGGTGTTCCATACCGCATGTTCTTTGGGCGGGTACTGGATAAAACCTTGCGCGTCGGGCTCGCGGGCCACGTACTGCGTCTGCTTCATACGGCTCTCCTGCTAGGCATTCGTTCTTGTTATGTCCTGCGATAAACCTATTGATACTCCGCCTGGGTCAGGAATCCATCCGTCATCTGCTGCAGCTTGTAGGAAAATTTACTAATATTTGTAAAGTATTCGTTACGGTATTGCCGTTGAGCACTGTGTATTGCGATTTTACGGTTTGAAAAGGTCGCTAGCTGTCACATAATCTTGACGACTATCTGCGCTCAGCGACAAAAAGACGCAGTTCAATCAGCCCTTCAACAATAATTCGGGCCTTTTCATGCGTATCAAAGTGCATTGCCAGAACCGTATAGGCATCCTGCGGGACATCCTCAACCTGCTGGTGGAGTACGGCGTCAACGTTGCCAAGGGCGAGGTCGGCGGCGAACACGGCAATGCCATTTACCTGTACTGCCCGAACCTGGTGAACATGCAGTTCCAGGCGCTGCGCCCGCAGTTTGAAGCGATTGCCGGGGTATTTGGCGTCAAGCGGGTAGGACTGATGCCTAGCGAACGTCGGCATATGGAACTCAATGCCTTGCTGGGCGCGCTGGAATTTCCGGTGCTGTCCATCGACATGAGCGGCGCCATCGTTGCTGCCAACCGGGCGGCAGCGCAGTTGCTCGGGGTGCGGGTGGACGAAGTACCGGGCATTGCGCTGTCGCGCTATGCCGAAGACTTCGACTTGCCGGAACTGGTGCGCTCCAGCAAATCGCGGATCAATGGCTTGCGAGTCAAGGTCAAGGGCGATGTGTTCCTCGCCGATATCGCCCCGCTGCAATCCTCGGAACACGATGACAGCGAAGCCATGGCTGGCGCTGTGCTGACCCTGCACCGCGCCGACCGGGTCGGTGAGCGTATCTACAACGTGCGCAAGCAGGAACTGCGGGGCTTCGACAGCATTTTCCAAAGCTCGAAAGTCATGGCCGCCGTGGTCCGTGAGGCCCGACGCATGGCCCCTCTGGACGCCCCTCTATTAATAGAAGGCGAAACCGGCACCGGCAAGGAACTGTTGGCACGTGCCTGCCATCTGGCCAGCCCGCGCGGGCAGTCACCGCTGATGGCCCTCAACTGCGCCGGCTTGCCGGAGTCCATGGCCGAGACCGAACTGTTTGGCTACGGCCCCGGCGCGTTCGAAGGCGCGCGGGCCGAGGGCAAGCTGGGGTTGCTGGAACTGACGGTGGGCGGCACGTTGTTTCTCGATGGTGTCGGGGAAATGAGCGCGCGGCTGCAGGCCAAGTTGCTGCGCTTCCTGCAGGACGGTTGCTTTCGCCGGGTAGGCAGTGATGAAGAGGTGTACCTGGATGTGCGGGTGATCTGCGCAACCCAGGTGGACTTGTCGGAACTCTGTGCCCGTGGCGAATTTCGCCAGGACCTCTACCACCGCTTGAATGTGCTGTCGCTGCATATCCCGCCGCTGCGTGAATGCCTCGATGGTTTGCCGCCGCTGGTTGAGCACTTCCTCGATCAGGCCAGCCGGCAGATTGGTTGCCCGCTGCCCAAGCTGGCACCAGCGGCCATGGATCGGCTCAGCCATTACCACTGGCCAGGCAATGTGCGGCAGTTGGAGAACGTGCTGTTCCAGGCGGTCTCGCTGTGCGACGGCGGGACGGTCAAGGCCGAGCATATCCGCCTGCCAGACTACGGCGTGCGCCAGCCGCTGGGGGATTTCTCCCTGGAAGGCGGGCTGGAAGAGATTGTCGGGCGGTTTGAAAAGGCGGTGTTGGAACGGTTGTATTCCGAGCATCCCAGTAGCCGGCAGTTGGGGAAACGGTTAGGGGTTTCCCATACCACTATTGCCAATAAACTGCGGGACTATGAGGTCGTCAAAGCTGAAAAGTGACTTTATCAGGAAAGAGTCTCGGGTAAGCACGTTCGTTTTGTGGTGTTAGTCGATCAGATTCAACCGGCCTTGGGCTGCTGTTCGGCGGTGTATTTGGCTTTGCTTGCACGAGGCATTGCGATACGCCTTCTGGCCCTTGAGGAAGGGCCAGGCCAGACAACGTGGGTTACTGATTTACTTCGCCTTCCAGCTTGCGAGCTGCCTCCACGCCGGACGCCGTGAGCTTGATCGGCAGGTTCAACGCGTGTTCACCGGCGTCGTTACAGGTCACATGACCTTCCTTGATCAACCCACGGTCCTGAAGGGCGGCCAAGGCGCTGGCCACCACTTTTTCACCTCGGTAGTTGTCCAGTACTTCTTTACCCAGGCCGCTGGGATGGGCGTGCAGCAGGCGGGTGAGGACTTCTTTCTCAAGGTTTTTATCGACGTTCATGCATACCTCTTCAGGGTGAGTGGTTGGGTAGTGTTCGTCTGCTTATGGCTCAGGGCTGCTTGGGTGCGCCGGGAAGGTTGGAGTCGTCGCCGTGTGGGGTGGCATTTTTGCCCGGCCCCATTTTGCCGTTCTCCACGTCGGTCCCCAGGCCTTGGCGGTTGCCATCGTTGCCTTGGGCGCGCGGGTCGTTGCCCTGGTTGTTAATTGCGCCACCGTTGGTATCAAGGCCGGTGCCCATGGAGTCCTTGGACTCTTGGGTTGCCGGGCTTGGAGGGCTGCCGATAGGGTCTGTCGGGCCGGTGGAGTTGTTTGATGCGGCAAAGCTGCTGAGGGAAACGGTAGACAGCAAGCCAGTGAGAGCGAGGGCAGTCAATTTGGAAGTATTCATGTGGAGCCTCCATATCATTAAAGTCCTTACCTGATATTGGTCAGCCCCCGGTTGCCATTGGTGCCTTGGCAGCGACGAACGGTGCTACGTTGCTTGTAAGAATTTGTGTGCCTATTGTTCGCCAATCTCCTCAATAAACGTCTGCATAAACCCTTTTAGCCGGGCATGACGAAGCTGCGCCAAGCGTTGTCCCGTGGCGGTTTGAAAACCATCGGCCAAGTGCAGCAGCTTGGTCTGGAAGTGATCGAGGCAAAAGCGCTTGTCGTCATACTCGCGGTGGCGTGCAGTCGGGTCAGCCGGGTCATACAGCCCGCTGCCCATGCGCCCGGCGGTGTAGAACGTGCGGGCGACGCCGATCATGCCGAGGGAATCGAGGCGGTCGGCGTCCTGGACGATTTTGGCTTCCAGGGACTCAGGCGTTAACCCCGCCGAAAAGCTGTGGGTCTCGATGGCATGGGTCACGGCAGCCATGCGCGCAGGCTGCCAGCCGAGGTTTTGCAGGATTCCCCCAGCCTTGGTCGCCGCCAGCGCCGACGCCTTGGAGCGCAGCGGCGAGTTCTTTTCCACGGCCACACAGTCGTGCAGCAACACGGCCGCCAGCAGCACTTCGAGGTCGCCGCCTTCCTCGGCCTGGATCGACCGCGCGTTGTGCCACACCCGCTGCAAGTGCGACAGGTCGTGGGCGCCGTCTTCCGACGGTTCCAAGGCGTGGGGCAGCAGGGTGGCGGCGAGGTCGGACAATGGCGTGAAGGGCATCGGGTTTCCTATTGGGGGCTATGCGTTGCCATGCAAGGTTAGTCGTGAATGAAATTGCACTGCAACCCTTCATAAAACAGCCTTAGTATGTGTTCTTTCTTCATTCACAAGGCCTGTCCATGACCATTGAGATTCGCCCCGCCGTGCCCAGTGATGCCGCACAGATCCTGGCCTTTATCACGGAGCTTGCCGACTACGAAAAGGCCCGGCACGAAGTGATCGCCAGCGTGGTGGATATCGAACGCAGCCTGTTCAGCGAAGGCGCCACCGCCCATGGCCTGATCTGTCTGCGGGAAGGGTTGCCAATTGGTTTTGCCGTGTTCTTTTTCAGCTACTCGACTTGGCTGGGCAGCAACTGCCTGTACCTGGAAGACCTGTACATCAACCCGCAACAGCGCGGAGGCGGTGCGGGCAAGAAGTTGTTGCGCCATCTGGCCAAGATTGCCTGTGACAACGGTTGCGGACGTTTCGAATGGAGCGTGCTGGACTGGAACGAACCGGCCATCCAGTTCTACAAATCCATCGGCGCCCAACCTCAGGAGGAGTGGGTGCGTTACCGCATGGAAGGGGACTCACTGCGCGAGTTTGCCCACGGCTGAGTCGTTAAAAAGCCGGCTATAGGTGCCGGTTTTTTTACATTAATGATCAGTATGTGGGATGTTAATTTATATATTGAGATATTTTAAGTTCTGGGTTTATAGTCCCCTGCATCAGCACTCACTACCAAAAATAAAACAGGTGAAGCGATGCAGGCACAACCGTTGTCGTTACCTCCAGTGCCGGAGCCAATCTACGGCGATCGGCTGAAGAACAAAGTGGTGGTGATCACCGGTGCTGCGCAAGGCATTGGCGAGGCCATCGTGGCCTGCTTCCAGGCTCAGCAGGCGCGTCTGGTTATCGGTGATATCCAGGGCGAGAAGGTCGAGAAAGTCGCGGCTCATTGGCGAGAGCGCGGCGCGGATATCTACGCACAACCCATCGACATCACTTCCAAAGAGCAATGGCGAGCCCTGGTGGAGGTTGCCATCGAACACTTTGGGCGCGTCGATGTGTTGGTCAACTGCGCCGGCGTCAACGTGTTTTGCGACCCTCTGGAAATGACCGACGACGATTGGCGCCGCTGCTTCGCCATCGACCTGGACGGTGCCTGGTTCGGCTGCCGCACCGTGTTGCCGCACATGATCGAGCAAGGCATCGGCAACATCATCAATATCGCGTCCACCCATTCCAGTCACATCATCCCAGGTTGCTTTCCCTATCCGGTGGCCAAGCACGGGCTGCTGGGCCTGACCCGCGCCCTGGGCATCGAATACGCGCCCAAGGGCATCCGCGTGAATGCCATCGCACCGGGCTATATCGAAACCCAACTCAACGTCGACTATTGGAACGGCTTCCCCGACCCCCACGCCGAACGCCGGCGCGCCTTCGATTTGCATCCGCCCAAGCGCATCGGCCAGCCCATCGAAGTGGCGATGACTGCGCTGTTTCTCGCCACCGACGAAGCGCCGTTTATCAACGCCACCTGCCTGATGATCGATGGCGGGCGTTCGGTGATGTACCACGACTAAACCTTGCAACTCTCCAATAACAACAAGAGGTGGTTTATGTTCATGAAAAAAGCAATACGCACCTTGGCCTGCGCCGCCGTTGCTGTGGCAATCAGCGGCCTCGGCACCCTCGCATCCGCCGAAGAAATAAAGATCGGCTTCCTGGTCAAACAGGCAGAAGAGCCCTGGTTCCAGACCGAATGGGCGTTCGCCGAAAAAGCCGGCAAGGACCAGGGCTTCACCGTGATCAAGATCGCCGTGCCCGACGGTGAAAAAACTCTGTCCGCCATCGACACCCTCGCCGCCAATGGCGCCAAAGGCTTCGTGATCTGCCCGCCGGACGTGTCCCTGGGCCCGGCAATCATGGCCAAGGCCAAGCTCAATGGCCTGAAAGTGCTGGCGGTGGATGACCGCTTTGTCGACGCCAAGGGCAAACCCATGGAAGACGTGCCCTACGTCGGCCTGGACGCCTACAAGATCGGCCAGAAACAGGGCGAGGCCATGGCCACCGAAGCGAAAAAACGTGGCTGGGATTGGAAAGAGACCTACGCGGTGATCAACACCTTCGACGAACTGGAAACCGGCAAGAAACGCACCGACGGTTCAGTAGAAGGGCTCAAGGCCGCCGGCCTGCCAGCGGACCACATCCTGTTTAGCGCGCAGAAAACCCTCGACGTGCCTGGCAGCATGGACTCCACCAACTCGGCTCTGGTGAAACTGCCCAGCGACGCGAAAAACCTGCTGATCGGCGGCATGAACGACAGCACCGTTCTGGGCGGCGTGCGCGCCACTGAAAGCGCCGGCTTCAAGGCGGCCAATGTGATCGGTGTCGGCATCAACGGCACCGATGCCATCGAAGAGCTTAAAAAGACTGACACGGGTTTCTACGGCTCGATGCTGCTCAGCCCCGACGCGTCCGGTTATAAAACCGCTACCGCCATGTTCGAGTGGGTCACCAAGGGCACTGAACCGGCCAAGTTCACCGCGCTGGATAACGTGACCTTGATCACCCGCGCCAATTTCAAGGAAGAGTTGAGCAAGATCGGTCTGTGGAAATGAATACCGCCGCCTTCGATACCCTGCGCTTCAACGGCATTGGCAAGGAGTTTCCCGGTGTGAAAGCGCTGGCGCAGATCAGCTTTGAAGCGCGACCCCATTCGGTGCACGCGCTGATGGGCGAGAACGGCGCCGGCAAGTCGACCTTGCTGAAAATTCTCGGCGGTTTTTATCCGCCCAACAGCGGCAGCCTGCAGTTGGGCGAGCGCAGCGTCAGCTTCAAGTCGGCAGCAGACAGCATTGCCAATGGCATCGCCGTCATTCACCAGGAGCTGCAACTGGTGCCGGAAATGACCGTTGCCGAGAACCTGTTACTGGGGCATATGCCGTCGCGCTGGGGTGTGGTCAATCGTGGCGCGATGGTGCACAAGGCGCGGGAGTTGCTCAAGGGCCTGGCGGATGAAATCGATCCCCAGGCGCGCCTTGGCAGCCTGTCCCTGGGCCAGCGGCAACTGGTGGAAATCGCCAAGGCCATGTCGCGCAATGCCCATGTGATTGCCTTCGACGAACCTACCAGCAGCCTCTCGGCCCGTGAGATCGAGCGGCTGATGGTGATCATCGCGCGGCTGCGTGACGAAGGCCGGGTGATCCTCTATGTGTCGCACCGCATGGAAGAGGTGTTCCGCATTTGCGATGCGGTGACGGTGTTCAAGGACGGGCGCTTTGTACGCACCTTCGAGGACATGACGCAGTTGAACGTCGATCAATTGGTCAACTGCATGGTTGGCCGCGATATTCAGGACATCTACAACTACCGGCCTCGGGAGCATTTTGGCGAGGCGCTGCGCGTTGAAGGTTTACTCGGGCCAGGGCTGCAAGAGCCGGTGAGCCTTGCGGTCGACAAGGGCGAAATTCTCGGCCTGTTCGGTTTGGTGGGGGCAGGGCGTACCGAATTGCTGCGGCTGCTGGCGGGGTTGTCCCGTAGCGAACAAGGCGCGCTGGTGTTGCATGGCCAGGCGCAGTCTTTCAAGTCGCCACGGGATGCGATTGCCGCCGGTGTGCTGTTGTGCCCCGAGGACCGCAAGAAGGAAGGCATCGTGCCCCGTGCCAGCGTCGCCGAGAACATCAATATCAGCGCCCGTCGCGACCATGCGCGCTTTGGCTGGTTGCTGCAAAGCGGCTGGGAACGGGACAACGCACAGCGGCAAATCAGCGCGCTGAACGTGCGTACGCCGTCGGCCGAGCAGCCGATCCTGTACCTGTCCGGCGGCAATCAGCAAAAAGCCATTCTTGGCCGTTGGCTGTCGATGCCGATGAAAGTGCTGCTGTTGGACGAACCGACTCGCGGTATCGACATCGGCGCCAAGGCCGAGATCTACCAGATCATCCACAACCTGGCGGCCACCGGCATTGCAGTGATTGTGGTGTCCAGCGACTTGATGGAAGTCATGGGTATCTGCGACCGCATCCTGGTGATGAGTGAAGGTGCGCTTACCGGCGTTTTGAACCGCGATGACGCCGATGAAGCGCGCTTGCTGCAATTGGCTCTCCCGCGTTCGCGGGACTGAAGAATACGAGGTGGGTATGTCACAGGTAAAAACCGCGAGAACCTTCTGGCCGGGCTTCAACCAGCGTAAGTTTCTCGACGAGTGGGTCATGTTGCTGGCGGCCTTGAGCATCTTTTTGCTTAGTGCCGTGTTTATCGACAACTTCCTCTCGCCACTGAACATGCGTGGCCTGGGCCTGGCGATTTCCACCGTCGGGATTGCCGCCTGCACCATGCTGTTCTGTCTGGCGTCGGGGCATTTTGACTTGTCGGTGGGGTCGGTGATTGCCTGCTCGGGCGTGGTGGCGGGAATCGTGATTCGCGACACCGACAGCATCGTCCTCGGCGTGTCGGCGGCACTGACCATGGGCCTGGTAGTGGGGCTGATCAACGGCATCGTGATTGCCAAACTGCGGATCAATGCGTTGATTGCAACGCTGGCGACCATGCAGATCGTTCGTGGGCTGGCGTATATCTTTTCCAATGGCAAGGCGGTTGGCGTGATGGACGAAGGCTTCTTCGTCTTCGGTAACGGCCAGCTGTTTGGCGTGCCGGTGCCGATTGTTATCACCGTGCTGTGCTTTGTGTTTTTTGGTTGGTTGCTGAACTACACCACCTACGGGCGCAACACCATGGCCATTGGCGGTAACCAGGAAGCGGCGTTGCTGGCCGGGGTCAATGTCGACAGGACCAAGATCATCATCTTCGCGGTGCACGGTGTGATCGGGGCGTTGGCCGGAGTGATCCTCGCTTCGCGGATGACCTCGGGTCAGCCGATGATCGGCCAGGGTTTTGAGCTAACGGTGATTTCGGCGTGTGTGCTGGGCGGTGTATCCCTGAGCGGGGGCATAGGGATGATTCGCCATGTGATTGCCGGAGTGCTGATATTGGCGATCATTGAGAATGCGATGAACCTGAAGAACATCGACACCTTCTACCAATACGTGATTCGCGGCTCTATCCTGTTGCTGGCGGTGATTATTGATCGGATGAAGCAGCGTTGATTGAGACTGTGGCAAAAGCGCTTTTTGTGGCGAGTGGGCAAGCCCCCTCGCCACACTAATCGTGACCGCCCATAATGCTCGCCGTTTTCGTACTTCCCAATAGGCCCGATATGCAGGAAAACGCCCACATTCCCGTCAAAGACGCCGCTCCCACCGGCACCCAGACCCTGCTGCGTGGCCTGGGCGTGGTGCAAGCGGTGGCGGCTGGCGCGCGGGATCTCAAGGAAATCGCCCGGCGCATCGGCACCACCCGCAGCACCACCCACCGCTTGGCCAGCTGTCTGGTAGAAGAGCGTTACCTGCGCGTAGTGCCGCAAGTCGGCTACCTGCTTGGCCCGAAACTGATCGAGCTGGGTTTCCAGGCCCGTGAAGAGCTGCCTTTGGTAACCCTGGCAATTCCCTACCTGGACGAGTTGTCGGCGTTGACCGGCGACACCATCCACCTGGCGATCCGCGAATTTGACGACGTGCTCTACCTGCACAAGAATCCCGGCCGCAACGGTCCGGAAATGCGCTCGCGGGTTGGCCATCGCATGCCGCTGGCGCGCACCGGAATCGGCAAGGCCTTGCTGCTGGACGACAGTGTGGAAGAGTGGCAGCGCCTGTATCAGGTCAGCTTGCCAGTGGGTGGGAAGAATATGCAGTGGCCGCAGCACCCGGAACAATCATGGGCGCAGTTTGAGCAGCGTATGCAGGAATACGTGGTGGGCGGTTATGCGTTCGATCTGGAAGACAACGAACCGTCGATCCGTTGCGTCGCGGCACCGGTGCGCGATGCCAGCCGGCGAATTGTCGCCGGCATCAGCATCGCCAGTACCGTGCCCTACATGCCGCTGGAAAAAATGGCCGAGCTGATCCTCGTGGTGAAACAGGTTGCAGCCCGGCTGTCAGCGGAGTTGGGCGCGAAGGCCTGATCAGGCCTTCAAGGTCGCCATGTCGATGACGAAGCGGTACTTCACGTCACCGGCGATCATGCGGGTGTAGGCTTCGTTGATCTGGCGGATGTCGAGCATTTCGATGTCGCAAGTGATGCCGTGCTCGGCGCAGAAATCCAGGACTTCCTGGGTTTCGGCAATGCCACCGATCAACGAGCCGGCCAGGACCTTGCGGCCCAATACCAGTTTGGCTGCGTGTACCGGCGGCTCTACCGGTTCGATCAGTCCCACCAGAATATGCACGCCGTCAAAGCGCAAAGTATCGAGGTAGGGGTTGAGGTCGTGTTGCACCGGAATGGTGTCCAGCAGGAAGTCGAAATGCCCGGCCGCAGCTTTCATTTGTTCGGCATCGGTGGACACGATCACGTGATCGGCGCCCTGGCGACGGCCTTCTGCAGCCTTGCTGGCGGAGCGGGTGAACAACGTCACTTCGGCGCCCATGGCCTTGGCGAACTTGATGCCCATATGGCCCAGGCCGCCCATGCCGAGAATCCCGACCTTGTCACCGGCCTTCACGCCATAGTGCTTGAGCGGCGAGTAGGTGGTGATGCCAGCGCAGAGGATTGGCGCGGCGCTGGCCAGGTCAAGCTTGGCAGGGATCTTCACCACAAAATGCTCGCTGACCACGATGCTGTCGGAGTAGCCGCCCATGGTGTTGCTGCCATCCACACGGTCCGGGGTGGCGTAGGTCATGGTCGGGCCTTCGAGGCAGTATTGCTCCAGGTCCGATTTGCAGGCGTCGCAATGGCGGCACGAGTCAACCATGCACCCAACGCCCACCAGGTCGCCGACTTTATGAGCGGTGACGCTGGCGCCGACGGCGGTGACCTTGCCGACGATCTCGTGGCCCGGCATCAGCGGGTACACGGCGATGCCCCATTCGTTGCGCGCCTGGTGGATGTCTGAGTGGCAGACGCCGCAGTAAAGGATTTCGATGGCCACGTCATCGGCGCGTGGGCTGCGGCGTTCGAAGGACATCGGGGCGAGGGGAGTGGTGGCCGACTGGGCGGCGTAACCGATGGCGGTGTACATGGAGAAACCTCGTAAAAACAGTGACAAGTGAGGTGGCCCATTTTCCGCGCCAGGGCTTGGGACGGCCATGGCGATTGCTCCGAGTCTCATGCCTAAAGCTCCGGAGGAGCAGCTAGAAGCAGCAAGTTACAAGCTGCAAGCGATAAACTGCGCGCTCTCTTGCCGCTTGCAGTTTGTAGCCCTGCACAGGTCCATGAATTTCCGAGAACTGTTTTTATGCTGACCCTTCATCTCGACGCCAATGCCGCGCTGGTTGCTCTGATTGAGCCGCTGACCCCCCGCGATGGTTTCTGCCCCACGAACTTGCCGGGTGTGCAGGTATTGCGCGCCAGTTGCGACGTGGCGCGAGGGCCGCAGATTTATGAGCCGAGCCTGATGATTGTCGCCCAGGGCAGCAAAGTCGCGTACCTGGGCCCACGCACCCTGGAGTATGGCGCCGGGCATTACCTGATCCAGGCGATGCCGGTGCCCTTCGAGTGCGAGACCTTTGCCCTGCCCAATGCGCCGCTGTTGGGGGTGACCGTCGGCATTGACCGAGTGGTGCTGGGGGAGTTAGTGATGGCTATGGGCATCAGGCCTGGGCCGCCAGCAGCGGCGCAGACACTTGAGTCGATGAGCTCGGTGGTGCTCGATGACGCCATGCGTGGCTGCGTCGAGCGGCTGTTGCAGTGCCTGCACGATCCGCTGGAGAGCCGGATCATGGGGCCGGCGCGGGTTCGTGAGTTGTTGTTCACCGCCTTGCGCGGACCCCAGGCCGATGTGCTGCGGGCGCTGGTAGAACAACAGGGGCAGTTTGCCCGGGTGGCGACCTCGCTGAATCACCTGCATGCCCATTACGCCGAGCCGCTCAATATCGAAACCCTGGCCGGTTACGCGCATATGAGCGCGTCGACGTTTCACGAACATTTCAAGCGCTGCACGCTGTTGTCGCCGGTGCAGTACCTCAAGCGCCTGCGCTTGCTCAAGGCCCAGCAATTGCTGTTGGTGGAGGGCATGGGCGTGGCGCAGGCCGCCCATAGTGTGGGGTATCAGAGTACGTCGCAGTTCAGCCGGGAATATAAGCGCTACTTCGAGCGCAGCCCTGGGGACGAGCGGGCGGCATAAACCTTGACCGCTACGAACAATGAGGCCACAAAAAAGGCCCCCATTTAGGGAGCCTTGATGTTCAAGCAGCAGGCTTACATATTCGGGTAAGTCGGCCCGCCAGCACCTTCCGGCGTGACCCAGGTGATGTTCTGCGAAGGGTCCTTGATGTCACAGGTCTTGCAGTGCACGCAGTTTTGGGCGTTGATCTGGAAGCGCTTCTCGCCGTCTTCCTGGGTGATCACTTCATACACGCCCGCCGGGCAGTAACGCTGGGCCGGTTCATCATAGAGCGGCAGGTTGGTGCCGATCGGGATGCTTGGGTCTTTCAACTTCAAGTGGCACGGCTGTTCTTCTTCGTGATTGGTACCGGAGATGAATACCGAGCTGAGTTTGTCGAAGCTCAGCTTGCCGTCGGGTTTCGGGTAGTCGATCTGCTTGCTGTCTTTGGCCAGCTTGAGGCAGGCGTAGTCCGGCTTGGTGTCGTGCAGGGTGAACGGTATTTTGCCACCGAGAATGTTCTGGTCGAACCAGTTGAAGCCGGCGCCGATGATCGGGCCGAACTTGTGCATCGCCGGGCCGAAGTTACGGGTGGCGAACAGTTCATCAAAGAGCCAGCTTTTCTTGAAGCTGTCGACGTAACCGATCAGCTCGTCCGCACCTTCGGAACCTGCAAGCAGTTGCTCTGCCACGGCATCCGCCGCGAGCATGCCGGACTTCATGGCGGTGTGGCTGCCCTTGATCTTGGCCACGTTCATGGTGCCCAGGTCACAGCCGATCAGCGCACCACCCTTGAACACCATCTTCGGCAACGAATTGATGCCACCCTTGGACAAGGCCCGAGCGCCGTAACTGATGCGCTTGCCGCCTTCCAGGTACTGCTTGAGCACCGGGTGATGCTTGAGGCGCTGGAACTCGTCGAACGGCGACAGGAAGGTGTTGCTGTAGGAAAGATCGACGATCAGGCCGACGACCACCTGGTTGTTTTCCAGGTGATAGAGGAATGAGCCACCGGTGTTCTCATTGCTCATGATATCCAGCGGCCAGCCGGCGGTGTGTACCACCAGGCCTGGCTGATGTTTGGCCGGGTCGATTTCCCAGATTTCCTTCAGGCCGATGCCGTAGTGCTGGGCGTCGGCGTCACTGTCCAGGTTGAAGCGCTGGATCAGTTGCTTGCCAATATGCCCGCGGCAGCCTTCGGCGAACAGCGTGTACTTGCCACGCAGTTCCATACCTGGGGTATAGAGGCCTTCTTTCGGGTTGCCTTCGCGGTCGACACCCAGGTCGCCGGTGATGATCCCGCGCACCACGCCATTCTCGTCGAACAGCGCTTCCTGGGCGGCGAAGCCTGGGTAGATTTCCACGCCCAGGTTTTCGGCTTGCTGAGCCAGCCAGCGGCACAGGTTGCCCAGGGAAATAATGTAGTTGCCTTCGTTGTGCATGGTCTTGGGCACAAAGAAGTCAGGGACCTTGGTAGCGGTTTCGCTGGAGCGCAGGACATAAATGTCATCGCGCACCACCGGGGTATTGAGCGGGGCGCCCAATTCTTTCCAGTCCGGGAACAATTCGTTCAGCGCCCGTGGTTCAAACACGGCACCGGACAGGATGTGAGCGCCGACTTCGGAGCCTTTTTCGACCACGCAGACGCTGATTTCCTTACCGGCTTCGGCGGCCTTCTGCTTCAGACGGCAGGCGGCAGACAGGCCTGCCGGGCCAGCGCCGACAATGACCACGTCGAATTCCATGTATTCGCGTTCCACAGGCTATCTCCTACTCAAGGCTCTACAGTTTTTTTTCTAATGTGGAGGTTGGGTGTCCCATCCATCGTTTTCCGGGGCCCATATTTCGTGATCTTCGGCGCAAAGGTAACAATGGATCACACACCGCTCTCTCTAAGCGGCGCATTATATCTACACCACCTCCAGCGTCCAATACAAACGTTTGTTTGAATCGTCCGCAACCCAGATAAATCAAAGAAGCGCGGCTTATATCTGACCATTTTGCTGTATTGACCGGAATAGGCGTTCCGGTCAATATACGGTCGGTTTTGCGCTTCCCGTAGGCGGACCGCAGGTTTCAAGGCCACCTCCAAAAATAGGGCGAAGGCCATGCAAGGTGACGCGCAGGTATGTGACGGCGCGCAGTTTACACGCAGTGACAATGAATGACTTGCCGGTCACCCCTGACGAACGGTCTTTATTATTGCCAGCGTGCAACGTTACCTGTCATGACGGTCTACGTTTTTAGAGGTGCCCTTGTGCGCCGTTGAGCATCTACCGCCAGGTTTGTCCGGGCGGCTTTCTTTTCACCGGAGAGTAACGAGGAAACCATGAAGGTTCTTGTAGCTGTCAAACGAGTGGTCGACTACAACGTCAAGGTTCGCGTCAAAGCGGACAACTCCGGCGTCGACCTCGCTAACGTCAAGATGTCGATGAACCCTTTCTGCGAAATTGCAGTGGAAGAAGCCATACGCCTGAAAGAGAAAGGTGTTGTGACTGAAATCGTCGTCGTTTCCATCGGTCCGACCACTGCTCAAGAGCAGTTGCGTACCGCCCTCGCGCTGGGTGCCGATCGTGCCATCCTCGTTGAATCCGCTGAAGAGCTGACCTCCCTGGCCGTTGCCAAGTTGTTGAAAGCCGTTGTCGACAAGGAACAGCCACAGCTGGTGATCCTTGGCAAACAGGCCATCGACAGCGACAACAACCAGACTGGCCAGATGCTGGCTGCACTGACCGGTTACGGCCAGGGCACCTTCGCCTCGAAAGTCGAAGTCAGCGGCGACAGTGTTGCGGTGACTCGCGAAGTCGACGGCGGCGCGCAGACAGTTTCCCTGAAACTGCCGGCCATCATCACCACCGACCTGCGTTTGAACGAGCCGCGCTACGCGTCCCTGCCAAACATCATGAAAGCCAAGAAGAAGCCTCTCGAAGTGCTGACTCCGGATGCTTTGGGCGTTTCCACCGCCTCCACCTACAAGACCGTGAAAGTCGAAGCGCCGGCTGCACGCAGCGCGGGTATCAAGGTCAAGTCGGTGGCTGAACTGGTCGAGAAACTGAAAAACGAAGCGAAGGTAATCTAAAAATGACTATCTTGGTAATCGCTGAACACGACAGCAAAGTGCTGGCTCCGGCCACGCTGAACACCGTGGCTGCCGCTGCGAAAATCGGTGGTGATATCCACGTGCTGGTCGCTGGCCAGAACGTCGGTGCCGTCGCTGACGCCGCTGCAAAAATCGCGGGTGTGAGCAAAGTGCTGGTAGCTGACAACGCTGCCTACGCTCACCAACTGTCGGAAAACGTTGCGCCGCTGGTCGCTGCTCTTGGTTCAGGGGCGGGGGGGACTGGCTACAGCCACATTCTCGCGGCAGCTACTTCCAACGGCAAAAACATCCTGCCGCGTGTTGCTGCGCAGCTGGACGTTGACCAGATCTCCGAGATCATTTCGGTTGAAAGCGCCGACACCTTCAAGCGTCCGATCTATGCCGGTAGCGCCATTGCCACCGTGCAGTCCACTGCATCGGTAAAAGTCATCACTGTGCGTGCCACCGGTTTTGATCCGGTTGCTGGCGAAGGTGGTTCGGCTGCGATTGAAGCTGTTGCTGCTGTCCACGACGCTGGCACTTCCAGCTTCGTTGGCGAAGAACTTGCCAAGTCGGATCGTCCGGAACTGACCGCTGCCAAGATCGTCGTTTCCGGCGGTCGCGGCATGCAGAACGGTGACAACTTCAAGCACCTGTACACCCTGGCCGACAAGCTGGGCGCTGCGGTCGGCGCTTCCCGCGCTGCCGTTGATGCAGGCTTCGTACCCAACGATATGCAGGTCGGCCAGACCGGCAAGATCGTTGCGCCACAGCTGTACATTGCCGTCGGTATCTCCGGCGCGATCCAGCACCTGGCCGGTATGAAAGACTCCAAGGTGATCGTCGCGATCAACAAGGACGAAGAAGCACCGATCTTCCAGGTGGCTGATTACGGCCTGGTAGCGGATTTGTTCGAAGCCGTACCAGAGCTTTCGAAGCTGGTCTAATCCAGCTGCTTCACTTATAAAGAGCCCGGTCTTTTGACCGGGTTTTTTTATGAGCGCGATTTTTTGATCGGAGAACCATGCCATGGAACTGCGTCGCTGGACTGTACTGCTGGGCCTGTCGCTGGTGCCGACCCTGCCCCTTGCCGCCGGCAAATGCGATCGCCTGGTGGTAACCGGCAGCCCGGATGCGCCGCCCTACCTGTGGCGTGACCCCCAGGACCCTACGCACTTGATCGGCGCTACCGCCGACGTGCTGCAGCAAGTGGCCAAGGACCTGGGCGTGAAAATCGACCTGCTATATGGCGGCAAGCGCTCTGCGGCGCTGGATGAAGTGCGCAGCGGGCGCATGGACATCCTTGCCGATGCGCCGTTGACCGTCAGCGAACTGGAGAGCCTGGACTACATCCACCCGGCGCTGGCGCAAACCGACTATCTGGTCTGGACTCGCGCCGGTTCGCCCCTGGCCTACAACCAGGCGACGGACCTGCACGGCCACAAGGGAGCGGTCTCGGAAAAGGCGCGACTGACCCGCGACTTTGAAACCTTCGCCGGTGAACAATTGACCCTGCAGCGCACGCCAACCCTGACCCCGGCCTTTCAGAAACTGCTGCTGGGAGAGGTCGACTACGTGATCGCGGGGCGCTATTCCGGCATGGCCATGGCCCAGACCCTGGGCATGAGCAAGGACCTGGTTGCCTGGGAACCGCCCATCGATCAGCCCGGTCTGTTCCTCGCCATTTCCCACAACTCGGCCTGCAATGATCCGTGGTTACGCGGACAGCTCGCCAAAAAGATGACAGAATTGCCCGCGTCCGGTCTGACGGAGGCCGCTCTGCAGCGCAATCTTGAGCGCTGGAAGGCGCAATTGCGGCAACCCGTCGGAACCCCAACAAAGTAGGGATTTTTAGTGACTATTCGACCTCTTTTCGCGGCCCTCGCCGTTGTAGCCCTGGCGGGATGTGCCGCAGATCCTGCGCCGAATGAACAAATGCGTCTGACCCAGCAAGCCCTGGAACAAGCCACTGCCGTAGGTGCTGTCGCCGATGACGTGCCTGAGTTGAAACTGGCCGAGGGCAAGTTCGCCCAGGCGAAGGCCGAAATGGCTGATGAATCCTTCAAGGATGCCCGCATGCAGGCTGAACAGGCCGAGTTGGACGCCCGTCTGGCAGAAGCGCAGGTGCTGACCCAGAAGAGTCAGGAGGAGTTGGATGTGCTCAACACGCGCATCACCCGCCTGCGCAAACAGCTGGGAGACGCCCAATGAACCCGATGATTCGTGGTTGCTGTGTGCTGCTGCTGGGCAGCGCGGCGCTGGGCGGGTGTGCCAGCCATCCCAGCAGTGAGGTTGTCCTGCAACAGGCCGGTAATGACTTCCAGAAGGTCAAGGAAGACACCAACGTGCTGCGCATCGCCCCCAAGGACGTGATTCGTGCCGGTGAGTCCCTAGCCCGTGCTGACCGTTTGTCCACCTATTGGGGCAGCGGTGCCGACGTGGTGCATTACGCTTACCTGAGCCAGCGCTACAGCGCGATTGCCCGGGAACATACCGAGCAGGTACTCAACGAAGAGCGTGGTGCCAAGCTTGAACTGGAGCGCCAGCGCCTGCAACTGGCCTTGCGCGAGGCCAAGCTGCTCAGCGTGCAGCAGCAGGGCAAGTGGCTGGAGGAGCAGATCGTCAGCCTGGCCACCACCCAGACCGATCGCGGGCTGGTGATGACCCTCGGTGATGTGCTGTTCGACACCGGTGAAGCGGAGCTGAAAAACTCGGCGAACCGCACTGTGCTGAAAATCGTCCAGTTCCTGCAACTCAATCCCAAGCGCGTGGTGCGGATCGAGGGCTACACCGACAGTACCGGCGGCGAGAATGAAAACCTCAAGCTGTCCCGGGATCGTGCCCAGGCGGTGGCCGATGTGCTGGTAGACCTGGGGGTCGATGAAAAACGGGTCCAGGTGGAAGGCTATGGCGACCAGTATCCGGTCGAAGTGAACGCCTCGGAGCGTGGCCGTGCGCAGAACCGTCGCGTTGAAATCGTCTTCTCCGATGAAAAAGGCCAACTCGGTGCTGCCCGTAGTTGAAGATCCGTTGTAGGAGCGAGCTTGCTCGCGAAGGACGTTAACGATAACGCGGATTTTCTGAACAACCGCGGTGCCCTTATGTATTTTTCGCGAGCAAGCTCGCTCCTACAGTTTTGATGGGCAACTTGAAACCCGATCACTGATCGGGTTTTTCATGCCTGAGATTCAGTTTGCAACCCATACAGTTTTTTCTATCACTGGCGCCTGCGCTCGACTATTCTCGCAACTGTCCCCGTACACTTTTAAACTGTGCCGGTACGTTTCACACAAAAATAAAATACCCGTGAAATCGAGTGCTGCGTCATGACCAACCTCCTGCTTTACCAACGTATCGCTCAGCAACTGGCTGAGGATATCCGACGTGGTGTCTATCAACCGGGTGAGCGCGTGCCGTCGGTACGCAAGATGAGCTCCCAGCTCAACGTCAGCCACGCCACAGTGTTGCAGGCCTACGCCAACCTGGAAGACCAGGGCTTGATCCGTGCACGGCCGCAATCGGGGTATTACGTGCACCAGACCCCGGCCCTCACTGCGCCAACGCCGGACATCGCCCGGGTTGAACGCCCTGGGTTGGTCACCCGTAGCAGCATCATTCAGCAAGTGCTGGTGGAATCGCGTCGCGAAGGCGTGTTCCCGTTGGGCGCCGCCGTGCCCAGCGTCGACTACCTACCGGTACGGGCGCTGCACCAGCAACTGGCAAAGGTCACGCGCTTTCAGAGCCCGCGGGCCTTCAGCTACATGTTCAGCCCCGGTTTTGAACCATTGCGCCGGCAAGTGGCGATCCGTATGCGCGATGCCGGCGTAGTGGTCGATCCTTCCGAGGTGGTAATCACCCACGGCTGCGTCGATGCCCTGCAGATGTCGCTGCGGGTGCTGACGCGGCCCGGCGACCTGATTGCCACCGAGTCGCCGACCTATTACGGCTTGCTGCAACTGGCGGACTTGCTGGGGCTCAAGGTCATCGAGATCCCTAGCGACCCGGCCACTGGCATGAGCCTGGAAGCTCTGCAACTGGCGGCCAACCAATGGTCGATCAAGGCCTTGGTGCTGACCACGCGCCTGAGCAATCCCTTGGGCGGTACCATGCCGGAAGAGCGGCAGAAGCAGTTGCTGCGCCTGGCCTCGGACTTCGATATCCAGGTTGTCGAAGACGACATCTATGGCGAGTTGATGTTTGAGCTGGGCCGCACCAAGGCCCTGAAAGCCTACGACCGCCTGGACCGGGTGATTTACTGTTCCAGTTTCTCCAAGACCCTGTCTCCCGGCATACGCATCGGCTGGATGATCGCCGGCAAGTACCAGCAGGAAATCCAACGGCTGCAAATGTTCAGCACCCATTCGGCGTGCAGCGTCACCCAAATGGGCGCAGCGGCGTACCTGGAGAACGGCGGTTACGACCGTCATCTGCGCTACATTCGTCAGGAATACCGCAAGAACCTCAGTGCCTTTCAACTGGCGGTGCAGCAGTATTTCCCCGAGGGTACGCAGATGAGTCGTCCGAGCGGCGGATTTATCCTGTGGGTCAGTTTGCCTGGGCGGGTCAATACTCAGGAATTGCACGTGCGTGCGCTGCAACAGGGCATCAGCATTGCACCGGGGCTTATTTTCAGTAATACGGAACAGTTCAACCACTGTATCCGCCTCAATTGCGGTACGCCGTGGAATCGCGAGGCTGAACGGGCATTGATGACCCTGGGAATGCTGGCGAACCAGTTGTGCCAGGAGGCGGCGAGCGGTTTTTGAACCGCGCAAAGGGCCATAGGCTAATCACCACGCTTGTCATGCTGCGCTCAACAAGCGAGCATATGGCCCTCTGCCGTTAAAGCTGTTGGCGATATGAATCCTACTTTTCCTGCCGCGTTATTGATCTGCCTGCTGAGTCTGTGCAACGCCGCGCCGGTGCTGGCTGCTCCTGTCAGTGAGCCCGTTGTGGCAGCGAATGCCGAGCCAAAGCCTGTGCCCGCGAAAAAAACAGTCCAGCCCAAAAAAGCTGCTGCTGTGAAGAAACGTGCACCAGTCGTCAGCAAATCCAAGTCGGCCCACGAAGTGGCCCAGACTCAACTGCCGCCAGCCCATCTGGACTTGCGCCTGCCGCAGGACATGGTCAGGCACCTGCAGCCCCTTGGCACCTTGCCACAGCCGAAAAACGTGCCGCTGCTCCCGCCGATGTTTGGTGAAAAACCTGTCGACAACAGCGCGTTCCAGATCAACGGCCGCCTGCTGAGTAATGAAATGATGCTACAGCTGCGCAACGAAGAGCGCCGGGAAGTGGAAGGTGCGGCGCTGGATTTCGAGTTCAAGCAATAAATTATTCCCGCCAAGGTGACGCGAATCGCTGACCTTCTGTCGCAGACTGGTCAGTCACTTTTGTTTTGTGCGAAAACCCCTGTTTGACCATTTTAAAACGGCTGTTTAAGGGCGTACTCTAGCCCGACCATCAACACTTTGCCGTCGAGGACCGCTTGTCATGAAATGCCGTGAAGGCTGTGGCGCTTGCTGCATTGCCCCCTCCATCAGCTCACCGTTACCGGGGATGCCCCACGGCAAACCTGCGGGCGAACGCTGCCTGCATCTGTCTGTCGAACAGTTGTGCCAATTGTTCGGCCAGCCAGAGCGGCCTGCGGTGTGCAGTGCGTTTCAGGCGGATCTGGAGGTCTGTGGCAGTAGCCAGGAAGATGCAATCAGACTGATTGGCTGGTGGGAGCAGATGACGGCGGCTTAGTGGGCATTTCAATGTCGCAACTTCAACAATAAGGAATACAACAATGGGTTCGCTGAAACGACTGGCTGTGTTGTGCGGTTTTACTGTTTTGTTTGCTGCCACTGCCCAGGCCGAAGATTGGCAGACTGCCAAGGATGAAGACGGTATCAAGGTGTCCTTGAGTGAGGTGGCCGGGTCCAAGTACAAGGCTTATCGTGGTGTGACCGTGATCAAGGCGCCATTGGCCAAGGTGCAGGCCTTGCAGGACGACGCGGTAGGGGCCTGTAAGTGGATTCATGAATGCAAGTCGCAAAAGCTGCTCAAGCAGGAAGGCGACAAGAGCTGGACCTACACGCAGTTCAAGGCACCGTTCCCGGTGACAGACCGTGACTCGATCTTGCAGATCACCACCACCAAGGACGCAGACGGTAGCGTGACCCGTAAGCTGCTGGAAGTGCCTACCTACCTCCCGGAAGAGAAGGGCTATGTGCGTGTGGCCCAGGTCGAAGGCTTCTGGAAGCTGGTGCCTAAAGGCGCCGACCAGACCGAAGTAACCTATCAGGTCCACACCGAGCCAGGCGGCAGCGTGCCGTCGTGGTTGGCCAACAAGTTCGTGGTGGACGCGCCGTTCAATACCTTGAAAGCCCTCAAAGACCGCGCAGAAAAGTAAGCGCGGCCGATCAGGTGCCTCCTGCCTTCAGTGGAACGATTGCCAAACCCTCAAGGTCCAGATGTCTGTAAACCCATCCATGGGTTTTATCGAGGAGGCACTGATGCAAAAGTGGCAAATTACCTTCGTTGATGATCACGGCGATCAATCCGTGGAACTGTTCGACTGTGAACAGAAACCCAGTACCGAAGAGGCTGCACAGATGATCCGTGCCAAATTGCTGCCGGTGGCTGCTGAACTGGATCTCAATGACCTTGAAGGCCGCACCAACGAGCCAACGGTCAAAAGCCTGAAAACCCAGAACAGTATTCAAATCCTCAGCATTACCCCTGCCGCCTGAACATTCCCTGTACATCGCACACGACCCTCTGGTGGAGGTGATAGCTTCGCGCTACTCTGCAAGGGAGATCAGCGAATGAATCGCTAAGGTCTGGTCTTGTCAGCTACATGCTTATCTCCCAGCGGTGAAGCCATTGCCGTATCACCTGCGCCATTCGAGTGCGGGTTTTGGGAAGCACGGAAAGTCTATCCATCGGTTTGAGGAGGACGTTTCATGAGCACAGCTTATCAAGAAGACATCAGCACCAACGTGTTGCGCCGCATGAAAGAGGGCGGCTTTGATTTTTCACGTTTCCACCCCATCGAGTTCTACGCCATTTTCCCGGATGAGGAACATGCGCGCAGGGCTGCGGGTCGATTTCGTGGGGAATCCCTCAATGCCCAGGTCAGCGTGCGGGATGACGGTGCCGGGTACCTGGAACTGAGCAAAGTGATGTTCGCTACCTACGACGGCATAGGAGACTTTGAGCAAGACTTTGAGGCGGTGGTCGAGCCCTTGGGCGGGATCATCGAAGGATGGGGCGTGAAACAGGAGGTTCGTGGGTTGCCCATGTAGCTTATGAACAACACAGCGTATCGGCTGACCTTTGGGTCGGCCGATTTTGTTTCTGCTCCCGGAAAACCCTCAAGCCATTCTCGGAAATATCCTGCACAAAAAAAGGCCACCCGAGCAGGGTGGCCAAAAGGGAAGACCGGACATGAAGGGGAACCGGTCGGTACATGAGGTACCAAGTTACCGGCGAGGCAATGGGTGAAGCTGTAGGACGTGTCCTGTTCAGCGTGTGGAGGCGATTATCCCCCAGTGTTTATCAGGCAGTGAAATCAACTCTGGCTATGCTGGTGATAGGAAAAGCTCGCTTCGCAATGAGGCACCGCGGGCGACGCTAGGTCATTTTCTGCACCGGGACGGTGCGGCGTGACTAATTGCTCTACCCAACTGATTGATACTTAAGTGTTTATGCCGCTGGCACGGGCCTTGCGATAACCCCTTGCGTCCGGGTGACAAGGAGTTCGGCATGATCCGCACTTATTATGATGAGATGTACGACGGGGCAGGGCTGGTTCGCCCCCATTACCGCGAATTCGCCCGCTGGTTGGCCGAAACCCCGACGGAGCTGCTGGCCCAGCGCCGGCGCGAAGCCGATCTGCTGTTTCACCGCGCCGGAATCACCTTCACTCTGTACGGTGACGAGCAGGGCACCGAGCGCCTGATTCCCTTCGATACCATTCCCCGCAGCATTCCCGCCAGTGAGTGGCGAATTGTCGAGCGCGGCTGCATCCAGCGGGTCAAGGCGCTGAACATGTTTCTCGCCGACCTGTACCACGAACAACGGATCATCAAGGCCGGGATTATTCCCGCCGAACAAGTGCTGGCCAACGAGCAATATCAGTTGGCGATGCAAGGCCTGGATCTGCACCGCGATATCTATTCCCACATCTCCGGGGTCGACCTGGTACGGGATGGCGACGGCACCTACTACGTTCTCGAAGACAACCTGCGCACCCCCAGCGGCGTCAGCTACATGCTCGAAGACCGCAAGATGATGATGCGCCTGTTCCCTGAACTGTTCGCCGCCCAGCGTATTGCCCCGATAGATCATTATCCAAACCTGTTGCTCGACACCCTTAAAAGCTCCAGCCCGCTGGATAACCCCAGTGTTGTGGTGCTAACGCCGGGACGCTTCAATAGTGCGTTCTTCGAACATGCATTCCTCGCACGGGAAATGGGCGTCGAGTTGGTGGAAGGCGCCGATCTGTTTGTGCGCGATGACCGTGTTTTCATGCGCACCACCGACGGGCCGAAAGCGGTGGACGTGATCTATCGCCGTCTCGACGACGCCTTCCTCGACCCCCTGGCTTTCAATCCTGACTCCATGCTTGGCGTACCGGGCCTGCTGGCGGCCTACCGCTCGGGCAATGTGGTGCTGGCCAACGCCATTGGTACTGGGGTGGCGGATGACAAGTCGGTGTACCCCTTTGTCACCGACATGATCCGTTTCTATTTGGATGAAGAGCCGATCCTGAAGAATGTTCCGACCTTCCAGTGCCGTAAACCTGATGAATTGTCCTACGTGCTGGCCAACCTGCCTGAGCTGGTAGTCAAGGAAACCCAAGGCTCCGGCGGCTACGGCATGCTGGTAGGCCCGACCTCCAGCGCTGCAGAGATCGAAGCCTTCCGCGCGCGGATCAAGGCTAAACCCCACGCTTATATCGCCCAGCCGACCTTGTGCCTGTCCACCTGCCCGACCTTTGTCGAAAACGGCATTGCGCCCCGGCATATCGACCTGCGTCCGTTCGTGCTGTCCGGCAAGGAAACCCGCGTGGTACCCGGCGGCCTGACCCGTGTGGCGCTGCGTGAAGGCTCGCTGGTGGTCAACTCGTCCCAGGGCGGCGGCACCAAAGACACCTGGGTGGTTGAGGATTGATGCCATGTTGAGTCGAACTGCCTCGGATTTGTATTGGATGTCACGCTACCTGGAGCGCGCGGAAAACCTCGCACGGATGCTTGATGTCAGTTATTCGCTGTCGCTGATGCCCCAGGATGGGCGCGGCGATGGCCTGCACGAACTGGCGATGCCGCTGTTGATCACCGGCACCCTGGACGATTATCGCGAGCGCCACGGCGAACTGCATGCCGAGCGCCTGCTGCACTTTTTTGCTCTGGATGCCGCCAACCCGGCGAGTATCTACAGCTGCCTCGGTGCCGCCCGGGCCAGCGCCCATGCCGTGCGTGGGCGAATCACCGCTGACATGTGGGAAAACATCAACGCCACCTGGCTGGAGATTCGCGGTATTGCCCAGCAGGGCTTGAGCCGCTATGGCATGAGCCGTTTCTGCGAGTGGGTCAAGGAGCGCTCCCACCTGTTCCGCGGCGCCACCTACGGCACCATCATGCGCAACGACGCCTTCCGTTTTATTCGCCTGGGCACCTTTATCGAACGGGCTGACAACACCCTGCGCTTGCTGGACGCTCGATATGAAATGGCCGGCGATCAGGCCGAAGCCGTCATCGATGGCACTGCTCACGCCTATTACCAGTGGAGCGCGCTGCTGCGGGCCTTATCGTCGTTCGAGGCCTATACCGAGATTTACCGCGATGCTCCGGGTGCCCGACAGGTGGCTGAGTTGCTGCTGTTGCGGGCCGACGTTCCGCGTTCGCTACGGGCTTGCAGCGAGGAGATCGATCAGATCCTCGCCAGCCTGCCGGGTATCAACGGTCGTCCGGCCCAGCGCTTGGCCGCCGAGATGGACGCACGCCTGCGCTTTACTGCGATCGACGAAATCCTGGAGGAAGGCCTGCACGCCTGGCTGACCGACTTCATCCCGCTGGTGCGCCAGTTGGGTAACGCTATTCACAGTTCCTATCTGGAGGCGGCATGAGACTCTCCATCAGCCACGAAACCACCTACCACTACGAAGACCAGGTACGTGCCAGCATCCAGTATCTGCGCCTGACGCCCCACGACAGCGAGCGCCAGCATGTACTCAGCTGGCAACTGGACCTGCCGCGCCCGGTGCGAGCGCAATTGGACCCGTTCGGCAATATCCTGCATGTACTGACCCTGGATGAACCCCACGAAGCCATCATCATCTGCGCCCGTGGCCAGGTGGATATCGACGAGTTACGTGAGGCCGAGCATGAGAGCCAATCGGCGTTTCCGTTCCTGCGTTGCACCCGCTTGACGGAACCTGACGAAGCGCTGCGCAGCTTTGCCGAAAAGCAGTGCCAAAAGCGTCGAGATCGCAGCGCTTTGATCGACCTGATGCATGCTCTCAACCAGTACATGACCTACTCGCCGGGCGCCACCGAAGTCGACACCTGTGCCGCCCAGGCCTTCGCCGGTCGTGCGGGCGTTTGCCAGGATCACACCCACGCCTTCTTGGCCTGCGCTCGCAGCCTGGGGGTTCCGGCGCGGTATGTGTCGGGATATTTGTACAGCGAAGACAGCGAGCACCTGGCCAGTCACGCCTGGGCCGAAGCCTGGCTGGATGAAGCCTGGTACAGCTTCGACGTGACCAACCAAGTGGCCCGGCCGGAGCGGCATTTGAAGCTGGCGGTGGGGTTGGATTACCTGGATGCCTGCCCGGTACGCGGCATGCGGCGCGGCGGAGGCCATGAACAGATGCATGCCAAGGTGTTTGTGGCGCCAATGCCGATGTTTTCGGTGCAGCAGCAGTAGGATTTAGCCTGCTATTGCATGCTTGCTTGCAATGAGCATAGGTATTTACACATCGCGCAGCCCCGCTATTTTTCGTAGAAGCTGTCGAGCTTTAGCGAGGCGGCGTCGGGAGCGACCTAGTGTTGGGGTCTGATCTGGTGGCGGTGGTGCGGCCGACGTAGCCTCGCTAAAGCTCGGCAACTGCTACGGCGGTTCCTGCGATAAGGTCTTTCCAGTCACCTCAAGGCTACTGCTTACGCCCTGCCATATGCTTCAAATACCTCACCAGCAAATCCAGCTCGCTGTCTGGCAACACACTGGCCGCAAACGCTGGCATCTTCGCCTGGGGCCAATGCCTCATGCTCTGTGGATCACGAATGTAGCGCTTGAGGAAATCACCGCTGAAGTACTCGATCGGGCTGTAGGGGATATTCAGATCTGGCCCGACATGGGCATCACCGGCACCATTGAGCCGATGGCAGGCCAGGCAATTTTTCTGAAACAGCGCAAACCCCCGGTTGATCGGGTCATCCGCCGCCAGCTTGGGATCTGGCAACAATGCCGGGAAACGTTCGGCAACTGTCTTCAGCTGTTTGATTCCAGAGATCTGAAACGGCCATTGCTCGGGGCTGATATGGCCCGCTTGCGGGTTAGTCCAGACCAGATAAAACGGTCCGGCGCCAGGTTTGTCAGCTGCCAGTGCTGGCCACGGGTGAGCCGGATCTTCCACCGCCAGCCAGGCCCGGCTGCCGGTTTTTTCAAGCAGGGGAGCCGCCGTCAGCTCCGCGGCAAAGCCGTCGAGGGCCACTGCCTGCAGATGGTTTTCAGGTTGTACACCTGCAAGCAAAACTGCCAGCGGAACCGCACGATAGGTCATGGCGCGCTTGTAGGAAACGTCATAGGCGATCTGTACCGTTTGCGCAGCCGGGTGTTTGAGCAAATCAGCGGTTTGCCAGATTTTGCTGGTGTGATCCAACTCGATGGTCAACTGCGCAGCAGAGGCAGGCAAGGCCAGCAGCAGGGTCAAGAAGGCGATGATGTATTTCAAGGGCTGGCCCGCGATAGCTCACTGTTAACCGGCCTGACTTCCCAAGGCCGAAACCGTGGCTAACGATACCGGAAAACCACAAACAATCAGTACGCAAAAAGACAGCCCCTACGACGGGACAGCTGTACGCAATTTCCCGGTAGGTGCTGCCAAAGGCTGCATGCCTGGTGCTGTATGGGCACAGGTGGAGAATGAATCAGTCACCCAATGATCTTGGTCAGATTGGGCAAAATCAGAATCAGGGTGGTGGCGAAAAGAATGAGTCCCGCCTGACGTACTTTCGATTGTTTGAACATGGCTGACTGCCTTTTGTTGTTATTCCTGAGCGTCAAATGCGTGCCGGTACATTTCACTATGAAGGTCGAACATGTCGCTTTTCTTACAGGTGCCCCAGCAAAACCCGGTAGCCACCTTTTAAAGCTCCTACAAATTCAACCTTAGAGCCCTCGTTGTCCGTGGCTTAGATCCCTTTAATATCAACCGATATGAAAATCCTCTAAAAAATGCATGAGGCATATTGCCAGCTCGGCGGCAGCCCCTTGGCTAGACAGCTAAAACGATTAATCAGGGGTTTCCATTAGCCTCCTACCGTTCGTCTGAGCGTGCGCGTCAAGGTCAATGAGCGCTTCGGTCATTGAATACAACGCTTCTGCGCCTAAGGTAAGAGCACGGTCGGCTCTCGTCTTTGAGAGCTTCATTGCACAGCGGTTCGAGGACGACATGACCCAAGCTTTGATCTTTGATGCGATACGCACGCCCCGGGGCAAAGGCAAGGCCGATGGCGCCTTGCACAGTGTCAAGCCGGTGAACTTGGTGGCCGGGTTGCTGGCGGCGCTGCAGCAGCGCACAGGCCTCGACACTCGGCAGGTGGATGACATCGTCCTTGGCTGCGTCACTCCGGTGGGGGACCAGGGCGCGGACATCGCCAAGACCGCCGCGCTGGTGGCTGACTGGGACGTCAGCGTCGCCGGTGTGCAGATCAACCGTTTTTGTGCGTCCGGCCTGGAAGCGGTCAACCTCGGGGCGATGAAAGTGCGCTCCGGTTTCGAAGACCTGGTGGTGGTCGGCGGCGTTGAGTCCATGTCTCGTGTGCCCATGGGCAGCGACGGTGGCGCCTGGGTGCTGGACCCGCAAACCAACTTGCACAGCCACTTCACGCCTCAAGGCATCGGTGCTGACCTGATAGCGACCTTGGAAGGCTTCAGCCGTGAGGATGTCGACGGCTTTGCCTTGCACTCCCAGCAGAAAGCGGCGAGGGCACGTTCGGACGGCTCCTTCAAAAAATCGCTTATTGCGGTGCAAGACCAAAACGGCATCGTGCTGCTGGATCAGGACGAGTTCATTCGCGCCGACTCCACCCTGGAGGGCTTGGGCAAGCTCAAGCCCAGTTTCGAAATGATGGGCCAGATGGGTTTCGACGCCACCGCGTTGCGGGTCTACAGCCATGTGGAACGCATCAACCATGTGCACACACCGGGCAACAGCTCCGGAATCGTTGACGGCGCTGCGTTAATGCTGATCGGCTCCGAAGCCAAGGGTCGCGAATTGGGCCTGCAACCACGGGCGCGAATCGTCGCCACGGCGGTGACCAGCACCGATCCGACCATCATGCTCACCGGCCCAGCGCCTGCCACCCGCAAAGCCCTGGCCAAGGCCGGCTTGCGGGTTGAAGACATCGACCTCTTTGAGGTCAACGAAGCCTTTGCCTCGGTGGTGCTCAAGTTCATCAAGGACATGGGCATCGACGCCGCGCGGGTCAACGTTAATGGCGGCTCCATCGCCATGGGCCATCCCCTGGGCGCGACGGGTTGCGCGATCCTCGGCACCCTGCTCGACGAACTGGAGGTGCGCCAGCAGCGTTATGGCCTGGCCACCCTGTGCGTGGGCGGCGGCATGGGTATCGCTACCATTATCGAACGCCTCTGAGCCTAAGGAATTTGTCATGACCGATGCCATTCGTTACGAAAAAGGCCAGGACCAGATTGTGGTGCTGACCATGGACATGCCGGGCCAGAGCGCCAACACCATGAATGCGGTGTACCGCGAAGCCATGGCCGCCACCGTCGCACGCCTGGAAGCGGAAAAGGATTCGATTGCCGGAGTGATCATCACCTCGGCGAAAAAGACCTTCTTTGCCGGCGGCGACCTCACTGAATTGATCAAGATTGAAAAGCCCCACGCCAAGGCCTTCTACGACATGGTCCTGGGGTTGAAGGCGCAACTGCGCACCCTGGAGACTCTTGGCAAACCAGTGGTGGCGGCCATCAACGGCGCGGCCCTTGGCGGTGGCTGGGAGATTTGCCTGGCGTGCCAGCACCGCGTGGCGCTGGACCACAAGTCGGTACAGATAGGCTTGCCGGAAGTCACCCTCGGCCTGCTGCCGGGCGGTGGCGCAGTGGTGCGGATGGTGCGCATGCTGGGCTTGGAGAAAGCCTTGCCCTACTTGCTGGAGGGCAAAAAAGTCACGCCGCAACAGGCCTTGCAAGCTGGATTGATCGACGAGCTGGCGACGGATCGCGCCGAGCTGCTGGCCAAGTCCCGGGCCTGGATACTCGCCAACCCGACGGCCAAACAGCGTTGGGACGTCAGCGGCTACCAGATCCCCGGCGGTACGCCGTCGAGCCCGAAAGTCGCGCAAATGCTCGCCATCGCCCCATCGATTCTGCGCAGCAAAACCAATGGTTGTTTCCCGGCTCCGGAGAAAATTCTCTGCGCCGCCGTGGAGGGCGCCCAGGTTGATTTCGACACCGCGCAGTTGATCGAGACCCGCTACTTCACGGAGCTGACCACTGGCCAGGTGGCGAAAAACATGATCGGCACCTTCTGGTTCCAGCTCAATGAAATCAACGCTGGCGGTTCGCGACCACAAGGCTTCGCTCCATACGTCACACGCAAGGTCGGCATACTCGGCGCCGGGATGATGGGCGCGGGGATCGCCTACGCCAGCGCTTGTGCCGGGATCGAGGTGGTGCTTAAGGACGTCAACCTGGCCGCGGCAGAGAAGGGCAAGGCTCATTCTGCAGCGCTGCTGGACAAGAAGGTCAGCCGTGGGCAACTGACCGCCGAGCAGCGAGAAAGCACGCTGGCGCGGATTCATCCTGCAGAGCTCGATGCCGACCTTGCCGGCTGCGACCTGGTCATTGAAGCGGTATTTGAAGACCGAGACCTTAAGGCCAAGGTCTCGGCCGCCGCGCAACGGGTTGTCGGTGCCGACGCGGTGATCGCCTCAAATACTTCCACCTTGCCCATCGGTGGCTTGGCCAAAGCGGTGCCGGACCAGGGCAAGTTCATCGGTTTGCACTTCTTCAGCCCGGTGGAAAAAATGTCTCTGGTAGAGATCATCAAGGGCGCCAATACCAGCGACGAAACCCTGGCCCGAGGTTTCGATTTCGTACTGCAGATCAAGAAAACCCCGATCGTGGTCAACGACAGTCGCGGCTTCTTTACCTCGCGTGTGTTTGGCACCTTCACCAACGAAGGCATCACCATGCTCGGTGAAGGCGTGGCCGCGCCGATGATCGAGACTGAGGCGCGTAAGGCCGGCATGCCCGTTGGCCCGCTGGCGATTTCCGACGAGGTTTCCCTCAGCCTGATGAGCCATATCCGTCAGCAGACGGCCAAGGACCTGCAGGCCGAAGGTAAAACAATGCCTCAGCATCCGGCGTTCGCCGTGATTGATCTGTTGCTCAATGAATACAAGCGGCCTGGCAAGGCAGCCGGCGGCGGTTTTTACGAATACCCCAGCGGAGGGCAAAAACATTTGTGGCCGGAGCTGAAAAGTCGTTTCGAGAAAGCTGACCAGCAGATTTCGTCCCAGGATGTGCGGGACCGACTGCTGTTTATCCAGGCCATCGAGACGGTGCGGTGCGTGGAGGAAGGCGTACTGATGTCCACCGCCGATGCCAACGTCGGTTCGATTTTTGGTATTGGTTTTGCGGCCTGGAGTGGCGGGGCATTACAGTTCATTAATCAATATGGACTGAACGACTTTGTTGCGCGGGCGCGTTACCTGGCCGAGCAATATGGCGAGCGGTTTTCGCCGCCGGCCTTGTTGCTGGAAAAAGCGGCGCAGGGTGCGACGTTCTGACTGCAGCGAGGTAAAGACATAGGCTAGGGCTTGCCTTGCTGGGGTATTTCAAGGCAGGCTTCTTGCGTGTGCATTATTCCCATCACCGTGTCAGGTATTTTTTATGTCACTACGCGTCTGCATTCTGGAAACCGATATCCTGCGTCCGGAACTGGTCGATCAATATCAAGGTTACGGGCAGATGTTCCAGCGCCTGTTCTCCCAGCAGCCGATTGCTGCTGAGTTCACCGTCTACAACGTGATGCAGGGCGATTATCCGGCCGATGATCGGGTATTCGATGCGTACCTGGTGACGGGCAGCAAGGCCGACTCTTTTGCCACTGACCCGTGGATCGAAACCCTCAGGACGTACCTGCTGAAGCGCTATGAACGTGGCGACAAATTGCTAGGTATCTGCTTCGGGCATCAACTGCTGGCGCTGCTGCTGGGCGGCAAGAGCGAGCGGGCGACCCAGGGCTGGGGCGTGGGTATTCACAACTACAAACTGGCTGCCAAGGCTCCGTGGATGAGTCCGGTGGTGGAAGAACTGACACTGTTGATCAGCCACCAGGATCAGGTCACGGCGCTACCGGAAAACGCCACGGTCATCGCGTCCAGTGATTTCTGTCCGTTTGCCGCCTATCACATCAATGACCAGGTGTTGTGCTTCCAGGGTCATCCTGAGTTTATCCACGACTACTCGCGGGCACTGTTGGATATCCGCCAGCTACACCTGGGCGAACAGGTCTATCAGAAAGGTATGGCCAGCCTGGAGCATGACCACCACGGCGTGACCGTGGCGGAGTGGATGATGCGGTTTGTTGCGCACAAACCGCAGGTTGCCTGATCAATAAGCCTGCGGGGTGACTTACAACCACCCCGAACGCTTGAAACTTACCCACAACCCGATGCAGCCCGCCGCGATAAACCCTAATACGCCAAAATAACCGTAGTGCCATTGCAGCTCTGGCATGTTCTGGAAGTTCATCCCATAGATTCCGGCCACCGCCGTGGGGAACGCCAGGATCGCCGCCCAGGCGGCAAACTTGCGCTGCACCACGCTCTGTCGAGACGCTTCCAGCAACACCCCGATCTCAATGGTCTGGCTGGCGATATCCCGCAGGGTCGCCAGGTCTTCCATCTGCCGCGTGACGTGAATCTGCACATCGCGAAAATACGGGCGCATATTCTTGTCGATAAACGGAAAGCTCAGCCTCTGCAGTTCCTCACTGATCTCCACCATCGGCGCCACATAGCGGCGTAGTCGCAGCACATCGCGGCGCAGCCCGTGGAGATGCTGGACATCCCGTTCACTCAGGGAGTTGCATAGCACGTTGCGCTCCAGCTCATCGATTTCGGCATGAATCGCTTCGCTGACTGGCTGGTAGTTCTCGGTGACAAAATCCAGTATCGCGTAGAGTACGAAGTCTTCCCCGTGTTCCAGCAGCAATGGACGCGCCTCACAGCGTTGGCGCACGTAACCGTAGGACGCCGAGTGGCCATTGCGGGCAGTGATGATGTATCCGTTGCCGGCAAAGATATGGGTTTCGATAAACTCCAGCTTGCCTTCATGGCGAACCGGCGAGTAGGTCACGATAAACAGCGCATCGCCGAAGGTTTCCAGCTTGGGCCGGCTGTGTTTTTCCAGGGCATCTTCGATGGCCAGTTCATGCAGGTTGAACTGGCGTTGCAGATTGGCCAACTCCTGGGCGTTGGGCTCTTCGAGGCCAATCCAGACAAAATGGTCAGGCTTGGCGGCCCAGGCAGCACCTTCGTCGAGGGTGATGTTAGTGACTTTCTTCCCGGCGCTGTAGACGGCGGCGGCAACAACTCTACCCATAGTGCTGATCGCTTCTTTATTTGGATGGCTGCGGGCAGCTTAGCTTGAACAGGGCGCCAGCGGAGTCAGGTTGTTTGCAGCTGTTGATCCATTGCTGCAATACACACCACCATCTGCGCCCGACATTCCTCCATCAGTCGGGACATGTCATCTATCGTCAATCCGGCCGTAGGAATGGGCGGCAATGAACGAATCAACACATCACCACTGTTCCAGCGATTGAGCTTCATCTGCTTCACATAGGTACTGACGCACACCGGCACAATGGGCACGCCAGCGGCAATCGCCATTTGGAACGCACCTTTCTTGAACGCCAGCAGGGTTTCGCCGAGGTTGCGCGTACCTTCCGGGAACACCCATATCGAGGTGTCTTCGTGCTGCAACGTATGGGTGGTGGTGAGCATTGAACGCCGCGCCTTGAGGGCATTGCTCCGATCAATCAACACATTGCCCGCCAGCCAGAACAACTGCCCGAACAGCGGCACCCATTTCAAGCTCTTCTTGCCGATACACACGGTACGGTAGGGCACCACGTTACCGAATACGAACAAATCATAGTTGGACTGATGGTTGGCGATGATCACGCAGCTGTTGGGTTTGTCCCGCAGCGAGTCAACCTGGGCCTTGACCCGCAAGCGCAAAATCCACATCGCAGGCAACGCATAAAGGCGTGCACAAAGACGGCTATTGTCCGGGTTGAATGGCCGGCAAATCCCCAGCAGCACGCCCAGCACGCCAGCGACGATAAAATGCAGGCTCATCAATAACATGCGTACAGAGTAAAGCATCGATACGGCCCATTGGGACAAAAGGTGGCGCAGTGTACGGACGTGCACTGTATTCGGCAATTACCCCTGTAGAGGTAGGAGATGGGCGATGTTTAAGCGCATGTTTCAACATTCGGTGACAGACACTGTTTAGAGCGGTTGTGGCTCTTTTCAGAGTTGAGTGCAAGAAAAAGCCCGACTCAAGGTCGGGCTTCTAGTAATGCATGGGTTGTCGACTTAACCCAAGTGCTCCTGATCTTGAATGATCGCGCTATCCAGCGCTTCGAGCAGCGCCTTACGCACTTTCAGCTTGGTGTGCTTGTGGGCGTTCATATTGATTTTCTTCAACTGACGCGCCGCTTCCAACGCCGCTGCCTGCAGTTCTTCGGGTGCCACCACCTTGTCGAGGAAGCCGGCACTCAAAGCGTCTTGCGGGTTGAACATCTCGGCATTGATCACCGAGCGATGAAACGCCGACTTGCGCAGGCGATCGCGCGCCAACTCGATCCCGGCATGGTGCATGGTCATGCCGATCATCACTTCATTCAGGCCAATGCTGAACGGCCCTTCCACGCCAATCCGATAATCCGCCGACAACAACAGAAACGCGCCCTTGGCCACCGCGTGCCCAGGGCAAGCGACAATCACCGGGAAAGGGTGTGACAACAGGCGACGGGCCAGGGTCGAGCCCGACGTCACCAGGCTGACCGCCTCCTTGGGGCCGGCGGTCATCACTTTTAAATCGTAACCACCCGACAGAATCCCCGGCTGACCCGTGATGATCACCACTGCCCGATCTTTCTCGGCCTGATCCAGCGCTTCATTAAAGGCACCGACCACCGCAGGTGAAATGGCATTGACCTTGCCGTTGCTCAAGGTCAGGGTCGCGATACCGTCTTCGAGGTGGTAGGCAATCAACTCACTCATGACGCGATTCCTTTGTAATACATGTAATAGAAGTGCAGGCAGCAGACGTTACTCACCGCGCTCGCCCTGGTAAAGCGCCGTGACTGACTGGCCAGTCAGAATTTCCCCCAGCACCCGCCCGCGAGCAGCCTTAGGCAGGGCGCAGCAGCGACTCTAGGCAAGCGTTGTCTGTGCCTGAGAATGGCACAATCGTCTTGGTGAGTACGGCGCCTAATACGTCTGGAACGGTATAACCGTCTAAGCACATGAAAATTCTGAAAAAAACCTTTGCCATCAGAAAAGCTTTCGACTACATTAGCGCGCCTCGACAGACTGAATGAGTTTGACGAGATACGGTGAAGTGTCCGAGTGGCTTAAGGAGCACGCCTGGAAAGTGTGTATACAAGAAATTGTATCGAGAGTTCGAATCTCTCCTTCACCGCCACATTAAGTAAACACAAACCCCTGATTTTCCTAGAGAAAGTCGGGGATTTGTGGTTTTTGGCATCCAGAAAATTGCCCCATGGGAGCACCATGGGACTGGTGCTCCATTCTGGGGCGTAAAGAGGGACCTGTGACTGAGCGTGTAAGGGCCATTTCACCCGACCGTCGAGACTTGGATAAAGTGTGGCTACCTCTGGCCATTTGCAGCCGCTCACCGATTCCTAGAGAGTCACAATATTCATTTCCAAGAAAAGAGCACCTTAATGAAACCGCTAATTGAGTACTGTCAAGGGGCTGTTAAAGGGTTAAATGCTCAATACGAAATGACCAAGGTACTGGGACATTCTGCCACTGCGGGATCGGCGCGAGAGCGACTCATTCAGGACTTTCTTGTTGCACATCTTCCTGAAGTGACCAGCGTTGTAAGTGGAGTAATTATCGACTCGAATGGTCGACGTTCGAAACAGCAAGATATCGTATTAATGTTGAAGTCCATGCCTCGACTTCCGTTCGCTAGCGGCCACGACTTGATTTTCCAGGAGGGAACTGTAGCAACCTTCGAAATCAAAACAGAAATAACACCATCTGTTCTTGAGGCTGTAGCTCTCAATATTGAGAGCGTAAAAACGCTAATCCCTACTACGCTTGAGGGGGTTCAGCTTGGCGATCTAGATTGGCCGCACGCTAGGATATTGAGCGTTGTTCTCACATACGGAGGTTCTGCACTGGAGAGCATCGAGCGCAAACTTATAGAGCTTCCAGAGGCCTGCCAACCAGACGTGTACTTAGATCTCACAAAAGGGATATTTATCAAGAACGAAGGAATGTTATTTAACAAGGAAGGTAACAGTTCTTACCTTCGGTTTGATGATGCCGCCATTGGCCTTGCACGTCTGCTTGCGCTGTTGTCAAAGGTGACTGGTCGCTTAGTGATGCGCGGTGTGAAGTGGGACGCGTATATTTCATGACTGCTGGCGTACTGTGCTGGAGTTTACAACGCCCCCGTAGATGAATTTGCGAGTCAGTTTTTGGTCGATTTCGCCAGTTGAAGATAGATAGAACGCTGAATGCGAATAACGCCACTTATATAAAAAATGCCCCCGCATCGAAGCTAGGAGTGGGAGCATTTTTTTGTGAGCGAAGCCGTTAACGGTCCTCGGCGTCATCAACACCTAGCGGGCAAAACGCCCCGTGACCCGAGGGACAACGGGGCGTTCGTGCACAACCGTGTCAACCTAGTTGCGGCACCTTGGCGATCACCGTCAAGCCGAGATATCGCTGCACATCGGACTCGGATTTCAGGCTGTCATCCAAGATTTCGAAAACGAAAGCCAGGCCAATGCCACCGAGCAGACCACCCAATAGCACTCCGACCAGTACCAGCCAGAGCTTGGGGCTGACCGGGCGATTGTTCACCGAGGCCCAATTGACCACCGAAACGTTACCGATCTGGGCTTCGGCTTGTTGACTGAGAAAGCGGGTCTCCTCAAACCGTTCCAGGTACAACTTGCGACTGTCGCGCAACACACCAAGCTTCTGCTCCATCTCTTTGAATTGCGCTTCGATCCCATTGAGTTCGTTGAGCCGCTCGATATCCAGTTTCTCCTGCTGGGTCAGGGTCGCCAGGGCCTGACGGTAACCGGCCAGAGCGGACTCATTGCGCATCAGGTCATCGCGTAACCGAGCGTTGAGAGGGTTGATGCCGCGCTCGGAAGAGGCATAGCGCTGCCCCTTCTGCGAACTGATTTGCTGCTCGACCACGGCAATTTCCTGACGCAGCGGGACAATTTTTGGATCGTTTGCCGAGAGCCGGGAAATGGTTTCGGCTTCCGTGCGCTTGAGGTCGGTGAGTTGCTTGCTCAACTCGCTCAGGGCAAAACTGTTCGAGCTCTGCGCCCCAGTGAGTTCGGTGGTGCGCGGTACATTGTTCAATTGCTGGCGCAGCACCTCGTTCTGGCGCTCGGTCTGGTCGATCATCACTTGGGTGGTATCGATGTTCTTGCGTGCATCCTTGAGTTTGTCTATTTGCATGTTGCGCTGCAAATCGACATCGACCACCTGCCTTTCGCTGCGCAAGCTGCCCAGGCCACGCTCGGTCGTCTTGATCTGCGACTCCAGTTCATCCAGCTGGCTGGAAATAAAGCTGGTTTTCTCACGCTGGTAGATGCGAACTCGCTCCACCAGATAGCGTTTGACCAAGGTGTTGACCCCAAGCGCAGCCGCCTCTGCTGACTTGTTACGCAAGCTCACCTCGATGATATTGGAGCTTTTCACCGGCTCCGCCGAGAGATCGTTCTGCATCCGGCTCACTGCCCGGCTACGCAGGCTGCGGTCGGCCGACTGTGGAAAGAAGTAGCCTTCAATCGCGCTGTACATCTGGGTCAGGCCCTGGACCACACCCTTGGGCGTATACCAGGGATGCTCGACATCAATGCCGGGGAACAGTTTTTGCGGCGTGACCTCATCGACAACCTGTGCGGAGAGGTTCTCGCTGGTGAGGATGCCCGATTCGGAGTGAAGTTGCTCCTCACGCACCACAGACATCATCGGGGCGCGGAACTGGGTGCTGCTCAGTGTCGGCACATAGAGATCTTCCTGACCAATGCGTACCAGCAGACGCGCGGTCGACTCATAAGTCGCCGGAAACAGTTTCAGCCCGGCAAAGCCGCCGACCAGTGCTGCCAGGAAAAACCCGAGCACTACATAACGCCGTTTGAACAGAATATTGAGCACGTCCCGTATGGTCATGGCCACAGCCTCTTATTGTTTCAAATGACGAAAGATTTCAGCGGCAGGACGTTCGCTGCCGTCGGCACGGAACAGTCCGAAATTGCCCAGCCCATCGGGTGACGGGTAGTCTTCCAGGGAGAACCAGTACACCCGCTGAACATTAGCCGGCAACGCTTGATTGCCCTCGCCGAAGGGTACTTGAGTGAGGTGCTGGTTGATGTAATCCAGGGTCGCGACCATCCGCCTGGCCTGCTCGGCTTCAGTGACGCCGAGTTTATGATCGGCTACTACGTAGCCTTCTTCGGTGATCCAGATCGGCTTGTCCTTTGCGCCCTTGAGATTCATGAACAACTGCAGGTTGAATACCTTGCCGAGAAAGGCCGGATCGTCGGTGCTGCCGATAAAGCCCATGGCCGCAGGTTTCGACTCGTCCTTGTCCATGGCATCCGGCTCGCGAACACCTTCCTTCATGTCGAAGACATACGGATGCACGGCAAGGATGTCGAAGGTTCTGCCGTAATCCTTGTCGTTATCCCAGAGCTCCCACAGGTACTCGATGTCGGCTCGCGAGATACCGGCATGGACAATCTTGACCCGATCTCGCAGCCGTTCGGTTTCCTTATTGACCACCTGCATCATCGCTACAAACGCATCGGCGTCAGGCTCCGGCCCCCAGAACTGTTTGACGTTGGGCTCGTTCCATATCTGCCAATAGCCGATGGGCTTCAACCCTTGTGGGGCGTTGCCACCAGGGCCATAACGTTCGATGCAGGCACTGACGAAACGACCGAAGTCCTGGTAGGCGTCCTCGCTCGGCGCCAACTCGAAAACATCCCCAGCCTTGGTCTTGTCAACCAGAGCCCAGGTCGGGGCGTAGTGAACGATGGGCAATAACTCAATGCCTTCCTCGGAAGCTACCCGTACCAGGTTGTCGAGCTTGTCCCACTGATACGTGCCGCGCTGCGGCTCTGCCAGGCGCCACTCCCAGTCGATCCGCACGTGGGTGACGCCCAGGCTTTTGGCTTTCTTGAAGCGCTCGCGCAGTTGCTCCGGGTCACCACTGCCCCACATCGCGTTGATCCCCAGCACGGGTGCGGCTGCCTGGGCCAACTGCGCCAGCATTGCGCCCAACAGCACTATCAGCACCAGGCACTGACGCCACCCGCTTCGATCAGAAGGAGCCATCGGAAGAATCGCCCTTGTTGTAGTTGCGATTGACCGAGAAACCGAACTGTATGCCTTTGAACAGCACCAGGTCGGTGACGTATTGCTGAACCCACAGGTTGGCATTGGCGATTGGCGAACGCGGCACGTAGATCACGTCGTAAGGACTGAGCGCCACGCCCAGGTCGGATTTGCCCTGCGCGATCGCCTGGTCACTCAGGTCCAGGTGATAAGGCACTGGGCGCCCGTCCGGCATCTTGCGAATGAGTACGATCGATTGTGGGTGCGCTGTCGGGCGGAAACCACCGGCACGATAAATGGCCTGCATGACCGTGATGCCACCGTCCATGGGTACCACCTGCGGTACCGCCACTTCGCCACCGATGTAGGCGCGAAAGCCCTTGAAGGATTTGACGATCACCGAGACGCTGGGATCGTTGACGAGGCCCAGATAGCGACGTCTTATCTCTTCGCGCAGCTCATTGGGCGTCAGCCCAGCGGCCTTGATGTCATCGACCCGCTGCATGGTGATATAGCCATCCGGACGAACCGGCACCTGCTCGTTGTAGTCCTTGGCAACGTAAAACTTGATATCCAGGTCGTCCCCCGGACGAATCCGGTATTGCAACCCCGGCACGATCCCGTCGGCGCCCAATAGCGGCAAGCCGTCGGCACTTGGCATTTGTTGCGTTTCAATCGTCGAGCAGCCGGTTAACAACCCACCCAGCACCAACAGCGATGCGAGCACCCTTTTGCCTGTCCCCAACCATTCCATGATCGCCATTTATTTTTATTACTCCCCTGGTGAATAGCGGATGCCGTGCCTGCCTGCTCAAAGCCAGCGATAAAGCCAGCCGGGAATGAAATTGAGCGTACGGTTAAGCACAACCCCGAGTATCTTGCCGCCGCTTTCCTGAAGACGTTGACTGACATAACTGGCTGCCTGGTGCCGGGTTTTGTTGGCCTGCGCAACCAGGATGATGCCGTTCATGCTCTTGGCGGCGACGATCGCGACGGGTGCGAAAGTCGGCGATGGCATGTCCCACAGCACCAGATCGAAATGTTCATGCAGGCGCTCACTCAACGAGCCATGAGAGGTGCTCCCTCCCAGACCGAAAAGTTTCAGGCAACTGCTGGTCGACAGATTTATCTGCACCGCCGAATGATCCGGCACACGCAACCGACCGATATCACCCGCGAGCATTTCCGCTTCATCGGCAGTGGCGCTGACCTCAATCACCAGCACACTGCCGAACGCCATCGACAGCTGGCTGGCTGCCTGCCGGGTGATAAAGGACGCACCGACCTTGCGGGTGACACCAACGATCATCAATTGGGTCAAAGTGTGCGACTGCGCATCACGTAACACCCGGGCCATCAAATCCTGCATGGGGAGTGTCAGCCGGGCATCTTCGATATCCGGCGTCAACACAATTGGACGACTGATTGCATTCATGAATAGGTCCTTCCTTCAGTGCTCAGGCAAAGGCCCGGGTTAATCGCTTGCCTATCTCGATCACAGGTTTTTCCAGCAAGACGTGCACCGCATATCCCACTACGATCGTCGAGATACCCGCCAACACCGCCAGGCCGACACTGGCGAGCGGTGAAACGCTCACCATCAGGAACAACTTGCCGTAGCTGGCCAGTACGAATGGGTGGGTCAGGTAGATCGCATAGGACGCGTCACCAATCAGCACCATCGCGTCGCGTCGTTGCGGCACGATGCCGGCGCTGCGGTTCTTCAGCTCCCAGTTCAATCCCGCCAGCAGGAACGCCGCGTAGGCTCCGCCGAAGGCCAGGACCCGCACGGGTTGCTCGTGATTGATCAGCCCCGACTCAGCGAACATCCCGCCGATCATCAGCAGTGCACACCCGACCACTGCAGGCAGCATGACGCCCCAGCTGCTGGCCCGTTCGCGAATGCGAAAGACCCAGACACCGAGGGTGAATTGAATGATGTAGAGGGAGAACAGGTGATAGTCCCAAAGCTCGATCCCTGTGTAGTGAATCAGTGTCCATTTACCCAGCGCGAGCACCGAAAGTGCGAGCATCACCCAGAACAACGCGTCCATCTTCAGGAAACATGCCACCAGGAACACTATCGTGTAGAACACTAGTTCATGCTCGAGCGTCCAGCCAATGAACAGTAATGGGAGGTCGGCCTGGGGCAGCATCAACAAGGATTGGATAACACTCGCCCAGTCATGGCTGCCCGAGCCCATGGTCATCTGCGGGTTGTACAGCCAGAGCAGCATGACCAGGCATGTGAAGAGAAAATACATCGGCACGATTCGGAAAAACCGGCCGAGCAACCAGCGTTTTGGCTGAAACCGGCTATTGACCGTCACGTAGGTCATGATGAAACCACTGATGACGAAGAACATATCGGGTGCCGAGTAGCCGAAGCGCAAGGCATAGGTACTGTGAAAGTCCGCCAGCGCCGGCAGCTTGCGGGCAATGTCTTCTGCGTGATAGACCAGTACCATCAGCACCGCGAAGCCGCGCAGGCGTTGAACGCTGAGCAACTCGCCACGCTGCACCTCCCAGCGTGCGATGGCTTTGCTGTAAAAGCCGGCAAACTGCCGCAGTACGGCGTTCATGGACGCACCCGTCTTTTGAAGAATGTCTTCATCAACCAAGCTCCTGCAATGTGATCAATTGCTCTGATTGCGCAGCGACACGCTTGCTGCAACTCAGGTAAAGGCGACGCAGTGTGTCGATATGGCCATCGCGGCTATGCGCACGAACAACGTGAACGCGTGCCGCACGCCCGAGTCGGGTTAAGTCGCTCGGGTTGTCCAGGGCTCGCTGCAGTCCTGTCGCAAGCGCCCTGGCACTGACCTGTGCTGCCAGCAGCCCGGTTTCACCGTCCTGGACGTAGTCGGGAATGCCCCCTACCGGGAACGCCAGTACCGGTGTCTCGAACGACATGGCCTCAATACCCACCAAGGGACCAGGGTCGTCCCACACGGAAGGTAAAACGAACAGATCGGCATCCCGGTAGTACGCAGCCAGCTTTTGCGGTGTCAGCCACTCGATGAACTCGATTCTCTCGCTCAGGCCATGGCGATCGGCCAACACCTTGGCCGGCAACAACCGCGGACCACTGGTGATCGCCGTCAACCGCCAATTGCCGTGCACCCGCGCGAGTGCACGAATCAGCACCTCGAGCCCCTTGCCCTTGACCGCTTGGCCGGTAAACAGCAACCGCACCGGGCGATCTCCGGTTGCCAGCCCCGGGGCCTTGCCATAGGCCGGCTCGCCTTGCGCGACGTGATCGAAGCGGCTGAAATACGGCACCACGGACAAACGCTCGGCAGCAAAGCCATTGCTGAGCAAGACTCGTCGCATATGCTGACTGCCCACAACCGCGGCATCGAACCCCTGATAAAGCGTACGTTCGTGGAGCTTGCCTGGCAGGTCCATCAGCCGTGGAACACGCCCACCGGCCGACGGTGGGCCTATCACGCAGCCGTACAATGCACACGACCAACCGAGCGCACGCGCGCAACGGTCCCCCGCAAAACGCCGCCGACCGCGGCGCAGGCACATGGAGGTGTAGTCATGAAAGGAGCGCACCAACGCCAGCCCGCTTGAGACCAATGCTTCGAGCAAGGCGACATCGCTGCACAGATGCACATGGATCACATCCGGGCTCCAGGCACGTAGTTGCTCCACTGCCGCAAACGCAGACCCGGCACCCGCCAGCGAGATGATCTCGACACCCTGACTATCCAAATGCGCCGGCACCGACACGCCTTGATGCGCGAGCACAACCTGGTCACCGCAAGCAATCAACGCCCGGGCCAGGTCCAGGGCATAGTTGGGTAGCCCGCCGATGGATAACTCTTGCACCAGTAAAAGGACTCTCATGCTTTCACCTCAGCGACATTGCGCGCGGTCAGGCCCAGGGCAGGTGACGACGAATCGGTCAGGCCAAGCGTTAATAGCAACACCAGGGTGAAATGCATGTTTTGCAGCAGTAGCATGTCGACCATGGCGAACATGCAGTAGGCCGTCAGGGTGCCGACTGCGGCGAGGGCAAATATATCCGCCGACTCCTGCCCGCCGCGCCGCCAGCGACGCAGCAACTGGCGCAACACAACGACAATGAACGACAGATAACTGAGCAGTCCGATCAACCCTGTGTCGACGAGGATTTCCATGTAAGTGTTATGAGCGTGCAGCGACTGATAGCCCAGCTCGACATTCAGCGTCACGCCGCGGGTGAAGAACTCGTCGCGGAAATTACCCAGGCCAACCCCGAACAATGGGTTGTCGAACCAGACATCGCGGGCCACGCTCCAGATGATCAAGCGATCGTTCACCGCGTCCGCACGGCCGGGAATCAGGCCGGTGATCGTGCCATCCCAACTGGGCCACAGCCCCAGTCCGAGCGGCAAGGCAACCAACGCGACAATGGCGATCAGCAACAGCGGTTTCCACAGGCCTGGGCGCAGCACCAGGCCGATCGCCAGCAACGATCCCACCCCCCCGAGCAGACCGCCGCGCGAATCGGCGGCGATCAATCCGGCAATACTGATACCGATGCCGATCAACGACAGCCAGCGCAGATAAGTCGTGCGCGAGCAAAGCAAATGGGCAATGGCAATGTTCATCATCATCACCAGGTACATGGCCAGGCCCTGAGCGCCACCGAATGAGCTGCCGGCACGGCCCGACACGTCGAAGGTATGGCGTATCTGCGGTTCATCTCCAGTGGGCCCAGGCACCGGAATACCAAGCATGCCGGTGATGGTGTGGCCATTAGTGGCGGCCTCCACCAGCCCGTCGATGGCAAAAAAACTCGATACGCAAATCAGGGTCATGGCGATGAAACGCCAGAAGTGCTCGGCCGGACGAAACACCATCAGCAACACCGGCAGCACCACAAACCATTCAACAACGCGCAGCGATTGCTTGATGCTCGATCCAGGGTTGGTCGAACCTAGTTGGGCGAGAAACACCGCGACCACGAAAGGCAAGATCGCCCAGATCAGAAAAGGCACCTGGATGCGCCCCAGTCGCGGGCCATCCTGGCGTTGCAGCATGAATAGCCAGAGTGCGCACCAGACCACGATGATGGCATCGGCAGCATTCAGCGGAATACCGCCGAGGGTTTTCTGGATCGGAATCGCCAGGCTGATCACGAACGCCAGCAACAGCAACTTGGGCTGTTTGCTCAAGAGCAGGCTCGCGCCGATTGCCAGCGAGGCTCCGATGCCGGCGAGCGGCATATACACCGTCAGCAGCGATACCGCCAAACCTAGGACAACGGCCAAAATCACCCCGGGGGCCTGCACGCGCTCATGTATTCCCAATGGGGCCAAGGGTTCAGACGCCATGCAATGGCACCTCGATGCGAAACGGGTTGATCGAGATGACACGCACGTTGGCCCGCAGCAGCGCCAAGGCCTCGTCGCGCCGTCCAGGTCGCAGTAAACCGACCAGCAGGGCTCGAACGCTGGCCAGCAACATGACCGTATCGGTCAGCAGTTTCAGGACCAGCACCTCTCCTGCCGAACGGTGTTTGCGGTACAGGCGATAGCGACTGCGACGCAGCTCATAGCGCATGCGCAATGCGGTTTCGCTCAGGGCGCCAGGGCGATGACCACTAGGCGCGCGCCCGGACGAACTGCCACCGTGGTGCAACACACGACTTGCGGGCACCAACAGCAAGCGCCAGCCCTGGTTTCGTGCCCGCACACACCAGTCGACATCTTCGTCGTACATGAAGAAGCCTTCATCGAACAGGCCGACGCTGCCCAACAGTTCGCCTCGTATCATCATGCAGGCGCCGTGCAGACGCTCCAGTTCCAGCGGTGCTTCCTGGCCACAGGCTGGAAACTGCGGACCGCCATACAACCGCCGAAACATTTCCGGCAGTGTCGGGAAGCGGCACGGGAAGTCCTGGTCGGCACCGTCGCTGGCATTAACTACCCGGGCACTCACCGCACCGACTTCAGGTTGCGCTTCGAGCACCCGCAGCAGGCTGTCGAGCGTGCCGACCTCAACCTGTGCGTCGCTGTTGAGCAGCAACACGTAGTGACTCTGAAGGCCCCGGAGTACGAGGTTGTTACCGCCTCCAAACCCCAGATTCTGCGACGAAGCGATCAGCCGAACATCCGGGTGCCGGCTGGAGATCTGCGCCACACTGTCATCGCCCGAGGCGTTATCGACCACTACGATGCTGGTCTGAGCCAGGGTCGCGGGGAACGCCTTGAGCGAATCAATGCACTCGTTCACCAACTGAGCAGTGCGGTAGTTGACGATGGAAACAGTCAGGGACTTCATCCGCGTTTCTCCTTCAACAGTCGGTGCTCCTGACGCAGACGTGCCCCCAGGACATGACAATGAGTTTTCAGCCAGTTCGGTTTGGCCCCTGTGATACCGAACGCGCGTTCTGCCGCCTGCATGTCCAGCCAGAACGCGTCGACTTCACGCATGTCGTTGATCAGCAACTCGCCACCCCCGAAACCTTCCAGTAACCATTGCGCAATACGCCCGGTCGGCGTGCCGAAACCGGCACCGAGGTTGAAGATGCCCGGCACCGGTGCCTCAATTACTCGCACCAGCCAGCGTGCCAGCACCTCCACCGGGAGGAAGTCGCGCTCGACGAAGGGGCTCATGTCGAACACGATGCGCTGGCTGATGAACAAGCTGCGCAAGACCATGGCGAAAAAATTTCGCCGGCTATCGTCCAGCTCGTAACCAAAGATATTGCTCAGTCGCACAATGGTCAGCCGCGGCCCGAGTAGCTGCGACAAGGCGTTTTCAGTGAGCGCCTTGCCTACGCCATAAGGGTTCACCGGGTTGAGTACTCGCTCCTCATGCAAGCGCCCATCGCTGTCGGCGGGGCCATAGACCATCCGCGAGCTGGCCATGATGTAGTGCACATCTGGCAAGTGCTCCACGCGCCGGGCCAGGGCCAGCTCGAAATCCAGTGCCGGGTCGTAGCCGTTGCGCAATGCCGGGTTGTAGGCCAGGTTGAGCACCACGCGCACCTTGTCCGGCCAGGCATCCTCGTCCAGCGCCTGGCGGTGACCGATGAAGTGCCAGCCTGCGGTCTCCGGGCGCTCCTGCAAGGCACGGGAAATCAGGCTGGTGCTGCCAACGACGACGATGCTCATGGCTGATCCCAGAAGAACGAATGCATGCTCAACCGGCGCCGCCAGCCGAGCGGCAGCAAGCGATAGCGTTCGCCCAGTGAGTAGCCGAAATACTTCCCGGCGGTTCGCAATAGAATTGGCACCACCGCCAGCGGCTGCTTACGCTGCAAGGCGGCAGCAATCTCGCTTTTGACAAAACGCATGCCTTCGCCGGACGCCGCCAGTCGGGCCTGGCTCAGTTCGCTGTCCATGGCGATCAGAGTGCCGATATCGAAATAACGCTTGAGCTCCTGGACAATGCTGTAGTCGTGACTGTGAATCGCACGTGCCGCAGGTTGGTATACCCGTGCGTAGCCGCCTTTGAGCAAACGCGCGGCAACCGCCATGTCTTCGCCCAGGGGCAAGCGTTCGGGAAAACCGCCGACTTTTTCCAACGCCTCGCGCCGGTAGGCGGCAAAAGAATTGGAGCAGAACACCGCCTTGATCCCGGCATGAGCGATGTCGGCCAGCGTGGTTCGCTCTGCGCGGGCCGGGTAATTGAACTCACGGGCAAAACGCTCGGCTTCGGTGGCCCCGGCACGCGGCAGCTGACGGCCATACGCCAACGCTACCTGCGGGTCGGCGAAAGGCTGCAGTAATTGCGCCAGCCAGTCGCTGCCCTGCGGGCAGGCATCCTGCGTCAGGTACACCAGGTAGTCGCTGTCGGCACATAGCTGCGCCGCCAGATTTCGGGTCTTGCCGTGCCCGAACTCACGGCGCTGGATGCTCTGGACGTTGTAACCGGCACCCAGCACCAACGAGACGGTTTCGTCGGTCGACGCCGAGTCAACAAACAGCACCCGTTGGGGCGCATGTTCCAATGCCGCCAGCGCGGGCAACAATGCGCGCAAGTGCTCGGCGGCATTGAGGGTCAGAATCACGATACTGGTGCGCTCGACCAGTGAGGCAACGGCCTGTTGGGCATCAGAATGCATTGGCACCTCCGAAACCGCCAAACATGGTCTTGAACACGATCCACAGGTCCAGTTCCGGCGACCAGTTCTCGATGTACTGCACGTCGTAGACAAAACGTTCGGTCAGTGACTCTTCCGTAAACGTGTTGCCGCGCAGACCATTGACCTGGGCCCAGCCGGTGATGCCGGGGCGCACCTTATAACGCTCGACGAAATCCACAATAACGGTTTCATAGGTCCGATCGCCGGCCATGACCCCGGGAGGGTGCGGCCGAGGGCCGATGACCGACATATGGCCGAGCAATACATTTATAAACTGCGGAAACTCATCGAGGCTGGTACGCCGCAGGAAATTGCCCACGCGCGTGACCCGACTATCCGTGCGTTGTGTCAGGTTGATGGCTTTGCTGGCGGAGTCGGCGTCAAAACGCATACTGCGAAATTTGTAGATATCGAACATGCAATTGCGCAAGCCGTAGCGCTTCTGGGTAAACAACACTGGCCCGGGCGACTCGAGACGGATCAGCACGGCAATAATCAAACCCAATGGCAGGAACAGTGTCAGCACACAAAAAGCGAAGGTGATATCGAAAGCACGCTTGATCAGCCGCGCTTCGATCGGCAGCGGATTCATCCCCAGCAACAGCATATTGCCCGGACCCTGTGTCGGCCGATTGACGAAAGCGTGCCCCAGCACTGGCTCGTCCGGCGCCAGATAGACATTGCCCAGTTGCCCGCGCAGACGCGTGGCCAACGAGCTGACTCGGTCTCCGGCCTGGTTGGGCAGAGCGATGACGACCCCATCCACGTCCGCCGGCAATTGCTCAAGTTGCGCAGTGCCTCCGGCCAGCATTGGAAACGGCAGGTTGCTGCAATCAATCCGGGACTGGCGATCATCGATGAACCCGATAACCTCGATCCCCGACTCGTTCTCGGTCATGTAGCGCGAAATAGCCACGCCCTGTTCGCCGGCTCCGACAATCACCAGACGCACCTTGCGATCCCAGCCTCGCGTCAGTTTATCGACGACCCACCCTGCGAGTAGCCACAACAGCACCAGTGCCAGGGTGAGCTCCAGGTACATCACCGCCGGGAGCAGCGGTAAGTTGCCAACCCACATGAACAGCACGATAAACAGCGTCACTAGCACGCTGCCGAGCACCGCATAGACGATGCGCAGTGCTCGAACGTCATGCTTGGCGAAACCCTTGTAACCCCGTACCGGCAGCAAACTCATGCTGCATACCAGGGCCAGCCCGACCAGCCAGACACCAGACCAGTGAGCACCGTTGAGCAACCAGTACTGGCTGGCCAGCAGCAACGTTGCCAGAACCCCGCCACAGGCCCGGGTCAGGCGCACCAATAAAATCTCAAGACCATCTAGGGCCGCAGCGTCGAAACGTCGCGTCGGTTTTCCCCGAGCCCGGGCACAAGTGTCCCCCTCCTTCTGGGCTACGCCCAGAAGCGGTTCCGATACTGTCATTGCATTCTCCCCAGCCCCGCAAACTACGGGTATGGCCTACGAAGATCAGGAATCGAGAGGTCCGAACGGACTGGGTCGTTGTTCAACCAGCGCCGTAGTAAAAGTGTCGCTCTCAAGCTCCATCCGCTCACGCACGAGTACAGGCCCGAACAACTCCGAATAGCGCTCGAAATTATTACGGTACCAATCGACCAGCAGCGGGATGTCTGTATGCAGGCTGTGCCGTGGCGACCAGCCCATGGCCTGGAGCTTTTCCCATGAGACCGAGTAGCGGCCATCGTTGAAAGGACGATCCGGCACAAAGTCGATCAACTCGGACGAGTCCTTGCCAAAGGCGTTGCTGATCAACTCGGCTACCTCCAGGTTGGTGTATTCCTCGGTGGTGCCGATGTTGTAGACCTCGCCCACCGCACCGTGCTCGGCAACGAATACCACCGCTTCGGCGAAGTCCACGGCACTGAGGTAGTGGCGTCGATAGCTGCCATTTCCGTGCAAGGGCAAACGTCTTTCGGTCAACAGGTGGCTGATGAATCGCGGAATGATTTTTTCCGGGAACTGGCGGATGCCGTAGAGGTTGTTGGCTCGAATGATCACGATGGGCTCGTGATAGGACTGGACATAGCCTTGCAGAATCATCTCTGCCGCTGCCTTGGACGACGAGTAGGGGTTGGTCGGGCGCAAGACTTCATCCTCGCTCGCCGCACCACTCATGATCTGACCGTAAACCTCGTCGGTGCTGACATGAATGATCTTTTTTACCTTTTCCTGACGGCAAGCCTCCACCAGGCTGTGGGTCCCAAGGACATTGGTCCGGGTAAACTCCAGGGAGTTGCCAAAAGAGTTGTCGACATGGCTTTCGGCAGCCGCGTGAATGACCAGATCGGCCCCCTTCACGACACGCCGACACAAATCGAGATCTGTCACATCGCCAACCAGCAACTGGACGCGATTGGAAAAAACGTGATGGGAGATATTCCTGAAATCCCCGGCATACGTCATCTTGTCGAGGACCACTACCTTCGAACTCGGAAAGCGCCGACACACCTCATCAACAATATGCGACCCAGCAAAGCCCGCCCCGCCTGTAATGACTATTTTGCGCATAACCCGAATCTCCCCGATCACAGGACCGTTTAAGAATTCAACGTTTTAGACCCAGCCATAAGCCCCTTCTGGATACTGCGCAAACGGGGGCATGTCTCCACGCTTACTACTGCATTGACTGCCACACCAAAGGGCGGCACTTCAATATCAAAATACCATCACCAGCGCTTCTGAACTCTAGCTGCTCGCTATTGATTCACCAGTCGCACCACGGTTATTTTTTTTAAAAAATTGCAGCAATCCCAGCAACATCAAAAGGCCGGCAACATTTGAACCAAGGTATATCTGGGCCAGGGTGACAAGTGACAGTCGGTCACGCCAGAAGTAAGCCAAAACCACCACTACCAGCAGGATGGAGCCATGGTAGAACACGTTACTGACCGGAGCGCGAAGGGCCAGAAGGCCCAGTTGTACAGGCGCGGCACAGGCGACAGCTAACAGGCCGAGGGCCAGGAATACCAGCGCGGGAGCACCTGCGGTAAAGGGTTCGCCATACAGCTGACGCAGCAATGTGCCACCTTCAAAGGTGACCACAAGTAACAACACCAGAGCGGGAATCAGAAATAGCAACGCACGCCTGAACACATACGCCACAAAATCGTGTCCCTGCGCCTCTTTATAGTGCGCAATGAAGCGTGGACGAAAATAATTGGTCAGGGCAATGAGCAGCGGGTTGATCAGGTTGGTCAGCGCAACACAGGCGGCGTAGAGCCCGGTCTGGCCTTGCCCGCCACCCAGCAGTGCCAGCCATGGATACAATTGGACGCTGGCCACATGGCAAAGTCCGCCACCCACCAGCCAGGCGCCATAGCCAAAAAAATCACGCAAGCTCTTGCAGAGCGTTCCCGGACCAATGGCCACAAAGCGCTCTTGTACCATCGACAGGAACACAACAAATGCGATCCCGGAGACTGCGCCGATGGTCCAGAAAACGTTGTTGGCGTTCAGTCGATCGCTGGCCAGCAGCCAGCCCAGCAATACCAGTTGGCCAGCAGCCGTGAGCAGGTCAAGCAACAAGGCCGAAACAGAGCGGCCGATGACATAGAAATGTCGACGCAGAAACTCGCGCAGCACCAAACAGAAAACTGCTACCGGCAAGGCCGGCCAGAGCTCGGCCAGTATTCCCGTGCCGAGCACATGAAACAGCGTCAGGCCCAGTGCGACCACCAGACCCAGCAACAGCGTACCCAGCAAGGCCGCCGGAAACAGTTGCGCCTGCTCACCTTCCTGACGCGCTCGAAAATAGGTGTAGGGGGTGGCGATCAGCGTATCGCCCAGGGAAATAATCAAAAAGCAGAAGGTATAACCCAAGGCATATGCGCCCAGTGCCTCCTGCGAAACCCATCGACCGAGTGCCAGACCTGTAAGAAAGCTGGCCAGGCTTTGCGCGGCCTGCCCACCGATCACCCACAGGATGTCGTACACACGACCGAACCGGCGACTCACTGAGCGAATGCTTTGCATAGACCCGACCCCAAGAAGAGCTATTCCATCCCCGAACAACATCAAAAAAGGATACTGGCCCAGTGACAGTAACTCCCACTCAGAATGAATAGCTCCTCAGGCCCAGATTGGCAAACCATACACGGCGCAAAACAGCCGAACGGTCAGTTTCTGAGTTTGAAAGCCGAGTGGATACCGACTGTGGGCTACATGACTGCCCAAGAAGCACACCGAGACATCAGCCGCTATCTGATGCATCGATACAACTGGATTTGGCCCCACCCTTAAGCAAGGTCAAAGGGTAACGCAGACCATCAACATACCCGTCTGATCAACCGCACATACACCGCGATATTGATCAACAACACCAGGGCGCCCAGGCCCAGTTGGATCTGCGGGGTCAGCCCGGCGGGATAAATCAATGTGAGGATGTAGTGCTCGATAAAACCGCCGCCATAACCGTCTTGCCCGGCGAGGTGTCGGAACAGATTTTCCCAACTGGTCAGCGGGCAGGGCAGGTGGAAGACTTCGACGGCGACGCCCCACGCGGCAGCAGGCAGGTGCAGCCAGATGACGGGGCGCCACTTGAGGGCCAGCAGTGCGCCAAACAGTACGAACAGGATAAATAACAGGTGAAACAGCACCAGGCTGTCGGCGGCTAGGCGATAAAACATCATGAATTCCGTTTGCAGTGCAATTATTCGATCACGCAGGGCATGGACCAAGTGAGTGCAAGTGAATGATATCAATATGATATTGTTGTTCGCTGGCCGCTACTCGTCGAGCAGTGGTTGAAGCAATCATCAGACAAGGAAGCCGCAATGGCTCACGAAGTTAGTGTCAATTTTCACCAGAAAGTCGTCCTGAGCAAAGATATTGAAGTCGAGGTCAAGGCTGACGGCGCAAGGCTTGGGAAGATCCTGATCAGCAAGGGCAATATTGAATGGGTGCCTGCGGGTAATAGTGTCAACAAGCACCGTCTGAGCTGGAAGCAGTTTGCCGCGTTGATGGAAGATGAAGGTCAGGTTAAGAAAATCAAATAATCGGCCGTCTCTTGCGCCGTTATTAGCGCCGCGTTGTTTTGATGCTTGTGCTCGCTTGAGATAAGCGAGCCTTGGCGTTCCAGCTGATAGGTAGTGACTTCAGGCATCCGCTACCTTTCTGGTCGCAGATCCTTAACGGTTGCTTACAGGCAACCCCGGCCGTTATTGTGCTGAATCCTTTTAGTCTTCAACGTCTGCGGCGTGCTGCTGCGCCGACGTCCCTGCCAACGGATCTGTTGTGATGAACGCACCGCGTACTGCTGTCGGCCCGATCAAGGCCGTGATTTTCGATATGGACGGGTTGTTGCTGGACACTGAAGGCATCTACACCGAAGTCACGCAAATCATCGCCGAACGCTACGGTCGTACCTACGACTGGAGTATCAAGCAGCACATCATCGGGCGTGGCGCCCAGGACCTGGCCGAGTACGTGGTCAAGGCCCTGGAATTGCCGATTACACCCGCAGAATTCCTAGTGATCCGCGAGCCGCTGATGAGCGCGCGCTTCCCCAAAGCCCTCGGCATGCCGGGCGCTGAAGCGCTGGTGCGGCACTTGAAGGCCCACAACATTCCGATTGCCGTGGGTACCAGTTCATCGCGCAATTCCTTTGGCCACAAGACCACCCTGCATAAGGAATGGTTTAGTTTGTTCGACACCATCGTCACCGCCGACGACCCAGAAGTTGGTGCCGCCAAGCCTGCGCCGGACATCTTCCTCACCGCCGCCCGCCGTCTGGGCATAGCGCCCGAGAATTGCCTGGTGTTTGAAGATTCACCCTTCGGCGTCACCGCCGCCAAAGCCGCGAACATGACCGCCATCGCCGTGCCGGATGAAGCCATGGCCGACAGCAAGTACCACCACGCCGACCAGATCATCCGCCAGTTGGCGGACTTCGACCTTGCGGCTTACGGCTTGCCGCCGTTGCGCTGATCCACCTGGCTAAACCGGCATCCTTGCCGGTTTAGCCACTGCACAACACCTGTGTTCAGCCTCTGGTTTTATGGGCAGGCAGATCAAGAGCGAGATCAAAAGCCAGCGCCAATCCGCTTTTCTGTGGGGGCTGGCTCGCCTGCGATGGGCTCACAGGCACCGCATTCATCCAGGATGCCCGTGTCATCGTTAACGACCATCGCGAGCAAGCTCGCTCCTACAGGTGGCAGTAGATCCGCTCTTGCTTCTCACCACTCAGGTCGGCTACCAGGCCGCCGTGCTTTTGCTTTTGATCTTAGGCGCCCCGTTAAACCACGATGGCTGAACGCAGGTGTTGCGCAGTGGGTAAACCGGCAGGACGCCGGTTTAGCCGCGTTGGGCCAAGGATGGCCCGTCGCGGCGGCCCACGGAGCAATGCCGCAGAGAAGGCATGCCGAGCCACAGCGAGGCACCGAGTGGTGGGGCAAGAGCCTTTGGTTACTTTGGGCTTTTCAAAGTGACACGCCGTAAGGGCGTAACCCCAAGTCGCCCTGACCAAAATAACGGATATGTACCCAACCCAACCCAACAAGCCAACTCCCACATCTGATCTCTGTCAGATCAAAGAGTGCATTTCAGACCGATCAAGCACTGAACCCACCGTCAATCGTCAAACTCGCGCCAGTGATATACCCAGCTTCCGGCCCCACCAGATATGCCACAAAACTGGCAATCTCTTCTACGCGGCCATAACGCCCAACCGCCATGAGCCCGATCAGGCTCTCGGCAAAATCACCGTTGGCCGGATTCATATCAGTATCCACCGGGCCTGGCTGCACGTTGTTGATGGTAATCCCCCGAGGCCCCAGGTCCCTCGCCAGGCCTTTGGTCAAGCCCACCAGCGCCGCCTTGCTCATGGCATACGGACCACCACCGGCAAATGGCATGCGCTCGGCGTTGGTGCTGCCGATGTTGATGATGCGGCCACCTTCGCCCATATGCTTGGCTGCTTCCTGAGTGGCGATAAACACGCTGCGCACGTTGATGGCTAGGGTCTGGTCAAAGTCTTCCAGTTTGAAATCTTCCAGTGGCCCCACTGCCAGTACGCCGGCGTTGTTCACCAGGATATCCAGGCGCCCGAACGCTTCGACGGTAGCGCTGACCGCATTGCGAATGGCAGCGGCATCGGCGCTGTCAGCATGTATCGCCAGGGCTTTGCCGCCGTCGCTGATCACGCTGTTTTGCAAGTCTTGGGCCTTGGCCGCAGAGCTGACGTAGGTGAAGGCAACTGCTGCGCCTTGCGCCGCGAGGCGTTTGACGATGGCGGCACCGATGCCGCGGGAACCGCCCTGGATCAAGGCGACTTTGCCGCTGAGATTTTGTGTGGTCATGTCGATCTCCCAATTATTCAAGGCGGGGCTGCCTTGGTGTTGGCGCCGAGTATCGACCACACAACCCTGTCTCGGTAGACCGTGATTGCTATAGTCTGTGTAAACCAAAAGTTTAGAATGTGACGATATGGAAAGCTTTGGCAGTATCGAATGCTTCGTGCGCAGCGCTGAAGGTGGCAGCTTTGCCGAAGCCGCTCGGCACCTGAGCCTGACCCCGGCTGCCGTCGGCAAAAGCGTTGCCAAGCTGGAAGCGCGCCTGGGTGTGCGCTTGTTCCAGCGCAGCACCCGGCGCTTGACCCTGACCGAAGCCGGCAAGCTGTTTCTGGAGGAGGTCAGCAGTAGCCTCACCACCATCCAAAACGCCGTGGCCAACCTGGCCAGCGCCGAAGGACGGCCGGTGGGCACGCTCAAAGTCAGCATGGGCACTGTGTTCGGTAATCGCTATGTGATGCCGTTGCTGGGGGAGTTTCTGAAACGTTTCCCCGATATCAGCCCGGATTGGCATTTCGATAATCGCCAGGTGGACCTGATCGGCCAAGGCTTCGACGCCGCCATTGGCGGTGGTTTTGACCTGCCTCAAGGGGTGGTCGCGCGCAAATTGACCCCGGCTCACCGAGTTCTGGTGGCCTCACCGGATTACCTGGCGCGACGCCTGCCGGTGCTGTCGCCCGAGGACCTGGCACGGTGCAACGGCATCCTGATCCGCTCGCCACAAACCGGGCGAGTTCGTTCCTGGCAACTGACCAGTCGCAGTCACGAGCACCGGCCATTGGTGCTCAAGCCGGGAATGACCATGAGTGACTCCGAAGCCGCCTGCTGCGCCAGCGCCCAAGGCCTTGGCATTGCCTTGGTGAGCATGCCGATGGCGGTGCCATTCCTCGACAGCGGCGAGTTGCAGCGAGTCCTGCCGGACTGGTACGTCGACGACGGCAACATCTCTCTCTACTACGGCGAACACAAACTGCTGCCGGGCAAGACCCGGGCCTTCGTCGACTTCATCATCGAGCAGTTTGCCGAACAGCAATTGGGCCAGCGGTTCAGCGCAGTTTGACTGAGTTAAACCTCACCCCTTGCTGATGATATTCCCCGCATGTAGCCCGCATTCCTTCTGGGTTGCTTCTTCCCACCACCAACGGCCTTCGCGCTCGTGCTGGTTCGGCAACACCGGGCGGGTGCAGGGCTCGCAGCCGATGCTGATAAAGCCGCGTTCGTGCAGGCTGTTGTACGGCAATTCCAGCATGCGGATGTAGCCCCAGATCTCCTCGCTGGTCATTTGTGCCAGCGGGTTGAATTTGTACAGGGTGCGTTCCGGGGTGGAGAAGGCCGTGTCGATTTCCATCGCTGCCACTTGGCTGCGGGTGCCGGGGCTCTGGTCGCGGCGCTGGCCGGTGGCCCAGGCGCTGACGCTGGAGAGCTTGCGTCGCAGCGGTTCGATCTTGCGCACGCCGCAGCATTCACCATGGCCGTCCTTGTAGAAGCTGAACAGGCCCTTTTCCTTGACGAAAGGTTCCAGCTTGCTTTGGTCCGGGGAGATCAATTCGATATCGATTTTGTAGAAATCCCGCACTTGCTCGATAAACCGGTAGGTCTCCGGGTGCAGACGGCCGGTGTCGAGGCTGAACACCTTGACGTTTTTGTTCAGCTTCCAGGCCATGTCTACCAGCACCACGTCCTCGGCACCGCTGAAAGAGATCCACAAGTCGTCGCCGAACTGGCTGAACGCCAGTTTGAGGATGTCCTGGGCGGACTTGTTGGCATAAGTCGCGGCGAGTTCAGCGACGTCGAAGGCTTGGTTCATCAGGACGGTTCCTACAGGTCAGTGGCGCTGAGCGCTCTATAGGAGGCGATGGTAACAAAATCCGCTCTGCGTTGCGGCGGCGAGCATGAATCGCTAGAGTTCGGCAGTCCTTTTTTTGCTCGCTCAACTTAACAATATCAATGGGAGTGTGTTGTGGAAATTGCCTGTCTCGACCTGGAAGGGGTGCTGGTTCCGGAAATCTGGATCGCCTTCGCCGAAAAAACCGGTATTGAATCCCTGCGGGCCACCACTCGGGACATTCCCGACTACGACGTGCTGATGAAGCAACGCCTACGGATTCTCGACGAGCACGGCCTCAAACTTTCTGACATCCAGGAAGTGATCGCCACCCTCAAGCCGCTGGATGGCGCCATCGACTTCGTCACCTGGCTGCGCGAGCGCTTCCAGGTGGTGATTCTGTCGGATACGTTCTATGAGTTTTCCCAGCCGCTGATGAGCCAGTTGGGCTTTCCGACCTTGCTCTGCCATCGGTTGATTACCGACGAGAATGATCGGGTGGTGAGTTACCAGTTGCGTCAGAAAGATCCCAAGCGTCAGTCGGTGTTGGCTTTCAAGAGCCTGTACTACCGGGTGATTGCTGCCGGGGATTCCTACAACGACACCACTATGCTGGGCGAGGCCGACCAGGGCATCCTGTTCCACGCACCGGAGAATGTGATTCGCGAGTTCCCGCAGTTTCCGGCGGTGCATACATTTGAGGATTTGAAGCAGGAATTCATCAAGGCGTCGAATCGGCCGTTGAGCCTGTGATTCTCTGGTGACGGGAAGCTAAGAGACCTACGAACTTTGTAGGCTTCAATCTTGTGTCGAGGGGCTTTTTGTGGCGAGGGGGCAAGCCCCCTCGCCGCAGGGTATTTGGTTACAGCCCTTCCAAGGTTTCCAGCAATACTCGCACCTTGGTTATCGACTCTTGATACTCCGCCTGCCACTCGGAGTCGGCGACAATCCCGCCACCGCCCCAGCAACACACCTGCCCATCCTTGACCAGCAAGCTGCGAATGGCGATGGAGCTGTCCATCTCCCCGCGCACGTCCAGGTACAACAATGAGCCGCAGTACAGTCCGCGCCGGGTCGGTTCCAGTTCGTCAATAATCTGCATCGCGCGAATCTTCGGCGCGCCGGTGATCGAGCCGCCGGGGAAGCTGCCGGCGATCAGGTCCAGGGCGTCTTTATCAATCGCCAATTCGCCGGTGACGCTACTGACCAGATGGTGAACGTTGGGATAACTTTCCAGGCTGAACAACTCTGGCACCTTCACCGAGCCAGTGCGGCAGGTGCGGCCCAGATCGTTGCGCAGCAGATCGACGATCATCAGGTTTTCTGCACGATCCTTGGCGCTGGCCAGGAGTTCGGCGGCGTTGGCAGCGTCTTCGCTGGGTGTCAGCCCGCGCGGGCGCGTGCCCTTGATCGGCCGGGTTTCTACCTGGCGTTCGCTGACTTTGACGAAACGCTCGGGCGACAAACTCAGTACCGCGCCATCGTCCGGCAGGCTCTGGAACCCCGAAAACGGCGTTGGACAGGCTTCGCGCAGAGCGCAATAAGCTACCCACGGATCGCCGATGCAAGGCGCGCGAAAGCGTTGGGCGAAGTTGACCTGATAGCAGTCGCCAGCCTGGATGTAGTCCTGGATGCGGGCCAGGGCTTGTTCGTACGCCTCGGCGGTCAGGTCCGGGGTCATTGCGCCGTGCAGTTTGAAGGTGGCGGGCGCACTGGCGGCGGGCTGGCTGAATAGCGTCGCTAGGCGTTGCCGCTCGCCTTCGCTGAGTTTGGGGTGAAACACCAACTGGCTGGTAAGCGCCTGATGGTCGCTGATCAATGCCCAGGCATACAGGCCAAAGCGCGCATCGGGCAGGCGCAGATCATCCACGGCCTGATGCGGCAGCTGTTCTAGGTGACGGCCGAAGTCGTAGCTGAGGTAACCGATCAGCCCGCCGGCAAACGGCAGTTCATAAGGGGCGGGCAGGGAGGCTTCACCCAATAGCGTCAGGTTCTCCCGTAGCCGTTGCAGGAAATCGCTGCCGCTTTCATCCGGCCAAACCGCCAATGTCGCTTCCGGCCAGGCACTGAGCAAATCATAGCGACCACGCTCGGCACTCGGCCGGCCACTGTCTAGCAGCACCGCACCGGGGGCATGTCGAATAGCCGCGAAATACTCGGCAGGGTTGGCTCGGTAGGGCAGGGGGTGTACGGAACAGGTCAACATGCTGTGTGGATCAGCCTTGGGGGGTAGCTCCAAGCTCCAAGCTTCAAGCCACGAGTTAAATGACACAGCTGCTCTTTCTTGCAGCTCGTAGCTTGCCGCTTGTAGCTGCCTTTATCCTTCCACCGCCGGAATATGCCCAAACATCTCCTGCGCAAACTTCACCCGTTCTTCCGGCGTTTCCGTCACGCCGGCCGTCTTCAGCTCTTCCAGTCGCGCTTCCACTGCGTGGGTACGTAAGGTTAGGCCGCAGTCGTTGGCGATCTGGATATTCAGCCCCGGTCGGGCATTGAGTTCAAGGATCAACGGACCTTTTTCCTGGTCCAGCACCATGTCCACGCCGATATACCCCAGCCCGCACAGCTCATAGCAGCCCGCTGCGAGCTTCATGAAGCCGTCCCAGTTGGGCAACTGCACGCCATCCACCGCGTTGGTAGTGTCGGGGTGTTTGGTGATGATGTTGTTTAGCCAGGTACCGCGCAGGGTCAGGCCAGTGGCCAAGTCTACGCCGACGCCGATGGCGCCCTGGTGCAGGTTGGCCTTGCCGCCGGACTGACGGGTTGGCAGGCGCAGCATGGCCATCACCGGGTAGCCCATCAGCACGATGATGCGGATGTCCGGCACGCCTTCGTAGCTGATGCTTTTGAAAATTTGGTCCGGGACCACCCGGTATTCGATCAGCGCGCGATCGCGGTGGCCGCCCAGGGAATACAGGCCGGTGAGGATGCTGGAAATCTGGTGTTCGATTTCTTCATGGCTGATGATCTTGCCGGACACCGTGCGATAACGGCCTTCAAAGCGGTCGGCAATCACTAGGATGCCGTCACCGCCGGCGCCCTGGGCCGGCTTGATCACGAAGTCGCTGCGCCCGCCGATGATCTCGTCGAGCTTGTCGATTTCCTTCTCGGTGGAGATCACCCCGTATAGCTCCGGCACATGAATGCCGGCGGCGATGGCCCGTTCCTTGGTGATGATTTTGTCATCGACGATAGGATACAGGCTGCGCTTGTTGTACTTGAGTACGTAGTCGGCGTTACGCCGGTTGATGCCCATGATGCCCCGCGCTTCCAGGGCCTTCCAGGTCTTCCAGAAGCCGAACATTACGAGTCAGCCTTGATGAAGGCCTTGAAACGCACCAGTTCGGTCAGGCGGTAGCCGCGATAACGACCCATGGCCAGCATAAAGCCCACCAGGATCAGCAGGATCGCAGGGAAGGTGAAGACGAAGTAGATCAACTCCGGCACGCTCATGATCAGGTGCGCCAGGGACGCGGCGAACAGCGTGCCGATCGCTACTTTCATGGCATGGCCGCCACCGCGCTCTTCCCAGGTAATGGACAGGCGTTCGATGGTCATGGTCAGGATCACCATCGGGAACAGCGCAACCGACAGCCCGCGCTCCAGGCCCAGCTTATGGCTGAACAGGCTGATGGCCGCGATCAGCACCACCACGAAGGTCAGCACCACCGACAACCTCGGTAGCATCTGCAGCTTCAAGTGTTCCAGGTACGACCTGAGGGATAAGCCCAGCGCGGTAATAATGGTGAATAACACGATGCCGAAGCCCAACTGCGTCTCACGGAACGCCAGGGCAATCAGCACCGGCGTAAACGTGCCCAGGGTCTGCAGGCCGATCAGGTTGCGCAGGATCAGGATCACCAGCACGCCAATCGGGATCATCACCATGATCATGAAGGTCTGCTGGGTTTGCAGCGGCAGGCCGTAGAGCGAGTATTCGAGGAAGTTGGCGTCGGTGTTTTCGTCGGTCAGCTTGGCCAGGCGAATGGCGTTCATTTCGCTGTTGTTCAGGCTGAAGGTCACCATGGCCTTCTTGCCGCCGTCGACGGTGATCAGGTTTTCGTCACCGGTCCACCACAGCAGGCGGTCAGACGGCAGGCCTTGTTCGCCGGTGTCCGGGTTGAAGTACAGCCAGTCATTGCCATTGAAGCTGCGCAGCCACAGTTCTGGGGTTTGCGGCTGGTCGGCGACGAGGCGGATGGTGTGGACCTTTTCCACCGGCACGTGGGCGATGGACAGCAGCAGTTCGACAATCTTGGCTTTGTGCGGCGTCGAGGGGTCGCCCGCCAGCAGCAGCTTGACGTTGTCGTCGCTGAGGTTGTTGGTGCGTTTGATGGCTTCGCTGATAAAGGTTTCGACGTCCGCCGAGTGCTGGCGGATTGGCGCAAGCAGGGCTTCTGCGGCGATTTTTTCCGGGCCCTCGACGGCGATGCTGTCGCGGAAAGTCGGGCCCTTGACCTTGATCTTCTCGCCGCTGTAGCGCTTGGTTAGCACCAGGCGGTAGTAGAGGGTTTGGTTACCCTTGGCGCGGCGCGCCGACCAGGTGACCTTGCGATTGCCGTCGACGCGATTGACGCTCACTCCGTAGTTATTGGAGATGAAGCTTTCATTGAGGCTGACGTAATCGCGGCTCAGGGGCGGCACGAACATCTGGATCTTCACCGGGTCCTTGGCGTTGGCGACGAACTCGACCTTGGCGTCGATGTTCCACAGGTCGTCGGTGGCATCTTCGGTCACCGGGATGCCCAGGACGAAAATCTGATAGGCCGTGATCGAAATGCCCAGCACCACCAGGACAGCGATCAGGATTTTCAGGTGCAGATTAAGAGCGCGCATTGGGATTACTCGGCGGTATGAGCGTCGGTGGCGCAGGCAGGTTTGCCCGCCGCGTATTTAAGACTGGGGTCGACCAGCGCATCAAAGCGTTTCAAGGCTTCGGAGCCGATCAGCAGCGGGTATTGGAAAGCGCTGCGGTCAGTCAAGTTCACTTCGATGCTGCGTAAAGCGGTGCCCATGCAGATGTCCAGGGCAATCACTGGACGGGCGGTGTAGTTTTTGTCCTCATCGGGGTCGTAATCGCCGGCGCGGCGCTTGATCTTGCTGACGCGGGCCAGAGGACGTTCGATGGGGTGGGAGTGAGCGGTATCGATGGCGAGGTAGAAACGCACCCAGGATTCACCGTTGCGCTTGAAACGCTTGATGTCGCGGGCACTCAGGGAGGCGGTCTTGGCGCCGGTGTCGAGTTTGGCGGCGACTTCCAGGTCAATGCCGGCCAGTTTGGCGTATTCATTGAGGCCATACACGGTCTTCTCGGCGGCAGAGCCAAGGCCCGGTATAAACAGTAGGCAAAACAATAGGGGGAAGGGCTTGAGTCTCATAAATCCTGAGGCGGTGCAGTGCGATGTTTGATTCAAGGCGACTGGCATTGCTGCGCAAGCTCCCTCGTGCGCCTTTTCATCTTTGGATGTCAGGCAAATGCGGCGGGCATTCTAACATGAAGGTTTTCTGACGCCAGCGCTGGCAGGCGGCCATGCCCAGATAAAGAGCAAGGTGGGTTATTAGACGATTGTCGACAATATGTATTTATTCTTTGACTATCTTGGGCTGATTGGCTAGTTTTTGCGACATTGCTTTTAAAGGTGTCGACAATATGCTGGATCAGCTGGTAATTCCGGTCGCGGCGCAGGACGATTCCCAGACCATGTCGGAGAACGTCTTCCGGCGAATCCAGGCCGCCATCGTCAAGGGTGAAATCGCCCCTGGCAGCAAGATCTCCGAGCCGGAACTGGCGCGCACTTACGGTATCAGCCGTGGCCCGCTGCGCGAGGCGATTCACCGCCTGGAAGGCCAGCGCCTGCTGGTGCGCATCCCCCACGTGGGTGCGCGGGTGGTTTCCCTCAGCCAGGCCGAACTGGTGGAGCTCTACGAAATCCGCGAGTCCCTGGAAGGCATGGCTTGCCGGCTGGCTGCCGAGCGCATGACCGACGAAGAGATCGAGGAACTACGCCAGGTGCTGCACACCCACGAGCGCGATGCGGCGTTCCAGGCCGGCGTAGGCTACTACCAGCAGGAAGGTGACTTCGACTTTCATTACCGGATAATTCAAGGCGCCGGCAATCGCACCCTGACCCAAATGTTGTGCGGCGAGCTGTATCAGTTGGTGCGCATGTACCGCATCCAGTTTTCCGCTACCCCCAATCGTCCACGCCAGGCCTTTGCCGAGCATCATCGGATACTTGACGCGATTGCCGATCGCGACGGTGAACTGGCCGAATTGTTGATGCGCCGTCATATCGGCGCTTCCAAACGCAATATCGCGCGTCATTTCCCGGACAGCGCCCACCAGACAGCCACTCCACGAGGTGAGTCATGAGTTCCAACAACAAGAGCACTCCAGGCCAGCGCTTTCGCGATGCCGTCGCCAGCGAGCATCCGCTGCAAGTCGTTGGTGCGATCAACGCCAACCATGCCTTGCTGGCCAAGCGCGCCGGGTTCAAGGCGATTTACCTGTCCGGTGGCGGGGTGGCCGCAGGCTCCCTCGGCGTGCCGGACCTGGGCATTACCAGCCTGGATGACGTGCTGACCGATGTGCGCCGTATCACCGATGTCTGCGATCTGCCGCTGTTGGTGGATGTCGACACCGGTTTCGGCTCTTCGGCGTTCAACGTGGCGCGCACCGTCAAGTCGATGATCAAGTTTGGCGCGGCGGCGATCCATATTGAAGACCAGGTGGGCGCCAAGCGCTGCGGTCATCGCCCGAATAAAGAAATCGTCTCCCTGCAGGAAATGGTCGACCGCATCAAGGCAGCGGTCGACGCTCGCACCGATGACAGCTTCGTGATCATGGCCCGCACCGACGCCCTGGCCGTCGAAGGCCTGGAATCAGCCCTGGAACGTGCCGCCGCGTGCATCGAGGCCGGCGCCGATATGGTCTTCCCTGAAGCCATCACCGAACTGGACATGTACAAGCTGTTCGCCGCCCGCGTGAAGGCGCCGATCCTTGCCAACATCACCGAATTCGGCGCCACCGCGCTGTACACCGTCGAACAGTTGAAATCTGCCGATGTTTCCCTGGTGCTGTACCCGCTGTCGGCATTCCGGGCCATGAACAAGGCCGCCGAAAACGTCTACACCGCAATCCGTCGCGACGGCACCCAGCAGAACGTGATCGACACCATGCAAACCCGCATGGAGCTTTACGATCGCATCGACTACCACACCTTCGAGCAGAAGCTCGACGCGCTGTTTGCCGCCAAGAAGTAATGGTCCAAGCGCTTTTCCAGTAAAGAGCCTAATAAATACAAGATTGGAGATAACCATGGCTGAAGCAAAAGTATTGAGTGGCGCTGGCCTGCGTGGCCAGATCGCCGGGCAGACCGCACTGTCCACCGTGGGCCAGGCCGGCGCCGGCCTGACCTATCGCGGCTACGACGTGCGCGAACTGGCCGCCGACGCGCAGTTTGAAGAAGTCGCCTACCTGCTGCTGTACGGCGAACTGCCGACCAAAACCGAACTTGCTGCCTACAGCGCTAAGCTGAGCAAGCTGCGTGACCTGCCGCAAGCGCTGAAAGAAGTGCTGGAACGCATCCCCGCCGACGCCCACCCGATGGACGTGATGCGCACCGGTTGCTCGTTCCTGGGCAATATCGAGCCGGAGAAAGACTTCAGCGTGCAGCACGACATCACCGACCGCCTGCTGGCCGCGTTCCCGGCGATCATGTGCTACTGGTATCGCTTCAGTCACGAGGGTTTACGCACCAACTGCGTGACGGATGAGGCCTCCATCGGCGGCCACCTCCTGCACTTGTTGCATGACAAGAAGCCGAGCGAGTTGCACGTCAAGGTCATGAACGTCTCGCTGATTCTCTACGCCGAGCACGAATTCAACGCCTCCACCTTCACCGCACGGGTCTGTGCCTCGACCCTGTCGGACCTGTATTCCTGCGTCACCGCCGCCATCGGCTCCCTGCGCGGCCCGCTGCACGGCGGCGCCAACGAAGCGGCGATGGAGATGATCGAGCGTTTCTCTTCACCGCAAGAAGCCATCGAAGGCACTCTCGGCATGCTGGCGCGAAAGGACAAGATCATGGGCTTTGGCCACGCGATCTATAAAGACAACGACCCGCGCAATGAAGTGATCAAGGGCTGGTCGAAAAAACTCGCTGACGAGGTGGGCGACACGGTGTTGTTCCCGGTTTCCGAAGCCATCGACAAGACCATGTGGGAACAGAAGAAACTGTTTCCCAATGCCGACTTCTACCATGCCTCGGCGTACCACTTCATGGGCATCCCGACCAAACTGTTCACGCCGATTTTCGTCTGCTCGCGCCTGACCGGCTGGGCGGCTCATGTGTTCGAACAGCGTGCCAACAACCGCATCATCCGTCCGAGCGCCGAGTACACCGGCGTCGAACAGCGCAAGTTCGTGCCAATCGAACGTCGCTGAGTGGAGAAACCGCTGATCTCGGGGTGAAACCGGATCAGCACCGGTTCTTCCTTTTGCAACTACCGTGACCGAGTCCTGACGATGAACACTGAACACCGCAAACCGCTGCCCGGCAGCCGACTGGAATACTACGACGCCCAAGCGGCCGTCGATGCCATCACCCCCGGCGCCTACGCCACCTTGCCGTACACCTCCCGTGTGCTGGCAGAAAACCTCGTGCGCCGCTGCGACCCGGCGACCCTCAATGCGTCCCTTGGCCAACTGATCGACCGCAAGCGCGACCTCGACTTCCCGTGGTTCCCGGCCCGCGTGGTCTGTCACGACATTCTCGGCCAGACCGCCCTGGTGGACCTCGCCGGCCTGCGTGACGCCATTGCCCTGCAAGGCGGCGACCCATCCCAGGTCAACCCGGTGGTGCCGACCCAATTGATCGTCGACCACTCCCTGGCCGTGGAAAGTGGCGGTTTCGACCCGGACGCTTTTGAGAAAAACCGAGCCATCGAAGACCGCCGCAACGAAGACCGTTTCCACTTTATCGAGTGGACCAAAAAAGCCTTCAAGAACGTCGACGTGATCCCGCCGGGCAACGGCATCATGCACCAGATCAACCTGGAGAAAATGTCTCCGGTGATCCAGGTGCGTGACGGCGTGGCCTTCCCCGATACGTGCGTCGGCACCGACAGCCACACCCCTCACGTGGACGCCCTGGGCGTGATCGCCATCGGTGTTGGTGGCCTGGAAGCCGAGAGCGTGATGCTCGGCCGCGCCTCGTGGATGCGCCTGCCGGAGAGCGTCGGCGTCGAGTTGACGGGCAAGCTGCAACCGGGCATCACTGCCACCGACATGGTGCTGGCGTTGACCGAGTTCCTGCGTCAGCAAAAAGTCGTCGGCGCCTGGCTGGAATTCTTCGGTGAAGGCGCGTCGAAGCTGACCCTGGGCGACCGCGCCACCATCTCCAACATGGCCCCGGAATACGGCGCCACGGCGGCGATGTTCTACATCGACCAGCAAACCATCGCTTACCTGAAACTCACCGGCCGTGAAGACGAACAAGTCACCCTGGTGGAGCAGTACGCCCGTCACACCGGCTTGTGGGCAGATAGCCTCAAAGGCGCGCAATACGAGCGCGGGCTGACCTTTGACTTGTCCTCCGTCGTGCGCAACATGGCCGGCCCGAGTAACCCTCACGCCCGTGTCGCCACCAGCGACCTGGCGGCCAAGGGCATTTGCGGGCAGTGGGACGATGTGCCGGGGCAAATGCCCGACGGCGCGGTAATCATCGCCGCCATCACCAGTTGCACCAACACCAGCAACCCGCGCAACGTGATTGCCGCAGGCCTGCTGGCGCGCAACGCCAACAAGCTTGGGCTGGAACGCAAGCCGTGGGTCAAGTCGTCCCTGGCGCCGGGCTCCAAAACGGTGGCCATGTACCTCGACGAAGCCGGGTTGACCACGCAGCTTGAGCAACTGGGTTTTGGTGTGGTGGGATTTGCCTGCACCACCTGCAACGGTATGTCCGGCGCGCTGGACCCGGTGATCCAGCAAGAGATCATCGACCGTGACCTGTACGCCACCGCCGTGCTGTCGGGTAACCGCAACTTTGACGGACGGATTCACCCGTACGCCAAGCAGGCATTCCTCGCCTCGCCGCCGCTGGTAGTCGCCTACGCCATTGCTGGCACCATCCGTTTCGACATCGAAAAGGACGTGCTGGGCCTGGACGCCAATGGCCAGGAAATCCGCCTGAAAGACATCTGGCCCAGCGACGAAGAAATCGACGCGGTGGTCAAGGCGTCGGTCAAGCCGGAACAGTTCCGCCAGGTCTATATTCCGATGTTCGCTATCCACGAAGACACCGGCCCGAAAGTCGAGCCGCTGTATGACTGGCGCCCGCAAAGCACCTATATCCGCCGCCCGCCGTACTGGGAAGGCGCGTTGGCCGGTGCCCGTCCGCTCAAGGGCATGCGCCCGCTGGCGGTGCTGCCGGACAACATCACCACCGATCATCTGTCGCCGTCCAACGCCATCATGTTGGACAGCGCCGCCGGTGAATACCTGGCGAAAATGGGCCTGCCGGAAGTCGACTTCAACTCTTACGCAACCCACCGTGGCGACCACCTGACCGCCCAGCGCGCCACCTTCGCGAACCCGAAGCTGTTCAATGAAATGGTCGTCGAGAACGGCAAGGTCAAACAGGGCTCACTGACGCGCCTGGAGCCGGAAGGCAAGGTCACGCGGATGTGGGAAGCGATCGAAATCTACATGGAACGCAAGCAGCCGCTGATCATCATTGCAGGCCAGGACTATGGCCAGGGTTCGTCCCGGGACTGGGCAGCCAAAGGCGTGCGCCTGGCCGGTGTCGAGGCGATTGCCGCCGAAGGCTTCGAGCGTATCCACCGCACCAACCTGGTGGGCATGGGCGTGTTGCCGCTGGAGTTTTTCCCCGGCACTGACCGCAAGACGCTGGGTATTGATGGCAGCGAAACCTATGACGTGATCGGCGAGCGCACCCCGCGCGCCACGCTGACGTTGGTGATCAACCGCAAAAATGGCGAACGCGTCGAGGTGCCGATGACTTGCCGCCTCGACACCGCTGAAGAAGTGTCGATCTACGAGGCGGGTGGCGTGTTGCAACGTTTTGCCCAGGACTTCCTGGAATCGGCAGTGACCGCCTGATAACTGTGGCCGGGGTTTATACCCCGGCCCATGAGGAAAACCATGGCACACGTACCTCAGATCAAAATCCCCGCCATCTACATGCGTGGCGGCACCAGCAAGGGCGTATTTTTCAGCCTCAAGGACCTGCCCGAATCGGCCCAGGTGCACGGCGCGGCCCGCGATGCCTTGCTGCTGCGCGTGATCGGCAGCCCCGACCCTTACGACAAGCAAATTGACGGTATGGGCGGCGCCACGTCCAGCACCAGCAAAACCGTGATCCTCGCCAAAAGCACCCGTGCTGATCACGATGTGGATTACCTGTTTGGCCAGGTTTCCATCGACAAGCCTTTCGTCGACTGGAGCGGCAACTGCGGCAATCTGTCGGCGGCGGTGGGTTCCTTCGCCATCAGCAGCGGCCTGATGGACGCCGCACGTATTCCCCACAACGGCGTGGCCGTGGTGCGGATTTGGCAGGCCAATATCGCCAAGACCATCATCGCCCATGTACCGATCACCAACGGCGCGGTGCAGGAAACCGGTGACTTCGAACTGGACGGCGTGACCTTCCCTGCGGCTGAAGTGCAGTTGGAATTCATGGACCCGGCGGCAGAAGAAGAGGGCGGTGGTGGGTCGATGTTCCCTACCGGCAACCTGATCGACGACCTGGAAGTGCCCGGTGTCGGCACCTTCAAGGCCACACTGATCAATGCCGGGATTCCCACCATCTTCATCAACGCCCAGGACCTGGGCTACACCGGTACCGAGTTGCAGGGTGCGATCAATAGCGACCCGAAAGCCTTGGCGATGTTCGAGACCATTCGTGCCCACGGTGCGTTGCGTATGGGCTTGATCCAACATCTGGACGAAGCAGCCAAACGTCAGCACACGCCGAAGGTGGCGTTTGTGGCGCGGCCTGCGGACTATGTGGCGTCCAGCGGCAAAGCGATTGCGGCGGGCGATGTCGACCTGCTGGTGCGGGCGCTGTCCATGGGCAAGTTGCACCACGCGATGATGGGCACCGCGGCGGTGGCAATTGGCACGGCCGCGGCGATTTCCGGGACCTTGGTCAACCTTGCAGCGGGTGGTGTGGAACGCAGCGCCGTGCGCTTCGGACATCCGTCGGGCACCTTGCGCGTTGGCGCTGAAGCCAGCCAGATCAACGGCGAATGGGTCGTGAAAAAAGCCATCATGAGCCGCAGTGCGCGGGTGTTGATGGAAGGCTTCGTCCGTGTCCCGGGCGATGCTTTCTAAACCTGTGGCGAGCGGGCAAGCCCGCTCGCGACAACAAGCATCCAGCATCACCCATAAGAAAACCAACTGACCGTTGCCAACCCTGAACCGAGGTCCGAGCCGAATCCTTTAATCACGCCTAATCAGAGTGAGTTGAACATGAGCGCCAACGTCGACCAAAACAACCGCCCCGACTACGACCAGGTCCTGCAGGACATCGCCGACTACGTCTTGAACTTCAAGATCGATTCCCGCGATGCCCTGGACACCGCCCGCAACTGCCTGATGGATACCCTCGGTTGTGGCCTGCTGGCCCTGCGTTTCCCGGAGTGCACAAAGCACCTGGGACCTATCGTCGAGGGCACGGTGGTACCGTTTGGCGCTCGCGTACCGGGCACCTCGTTTCGTCTGGACCCGGTCAAGGCGGCCTGGGACATCGGTTGCATCGTGCGCTGGCTTGACTACAACGACACCTGGCTCGCCGCTGAATGGGGGCATCCATCCGATAACCTTGGCGGCATCCTTGCGGTGGCCGATCACCTTTCGCAAAAACGTGTGGCGCAAGGTGACGCACCGCTGACCGTGCGGGCGGTGCTGGACGCGATGATCATGGCCCATGAAATCCAGGGTGTGATCGCCCTGGAAAACTCCTTCAACCGCGTCGGCCTCGACCACGTGCTGCTGGTGAAAATCGCCTCCACTGCCGTCACCGCCAAGCTGATGGGCGCCAACCGCGAGCAACTGCTGTCGGCGCTGTCCCAGGCCTTTGTCGACGGCCAGGCCTTGCGCACGTATCGCCATGCGCCGAACGCTGGGTCGCGCAAGTCCTGGGCGGCGGGCGACGCATCAAGTCGCGGTGTGCGCCTGGCGGACATTGCCATGCGCGGCGAGATGGGTATTCCCGGTGTATTGAGCGCGCCGCAGTGGGGCTTTTATGATGTGCTGTTCAGCCATACCAACAAGGACCTGGCGCTCAAGCCCGAAGACAAGCGCGCCTTCAGCCTGTCCCAGCCCTACGGCACCTACGTGATGGAAAACGTGTTGTTCAAGATCAGCTTCCCGGCCGAGTTCCATGCACAGACAGCCTGTGAAGCGGCGGTGACCTTGCACCCGCTGGTCAAAAATCGTCTGCACGAGATTGACCGAATTGTCATCACCACCCACGAGTCGGCGATTCGCATCATCTCCAAGGTCGGTCAACTGGCCAACGCCGCCGACCGCGACCACTGTATCCAGTACATGACCGCCGTTCCCCTGGCGTTTGGCAACCTGGTGGCCGAGCAGTACGAAGATGATTTCCACGCCGCCCATCCGATCATCGATGAACTGCGCGAGAAGATGGAGATTGTCGAAGACCCCCGCTATAGCCTGGATTATCTCGCGCCCGACAAGCGCTCGATTGCCAATGCCTTGCAGGTGTTCTTCAAGGACGGCTCCAGCACCGAACAGGTGGTGGTGGAATACCCGATTGGCCATCGCCGTCGTCGGGCGGATGGAATTGCGTTGCTGGAAGACAAGTTCAAAGCCAACCTGGCGACGCGGTTTACCGCCCAACGCAGCGCCGAGATTTTTGCCTTGTGCAAGGATCAGGTGAGGCTTGAGGCGACGCCGGTAAACCGGTTTGTGGACCTGTTCGTGATCTGACCCCTGACCATTCCCACGCGCTGCGTGGGAATGGCATGGATGCTATTCAAACCGCAAAATCACCCTTCGATTGTGTTTGCTCTTCTTCTCGATTTTCTCGCAATACACCCGGCCGATTTCCTCGGTATTGATCACATGGGTGCCGCCACACGGCTGGATATCGATTCCGGCAATTTCAATCACCCGCACCGCGCCCTGGATCACGGGTGGCGCCACGGCTTGAGTGCGGGTGATCTGCAGCAATGTCGAGTACTCCGAGGCCGCCATCGACAGTGTCTTGACCTCGTGGGCCTGTTCGATCAGTGCGTTGAGGTCGCGGGTGATGGTGTCTTTATCGAGGGTCATTTCCGGTAGGTCGAAATCCAGGCGGCCCTTGTCAGCGCTGATGCTGCAACCGGTCACCGGCGCATCGATGATTGAACACAACAGGTGCAGGCATGTGTGCATTTTCATGTGCTGGTAGCGCCGTTCCCAGTCCAGGCTGGCATCTACCTCCACTCCGGCGCTCAACTGTTCGGGGCGATGCTCCACCTGATGCCAGATGATCGAGCGCAGCACCGGATCGCGTACCGTCCCAGTGACGTCCACCCGCGTGCCGTCTGGCAGAGTGAAGTAGCCGGTGTCTCCCGGTTGCCCACCGCCGGTGGGATAGAACAGCGTGTGTTCCAGGGCGATGCCGTGTTCACTCACCGCGATCACCCGGGCACTGAAGGCGTTCTGGTAGGGTGCGCTGTCGAACAGCGCCAGGGTTTCCATTGTGTGCACGGACATGTTCAACCTCCGACGATCAGTGGGCTGACTTGCAGCAGGTGCCGAACCATTGCGCTCAAGCCAGGGGGGGAAAGCAGGGTGATCTCAAACTCGGGCCCGCACACTTTCAGGTTCAGTGGCAGGCGTGTCGGGTGCGCAGGCGTCTCGAGGGTGTGCAGGCGAAACTGCAGGTGATGGCGCTCCTTGATCGTGGGCTCCAGCATCAGGCCGGGCAGGGGGTGAAAGTCGGCGTCCAGCACCGTGACCTTGTGGCTGGCGTTGACTTCGCCCACCACGTGCAGACGTTCGTCGAGGGCGAAGGCACCGAGATAATTGCTGTGGTCTGACTCATCGTTTTTTTGCAGTTGGATCTGGTTGACCACCTTGACCTTGGTGTCCGCTGGTACGTCCTGGGTGATGACGCAGGAGGGGCTGATAAACACGTTGTCGCCGATCAGCACATAGCCGAGCACCCGTGCTCCGGAACCGACCTCGACGTTGTTGCCCAGGCGCGGATGGCGCTTACCGTCAGGGTTGTTGGCGATGCCCCGGGCGCCGAGGGTCACGCCGCAGAGGATGTAGCAGTCGTTGCCGATCTCGCAGGTCTCGCCAATGACCGTGCCGTAGCCGTGGTCGAGCACAAAACGCCGGCCGATCCGCGCCGCCGGGTGGATCTCGGCGCCGGAGAGAATCTTGCCCTGGTTACTCAGCGTCAGTGCAATGGCTGAAAACACGCCGTTGGGCTGGTCGGGGAAATTCCACACCAGGTGCGCCAACCGGTAGTACAGCACCGCCTTGAACGAGGCGTAGGACTCCAGGATCAGTTCACTGCGACCACGGGACGCAGGGTCGCGCCAGGCGTAGGCGATCAAGTCCTCGGCCACCGCCTGCGCCGCCGTCTGGATCAGCGGCGCCAGATGGTCTTGCAACTGCTGCATCTGCGTCGGCGTGAGGGTCTTGATGAGGTGGGTGAACAACTCATCGTGCAGCTGTTGCATGTCAATAAAGCTTCCCATGGATGGCACCCCCCGTAATTTTGTTATTCGAAACAGGGCAGATAACTGTCGGCACTGTCGTAGACCATGGTCAGTACGACGGTGTCGGTAGGCAGTTCCGGCGCGAGCTTGGCGATGGCCACCATGTTGGCCGCCGACGACAGCCCCAGGCTGATGGCGTCGGTGCGCATGATGCGTTTGATCATCTCCAGGCATTCTTCCCGCGAGACCTTGAGCATGCCGTCAATCACTGCCAGGTTAAGAATGCTCGGGATCAAACCGATGGACAGGCCCTGGATATGGTGCGGGGCGTGGCGGTCGTTGAGCAGGTCGCACTCCTCTGGTTCCACCCCCATCACTCGAATCGCCGGCCAGGTGGTCTTGAGGGTTTCGCCGATACCGGTGATATGGCCGCCGGTGCCGATGCCGCCGACGAAGTAGTCCACCCGCAGTTCGCCAAAGGCGCGGATGATTTCCCGGGCGGTGGTGTCGCGGTGGGTTTGCGGGTTGGCGCCGTTACGCTGCTGGTTGAGCATCACGTAGCTGGGGTTTTCCAGTTGCAGTTCCATGCACTTTTCGCCGTGGGAGTTATTACCCAGGCGGCTGTCCGACAGCACCACCTTGGCGCCATACAGGCGCAGCAGTTTTTGCTTTTCCGGGCTGTAGTTGTCGGGAATCACCAGCGCTACCTTGTAGCCCCGCACATTGGCGGCCATCACCAGGCCGATCCCGGTGTTGCCACCGCTGGGCTCGATGATGGTTTGCCCCGAACCACGGATCAGGATGCCCCGGCGTTCCGCGTCGAGGATCATCCCCAGGGCGATGCGCGCCTTGTGACTGCCTCCGGGGTTGAGGGATTCAAGCTTGGCGTAGACCTCAATGCCGAGGTCTTCGGAGAACTGTTCCAGACGCACGATGGGCGTATGGCCAATGGCGTCGAGTATCGAGTTATGCAACATCAGATAGGAACCCATGGCCGGTAGTCAGTACAAAGGCATGTCGGGTTCGACGTCGCGAACCCAATGTTTCATGCCGCCTTCCAGCACGCGGGTGTTGGCGAAGCCGGCGGCCAGTAAAGTGCTGGCGGCCTGCTCAGCCCTGATCCCGGCGTAGCAGATCAGATAGTGGGTGTTGTCCCGGCTCAGGCTGTCGAGCTGGCCGTCGAGTTCGGCCAGGGGGATGTGCACCACGCCGGGTAATTTGCAGACTTCCAGTTCGCTGGCATCGCGTACGTCCAACAGCACGTCGGCGCTGCGCTGTTGTTCCAGCAGTTGCTTGAGCATGCGCGGTTTGATGTAGCGCTCTTCGGCCAGTGTTGGGGCGGCGCTCACCGCGTCGGCACATGCGGCGGCTGCCGGTTGCTCACTGTGGCGTAGCTCGGAGCAGCACAAGCAATCGGCACGGCGCTTGAAGCGAATTTCGCTGAACTTCATCGCCAGGGCATCAAAGCGCATCAACCGACCCGACAAAGGCTCCCCAATACCAATCAGCAGCTTGATCGCCTCGGTGGCCTGGATCATCCCGACCACGCCAGGCAGCACACCGATCACCCCGCCAGCGCTGCAATTGGGCGCCAGTTCTGCCGGTGGCGCATGGGGGAACAGGCAGCGATAGCACGGCCCGCCCTGGTAGTTGAGCACGCTGATCTGCCCGTCGAAACGGTAGATGGCGCCGTACACCAACGGCCTGCCCAACTGCACGCAGGCGTCGTTGACCAGGTAGCGGGTTTCAAAGTTGTCGGTGCCGTCGATCACCAGGTCATAGGCACCGACCAGCTCCATAGCGTTGTCGGCGTTGAGCGCAGTGTTGTGGGCATTGATCTGGATGTGGCGGTTGAGGTCCTGCAAGCGCTGCTTGGCAGATTCGACCTTGGGCATGCCCAGCGTGCTGTTGCCGTGGACGATCTGACGTTGCAGGTTGCTGCTTTCCACCACGTCGAAATCCACCAGCCCCAGGGTGCCGATGCCGGCTGCTGCCAGGTACAGGCTGATGGGTGAGCCCAGGCCGCCGGTACCGATGATCAGCACCTTGGCCTTTTTCAGGTTCAGTTGGCCTTTGCGACCGACGCCGGGCAGGGTGATGTGGCGCACGTAACGCTGCACTTCTTCATTGCTCAGTGGGTCGATGTCCATGCCGCCGGAGGTGGCGAGTATGACTTCGATCTCAGTGGGTTTGACCAGCTTGTCATCGGGCTCAAGTAACTCTCCATTGGCGGTGTAGAGGAAATGTTCCTTGAGCTGATCGTTCTTGTGCTTCAGGTGTTCGTGCAGTTGTGGATAGCGTTCACACAGACTTTCAATGACTTCGCGCAATGTCGATCCGGCACCCTCAAGGGTCGATCCTGGCAACTTGGCCACGCGGACCAGAATGTCGGGGAAAGAGACAGCGTTCATGTACAACTCCGTTTGCAGGTCGTTGAAGGGTTTGCGGGCGAAGCGGTTGCCGTCCCAGGCAAACAGCTTGGAACCCTGGGCCTTGCCCTGGCGGACATCCACAACCAGGTAGCTGACGAGATAGATAGGTTCTCCCATGAACAGGGCTTTGTCCTGGTCCTCGTCGCTGAAGTAGGCACCGACATCAGGGTGGGAGTGGTAGATCACGACCACCGGGTTATTGCTGTGAAAAGCCTTGTTCATCATCAGCGTGTCGGCCACCGAAAAGGTGTAGCCGTTGGCCGCGCTGCGTGGGTAAACCTGGGGATTCTTGCGGTGCAGTTCATTCTGGATATTGCTGCCCAGGTACACGCTGCCGTCGGCGAAGACGAAGCCGCAGCACTCATCGGGATACGTGCTGGCGGCGTGGGCGTAGATTTGTTCCAGGGCGTTGGGGCGGAGGACGTCCATGTTTCTCTCGCGTTGGTGGAAGGTCAATTTTTCTTGGCCAGGAGCTTTTCTATCGGCAGCTTGGTGATCGCAAAACCGACCAGCAGGACCGCCGAGTACAGCATCAAGTCCTTGGAGATTTCCACGCCTTCGTACCAGGCGCCGATGATCACGGCGAACACCGGGAAGATGATAAAGACAAAGGACAGGATGATCGGACTCAGGCGCTTGAGCAGCATGAAGTAGACAATAAACCCGCCGACCGAGGCCACCAGCCCGAGGTAGAACAGTGCGCTCCAGGAGCGCAGGGTGATGTCGTCGAAGGTCGGGGTTTCAAACCACAGGCCTGCGACAAATAGCATCAACCCAGCGATGCCAATGGGCAGGGTGTTGTAGGTGATAACACTGATGGCGCTGCCTTTTTGCTTGGTGATGACGTAGCACAAGGCATGCATGATCGCCGCGGTCAGAATCGCCAGCACGCCAAAGAGCTCGGCATGGTCCAGGTGCAGGCCCTGGCTCTTGATGATCATGTACAAGCTAGCGAAACCGATGCCGATCCCGATCACTTGGGAAAAGTAGATACGCTCACGCAGAAACAGCGCTGAGAAGATCAGGATAAATACCGGCATGCAGCTGAACAGTAGGGCTGTAAGGCCGGAGGAGACATGCATCTCGCCGTAGTTGAGCAGGTAATAGGGAATGCTGAAGTAGGAAAGGGTCACGAACACGAAGAACCAGCGGCTTTCTCGTGGGAACAGGATCGGCTCGCGCCGCACCCAGGCGAAACACAGGAACAGCGGGAAGGCGATCAGGAAACGCAGGCCCGCCGACGTCAGCGGCGGCACGCTTTCCACGGCAATTTTGATCCCCAGCCAGGTGGTGCCCCAACTCAGGCAGACAATGAGAAACATCACGCAGGTAATCAAACCAGCCAGCCACTGCTTGTGAGTTTTTGTTTTTTCAGCGTTTTCTAGAACGGCGGACATTGGCATCGTGACATTGCTTCCCTGTGACGGAATTGACCTCTATATTGAGAGCCTTAATCCGGTGATTGAACCCGTAAAAGCACACTATTAGGGCGAATGATGGCTGTCAAAACAAATATTGACATGGTGTCAATTATGCGAGAAGGGCTGTCCAGCGGTCAGGGCGTGAAGTACAAACGCCTATCCGATGTCATGGAGCGCGGCATTCTTGAAGGCTTGATCGAGCCGGGGCGAAAACTGCCGCCCCATCGGGTGCTTTCCGACAATCTCGGGGTAACCATCGGCACCATCAGCCGAGCCTATGGCGAACTGGAACGTCTCGGGCTGGTAGTGGCGCGGGTCGGTGACGGAACCTTCGTGCGCAAGCGTGGGATGGAGCGTCAGCGCGATGAAGGCTTTCGCAACTTCAGCGACGAGCCGCGCCAGTACTTCGACATGAGCCGCAACATGCATATCCCAGGGCAGGAGACGGCATTCCTGGCGCAGAGCTTTCAAAGCCTGGCGGGCAATGCCAAGTTTCTACAGGACATCAGCGCCTACACCCCGGATGCCGGGTTGCCCCGCTATCGCGCCGCTGGTGCGCGCTGGCTGATCCAGCAGCAATTCACGCCGATTCCCGAGCAGGTGATCTGCGTCAACGGCGGTCAGCATGGCTTGCTGTGCGCGATGATGGCCTTGTTGCGGGCCGGCGATACGGTGGTCACTGAGCAGTTGACCTATCCTGGGCTGATCACCGCCGCACGAATGCTCGGGATACGCTTGATCGGCTTGGAAATGGATGAAGAAGGCTTGCTGCCAGGGGCGCTGGATGACGTCTGTCGCAACCACCGGATATCGGCGTTGTACTGCACACCGACCATCCAGAATCCGACCACGGCGGTACTGTCAGTCGCCCGCCGGGAGGCGCTGGTGAAGGTGTGCCGTGAACACAACCTGCTGATCCTCGAAGACGAAGCCCATGGCGTGCTGGTGGAAGACCGTCCGCCACCCCTCAGCCATTTCGCCCCTGAGCGTACGATCCTGATCAGTAGTCTGAGCAAGGCGGTGTCGGCGGGATTGCGGGTTGGTTACGTGCATGCGCCGCCGGCGCTGGTCAGTCGCATCTCCGCCGCTTTGCGCTCCACCTGCTGGATGGCTACGCCGGTGACCCTGGAATTGGCGACCCAATGGATCGAAAACGGCACGGCGGACCATTTGCTGCGCCAGCAGATCAGTGAGATCAGCCGGCGCAAGGCGCTGGTCGAAGATCTATTGGTCGGTTTGGAATACCGCACCCATCTCAACAGCCCGCACTTCTGGATCGAAGTCCCTGAGCCGTGGCGAGCGTCGGAAATAGAGGCCGAACTCAAGCAGAACAATTACCTGATCGCCACCGCCGAGGCATTTGCTGTCGGGCAGACGGCGGTGCCGCAGTTTATTCGGGCGAGTATCTGCAATACATCGGGGGATGATCAGTTGTTGCGTGATGGGTTTGATGCGCTGGCGACAGCGTTGGGGCAGGGCGGCGGGCGGTTTTGTCTGTGAACTACCTGTGGCGAGGGGGCAAGCCCCCTCGCCACAGGTAGTTCAGGCAATGAGCATCACTTGAACCGCCGCTCAACCCCTTTTTCCACCAAAATCTTCGCCGAAATTTCTTCCACCGAAAAATGCGTGGAATTAATGTGCGCAATATTCTCCCTGCGGAACAAATTTTCCACTTCGCGCACTTCGAACTCGCACTGGGCGTAGCTTGAATAGCGGCTGTTGGGCTTGCGCTCGTTGCGGATGGCGGTGAGGCGATCCGGGTCGATGGTCAGGCCGAATAACTTGTGCTGATGGGCGCGCAGGGCAGCCGGCAGTTGCAGGTGCTCCATGTCATCTTCGGTCAGCGGGTAGTTGGCCGCGCGAATGCCGAATTGCATGGCCATGTACAGACAGGTCGGGGTCTTGCCGCAGCGGGACACGCCCACCAGGATCAGGTCGGCCTTGTCGTAGTAGTGGGTGCGGGCGCCATCGTCGTTGTCGAGGGCGAAGTTCACAGCCTCGATCCGCTCCATATAGTTGGAGTTGTGGCCAATGGAATGGGACTTGCCCACCGAGTATGAGGAATCTTCACTCAACTCCTGCTCCAGCGGCGCCAGGAAGGTGGAGAAGATGTCGATCATGAAACCATTGGAGGTTGCGAGGATCTCACGAATGTCCTGATTGACGATGGTGTCAAAAATGATCGGGCGAAAGCCGTCTTTTTCGGCGGCAAGATTGATTTGTTGTACCATAGCCCGCGCTTTATCCACGCTATCGATATAGGGACGCGTGAATTTGGCGAAGGTAATGTTTTCGAACTGCGCCAACAGGCTTTGCCCCAGGGTTTCGGCTGTGATGCCGGTGCCGTCGGAGATAAAGAAAGCAGATCGTTTCATTTGAGCCTTGGGCCTTAAGCTGATGACGAATCTTGGATATGATAGGCGCGATTTTGCCGGCACCCAGTGGCCCGCATTCTCACTTATTTTCCAGGTCCAGGCCACAAGCGCAGGTGTTTGCTCCTATTGAGCCGCCGGCGTCCTGAGCTTTTCCAACACAGTTAGTGGAGAGATCACCTTGGTAGAGTACGTAGTTTCCCTCGATAAGCTCGGTGTCCATGATGTAGAGCATGTGGGGGGCAAGAACGCATCCCTGGGCGAGATGATTAGTAATCTTGCGGGCGCTGGTGTTTCAGTGCCCGGTGGCTTTGCCACCACCGCCCAGGCTTACCGTGATTTCCTCGAATTGAGCGGTCTCAACGATCAAATTCACGCGGCCCTCGATGCATTGGACGTCGATGACATCAATGCCCTGGCCAAGACCGGCGCCCAGATCCGTCAGTGGATCATGGAAGCCGAGTTCCCCGAGAAGCTCAACGCCGAGATCCGCACCGCCTTCGCCACGCTGTCGGCGGGCAACCCCGACATGGCCGTCGCCGTGCGCTCCTCGGCCACCGCCGAAGACCTGCCCGACGCCTCGTTTGCCGGTCAGCAAGAGACCTTCCTGAACATTCGTGGTGTGGAAAACGTCATCCGAGCGGCCAAGGAAGTCTTCGCTTCGCTGTTCAACGACCGTGCCATTTCCTACCGTGTACACCAGGGTTTTGACCACAAGCTGGTGGCCTTGTCTGTCGGTGTACAGCGCATGGTGCGTTCGGAAACCGGTACTGCCGGCGTGATGTTCACCCTGGACACCGAATCAGGCTTCCGTGGCGTGGTGTTTATCACCGGCGCCTACGGCCTGGGAGAAACCGTCGTACAAGGCGCGGTCAACCCGGATGAGTTCTACGTCCACAAACACACGCTTGAAGCCGGTCGCCCTGCGATCCTGCGCCGCAACCTGGGCAGCAAGGCCATCAAGATGATCTACGGCGACGAGGCCAAGGCCGGTCGCTCGGTGAAAACCGTTGATGTCGACAAGGCCGAACGCGAGCGTTTCTGTCTGACCGACGCCGAAGTCAACGAACTGGCCAAACAGGCGATAATCATCGAGAAGCACTACAAGTGCCCGATGGATATCGAATGGGCCAAGGACGGCGACGACGGTAAGCTGTACATCGTTCAGGCTCGCCCTGAAACCGTGAAGAGCCGCACCTCGGCCAACGTCATGGAGCGCTACCTGCTGAAAGAAACCGGCACCGTGCTGGTTGAAGGCCGTGCCATCGGCCAGCGCATCGGCGCTGGCAAGGTGCGGATCATCAAGGACGTGTCCGAGATGGACAAGGTCCAGCCAGGTGACGTGCTGGTCTCGGACATGACCGACCCGGACTGGGAGCCGGTGATGAAACGCGCCAGCGCCATCGTCACCAACCGCGGCGGGCGTACCTGCCACGCGGCGATCATCGCTCGTGAGCTGGGGATTCCGGCCGTAGTGGGTTGCGGCAATGCCACCCAACTGTTGAAAGACGGCCAGGGCGTTACCGTGTCCTGCGCCGAAGGCGATACCGGTTTCATCTTTGAAGGTGAATTGGGCTTCGACATCAAGCAAAACTCTATTGAAGCCATGCCGGATCTGCCGTTCAAGATCATGATGAACGTCGGTAACCCGGACCGTGCTTTCGATTTCGCCCAGTTGCCGAACGCCGGTGTGGGCCTGGCCCGCCTGGAATTCATCATCAACCGGATGATCGGCGTGCACCCCAAGGCGCTGCTGAACTACGACGGCTTGCCGCAAGACATCAAGGACAGCGTCGACAAGCGCATCGCCGGCTACAACGACCCGGTGGGCTTCTACGTCGAGAAACTGGTGGAAGGCATCAGCACCCTGGCGGCGGCGTTCCACCCGAAAAAGGTCATCGTGCGCCTGTCGGACTTCAAGTCCAACGAATACGCCAACCTGATCGGCGGCAAGCTCTACGAGCCGGAAGAAGAAAACCCGATGCTGGGCTTTCGTGGCGCCTCGCGTTACATCAGCGAAGCCTTCCGTGACTGCTTCGAACTCGAATGCCGCGCCCTCAAGCGTGTGCGCAACGAGATGGGCCTGACCAACGTCGAGATCATGGTGCCGTTCGTGCGGACCTTGGGCGAAGCGAGCCAGGTGATCGACTTGCTGGCCGAAAATGGCCTGTCCCGTGGTGAAAACGGCCTGCGCGTGATCATGATGTGCGAGCTACCGTCCAATGCCATCCTGGCTGAAGAGTTCCTGGAATTCTTCGACGGTTTCTCCATCGGCTCCAACGACCTGACCCAGTTGACCCTGGGCCTGGACCGCGACTCCGGGATCATCGCCCACCTGTTCGACGAGCGTAATCCTGCGGTCAAAAAGCTGCTGGCCAACGCCATCCAGGCCTGCAACAAGGCCGGCAAGTACATCGGCATCTGCGGCCAAGGCCCTTCCGATCACCCCGACCTGGCCAAATGGCTGATGGAACAGGGCATCGAGAGCGTCTCGCTGAACCCCGATTCCGTGCTGGAAACCTGGTTCTTCCTGGCTGAAGGTCAAGCGCCGGCGTAAGCCGTAACATCAAAAGTGCCGGTCAATCGTAAGGGTTGGCCGGCATTTCTCATCCTGTACAGGGCGGAAATCCATCCGGACGCCGCCCTTTTTTGTGCAAGAACATTATGCAAAGCAGCAGCAACCTGTTTCCCGTCGCCTTGCTCAGCGCTGAGCGTCGTGGCGACCTGAGTGAAGATGTTTATCGTCTTAAACCCGGCAATAGCCCTGATGGCACCGTCGAGTTGGCCGTGACTCGCCTGGGCTTGGCCGATGCTGCGGAAAACCGCGGCGTGCCGGTGGTTCTATTACATGGCAGCTTCTCCAACCGACGTTTCTGGTATTCGCCCAAGGGCATTGGTCTTGGGGCTTATCTGGCGCGGCAGGGGTTTGATGTGTGGATACCGGAAATGCGCGGCCATGGCCTTTCGCGGCGCAACCAGGATTACGCCAAGAACCGCGTGGCCGACTATGCTCGTTACGATTTACCGGCCATTGCCGCGTTTGTTCGTGAGCAAAGCGCGCAGATTCCGCACTGGATCGGCCATTCCCTAGGCGGTACGACCTTGGCGGCGGCATTGGGCGGTCAGTATCTGGGAGCGCCGGCAGTGGCCTCCGTAGCGTTGTTTGGCTGCCAGGTCAGTCGGACTTATTGGCCATTGAAAATTCCTCCGGTGGAGTGGGGTGGGCGGTTCATTTTAAAACGTTTTGCTCAGCTCTCCGGCTCACGCCTCAAGCGTGGCCCTGAAGACGAACCCATCGGCCTGGCCCTGGAAAGCATGCGTTGGCACGGTTTATTCGGGCGCTTTGGCGACGCCGAGCGCGATTGGTGGAAAGGTTTGGCCGATGTGGACGTGCCGGTGCTGGCGGTAAGTGCTGCCGGCGATCATCAGGACCCGGCCTGGGCCTGCCGCAAGCTGTTCGAGCAAATGGGCTCCGAGCACCGTCAGTATCTGTGCCTGGGGCGCAAGCAAGGCTTTGCCGATGACTTCGGCCATGTGCAGATGCTGGTCAGCAAGGCGGCGCAGGCGCAGGTTTGGCCGCTGGTGCAGCGCTGGTTGAATGACCCGCTGGCACCGTTGGTCGCCGTGCAGCCCGAGGCGGTCGTGACAGTTTAAGGCAGAGGCTCTAACGAGGGCGTTTCACTCGTCCGCGCTTACGGCTAAGCTATGACGTCTTGTGCGGTTGCGGTCACATTCAGTCGTTGAGTGCGTGTTGTGTTCTTCGGCGGCGGGTCTGATCATTGCCGGCTTCAGGCTTAAAGATTCGTCGCTACGGTGCGTTTTCCTGATGTAACAGTGGATGTTCGACACCTTCTTTCCCCGACAGGAGCTTCTCGATGAACCATTACCTTACCCCCGATCTGTGCGATGCCTACCCGGAACTGGTGCAGGTGGTCGAGCCGATGTTCAGCAATTTCGGCGGCCGGGACTCCTTTGGTGGCGAGATCGTCACCATCAAGTGCTTCGAAGACAACTCCCTGGTCAAGGAACAGGCCGAGCTCAACGGCGCTGGCAAGGTGCTGGTGGTCGACGGCGGCGGATCCCTGCGTCGGGCGTTGTTGGGCGACATGATCGCTGAGAAGGCCGCGAAAAACGGCTGGGAAGGGCTGCTGATCTACGGTTGCATCCGTGACGTCGACGTCATCGCCCAGACCGATCTGGGCGTGCAGGCCCTGGCCAGCCACCCGATGAAGACTGACAAGCGCGGTATTGGCGATCTGAACGTGGCCGTGACCTTTGCCGGTGTGACCTTCCGTCCGGGTGAATATGTCTACGCCGACAATAATGGCGTGATTGTTTCGCCCAGCCCGCTAAAAATGCCTGAATAAATTGCTGTAGCCGATAGGGGTGAGGATGTTCGAGGAAGAAAACGCGCAGTGGGGGCTGGTGCATGCCCTGGTGCTGGACGGTAAAGGCGGTGCGCGTTCGATTGCCCGGACTGAGCTCGACGAATTGCAATTGCAGCCGCAGGAGAGCCTGTGGCTGCATTGGGATCGCAGCCATCCGCAGACCCAGACCTGGTTGCGCAAATCTAGTGGCTTGAGCGAATTCGCCTGTGACCTGCTGCTGGAGGAGAACACCCGTCCACGGCTGTTGCCGCTGTCGGATGCCGAATTGCTGCTGTTCCTGCGAGGGATCAATCTCAACCCTGGGGCTGAACCGGAAGACATGGTCTCGGTGCGAATTTTTGCCTCAAGGACGCGGGTCATCTCTCTGCGTTTACGCCCCTTGCGTGCAACCGATGAACTGTTGGTGCAGTTGGCGGATGGCAAAGGTCCGAAAACAGCCTCTGAATTGATCCTTTGTATGGCGCAGTACCTGACCAACAAAGTTCAGGACCTGGTCAGCGACCTCTCGGAAGTCGTCGACGCCGAAGAAGAAAAACTGGATACCGACGAACGGTACGCCCCCGAACATGGCAGCATTTTGCAAATCCGTCGGCGAGCCGCGGGGCTCAAGCGTTTCCTCGCGCCCCAGCGGGATATTTTCGCTCAGATGACACGCATCAAACTGCCCTGGTTCGTAGACGATGACGGCGACTACTGGAACGAATTGAACAACAGCCTGACCCGTTACCTGGAAGAGCTGGAGTTGACCCGGGAGCGCGTAGGGCTTGTGCTTGAGGCCGAAGGCCGACGCTTGAGCGTGCGTATGAGCCGCACCATGTACCGCTTCGGGATTATCACCGGGATCTTCCTGCCGATGAGTTTTCTCACCGGGCTTCTGGGGATTAACGTGGGGGGTATCCCGTTCTCTTCCAGCCCTTACGGGTTCCTGATTGCCTGCCTGATGATGATCTCGGTGGCGTTGGGGCAATGGTGGTTGTTCCGGCGTTTACGTTGGGTCTGACCTGAATGAGACCTGAACGGGGCAAGAGGTCATGTGACCTGAAGAATTTTACCCTCGTCTTTTAATTCACTTGCGAGAGGTCCCTATGCACGATCCGTTCGAACAGTCTTTGCGTGACATGCTTAACGCTTCGCCGCCCAACCGTGACGACGATGCCTGCCTTGGCCGCGTACTGAAAACTGCCAACCGTCAAGTCGGCGCGGGAGACCTGTTCGGTTTGCTTGGCCGTTGGTTGCCGGCATTGATGATGGCCCTGAACAACGGTTCGGCCCATGTTTCCCCGGTTTCCCGTCGTAAACCTATTGCTCGCACTGCTGATAAGGCTGATTGAATATGGAACTTGATCTCTGGACTCAGAGTCTGGTAACTGCAATGACCGCGTTGTGGACCAAGGTGGCGAATTTTATTCCCAACCTGTTTGGCGCGCTGGTATTGGTGCTGTTGGGTTTTGTCGTGGCCAAGCTGCTCGACACCCTGCTGTCCAAGCTGTTGGCCAAACTGGGCCTTGATCGCCTGATGGGCGGCACAGGCCTGACCAAGTTATTGGGGCGTGCCGGGCTCAAAGTGCCTATCTCGACACTGGTCGGCAAGATCGTTTATTGGTTCGTACTGCTGATTTTTCTGGTTTCTGCAGCGCAATCCCTTGGACTTGAGCGAGTTTCAGCTACGCTCGACATGCTGGCGCTGTATTTGCCGAAGGTATTCGGTGGCGCGCTGGTGTTGCTGGTAGGGGTTTTGCTGGCGCAACTGGCCAATGGGCTGGTGCGCGGTGCGGCTGAAGGCGTCGGTCTGGATTACGCCAGCGGTCTGGGGCGAATCGCTCAGGGGCTGGTGATTATCATCAGTATTTCAGTCGCGATCAGCCAGTTGGAGGTCAAGACTGACCTGCTTAACCATGTGATTGTGATTGTTTTGATTACCGTTGGTCTGGCCGTTGCGCTGGCCATGGGGTTGGGAAGCCGGGAAATTGCCGGTCAGATTCTTGCGGGAATTTATGTGCGTGAGTTGTATCAGGTTGGGCAGCACGTGCGTGTGGGCGAGGTCGAAGGGCAGATCGAAGAGATCGGCACGGTAAAAACTACAGTGCTGACCGATGATGGCGAACTAGTATCGTTGTCCAATCGAATTCTGCTGGAGCAGCAGGTAAGTAGCCGCTAACCCGGTAATCCCTGCTAATGTACGCCGCCGCAATCCTGGCTATCCAGGCTGTAGCGGACATTGACCTGACTGTCGGCACGACTTGTTTTGAATAAAGCCCAAACGCTGTCCACGCGCTATGACCCCCGTGAGCTCTCTGATGAGGAGTTGGTCGCGCGCTCGCACACGGAGCTGTTTCACGTAACACGCGCGTACGAAGAATTGATGCGCAGGTATCAACGCACGCTGTTCAACGTTTGTTCAAGATATTTGGGGAACGATCGTGATGCGGATGATGTCTGTCAGGAAGTGATGCTGAAGGTGTTGTATGGCTTGAAGAACTTCGAGGGTAAATCGAAGTTTAAGACCTGGCTCTATAGCATCACGTACAACGAATGCATCACGCAGTATCGTAAGGAACGGCGAAAGCGTCGCTTGATGGACGCCTTGAGTCTGGACCCCCTTGAGGAAGCGTCTGAAGAAAAGGCGCCGACACCTGAGGAGACGGGCGGGCTTGATCGCTGGTTGGTGCATGTGAATCCGATTGACCGGGAAATTTTGGTGCTACGATTTGTCGCAGAACTGGAATTTCAGGAAATTGCTGACATTATGCATATGGGTTTGAGTGCGACAAAAATGCGTTACAAACGTGCTCTTGATAAATTACGTGAGAAATTTGCGGACAGTACTGAAACTTAGTACGAGGCAAATATCTCTTACGTGTAGGCAAGTTCTGTTAGACTTGTCGCCGAGTTGTCCCCCGGTATGTGGGACTGCTTTACAATCACCAGATGGGGATTTAACGGATGAAACTGAAAAACACCTTGGGCTTGGCCATTGGTTCTCTTATTGCCGCAACTTCTTTCGGCGTTCTGGCACAAGGCCAAGGCGCAGTTGAAGGCGAGCTGTTCTACAAGAAGCAGTACAACGATAGCGTCAAGCACATCGAAGACGGCTTCAATCCTGGCGCTCGCATCGGTTACTTCCTGACCGACGACCTGTCGTTGAACTTGTCCTACGACAAGACCAACCACACCCGTTCGAACGACGGTACTGGCAACCAGAAGATCAAAGGTGATACCGGCAGCCTGTTGGCTACCTACCACTTCGGTCAGGCTGGCGTCGACTCCCTGCGTCCATACGTAGAAGGTGGTTTCGGTCACCAGAGCCGTGGCAACGTCAAAGCTGACGGCCACAGCGGTCGCGATCAGTCGACTCTGGCTATCGTTGGTACCGGTGTGAAGTACTACTTCACCAACAACCTGTTCGCACGTGCAGGCGTTGAAGCTGACCACAACCTGGACAACGGCAAGTGGGATTACTCCGCACTGGTCGGCCTGGGCGTCAACTTCGGCGGTAACGCTGGCGCAGCAGCACCAGCTCCTACCCCAGCACCAGCTCCAGAGCCAGTTCCAGAGCCAGAAGCTCCGGTTGCTCAGGTTGTTCGTGTTGAGCTGGACGTGAAGTTCGACTTCGACAAGTCGGTTGTTAAGCCTAACAGCTACGGCGACGTGAAAAACCTCGCTGACTTCATGAAGCAGTACCCACAAACCACTACCGTTGTTGAAGGTCACACTGACTCCGTCGGTCCTGACGCTTACAACCAGAAGCTGTCCCAGCGTCGTGCTGACGCTGTTAAGCAAGTCCTGGTCAAAGACGGTATTGACGCTGGCCGTGTGAGCTCGGTTGGTTACGGCGAATCCCGCCCAGTTGCTGATAACGCAACTGAAGCAGGCCGTGCTGTTAACCGTCGCGTAGAAGCATCGGTTGAAGCTCAAGCAGCTCAGTAATTACTGAGTTGTAGAAAAAATCCGGCTTAGGCCGGGTTTTTTTTGCCTGAAATTTGGCTCAGGCGCTTGCCAGCAAGGCAGCTTCAACCGCTGTTGCCGCGACTGCACCAATCACCAGGATCGCCGGGCTCTTCAAGACAAACGCCCTGGCATCATCATGCATACAGGCCAGGCTGCTGCGGCACTCCCGCTGCCCCGGCAACGAAGCATTTTCAATCATCGCCACCGGCATGTCGGCGGCCATGCCAGCCTCCAGCAACTGCTGCCGGATTTCCTCCAGCTTTGCCACGCCCATATAGACCACCAGCGTCGTACCGCCTTCGGCCAGTGCTCGCCAGTTGAGGCTGCTGTCGTCCTGTGTGTGGGCGGTGACCAGGGTCACGCCGCGGCTGACCCCACGCAATGTCAGCGGAATATCACAGTTGGTCGCCCCTGCCAGCCCGGCAGTAATGCCGTTGACCAGTTCCACCTCGACACCGCGCTCCCTGAGCCATAACGCTTCTTCGCCACCGCGCCCGAATATGCACGGATCGCCACCCTTGAGCCGCACCACGCACTTGCCCTGACGGGCATAACGCAGCATCAGGCGATGGATAAAATCCTGCGGTGTGGAGCGGCATCCGCCACGCTTGCCGACGGTGATCACCCGCGCGCTGGGGCAGTGTTCAAGCACCGCCGGGTTGACCAAATCATCAATCAGCACCACATCGGCCTCGTGCAGGGCCCGTACCGCCTTGAGGGTCAACAGCTCCGGATCACCGGGGCCAGCGCCCACCAACCAGACTTTTGCGTTCATGTTTATTGCCCTCACACACTGATTGCGATTGGCTGCTTGTTGCTGGCCAATAGTCGTTTGATTTCCGGCACACAGGAGCCGCATTGCGTGCCGCAGCCCAATTCCTGTTTCAGACCATTCAGGTCAAGGCCCCGGGCGATGCCGGTGCACACGGCGTTTTCACTGACGTTTTTGCAGTTGCACAAAATTTTATTGGCGGTAGAGCTTCCTGTGGCATTGCCCGGTGGCGCGCTCAATGGCGCCAGCAGCCAGCGACGCAGTTGCTCATCGGCCCGGCCTTCCAGCCACAGGCTTTGCAACCAGTGTCGGGCGAGGGTTTCGCCGGCCAGGCGAATTACGGTAATCCGGCCCTTCTCGATTTTCACTCGCTTGCCGATGGAGCGCCGTGGGTCGTCATAGGCCATGACCGGGCCGTCATTGAGGCCCAGCAGTTGATCGATACGTTTGAGCAACTGCAGGTCTGGCGCCTCGCTATGGGCTGCCCGGATCAGCAGGGCCGGACGTTCGCGACCGGTCAGGCTCAGGCTGACGTAGGCAAAGTCTTCGCACAGCGGGCGCAAGGCTTCAAAGTGTTGCTGGACGTCACCCTCAATCAGCGCGAACAGCTGCCAAGGCAATTGCACGGCTTCCAGGCGTACCCCGCTGTGTTTGAGTTCCGGTTGTTTCGACAAGGGATCGAACGCCGGTTGGGTCAGGGTGTTGACACCGCCCTTGAGAAAACGATCGCCCCAGTGCATCGGCAGGAATGCCTGGCCGGGACGCACACTGTCATCACTGGTCACGGCCATAATCACGCTGCCGCGACGGCTCTTCAGGTTGATCAGGTCACCTTCCTGGAGTCGATGCCGGCGCAACTCATCGGGGTGCAGGCTCAGCAAGGCTTCGCTGGCATGGCCGAACAACTGCGCGGCGGTGCCGGTGCGGCTCATGCCATGCCATTGATCCCGCAGGCGGCCGGTGATCAGGGTCAGGGGAAAGCGTGCGTCGCGCTGCTCCTTGGCGGCGCGGTAGGGATCGGCGACAAAATGCGCCCGACCACTTTCGGTCGGGAATACGCCATCGGTGTACAGCCGTGGTGTGCCCGTTTGCGCATTGGCCGGGAACGGCCATTGCTGGGGCCCGATCTGGTCGAGGAGGGCATGGCTGATGCCTGACAAATCCAGGTCGCGGCCGTGGGTCAGCACCTTGTATTCATCAAAGATCTGCGCCGGTTGTTCAAAGGAAAACAGGCTTGGCAAGCCTGGACGCAAACGTCGTTCCAGACGCTGAGCAAAATCCACGGTAATTGCCCAGTCGGGTCGTGCCTCGCCCGGAGGGACAATGGCTTGGCGCACGTGGGAAATACGCCGCTCGGAGTTGGTCACCGTGCCCTCTTTCTCCCCCCAACTGGCGGCTGGCAATAACAGGTCGGCGAAAGGTGCGGTTTCCGTGGTGCGGAAGGCTTCCTGCAAGACCACGAACGGGCACGCGGCCAGTGCCTGGCGCACGGCGTTCTGGTCTGGTAGGGATTGTGCGGGGTTGGTGCAGGCGATCCACAAGGCTTTGATCTTACCGGCCTGCACTTGTTCGAACAGTTCGATGGCGGTCAAACCGGTGCTGGCGGGCAGTTGCTCCACGCCCCAGTAGGCGGCCACTTGCGCTCGGTGTTCAGGATTGGTTGCTTCGCGATGCCCCGGCAGCAAGTTCGACAGGCTGCCGGTTTCCCTTCCACCCATGGCATTGGGCTGGCCGGTCAGGGAAAACGGCCCACAGCCTGGACGGCCGATCGTGCCAGTGGCCAGGTGCAGATTGATCAGGGCGCTGTTCTTTGCGCTGCCGGCGATGGACTGGTTGAGCCCCATGCACCACAACGACAAAAAGCTGGATGAGGTGCCGACCCATTCGGCGCATTGGCGCAATTGCTCGACGCTGATCCCGCACAGTTGCGTGACCATTTGCGGCGTGTAGTCATGCACTAGCCGTTTCAACTCTGCCAAGCCGTCGGTATGGGCCTGAATAAAGTCGCGATCGACCCACTCTTCCCACAGCAGCAGGTGCAAAACTCCATGGAACAGGGCGACATCGGTACCGGGCAGGATCGCCAGGTGCAGATCTGCCAGGTCACAGGTGTCGGTGCGCCGGGGGTCGATGACCACCACTTTCATGTCTGGACGACGGGCTTTGGCTTCCTCCAGCCGTCGGAACAACACCGGATGGGCGTAGGCCATGTTACTGCCCACGATCAGTACGCAATCGCTGGACTCCAGGTCTTCGTAGCTGCACGGCGGCGCATCGGCCCCCAGGCTGCGTTTGTAACCTACCACCGCCGACGACATGCACAGCCTGGAGTTACTGTCGATATTGTTGGTGCCTACCAGCGCCCGGGCCAGTTTGTTGAAGCTGTAGTAGTCCTCGGTCAGCAATTGCCCGGAAATGTAGAACGCCACGCTGTCGGGCCCGTGCTCGGCAATGGTCTCGGCAAACACGTTGGCCGCATGTTCCAGGGCGGTGTCCCAGTCGGTGCGGCCGCGGGCCAGGCCTTTGCCCAGGCGCAGTTCCGGGTACAACGCGCGCGCCGCCAGGTCGCCGGTCAGGTGTAGGCTGGCGCCCTTGCTGCACAGTTTTCCGAAGTTGGCCGGGTGCGTCGGATCGCCACTGACCCCGAGAATACGCTCGCCATCATGCTCGATCAGCACGCCGCAGCCGACTCCGCAATAACAGCAGGTCGAGGCGGTGGTCTGGCGGTTCATCAACCGGCGTCCCGCAGGGCCAGCATCACCCGGCCGTTTTCGACCCGGGCGTGATGATGGTGGGCGCAGCCGATGTCCGGGGCCTGAGCTTCACCGGACGCCAGGTCGATCTGCCAGTTGTGCAGCGGGCAGGCCACGCGTTTGCCGTAGATCAAACCCTGGGACAGCGGGCCGCCCTTGTGCGGGCAGCGGTCGTCAAGGGCGAAGACTTCGTCGTCACTGGTACGAAAAATCGCGATCTCGCCTTTCGGTCCTTTGATGATGCGCGAGCCGAGGGCGTTGATTTCTTCGAGGGCGCAGATATCCAGCCAGTTCATGCCAGTACCTCCAGCTGTTTGACGGAGATGGTGTCGAATTCCTTTTTCAGCAACGGCTGTTCCAGACGCTCTTTCCATGGGTCCTGTTCGAACGACAGGGAGAACTGCAGGCGTTCGTTAAGGGCCTGGCGCCGTGCCGGGTCTTCCAGTACGGCTTTCTTTATGTGCTCCATGCCGACTCGTTGCAGGTAGTGCACGGTGCGCTCCAGGTAGAAGGCCTCTTCGCGGTACAGCTGCAGGAACGCGCCGTTGTATTCGCGCACTTCTTCGGCAGTTTTCAGCTTGACGAAGAACTCGGCGACTTCTGTCTTGATCCCGCCGTTGCCGCCGATGTACATCTCCCAACCGGAATCGACACCGATGATTCCCACATCCTTGATCCCCGCTTCCGAGCAGTTGCGCGGGCAGCCGGAGACCGCCAGCTTGACCTTGTGGGGCGACCACATGTTGAATAGGTCATGTTCCAGCTCGATGCCCAGTTGCGTCGAATTTTGTGTGCCGAAGCGGCAGAACTCACTGCCGACGCAGGTCTTCACGGTGCGGATGGATTTTCCGTAGGCGTGCCCGGACGGCATATCGAGGTCTTTCCAGACCCCCGGCAAGTCCTGCTTCTTGATGCCCAGCAAATCGATGCGCTGCCCGCCGGTGACCTTGACCATCGGCACGTTGTACTTGTCGGCCACATCGGCGATACGGCGCAGTTCAGAGGGATTGGTCACACCGCCCCACATCCTCGGGACTACTGAGTAGGTGCCGTCTTTCTGAATGTTGGCGTGGGCCCGTTCGTTGATCAGCCTGGATTGCGGGTCGTCCTTGGCTTCGCCTGGCCAGGTGGAGATCAGGTAGTAGTTCAGCGCCGGGCGGCAAGTTGCGCAGCCGTTGGGGGTGCGCCAGTTCAGGTAGCTCATGGTGCCAGCGATGGTCAGCAGGTACTGGTCGCGGATGGCCTGGCGGATCTGCCCGTGGTTGTGGTCGCTGCAGCCGCAGATGGCTTTTTCGCTTTTCGGTTTGACGTCGGCCGCACCGCCCACGGTGTTGATCAGGATCTGTTCCACCAATCCTGCACAGGAACCGCAGGAGCTGGCGGCCTTGGTGTGCTTTTTGACGTCATCGACGCTGAACAGCCCGTGTTCCTGAATGGCCTTGACGATGGTGCCCTTGCACACGCCGTTACAACCGCAGACTTCGGCGTTGTCGGCCATGCTCATGGCCTTGTCCTGGCCTTGGTGGCCTACATCACCGATGGCATTTTCGCCAAACATCAGGTGGTCGCGAATCTCGCCAATGGCGTGGTTCTCACGGATCTGCCGGAAATACCAGCCGCCGTCTGCGGTGTCGCCGTACAGGCAAGCGCCAACGAGGATGTCGTCCTTGATCACCAGCTTCTTGTAGACGCCGCCAATGGGGTCGGAAAGGGTGATGGTTTCCGTGCCTTCGCCGCCCATGAAGTCCCCGGCGGAAAACAGGTCGATACCGGTGACTTTCAGTTTGGTCGAGGTCACCGAGCCCTGATAGCGAGCAAAGCCCAGCTGTGCGAGATGGTTGGCGCAGACCTTGGCTTGTTCGAACAGCGGCGCCACCAGGCCATAGGCAATCCCGCGATGGCTGGCGCACTCGCCGATGGCGTAGATGCGCGGGTCGTAGGTTTGCAGGGTGTCGTTGACCAGAATCCCGCGGTTGCAGGGGATGCCGGATTTTTCCGCGAGTTCGGTATTGGGACGGATGCCAGCGGCCATCACCACCAGGTCGGCGGGGATCACGTCGCCATTCTTGAACTGCACCGAGCCGACCCGACCGTTGCCTGCGTCGTGTAGGGCTGTGGTTTGTTCGCACAGACGGAACACCAGGCCACGGCTTTCCAGTTCGGTTTGCAGCAGTTGGCCGCTGGTCTTGTCCAGTTGCCGTTCCAGCAGCCATTCGCCGATATGCACCACCGTGACGTGCATGCCCCGCAGCATCAAGCCGTTGGCCGCTTCCAGACCCAGCAGGCCGCCGCCGATCACCACCGCGTGCTTGTGGGTCTTGGCGGTGTTGATCATCACTTGGGTGTCGGCGATGTCGCGGTAGCCGATCACACCCTGCAGGGTGTTGCCTGGGATTGGCAGGATAAAAGGCGTCGAACCGGTGGCGATCAGCAGGCGGTCGTACTCGGCTTCGCTGCCGTCCTCGGCGATGACTTTGCGTTTGACCCGGTCGATCTGCACCACTTTGCGGTTGAGCAACAGCTTGATGTTGTTGTCCAGGTACCAGCTCAGGTCGTTGAGCACGATCTCCTCGAAGGTCTGCTCTCCGGCCAGCACCGGCGACAGCAGGATACGGTTGTAGTTGGTGTGGGGCTCGGCGCCAAAGACGGTGATGTCGTACAGCTCGCTGCTCAGCTTGAGCAATTCTTCAAGGGTGCGAACCCCGGCCATGCCGTTGCCGATCATCACCAGTTTGAGTTTCTTCATGTCGTTCTCCGCAGGCTCGACAAATCACGCGCAAACAAAAAAAAGCGTCCCCGCTAGTTAGCTAGCGAGGACGCCTTTGTCCTGGTCCCGTTCTCTCGGGAAGCGCAGCCTTCGTCGTTGAAGGCTGGGCTGTATGTATGTTGTTGAGGAAGGTAATGCAGTGGTTGTGCCAAGTGGCGTGAAGCACGTATTTATTGGCTTGCGACGTTTTTTATCGATGTTGGCCTGCACCCATTCAAGGCGAGCCGCCCGTTAGTGGTGCAACAGCCAGTACAGCAGCACCATATTGATCAACAACGACACCAGCGCCAGCGTCCGCCAGACCTTCAGCGGCTCTCGCTCCAGCAGCGGTTTGGGTCGGATGCTCAACTCACGACGGTCGGCCTGCTCCAGCACCAGCAACCACTCTTCGGCGGTTTCGTAGCGTTGTTCGGGTTGCGCTGCTACGGCTTGTTCCAGGCTTTGTTGCAGCCACTCGGGCAGGTCCGGTCGATAACGACTGGCGCTGACAGGTGTGGTGAATTTTGGCCGTTGAAAGGCTTCGATTTCACCGTAGGGATAATGCCCAGTGAGCAGGTAATACAAGGTCACGCCAATGCTGTACAAGTCCTGTTGTGGGGTAGGACGGTCGCCGTTGAAGGCCTCGGGGGCGATGAAACTCGGTGTGCCCGGCAACAGGTGTGCGCGATCCTCGGAAAGTCCGGGACAGTAGGCCAGGCCAAAATCCAGCACGCGCAGTTCGCCGTCCTCTCCCAGCAGCAGATTTTCCGGCTTGATGTCGCGATGCAAGATCTGCCTTCGGTGCAACTGGCCGACGGCCCGCAGCAGGCGCTCGGCCAGGGACTGCCATTGCGCCAGTGGCAGCGGGCCGTGCTGCTTGAACAGTTCGGCGAGGGTTTGGCCTGCGTATTCACGCATCACGTAGTACAAATGCTGACGCCCGCTGGCTGAATGCACTTCAGGAAACGCCCGCCCGGCCACCCGGCGCAGAAACCATTCCTCCGCCAGCAAGGCTTGCGCAGCTTGCAGGTCATCATCATGGCTGACCGGCAAGGTCTTCAGCAGCCAAGCCTGTTGCTGGGCATCACGCACCCTATAGAGCAGGGACTGCCGGCTCTGCCCCAGCACTGCTTCCACCTGCCAGCCTTCGAAGTGTTGCCCCGGTTTCAACGCCGGGGGCAATGGCCACTGCTGCAACTGCACCAGAGCGTCGCCGAGGGTGGCGGCGCCGAGTTGGTCGATACGCACCAGCATCGCACTGGCATTGTCCTGGCTGCCGGCCAGATGAGCTGAGTTGACCAGGGTATTCACGGCCAGGCCCAGGTCCGTTTGTTCCCGCAGGATTGCGCTGATGGCGTGATCTCCCAGGGAGGCCCAGACGCCATCGCTGAGCAGCAGGAAGCATTCGCCCTCGCGCAGTTCTGCATCAAGGAAATCCACCACCAAGTGTTGATCCAGGCCAAGGGCGCGCTTGAGCACATGCTGCATGCCCGGTTGCTCCCATACGTGCTCTTCGCTGATGCGCAGCAATTGATCATCGAGCCAGCGGTAGACCCGACAGTCGCCGACATGGGCCAGGGTAAAACGCTGTCCGCGAAATACCAGGGCGCTGAGAGTGGTCAGCAGTGGCAGGCCGCCACCGTTGGCCTGCAACCAGCGGTTTTGCGCCAGCAGCAGGCGGTCCAGGGACTGGGCCACGCCCCAGGTTTGCGGCGTGGCGTAATAATCCAGGGCCAGGGCCTGCAAGGTCGAGCGCGCGGCCAGGCCGCCGTCGGCGCACTAGCTGACGCCGTCGGCAATGGCGCACAAATAGCCTTTGCTGGCGGCCAGTTCAGGAGCCGGGGTAACCAGGCGCAGGGCGTCCTGGTTTTCCGACCGTGGGCCGATGGCGCTGGCCTGGGCGAAACTCAGTTGCAGGCTCATCAGACTCGCGCAGCGGTGACCGCTGCCGAACCCCAGGTGGTTCTCCAGCGACGCTTGACGCCATACAGGCCGAACCAGGCCAACACACCCAGGCTGGCGAACAGCCAAAGCGCAATCTGATAGCTGCCGGTGCTTTGTTTGATTGCACCCATGCCTGCCGCCAGGGCAAAGCCGCCGATGCCGCCGGCCATGCCGATCAGGCCGGTCATCACGCCGATCTCACGACGAAAGCGCTGGGGCACCAGCTGGAACACCGCGCCGTTGCCAGCGCCGAGGCCAAGCATGGTACAGACGAACAGAGCGAGGGCTGCGTAGGAACTCGGCAGGTTGAAGCCCACCGCCGCGATGCAGATCGCCGCCACGCCGTACATGCCGAGCAGGGTGCGAATCCCGCCGAAACGATCCGCCAACGCGCCTCCCAAGGGACGCATCAGGCTGCCGCCAAACACGCAGGCGGCGGTGTAATAGCCAGCGGTCACCGGGCTCAAGCCGTATTGGTCGTTGAAGTAGCCGGGCAGGGCGCTGGCCAGGCCGATAAAGCCGCCGAAGGTCACGCTATAGAAGAACATGAACCACCAGCTGTCGCGGTCGCCCAGCGCCTTGAAATAGTCGGCCATGGATTTGGCTTTCGGTCGATCAGGCGCGTTGCGGGCCAGCCAGGCGAAGACAATCAGCGTCAGGATCAGCGGGATCAACGCGAAGCCAAATACATTGCTCCAGCCAAACGCAGCCGCCAGCACCGGTGCCAGCAAGGCGGCAAACACTGTGCCCGAGTTGCCCGCACCGGCAATGCCCAAGGCCTTGCCCTGATGTTCGGCGGGGTACCACTGGGAGGCCAGGGGCAGGGCGACGGCGAAAGAGGCGCCGGCCATGCCCAGGAACAGTCCCAGCAGCAGGGCTTGTTCATAGCTGTGAATGCCCAGTTTCCAGGCGACGAACAGCGCGCAGATGACAATTACCTGGCCGATCAGGCCGGCGGTCTTGGGCGAGAGCTTGTCTGCCAGCATGCCCATCAGGAATCGCAATATGGCGCCGGCCAGGATCGGCGTCGCCACCACCAGGCCGCGCTGCTGAGTGGTCAGTTGCAGGTCGGTGGCGATCTGCACCGCCAACGGGCCCAGCAGGTACCAGACCATGAAGCTCAGGTCGAAATACAGGAACGCGGCAAACAAGGTCGGGGTGTGACCGGATTTCCAGAAGCTTGATTTCATCACGCACCTCAGCGGTAAGGGGGCTTGTAAGAAGGCCTTGTGATGGAGCAGCTGGTTAGAGTCGCCCCACCGGCCCCGGGCTATGGGGCCAAAACGAAAAAACGCCGCCACCGGGGTTCGCGTGGGCAAACCGGGTGGGCGACGTCTTTGTCGTAGAGGGGGCAACCGCCGTTGGTTACCTGTGGTGATTACATAGCAAGAGCTGAGCCAATGTTGGTGTGAGGTCAGCCCAACAACTCACTCATGGCAATAATCTGCTCCGCCACTTGAATCAGCTTCTGCTGCCGGCTCATGGCCTGGCGGCGCATTAGGGTGTAGGCCTCTTCCTCATTGCAGTCCTTCATTTTCATCAACAGGCCCTTGGCCAGTTCGATGCGTTTGCGTTCCGCCAGTTGCTGGTCACGGGCCTGCAACTGCGCGCGCAAGGCCTGGTCGCTCTCGAAGCGAGCCATCGCCACGTCGAGGATCGGTTGCAGGCGCTGGGCCTGGATGCCTTCGACGATATAGGCGCTGACCCCGGACTTGATCGCCTGACGCATAACGTCTGGGTCGTGCTCGTCGGTAAACATCACGATGGGGCGCGGCTGGTCGCGGCTGACCAGCACCACTTGCTCCATCACATCTCGGCCCGGTGACTCGGTATCGATCAGAATCACATCCGGGCGCACCGTTTCGACCCGTGCTGGCAGGTCGATGGTCAGGCCGGACTCGTCGATGACTTCAAAACCGGCTTCAGTCAGCGCCGCCTTGAGGCGTCCGACTTTGCGCGGGGTGTCGTTGATCAGCAGGATACGCAGCATAAGGTCTGGCTCCTGTTAGCGTCGAGCAAGCTGGACGGTGTTGTCGACCATGGCATGCAGGCGGAAGCTGCGGGCATAGCCGGCCGGGTCCGAGCCATCCCAGACCTTGCCGTCGATCAGCTGGCTGCTGCGCATTTCTTTATCCCCGGCCGTAATACCCGCCGCCGTGGCGGCTTCACGATAGAGCGCCAACTGCTGTACCTGACGGGCGATAACCAGGTAATCAGGGTCTTCGCGCAATAAGCCCCAGCGACGAAATTGGGTCATGAACCACATGCCATCGGACAGATAGGGCAGGTTGACCTCGCCGCCTGCGTGAAAGCGCAGGGCGTGGGCATCCTGCCAATGGTTGCCCAGACCGTCGTCGTAGTTACCCAGCAAGCGCGGTTCGATGCAATCGAGCGGTGCGTCCAGATATTCACGGGCACTTAGCAAGTGTGCGGTAGAGCGGCGGTTTTCAGGGCTTTGTTCGATAAAACGACTGGCCTCCAGAATAGCCATCACCAATACGCGGGCAGTATTGGGGTATTGCTCGACGAAGGCCTTGGTGCAGCCGAGGACTTTTTCCGGATGATCCGGCCAGATCGCCTGGGTGGTGGCCAGGGTAAAGCCCTGGTTCTGTTTTACCGCACTGGCGCACCAGGGCTCGCCCACGCAAAAACCGTCAATCCGTCCGGCTTGCAGGTGCGCGACCATTTGCGGCGGCGGTACCACCACACTATTGACGTCCTGCAGCGGATGAATGCCTTGGCTGGCGAGCCAGTAATACAGCCACATGGCGTGTGTACCTGTGGGAAAGGTCTGGGCGAAGGTGAGTTTTGTTCGGCTTTGGTGCACGTGGCGATCCAGTGCCTCAGGACTGGTCACCCCTTGTTGTTGCAAACCGTGAGACAGGTTGATGCTCTGGCCGTTCTGGTTCAGCCCCATCAACACGGCCATGTCGGTGGGCGCCACACCGCCGATGCCCAGGTGCACGGCATAGATCAGTCCATACAGGCTGTGGGCCGCGTCCAGTTCGCCGCTGACCAGTTTGTCCCGCAGGTTGGCCCAGGATGACTGGCGCTTGAGGTTCAGCGTCAGTCCATAAGGCTGGGCGAAGCCCTGGGTTGCGGCAACTACTACCGAGGCGCAATCGCTCAAGGCCATGAAACCCAGGTTGAGGCTGCTCTTTTCCGGAGCATCGCTGCCGTTGACCCAGGCCAGTGGATCGCTCTTCTGGCTGTTGCCGACCGAATCATTCATCAACATCTACCTTTCATGACCTTCTTTCTCAAAAAAAGCGCCGTTCCTGCGGGCCGCTTGTGCAAGCAGCTCACGGGTAACGACGCCTTTGTCCTTGAGCCCGCTCCGTCGTTGGTGCGGGCTGCGATGACTTACGCAAAGCAAGGCACATGCCACGGCGCATGTTCGGGGGGGCTTGATCAACTTCCCATCAAGATTGCAGGTCGGAGGCCTTTCACTATGGCCGCTCCCTAATGCCAGGCCGCTCAGGAACCCCCGCGTGTACCTCGATCACTTTGCAGCAAAGATCTACAGCCGGCTCTCGGGTCGGCTTCCCTGATGTACCGCCTGACCGTATGCCTAGACTCGCGACGGTGGTTGCTCTGCTGCCTGCTGATGCTGGGCAGTGCGCCTGCCTTGGGCGAGGTTTATCAGGCGCATGATGAAAGCCTGCAGGCTTTTTTTACCGAGTTGTCAGTGCCATTGGGCCAACCCATCGTTGTCAGCAAGACGGCGTCTGGCAAACGAATCACCGGGCAGTACGATTTCGATCCTGTGCAACGCACCCTTGAGGAAGTTGCCCTGCAGCAAGGGTTGATCTGGTACAGCGACGGTCAGGTGCTCTATCTCTACGACGTCAGCGAGGCAAAAAGCGCGGTGGTCAGCCTGCGGCACATCTCGGTCGACATGTTGCGTGCGTTCATGCGGCGGACGGGTCTCAGCGAGGCGCGTTATCCCCTTCGCGAGGGGGGCGCACGGATGTTTTATGTTTCCGGGCCACCCAACTACGTCGATCAGGTGCTGCGCCTGGCCCAGTTGATGGACAGGCAGCGTGCCGAGTTGCGCATGGGGCCTCAGAAAATCGGCGTGGTTCAGGTGCTTAATACCCATGTCGCCGATCGTCAGTACGACATGGGAAGTGAACAGATCACCGTGCCGGGAATGGCCACGATGATCGGAAAACTGCTGGCTACCGAGCAGAAGAATGTCGCCCCAGGTCGTTCGCTGCAGTCAGGGTTGCTGGCCGACAAAAACATTTCAGTGATGGCTTACCCGGACACCAACAGCCTGCTGATCAAGGGGATGCCTGCGCAAGTGCGCTTTTTAGAGAGTCTGGTGGCGGAGCTGGACGTGCCCAAGCGTTCGGTTGAGGTGTCGCTATGGCTGGTGGACGTGGATCGACATGAATTCGAGCAAATGGGCATGGCCCCGGACGGCGATGGCAAGGGGCCGGACACGCAGCGGCAAGTGAGTCGCGTGCTGGCGCCCGTTGAGGACCGCGCTTTCATGGCACGGGTTCAGGCACTGGAGCGTCGTCGGCGAGCAAGGGTGGTGGCGTTGCCGGTGATTCTGACCCAGGAGAATGTGCCGGCGGTTTTCCATGACAACCAGACCCTTTATCTGCCCCGATCTGCTGAGGACAGCGATGAGTGGCAGCCGATCAACCATGGCACACAGGTCAGCGTCCTGCCGCGCTTCGCCGAGGCGAACGAAATCGAGATGCTGCTCACCATTGAGGATGGCCGCCAGATAGGAAAGGTTGGTGGTCGCGATGGGGCATCGGCGGCGGTTGGGCGTGTAGGCATCAATACCGTCGTCCGTGTGGCCCAGGGCAAGCGCCTGTTGCTGGGCAGTTTTCGGCGTGATGGCGAGGCTGCAAAGCGTAGTGCCATGTTCGGTCGCTACGACGGGCCAATGACCAACAGTGTGCGTCTGTTTTTGATCCAGGCCCAGGCCGTGGGTGACGAACTTAAGACCGCGACCGGGCAGGGGAGTCCGCCGCCGCTGACGGCTGCTCAATACGAGCACGTACAAGGCACCTTCACTCGCTCGTTCGAGCAATGAAATCAGGCGCTTTTTTCACTGAATTTTTGAGCCGCGTTGAAGAACTGTGCAACCTCGTTCACCAATGACAGGTGCACTCGGAGAGCGCCTTCTGTGCGCTCGCTCCCAAGAAGGTCTACCGGGGTTGCGTGCTGCTTGTATCGAAACGTCTTACAGGTTGTGTCCAGAACTCCTTGAGTTTATGGGCTTTTGCCTACGGTGTTCCAGGGAGCAGGTTTCTATAGTCGCGTCATCCCTAGTGGGGCAATGCTGAAATTAAGGAGCCGTGAATGTCCGTAGGCAGGTGCAGAGGTTTGAATGGTCGGCGTGGTTGATGGTTTGACGTCCGTCTCTTTGGCTTTTGGGCACTGGACGCTACAGGGTGACGGCAGGCTGACAGGCGATGGCTCGGATATTCAATTGCCTCCCAAGGAATGGCATGTATTGCGCCTGTTGCTCGCCTCGGCGGGCGTGCTGGTCACCAAGGATCGTTTGCTGGAACGGGTCTGGCCCCATGGCGAAGTCGCTGAGGAGTCCCTGACCCGCTGTATCTATTCGTTGCGCAAGCACCTCAAGGACAACAAGGGATTTATCACGACGGTATATGGCAAGGGCTATCGCTTCAGCTGTCCGGTAGTGGTGGTTGACGTGCCTGGCCAAACACTTGCTGGTCCTGGCATCGCCATTCACGTGTGCTCTGCCTGTGGGCAGGAGAGTAATTGGGGCGGTCTGACATGAAGAGGGCCTGGAGCAAGGTTATGCTGCTGGTTGCTCTGGCCGTGTCGAGTCAGGCTAAGGCTTACTGCTGGACCGAAGCTGCGAGCCAATATGATATAGAACCGGAGTTGTTGCAGGCCATTGCTGCCGTAGAGTCCGGTTATCGAGCCGAGGCCATGAATTACAGCAACAACAATGGCTCCCGTGATATTGGCCTGATGCAGATCAACAGCATTCATCTACCGCGCCTGCTCAAGCAAGGCATCACCGAACAGCGGTTACTGGGTGAGCCTTGCCTGTCGGTAGAAGTGGCGGCCTCCATTCTCGCTGACTTTATCAAGCAGTTTGGCTACAACTGGACGGCGGTGGGCTCCTACAATGTCGGCGCTGGGGAGGGCGCTCACCGGGAGGCGCTGCGGCTTCGTTATGCGCAAAAAATCTGGACGCGCTACGAAGAGTTGATGGCCGCGCGTAACGGATGATCGTGCTACCTGTGCGCCTCGCCTCGCGCGCACCCCGTCACCCCGGCTATAATCGGCGCCACCTTCCGCCGCCATCCGAGTCAAGCCCGCCCATGTATACCCTGGCCCGCCAGCTGTTGTTCAAACTTTCTCCGGAAACCTCCCACGATCTGTCCCTGGACCTGATCGGTGCCGGTGGCCGCCTGGGGCTCAATGGCCTGGTGTGCAAGGCGCCGACGAAGATGCCGGTCTCGGTGATGGGGCTCGACTTCCCCAACCCGGTAGGGCTGGCCGCAGGCCTGGACAAAAACGGTGCGGCCATCGACGGCTTTGCCCAGTTGGGGTTTGGTTTCGTCGAAATCGGCACCGTCACGCCTCGGCCGCAGCCGGGTAACCCCAAACCACGGATTTTCCGCCTGCCGGAAGCCGAGGCGATCATCAATCGCATGGGCTTCAATAACCTTGGCGTTGATCACCTGCTGTCGCGGGTTCAAGCCGCGAAGTACAAGGGTATCCTGGGTATCAATATCGGCAAGAACTTCGATACGCCCGTGGAACGTGCCGTGGATGACTACCTGATCTGCCTGGACAAGGTTTACGCCCATGCCAGCTATGTCACGGTCAATGTCAGTTCGCCCAATACTCCGGGCTTGCGCAGCCTGCAATTCGGTGACGCTCTCAAGCAACTGCTCGAAGCCTTGCGCCAGCGTCAGGAAGACCTGGCCGTGCGTCATGGCAAACGGGTGCCATTGGCGATCAAGATCGCTCCGGACATGAGTGACGAAGAAACCGTACTGGTGGCCCAGGCCCTGCTGGAATCGGGGATGGACGCGGTGATCGCCACCAACACCACCCTGAGCCGCGTCGGTGTCGAAGGCCTGGCCCACGGTGATGAGGCCGGTGGGCTTTCCGGTGCGCCGGTGCGCGACCAAAGTACCCATATCGTCAAGGTGCTGGCGGCCGAACTGGCGGGGCGGTTGCCGATCATTGCTGTCGGCGGCATCACCGAAGGCAAGCACGCCGCTGAGAAAATTGCTGCTGGCGCGAGCCTTGTGCAGCTGTATTCCGGTTTTATCTACAAGGGGCCGGCACTGATTCGCCAGTCAGTGGATGCGATCGCAGCATTACCACGAAACTGAAGGCATAAAAAAGGGCTCCTCGAAGGAGCCCTTGGGCCGAAGCCCGCCGCCCTGATGGGGCGTGCGTGGTTAAGTCGTTACATATTCAAGGTGGTGTCGGAATTAAGTGCCCTGATTAGCCGACGGCGTGAAGTTCGTTGAGCCTGTGGATCCCCGCAGTGCCGGTCATACCGTCCCAGTTGTCGCCACGTCCTTCTCGCCAGCCGTTGATCCAGGCTTGGCGTACCGACGGTAGAGTAAATGGGCAAAGCTCACGGGATTTGCCATGAACGCCATACTGATATCCGCGTAAAAATGCTCTTTCCAACGGATCACGCTTAAGTCTTCTCATAGGGTGTTTCCCTCACTTGTTGACTGTCTTGATATCCTTCAACCTCGTCTGAGGCCGGGCAGAGTTTTTCTGCCGTTGGTGCGCTCGCTGCCGGCGTGGCGAGCTAAGTGTTGGCACCGTGGCAGCGCCAACCTGTATTGAGTTCTAACCAATAGGTCACACGGATTCAATGATCGTTTTGTCATAAGGACGTAACGATAATGATGCTATGGCCATAAGCTGGGATGGCTTTTCGCCCCTTTTCCAGGCCAAAGCCAGCTATGATGTGCCCTGCAAAGAGGATGGGTTTAATCCTTTAGTGAGAATGTCCACCTGTTGCAGTCGGTTGTTATTCGACGAAGGGTAAGAATATTTCTTTTTGTTGCATCAAATACATGATCTGCCCCGTCAATATAGGCTCAAAGGGCCTGCAGCCGGGGTGGGACGGCACATTCGTGCCACACGAGCGCTCTTCAAGAAAAGCGCTTGATTGAAAACTGAACCGGCGATGCGTCGCCTGTTTACTTATTGCTGAAAAGCCTGGAATTCCCATGTCGGATCGTTACGAAATCTTCCTCACTTGCCCCAAGGGCCTTGAAGGCTTGCTGATCGAGGAAGCCGTCGGGCTTGGCCTTGAGGAGGCTCGCGAGCACACCTCAGCCGTGCGCGGCATGGCCGACATGGAGACTGCTTATCGCCTGTGCCTCTGGTCCCGTCTGGCCAACCGCGTGTTGCTGGTGCTCAAGCGCTTCCCTATGAAAGACGCCGAGGACCTTTACTACGGCGTACTGGATATCGAGTGGGGAGACCACATGCTTGCTGATGGCACCCTGGCGGTGGAGTTCAGCGGCCATGGCTCGGGCATCGACAACACCCACTTCGGCGCGCTGAAGGTCAAGGATGCGATTGTCGACAAGCTGCGCACCCCGACCGGCGAACGTCCGTCCATCGACAAGATCAACCCGGACCTACGTATTCACCTGCGCCTGGACCGTGGCGAAGCGATTCTCTCTCTTGACCTGTCCGGCCACAGCCTGCACCAGCGCGGTTACCGCCTGCAGCAGGGCGCCGCGCCGCTGAAAGAAAACCTGGCAGCAGCGATCCTGATCCGCTCCGGCTGGCCGCGCATTGCCGCCGAAGGCGGAGCGCTGACTGACCCGATGTGCGGCGTCGGTACCTTCCTGGTGGAAGGCGCGATGATCGCCGCCGACATGGCCCCTAACCTCAACCGTGAGTTGTGGGGCTTCACCGCCTGGCTCGGCCACGTCCCAGCCCTGTGGAAGAAGCTTCATACAGAGGCCAGCGAGCGTGCTGCCATCGGCATGGCCAAGCCACCGCTCTGGATTCGCGGTTACGAGGCTGACCCACGCTTGATGCAGCCGGCTCGTAACAATATCGATCGTGCTGGCCTGAGCCACTGGATCAAGGTTTATCAGGGTGAAGTCGCTACCTTCGAGCCGCGCCCGGACCAGAACCAGAAAGGGTTGGTGATCTGTAACCCGCCCTACGGCGAGCGTCTGGGTGATGAAGCTAGCCTGTTGTACCTTTATCAGAACCTCGGTGAACGCTTGCGTCAGGCCTGTTTGGGTTGGGAAGCGGCGGTGTTCACCGGCGCGCCGGACCTGGGCAAGCGCATGGGTATTCGCAGCCACAAACAGTATTCATTCTGGAACGGCGCCTTGCCGTGCAAGTTGCTGCTGATCAAGGTCACCCCGGACCAGTTCGTCACCGGCGAGCGCCGTACTCCGGAACAACGCCAGGCCGAGCGGGATCAAGCTGCCTACGATCAGGCGCCGACCGAGCCGCAAGAGCGCCAGTACAACAAGAACGGTAATCCGATCAAGCCAGTGCCAGCACCGGCTCCGGTCGTTGAGCAGGCGCGCTTGAGCGAAGGCGGGCAGATGTTCGCCAACCGTTTGCAGAAGAACCTGAAGTTGCTCGGCAAATGGGCCAAGCGCGAAGGCGTTGATTGCTACCGTGTGTACGATGCCGACATGCCGGAATACTCCATGGCCATCGACCTGTACCACGATTGGGTCCACGTCCAGGAATACGTCGCGCCCAAGTCCATCGACCCGGAAAAAGCCTCTGCGCGGATGTTCGATGCACTGGCGGCCATTCCCCAAGCGCTGGGCATCGACAAGAATCGCGTGGTGGTCAAGCGTCGCGAACGTCAAAGTGGCACTAAGCAGTACGAGCGCCAGAGTGCCCAGGGCAAGTTCACCGAAGTCAGCGAAGGCGGGGTGAAGCTGCTGGTCAACCTGACCGATTACCTGGACACCGGCCTGTTCCTCGACCACCGCCCTATGCGCATGCGCATCCAGAAAGAGGCCGCAGGCAAACGCTTCCTCAACCTGTATTGCTACACCGCCACTGCCAGTGTGCACGCGGCCAAGGGCGGTGCGCGCACCACCACCAGCGTCGACTTGTCGAAAACCTATCTGGACTGGGCGCGTCGCAACCTCTCGCTCAACGGTTTCTCCGACAAGAACCGCCTGGAGCAGGGTGACGTGATGGCCTGGCTGGAAGCCAGTCGCGATGAGTTCGACATGATCTTCATTGACCCGCCGACCTTCTCAAACTCCAAGCGCATGGAAGGTATCTTCGACGTACAACGCGACCACGTGCAGTTGCTCGACCTGGCCATGGCTCGCCTGGCGCCAGGTGGTGTGCTGTATTTCTCCAACAACTTCCGCAAGTTCCAGTTGGAGGAGAACCTCATCGAGCGTTATGCCGTCGAGGAAATCAGCGATAAAACCATCGATCCGGATTTTGCGCGCAATGCCAAGATCCACCGTGCCTGGAAAATCACCGCACGTTGATCGACCCTGAAGCCGCGAGCCTGGATTATTCCAAGCTCGCGGCTTTTTTGCGCTGGTCAAAACAGGACTCGGTGGTTATAACTTAACTCCTAGCCAAAATGACGCCCTTGCACGCTGGCGTTCTGAGTTTTGCTTATGCCGTTGCATGCCGTCCGCCCGAAAATTCTTGGCTTTATCAGCGAGCAGGCGTCGGCGTGGCTGGTGGCATTGGTTGTGCTGCTGGTGGGGCTGGCGCTCACAGCTGTGGTGGCGTGGGCTGCATCCAATCTCTATCAGCAACAGGTTCGCCAGCAATTTAAGTTGCTGGTCAGCGAGCGCTACAGCCGCCTGGACGAGCGCTTCGAAGACCAAGAGCAACGCCTCGACAGCCTGCGCCGCTTTTTCGTCAACTCTCATAATGTCTCCCGCGAAGAGTTCGATGGCTTCGCCCAGCCGTTGCTGCTGCGTGCGCGTGCCTATTCCTGGGCGCCGCGGATTTTTCGCGATCAGCGCTCCGGGTTTGAGCAAAAGGTTACCCGGCAGCGGGGTGCGGGTTTCGCCATTCGTGAGTTGAGCGTGGCCGGCACGTTGGTCCCAGCGACCGAACGGGACGAATATGTGCCGGTGTTGTACAGCCAGACCCAGAGTCTCCTTGGCTCGCCCCTGGGGTTTGATCTGCTGGCCCAGCCTTTGCGACGTTCGGTGGTCGAGCGTGCGCAACGTTCCGACACCATCGCCGTGTCGCAACCCATGCAGTTGGTGGGCGTGGAGCCGGCCTACGCGATGGGTGTGCTGCTGGTGGCGCCGGTGAGTGCACCGGTCACCGCCCAAATGCCCTCCAGTGAACCGTATGGCTACGTGATGGCGGTGATCAGCATGCGCCAACTGGTAGCCGACGGATTGCCCAAGGCGGATCGAGACAACCTGGTGATGCGGATTGTCGACACTTCTGACACGCAACAGCGGGTATTGTATGAATCGAACAATGCCGTGGGGGATGGCAATCTGGAGGCGATCCGCCGTCTGACCCTGGGCGACCATGTCTACGCCTTGAGCCTGCGCCCCAGCCAGGTATTCGAGCGGGCCACCCATTCCTCGGCAATCAGCATCCTGACAATGGGCAGTCTGCTCAGCCTGCTGCTCAGCGCCTTGCTCTACGTGCTGGTCAGCCAGCGTCAGCGGGCGTTGAAACTGGTACAGCAACGTACCGGCGAGTTGCGCCAGCGTGAGCACGAGCTGCGCGATGCCCACGGCCAATTGCGCAGCGTGCTCAATGCAGCAACTCAGGTGGCGATTATTGCCACTGACCTGCGCGGCGTCATCACTACCTTCAACGCCGGGGCCGAGCAAATGTTGGGGTATGAGGCCGCGCAGGTGCTCAATCATCTGACCATTGAGAGCCTGCACCTGGCGCCCGAGTTGGAAGTCCGCGCCACCCAGTTGAGCCAGGCGCTCGGAAAGCGGATCGTGCCGAGTCAGGCGATGCTGGTGGAAGGCGCTGACAGCCTGCACGAATCCCGCGAGTGGACCCTGGTGCGCAAGGATGGCAGTCAACTGACGGTGAATATGCTGGCGACGGCATTGCTTGATGACCATGGGTTGTGGATCGGCCACCTGGCGATTTGCCTAGATGTGACTGAGCAAAAGCGCGTCTATGAGGCGCTGGCGGCACGCGATCGCTTGCTGAAGAAACTCAGTGCCCATGTGCCCGGCGGGATTTTCCAGTTCGCCCTGGAGCCCAACGACAACTGGCGATTTATCTACGTCAGTGATGGTATTCGCGACATCTATGAAATTGATCCGGGGTTATTGCAGCAAGATGCAAAGCTAGTCTTCGAACGCCTTCATCCCCAGGATGCCGAACGGGTTCGTGCCTCCATCCGGTTGTCAGCGCTGCAAATGAGCCATTGGCGCGAAGAGTATCGGGTGCAGTTGCCGCGCCGGGGCCTGCGCTGGATTCGTGGCGAGGCCACCCCGGAAGAGTTGCCGGGCGGTGGCACACTGTGGCATGGCTATGTATCGGATATTTCCGACCTCAAACGCGTGGAGGAAGAGTTGCGGGCGCTGTCCATCACCGACTCTCTTACGGGTATCCATAACCGCCGTTACTTCCAGGACCGCCTGAAGGCCGAGATGGTCAGGGTCGAACGCACTGCGGGAACGTTGGCGGTGATCATGCTGGATATCGATCACTTCAAGCGTATCAATGACCAGTATGGTCATGCGGTAGGCGATGAGGTGCTGCAGGAGTTATGTCGGCGCATCAGTCTGCGCTTGCGTCGCAGTGACGTATTTTGTCGCCTGGGAGGCGAGGAGTTCATGGTGCTGTGCCCCAGCACTGATGGCGCCCAGGCCTACAGCCTGGCCCTTGAGTTGTGGCAAGCGCTGCGCCGTGTGCCCATGGCCCGCGTCGGCACGGTGACGGCGAGCTTTGGGGTTGCCAGTTGGCGGGTCGATGAAGGGATTGATGGCTTGCTGTTGCGCGCGGATTCAGGCGTGTATGCGGCCAAACAGGCGGGCAGGGATCGTGTGGAAGCCGAGCGGTTGCCGGCTTGAAGTCAAGGATCGCCCTGTAGCGAGCAAGCTTGCCCGCTCGCCACAATAAGCCCGCTCACCACAATTACAGTATCGGTGCGATGGCCGCCAATTTAGGCTGGCGATACAGGTCCAGTAGCACCTGATCCAGCACCGACGAAGCGCCCCACGGCCTCGGATCGTTGAGGATTGCCACCACTGCCCAGGTATTGCCATTGTTGTCGCGGCTGAAGCCGGCAATCGCCCGGACGGTGTTCAGGGTCCCTGTCTTGACGTGGGCTTCACCGCGCAGTGCGGTGGTCTTCAGGCGTTTGCGCATGGTGCCGTCGGTGCCGGCAATCGGCATCGAGCTGATGAACTCCGCCGAATACGGGCTTCTCCAGGCCGCCTGCAGCAAGGTCGCCATCTCGCGAGCGCTGACCCGTTCGGCGCGGGACAGGCCAGAACCGTTTTCCATCACCAGGTGCGGCGCAGTGATGCCTTTCTTCGCCAGCCACTGGCGCACCACGCGTTGGGCGGCCTTGGCATCGTCGCCATCGGCATCGTTGCGGTATTGCGCGCCGAGGCTGAGGAACAATTGCTGGGCCATGGTGTTGTTACTGTATTTGTTGATGTCGCGGATAATCTCCGCCAGGTCCGGGGAGAACGCGCGGGCCAGGACCTTGGCGTCTTTCGGTACCGGGGCGAGTACGTCGCGGCCCTGGATACTGCCTCCCAGCTCCTTCCAGATCGCCCGCACGGCGCCGGCGGTGTAGGTAGCGTGATCCAGTAATGACAGATAAGTCTGCGAGCTGCAGCCATCGCCCAACTGACCGCTGACTGTCACGGTGACGCTGCCGTCGGTGGCGGTCACCGGGTTGTAGCGCACGTCACCGGTGCACTGCTTGGTGCTGGCCACTTTCACCTGGTTATCGATGCGAATGCTGGCAATCGGCGGTTCCACCGAGATCAGCACCTTGCCCGAATCGTTGCGGGCGACAAAACGCAGGGCCTTGAGGTTGACCAGCAGGGCGTCAGGCTTGACCAGGAAAGGCTTGTTGGCGTCATTGCCGTCGTCATTGAACTCCGGCAATTGCGGCTGGACGAAAAAGTTGCGGTCCAGCACCAGGTCGCCAGTGACTTGCTGCACGCCATTGGCCCGCAGGTCGCGCATCAGCAGCCAGAGTTTTTCCATGTTCAGCTTGGGATCGCCACCGCCCTTGAGGTACAGGTTGCCACGCAATATGCCGCCACTGAGGGTGCCGTCGGTGTAGAACTCGGTTTTCCACTGGTGGTTGGGGCCGAGCATTTCGAGGGCGGCGTAGGTGGTGACCAACTTCATGGTCGAGGCCGGGTTGACCGATACGTCGGCGTTGAACACCGTTGCGGTGCCAGGGCCGTTGAGGGGAATCATCACCAGGGACAGCGCATTGTTTTGCAGCTTGGCCTTCTGGAGGGCTTCCTGGACCTTGGGGGGCAGGGTGGTATTGATCGGTGCGGCGCAAACGGAAAAGGCCAAGGGAAGCAGAAAGCCAGCCAGTAACAAGGGACGTAAAGATTTGATCATAAGAAATAAACCCTACTGCGAGGAGGGTGAAAAAAGCGAGGGCATGTGAACGAAAATCCCTCAGTGGTCATGAAAGTGTCGGCATTATGCCCCAAGGTGGAGTCACTTGTGCCTGAACGATAGCTGCTAATCACTGATTTTTTTACCAGTGGTACGCCACCGGTCCCAGAGAGACGGGCAAACCCCTGCTTAAACTGCTAAAGTGCCGCCCGTTATTACTTATGAGGATTGTTCCATGGCGACTAACCGTTCCCAGCGTCTGCGCAAAAAACTGTGCGTTGATGAATATCAAGAGCTGGGTTTCGAGCTGAACCTGGATTTCAAAGAAGGTTTGGACGACAAGGCTATCGACGCTTTCCTCGACGCATTCCTGAAAGAAGCGATGGAGGCCAACGGCCTCGGCTATGTTGGCGGCGATGACTACGGTCTGGTTTGCCTGCAGAAGCGTGGTTCGGTCAGCGAAGAACAGCGTGTTGCTGTTGAAGCCTGGCTCAAGGGCCGTAGCGAGCTGACCAGCGTTGAAGCCAGCCCGTTGCTGGACGTCTGGTACCCGGAAAAGCCGATCAATCCGGTAGCCTGATGTCATGAGACAGCGACCCGCCCGGGTCGCTGTTTCGTTTCAGGGTAGAAAGAATCAGGCCTTGCGCCAGTTCAGAATCACCAGCGTCAACACCCCCGCAACAATCCCCCAGAACGCCGAACCGATGGAAAACAACGTCAACCCCGACGCTGTGACCATAAAGGTGATCAGCGCTGCTTCCCGTTCCTTAGGCTCATTCATGGCAATGCTCAGGCCATTGATGATCGAGCCAAACAACGCCAATGCCGCAATCGACAGCACCAGTTCCTTTGGCAGCGCTGCGAACAATGCCGCCAGCGTTGCGCCAAACACCCCGGCAATCCCGTAGAAAATCCCACACCAGACCGCTGCGGTGTAACGCTTGTTGCGATCTTCGTGGGCATGGGGCCCGGTGCAGATGGCTGCGCTGATCGCTGCCAGGTTGATGCCGTGGGAGCCGAACGGTGCCAGCACCAGCGAGGCGAGCCCGGTGGTGGTGATCAGCGGCGAGGCCGGCACGTTATAGCCATCGGCCCGCAGTACGGCGATGCCAGGCATGTTTTGCGAGGTCATAGCCACCACTAACAGCGGAATGCCGATACTGATGGTCGCGGCCAGGGAAAAGTGTGGTGTGGTCCACACCGGCGTAGCCACTTCCAGGCTGAAACCGCTGAAATCCAGCAGGCCCATCAGGCCAGATAATGCCGTGCCAATCAGCAGCGCCGCCAGCACTGCATAACGCGGCGACAGGCGCTTGATGATCAGGTAAGTGAAAAACATCCCCAGCACCAGGGCGGTACGGTGTTGCGCCGCGACGAAAATCTCGCTGCCGATCTTGAACAAAATTCCCGCCAGCAAGGCCGCCGCCAGGGAGGCCGGAATGCGTTTGACCAGCTTTTCAAAACTGCTGGTGAGTCCGCAGATCGTCACCAACACTGCGCAGGTGATGTAGGCGCCAATGGCTTCGCCGTACGTCACGCCGCCAAGGCTGGTGATCAGCAGCGCCGCGCCGGGCGTCGACCAGGCGATGGTGATTGGCGTGCGGTAGCGCAGGGACAGACCGATGCTGCACACCGCCATGCCGATGGAAATCGCCCAGATCCACGACGAAATCTGCGCCGTGGTCAGGCCGGCGGCCTGGCCAGCCTGGAACATCAGCACCAGAGAGCTGGTGTAGCCGGTCATCATGGCAATGAAGCCGGCGACAATGGCCGAAGGCGAGGTATCGGCCAGTGGGCGCAAAGGCGCCTGGAGGACGTCGGACATGGGGCGGTGTTCCTTTATGCCTGGGAAGCGGTTTGTAGGAGCAAGCTCGCTCCTGCAAGGAAAAATTGCGGACTCAAGCCTAAACTCAAACGTAACGACTCATTGCAATACAGACGGCCGCGTAAACAGCCGTACAGTGTGTTGGCGCATTGGGTTGTGTACAATGTGCGCTGTTTTTAGGTGATACTTGCCAGCGAACCTTTGTTGTCGTATTACCGTTAATTCGCCGCCGTTCTCCCTACCCGAGTGCCCATGAACGAACAGTTGCAGCCCCTCAAGAAACAACCGCGAGCTGGCAAGGCCGGTCGCAGTGGAACCCAGGATGATATCGTCTACGCGCATATTTTCGAGGCTATCCTCGAACAACGCCTGGCGCCCGGTACCAAATTGAGTGAAGAAGCACTGGGCGAAATCTTCGGCGTCAGCCGCACCATCATTCGCCGCGCGCTGTCGCGTCTGGCCCATGAAGGCGTGGTGCTGCTGCGGCCCAATCGCGGTGCGGTGGTCGCAAGTCCAAGTGTTGATGAGGCGCGACAGGTATTCCTGGCCCGGCGTCTGGTAGAAAAGGCAATCACTGAACTGGCGGTGCAGCACGCCACGGCCGAGGAGTTGGCCCAGTTGCGGCAGATGGTCAACGACGAGCGCGACAGCTTTTCCCGCGGTGATCGTGGTGCCGGTATCCGTCTTTCAGGCGAGTTCCACTTGAAACTGGCCGAGGCGGCGAAGAATGCACCGTTGATTAGCTTCCAGCGCAGCCTGGTGTCCCAGACGTCGCTGATCATCGCCCAGTATGAAAGCGGCAACCGTTCGCACTGTTCCTACGATGAACACACCCAACTGATCGATGCCATCCAAGCGCGGGATGCGATATTGGCCGTGAACCTGATGATGCATCACATGGATCACATAGACAGCAAGCTCAACCTCGACGAGGAGAGCGCGTCGGATGATCTGCATGCGGTGTTCTCGCATTTGTTGCAGACCAAGAAGCCAGGGCGCTCGTCCGTAAAATTGTAAATCCGATCAAAAATGTGGGAGCGGGCTTGCTCCCACATTTGGTTTGTGGTGTCTGCTAAATCAACGCTGATGCACCAGTTGTCCCGCCGCATAGGTCTGCAACACCGCCCGATCATCCCCCAGCGTCATCAATACAAACAGCGTCTCGGCAATGGTATTGGCCTGCTTCAGGCGATAGCTGAGCAGCGGCGTGGCGTTGTAGTCCAGCACCAAAAAGTCTGCATCGGTGCCCGGTTGCAAGGTGCCGATCTTGTCATCCAGCCGCAGTGCCCGCGCACCGCTCAAGGTCGCCAGGTACAACGACTTGAACGGACTCAACCGCGCCCCTTGCAACTGCATCACCTTGTACGCCTCGTTCAGCGTCTGCAGCAGCGAGAAACTGGTGCCGCCGCCCACATCGGTACCCAGGCCGACATTCAGCTTGTGCTTCTCGGCCATCGGCAGATTGAACAAGCCGCTACCGAGGAAGAGGTTCGAGGTCGGGCAGAACGCTACCGCTGAACCCGCCTGCGCCAGCCGCGCACATTCGTCGTCGCACAAGTGCACACCGTGGGCGAACACCGAGCGCTCTCCTAGCAGTTTGTAATGGTCGTACACATCCAGATAACCGTTGCGCTCCGGGAATAGCTCCTTGACCCATTCGACCTCTTGCAAGTTTTCACTGATGTGAGTCTGCATGTACAAATCTGGATATTCCCCCAGTAACTGGCCGGCCAGTGTCAGTTGCTCAGGCGTACTGGTTGGTGCGAAACGTGGCGTCACCGCGTAGTGCAAACGGCCTTTGCCATGCCAGCGCTCGATCAGCGCCTTGCTTTCCTGGTAGCCGGATTCGGCCGTGTCGGTCAGATAGTCCGGCGCATTGCGGTCCATCATTACCTTGCCGGCGATCATGCGCAGGTCGAGTTTCTCGGCAGCTTCAAAAAACGAGTTCACTGATTGCGGGTGCACGCTGCCGAATACCAGGGCGGTGGTGGTGCCGTTGCGCAGCAGCTCCTTGATGAAAATATCCGCGACTTCTTCGGCATGGGCCTTGTCGGCGAATTGGCTTTCGCAAGGGAAAGTGTAGGTGTTGAGCCAATCCAGCAACTGCTCGCCATAGGCGCCGACCATGCCGGTTTGTGGCAGGTGGATATGGGTGTCGATCAGGCCGGGGGTGATCAGCGCGTCCTGATAATGGGTGACTTCGATATCGGCGGGCAGGCTGGCGAGTAATTCGCTGGCATGGCCCAGGGCGCTGATCTGGCCGTTGTCGATGACCAGCAGGCCGTCTTCGAAATACTCATAGGAGGCGTCGATGCCCACTTCAGCGGGATCGGCGATGCTGTGCAGAATGGCGGCACGGTAGGCTTTGCGAGTCAAAGGCATGGTCGTCTCAATTTGTGGCTTTTTAATTAGCAGCATGGCTGCGGCGCGAGGCCGGCAGCAGTTTTGCAATGGGTTCGGCACTGGCAGTGTGCTGGCCGAAATTGGCGTTATAGGTGGCGATGATTTCGCCGGCGATGGAGATGGCGATTTCCACAGGTAATTTGCCTTTGACCTCGCCCAGACCCATCGGGCAGCGCATGCGTTGTAGTTGCGCGGTGTCAAAGCCACGATCGCGCAGGCGATGTTCAAATTTGACCCGTTTGGTCTTCGAGCCGATCAGACCGAAGTAGGCAAAGTCATTGCGCTTGAGCAGGGCAGCGGTCAGCTCCAGGTCGAGTTGGTGATTGTGGGTCATGACGATGCAGTAACTGCCCACAGGCAGGGTGTCGATTTCATCCACAGGCTCTTCGGCGACGATTTTACGCACGCCCAGGGGGATGTGCTCCGGGAATTCCTGCTCCCGCGAATCAATCCAGCGCACCCGGCACGGCAGGCTGGCCAGCAGCGGCACCAGGGCGCGGCCGACATGCCCGGCGCCGAATACGGCGATTTGCGCCTGCACCTGGCCCATGGGTTCAAACAGCAGCACGGTCACGCCGCCGCAGCATTGGCCCAGGCTGGCGCCGAGGCTGAAGCGCTCCAGATGGGTGTTCTGCTGGCCACGGGTGAGCATGTCCCGGCCGATCTGCATCGCCTTGTATTCCAGGTGGCCGCCGCCGATGGTGTCAAAGGTCTGGGCTGCGCTGATGACCATCTTCGAGCCGGCATTGCGCGGCGTCGAGCCGAGCTCTTCGATGATGGTCACCAGCACGCAGGGCTCACCCTGGTGTTGCAGGTCGGCGAGGGCGCTGATCCAGTTGTTCATGGTCACCTCCGTTCAGAGCGAAGCCAATTCGGTTTCAGTTTCCACAGCCTTCGCTGCCTTCAACTGGCGCATCTGCTCACACCCCCACAACACCCGCTCCGGCGTTGCCGGTGCATCAATCTTCGGCTGATGGCGGTAGTCACCGAGGCTCGCTACGGCATCCTTTATCGCACACCAGGACGCAATGCCGAGCATGAACGGCGGCTCCCCCACGGCCTTGGAGTGAAACACCGTGTCTTCCGGGTTCTTGCGGTTTTCCACCAGTTTTACTCGCAGGTCCAGCGGCATGTCCGCCACCGCCGGAATTTTGTAGCTTGCCGGGCCGTTGGTCATCAGCTTGCCTTTGTTATTCCAGACAAGCTCTTCCATCGTCAGCCAGCCCATGCCCTGGATAAAACCGCCTTCCACCTGGCCGATGTCGATGGCCGGGTTCAGCGAAGCGCCGACATCATGAAGGATGTCGGTGCGCAGCATTTTGTATTCACCGGTCAGGGTATCGACGATCACCTCGCAACAGGCCGCGCCGAACGCGTAGTAATAGAACGGCCGACCCCGCGCCTGGCTGCGATCGTAGAAGATTTTTGGGGTCTTGTAGAATCCGGTGCTGGACAGCGACACCTGGCCGAAATACGCCTGCTGGATCAGCGTTTCGAAGGTGAGGATATGCTCGCGCACCCGGACATGCCCGTTGTGGAATTCGACGTCCGCCTCACTGACTTCATACTTGCGCGCGGCAAATTCCACCAGCCGTTGTTTGATGATTTCGGCGGCGTTCTGTGCGGCCTTGCCATTCAGGTCGGTACCGCTGGAGGCAGCGGTAGGCGAGGTGTTTGGCACCTTGTCGGTATTGGTGGCGGTGATCTGTACTCGGTCAATGTCGACCTGGAATACCTCGGCCACCACTTGCGCGACCTTGGTGTTCAAACCCTGGCCCATCTCGGTGCCGCCGTGGTTCAGGTGGATGCTGCCGTCGGTGTAGATGTGGATCAAGGCGCCTGCCTGGTTGAGGAAGCTGGCGGTGAACGAAATGCCGAATTTTACTGGCGTGAGTGCGAGGCCTTTTTTCAGGATCGGGCTGTCTGCGTTGTAGCGGCGGATCGCTTCGCGGCGCTCAAGGTATTGGCTGCTGGCCTCCAGTTCCGCAGTCATCTCTTCGAGCATATTGTGCTCGACAGTCTGGTAGTAGTGGGTGACGTTGCGCTCGGTCTTGCCGTAGTAGTTGACCTTGCGCACCGCCAGCGGGTCGAGGGCCAGATGGCGAGCGATGGCGTCCATCACTTCTTCAATGGCGACCATGCCCTGTGGGCCGCCGAACCCGCGATAAGCTGTATTGGAGGCGGTGTTGGTCTTGCAACGATGGCCGTTGATGGTGGCGTCGCCCAGGTAATATGAGTTGTCGGCGTGGAACATGGCACGGTCGACAATCGACGCCGACAGGTCCGGCGAGCAACCGCAGTTGCCGGCCAGTTCCAGCTGGATGCCGTGTAGGCGGCCGCGGTCGTCGAAACCCACGTCGTATTCGATATAGAAGGGGTGGCGCTTACCGGTCATCAGCATGTCTTCGACCCGGGGCAGGCGCATCTTGGTCGGCTGGCCGGTGAGGTGTGCGACCACCGCGCACAGGCACGCCGGGCTGGCGGCCTGGGTTTCCTTGCCGCCGAAACCGCCACCCATGCGGCGCATGTCGACCACGATCTTGTTCATCGACACGTCCAGCACTTCGGCCACCAGCTTCTGCACTTCGGTGGGGTTTTGCGTGGAGCAGTAGACGATCATGCCGCCGTCTTCGGTGGGCATCACCGAGGAAATCTGGGTTTCCAGGTAGAAGTGTTCCTGGCCGCCGATGTGCAGCGAGCCTTGAATGCGGTGTTCGGCAGTGGCCAAGGCGCCGGCTGAATCGCCGCGCTGGTGAGTGTGGCTGTCCAGTACAAAATGGCGTTTGCGCAGGGCTTCTACCACGTCCAGCACCGGCTCCAGGTCTTCGTATTCGATGATCGCGGCCATGGCCGCCTTGCGCGCAGTTTCCAGGTCGCGAGCAGCGACAGCCAGCACCGGTTGTCCAACGAATTGCACATCATCAATCGCCAGCAGCGGGTCGCCGGGCAGTAGCGGGCCGATGTCTTTCAGGCCCGGTACATCTTTGTGGGTGATGACGATGCGCACGCCTTCGAAGGCGTAGCAGGGCGCGGTGTTGATGCTGATGATTCTGGCGTGGGCGCGGTCGGAAAGGCGCGCATACAGGTGCAACTGATTGGGGAATTCCAGGCGGTCATCAATGTACTGCGCTTCGCCCGAGACGTGCTTGGCAGCGCTGTCGTGCTTGACGCTGCGGCCGACTCCGGTGGTCAGGTCCTTGGCAAACAGTTCGGCGAGTTCAGCTTGGGATTTTTCCACGGCGTGATGGTTAGACATAAGCGGTCACCCGAGTCTCGATGTGCGGCGTTTGCAGTTCGATGAAGTATTTGCGCAGCAGGTTTTGTGCGCTGAGCAGGCGGTATTCCTTGCTGGCGCGAAAGTCCGACAGCGGGGTGAAATCCTCGGCCAGGGCCGAGCAGGCTTTTTCCAGCGTCGCCGAACTCCATACGGAGCCGATCAATACGGTCTCACAGTTTTTTGCCCGTTTTGGGGTGGCTGCCATGCCGCCAAAGGCGACCCGGGCATCGGCGATCACACCGTTATCAATGCGCAGGTTAAAGGCGGCGCACACGGCGGAAATATCATCGTCCAGGCGTTTGGAGACCTTGTAGGCGCGAAACAGCTGCTCGGTGCTGGCGCGAGGCACGATGATCTTCTCGATGAATTCGCTGTCCTGGCGCGCGGTGACCCGGTAGTCGATGAAGTAGTCTTCCAGGGCCAGGGTACGGCGGGTCTCGCCCTTGCACAGTACGATCTGCGCACCGAGGGCGATCAGCAGTGGTGGCGAGTCACCAATGGGCGAGGCGTTGCCGATGTTGCCGCCCAGAGTGCCTTGGTTGCGGATTTGCAGGGAGGCGAAGCGGTGCAACAGTTCGCCGAAGTCGGGGTATTCATTATTCAGTGCGCTATAGCAGTCGGACAGCGACGTTGCCGCGCCGATTTCCAGGCGGTCGTCGAAGGTCTCGATGCGTTTCATTTCTTCAATATTGCCGACGTAGATCATCACCGGCAGCACACGGTGGAACTGGGTGACTTCCAGCGCCAGGTCGGTACCGCCAGCCAGCAGGCGGGCTTGCGGGTAGGCGTCGTAGAGGTCGGCCAAATCGGCGACGGTCAGCGGTACCAGGCAGCGTTTGTCGCCGCAGTTCAATTCACCGGTCTGGGTCGGAGCAATGCTCTTGAGGCGGGCGATGGTCTCGGCTTGGCGGCTGTCGAACTGGTCCTGGGGCTTGTTGCAGCAGGCTTGTTTGGCGGCGGCGAGAATGGGGCGATAGCCGGTGCAACGGCACAGGTTGCCAGCGAGAGCTTCGTTAGCCTTCTGGCTGTCGGGGGCGTCGCTGTTCTTTTGCAGCGCGAACAGTGACATCACAAAGCCGGGGGTGCAGAAGCCGCATTGCGAGCCGTGGCATTCGACCATGGCTTTTTGCACGCTGTGCAACTGGCCCTGGTGCTTGAGGTCTTCGACGCTGATCAGTTGTTTGCCATGCAGGGACGAGACAAAGGTCAGGCATGAGTTGAGACTGCGATAACGAATCTGCTCGGTGCCCCGGTCATCGGTGTGCAACTCGCCGACCACCACGGTACAGGCGCCACAGTCGCCGCTTGCGCAGCCTTCCTTGGTACCGGATTTGCCCAGGTGCTCACGCAGGTAGTTGAGCACAGTCAGGTTCGGGTCCAGGGCATGCTCGCTATGGAGCTCCTGGTTTAGTAAAAACTGGATCACGGAAGGCCTCGCAGACTCATTATTGTTGTTAACCGCTTTGCGCCGAATCTAGTCATGTCTGACTTTTCGGTCAACGATTTTCTGACCGTAAGGTCAAGAAAATGCGATTTCAACCTGTTTAATTATGGTCCAGATCTCTGGAGCCGCCGTTTTTGGGAGCTTCTGGGCTTTAACGATTGCTTATTTCATGCCAAATTCGGATCGGTGGGCCCTGCGCCATTAGCAGGCATTTGCGCTACACTGCCGCGCTTGTCTCGATAGAAGATTTTGAAGGGAAAACATGACGTTCAAGGCGCCGGATAGTCTTGCCGAGCAAATCGCTCACCACCTCGCCGAACGTATCATTCGCGGCGACCTCAAGCCTGGGGAGCGGATCCAGGAGCAGAAGGTCACACTGGCGCTCAATGTCAGCCGTGGTTCCGTGCGCGAAGCGTTGCTGATCCTTGAGCGGCGGCACTTGATCGCCATCCTGCCGCGCCGTGGCGCCCACGTCACTGAACTCACCGCCCACAAGGTGCAGAGCCTGTGTACGTTGATGGGCGAGCTGTACATCCTGCTGGGTAACGCAGTAGCCGAAGGCTGGCAGACCCAGGCCGACATGGCGCCGTTCGTGCAGATCCAGCAACGCTTGGTGAGCAGTTTCGAGCACCAGGACATCCGTGCCTTCGTTGAAGAAAGCTTCAACGTGATGCGCGCCGCCTATCCCTTCGCCAACAATCCGTATTTGCAGGAAACCGTCGAGAACCTGCAGCCGGCGATGAACCGCGCCTATTACCTGGCCCTGGATCAGCGCAAGGCAGAAATGAGCGAGTACCTGGCGCTGTTCGAGCAGTTGCTCGCCGCTGTATTGGCCCGTGACCTGCCGCAGATTCGCATGGTGCTCTCCGCTTATGGCCAGCGCAGTTGCTCGCTGGTCATTACTGCCCTGGCGGATGCCTAAGCGTGCGGCTCAAGTGCATCAAACTGGCGGGGTTCAAATCCTTCGTCGACCCGACCACGGTGAACTTCCCCAGTAACATGGCGGCAGTGGTGGGGCCCAATGGCTGCGGCAAGTCGAATATCATCGACGCCGTACGCTGGGTGATGGGCGAGAGCTCTGCAAAAAACCTGCGTGGCGAGTCGATGACCGACGTCATCTTCAATGGCTCCACCAGTCGTAAACCGGTGAGCCAGGCCAGCATCGAACTGGTGTTCGACAACTCCGACGGCACGCTGGTCGGTGAGTACGCCGCCTACGCGGAAATCTCCATTCGCCGCAAAGTGACCCGCGACAGCCAGAACAGTTACTTCCTCAACGGCACCAAGTGTCGGCGCCGGGACATTACCGACATCTTCCTTGGCACCGGCCTGGGCCCGCGCAGCTATTCGATCATCGAGCAGGGGATGATCTCCAAGCTAATCGAAGCCAAGCCTGAAGACCTGCGTAACTTTATCGAGGAAGCGGCCGGCATCTCCAAGTACAAGGAGCGCCGCCGCGAGACCGAAAACCGCATTCGCCGTACCCACGAAAACCTCGCCCGCCTGAGTGACTTGCGCGAAGAGCTTGAGCGTCAGCTTGAGCGTCTGCACCGCCAGGCTCAGGCCGCCGAGAAGTATCAGGAATACAAGGGCGAAGAACGCCAGCTCAAGGCCCAGTTGTCGGCGCTGCGCTGGCAGGCTTTAAACGAGCAGGTCGGCCAGCGCGAAGCGACCATCGGCACCCAGGAAATCAGCTTCGAGGCCCTGGTGGCCGAGCAACGCAACGCCGACGCCAGTATTGAGCGCCTGCGAGACGGTCACCATGACCTGTCTGAACGCTTCAATCTGGTGCAGGGGCGCTTCTATTCGGTGGGCGGTGACATCGCCAGGGTCGAACAGAGTATCCAGCACGGTCAGCAACGTTTGCGTCAGTTGCAGGAAGACTTGAAAGAGTCCGAGCGCGCCCGGCTGGAAACTGAATCCCACTTGGGCCACGACCGCACCTTGCTGCTGACCCTTGGCGAAGAGCTGGGCATGCTCACCCCCGAGCAGGAAGTCACCAGCGCCGCCGCCGAAGAAGCCGCCGCGACCCTGGAAGAATCAGAGACCACCATGCACGTTTGGCAAGAGCAGTGGGACGCCTTCAACCTGCGCTCCGCCGAACCGCGCCGACAGGCCGAGGTGCAGCAGTCGCGCATCCAGCAACTGGAAGCCAGCATGGAGCGCCTGGGCGAGCGCCAGCGTCGCCTGGGGGAAGAGCGCGTGTTACTCGCCGCCGACCCGGAGGACGCGGCGATCCTGGAGCTGAGCGAGCAATTGGCCGCCAGTGAAATGACCCTTGAAGAGCTGGAAGCCAGCGAAGAACAGCAGGTGGAGCGCCTGGAGCAACTGCGTCAGCAGCTGCAACAGGCGACTCAGGCGCAGCAGCAGGCCCAAGGCGACTTGCAGCGGCTTAACGGTCGATTGGCATCTCTTGAGGCATTGCAGCAAGCGGCACTGGACCCGGGCACCGGCACCGCCGAATGGCTGCGCGATCAGCATCTGGCCGAGCATGCGCGTTTGGCCGAAGGCTTGAAGGTTGAGGCCGGTTGGGAGCTGGCGGTGGAAACCGTGCTCGGCGCCGATCTGCAAGCGGTGTTGGTGGATGATTTTGGCGGTTTCGACTTGGCAGGTTTTGCCCAGGGTGATTTGCGCTTGCTCAGTCCGGCGGCGGACGGTGCGCGTGTGCCCGGCAGCCTGCTGGAAAAGGTCGAGGCGGCAATTGACCTGTCACCCTGGCTCGGTCAGGTCAAACCGGTGGAAACCCTTGAGCAAGCCTTGGCCTTGCGCGGCCAGTTGGCCAACGGCGAAAGCCTGATCAGCCGTGACGGCTACTGGATCGGCCGGCACTTCTTGCGGGTGCGTCGTGCCAGCGAAGCGGAAAGCGGCGTGCTGGCCCGAGGTCAGGAAATCGTCAATCTGATCGCCGAACGCGAAGAGCACGAAGCCACTCTCGAAACGCTGGAAAGCCAACTGCAAACCCTGCGCGCCACCCAGCGCCAGCAAGAGACCGGCCGCGAACACTTGCGTCGGTTATTGCAGGACGAAGCGCGCCAGCAAGGCGAATTGAAAGCCCAGCTGTCGGCGAGCAAGGCCAAGGTCGAGCAACTGACTTTGCGCCGCATCCGTCTTGATGAAGAAGTGGCCGAGATGGGCGAGCAGCGCGCCCTGGAACACGAACAAGTCGGTGAAGCACGCCTGCAATTGCAGGAAGCCCTCGACAGCATGGCACTGGACACTGAGCAACGCGAGTTGCTGCTGGCCCAGCGCGACAGCCTGCGCGAGCGCCTGGATCGGGTGCGTCAGGAGGCTCGCCAACACAAGGATCACGCCCATCAACTGGCGGTGCGCCTGGGTTCCTTGCGGGCACAACACGACTCCACGCGCCAGGCCCTTGAACGTCTAGAGATGCAGTCCGAGCGCCTGACCGAAAAGCGCGAGCAACTGAGCCTTAATCTGGAGGAGGGCGAAGCCCCGTTGGAAGAACTGCGGCTCAAGCTTGAAGAGTTGCTCGACAAGCGCATGACCGTCGACGAAGAACTCAAGACCGCACAAATCGCCCTGGAAGATGCCGACCGCGAACTGCGGGAAGCTGAAAAACGCCGGACCCAGGCTGAGCAACAATCACAACTGATCCGTGGCCAGCTCGAACAGCAGCGCATGGAATGGCAGGCGCTGACGGTGCGGCGCAAAACCCTGCAAGACCAGTTGCTGGAAGACGGTTACGACCTGCACGGCGTCCTCGCCACCTTGACTGTCCAGGCCAACGAGAAAGAGGCCGAGGAAGAACTTGAACGAATTGCTGCACGTATTCAAAGACTGGGGGCGATCAACCTCGCTGCCATCGATGAGTATCAGCAGCAGTCCGAACGCAAACGTTATCTGGACGCCCAGGACGCAGACCTGGTGGAAGCCCTCGATACCCTGGAAAACGTGATCCGCAAGATCGACAAGGAAACCCGTAACCGCTTCAAAGATACCTTTGATCAGATTAATAGCGGTTTACAGGCCTTATTCCCAAAAGTTTTCGGTGGCGGCAACGCTTACTTGGAACTGACGGGCGAAGATCTACTCGATACAGGGGTGACGATCATGGCGCGGCCTCCGGGCAAGAAGAACAGCACTATCCATTTGTTGTCCGGCGGCGAGAAGGCCCTGACCGCATTGGCGCTGGTATTTGCTATCTTCAAGTTGAACCCGGCGCCGTTTTGCATGCTCGACGAAGTTGACGCCCCGCTGGATGACGCTAACGTTGGACGGTATGCCCGACTGGTTAAAGAGATGTCCCAGACGGTGCAGTTCATCTATATCACCCACAACAAGATCGCCATGGAGATGGCTGATCAACTGATGGGGGTGACAATGCATGAACCGGGTTGTTCGCGGTTGGTGGCAGTGGATGTCGAAGAAGCGATGGCGATGGTGGACGCCTAGCGGCGAGCTGTTAGTTTCAAGCCGCAAGCTGCAAGTGAGTTGGCTTGAAGCCTGTAGCTTAGGGCTTGTAGCTCTCAGTTGGCGCCTGCTGTAGGAGATTGCCTATGTTGTCGAAAAGATGGCAAATCGACACAATTTGCGCCAACTGTGTAAAGTTATCTTTGGTCGTGCTAGTTTAATGTCAATTTATAGTATGCGTGGGCAAAACGTCATTCAGAACATAGAGTTGGCGCCACGTTTTAAAGCGGTTTGCACGGTGCTAAACCCCTTATTTTTCAGCATTTTTTATAGAGGCAAGGGATTACATGGAAATCGGTCTGCGCGAGTGGCTGATCGTCATCGGCATTATTGTCATTGCCGGTATTCTTTTTGATGGCTGGCGCCGGATGCGTGGCGGCAAGGGCAAGTTGAAATTCCGTCTGGATAGAAACCTGTCCAATTTGTCGGACGATGACAGCGGTACCGAATTGCTGGGGCCGCCCCGTGTCCTGGATACCCATAAAGAACCGCAACTGGACGAGCACGATCTGCCGTCGATGAACGCTCCCGTTCGGGAGCCAACAGGTAAGCGTGGCAAGCGTGGTGGCGAACCTCACCAGGGCGACCTGAACCTGAATCTCGACCTGGATGGTGGCCCGAGCATCAGCAGCCGCGACGACGATTTTCCGGACGAAGGCCAGCCGAAAAGCAGCCATCGTGAATCGGTGAAGGATCAGCCAGCCGCCGAAGAAGTTCTAGTGATCAGCGTGATCTGCCGTGACGCCGCCGGCTTCAAAGGCCCGGCCTTGTTGCAAAATATTCTGGAAAGTGGCCTGCGTTTTGGCGAGATGGATATTTTCCACCGCCACGAAAGCATGGCTGGCAACGGCGAAGTGCTGTTCTCCATGGCCAACGCGGTCAAGCCGGGCATCTTTGATCTGGACGATATCGACCATTTCAGCACCCCGGCGGTGAGCTTCTTCCTCGGCCTGCCAGGCCCGCGTCACCCCAAGCAGGCGTTCGACGTCATGGTGGCCGCAGCCCGTAAGCTGTCCCAGGAACTCAATGGCGAACTCAAGGACGACCAACGCAGCGTCCTGACCGCCCAGACCATCGAACACTACCGTCAGCGCATCGTCGAGTTCGAGCGTCGTGCCCTGACACAGAAACGCTGAGGCTTACCCCTCGGCGTTGTCGATAGAATAAGCGCACTAACATATTGAGCAGCTTCGGCTGCTCTTTTGCTTTATGAGAGAACACCCATGACCGCCGCCCATACCCGCATCCTCGAACTGCGCGCTGAACTGGATCAGCACAACTACCGTTACCACGTCCTCGACGAACCGAGCATTCCGGACGCCGAGTACGACCGGCTGTTCCACGAGCTCAAGGCATTGGAAGCCGAGCACCCGGATTTGGTAACCCGTGATTCGCCCACCCAGCGAGTCGGCAGCGCGGCGTTGTCAGCCTTCACTCAGGTGCGTCACGAAATCCCGATGCTCAGCCTGGGCAACGCCTTCGATGAAAGCACCATGCTGGAATTCGATCGCCGGGTAACCGAAGGCCTGGACCTGCCGGTGGGTGATCTGTTTGGCGGTGGAGCGGCGGTGGAATATAGCTGCGAGCCAAAGCTCGATGGCCTGGCGGTCAGCCTGCTGTATCAGGAGGGTGAGCTGGTGCGCGGCGCCACGCGTGGCGACGGTACTACTGGCGAAGACATCAGCGTCAACGTGCGCACCGTGCGCAATATTCCGCTCAAGTTGCAAGGCAAGGGCTGGCCGGCGACCCTGGAAGTGCGCGGCGAAGTGTTCATGTCCAAGGCCGGTTTCGAGCGGCTGAACGCCACGCAATTGGAAGTCGGCGGCAAGACCTTCGCCAACCCGCGCAACGCCGCCGCCGGCAGCCTGCGTCAGTTGGACTCGAAGATCACTGCCAGCCGCCCGCTGGAGTTCTGCTGCTATGGCCTCGGCCAGGTGACTGCCGATATCAGTGACACTCATATCGGCAACCTGCAGCAACTGCAAAAGTGGGGCATGCCCATCAGCCATGAGCTGAAGTTGGCCAAAGGTATCCAGGAATGCCTGGACTACTACCGCGATATCGGCGAGCGCCGTAATTCCTTGCCTTATGAAATTGACGGCGTGGTGTTCAAGGTCAACAGCCTCTCTTCCCAGCGTGAACTAGGCTTTCGCGCCCGGGAACCGCGTTGGGCGATTGCCCATAAATTCCCGGCGCTGGAAGAGCTCACCGAGCTGCTGGACGTTGAATTTCAGGTCGGCCGCACCGGCGCCGTGACGCCGGTGGCTCGCCTGAAACCGGTCAAGGTTGCTGGCGTGACAGTGTCGAACGCGACGTTGCACAACATGGACGAAGTGGCGCGCCTGGGCTTGATGATCGGCGACACAGTGATCATCCGTCGTGCCGGTGACGTGATTCCGCAGGTGGTTTCGGTGGTGGCCGAGCGTCGCCCGGAAAATGCCCGTGCGGTGCAGATTCCCGAGCGTTGCCCGGTGTGCGGTTCCCACGTCGAGCGTACGCAACTGGTTAAGCGCAGCAAGGGCAAGGAAACCATCAGCGAAGGTGCGGTGTACCGATGCGTTGGCCGGCTGGCCTGTGGTGCGCAGCTCAAACAGGCGATTATCCATTTTGTCTCTCGACGAGCCATGGACATTGATGGCCTGGGCGACAAGACCATTGAGCAGTTGGTGAATGAGAAACTGATCGGCTCGCCGGCGGACCTGTACAAGCTCAAGTACGAGCAGATCATCGATCTGGAAGGCTTTGCCGATGTCTCCAGCAAAAAACTGATCACCGCCATCGAAAACAGCAAGGCACCGACTCTGGCGCGGTTTATCTACGCCCTTGGCATTCCCGATGTCGGCGAGGAGACCGCCAAGGTGCTCGCTCGCTCCCTGGCCTCCCTTGAGCGCGTTCAGCAGGCGTTGCCGGAAGTGCTGACGTACTTGCCGGATGTTGGCCTGGAAGTGGCCCATGAAATCCATAGCTTCTTTGAAGACCGCCATAACCGGGAAGTCATTGGCGCCTTGCTGTCCAAGGACGAGTGCGGGCTGGAGTTGCAGGAGCAGGGCGACCTGAGCGCCGAGTTTGCGGCGAGTACCACGTTGGGCGGTCTGCTGGACAAGCTGCACGTGCCCTCGGTAGGTCCGGGCGCTGCGCAGAAACTGGCGGACAAGTTTGGCTCCCTGGATGGGGTGATCAAGGCCGATTGGCTGGACATGCGCCAGGCGTTGCCGGAGAAGCAGGCCAAGGCCGTGCGCGATTTCTTCGACATCGAAGAAAATGCCCGCCGGGCGTTGGCCATTGAGCAGCAGCTCAAGGACTTCGGTATGCACTGGCAGAGTGAAAAGAAAGTCGTCGAAGGCTTGCCTGAAGCGAGGCACACCTGGGTGCTCACCGGCTCCCTGGAGCTGATGAGTCGCGATGTCGCCAAGGAGAAGCTGGAAAGCCTTGGCGCCAAGGTGGCGGGTTCGGTGTCGGCGAAAACCCATTGCGTGGTAGCGGGGCCTGGGGCGGGCTCGAAGCTGGCCAAGGCCAGCGAGCTGGGGTTGAAGGTGTTGGATGAAGAGGCGTTCGTGGGGTTTTTGGCCAGGCACAACATCACCGTCTGATGTCTTTTGTTGCGAGGGGGCTTGCCCCCGTTGGGTTGCGTAGCAGCCCCAAAACCCAGCATCGAGTTCTGTCTGAAAAAAACTCGGTGACTTTATTAGGGCCGCTACGCAGCCCAGTGGGGGCAAGCCCCCTCGCTACAGGAAGTCCGCTTGTCACAAGTAATCGGTATTGAATAAAAACTGGAACGATTAGCGCATAACCATGATCTAGTCTTGGCATGTCCCAGGGAGAGATTGCCATGTACCGCTTCTTCGAGCAGCTCAGTTCGCGCATTGCTGCGCCGTTCATGGTCGAGCAGTCGCGCAACAGCAAGGTCTGGCAGTGTCGCTGTGGGCAGTCGCTGTTTTTTCGTAACAGCCAATGCCTGGCTTGTTCGGCATTGCTTGGGTATCAGCCGGAGCAGAGCCGGCTGTCGTCTCTCACGCCTGGGCCGTACGCTGGGACGTGGCAGTTGGATGCCGAGCCTGACTGTGGGTTGTTTCGCCGCTGCGCCAACCTCGACACCCCGGCCGCCTGCAACTGGCTGCTGCCCACCGATAACGGCCAAACCTTATGCGTGGCTTGCAGCCTGAACCGCACAATTCCCGACTTGTCGATCCCGGAGAACGCCGAGCGCTGGCGCAAAGTGGAAACCGCCAAGCGCCGTTTGGTGGCGCAACTCATCAGCTTGGGCCTGCAGGTCATTCCCAAGGCGGCCGATGAAGGCGCCGGCCTGTTTTTCGATTTTGTCGGCATCGACCTGGAAGGTAATGCACCCACCACCGGTCATGCCAACGGCCTTATCACCCTCGATATCAAGGAGGCCGACGATGCCCATCGCGAGAGTATTCGCGTGCAGATGCGCGAGCCCTACCGCACCTTGCTCGGTCACTTGCGCCATGAAGTGGGTCATTACTATTGGGATCGGCTGATCGTCAACGATCATTGGTTGGAGCCCTTCCGCCGGTTGTTCGGCGACGAGCGTGCCAGTTATGCCGACGCCCTGGATCATTACTATCAAAACGGCCCGCGCCCGGACTGGCAGCAAACCTGCGTCAGCGCCTACGCCACCATGCACCCCTGGGAAGACTGGGCAGAAACCTGGGCCCATTACCTGCACATGATGGATGCAGTGGACACGGCGCTGGGCTTTGGTATGAGCGCACGGGAGATGGACCTGGACTATCAGCCTTTTCCCCTTGGCACCCTCTACGATCCAGAGCATCCCGGCGCCGTGGCGTTCCTGTCGTTCGTCAATGCGTGGATCGAATTGGCGGCAATGCTCAACGAGCTATCACGCAGCATGGGGCAGCCGGATTTCTACCCGTTCGTGTTGCCACCGGCGGTGATTGCCAAGCTGCACTTTATCCACTTGGTGATCCAGCAAGAGGGTGGCAGGGCGGATGAGGTATTGCAGGCGCAATAACACAGCCGCGGGCAAGTGCTTGAGCCCCAACATTTTTTAATCCGGTGCAACGGTTGTAACTTCCGATCAGATCGGTACAATGGCGCGGCTTGCCGAGAGGCGAGTGTCGTTATGGTGACTCCATCGGTCCCCCCGCAACGATTACCCGTGAACCTGGTCAGAGCCGGAAGGCAGCAGCCACAGCGGGAACATTGTGTGCCGGGGTGTGGCTGGTGGGGTTGCCTCCATAACGTCCGCCCATGAGCGGATGTCGCTACAAAGCCGTACCCTGCGGTAAATCTCAAAAAATACTTTTCAATAACTTCGCTGATGCTCTCTGCGTAGTCATTTTGCGTGTCTGTCGTTTACCCACCGACGCAGCTCGACGGGTGCCTGAGTCAACTGGCGGCGCGTTAGCCGAACGTCTCCCGCAGCAACCCGGCGAATGCATCCCGGGCCAGGTGGCGCTGGGTGTCCTTGTGCCAGAACAGAAGATTGTCGACGGCCGCCAGTTCGTCAAAACGATAGGAAGTGAGCTGGTTGCTCTGTTCGTAACGGGCAAGGATGCCTTCCGGTGCCAGCGCTACGCCAACGCCAGCGCTGACGCAGCCGATGATCGTGCCCCAACTGGCATAGCTGGCGATGGCCGGCTTGATGTCGTGGGGTTTGAGCCAGTTTTCCAGGGCTGCTCGGTAAGGACAGCCCGGCGGCCAGACCAGCAAGGTGCGCCCTGCCAGGTCCCGTGCGTCCTTAATGGGGGCGCTGGTACTGCTTGCGATCAGCACCAGGCGTTCGCTGTAGACCACGCTCTGTTCGAGTTTTGGTCGTTTGGCCCCGGCGGCCACCAGGGCAGCATCGAGGCGATGGTGCTGCAAGTCATCGAGCAATTGCGACCAGGCGCCGGTGACCAGTTCTAGGGTCACCTCTGGATAACGCCGATGGTATTCGGCAAGTAATGGAGGCAGGCGGCCGCTGGCGCTGGATTCCACTGCGCCGATGCGCAATTTGCCGCGGGGGATGGCGTTGCTGTCGACGGCGCGTTTGGACTCCTCCACCAGGGCGAGAATACGCTCGCAGTAATCAAGGAACACTTCGCCTGCAGCGCTGATCGCCAACCCGCGTCCGGCACGAATAAACAGCGCCGTGCCCAGTTCGCTTTCCAGCTGCTTGATGCGCGTGGTGATGTTGGACGGTACGCAGTGCAGTTGCAGGGCGGCCTGGGCCACGCTGCCGGTTTGCGCCACGGCTCTCACCATCTTCAGTTGCGCCAGTTCCATCGCTCAGTTCCAGTGATTACAGAAGTCAGAATCGGTTAATTGTCCTGCGCCTTGCGCAGGGCAAGACTGACGGCGTTCCCATTCTGTTTCTGGACGCCATCGATGAATGCCCCGTCACCCGTAAAGCTTACGCTAGTCACCGCCAGCGTGATCCTCTGTTGGGCCTATTCACCCATCGGTATTCATTTGGGATTGCACAGCTACAGTCCTGGTCAGTTGGCCTTGTTGCGATTTTTGATTGCGTCGGTGTTCATGGCGGGCGTGGCGCTGGTTGTGCGCATTGATCGGCCGCGACTGCGGGATCTGCCGTGGCTGCTGGTGCTGGGTTTTTTCGGGATATTCCTGCATCACCTCTGCCTTAACGTTGGTCAGCAATGGGTCACGGCGGCGGCTTCCAGTGTGTTGGCGCAGTCAGTTCCGTTGTTCAGTGTGTTGGTGGCGTTTTTCTGTTTGAAGGAAGTGGTAAGTGGCTGGCGCTGGGGCTGTGTGTTGCTGGGGCTACTCGGAGTGTTAGTGGTGATCTGGGGCGATCATGGTGTAGGTGAGATCGACCCGCGCGGCCTGCTGATCTTGCTGGCGGCAATCTCCTGGAGTTTCTATTTTGCCATCCAGAAGCACTATTCCCGTCGCTACAGTCCGCTGACCAGCGTGTGCTACACGGTCTGGTCGGGGGCGTTGCTGCTTTGTTTCTATTTGCCCGGCCTGCCTGAGGCCGTGAGCCAGGCGCCGCTGCGGGTCAACCTGGCGGTGCTGGTGCTGGGTGTCTTCCCCAGCGCCCTGGCGTACCTGGCCTGGGCCTTTGTGTTAAAGCACGTTGAGGTCAGTCGCGCTTCGGTGGCCTTGTACCTGGTGCCGCCGGTGGCAATGGTGATGGCAGCGACGATGCTCGGCGAGCAGGTTTCCCTGCGGGTGCTGCTGGGCGGCCTGATCGTGTTGGTCAGTGTCGGCGCCATCAGCCTGGAAGGGCGCTGGCGAAGAAGAGCCAGTAAAGGCGTTGCCCAGCCTCAGCAAGTCTAGGGGGCTGTCCGGTCAGTTCATGTCAGGAGTCTTTAAGAAAAGAGCAGGCAGCGTAAGCTGCCTGCTCTTTTTATTACGGACGCTTCTGTTACGAGCTCTAAGGCTTGGACAAGGCCTGGTCTACCGCCGCAATCAGCTTTCCCAGATCATTCGGGGTGGCTTTTTGAATGACACCAAACAGATAAGCGCGCTGTTCATCCTCGTCGACCAGGTCTGCGAAAAAGACTTTCAGCTTCACTTCCAGCGCCTCTGCGAACAAGAACAGAGCCTCCACGCTGGGTGTATAGGTGCCGGTTTCGAAGCGGCTGATGGTTTTAGGGTCAAAACCGGTTTTTTCACCTAGTTCAGCCTGAGTAAGCCCTGCGACCTTGCGGTAACGTCTGATGGCTGGACCCAAACTTGAAATGTGCATCGCTCAATTCCCATTTAGAATCAAGAACTTAACGATAAATATTTGGATTAGACAACCGCTTGTACCATCACCTTTTCTTGCAAAATGTGATGTAATTCGTAGAATCAACATTTAGGACAAGTATTTAGTGGTCTCGTTTCAGAAGGCAGGTTTATGAAACAGGAAATCATTGTGCTCTCCTCGTTCACATAAATCGGACGCTTGGCAGGGACTTTAACGTCGCTCGTCAGCGCCACGCAGCATCCCGCCTCCCGTGCCAGATACCTGAATTCAAGCCTAGTTGATCTTCGTCGAATCAACGGTGAATCGCTGGGCAAAATCTTGGGTTTTCCGTCGATTGTGGCCAACTCGCCGATTGACGGCACAGCCTGTCTGGAAATACGAATCCGCCTGCGGGGCCTACCCGGCCGTCGGCAGAGCGATCGAACGCTGTCCATGGAGCTTTAACGTGCGTCTCAACTTGCCGGTCACCGCTGTTGAACAGACTTTTGGGGAGCAGCAACGGCTAATTTCCGCAACTGACGTCAACAGCCACATTACTTACTGCAACGCCGAGTTTGCCGCCATGAGCGGCTTTACCCAGGCGGAGCTGATCGGCAGCCCCCACAACCTGGTGCGCCATCCGGACATGCCGCCCGCAGTGTTCGAGCTGATGTGGAGTTACCTCAAGGCCGGTCACAGTTGGATGGGCGCCTGGGCTCAGCAGCGTCTGGGGCGACAGCTCGAACAGATTGTTCAGCACACACCCAACACCTTTTCCGATCCCATCAGTGCGTTGACCTACAGCGATGCGTTGGGCCCGGCTGCGCAGTTGGAAATGATCCTGATCAGCGAAGACGCGCGCTTGAAAACCGCCCTCACGCGCCTCAGCGACCTGGCCAGCCAAATGGCTGAAGCAGCCGCCGATTCCAGCGTGCTGTCGAGCAATACCGAGTCAGCCTTGTTGGAGCAACGCGCCGAAACTGACATGACCGCCGCCGCCATGACCGAAATGGCCGCCTCCATTGCCGAAGTCGCCGTGCATGTGCAGCAGACCGCCGGCGAAGCTCACACCGCCAATACCTTGGCCGAACAGGGCAGCGAGGTGGCCGGGACCTCCCGTGAGGCTATCCAGCTGCTGGCCGGTACCGTCACCCAGATCAACCAGGCTGTCGGCAATCTGGCCGGGCAGACTCAGGAAATTCGCGTGGCTGCGAGCATGATTCAGGCAATCGCCGATCAGACCAATCTGCTGGCCCTCAACGCTGCCATCGAAGCCGCACGGGCTGGCGAGCAGGGTCGCGGTTTTGCCGTGGTAGCCGATGAAGTGCGGGCGCTGGCGGGCAAGACCCGTGAGTCGACCCAGCAGATCCAGGGCATCATTCAGAACCTGCGGGCCGCCGCCTCCCAGGAGCAATCCCACGTCGCCGAGGAAGTTTCGCAACAAATCAACAACGTCGCCGCCACGGTGCAAAAGACAGCGGGCAATGCCAACGCTGCAGTCACCCGTGGCCGGGAACTTGAAAGCATCTCTTCCGGGTTGCGTGCCCTGGTCGAACGGTTCAACCGCTAGCCACCCAGAGCCTGACTCATGGATGAGAAATATCGCAGGGCCGTGGATGCCGCCGCCATTTTTTCCGAGACCGACCTGGCCGGCAGCATCACCTACGTCAATGATCAGTTCTGCAGCCTGTCCGGCTACAGCCGGAAGGAGTTGCTGGGGAAAAACCATCGGATACTCAGCTCCGGATTGCATCCGGCCGGGTTTTTCCAGGGCATGTGGCTCGCCATTACCCAGGGCAAGATCTGGCGTGGGGAAATTTGCAACCGGGCCAAGGATGGCACGCTTTATTGGGTCGACAGCACCATGGTGCCGCTGCTGGATGAGCGCACCGGGCAGGTGCAGAAGTATGTGTCGATTCGCTTTGATGTCAGCGAAAAACGCCAGTTGCTGCACACCTTGCAATGGCGGGTTGGCCACGATGTGCTGACCGGCTTGCCAAACCGCGCCTACCTTTCCGAATTGCTGATCCAGTCCCTGGAGTTTTCCCGCAGCGAGGACATTCCCTTGGCCGTGTGCATGCTCGACCTGGACGGCTTCAAGGCAGTTAACGATGGCTACGGTCACGCGTGTGGCGACCTGTTGCTGGTGGAAGTGGCCAGCCGCCTGCGAGAGATCATCCGTGGTGAGGACGTGGTCGCCCGGTTGGCTGGCGACGAGTTCGTGTTGATTCTGCGTTACGTACGGGATGCCGACGAACTGAACGCCGCCTTGTTGCGTATCCTCAAGTCCATCTCCGAGCCCTATTCGATCCAGGGCCTGGAGATCAACGTGTTCGCCAGCATCGGTGTCACGCTGTTTCCCTCTGATGACGAGGACGCCGACACCTTGCTACGCCACGCCGACCAGGCCATGTACGTAGCCAAGCAGAGCGGGCGTAACCGCTTCCAGCTGTTTGATGTGTCCCTGGAGCAGGAGGTCAAGGCCACCCACCAGACGGTGGAGCAGGTACGCCAGGCACTGGCGGCAGGTGAGTTGTGCCTGCATTACCATCCCAAGGTGAACCTGCGCTGCGGTACGGTGGTGGGTTTTGAAGCGCTGTTGCGCTGGCAGCATCCCGTGCGCGGCCTGGTGTTTCCGGGGGATTTCCTGCCGTTGATCGAGCAGACCGATCTGATTGTCGACGTGGGTGAGTGGGTGATGGACCAGGCGCTGGCGCAGATGCATCAGTGGCAGGGCGCAGGGCACTCCTGGTCGGTCAGCGTTAACATCGCGGCACGGCATTTCCAGCGGGCAGATTTTGTCGACCGATTACAGCAGTTGTTGGCGCAGCACCCCGAGGTTGCACCGCAGATGCTTGACCTGGAAATCGCTGAATCGGTAGCCATCGACAATATCCAGCGAGTCACCCATCACCTGGAAGCCTGCCAGGCGTTGGGGGTGCAGTTTTCCCTGGATGATTTCGGCACGGGTTACTCATCCTTGAGCTACCTCAAGCGGCTGCCGACCCAGACCATCAAGATCGACAAGTCGTTTGTGCGCGACATTCTCCATGACAAGGACGATCTGGCGCTGACCCAGGCCGTGATAGGCCTGGCCCGTGCGTTTGGCCGCGAAGTGATCGCCGAAGGCCTGGAGACCCTGGAGCATGGCCAGTTATTGATGCGCATGGGCTGTGAAGTGGCGCAGGGCTATTTTTTCGCCCGGCCGATGCCGGCTGCCGAGGTGCCGGGGTGGGTAGACGGCTTCTCGCTGTCATCTGCTACGGGGAGTCAGGTGTAGGGCTCGCTGTCCCGGTATACAGCTTGATGATCTCATCAACTTCCCCTGACATTTTCATCCGCCAGAGCGTGCTCAGAATCTCCTGAACCGGGAGGGCAGGGTCGTTGCGCACATAACAGCCCAGGCTTTGTTCCTCTACGACGGCCACTGTATGAAGTCGTTGCGCCACCGGCAGTTTCTGGTTGAAGCGATTCAGTGTCCACTCGTTGATGACCGCGTACTTGAAACGTCCGGCCACCAGTTTTTGCAGCACTTGCTCCTCGTTACGGGCGTCATCGCGCTTGAGTTGACCGCTGGCGAAGCGCGGTTCGAGGGTTGGGTAGCTGTAATTGAGCACCGTGCCGATCTGCTGCGGCGCCAGGCTGCCCAGTTGCACCGACAGCGGCGGCAAATGGGCGCTGACCAGCACATTGCGCTGGACCCACAGCGGGATACTCCAGCTGTAGTCGCCGGACAGATTGCTCAACCAGGCTTGCGTGACATAGCAGCGCACATCGATTTCTCCGTGCTCCATGGCGGGGGTGATGCGCGCCCGGGCCAGGACCTGGAACTGTGCCGGGCGGCCAACCTGGGTCGCCAGGCTCAGCATCAGGTCATACAAAATACCCTGGGTCGGCTGGCCCTGCTCGATTTGCACCATAGGCATGGCCCAGCTGTCGGAAATGGAGAAGCGCAAAGGTGCGGGCACAGCCAGGCTGACGGTGGTGATCATCCATAAGGCGCCCAGGACTACGCGCATAAACTCTCCGGGTTCAGCCCTTAATAGGGCTTGGTTAGACCAGCTTAGTCAGATTAGGCGAGCGTGCCGGATGCAATTTCCCCCTTGCTCCGCTAGCATTACCCGCTTCCGCTTCCCAGTTGCGACGGTTTTCGATGAGTTATCAGGTTCTTGCACGTAAATGGCGTCCGCGCTCGTTCCGCGAAATGGTCGGCCAGACCCATGTGCTCAAGGCTCTGATCAATGCCTTGGACAGCCAGCGGCTGCACCATGCCTACCTGTTCACCGGTACCCGGGGTGTCGGCAAGACCACCATCGCGCGGATCATCGCCAAGTGCCTGAACTGCGAAACTGGTATCACCTCGACGCCTTGTGGCACTTGCTCGGTGTGCCGGGAGATCGACGAAGGGCGCTTTATCGACTTGATCGAGATCGACGCCGCGAGCCGGACCAAGGTCGAAGACACCCGCGAATTGCTGGACAACGTGCAGTACGCGCCGAGCCGCGGCCGCTTCAAGGTCTACCTGATCGACGAAGTGCACATGCTTTCCACTCACTCCTTCAACGCGCTGTTGAAAACCCTGGAAGAGCCGCCGCCCTACGTTAAATTCATCCTGGCCACCACCGACCCGCAGAAACTTCCTGCAACCATTTTGTCGCGGTGCCTGCAGTTCTCCCTGAAGAACATGACTCCCGAGCGGGTGGTCGAGCATTTGACCCACGTCCTCGGTGTCGAGAACGTGCCGTTCGAAGACGACGCCCTGTGGTTGCTGGGCCGTGCCGCCGATGGCTCGATGCGCGACGCCATGAGCCTCACCGACCAGGCCATCGCCTTCGGTGAAGGCAAGGTCATGGCTGCTGACGTGCGGGCGATGCTCGGCACTCTCGATCATGGGCAAGTCTTTGACGTGCTGCACGCGCTGATCGAAGGCGATGCCAAGGCCTTGCTTGAAGCTGTGCGCCATCTGTCCGAGCAAGGCCCGGACTGGAATGGTGTGCTCTCGGAAATTCTCAACGTGCTGCACCGCGTCGCTATTGCCCAGGCGTTGCCTGAAAGCGTCGACAACGGTCATGGCGACCGCGATCGCGTGTTGGCGTTGGCCCAGGCGCTGCCGGCCGAAGATGTGCAGTTCTACTACCAGATGGGCCTGATCGGCCGCCGCGATTTGCCGCTGGCGCCGGACCCGCGTGGCGGTTTCGAAATGGTCCTGTTGCGCATGCTGGCGTTCAGGCCTGCGGACACGGCAGATGCGCCGAGACAGCCGCTAAAGCCAGTGGGGATCAGCCAGGCCACAGTTGATTCCGCCAAACCAGTGGCTGGCGCGGCGGTTGTCGCGCCAGTGGTTGCGCCAAGTATTGCGGCGCCGGAGGCTGTGGCACCTGCACCTGCACCTGCACCTGCACCTGCAGAGCCGGTGGCGCCTGTTGTCGTGCCAGAGCTGATTGTCGAGCCCGAGCCGTTGCCCGTGGTCGATCTGCCCTGGAACGACCCTATAGAGGCGGTAATCGAGCAGCAAGCGGCCGTCGAGCCTGTGCTCGAAACCACCGGCGAGCAGCCCGATCTCACGCCGATGCCGACGCCAACTCCGGACAGCATGGTGCCGGATGCGTCGGAATGGGCTTCGGCCCCCGTGCCCGAACCGACCATCGCCGACGTGGACGCGGCTACGCCGGGCGTCGACCTGGATGACGAACCGCCGCTGGACGAAGACTACATCGAGCCAGACATGGACTCGGCCTACAGCTATCTGGATGACCTGGCCAGCGAACACGCCGCCGAGCCGGCCCCAGAGCCCGAGCCGGAACCGGCGGCGATGCCGGCTACCGGCCTGGCGCTGCAATGGCTGGAGTTGTTCCCGAAACTGCCGATTTCCGGCATGACGGGCAGCATCGCCGCTAACTGCACCTTGATCGCTATTAATGGTGACCACTGGCTGCTGCACCTGGACCCGGCCCACAGCGCGCTGTTCAACGCCACCCAGCAGCGTCGATTGAACGATGCCCTGAACCAGTACCACGAGCGCACCCTGACGATCAGCATCGAGCTGATCAAGCCCGAGCAGGAAACCCCGGCCCAGGCCGGTTCCCGTCGCCGGGTAAACCGCCAGCGCGAGGCTGAAGAGTCGATCCAGGCTGATCCGCTCATCCAGCAGATGATGCAGCAGTTTGGCGCCGTGGTTCGCCACGATACTATTGAACCTGTCGAAGCCCCGGTAACCCAGGTTTCATAAGCTGGGGCTAATAATTGATCCACGTACTTTTGAGGTGATTCCCATGATGAAAGGTGGCATGGCCGGCCTGATGAAGCAGGCGCAGCAGATGCAGGAAAAGATGGCCAAGATGCAGGAAGAACTGGCCAACGCCGAAGTCACCGGTAAAGCCGGCGGCGATATGGTCAGCGTGGTAATGACCGGTCGTCACGACATCAAGCGCGTGACCATCGACCCAAGCGTGCTGCCAGGTGTGGGCGAAGACGATCTGGAAATGCTCGAGGCTCTGTTCGCCTCGGCCGTCAACGACGCCGTGCGCAAGATCGAAGCCAACAGCCAGGACAAAATGTCCGGGGTGACCGCTGGCATGCAACTGCCGCCGGGTATGAAACTGCCGTTCTGATTGGCGCGCGTGAACATGAAAATGCCAGGCATCGTGCCTGGCATTTTTTTTGCTGTGTAGATTGGCAGGGCCTGTCTATTGCGCAGCTGTCGAGTGAAACGAGGTTGCTCGGGGGCGACTTCGGTGCCTAGCTTGATTGCAGTGGTGTGGCCAACGTAGCCTTGCTGGGGCTCGACAACTGTACGCAGTTTTGTCGAACCTCGATGCCCTGGTCGGTGTCTGCACCCTATACCGTTGAATTTACTCACCGATAAAGGAGCCTCACTGATGACCGAAGCCCTGACCCTCAACCAGCGCATCGTTCTGGTCTCCCGCCCCCAGGGCGCGCCTGTACCAGAGAATTTTCGCCTGGAACGCGTGACCCTGCCGGATTTGGCCGATGGCCAGGTCCTGCTCAAGACGCTGTTCCTGTCCCTGGACCCCTACATGCGCGGTCGCATGAGTGATGCGCCGTCTTACGCGGCTCCCGTGGAAATCGGTGAGGTGATGACCGGTGGCGCTGTCAGCCGTATCGAACAGTCGCGCAACCCGAAATTCGAAGTGGGCGACCTGGTAGTAGGCTCCACCGGCTGGCAAAGCCACAGCATCTGTGATGGCCGCAATCTGATGCCGGTGCCCAATGGCCTGGCCAGCCCGTCCATGGCCTTGGGTGTGCTCGGCATGCCTGGCATGACTGCGTACATGGGCCTGACGGACATCGGCCAGCCCAAGGCTGGGGAAACCCTGGTGGTGGCGGCTGCGTCCGGCGCGGTGGGTTCGGTGGTCGGCCAGGTGGCCAAGCTCAAGGGCTTGCGCGTGGTCGGTGTGGCGGGCGGAGCGGATAAGTGCCGCTATGTGGTGGACGAGTTGGGCTTTGATGCCTGTATCGACCACAAGAGCGAGCATTTCGCCGATGAACTGGCCCAGGCCTGTTTCAACGGCGTGGACATCTACTTTGAAAGCGTCGGCGGCAAGGTGTTCGATGCGGTGGTGCCGTTGCTCAACCCCAAGGCGCGGATTCCTCTGTGTGGCCTGATCGCCGGCTACAACGCTCACGAAGCGCCCAGCGGTCCCGATCGGTTGCCGGCGCTGCAGCGCACCTTGTTGACCAAGCGCGTGCGGATTCAGGGTTTTATCGTGTTCGACGACTACGGCGACCGCCAGCCTGAATTCCTCAGCGCCATGGCGCCGTGGGTGCGCGATGGCAAGATCAAATTCCGCGAAGACGTGGTCGACGGCCTGGAGCAGGCGCCCGAAGCCTTTATCGGTTTGCTGGAAGGGCGCAATTTCGGCAAGTTGGTGGTGCGTGTTACAGAGGATTGAGCATTTGACGCTAATCCGGGGCGCGGGTATAAACCGCGTCTCGTTGTTTTGTCGGACCTTTCCCTCATGAGCTTCAGCCCCCTGATTCGTCAACTGATCGACGCTCTGCGCACTTTGCCAGGCGTCGGCCAGAAAACCGCCCAGCGCATGGCGCTGCAACTGCTGGAGCGTGATCGCAACGGTGGCTCCCGACTGGCCCTGGCTCTGAGTCAAGCCATGGAAGGTGTGGGCCATTGCCGTCAATGCCGCACCCTCACCGAAGAAGAACTCTGCCCGCAATGCGCCGACCCGCGTCGCGATGACACACTGCTGTGCGTGGTCGAAGGACCGATGGACGTCTATGCCGTGGAGCAGACCGGTTATCGCGGCCGTTACTTTGTGCTCAAGGGCCACTTGTCTCCGCTGGATGGCCTAGGCCCGGAGGCTATCGGTATTCCGCAGTTGGTAACGCGGATCGAACAGCAGGGCACCTTTACTGAAGTAATCCTGGCCACCAACCCCACGGTGGAAGGCGAAGCGACCGCTCACTACATCGCCCAACTGCTGGCCAACAAAGGCCTGATCACCTCGCGCATCGCCCACGGTGTACCGCTCGGTGGCGAGTTGGAATTGGTGGATGGCGGCACCCTGGCGCACTCGTTTGCCGGGCGCAAGCCTATCGTTCTTTGATGCTTTCAGTGTAGGAGCGAGGGCCCTACAGCATTGCATGCTTGAAAACCAAGCAAGCGCTTGGTAAGTTCGCTCCACCTCTGCGTGGAGCTTGCCGATGCCTGCCTATCAGGAATACTTCGATTCCAGCCACCAATTGGTTCGCGACAGCGTACGCCGTTTCGTCGAGCGCGAAATTCTGCCGGGCATCGAGCAATGGGAAGAAGCCGAAAGCTTTCCCAAGGCGTTGTACCTCAAGGCAGGCGCGGCGGGGATTCTCGGCATAGGCTATCCCGAAGCCCTGGGCGGTAGCCATGAAGGTGACCTGTTCGCCAAGGTCGTCGCCAGCGAAGAGCTGATGCGCTGCGGCTCTGGTGGGGTAGTGGCGGGGTTGGGCTCGCTGGATATCGGCCTGCCGCCCATCGTTAAATGGGCCCGGCCCGAGGTGCGAGAGCGTGTGGTGCCCCAGGTGTTGGCCGGTGAGAAGATCATGGCCCTGGCCGTCACCGAGCCCGCTGGCGGCTCCGATGTGGCTAACCTGCAAACCCGTGCGGTACGCGAGGGTGATTATTATCGGGTCAGTGGCAGCAAAACCTTTATCACCAGTGGCGTGCGTGCCGATTTCTACACCGTTGCGGTGCGTACCGGTAGCCCAGGTTTCGGTGGTATCAGCCTGCTGCTGATGGAAAAGGACACCCCTGGCTTCACCGTCGGCCAGCCGCTGAAAAAAATGGGCTGGTGGGCGTCGGACACGGCCGAGCTGTTCTTCGATGATTGCCAGGTGCCTGTCGGCAATCTGATCGGTGCCGAGAACATGGGCTTTGCCTGCATCATGGGCAACTTCCAGAGTGAGCGCCTGGCCCTGGCCTTAATGGCCAACATGACCGCGCAGCTGGCCCTGGAAGAAAGCCTGAAATGGGCTGCCCAGCGCGAAGCCTTCGGCAAGCCCATCGGCAAGTTCCAGGTGCTCAAGCATCGCCTGGCGGAAATGGCCACCGCCGTCGAAGTCTCCCGGGAATTTACCTATCGCCAGGCGGCGAAGATGGCCGCAGGCAAGAGCGTGATCAAAGAGATTTCCATGGCCAAGAACCTCGCCACCGACACCGCCGACCGCGTGACCTACGACGCGGTGCAGATCCTCGGTGGCTTGGGTTACATGCGTGGCAGCCTGGTGGAGCGGCTGTACCGCGACAACCGCATCCTGTCCATCGGCGGGGGAACCCGGGAAGTGATGAATGAAATCATCAGTAAGCAGATGGGGTTGTAACCGGATTATTTGTCCGTCAACGCAAACTGCGTCAAGCAAAACGTCGGGATACCCATGTCTTCCAACCTCTGCGAGCCACCCAGCTCCGGCAGGTCAATAATCGCCGCTGCTTCGAAAATCCGCGCGCCCATGCGTCGTGCCAGGTTGGCCGCGGCGATCAGGGTGCCGCCGGTGGCAATCAGGTCATCGAACATCAGCACCGAATCCCCTTCACACAGGCTGTCGGCATGGACTTCCAGGAAGGCTTCGCCGTATTCGGTCTGATAACCCTCGCTCAACACGTCTGCCGGCAACTTGCCCTGTTTACGGAACAGGATCAGTGGTTTGTTCAACTGATAGGCGATGATCGAACCGATCAGGAACCCGCGAGCATCCATCGCGCCGATGTGGGTGAACTCAGTTTCGACATAGCGGTGAACAAAGGTATCGGCTACCAGGCGCAAGGCCTTGGGCGACTGGAACAGCGGCGTGATATCGCGAAAGATCACCCCAGGCTTGGGGAAGTCGATAACTGGGCGAATCAGGGATTTGATGTCGAACGAATCGAAGACCATCGTCGAGGAGTCCTGGGAGGCAAGCGGACCCGCAGTATACCTGCGGCCTCGCCGGTTGGCGCGACCGCAAGTGTCTGGATCAGCCGTCGAGCGAACCACCGGCCAGCGCACAGAGCTGGATCGGGTCGAGGATATGCACTTCCTTGCCCTCGGCGGCGATCAGTTCGTTCTGCTGGAAGCGGGTGAATACGCGGGATACGGTTTCCACCGCCAGGCCCAGGTAATTACCGATTTCGTTGCGCGACATGCTTAGGCGGAACTGGTTGGCCGAGAAACCTCGGGCACGGAACCGCGCCGACAGGTTGACCAGGAAGGTGGCGATCCGCTCGTCGGCGGTTTTCTTCGACAGCAGCAGCATCATTTGCTGGTCGTCACGAATTTCCCGGCTCATGACCCGCATCAGTTGGCGGCGCAATTGCGGCAATTGCAGGGCCAGCTCATCGAGACGATCGAAGGGGATTTCACACACCGAAGTGGTTTCCAGGGCCTGGGCCGACACCGGGTGAATCTCGGTGTCCATGCCCGACAGACCGACCAGCTCGCTGGGCAGGTGGAAACCGGTGATTTGCTCTTCGCCGCCATCGCTCAGGCTGAAGGTCTTCAAGGCGCCGGAGCGAACGGCATAAACGGAATCGAACTTGTCACCCTGGCGAAACAGGAATTCACCTTTTTTCAGCGGGCGACCACGTTTAACGATGTCGTCCAGCGCATCCATGTCTTCCAGATTCAGCGAAAGTGGCAAGCAAAGCGGCGCCAGGCTGCAGTCCTTGCAATGAGCCTGGCTATGAGCGCGCAGTTTAACTGGCTCGGACATTTCTTAAATCCTTGTGGGAAAACACACATAATGGGTAAGGGTACAGCACTCGGGGGTCTTCAGGCCAGCGTGTACAAAAAACCAGCAAGGATGTAAAGATTATCCGCCAGCGGCCGATGTACTGCTATTAGCCCAAGAGCCAGGAGGCTCAATACATGCTTTCCATCGGTGGCAATCTCGCAGCCCGCACAAATGTTCAGACCCTGCCTGAGCCGAAAAAAGACAGCGTCGCAAGCGATGCGCCCGAGACGACTCTGCTCAGTGAACCCAAGGCGGTAGAGGGCGTGACCGTGACTTTTTCCGGGGCTTCGCTGAACGCTGCAGCCGCCGAGAAAGCCGCTAACGAGGATATCGACGACAGCGGGCTGGCGGATAACGTCAAGCAGTTGCTGAAGATGATCCGTCAACTCAAACAGCAGATCGTAGAAAAACAGGCGGAAATGGCGGCAGTGATGGCCGACAAGAGCCTTAGCCCTGATCAGGCCCAGGCCCGGCTAGGTGGCCTGCAAACAGCATTGAGCGGATTGCAGGCAGGCTTGACGGCGGCCCAGGCGTCTCTGCTCAAGGCGATAAAAGATATGAGTGCCGGTGATGCAGTCAAGACTGCATCTCTATCGATGAGCTAACCCGGATCAGATCACCCGGGAAAAACGCTGCTTATTCTGCTGATCCAGGTAGGCATCGAACACCATGCACACAGCGTGCACCAGCAAGCGCCCTGCGGGCAGCACGCGAATCCCCTGGGCGTCGAGTTCGATCAGGCCGTCACGGGCCATGGCTTCCAGTTGTGGCCACAGTTCGGCGAAATAGCCGCGAAAATCGATTGTGAAGAGCTGTTCGATCTCCTCGAACGCCAGGCTGAATTTGCAGAGCAACCGTTGAATGACTTCCCGCCGCAAACGGTCGTCCGTCGTACAGATCAGGCCGCGACTGGTGGCCAGTTGCGCGCCGGCCAGGGAGTTTTGGTAGTGGCTCAGGTCGCTGCTGTTCTGGCAGTACAGGTCACCAATCTGGCTGATAGCTGACACCCCAAGGCCGATCAGGTCGCAATGGCCATGGGTGGTGTAGCCCTGGAAATTGCGCTGCAAGGTGGATTCTTCCTGGGCGATGGCCAGTTCGTCGTCGGGCAGGGCGAAGTGGTCCATGCCGATGTAGCTGTAGCCGGCGGCGGCCAGTTGCTCGATGGTGTTTTGCTGCATTTTCAGTTTGTCGGCGGGTGCCGGAAGGTCTTCGCTGTTGATCCGCCGCTGGGACAGGAAGCGTTCTGGCAGGTGCGCGTAGTTGAACACCGACAGGCGGTCCGGCTGCAGGCTGATTATTTCGTCCATGGTGTGGGCGAAATGCTCCGGCGTCTGCTTGGGCAGACCGTAGATCAGGTCGATATTGATTGAGCGAAACTGCAAGGTCCGCGCAGCATCGATCACGGCGCGGGTTTCTTCCAGGCTTTGCAGGCGATTGACCGCCCGCTGCACATCGGGATCGAGGTCCTGCACGCCGATGCTGACGCGATTGAAGCCCAGTTCACGCAGCAGGCCCATGGTGGCCCAATCGGCTTCCCTTGGATCGATCTCGATGCCGTAGTCGCCGGAATCGTCGTCCAGCAGGTTGAAATGCTGGCGCAGCTTGGCCATCAACTGGCGCAGTTCGTCGTGGCTGAGAAAGGTCGGTGTACCGCCGCCAAAGTGCAATTGCTCCACTTGCTGGTTGGGGTCGAGGTGGCAGGCCACCAGTTGAATCTCCTGCTCCAGGCGTTGCAAATAGGCCTGGGCGCGCCCGCGGTCCTTAGTGATGACTTTGTTGCAGGCGCAGTAGTAGCAAATATTGGCGCAGAACGGCACGTGAACGTACAGCGACAATGGGCGAACGGCCTTTCGGCTGTCGCGCAGGGCGTGGAGTAGGTCGAAGGAGCCGACCTGGCTGTCGAATTGGACGGCGGTGGGGTACGAGGTGTAGCGCGGCCCCGCCAGACCGTAGCGATGAATAAGATCAGTGTCCCAACGAATGGCGTCGAGCATGCGGGCGTTTCCCGGAGTGACTAGTGGGCCGAGTCTAGGGGCTGGGCTGGACAGTCATCTTGATTTGCATCAACGGGGAGCGGCGCTATGCCACATAGCCTTTTAATGGCCCATCAGCCAGTGCTGGTGGGGGCCGGGCAGCGTCCAGACTCCGAACAGGATCACCAGCAAGCCACCCGTCATGCGCACGCTGCGTTTGCGCAGCAGGGCGGTTACCCGCTCGGCCGCGAGTCCTGTGGCCAGCAATACCGGCCAGGTGCCGAGGCCGAACGCCAGCATCAGCAGGCCGCTGTCCAATGCATTGCCCTGGCTGGCCGCCCACAGCAAGGTGCTGTAGACCAGCCCGCACGGCAACCAGCCCCACAGCGCGCCCAGCAGCAAGGCGCGGGGTAGGCTGGACACCGGCAGCAAACGGTTGGCAATCGGCTGGATATAGCGCCACAGGCCGCGACCGAGGCTTTCGATGCGAGTCAGGCCGCTCCACCAGCCAGCCAGGTACAGGCCCATGGTGATCAGCAACAGCCCGGCGAGGATACGCATGAACATCGCTGCCGGGCTGTTGGCCACCGCCCAGCCCGCCAGGCCGATCAGCACGCCTGCCGTGGCATAGCTGAGAATTCGCCCCAGATTGTAGGCCAGCAACAAGCGAAAGCGCCGGCTGCGCTGCTCCTTGGGGATCGCCAGGGTCAGCGCGCCCATCAGGCCACCGCACATGCCCAGGCAATGACCGCCGCCCAACAGGCCGAGGATTAGCGCTGAAACCAGTAACGGCGCCAGTTCAAGCATGGGGTGGGTCTTTGGGTTTGGCGGTTTGATCGGTGGTCGCCGGGCGATTGGCCTCATCGACCCCGGCCAGGTGATTGGGGTCCTGGTCGTCGAACAGCACGGTATGGGCCGGGCCGTCGAGGTCATCGTACTGACCGCTGTCCACCGCCCAGAAGAAGATGTAAATGGCGATGGCCACGATCAATAGCGCCGCCGGAATCATCACGTAAAGAGCTGGCATCTGTACTCCATGCCCACGCGGCTCAGGCCGGCAGCGGACGGGTTACGGGGGCGGGGGCCACGGCTGGCCCGCTCGGCAGGCGAGTCAGGCGCAGGGCGTTGAGCACCACGGTCAACGAACTGAGGGACATGCCAATCGCCGCCCAGATCGGCGTGATCCAGCCGAGGGCGGCAAATGGCAACATGAGGCCATTGTACAGACCGGCCCAGAGCAGGTTCTCAATGATTACTCGACGGGTACGTCGCGCCAGGCTGAAGGCTTGCACCAACGCGTCGAGGCGGTTGGACAGCAGCACGGCGTCGGCACTGGTTTTTGCCAGGTCCGTGGCTGAACCCATGGCCACGCTGATATCGGCGGCGGCCAGCACCGGCACGTCGTTGACGCCGTCGCCGAGCATCAGCACCTTGCGGCCTTCCTTGTGCAGTTGCTGCAGCACTTGCAACTTGTCATCCGGGCGCAGGCCGCCGTGGGCTTCGTCGATACCCAACTCGGCGGCAACGCTGGCGACCATCGGTGAACTGTCTCCTGACAGCAGCAGCGTACGCCAGCCCCGCGCCTTGCACGCGGCCAGCAATGCCGGGGCGTCGCTGCGCAAGCGGTCATCGAGGACAAACCAGGCCAGGGCGCCGTTGTTGTCGCCCAGCAGCAACCATTGCCCGGCTTTATCCGGCGAGGCGGGGATCGGGCAACCACTCAGCGCGCAGACAAAACCCGGCTGGCCTATGCGCAAGCGGCGCTCGCCGACCCGACCTTCGAGCCCCAGGCCCGGCGTACTGAGCACTTCGTCAGCTGCCAGCGGTGCGCGGCCGAAGGCGCGGGCAATTGGGTGTTCCGAACGATTTTCCAGGGCAGCAGCCAGGCCTAGGCACTCGTCACTGTCCAGCACGCTCAGTGGTCGGATTGCGCGCAACGCCAGTCGACCCTCGGTGAGGGTGCCGGTCTTGTCGAAAATAACTGTGTCGATCTGGTTCAGGCCTTCCAACACATGGCCGCGAGTGAGTAGCAAACCCAGTTTGTGCAGGGTGCCGGTAGCGGCGGTCAGCGCAGTGGGTGTCGCCAGGGACAGCGCGCAAGGGCAGGTCGCCACCAGCATCGCCAGGACGATCCAGAATGCCCGCGACGAATCCAGTTCCCACCACAGCAGGCCGATCACGGCGGCGGCAATCAGCGAGCACAGCAGGAACCATTGGGCGGCGCGGTCGGCGATTTCCGCCAGCCGGGGTTTCTCCGCCTGGGCTCGCTCCAGCAGGCGCACGATGGCTGACAGGCGCGTGTCGTGGCCCAGGGCGCGGACTTCCACGGTCAGTGCGCCTTCGACGTTCAGGGTGCCAGCGGTAACGGCGTCGCCAATTTGGCGAGGCTGCGGCAGGTATTCGCCGGTCAGCAGGGATTCGTCGATGCTCGACTGGCCGTCGAGGATCACCCCGTCCGCCGGCAGGATTGCCCCCGGGTGTACCAGCACTCGATCGCCAAGCGCCAACTCTCGGAGCAGGATGCGTTCGCTCTGGCCATCGCCGCTTAGACGCAGGCACGACGCAGGCAGCAGGTTGACCAACTGCGCCGTAGCGGCGGCAGTGCGCTCCCTGGCGCGACGCTCCAGGTAGCGCCCGGCCAGCAGGAACAGGGCGAACATGCCGACAGCATCGAAATACAGTTCGCCAACGCCGGTAATGGCGGTCCAGATACCCGCCAGGTACGCGCCGCCGATAGCCAGGGAAACCGAGACATCCATGGTCAGGTGGCGGGTACGCAGGTCGCGCATGGCGCCCTTGAAAAACGGCGCACAGCTGTAGAAAACGATGGGCGTGGTGAGAAACAGCGCGACCCAGCGCAGGATGATGTGCAACTCCGGGCTCAGGTCGATGTTGAATTCCGGCCAGGTGGCCATGGTTGCCATCATCGCCTGGAACCACAGCAGCCCAGCCACACCCAGTTGACGCAGGGCCAGGCGGTTTTCGCTGGCCAGTTGCTCGGCGGCGCGGTCGGCCTGATAAGGGTGGGCGGCGTAACCGATGTGGCGTAGTTCGCTGAGCAGTTGGCTCAACGGTAATTGCGCGTCTGCCCAGCGCACCTGCAATCGGTGGTTGGACAGGTTTAGCCGGGCCTCGGCCACAGCGGGCAGGCTACGCAGGTGTTTTTCGATCAACCAGCCACAGGCGGCGCAACTGATGCCTTCCATCAGCAAGGTGGCTTCGGCCAGGTCGCCGTCGTGACGTACGAAAGGTTTTTGCACGTCGGCACGGTCGTACAGCGCCAATTCGTCCACCAACTGCACCGGCAGCGCTTCGGGGTTCGCCGATGCTTCACTGCGGTGCTGGTAATAGCTTTCCAGACCACCAGCGACAATCGCCTCGGCCACGGCCTGGCAACCTGGGCAGCAAAGCTCGCGGGTCTGGCCGAGGATTACGGCGGTGAAGCGGCTGCCGGGCGGGACGGGGAGGGCGCAGTGGTAGCAGGGGGTTGGGGTGGTCATGGTCTGGATCTATGTCGGCTGGGAGGGCCTCATCGCGGGCAAGCCCGCTCCCACATTTGACCGCGATCAACTGTGGGAGCGGGCTTGCCCGCGATGCGCGATGCGCAGGATTTAGTTTTTCAGGTCTTCAGCACCCTGCAACGGTTCGTCACCGAGCATCAAGTCCTTGTCATGGCTGACATCTTCCTCTTCAAACATGCGCCAGGTCTTGCCGTCCTGCATACCCAGCAGCTCAACAAAACGACGACCTTCAACCTTGTCCGTCACTTGGCCAATGTAACGGCCCGGTTCGCTTTCGCTGCGAGCCAGGACGATCTTGCGATCCTTCTCCGGCTGGGTGGGCGAAATCAGGTTCAGCTCCACGGTGGCGGGCTGGCTGTTGCCGCTCAGGCGTAGCTCGACTTCGCCGGTCAGTGCATCCAGGTGCAGGGTGGCGCGCAGTTTCAGGGTTTGGGCCAGCAGTTCGCGGTCCAGAGAGCGGTTGATGCCTTTGCCGGCTTCGTAGTAGTTGTCGTTGACCAGGTTGTCCGGATTGTTCACCGCGATGGTCACCATGGTCAAGGTCAAGGTCACCGAGCAGGCCAGGATACCAATGATGATCCAGGGCCAGAGGTGCTTGTACCAGGGGCTTGCGGCAGTTGCTACGGGCATTGTTCTGCTCTCTTTTAACGAATTTGAGGGCCGATGAATCGGCTCTTGGCTTCAACGTGGACGCTGTCATCGTCGGCATCCTTGAGGATGAACTTGACCTCGTTGGTGCTGGACGGCATTTGCTCCGGCGCGCTCGACAGTTCCACCGGCATGCTGAAGATTTCCCCGGCAGCCACCTTGATCTCGCGTTTGCCTTGCAGCTTGAGGTCCGGCAGGCCGCTGGCGTCCAGCACATAGGTGTGGTCGCGCTGGTCCTTGTTCATGATTTTCAGGCTGTAGACGTTCTCGATCCGCCCTTCGGCGTTTTCGCGGTACAGCACCCGGTCCTTGCTGACGTCGAAACCCACTAGCGAACGCATGAAAAAAGCGGTGGCCAACAGGCTGATCATCGCCAGTAGCACCAGGGCATAGCCGATCAGGCGCGGGCGCAGCTTGTTGGTTTTCTGCCCGGATAGGTTGTGTTCGGTGGTGTAGCTGATCAACCCGCGAGGGTAATCCATCTTGTCCATGATGTTGTCGCAGGCGTCTATGCAGGCCGCGCAGCCGATGCACTCGACCTGCAGGCCGTCGCGGATGTCGATGCCAGTGGGGCAGACCTGCACACACATGGTGCAATCAATGCAGTCCCCCAGGCCCTGGGCCTTGTAGTCGATGCCTTTCTTGCGCGGGCCACGGCTTTCGCCACGGCGCGGATCGTAGGAGACGATCAGGGTGTCCTTGTCGAACATCACACTCTGGAAGCGCGCATAGGGGCACATATAAATGCACACTTGCTCGCGTAGCCAGCCGGCGTTGCCGTAGGTGGCGAGAGTGAAGAAACCGACCCAGAAATACGACCAGCCATCGGCTTGTCCGGTAAAAAACTCGAACACCAGCTCGCGAATCGGCGAGAAGTAGCCGACGAAGGTTATGCCGGTGACAAAGCCGATGAGTAGCCACAGGCTGTGCTTGCTGAACTTACGCAGTAACTTATTGGCGCTCATCGGCGCCTTGTCCAGCTTGATTCGCTGGTTGCGGTCGCCTTCGGTGACCTTTTCGCACCACATGTAGATCCAGGTCCACACGCTTTGCGGGCAGGTATAACCGCACCAGATACGCCCGGCGTACACGGTGATGAAGAACAGGCCAAACGCGGAAATAATCAGGATACCCGACAGCAGAATGAAATCCTGGGGCCAGAATGTCGCACCAAAAATAAAAAATTTACGCTCCGGCAGGTTCCACCAGACGGCCTGATGACCGCCCCAGTTCAGCCACACCGTGCCGAAATAAAGCAGGAACAACCCGGCGCCACCGAGCATCCGCAAATTGCGAAACAGTCCGGTGAAGGCACGGGTGTAGATTTTCTCCCGAGACGCGTAGAGATCGACGGAGTTGCTTGAGTTTTTGGCAGGCGGGGTAACGTCATGTACCGGAATCTGGTTGCTCATCATTGCATCCCACGGCAGTGGAGATTTGCCTCGGCCAGTACGTGCCAGTCGGGGTCAAAATAAGGGTGTTGCAGTGGCGCAATGATACGCCTGTAGTGCTGGCGAACGGGTGCGACCTTTGGTCGCGTTGGGAGAAATCAATTGATGGTGTAAATGACTTGAATCAATTGACAGGTGAAGTATGGACGTTTTTTGGGCGCGCAGGGCTCAATCCTGGATGATTGGCTCGTTGCTCATGGCTGTGCTTCGCTAAAAAACATCACCCTTGCAACTTGAGTGGCTATGGCGTTCCAGAGTAATGGCCAAAAAAACGGCCCCGCCAATTCTCACTGGCGGGGCCGTTTTATATTGCAGCTTGCTTACTTGGCGTCAGCGGCCTTTTCCCCATGGGACAGGCTGTAAACGTAAGCGGCCAGCAGGTGCACCTTGTCGTTGCCTTGCAACTGCTCTTGGGCAGGCATCTGGCCCTGGCGGCCGTAGCGGATGGTCTGCTGCAGTTGGGCGTAGCTTGAGCCGTAGATGAACGCGCCCGGATGAGTCAGGTCAGGCGCGCCCATGGCTGGTGTGCCTTTACCAGCAGGGCCGTGGCAGGCCACGCAGTTGGCGGCGAACAGTTTTTCACCGTTGGCTACGTCAGCCTTGGCGCCTTCCGGCAGCTTGCGGCCGTCGAGCTTGGTCAGTACGAAGCCGGAGACGTCTGCAACGCCTTGCTCGCCAATGACTTCGGCCCAACCTGGCATCACCGCGTGGCGACCCGCCATGATGGTGGTCTTGATGGTTTCCGGCTCGCCGCCCCAGCGCCAGTCGGCGTCGGTCAGGTTGGGGAAACCGTAGGCACCCTTGGCGTCGGAACCGTGGCACACCGAGCAGTTGGAGGCGAACAGACGGCCACCCATCTTCAAGGCTTGCGGGTCCTTGGCCACTTCCTCAATGGGCATGGAAGCGAACTTGGCGAAGATCGGGCCGAACTTGGCGTCCGACCTGGCCATTTCCTTTTCCCACTCGTGTACGCCGGTCCAGCCGCTTTGGCCGTTGGCGAACGGGGTTTGCTTGTCATTGTCGAGGTAGGCGTAGCCTGGCAGCAGGCCTTTCCAGTTGCCCAGGCCTGGGTACAGCACCAGGTAGCCGAGGGCGAAGATGATGGTGCCGACGAACAGCATGAACCACCATTTAGGCAGCGGGTTGTCGTATTCCTCGATCCCGTCGAACGAGTGGCCAACCGTCTCGTCCGTTTGCTCGACGCGCTGACCCTTGCGGGTCGACAGCAGCAGCCAGGTCAGGGCGAAGATGGTACCCAGACTGAGGACTGTGACGTACAGACTCCAGAACGTAGTCATTCTTTGTTACTCCTAGAAGCTTGCTCGACGTGCTTGATGGCTTCGGGATCATCCGCGAAAGGCAGCAAGGTCGCGTCTTCAAACTCTGACTTGCGCTTGGGGTTGAACACCCACAAGGCCAGGCCGATAAAGGCCACCATCACGACAACGGTGCCCAGGCCTCGAATCATCCCGATATCCATTTAGATCACCGTTTGCTTTTGATAATGGTGCCAAGGCCTTGCAGATAGGCCACCAGCGCGTCCATTTCGGTCTTGCCCTTCACGGCATCCTTGGCACCGGCGATGTCTTCGTCGGTGTAAGGCACGCCCAGGGTGCGCAAGACTTCCATTTTTTTCGCCGTGTCCTTGCCGTCGAGCTTGCTTTCCACGAGGAACGGGTACGCCGGCATTTTCGACTCAGGCACCACGTTGCGCGGGTTGTACAAGTGCGCACGCTGCCAGTCATCGGAGTAACGACCGCCGACACGGGCCAGGTCCGGACCGGTACGTTTGGAGCCCCACAGGAACGGGTGGTCCCAGACGCTTTCACCGGCGACCGAGTAGTGGCCGTAGCGTTCAGTCTCGGCGCGGAACGGCCGGATCATCTGCGAGTGGCAACCGACACAACCGTTGGCGATGTAAATGTCTCGGCCTTCCAGTTCAAGGGCGGTGCGCGGCTTCATGCCTTCCACCGGTTTGTTGGTTACGTCCTGGAAAAACAGCGGAACGATCTGGGTCAGACCGCCGATGCTCACGGCGATAACCATGAAGAAGGCCAGCAGGCCGATATTCTTCTCGACTACTTCATGCTTCATCAGTGAGCTCCAACGACAGCGATCTGAGCGGCGGCTTCAGCTTCAGCCGGGGTCGAGGCGCGAACGGTGCGCCAGACATTGTAGGCCATGAACAACATGCCGCTGGCAAAGAATGCACCGCCGATGGCGCGAACGATGAAACCAGGATGGCTGGCTTGCAGCGCTTCGACGAAGGAGTAGGTGAGGGTGCCGTCATCGTTGATTGCACGCCACATCAGGCCCTGGGTGATGCCGTTGACCCACATCGAGGCGATGTAGAGCACGGTACCGATGGTCGCGAGCCAGAAGTGCGTATTGATCAGGGCAGTACTGTGCATCTGCGCACGGCCGAAGACCTTGGGAATCATGTGGTACAGCGCGCCGATGGAGATCATCGCTACCCAACCGAGGGCGCCGGCGTGTACGTGGCCGATGGTCCAGTCGGTGTAGTGGGACAGCGAGTTGACCGTCTTGATGGCCATCATCGGCCCTTCGAAAGTCGACATGCCGTAGAACGCCAAAGACACCACGAGGAAGCGCAGGATCGGGTCGGTACGCAGCTTATGCCAGGCGCCCGAGAGGGTCATCATGCCGTTGATCATGCCGCCCCAGCTTGGGGCCAGCAGGATGATCGACATGGCCATGCCCAGGGACTGCGCCCAATCCGGCAATGCGGTGTAGTGCAAGTGGTGAGGACCGGCCCAGATGTACAGGGTGATCAGCGCCCAAAAGTGCACGATGGACAGGCGATAGGAGTAGATCGGACGCTCGGCCTGTTTGGGCACGAAGTAGTACATCATCCCCAGGAAGCCGGTGGTCAGGAAGAAACCTACGGCGTTGTGGCCGTACCACCATTGGATCATCGCGTCAGTCGCACCGGCGTATGCCGAGTAGGACTTGAAGAAACTCACCGGCAGGGACGCGTGGTTGACGATGTGCAGCATCGCCGTCACGACGATAAATGCGCCGTAGAACCAGTTGCCGACATAGATGTGCTTGGTCTTGCGCTTGACGATGGTGCCGAAGAACACGATGGCGTAGGTCACCCAGACGATCGCCAGAAGAATGGCAAGGGGCCATTCCAGTTCCGCGTATTCCTTGGTGGTGGTGAAACCCATTGGCAAGGTGATGATGGCGCCGACGATGACCGCTTGCCATCCCCAGAAGGTGAACGCGGCGAGGCTGTCGGAAATCAGTCGCGTCTGGCAGGTTCGCTGCACGACATAGTAGGAGGTGCCAAGCAGTGCACATCCGCCGAAGGCGAAGATCACCAGATTGGTGTGCAGCGGGCGTAGGCGTCCAAACGTCGTCCATGGCAGGTCGAAGTTCAACTCCGGCCAGACCAGTTGCGAGGCGATGAAGACACCGAGCCCCATGCCAAGGATCCCCCAGACCACCGTCATGATGGCGAACTGGCGGACTACCTTATAGTTATAAGCAGTCGGACTGATTGCTGTGCTCATTCTAAGGTTCCACGGTTTAGGTGTTTTATTAGGATAAAAATCGGCCGCAAGTATGTAGAAAGCGGGGATCCATTGCAACGCAACCTGACATGCGTCAAGGCGTTCCGAACCAGATTCTGCGCCCTTTCCATGTTTGGCGTAAGGACAAAATCCATAATGAAAAATTGATGAAGTGGACAGGAAAATAGGAGAGTCGAAGGTGCTTGTAACGAAGAGTGTGTAAACAAGCTGTTCAGGTGACGAATGGTCAGTGGCGCGACAGCCGGTAACTACCAGCCTTTGCGCCTGTCATAGAGCAGAAATGTCTAACCCATCGAGTGCAAGTCGGCCTGCGACCGGCCAATGCCGGTCCACTGTCGAAACAAGCGTAGACCCGAATGGCAGGAGGGGGAAGTTGTGCTTTGGGAGGGTGTGACAATAGGGCGCAGTCGCGCGGCTTCAAGCTTCAAGCTTTAAGCTGCAAGCAACAAGTTTGAAGCGGGAAGGTGTAGGGCGTGGCTGTTGAAAGCAGCTGCAAGATCCAAGTTTTGGGCTCTTCTCTTGCAGCTTGCAGCTTGCAGCTTACTCCTGCTTCTGAGACAGGCTATAGACGTACGCGGCCAGCAAATGCACCTTGTCATTGCCTTGCAGCACTTCCTGCGCCGGCATCTGGCCCTGGCGGCCATGGCGGATCGTCTGTTGCAACTGCGCCAGGCTGGTGCCGTAGATGAAACCGCCTGGCTGCGTCAGGTTCGGCGCGCCCATGGCTTCAACGCCATGGCCATCAGGACCGTGGCAGGCGACGCACGTAGTGCTGAACGCCACCTGGCCGGCCGCCATGTCGAGATTGCTGTCAGCAGGTAATGGCAGCTTGGCCAGATCGTGACGCACGTAGGCGGCAACGTTCTTGACCCCGTCTTCGCCCAGCACTTCACCCCAGGCCGGCATGGCAGCGTGACGACCGCTCATGATGGTGAGCTTGATCGCATCCGCCGAACCGCCCCAGCGCCAGTTGTTGTCCGCCAGGTTGGGGAAGCCGTAGGCGCCCTTGGCATCGGAGCCGTGGCACACCGCGCAGTTGGAGGCAAACAGGCGACCGCCCATTTTCAGCGCTTGCGGGTCTTTGGCGACTTCTTCCACGGGCATGGCTGCGAATTTGGCGAAGATAGGCCCAAACTTGGCGTCGGCCTTGGCCATTTCCTTGTCCCATTCCTTGGTCTGGGTCCAGCCGTCTTCATAGCCCGGCAACACGCCTTTCCAGTTGCCCAGGCCCGGATAGAGGATCAGGTAGCCGACGGCGAACAACAAAGTCCCGGCGAACAACATGAACCACCATTGGGGCAGGGGATTGTCGTACTCCTCAATCCCGTCGAAGGCGTGGCCCATGGTCTGGTCGACGCTGCCCTTGGTTTCGCCCTTGCGGGTACCAAACAACAGCCAGGTCAGGCCGATCAGGCTGCCGATGGTCAGTACACAGATCCATGTACTCCAGAAGGTAGTCATGGCCGAATGCTCCTTGTTACAGGCTCTTCGTGAGCGTCGGATGGGGTGCCGGTGGTGTTTGGCAACGGTTCATCGGCAAATGGCAGCAGGCAAGCCTCGGCGAACTCCGGGTTGCGCTTGGAGTTGAACACCCATAGCGACAGGCCGATGAAGGCAATTGCCACCACCAGCGTGCCGAGGCCGCGGATCATTCCGGTATCAAGTTCAAAACCCATGGTTCACCTCTTGCTCTTGATTGCAGTGCCGAGCACTTGCAGGTAGGAGACGAGTGCGTCCATTTCGGTCTTGCCCTTGAGGCTGTCCACGGCGGCGGTGATGTCCGCGTCGGTGTACGGCACGCCGAGGGTGCGCATGACCTTGAGCTTGGTTTCGGTGTGGCTGTTGTCGACCTGGGCGGTGACCAGCCATGGATAGGCCGGCATCTTCGATTCCGGCACCACGTTGCGCGGGTTGTACAAGTGCGCGCGGTGCCAGTCGTCCGAGTAGCGTGCGCCGACGCGAGCCAGGTCCGGCCCGGTGCGCTTGGAACCCCACAGGAACGGGTGATCCCAGACGCTTTCGCCGGCGACCGAGTAGTGACCATAACGCTCGGTCTCGGCACGGAACGGCCGGATCATCTGCGAGTGGCACTGTACGCAGCCTTCACGGATGTAGATGTCGCGACCTTCCAGTTGCAGCGCGGTGTAGGGCTTCATGCCTTCCACCGGTTTGTTGGTAACGTCCTGGAAGAACAGCGGGACGATCTGCGTCAGGCCGCCGATGCTCACGGCGAGCACCATCAGCAGCATCAGCAGGCCGACGTTCTTTTCAATAATTTCGTGTTTCATGACTGACTCCTCAGGCCATCTGCGCCGCAGCGGCGACTTCGGCAGGTTGTGCTGCCCGCACGGTGCGCCAGGTGTTCCAGGCCATCAGAAACATGCCGCTGAGGAAGATTGCACCGCCCACCAGCCGCACGACAAAGCCTGGGTGGCTGGCCACCAGGGTTTCGACGAAGGAGTAGGTCAGGGTGCCGTCTTCGTTGATTGCACGCCACATCAGGCCCTGGGCGATGCCGTTGACCCACATCGACGCGATGTAGAGCACGGTGCCGATGGTGGCTAGCCAGAAGTGCGCGTTGATCAAGCCGAGGCTGTACATCTGCTCGCGACCGAAGATTTTCGGGATCATGTGGTACAGCGCGCCGATGGAAATCATTGCTACCCAGCCCAGAGCGCCGGCGTGAACGTGGCCGATGGTCCAGTCGGTGTAGTGGGAGAGGGCGTTGACGGTCTTGATGGCCATCATCGGGCCTTCGAAGGTCGACATGCCATAGAACGCCAGGGAGACCACGAGGAAGCGCAGGATCGGGTCGCTGCGCAACTTATGCCAGGCGCCAGAGAGGGTCATCATGCCGTTGATCATGCCGCCCCAGCTCGGAGCCAGCAGCACCAGCGACATCACCATGCCCAGGGACTGTGCCCAGTCTGGCAGTGCGGTGTAGTGCAAGTGGTGAGGGCCGGCCCAGATGTAAAGGGTGATCAGTGCCCAGAAGTGCACGATGGACAAGCGATAGGAGTACACCGGACGCTCGGCCTGTTTCGGCACGAAGTAGTACATCATCCCCAGGAAGCCTGCAGTGAGGAAGAAGCCTACAGCGTTGTGGCCGTACCACCATTGCACCATGGCATCCGTCGCACCGCCGTACAGGGAGTAGGACTTGGTCAGGCTAACCGGGATTTCCAGGTTGTTGATGATATGCAGGATGGCTACGGTGATGATGAACGCACCGAAGAACCAGTTACCGACGTAGATATGTTTGGTATTGCGCTTCATCAACGTGCCGAAGAACACAATGGCGTAGGCCACCCAGACGATGGTGATCAGGATGTCGATCGGCCATTCCAGCTCGGCGTATTCCTTGGAGCTGGTGTAACCCAGAGGCAAGGAAATCGCAGCCAACAGGATGACCAGCTGCCAGCCCCAGAAGCAGAACGCGGCGACTTTCGGCGCGAACAACTGGGTTTGGCAGGTGCGTTGCACCGAGTAAAAGGACGCTGCAAACAGTGCGCAGCCGCCGAAGGCGAAGATCACCGCGTTAGTGTGCAACGGGCGCAAGCGACCGAAGCTGGTCCAAGGCAAGTTGAAGTTGAGTTCTGGCCATACCAACTGGGCTGCGAGAAAAACCCCGAGCCCCATTCCGACGATGCCCCAGACCACCGTCATAATGGCGAATTGGCGGACCACCTTGTAGTTATAGGCGGTACTGATTGTAGTGTTCATGGTTCCCCATCCACGGTTCAACCGAAGCAGGTGCGACACTTCGGCTGTAGTTATAGGCAGACTAAAAAGCGAGGCAAGCATGGGCAAAGAGCACAAGGCCAGTATTGACGAGGATCAATGGGCGCACTGTGTGCGTGAACATGGCTGGTTATGGGATGTTGCCTCAGGCGCGGTTTCTGGCGACCCGGTGACGCTGATTTTTGCCCATGGCGCCGGCGCGCCGATGGACAGCAGCTTCATGAACAATATGGCTGCGCGCCTTTCCGGCCGTGGCGTCAACGTGTTGCGCTTCGAGTTTCCCTACATGGCCCAACGGCGCCTGGATGGCGGCAGGCGCCCGCCCAACCCGGCCCCCAAACTGCTGGAGTCCTGGCGTGAGGTATATGCCCTGGTGCGACGACATGTCACTGGGCGCCTGGCCATCGGCGGCAAGTCCATGGGTGGGCGGATGGCCAGTATGCTGGCGGATGAAGTGGGGGCTGATGGGCTGGTGTGTTTAGGCTATCCATTTTATGCGGTGGGCAAGCCACAAAAGCCTCGGATCGAGCATTTGTCTGGGTTAAAAACGCACACCTTGATTGTCCAGGGCGAGCGTGATGCGCTGGGTAACCGCCAGGCAGTGGAAGGATATGCGCTATCGCCTAACATCGAGGTGATGTGGCTGGTGGCGGGGGATCATGACTTGAAGCCGTTGAAGGCTTCGGGATTCAGTCATGAACAGCATCTGGAGGCGGCGGCGGTGAAGGTCTCAAGTTTTCTTGGCGGCACTTAGGGCCCCATCGCGGGCAAGCCCGGCGCCCACATTTTGATGTGTGAATCCAGTCAAATGTGGGCGCTGGCTTGCCTGCGATAGCGGTCTAGCGGTTAAACCGCTCTACCAGAGAGTACTGAGTATTGGCGGTATGCGTCAGCTCTTCACTCAACTGCGCCGAGTTCAAAGCCTGCTCCGAAGTCTGATCCGCCAACAGCGCAATGGTGCTGATGTTGCGGCTGATCTCTTCGGCCACGGCGCTTTGCTCTTCGGTAGCGGCGGCGATCTGGGTGGTCATGTCGGTTATATTGGCCACTGCTTCGCTGATACCCACCAACGCCTGATCGGCCTCCATCACCTTCGCCACGCCTTCTTCGGCCTGGCGATGCCCAGCAGACATGGTCTGTACGGCGGTGCTGGCGGTCTGCTGCAGTTTGGCAATCAGGGCATGGATCTGCCCGGTGGACTCGCTGGTACGCTGGGCCAGTTGGCGCACTTCATCAGCCACCACGGCAAAGCCACGCCCCATCTCGCCGGCACGGGCCGCTTCGATGGCCGCGTTCAACGCCAGCAGGTTGGTCTGGTCGGCAATGCCCTTGATCACATCGACCACTCCGCCGATTTCGTCGCTGTCCTTGGCCAGTTGCGTCACGGTCAGCCCGGTTTCCCCGACTACCACCGACAGGCGCTGAATGGCTTCGCGGGTTTCCCCGGCGATATCGCGACCACGTCCGGTCAGGCGATTGGCTTCCTGGGTCGCATCGGCGGTGCGCTGCACGTGGCTGGCGACTTCCTGAGTCGTTGCGGCCATTTGATTGACGGCGGTGGCGACTTGTTCAGTCTCCACCCGCTGGCGTTCCAGGCCGCTGGAACTGTTATGAGCCAGCGTATTGGACTTGCGCGCCTGCTCGTTGAGGTGTTCGGCGGTGTCCTGCAAGCGGGTAAGGCAGGTCTTCAACCGTGCTTCCTGGCTGAGGATCGACATCTCCAGGCGCGCCTGGGCACCACGGCTGTCGGTGTACATCTGCGCGATCAGCGGGTCGGAGGTGGTTTGCTCGGTTAGGTGCAGCAAACGCTTGAGGCCGCGCTGTTGCCAGGACAGGCCGATCAGGCCTAGAGGTACGGAAAGCGCGGCGGCTAGGGCGAAGCCCCAGTGGGAGTCGAACCAGATTCCGATCAGGAAGCTCAACTGGCTGACCAGGATAAACGGCAGCCAGTCCTGCAGCACCGGCAGCCATTTATCACTGCTCGGGATGGCCGACTTACCCTGGTTGATGCGCTGGTAAAGCGCTTCGGCCCGGCGGATCTGCTCGGCGGAGGGCTTGACCCGAACCGACTCGTAGCCGACCACCTGATTGCCGTCGAAGACCGGTGTCATATAGGCGTTGACCCAATAGTGATCGCCGGTCTTGCAGCGGTTCTTGACGATGCCCATCCATGGCAAGCCTTGTTTGAGCGTGGACCACATGTGTGCAAAAACGGCCGCAGGTACATCCGGGTGACGAACCAGATTGTGCGGGGCACGCATCAGTTCGTCCCGGGAAAACCCACTGATCTCGACAAACGCGTCGTTGCAGTACGTGATCACGCCTTTGGCATCGGTGGTGGAAATCAACCGTTGCTGAGTGGGGAAGGTACGTTCGCGCTGGGTAACGGGTTGGTTATTACGCATGGTTGTTCAATCCACAAGGCTTTGACAGGTTGTCGACCATCGCAGGGTTTTATTTAACTTATTTTTGCAATAATCAGCGCGCCATCACACCGTGGCTCGCAGGTGCTGGCGCGGGCTGCTCTCTTGTGCTGATGTGGCGTTCAGCCAGCAAGCATCGGATAGGGAAACAGTCCGAAATACAGCGGATTCAAGCCAAAAAGCGTGGCAATCGCCGCGCTACCCAGGCTTGAACCGACCGCCACCCATGGCAAAAATGAGAACACCGCCTAATAAAGGCGGTGTTGTGTGTAGAACGTGTCAGTTACGAGGCAATCAATTGCCGTAACACATAGTGCAGAATCCCGCCCGCCTTGAAGTACTCGACTTCATTGAGGGTGTCGATCCGGCACAGCACGTCGACCTTCTCGCGGCTGCCATCTTCTCGGGTAATGACCAGCGTCAGGTTCATTCGTGGCTCGATCTGGGCATTGGTCAGCCCGAGAATGTTGATCTTCTCCTTACCGGTCAGCTTTAGCGCCTTACGGTTCTGGTCCAGCTTGAACTGCAACGGCAGCACGCCCATGCCCACCAGATTGGAACGATGAATTCGTTCGAAACTCTCGGCAATCACCGCTTTGACCCCCAGCAGGTTGGTGCCCTTGGCTGCCCAGTCGCGGCTCGACCCAGTGCCGTATTCCTGACCGGCGATGACCACCAGCGGCGTGCCGGACGCCTGGTATTTCATGGCCGCATCGTAGATCGGAATTTTCTCCCCGGTAGGGATATAGATCGTATTGCCGCCTTCCTCACCGCCGAGCATTTCGTTGCGGATGCGGATGTTGGCGAAGGTGCCGCGCATCATCACTTCATGATTGCCCCGGCGGGAGCCGTAGGAGTTGAAGTCCCTGGGCTCGACGCCTTGCTCACGCAGGTAATCCCCGGCGGGGCTGTCGGTCTTGATATTACCGGCGGGGGAGATGTGGTCGGTGGTCACCGAGTCCCCGAGCAAGGCCAAGACGTTGGCGCCCTGGATGTCCTTGATCACCGGCAGCGGGCCGGCAATGTCGTCAAAGAACGGTGGATGCTGGATATAGGTGGAGTCCTTCTGCCACACGTAAGTCGCAGCTTGCGGCACTTCAATAGCTTGCCATTGTTCATCGCCGGCAAACACATCGGCGTATTCCTTGTGGAACATGCTTGTGCTGACCTGTGCCACGGCGTCGGCAATTTCCTGGCTGCTGGGCCAGATGTCCCGCAGGTACACCGGCTTGCCGTCTTTGCCTTCACCCAGCGGCTCACTGCTGATGTCAATCCGCACGCTGCCGGCCAGGGCGTAAGCCACTACCAAGGGCGGGGAGGCCAGCCAGTTGGTTTTTACCAGCGGGTGAACCCGGCCTTCGAAGTTGCGGTTGCCCGAGAGCACCGAGGCCACGGTGAGGTCGGCTTTCAGGATGGCTTTTTCAATCGGTTCCGGCAACGGCCCGGAGTTGCCAATACAGGTGGTGCAACCGTAGCCCACCAAGGCAAAGCCCAGTTCGTCGAGGTACTGGGTCAAGCCGGCAGCGTTGTAGTAGTCGGTGACCACTTTGGAGCCTGGCGCCAGGGAGCTTTTCACCCACGGTTTGCGTTTGAGGCCTTTCTCGACTGCCTTTTTCGCCACCAGCCCGGCCGCCATCATCACGCTGGGGTTGGAGGTGTTGGTGCAGGAGGTAATCGCAGCGATCACCACCGCGCCGTTTTTCAGGCGATAGGTCTGGCCTTCGAAGTCGTAGTCCGTTTCACCGATCATATCGGCATTGCCTACGGCAACACCGCCGCCGCCTTCGCTTTCCAGGCGGCCTTCTTCCTTATTCGTCGGTTTGAATTGCAGGTCGAGGAAGTCGCTGAAGGCTTGGCCGACATCAGGTAGCGATACCCTGTCCTGTGGGCGTTTCGGCCCGGCGAGGCTGGCTTCGACGCTGCCCATGTCCAGGGCCAAGCTGTCGGTGAATACGGGTTCCTGGCCGGCGATACGCCACAGGCCCTGGACCTTGCTGTAGGCCTCCACCAGTTTCACGGTTTCGGCAGGGCGACCGGACAGGCGTAAGTAGTCCAGGGTCACGTCGTCCACCGGGAAGAAGCCACAGGTGGCGCCATACTCCGGGGCCATATTGGCGATGGTGGCGCGGTCGGCCAGTGGCAGGTCGGCGAGGCCGTCACCATAGAACTCGACGAATTTGCCCACCACACCTTTCTTGCGCAGCATTTGCGTGACCGTCAGCACCAGGTCGGTGGCGGTGATGCCTTCCTTGAGCTTGCCGGTTAATTTGAAGCCGATCACTTCCGGGATCAGCATCGACACCGGCTGGCCGAGCATCGCCGCTTCCGCTTCGATACCGCCCACGCCCCAGCCCAAAACGCCGAGGCCGTTGATCATGGTGGTGTGGGAGTCGGTGCCTACCAGAGTGTCAGGGAAGGCGTAGGTGCGGCCGTCCTCATCCTTGGTCCATACGGTGCGGCCGAGGTATTCCAGGTTGACCTGGTGGCAAATGCCAGTGCCCGGCGGGACTACCCTGAAGTTGTCGAAGGCACTTTGGCCCCAGCGCAGGAAGGCATAGCGCTCGCCGTTGCGCTGCATTTCAATGTCGACGTTCTGTTCAAAGGCGCCGGCACTGCCAAACTTGTCGACCATTACTGAGTGGTCGATCACCAGGTCCACCGGCGACAGCGGGTTGATGCGCTGCGGGTCACCGCCAGCCTTGGCCACGGCGGCGCGCATGGCGGCTAGGTCGACCACGGCGGGTACGCCGGTGAAGTCTTGCATCAGTACCCGTGCCGGGCGGTATTGAATCTCGCGGTCGGAGCGGCGCTCCTTGAGCCAGGCGGCCAGGGCCTTGAGGTCCGCCCCGGTGACGGTTTTTTCATCCTCCCAGCGCAGCAGGTTTTCCAGCAGCACTTTGAGGGACATAGGCAACTTGTCCAGATCACCCAGGCTCTTGGCGGCTTCGGGCAGGCTGAAGTAGTGGTAGGTCTTGTCGTCGATCTTTAAGGTTTTAAGGGTTCTCAGGCTATCAAGAGATGACATTGAAATGACTCCTTGTGGTCCGCACGGCTACGGACCTGACGGGGCGGGCAGAGCTTCTAACCTAGCCCTGTTTTAAGTAGCTGGCTAATTACTGGACTCTATTGAGAAGTCCAAGGTTCCGAAGTCGGCTATCATGCGCGCGTTTTCATGACAGGCATTGCGATAGCGCAATCCGGTGATCCAGGAGAGTTGATGAACACCCTTTTTATGCACTGCCGGCCGGGATTTGAAGGCGAAGTCTGTTCCGAAATCTCGGAACACGCCGCGCGCCTGAACGTCTCGGGCTACGCCAAGGCCAAGACCGGCAGCGCCTGCGCCGAATTTGTCTGCACCGAAGAAGATGGTGCCAAGCGCCTGATGCACGGCCAGCGCTTTGCCGAGCTGATCTTCCCAAGGCAGTGGGCGCGCGGGGTGTTTATCGACCTGCCGGAAACCGATCGCATCAGCGTAATCCTTGCTCACATGCAAGGCTTCCCGTTGTGCGGCAGCCTGTGGCTGGAAATGGTCGACACCAATGATGGCAAGGAACTGTCGAACTTCTGCAAAAAATTCGAAGGCCACCTGCGCAAGGCGCTGATGGCCGCTGGCAAGCTGGTGGAAGACGCCAGCAAGCCGCGTTTGCTGCTGACCTTCAAGAGCGGCCGTGAAGTGTTCATGGGATTGGCAGAGTCGAACAATTCGGCAATGTGGCCCATGGGTATTCCCCGCCTGAAATTTCCCCGGGACGCGCCAAGCCGCTCGACCTTGAAGCTGGAAGAGGCCTGGCACCACTTTATCCCCCGGGATCAGTGGGACGAGCGCCTGCACAGCGACATGACCGGCGTCGACCTGGGTGCTGCGCCCGGTGGCTGGACCTGGCAACTGGTCAATCGCGGCATGCTGGTGACCGCCATCGACAACGGCCCCATGGCCGAAAGCCTGATGGACACCGGCCTGGTGCAGCATTTGATGGCCGACGGCTTCATCTACACGCCCAAGCAGCCGGTGGACTGGATGGTCTGCGATATCGTCGAGAAACCGGCGCGTAACGCGGCCTTGTTGGAAACCTGGATTGGCGAGGGACATTGCCGTGAAGCGGTGGTCAACCTGAAACTGCCGATGAAACAGCGTTATGCCGAAGTGAAGCGCTTGCTTGAACGCATCGAGGAAGGCTTCAGGGCACGCGGCATTCGCGTGGAGATCGGCTGCAAGCAGCTGTACCACGACCGCGAAGAAGTGACCTGCCATTTGCGCCGATTGGATGTGAAAAAACCCAAGGCCCGGTAAACTGGCGGCCAGTTTCAGGAGTGAGTGATGAGCGACATTTTTGACACCGCCGTCGACGGTATCCTCGACGCCACCGGCCTCCACTGCCCGGAACCGGTAATGATGCTGCACCAGCACATCCGCGACCTGGCGCCTGGTGGTTTGCTCAAGGTCATCGCGACCGATCCCTCGACCCGTCGCGATATCCCCAAGTTCTGCGTGTTCCTCGACCATGAACTGGTGGACCAGCAGGAGCAGGCAGGCACCTACCTGTACTGGATTCGCAAGAAGTCCGTTTAAGCCCTGGCCTGCTCAAAACGAATCCGCTTGCGCGCACTGCGTGTCAGGCGGATCACCAGCATCACTGCTGCACAGCTCAACCCCACGATCAGCCCTTGCCACAAGCCGCTCGGACCACGGGCCTCGCCCAGCCAGTCCGTTAGCCCCAGCACGTAACCCACCGGCAGGCCCACGGCCCAATAAGCGAACAGGGTCAGGATCATGGTCACCCGTGTGTCCTGATAACCGCGCAAGGCGCCGGCGGCCGTGACCTGGATCGCATCGGAAAACTGGAACAGCGCAGAAAACACAATCAGCATCGCTGCTATCTGGATCACCATGGGGTCCGAGGTGTAGATGGTTGCGATCTGCTCGCGAAACAGCAACATCAGGCTGCAAGACACGCAGGCGTAGGCCAGTGCCGTGCCCATCCCCACGCCGGCGGCAAAGCGCGCTTCACGAGGCTCGCCACGGCCCAGGGCCTGGCCGACCCGTACGGTGACAGCCATGCTCAGGGAGTAGGGAATCATGAACACCAGGGAGCTGAAGTTCAGGGCGATCTGGTGCCCGGCTACCACCGTGGCGCCGAGACTGCCGATCAGCAGGGCGATCACCGCGAAGATGCTCGATTCGGCAAAGATCGCAATGCCAATGGGCAAGCCGATGTTCAGTACCCCCTTGATCACCGCCCATTGCGGCCAATCGAAGCGCTTGAACAACTCGCTCGATTGATAGACCGGCGCCCAGCGCGTCCAGGCGGCCAGGCCGAGCATCATCACCCACATCACGATCGCCGTGGCCCAGCCGCAACCGATGCCGCCCATTGCCGGTACGCCGAAATGCCCGTAGATGAACACATAGTTCAGCGGAATATTCAGCGCCAGCCCGCACAGACCCATGACCATGCTCGGCCGCGTTCGTCCTAGGCCATCACTGAAGCAGCGCAGCACGTAATACAGTGCAATCGCTGGCATGCCCGAGGCAATACCGTGCAGGTAACCCATGCTCGGCGTGATCAGTTCGGGGTCGACCTTCATGGCATGCAGGATCGGCTCGGCGCTGATCAGCAATAACAGTGCCGTGATCCCGACCACCAGCGCCAGCCACAACGACTGACGCACCAGCGGCCCGATCTCGCGGTGCTTGCCGGCGCCAAAGCGCTGGGCGACCTTCGGAGTGGTGGCCAGCAGGGTGCCGGTCATCAGCAGGTACACCGGAATCCAGATCGAGTTGCCCAGGGCCACCGCCGCCAGGTCTCTTGAGCTGACACGCCCGGCCATTACCGCATCGACAAAGCCCATGGCGGTAGTCGCCAGTTGCCCGATTATGATCGGTAGGGCCAGGGCCAGCAGGTTGCGCACTTCCAGGCGCACGCGGGCGGGGCGGGTGAGGGCGGGGGTATCAGCGGCAGTGTTCACGTACGTAGTCCAGAAAGGGGGGGAGCGCAGGACGGCGCATTCTACGCCTTGACGCATCGGTCAGGAAAAAACCTGTGTTGTGGATTTGTAAACGGTCTACCTTCCCACCCCTGTACACTGCTGATCCGCGAAAGGAGCCTGCCATGCTGATTGTTGCCGACGAAAATATCCCGCTGCTCGACGCCTTCTTCGAAGCGTTTGGCGAGATCCGACGGGTGCCCGGCCGTTCCATCGACTGCGCCACCCTTGAGCAAGCGGATGTGCTGTTGGTGCGTTCGGTCACTAACGTCAACCGCGCGTTGCTGCAAGGCACGCCGGTGCGCTTTGTTGGGACGTGCACCATTGGCACCGACCACCTGGACCTCGACTACTTCCAGCGGGCCGGCATCCAGTGGTCCAGCGCGCCGGGCTGCAATGCCCGTGGAGTGGTCGACTATGTGCTGGGCAGCCTGCTGACCTTGGCCGAGATCGAAGGAGTGGACCTGGCTCAACGCACTTACGGCGTAGTAGGTGCGGGTGAGGTCGGTGGGCGACTGGTCAAGGTCCTCAAGGGCCTGGGCTGGAATGTGCTGGTCTGCGACCCGCCACGGCAAGTCGCCGAAGACGGTGATTTCGTCAGCCTGGAACAGATTGTCGAGCAGTGCGACGTCATCAGCCTGCACACGCCGCTGAACAAGTCCGGCAATGGCTCCACTTGGCACCTGTTTGATCGTCAGCGTCTGAACCAACTCAAAACCGGCACCTGGCTGATCAACGCCAGCCGTGGCCCGGTGGTGGATAACTCGGCCCTCAAGGACGTGCTGCTGGAGCGCGAAGACCTGCAAGCGGTGCTGGATGTCTGGGAAGGCGAGCCACAGGTGGATGCCGAACTGGCCGACTTGTGTGTGTTGGCAACTCCGCACATTGCCGGTTATAGCCTCGATGGCAAGCAGCGCGGCACGGCCCAGATCTATCACGCGCTTTGTAAACATCTTGGGCAAGCACCGAGCATTCAGTTAAGCGACTTGCTGCCTGAGCCCTGGTTGGCTGAAGTCAGCCTCAATGCCAGCACCGATCCAACCCGGGCCTTGGCCATGTTGTGCCGCAGTGTCTACGACCCGCGCCGCGACGACGCGGATTTGCGTCGCAGCCTTGTGGGAACCTTGGAAGAGCAGCGCAAAGCGTTTGATCTGCTGCGCAAGCACTATCCTGAACGTCGGGAGATTGATGGGTTGAAGGTGCGGATCAACGGGGAGTCGGCGCAGTTGGGTGCTATCGTCACGGCACTCGGTGCGACGGTCTCCTGATATTCACGACCATAAAAAACCGGCCCTGTAGGCCGGTTCTGAAAGGGTGCGGGCGTATCAGCCTTGCTCGGCAGGCTTGACCAATTTTTGTTCCAGTTCTCGGCAAGCGTCCTGGATCATGTCTTCGGTAATCTGCACCTCGCGGCCTTGAGCGTCGATATACGAGCAAGGCAAATGCTGCGGTTGGCGGATCACTTCAATGTTGGCATCGCTGCTATTTTGCAAGGACATGGCCTGTCTCCTCATCAGGTTGTGTACCTACTCTAAAACCCCCGCATGACCGAGCTGTTACAGCGCCCTGCAAGATCGGCGGTTCGAGTCCCTAGTCCAGCAGAAGCCGCTACAGATTTCCAGCCGGACTTTAGACCGATAGCCTCTAGAAGCTATCGTTGATGAGCATAATTAACCTGACTCATTGTGATTTAGCCAAATTCCATTGAATTGCGGTGTAGGCTTGAGGCTGTTTCCATCAGGTGAAGTTCTCCATGCTCTCAGCCCCTCAACGCCGCGCCATTCGCCTGGCCAGCCGCTTTATCGCGCCTTATCGATGGCAGGCACTGGGTGCCTTGCTGGCGCTGATTGTCACCGCCGGCATCACCTTATCCATGGGGCAGGGTATCCGCCTGTTGGTGGACCAGGGGTTCATGACCCAATCACCCCATTTGCTCAACCAGTCCATCGGCTTGTTTATGATTCTGGTAGTGGGCCTGGCAGTGGGTACCTTTGCCCGCTTCTACCTGGTGTCGTGGATCGGCGAGCGTTGCGTGGCGGACATTCGACGGCAGGTATTCAACCACCTGATCTACCTGCATCCAGGCTTCTATGAAAACAACCGCAGCTCGGAAATCCAGTCGCGCCTGACCGCTGATACCACGTTGCTGCAATCGGTGATCGGTTCGTCGCTGTCCCTATTCCTGCGCAATGCCTTGATGGTGATCGGTGGGATCGTGCTGCTGTTCATCACCAACCCCAAGCTCACCAGCATCGTGGTGGTTGCGCTGCCGTTGGTGCTGGCGCCGATTCTGATTTTCGGTCGCCGGGTGCGCAGCCTGTCGCGGTTGAGCCAGGACCGCATCGCTGATGTCGGCAGCTACGTGTCGGAAACCCTTGGCCAGATCAAAACCGTTCAGGCCTACAACCACCAGCGCCAGGACGAACAGCGCTTCGCCGTGACCGTGGAAGAGGCCTTCGATACCGCGCGCAAGCGCATCGTCCAGCGCGCCTGGCTCATCACCCTGGTGATCGTGCTGGTACTGGGCGCCGTGGGCGTGATGCTCTGGGTTGGTGGTATGGACGTGATGGCAGGGCGCATATCCGGCGGCGAGCTGGCGGCCTTTGTGTTTTACAGCCTGATTGTCGGTAGCGCCTTCGGCACCCTGAGCGAAGTGATCGGCGAGCTGCAACGGGCGGCGGGCGCGGCAGAGCGTATTGCCGAGTTGTTGCAGTCGAGTAATGAAATCCAGGCGCCCGCCAATGGCACCGTCAAACTGCCTGAGCGGGTAAGCGGTAGCCTGGCGTTGCAAGATCTGAGCTTTTCCTACCCGTCACGTCCAGATCGCTTTGCCATCGAGGGCCTGAATCTGACCGTCAATGCAGGTGAAACCCTGGCATTGGTAGGGCCGTCCGGTGCCGGTAAATCAACCCTCTTCGACCTGCTGCTGCGCTTCTACGATCCACAACAAGGCCGCGTTATGCTGGAAGGCCACGCCCTTACCGAACTGGACCCGCTGGACCTGCGCCGCTGCTTCGCCCTGGTCTCCCAGAGCCCGGCGCTGTTCTTCGGCAGCATCGAAGAAAACATTCGTTACGGCAACCCCTCGGCCACGTTTGCCCAAGTCGAAGAAGCTGCTCGTATCGCCCACGCCCACGACTTCATCCTGCAAATGCCTGATGGCTACCAGACTCACCTGGGCGACGGCGGCATGGGCCTTTCCGGTGGTCAGCGCCAGCGCCTGGCTATCGCTCGCGCGCTGCTGGTGGACGCGCCTATCCTGCTGCTGGACGAAGCCACCAGCGCCCTTGATGCCCAGAGCGAACACTTGATCCAGCAAGCCTTGCCTCAATTGATGCAGGGTCGTACCACGCTGGTGATCGCCCATCGGTTGGCCACCGTGAAAAATGCCGACCGGATTGCAGTGATGGATCAGGGCAAGTTGGTGGCGGTGGGGACGCATCAACAATTAATTGCCAGTAACCCTCTGTATGCGCGGTTGGCGGCGTTGCAGTTCAGCGATGGGGACAGGGAGCCGCATACAGGTTAAATCGTCGGCCATAAAAAATGCCCGCATCTCTTAATGCGGGCATTTTCATTTCAGCTTGAAGCTCAAGGCTTGTCGCTTGCCACTGCCATCTTACTGATCATCAAAATACCGCTCATGCCAATCCACCAAAGGCTGTGGTGCGTTGAGCTTTTGCCCGTAGATCACCGAGTAAGACAGCACGTTCTGCACGTACTGGCGGGTTTCGTCGAATGGGATGCTTTCCACCCACACGTCGAAACTCAGGTGATCAGCGCCGCGCAGCCATTGGCGCACCCGGCCGGGGCCTGCGTTGTAGGCGGCAGAAGCGAGGACCCGGTTGCCATTGAATTGGCTGTGAACCTGGCTGAGGTACGCAGCGCCGAGCTGGATGTTCTTGTCCGGGTCCAGCACTTGCTGCGGTGAGGCTAGCGGGATGCTGAACTTGCGCGCGGTTTCCTTGGCGGTGGCGGGCATCAGTTGCATCAGGCCGCTGGCGCCGACGCCGGAGCGGGCGTCGTCCATGAAGGCGCTTTCCTGGCGGGTGATGGCAAACACCCAGCTTGAGTGCAGGCCGCGAACTTTGGCTTCGCGCACCAGGGTATCGCGGTGGGCCATGGGGAAACGGATGTCCAGGTCGTCCCAGTATTTTGCCTGGCTAATGGTGCGAATTGCCGGGAAATACCACTTCATGTCATAGGCCAGCTTGGCCTGGGCGACCATTTCATCGCGGTTGAAGTGGCGGCTGACGTGGTACCACTCGCGGCGGCCATCGACGATCTGGCCACGGGCGTAGAACTCCAGGGCGCGGCGTACGCCAGGGGTGTTACGTACCTTGTTGACCAGCGCCTGACTCATCACCAGTGGCTTGTTGTTCAACTGGTACGGAGCTTGGGAGCGATCCGCCGCGAGGAAACCGTAGAAGTCCCGCTCCTGCGCCAAGCCCTTGTACAGCACCAAGGCGTGCGGGTTTTTCGGTTCGGCCAACTCTAGGGCGCGGGCTTGCCAGTAGCGCCAGCGGTTGGTGGTGGCCAGGTCCTGGGGCAGTTTGCGAGTCAATTGATAAGCGTCTTCCCAGCGAGCGAGGCGCAACAGCAGCCGCAGGCGCCATTCGGAAACGGTGTTGTCCCGCAATTCCGGGTCGTATTTGGTCATCACGTCCAGGGCGCGAGGGTCGTAGCGTCGCGCCAGGGTCAAGCCGATTTCCCGGGCGATGGACACTTTTTCGTCACGGGAGAAATGCATGCTGGTGGCATACCCATCGAGCAAGGCCAAGGCCTTTTCGGGGTCCTGGCGTGCCAGGCGGCGAAGACCCAGGCCGACCGCGTCGGACATTGCCTCGGTCGCCGGCAGGAAGCGTGATGGGTCGCTGAGCAAGTCAGGCTTTTGCGCGACGTCCACCATCAGTCGGCCTTGGACGCCGAGGGTGGGCAGGGTTTTCACCAGGCTGTTGGCCAGCGCGTAGTTGCGCGCTTCGGCGGCCAGTTTGGTGCGGTCCCAGATTTTCTGTTCGGTCAGTTGGCCGTCAGCGGCCCATTGTCCAAACGTCGCATCGCAGGCGGCGGGTTGGGATTTACCGGTGAGCCACAGTTTCTCGGCAGTTTTATAGCCTTCGGCCTTGAGGTTGTGGCTTAGCTGGAACTGGCCATGGAGGCAGTCCAGTTCGGTGAAATTGAGCTTGGCGTCGTAGTACTTTTCAAAGGTCTGCCAGTCACCCCGTTCGGCCAGCCAGCGTAACCAGCGCAGTTTCATCCAGTTGGCCTGGGGCAGGTCGCCGTTTTTTGCCAGGAATTGTTCGATCTCCTGGTTGCTGGCGGATTTCAGTCGGGCGGTCAGTTCGTCGTAGGCCAGGTACGGCGTCAGCGGATAATCCGCCAGGGCCTGGCTGTATTGCATGTAAGGGCCAGTGTCGCCTTTGGCCAATGCCCGCTTGGCTTGATCGTAATATTGGCGTTGGGTGGTCAAGTCCACAGCCTGGGCGGTTTGAGCGGCAGTGGCGGAAAGAAGTAGGCAAGATAAAAAATTGAAAAGGCGACTGCGCATGAGACGTCCGTGCAGAGAAATCACGACTAGTGCCGACCCTGCCGACACTGATTACCTCTAGCTTAGCCTTTTGCCTGCAACCGGTGAAAGCTTTGCCGGCTGCTTCGTTCAAGTTCGCTGGAAATCTTCTGCAGAACATGTCGGCGGCGAAAATGCCGGCCGCCTCAGGCCCTAAGTCAGGTAGAATACGCGCCCAGTTTTTGGAGAAGCTCATGACCCTGCTCAAATTCAGCGATGTGTCCCTTGCTTTCGGCGCTATGCCGTTGTTGGACAAGGTGTCCTGGCAGATCGCCCGTGGTGAGCGGGTGTGTATCATCGGCCGCAACGGCACCGGCAAGTCCAGCATGATGAAGCTGGTAAAAGGCGACCAGAAGCCCGATGAAGGCTCTGTCTGGCGCGCCCCGGGCCTCAAGATTGGCGAATTGCCGCAAGAATTGCCGGTGGCCGACGAACGGACTGTGTTCGACGTGGTTGCCGAAGGCCTGGATGGTGTCGGTGAGTTGCTTGCGCAATACCACCACTTGAGCCAGAACATCGTCACCGCCGCTGACCTGGACAAGCTGATGCACGTCCAGCACGACCTCGAAGCCCGTGACGGCTGGCGCCTGCAGCAATTGGTCGACAGCACCCTCAGCCGCCTGCAACTGCCTGCCGACAAGACCCTCGCCGAATTGTCCGGCGGCTGGCGTCGTCGCGTCCTGCTGGCCCAGGCCCTGGTTTCCGAACCGGACCTGTTGCTGCTCGACGAACCGACTAACCACCTGGATATCGGCGCAATTGCCTGGCTGGAAGAAGCCCTCAAGGACTTCCAGGGCGCTGTGCTGTTTATCACGCACGACCGTTCCTTCCTGCAAAACCTAGCGACCCGCATCCTGGAACTGGATCGCGGTGGCCTGATCGACTGGGACGGCGACTACGCCAGCTTCCTGGTACATAAAGAGGCGGCTCTGTCGGCTGAAGATACCGCCAACGCGCTGTTCGACAAGAAGCTTGCCCAGGAAGAAGTCTGGATCCGGCAGGGCATCAAGGCGCGTCGCACCCGTAACGAAGGTCGCGTACGCGCCCTGAAAGCCCTGCGCAACGAGCGTAGCGAGCGTCGTGAGCGCACCGGCAAGGCCAACATTCAGCTGGATACCGCCGACAAGTCGGGTAAGCAGGTAATGGTCCTGGACAACGTGAGCTTCGCTCACCCGGGCGGCCCGTTCCTGATCAAGGACTTCTCGATGGTCCTGCAGCGCGGCGACCGCATTGGTTTGCTCGGCGCCAACGGTACCGGCAAGACCACCTTGCTCAAGCTGATGCTCAACGGCCTTCAACCGACCAGCGGTAAAGTGGAAGAGGGCACGCGCATCGACGTAGCCTACTTCGACCAGTTGCGTCACCAGTTGGACCTAGAGAAAACCGTGATCGACAACGTCGCCGAAGGTCGCGACTTTATCGATATCGACGGCCAGAGCCGCCACGTGCTGAGCTACCTGGGCGACTTCCTGTTCAGCCCGCAACGTGCACGTACGCCGGTCAAGGCATTGTCTGGCGGTGAGCGTGCGCGCCTGCTGTTGGCCAAGCTGTTCAGCAAACCGGCCAACCTGCTGGTGCTCGATGAACCGACCAACGACCTGGACGTGGAAACCCTGGAGCTGCTGGAAGAGGTCTTGTTGACTTTCAACGGCACCGTGCTGATGGTCAGTCACGATCGGGCATTCCTCGACAACGTGGTCACCAGCACCCTGGTCTTTGAAGGTGAAGGCAAGGTTCGCGAATACGTCGGTGGTTATCAGGACTGGCTGCGTCAGGGCGGCTCGCCGCGCCTGCTGGGCGTGACCGAAAGCAAATCCGGCAAGGCTGACCTGGCTTCGGCCGTGGTGACGCCGGCTGCCGCTGCTCCTGCAGAAGCACCGGTGGCAAAGAAGAAGCTCAGCTACAAGCTGCAGCGCGAGCTGGAAGCGTTGCCGGGTGATATCGACGCCAAGGAAAAGCAGATTGCTGGCGTCGAGGCCGAAATGGCTGACGCGAGTTTCTATCAGCGTCCTGCGGTTGAAACCGCCAAGGTCATTGCTTCCCTTGAGCAGTTGCAGGCTGAGTTGGACGTATTGGTTGAGCGTTGGGCCGAGCTGGATGCCTGATTGATTCTGCGGTAATAAAAAAACCCGGCGTGCACTTAGGTGAACGCCGGGTTTTTTGTAGGAACTAGTTTGCTCGTGATGCTCGTTAACGATAACGCGGGGTGCCTGACACGGTGAGGTGCTCTCAGGTTTTTCGCGAGCAAGCTCGCTCCTACACTGCTTTGATCAGTCTCACTGCCAGCACATCACATGGCGCGCCATGCAGCACATCATTGGCGGTGGAGCCCAGCAGCAAGGCCAGGCCATGACGGCCATGGCTGCCGACCACAATCAGGTCACAGCCTTGTTCCTTGGCCAGGTGATGGATTTCCTGGCGCGGCTGGCCGTAGGTCAGGTGGCTCTGATCTTTTTTCAGTGCCGGATACTTGGCAATCAATCGCTCAAGACGTTCTTTGGCTTGATCGAACTGTTGTTGTTGCAATTGTGAAAGGTCCATCGGTACATCGCCGCCAAAGGCCATGGCCATGGGCTCGACGATATGCACCAGGGACAGCTTGACGGTGTCGCCGGCAAGTTCAACGGCGCGTTTGATCACCGGATCGCACTCTTCGGTCAGATCCACAGCGACCAGAATATGTTGGTAGGGCATGAAGAGTTCCTCCAAAGGAAAGCGATAAGTTCAGTATGGCTGGTTTCAAGCGGATGGGCTTGCGTCAGGTCAAATCCGCTCATCAAGAATTCGGGAGTACACATATGACGGTCTGGATAGTGGTGTCAATCCTTGCGGTGGTTTTGAGCCCTCTGGCATGGCTGCGTCCATCGCGTCATTCGAGTGGACGCATGGCCCTGCGCATGGAGGCACGCCGCATTGGCCTGGCCATGCAACTGGCGCCCCAGGATTGGCCGCACTGGCTCAAGCAGGAGCCGCCGAGCCCGTGTGCGCAGTATCACCGGCCACGGCGCGGCAGCCGGCCTTCGATCTGGAGCTATTGGCAGTTGGAGCCGGGTGTGTGGGTCAACCAGTGGCAGGAAGTCTGCGTTGACGAGAAATTGTTGCCACATTTTGCGACGCTGCCCGACAACGTCTACAAGGTGGAGGCGGATGCGCAGATGATCACTTTGTACTGGGGTGAGAAGGGTGAGATGAGTGTTTTGCAGGACATTACTGCGTTGCTCAAGGCGCTGGCCTGAGGGGCGGTATGTTTTCGCGGGCAATAAAAAGCCCGATATCAACATCGGGCGGGGTTGGCCAGGCAGGCCGGAAACTCTTCAATGCTGGCTTTCATTTCACGCCGGATATTCATCCAAGCGTTCATGTGATCTTGCTAAGGTTGCCGCTAGCGTAGCTGCTGACGCCAGTCTGTACAGGCCTTCGCACGTATTTTCTTATTATTGATTGCGTGAATGGTTCGCCATCCATCCGCCTGCAACTTGCCCTCATGGTTCTGAAATGACTGAAAAGTCGCGTTTTTCAGGCCCTTTCGGGCGATTGACAATTGTCGGAATTTGGATGAAGGTGGCGTACCCAAATCAAACGGGCGTATGAATTGAGCGTTTGTATTAGCGAGCGCTTCTACAGAATCCCGACTATCGCGTTGGCGGGTGTGCCTGGCGAATTGGCGTTAGCATCGACGGTAACGTCAATGCTGAAGCTTGTGCCTGCGTCCGACGTGTACTGTTCAGCTTCCATATCGTGGAGATCAGTTGATGATTTACGAAGGTAAAGCCATCACGGTTAAGGCTCTTGAAAGTGGCATCGTCGAATTGAAATTCGACCTCAAGGGTGAGTCCGTCAACAAGTTCAACCGTCTAACCCTGAACGAACTGCGTCAGGCCGTAGACGCCATCAAAGCAGATGCTTCGGTCAAGGGCGTGATCGTTTCCAGCGGCAAGGACGTGTTTATCGTCGGCGCTGACATCACCGAATTCGTCGAGAGCTTCAAGCTGCCCGATGCCGAGCTTGTGGCTGGCAACCTCGAAGCCAACAAGATTTTCAGCGATTTCGAAGACCTCAACGTACCGACCGTTGCCGCGATCAATGGCATCGCCCTGGGCGGCGGTCTGGAAATGTGCCTGGCTGCGGACTACCGCGTCATGGCCACGACCGCGAAAATCGGTCTGCCGGAAGTCAAGCTGGGCATCTACCCAGGCTTTGGCGGTACCGTGCGCCTGCCGCGCATCATCGGTGCCGACAACGCCATCGAATGGATCGCCGCTGGCAAGGAAAACCGTGCTGAAGACGCGCTGAAAGTCGGCGCCGTCGATGCCGTGGTTGCTCCCGAGAAGCTGGCCGAAGCTGCACTGAGCCTGATCAAAGGCGCCATCAGCGGCGAATTTGACTACAAGGCCAAGCGTCAGCCGAAGCTGGAAAAACTCAAGCTCAACGCTATCGAACAAATGATGTCGTTCGAAACCGCCAAGGGTTTCGTCGCTGGCCAAGCCGGCCCGAACTACCCGGCGCCGGTTGAAGCCATCAAGACCATCCAGAAAGCTGCGAACTTCGGTCGCGACAAGGCGCTGGAAATCGAAGCCGCAGGTTTCGTCAAACTGGCCAAGACCTCTGCCGCGCAGAGCTTGATCGGTCTGTTCCTGAACGATCAGGAACTGAAGAAAAAGGCCAAGGTCTACGACGAAATCGCCAAGGACGTGAAACAGGCTGCCGTACTCGGCGCCGGTATCATGGGTGGCGGTATCGCCTATCAGTCGGCGTCCAAAGGCACGCCGATCCTGATGAAAGACATCAACGAGCACGGTATCGAGCAGGGTCTGGCAGAAGCCGCGAAACTGCTGGTGGGCCGCGTTGATAAAGGCCGCATGACTGCAGCCAAGATGGCCGAAGTGCTCAACGGCATTCGTCCGACCCTGTCCTACGGTGATTTCGGCCACGTCGACCTGGTGGTCGAAGCGGTTGTCGAGAGCCCGAAGGTCAAGCAGGCGGTACTGGCTGAAGTCGAGGCCCATGTCGGTGAAGACACCATCCTGGCTTCCAACACCTCGACCATTTCCATCACATTGCTGGCCAAGGCCCTCAAGCGTCCGGAAAACTTCGTCGGCATGCACTTCTTCAACCCGGTGCACATGATGCCGCTGGTGGAAGTGATCCGTGGCGAGAAGTCCAGTGAGCTGGCCGTTGCCACCACCGTGGCCTACGCCAAGAAAATGGGCAAGAACCCAATCGTCGTCAATGACTGCCCGGGCTTTTTGGTCAACCGTGTGCTGTTCCCGTACTTCGGCGGTTTCGCCAAGTTGGTCAGCGCTGGTGTGGACTTCGTCCGTATCGACAAGGTCATGGAAAAATTCGGCTGGCCAATGGGCCCGGCGTACCTGATGGACGTGGTCGGTATCGACACCGGCCACCACGGTCGCGACGTAATGGCTGAAGGCTTCCCGGACCGCATGAAAGACGACCGTCGTTCGGCCATCGATGCGCTCTACGAAGCCAAGCGCCTGGGCCAGAAGAATGGCAAGGGCTTCTACGCCTACGAAACCGACAAGCGCGGCAAGCAGAAGAAAGTCGCCGATCCGTCGGTGCTGGAAGTGCTCAAGCCGATCGTCTACGAACAGCGTGAAGTGTCCGACGAGGACATCATCAACTGGATGATGATCGCTCTGTGCCTGGAAACCGTGCGCTGCCTGGAAGACGGCATTGTCGAAACCGCTGCCGAAGCTGACATGGGTCTGGTCTACGGTATTGGTTTCCCTCCATTCCGTGGCGGTGCGCTGCGTTACATCGATTCGATCGGTGTGGCCGAGTTCGTTGCCCTGGCTGATCAGTACGCTGATTTGGGCCCGCTGTACCACCCGACTGCGAAGCTACGTGAGATGGCCAAAAACGGCCAGAGCTTCTTCGGTTAAGCGCCCAAACGACTAGAGCGAGAATATTTATGAGCTTGAATCCAAGAGACGTCGTGATTGTCGACTTCGGTCGCACTCCAATGGGCCGCTCCAAGGGCGGCATGCACCGCAACACCCGCGCCGAAGACATGTCGGCGCACCTGATCAGCAAGTTGCTGGAGCGCAACGTCAAGGTCGATCCGAGCGAAGTCGAAGACGTGATCTGGGGCTGTGTGAACCAGACCCTGGAGCAGGGCTGGAACATCGCGCGCATGGTGTCGCTGATGACACCGATCCCGCACACTGCTGCTGCCCAGACCGTCAGCCGCCTGTGTGGCTCGTCCATGAGTGCCTTGCACACTGCCGCGCAAGCGATCATGACCGGCAACGGTGATGTATTTGTGGTGGGTGGCGTCGAGCACATGGGCCACGTCAGCATGATGCACGGTGTCGATCCGAATCCGCACATGTCCCTCTACGCGGCGAAAGCCTCGGGCATGATGGGCTTGACCGCAGAAATGCTCGGCAAGATGCACGGCATCACCCGTGAGGCCCAGGACGCATTCGGCGTGCGCTCCCACCAGCTCGCCCACAAGGCGACCCTGGAAGGCAAGTTCAAGGATGAAATCATCCCGATGAACGGCTACGACGAGAACGGTTTCCTGAAACTGTTTGACTACGACGAAACCATTCGTCCGGACACCACCCTGGAAAGCCTGGCGGCCCTCAAGCCTGCCTTCAATCCCAAGGGCGGCACCGTGACAGCCGGTACTTCGTCGCAGATCACTGACGGTGCTTCGTGCATGATCGTGATGTCGGCCCAGCGTGCCCAGGACCTGGGTATTCAGCCGATGGCAGTGATTCGTTCGATGGCAGTGGCAGGTGTGGACCCGGCGATCATGGGCTATGGTCCAGTACCGGCCACACAAAAAGCACTGAAGCGCGCGGGCCTAACTATCTCCGACATCGACTTCTTCGAACTCAACGAAGCTTTCGCCGCACAGGCCCTGCCAGTGCTGAAAGATTTGAAAGTGCTCGACAAGATGAACGAGAAGGTTAACCTGCACGGCGGCGCGATTGCCCTGGGTCACCCATTCGGTTGCTCTGGCGCGCGAATCTCCGGCACGTTGCTTAACGTGATGAAGCAAAATGGCGGCAACCTCGGGGTAGCCACCATGTGCATTGGTCTCGGCCAAGGCATCTCCACCGTCTTCGAACGTATCTAAACGTTGTGTTGACGGAAGCCGGGGCCAAGTGCCCCGGTTTTTTGTTTTTTGGAAGTTTTTGTATTTTTTTTTTAACAAGTTTTGTAAGAGCGCCAGAGCATGAAAGTCGAACCCGGGCTCTACCAGCATTATAAAGGTCCGCAGTACCGCGTTTTTAATGTTGCGCGGCATTCCGAGACCGAAGAAGAAGTGGTGTTTTACCAAGCACTGTATGGCGATTACGGCTTTTGGGTGCGTCCCTTGAGCATGTTCCTGGAGACCGTCGAAGTTGACGGCGAGCAGGTCCCGCGCTTTGCTTTGATCCAGGTCGAACCGAGCCTTTTTTCAGCGCAATAAAGGCAGGCCGCGCGCAATGCTGCGCTTGACCTCACCTTGTTGCCACTATATATAGCGTTGCCGCGTCAGGCGCCAACCGCCTTTCACTTCTCGAATTCAGGAATTTTCCGATCCATGGGCAAATCGCTGGTCATTGTGGAATCCCCGGCTAAGGCCAAGACCATCAACAAGTACTTGGGTAACGAGTACGTGGTGAAGTCGAGTATCGGCCATATCCGAGACCTGCCCACCAGCGGTTCGGCTAGCGCCAGCAAGGAGCCTGCCGCCAAGCGCGGCAAGGCGGCTGCGGGCGAAGGTCCGGTACTAACGCCTAAAGAGAAAGCGCGCAAGCAGCTGGTCTCGCGCATGGGTGTCGATCCCGACCATGGCTGGAAAGCCCAGTACGAGATCCTCCCGGGCAAGGAAAAGGTCATCGAAGAGCTGCGCCGGCTCGCCAAGGATGCTGACATCATCTATCTCGCAACCGACTTGGATCGCGAGGGGGAAGCCATTGCCTGGCACCTGCGCGAAGCCATCGGTGGTGATGACAGCCGCTACAAGCGCGTGGTGTTTAACGAAATCACCAAGAAGGCGATTCAGGAAGCCTTCTCCAAGCCGGGCGAACTGGACATCGATCGGGTCAACGCTCAACAGGCCCGTCGTTTCCTCGACCGCGTCGTGGGTTACATGGTCTCGCCACTGCTGTGGGCGAAGATCGCCCGTGGTCTGTCCGCCGGCCGTGTGCAATCGGTAGCGGTGAAGCTGGTGGTGGAGCGTGAGCGCGAGATTCGTGCGTTCAACCCTGAAGAATACTGGGAAATCCATGCTGATCTCGGCAGCGCCAAGGGCGCAACCGTGCGCTTTGACGTGGCCCGCGAGAAAGGCGAGGCCTTCAAGCCGCTCAACGAAGCCCAGGCCATGGCCGCGCTGGAGAAGCTCAAGGCTTCCAGCTACAGCATCGTCAAGCGTGAAGACAAGCCCACCAGCAGCAAGCCTTCGGCGCCGTTCATCACCTCCACCTTGCAGCAGGCCGCGAGCAACCGGCTGGGCTTCGGCGTGAAGAAGACGATGATGATGGCCCAGCGTCTGTATGAAGCGGGCTACATCACCTATATGCGTACCGACTCCACCAACCTGTCGTTGGATGCAGTCGCGATGGCGCGTACTTATATTGAAGGCGAGTTCGGCAAGAAGTACCTGCCGGAAAACCCGAACGTCTACAGCAGCAAGGAAGGCGCACAAGAGGCTCACGAGGCGATTCGTCCGTCTGACGCCAACACCGAGCCAAGCAAACTGACTGGCATGGAACGTGACGCTGAGCGCCTCTACGAGTTGATCTGGCGACAGTTCCTGGCCTGCCAGATGCTGCCGGCACAATACCTGTCGACCACCGTCAGCGTCGCCGCTGGGGACTTCGAGTTGCGGGCCAAGGGCCGCATCCTCAAGTTCGATGGCTACACCCGCGTCATGCCGCAAATCGCCAAGCCGGGCGACGACGACGTGCTGCCGGACATGGCTCAGGGCGACGTGATGAAGCTGATCAAGCTTGATCCGACCCAGCACTTCACCAAGCCGCCGGCCCGTTATTCGGAAGCCAGCCTGGTGAAAGAGATGGAAAAACGCGGTATCGGTCGTCCTTCGACCTACGCGGCGATCATCTCCACCATCCAGGACCGTGGCTACGTGGCCCTGCATAACCGTCGTTTCTATTCGGAAAAGATGGGCGACATCGTTACCGAGCGTCTATCCGAGAGCTTCTCCAACCTGATGGACTACGGCTTCACCGCCGGTATGGAAGAGAACCTCGATGACGTTGCCCAGGGCGAACGCGACTGGAAAAACGTACTCGACGAGTTCTACGGTGACTTCAAGAAGAAACTGGAAGTCGCCGAAAGCGCTGAGAATGGCATGCGCGCCAACCAGCCGGTGATGACGGACATTGCGTGCCTCACCTGTGGGCGGCCGATGCAGATTCGTACTGCGTCCACCGGTGTATTCCTCGGTTGCTCGGGCTACAGCCTGCCGCCGAAAGAGCGTTGCAAGGCCACTGTCAACCTAGTGCCGGGTGACGAGATCGCTGCCGATGACGAGGGTGAATCTGAATCCCTGGTACTGCGCGGCAAGCACCGTTGCCCGATCTGCAGTACGGCGATGGACGCCTACCTGTTGGACGAGAAGCATAAGCTGCATATCTGCGGTAACAATCCGGATTGCAACGGCTACGAGATCGAGGAAGGTAGCTACCGTATCAAGGGCTACGAAGGCCCGAGCCTGGAATGCGACAAGTGCGGCAGCGAGATGCAGCTCAAGACGGGCCGTTTCGGCAAGTTCTTCGGTTGCACCAACCCGACCTGCAAGAACACCCGCAAACTGCTCAAAAGCGGTGATGCGGCGCCGCCGAAGATGGACCCGGTGAAGATGCCTGAACTCAAGTGCCAGAAGGTCAACGACACCTACATCCTGCGCGACGGTGCTTCTGGTTTGTTCCTGGCAGCCAGCCAGTTCCCGAAAAACCGTGAGACTCGCGCGCCACTGGTGATCGAGATCGTGCCCCACAAGGACGAGATCGATCCGAAGTACCACTTCCTCTGCGAAGCTCCGAAGAAAGATCCCGACGGTCGTCCGGCTGTGATCCGCTACAGCCGCAAGACCAAGGAGCAGTACGTACAGACCGAAGTCGAGGGCAAGCCTACCGGCTGGAAAGCGTTCTACGACGGTGGCAAGTGGAAGGTCGAGGACAAGCGTCAAGGCGCTTGATTCGGTTTGTAGGAGCGAGCTTGCTCGCGAAGGTCGTTAACGATAACGCGGGCATTCTGGCTAAACGCGTTATTCTTGAATTCTTCGCGAGCAAGCTCGCTCCTACACAGCCAGTATTACGCCTTATTCGTTGTGGAGACTGCCTTCATGGCCAACGAACTCTATACCCGTACCAACCAGAAAATTTACTTCGCGGGTTTGTCCCTGGAAGCCCTTGGCCGTGCGGAGGAGGGCAAGGAGATGAACGCTATCGCGCTGGTGCAGGCGGGGCGTGAATCGGCGTTGTTTCACCTTTATGGTGCGTTGCTGGGCTTGTGCCATGAAATCGCCGGGTTCTACCGCTTGCCTCAAGCCGGTGCGCCACGGGCCGAGATGATCCTGACCCGCGAAGTGCTGGAGTCCATGGCGATCCCGGAGTTGGCCGAACTGGTGGAAATGGCACAGAGCCCGGACAGTTGGCTGGCGCGTTTGTTGGTGGCCCATGCGGCGATGTTCCAGCCGCCACGGGTGCCGCACAAGCCCAAGGGCGATGTGACCCAACCGCTGATCGTGGCGGTGAGCCTGGAGGAGGGCCCGGCGCCGCTGAGCAGGGTAGAGCTGGAAAGCTGGCGCCAGGAACTGAAGAAACTGGCAATTCGGTTTCGGGATGGGCTTAACGAGTGCTAAGTCGCGCGCGCTCGATAGATCAATGATCACTCAATGTGAAAGCGGGCTTGTTGTGACGAGCCCGCTCGCCACAACAAGCCCGCTTGCCACAAGACTGATATAATCCCGGCCTTTCGTGGAGAACAGACTTTTATGCCAACTTCCTTTCTGGAAATTGTTGAATTGCCCGACGGCCGAATTGAGCTGCGCAGGGCTGAGGACGAGGGTTCTCTGGTGACTTTGGACTTCTCCGAGGACGCGAAGGCGTTCCTGCAAGGCCAGTACGTGGAAGTGGCAAAAGCCATGTTGAGCGTCGGTGTGCAGATGGCCGGGCGCCTGGCTGAAGGCGAGCCGGAGAAAGACGACGGCCCACGGATTCTTCACTGAGTCCGTCTGTCGGTTTTTTTTGGTGTGAGTCAAAGTTACAGACCGGCTTCTCAATCCTGGAGAAGCCTGGCGTCCATCGCAGGCACTGGCTGAAAGTCAGAGCTGCAATCGGACGGTCTTTCGTGCTTGCAGCGGTAACGCTTTGCGCGTGAACACCGGCTTTATCCAAGTCGAATATTCAAACTCTGTGCGTCGCCCGTGCGTGCTGCACTGATCAACTGTTGCCTGGCTGTTGTGCTCAGCGGGTTCAGCCAACTGACCACGGTGTGGCTTCGCCCCAGGCGTAAAGCTTCGCAAGTTAATTGCTGGGCGCTTTGAGTGCCCCGTGGTTGCAGCAGCAGGATACGCTCGCGATTCAGACCGGCGTCCCGTAACCAGGCCTGGGTCAGGCTTGAGGGCGGGGCGATCAAGGTCAGCCAGCGGGCGTCCTGTTCCTCGCTCAGTTCGCGAAGAATGGGGGCCAGCAGGCTCAGGCAGTTCCCGGCAGCGCCGCGCAACGACAATTCACTGAATGCCTCGGGTTCGGTGATCCAGGGTGACTCGACCGCTTCCTTGAGAATCGGCGCAAGGGGCTGGGCCATCATGAAGGCCTCAAACAACGGCAGTTGTGTGTGTTGCGGTGCGTGTGGAAACTGCATGATGCCTCCGTTAGCGGCGAATAACGCCGACACTCAAGCCTTCGATCACCAGATCCTGGTCTTTGAGGTTCACTTCAATGGGGGCGAACTCAGGGTTTTCGGCCAGGAGCCAGACCTTGCTGCCTTCACGCTTGAAGCGTTTTACCGTGACTTCATCACCGATGCGGGCGACGACGATCTGGCCATTACGGGCTTCGCGAGTGGTATGGACGGCCAACAAGTCACCGTCAAAAATACCGACATCCTTCATGCTCATGCCATGAACCCGCAGCAGATAGTCAGCGCGAGGGTGGAAGAATGTCGGGTTGATGTTGCAGGATTCTTCGACGTGCTGTTGGGCCAGGATCGGCGCACCGGCAGCAACACGGCCAATGATCGGCAGCGTCGATTCGTCGGCCTTGGCCTCGAAACCAGGGATGCGGATGCCTCTTGAAGCGCCTGGCGTCATCTCGATCGCGCCTTTGCGGGCGAGGGCCTTCAGGTGTTCTTCAGCGGCATTGGGTGACTTGAATCCCAGCTCCAGCGCAATTTCAGCCCGTGTCGGCGGATAACCGTTGTCGTCGAGGCAGCGCTTGATAAAAGCCAGAATCTCAGCTTGGCGTGGCGTCAGTTTTAGCATGTTGATCGCTCTGTCTTTTTATACAGTGACTGGGATTATATACAGTGAACTGCGCTTGGCAATCATCGTTTTTATTAACTCCGCTGGACGGTCATCCATCAGCCGTATAACGCTCCAGCGACAGCGCTGCCTACAGGCCCCGCCAGATGTGATTAAATAGTGATGAAATAGCTGACTGCTCAGCCGGAAAGCGGACCCGCAGGCTTGACAATACATAAGGTGAAACGTATGTTTCAAACAAGTGTTTGTCAGGCGGAGTAGCCATGGCCCAGTCGGAAACCGTTGAACGCATTCTCGATGCTGCCGAGCAGCTGTTCGCGGAAAAAGGATTTGCTGAAACCTCATTGCGGCTGATCACCAGCAAAGCCGGGGTCAACCTGGCGGCGGTGAACTATCATTTCGGCTCGAAAAAAGCCCTGATCCAGGCGGTGTTCTCGCGGTTCCTGGGGCCGTTCTGCGCCAGCCTTGATCGTGAACTGGAGCGCCGCCAGGCCAAGGCAGATCACAAGCCAAGCCTGGAAGACCTGCTGGAAATTCTCGTCGAGCAAGCGCTGGTGGTCCAGCCACGCAGCGGCAACGACCTATCGATCTTCATGCGCCTGCTGGGCCTGGCATTCAGCCAGAGCCAGGGGCATTTGCGTCGTTACCTGGAAGACATGTACGGCAAGGTGTTCCGCCGCTATATGCTGCTGGTCAACGAAGCAGCACCTCGCATCCCTCCTATCGAATTGTTTTGGCGCGTGCACTTCATGCTCGGCGCTGCAGCGTTCAGCATGTCCGGAATCAAGGCCTTGCGGGCGATTGCCGAAACCGACTTTGGCGTCAACACCTCCATCGAGCAGGTGATGCGCCTGATGGTGCCGTTCCTCGCGGCCGGCATGCGCGCCGAAACCGGCGTCACTGACCAGGCCATGGCCGCTGCCCAGTTGCGCCCGCGCAGCAAGTCGGCGCCAGCCGCCGCCAAGGTTTAACCGCTCTTGGGTGTGCGTGGCGGCTTGCATCCGCTAAGCTAGCCACCCATGCCGATTACAGCTATTTATCCACAACCCGTTGCTCTCGCCGAGCGTTCATTGCCAGGTTCAATTCTGGCGATGCGACCTCGCGAGGGCTTCGGTTTGCGCGCGTTATTTAAGGAAGGTTTATGACTGCTGCCCTGCAAGGTTCATTGATGGTGGACGTCGCCGGTACCTGGCTGACGGCTGAAGATCGCCACTTGTTGCGACAGCCTGAGGTAGGCGGCCTGATCATTTTTGCGCGCAATATCGAGCATCCACGCCAGGTGCGTGAGTTGAGCGCGGCGATTCGTGCCGTGCGCCCGGACGTGTTGTTGGCGGTCGATCAGGAAGGCGGTCGCGTTCAGCGTTTGCGCCAAGGTTTTGTGCGCCTGCCAGCCATGCGTGCCCTGGCCGATAACCCCAACGCCGAATACCTCGCTGAGCAATGTGGTTGGATCATGGCCACCGAAGTGCTGGCAGTTGGTCTGGACCTGAGCTTCGCCCCGGTGCTGGACCTGGATTACCAGCGCAGCGCCGTTGTTGGCAGCCGTTCATTCGAGGGCGATCCCGAGCGGGCCGCCTTGCTGGCTGGCGCCTTTATCCGCGGCATGAACAGCGCCGGCATGGCTGCTACGGGCAAGCACTTCCCCGGTCACGGCTGGGCTGAAGCCGATTCCCACGTTGCGATTCCCAATGATGAGCGCAGCCTGGAACAGATTAGGGCCAATGATCTGGTGCCTTTCGCACGGCTGAGCAAGCAGTTGGCCGCAGTGATGCCGGCCCATGTCATTTACCCACAAGTCGATGCACAACCCGCCGGCTTCTCTCGCCGCTGGCTGCAGGACATCCTGCGAGGTGAGTTGCAGTTCGACGGGGTGATTTTCAGTGACGACCTGTCCATGGCCGGTGCTCATGTGGTGGGTGACGCCGCCAGTCGTATCGAAGCGGCGCTGACCGCCGGTTGCGACATGGGCCTGGTGTGCAACGACCGCGCTGCTGCCGAGTTGGCCCTGAGCGCCGCCCAGCGCATGAAGGTCACACCGTCGGCCCGTATTGCTCGGATGCGCGGGCAAGGCATTGCCTCCATCGAATACAAGCAGGACCCACGCTGGCTGGCTGCTCTGGGCGCCCTCAGAGAAGCTCAACTGATCGATTAACGGGTTACGCGATTATCGGCGGCACCACTAGCGGGCGCCTGCACCCAGGGCCCGCACCTTGAAATCACCCGGCTGGCAAGAGTCTTGAATGGCTGATTGGGGCGTGTTTATTCACTTTTGTTGGTGTCAGATAAATCAGTCTTGAAGTGTGGTTTTTTCATAGTTCTCTGTGAGAAAAACCATATTGAAGAAATGTCCGGCTGCGATAACATCCCAGCCCATGACGATACTTATTGACCGAATTCTAGAACTGGACTGGGCTGAGCTTTTTGATCAGGGTACTTTTGATCGCGCCATCAATTACGCAAAGGATGACCGGGTCCAGATAGTGGATACGGGCTCGAACATCCTTCATGCGCAGTGTCGAGGTTCAGGTACAAACCTCTACCAGCAGATTATTTCACTGGAAGAATATTCAGGTTCGCCCAGGCTTGATTGTGAGTGCTCCTGCCCGATGGTCAGTGACTGCAAACACTGCGCTGCGGTCCTTATCTATCTTGAGACGACTTATTTCAAACAGTCGGCTGCCAATACTAATTCCCGTCTGAGCCCTGACCTTGAACGTTGGCTCAACAGCATTCCTGCCCCCGTCCCTGAGGTCGAGACTTACGCCAAGGGCGCCAATACCCGAGTGTTGTACAAGTTCCAGACAAGTCGGGTTGCAGGTCAGTGGTCATTGGCAGTGTACAAGGCACGTCAGCTGAAAAATGGCGGTCTGAGTGACATCAAGTCGCTCTATTCGTTGGACGAAACGTTGATACGTTCGCCTGCTTATCTCCTTGAGGTGGACAAGCGGATCGCGCGTTTGCTGCTGCTCGGCCAAACGTACGGTCGGTACAGCAGCAGTTATCCACTGGAGGGAGAGGCTGGTGCGCAAATCCTTGAACTGGCGATGAAGACCGGGAGATTGTTTTACGACTTCGATCCGGTGCAGTTGCTCACTTCGGGCCCCAGCCAAGTCGCCCATTTCAGATGGGTCGAGCAGCCCAATGGTGACTACCGCCCGCAGTGGCACAGTGCTGAGCAACCGCTGACTGATGTCCTGGCCCTCAAGCCACTCTATTACCTCGACCGCACGCGTATGGAGCTTGGGCCGCTGGAACACGATATGAATGCAACCCTGGCCTGCCATATGTGCCAGTTGCCCGAGATTCCCGCACGCGACGTTGCCCTGTTCAGCCATCGCATCAGCGCGGTGGCTTCGGCCATTCCTCCACCGCAGAAGCTGACTGAGCGAGTCATCGACGATATTGAACCACGAGCTTGCCTGACCTTGGGCAGTCATGAATCTCATTCCTACAATGCTGCTTACCACCGCCAGATGCCATCCATTGAGCATCGCGCAGCGTTGGCCTATCGCTATGGAGCGAGTCTTGGAAGTGATAAGGCCTCCACGGAAATCCTGCTGCTGACGGGCACCGAAACCCAGCGTATCCAGCGCAAGCCTGCCGCCGAAAAATCCCTGCGCAAGGCGCTTGCAGGGTTGGGGTTTGCCAAGGTAACCCGCAAGACCCAGGCGTTGCCCGAGAGTGCGGGAGAAATGTTTGACCTGCCCAGCGATGAGGCCTGGTTGAACTTCGTTGAGGCCGGTTTACCCGCACTGCGTGAGTCCGGTTGGGAAGTGATCATCAACCCCGGCTTTTACTACGACGTGGAAGCGGTGGACCACTGGTACGCGGACATCGAGGAGTCCCCCGGGCGGGAGTGGTTTGATCTGGAATTGGGTATTGAGGTCAATGGCGAGCGCCACAGCCTGCTGCCTATCGTTCTGAACTTGATGCGCCGTCAGCCGCAGTTGCTTCAACCGGCTTATCTGGCAGATCGCGATGATGACGAGCGCCTGCTGGTCGCTCTAGGTGCCGGTCAGAAAACCAAGGTTGCGCTGCCTTACGGACGCATCAAACCGTTGATGGCGACCCTTGGCGAACTCTATTTGCGTGAGCCCGAGGGGACCTCGCTGCGTCTGAATGCACCGGACGCTGCACGGCTGAGCGATCTGGATGGCATTCCTCTGGTATGGCAAGGCGGTGAGCGCCTGCGCAACTTTGCCAAACGCTTGAAGGACTCCACCCATGCCCATGTGCCCGCCCCCCAAGGGCTGAACGCCGAACTTCGAGGCTACCAGCTCGAAGGCCTGAACTGGATGCAGACTCTGCGTGAACTGGAAGTCGGCGGTATCCTGGGCGATGACATGGGCCTGGGCAAAACCCTGCAAGCTCTTGCGCATCTACTCTGCGAAAAACAGGTCGGTCGTTTGCTTACCCCTGCGCTGGCCGTCATGCCAACCAGTCTGATCCCCAACTGGCAGGATGAGGCCGCCCGTTTCACCCCACAACTCAAGGTGCTGGCACTGCATGGTGCTCAACGCCAGGAAGAGTTCACGCGTTTGACCGATTACGACGTGGTACTCACCACCTATGCGCTGCTGCCCCGGGACCTCGAAGTCTTGCAGGCGCAACGCTGGAGTGTGTTGATCCTGGACGAGGCGCAAAACATCAAGAACCCCAACAGCAAGGCCGCCCAGGCCGCACGGCAACTGGAAGCCGGTCAACGCTTGTGCCTTTCAGGAACGCCGCTGGAAAACCATTTGGGTGAGCTCTGGTCGTTGTTCCATTTCCTGTTGCCAGGATGGCTAGGCGACAGCAAAACCTTCAATCGTGATTACCGCACACCCATCGAAAAGCACGGTAACGTGCAGCGGATGCAGCACCTTACGGCCCGGATAAAACCCTTCCTGTTGCGCCGCAAAAAGGAACAGGTGGCGACTGAATTGCCGCCCAAGACCGAAATTGTCCACTGGGTGGACTTGAGCGACGCGCAACGGGATGTCTATGAAACCGTACGCGTGGCCATGGATAAAAAGGTGCGCGACGAGATCAGTCGCCATGGTGTGGCGCGCAGCCAGATCATCATTCTGGAAGCGCTGCTCAAGCTGCGGCAGGTGTGTTGTGACTTGCGGCTGGTCAAGTCGGCACCGGTCTTCAAAGTCGCTCGCGCAGGCACGGGAAAACTGGGCAGTTTGATGGAGATGGTGGAGGAGCTGCTCAGCGAGGGGCGGCGTATTTTGCTGTTCTCGCAATTCACCTCGATGTTGGCGCTGATTGAAGAAGAGTTGAAGCAGCGTCAGGTCGATTATTCGATCCTGACCGGTGAAACCCTTGATCGACGTACACCGGTCAAGAACTTCCAGGACGGCAAGACGCCGTTGTTCCTGATCAGTTTGAAGGCGGGCGGTACGGGCTTGAACCTGACGGCTGCCGATACGGTGATCCACTACGACCCGTGGTGGAACCCTGCGGTGGAAAACCAGGCGACGGATCGTGCTTACCGTATCGGGCAAGATAAGCCGGTGTTCGTCTACAAGATGATCGCCCGCGGTACGGTTGAGGAGAAAATTCAGGCATTGCAGCAGGAGAAAGCTGCTCTGGCCAGCGGCGTGCTTGAAGGCGGCGCCAGTACGGGCTGGAAGCTGGAACCGCGGGACATCGAGGCGCTGTTTGCTCCGTTGCCTGGCTGAAGACCAAGTCGCAGCCATCGCGGGTTTGCCCGCGATGACGGTTTAAGAGTCACCGTAAAAGTCAGCGCTTTTCCTGCTTATTGGGCAGCGGCGCAAACAGCGCTTCAATATCCTCATTGCCCAATTTCCAATCCCCGGTCGTCCGGCCATCCAGCACACCTGCAGCCAGATCAGCTTTCTCCTGCTGTAGCGCCTGAATCTTTTCCTCCACGGTGCCGCGGGCGATCATCTTATAGACGAACACCGGCTTCTCCTGGCCAATACGATACGCTCGGTCGGTGGCCTGGTTTTCCGTGGCGGGGTTCCACCATGGGTCGTAGTGGATCACCGTATCGGCTTCCGTCAGGTTAAGGCCAACGCCGCCAGCCTTGAGGCTGATTAGGAAGATCTGCAACTTGCCGCTCTGAAAGTCCTTCACCGGTGTGCGTCGATCCCGAGTCTGGCCGGTGAGCAGCGCATAGGCGACGCCGCGCTTTTTTAGTTCGATTTCGATCAGGCTGAGCATCGAGGTGAATTGGGAAAACAGCAGAATCCTGCGCCCTTCGGCAAACAGTTCCTCCAGCATTTCCATCAAACTGTCGAGCTTGCCGGAGCTGCTGCCGCGAGCGGGCAGGGTGGCGTCATTCACCAGCCGCAAATCGCAACATACCTGACGCAACTTCAGCAGCGCTTCCAGAATGATGATTTGACTGCGGGCCACGCCCTTGCGGGTAATCTCATCGCGGACTTTCTTGTCCATCGCCAAACGCATGGTTTCATACACATCACGCTGGGCCTCATTGAGTTCGACCCAGTGGATGATCTCGGTCTTGGGCGGCAGCTCCGTGGCCACCTGTTCCTTGGTACGGCGCAGTAGGAAAGGTTTAATCCGGCCGTTAAGGTGCTGTAATCGCACCTCGCTGGCGCGCTTTTCGATGGGCACGCGGTAGTCGCGGTTGAAGCTTTTCACGTCACCGAGCCAGCCCGGCAGCAGGAAGTGGAACAGCGACCAGAGTTCGCCCAAGTGGTTTTCCAGCGGCGTGCCACTCAGGCACAGGCGCTGGCGGGCATTCAGCTCGCGGGCGGCCTGGGCAGCCTTGCTGTTGGGGTTCTTGATGTACTGCGCTTCGTCGAGGATCAATACGTGCAGGGGCTGGGCGGCCAGTTGCTCGATGTCCTTGGGCAGCAGGGCGTAGGTCGTCAGCAGCAGGTCATAGTCCTGCAGTTGCGGGAAATGTTTCTTGCGCCCGGCACCGTACAGCGCGAGCACCTTGAGCTGCGGGGTGAAGTGCGCCGCTTCATCGAGCCAGTTGGGGATCAGGCTGGTGGGCATCACCACCATGCACGGCCGGTCCAGGCGCCCGGCGATTTTCTCGATGAGAATATGCGCCAGGGTTTGCAGGGTTTTACCCAGGCCCATGTCATCCGCAAGAATCCCGCCCACTTCCAGTTGCCGCAGCGACTGCATCCAGCTCAGGCCTTCCAGCTGATAGGGACGCAAGGTTGCGTTCAAGTCCTGCGGCGCGACAACGGCGAAGTCCTTGATGTCCCGCAGCCGCTGGGCGAAGTTGCGGATCTGATCACCGCCTTCCCATTGCAGTGGCAGGTCTTCCAGTGGGTTGAGGCGAATCGCGTCAGCCTTGGCCAGGCGCAAGGTGGTGGCGCCGGGCTCTTGCAGGTAAAACTCGCCAAGGGTGGCCAGCACCGGTTTCAGCCGGCCATAGGGCAGCGCCACTTGCAGCGGGCCGTGGCCGCCATTGGGTAGGCCGGGAATGTTGACCAGAATCAGCTCGTCATCGCGCCTGCGGGCAAGTTTTTCCGGATTGAGGATTTCGGTGTGGGAACGCATCAGGTTCAACAGGATTGGCAGCAGGCTCAGCCGTTCGCCGTTAACGATGATCCCCAGTTCCAGGTCGAACCAGTCGCGCTCCGGCACTTCGTCGACGGTGGCGTACCAGTCGTCCACGGTGCTGAGGTCGAAGCCGAAATCCTCATCGATCTGCAACTCCCAACACTGGGCCCGTAATCCGGGTGAAGCATTAAGGGTGAAATTCAGCCAAGCGCTGTCGTTGACCATCTCGAACAGTTCGCCTGCACTTTCCGGCAGAGCCTTGCTCTGGCGGGTGGCGATCTTGAAGCCGAGCAGGCGCAGTTGTTCGCGAAATTGCTGTTCGACCTCGGGGTGGCGCTTGATTCGCAGGCTTTGCGTTTCCTGGCGGACAATGATGTCGGCGTTCTTCTGGCCGCTGACGTAGTTGCCCTGGTAGTTGAAGGACAGCGCCGCGCGATGCTGGATATAACGCTGCATCTTGCCGTTACGCGGCTCGAAGGCGCTGAACTCGATACTGGCCAGCCACAATCGCGGGATGGGCTGCACGTTATCCAGCACCACTTGCGGCAGCACCACGCGGTTATCCAGCACTGCCTGGAGCTTCTCCAGCAACTCGGCATCCTGTGCCGCCGCCGGGTAGGCCAGGGTTTCCTGGACTTTAAGCAGCACCGCCGCAATGTGTTTGCAGTTGGTATGCACAGGGCAGGTGCAGCGGCTGTCCACCAGGATCAGCATGCCCTTGGTGGACTCGCGCAACGAGATGGTCTGGCGATAGACGTTGCCGCCGGAGCCTTCGCAACTGGCGATGATGGTGCTGTCGCCGGATTCGACGATGCGCACGCGGTTTTCCAGGGCGTAGCGCCGGCCACGCTCCAGGCTTTGCTCTTTGAAACGATTGGCCCACGAAGGGGCCAGGGGTTTGGTCAGCGACGACGTCAGGGGCATGGTGCTGGATCAGTCCTGAACATCGGGCCGCGCAGCGCTGGGCGGCTTGGCGGTCAGCGAAGTGATCTTGATCAGCAGCGCCAACTGGCCGTTATCCAGGTAGTTGAGCTGGTTGTTCTTGGTGTGGCTGGTTTGCTTGAGGTGTTCGCTGGCGGTTACGTTGCCATTGTTGTCGAACTGGTTGATCCAGAAACTCGCGTCCACGTCGGTAAAGCGCCCAAGTTGCAGCTTCAGGGTGCCCTGGAGGGGAAACTGGCCGAACTGCTCCGCACCGTCGCTGATGGCGATATTGACCGGCTGCTCGCCGAGGTTCTGTTCCCAGGCCTTGTGCAATAGCACGGTGTAGTTGCTGTCGGCGTTGAGCTTGTCGACGATGTTGTTCAGGCGCGGCGGGCTCATTTTGTCACTGCCCAGGCGTCGCGCCCCGGCGTCCCAGTCTTCCGGCGCCGCCCGGCTGCCGATCACCGGCTCGGCATTCTGGCGGACCAGGATCATTTCTACCTGATACAAACTATCGGCAAATGCCGCAGGTGCACACACCACTACCAACAACAGGCTCAGGATACGGAACAGGCGCATGGGGCGTCCTTCAAGCAGATTTCGGGATGAGTCGCTCAAACAGCGCCTCCAATGTATTAAAGCGCTCTTCGGCGCGTTCCATCGGCACCATGAACTTGAACAGCGTAGCCCCTTCGAACTTGTAGCGGTTGGGCTGGCCCTGAATCAACTTGATCAGTACCAACGGGTCCACCGGGGTTTGCGCCTCAAACTCGATGCGCCCGCCCTGAGGGCCGGCGTCGACCTTCTTGATCCCCAACTGCTCGGCCTGCAATTTGAGCAGGGTCAGGCGCACCAGGTTCTTGGTCGGTTCCGGCAACAGGCCGAAGCGGTCGATCATCTCCACTTGCAGGTCTTTTAGGCCTTCTTCGTCGGTAGCCGAGGCAATGCGTTTGTACAGGATCAGCCGTGCATGGACATCCGGCAGATAGTCTTCGGGAATCAACGCCGGTAAGCGCAGGTTGATTTCCGGGCCGCCGCCCAGGGGTTGATCGAGGTTCGGCTGCTCGCCCTTGCGGATGGCTTTCACCGCTCGTTCGAGCATTTCCATATAAAGGGTGAAACCCACGGCCTGGATTTGCCCGCTCTGGCCGTCGCCCAGCAACTCGCCGGCGCCACGGATTTCCAGGTCGTTGGTGGCCAGCACAAAGCCAGCCCCCAGGTCCTGGGTATTGGCGATGGCTTCCAGGCGCTTCTGTGCGTCGGAGGTGATTTGCTGGCGCGGTGGCGTCAGCAAATAGGCGTAGGCCTGGTGGTGACTGCGCCCGACCCGGCCGCGCAACTGGTGCAACTGCGCCAGGCCGAACTTGTCGGCGCGCTCGATGATGATGGTGTTGGCGCTCGGTACGTCGATGCCGGTCTCGATGATGGTCGAGGCGATCAGCACGTTGAAGCGCTTGTGGTAGAAGTCGCTCATCACCTGTTCGAGTTCGCGTTCGCGCATCTGCCCGTGGCCGATGGCGATCCGCGCTTCTGGCACCAGTTCGGCAAGGTCGGCGGCGCATTTCTCGATGGTTTTTACGTCGTTGTGCAGGTAGTAGGCCTGGCCGCCACGGAGCAGCTCGCGCAGCAGGGCTTCCTTGACCGTGCTTTTGTTCTGCTCCATGACGAAGGTGCGCACCGACAAACGCCGCGCTGGCGGCGTGGCGATGATCGAGAGGTCGCGCATGCCCGACACGGCCATGTTCAGCGTTCGCGGGATCGGCGTGGCGGTGAGAGTCAGGATGTCGACCTCACTGCGCAGGGCCTTGAGCTGTTCCTTCTGACGGACACCGAAGCGGTGTTCTTCGTCGATGATCACCAGGCCCAGGTTCTTGATCTTCACATCGTCCGACAGCAGCTTGTGGGTGCCGATGACGATGTCGATCTTGCCTTCGGCCAGATTGGCAATGGCCGCATTCACTTCCTTGGCCGACTTGAAGCGACTCATCACTTCCACGGTCACCGGCCAGTCGGCAAAGCGGTCGCGAAAGCTGTTGTAGTGCTGCTGAGCGAGCAGGGTGGTGGGTACCAGGATCGCCACCTGGCGGCCGCCATGCACGGCAATAAAGGCGGCGCGCATCGCCACCTCGGTCTTGCCGAAACCCACGTCGCCGCAGACCAGGCGGTCCATCGGCTTGGGGGCGAGCATGTCGGCGCGCACGGCGTCGATGGTGGTTTGCTGGTCCGGGGTTTCTTCGAAGGCGAAGCCGGCGCTGAAGGTCGCATAGTCGGCTTTTGGATCGGCGAAGGCATAGCCTTCGCGGGCCGCACGGCGGGCGTAGATATCCAGCAGCTCGACGGCGACGTCGCGCACTTGTTCGGCGGCCTTGCGCTTGGCTTTCTGCCAGGTTTCGGAGCCCAGGCGGTGCAACGGCGCCAGGGCGTCGTCGCTGCCGGTGTAGCGGGCAATGAGGTGCAGGTTGGCGACCGGCACGTAGAGCTTGGCGCCCTCGGCATATTCCATAGTGAGGAATTCGGCGACCTGGTTATCGATTTCCAGGGTCTGCAGGCCCAGGTAGCGGCCGACACCGTGATCGATATGCACCACCGGCGCGCCTTCGCGTAGCTCGGTGAGGTTTTTGATCACCGCGTCATTATTGCCGTCAGCACGTTTTTCCCGACGGCGACGCTGCATTACCCGCTGACCGAACAGCGGGCTTTCGGCAATCAGCGCCAGGGCCGGATTATCCAGCAGCAAACCTTCGTCCAGCGGGGCGATGGTGATCGCCAGGCGCTCTTTGCTGGCAATGAAATCCGGCCAGCTGTCGACGGTTTTCGGCCGCAGCTTCAAGCGTTCCAGCAGTTCCAGCAGAACCTCACGCCGGCCGGCGGATTCGGCGGTAAACAGCACGCGGCCGGAGAAGTCAGCGAGGAAATTGGACAAGGCTTCCAGTGGCTGGTTGGCCTTGGCTTCGATGGCCAGGTTCGGCAAGGCTTGCGCCGGGAAGCGTTCGCGGCCGACGCCGGTATCCACATCCTGCTGGCTGGCGACCACTCGCGGCCAATTTTTCAGCCGGGCGAAGCAGTCTTCCACCGGCAGGAACAGCTCGGCGGGTGGCAATAAAGGACGGGAGGGATCGACGCGGCGTTCTTCATAACGGTTGCGCACGTCATTCCAGAAGTTCTCCGCGGCCTGTTCGATGCCCGGCAGGGAGAACACCTGGGTGTCCTGGGGCAGGTAGTCGAAGAGGGTGGAGGTTTCGTCGAAGAACAGCGGCAGGTAGTACTCGATACCGGCAGGGGTAATCCCGCTGCTCAAGTCCTGGAAAATCGGGCAGCGGCGGAAGTCCACGTCAAAGCGCTCGCGAAAACGCGCCTTGAAGCGGGTGACGGCGTCTTTTTGCAGTGGGAATTCCCGAGCCGGCAGCAGCTTGATCGACTGCACCTTATCGATGGACCGCTGGTTTTCCGGGTCGAAGGTGCGCAGGGTTTCGATTTCGTCGTCGAACAGGTCGATCCGGTACGGCAGTTTGCTGCCCATCGGGAACAGGTCGATCAACGCTCCGCGTACCGCGAATTCGCCATGCTCGTACACCGTGTCGACGCAGCGATAGCCGCTGGCCTCAAGCCGTGTGCGCATTTGCTCGACGTCGAGCTTCTGGCCGATATCCAGTACCAGGCTGCTGCCCAGCAGGAACTTGGTCGGTGCCAGGCGGTGCAGGGCTGTGGTGATTGGCACCACCAGCACGCCATGAGCCAGTTCCGGCAGCCGGTACAGGCTGGCGATACGCTGGGAAATGATGTCCTGGTGCGGCGAGAACAGATCGTAGGGCAGGGTTTCCCAGTCGGGAAAGTGCAGCACCGGCAAGTCCGGGGCAAAGAAACTCAGCTCCTGTTCCAGCCGTTCGGCGCTTTGGCTGTCGGCGGTCAGCAGCAAGGTGAAGCGCTTGGCAGCGCTGGCAGCCTCGGCAATCGCCAGGCTCAGGGCTGCACCGGGGAGATTGCCCCAGTGCTGTTTACCTGCCGCGGCAGGGAGTAGCGGTAGACGCAGAACGGGCACGGAAGGTTGAGCTCCAAGCGTTGCGACAAAGTCGGTAATTGTAACGGCCTCGGGTGCCGCCTGTCAGTTGTAGACTGTGCCTAATACGTATTGAGGAAAATGTAGTGGCTAAGACAAACAATGGGGCCATTTAGCTCAATATGTAGTGCCGGATTAGCCATATGTTTCGGAGGGTTACGGACAAGTGGCCAAGGGCTCTCGCTTTGGGGGTGTCCTGAAGGCCGCGTATTTACTGGGCTGGCGCGGGGCGTGTGTTTTTCGCAAAGGGTTTTGTTGTGGCGCGCGCATTGCTCAGAGGGCGACTGGGCGGCATAATGTAGCCCCTTTTTTCAGCCCCTACATGTGGAAGGTTCCCGTGACTCAGAAGCCCGACCAGTGTCTTGGTGAATGGATCGACCGTGAAGCACTTGCGGAAGCGATGATTCCACTTATCGGTCAGCTATACCGCAATAACGGCGTGGTTAGCTCGATCTATGGCCGCAGCCTGATCAACCAGTCAGTCATCGCGATTCTCAAGGCTCATCGCTTTGCTCGCCACCGTCAGTCTGACGATGTCGAACTTTCCGTCCACGAAACATTCCCTCTGCTTAAAGCCATGAGCGAGCTCAAGCTCGGCGCGGCTTCGGTGGATCTCGGTAAATTGGCCGTCAAGTTCAAGGCCCAGGGCAATGGCCGAACTGCCGAGCAGTTCGTCCGTGAAGAAATGGCCGCTGTGGTTGGCCAGCAGGGCGCTTGCGCCCGTAAAGGCACCGACGTTGTCCTGTACGGTTTCGGTCGTATCGGCCGCCTGCTGGCGCGCATCCTGATCGAAAAAACCGGTGGCGGCGACGGCCTGCGCCTGCGTGCCATTGTTGTGCGTAAAGGTGCCGACAACGACCTGACCAAGCGCGCAAGCCTCTTGCGTCGCGATTCGGTGCACGGTTCGTTCAACGGCACCATTACCATCGACGAAGAAAACAACACCATCACCGCTAACGGTAACCTGATCCAGGTGATCTACGCGAAGAACCCGACCGAGGTGGATTACACCCAGTACGGCATCAAGAACGCACTGCTGGTGGACAACACCGGTGTGTGGCGTGACGCCGAGGGCTTGGGCCAGCACTTGGCCTGCCCGGGTATCGACCGCGTTGTTCTGACCGCGCCTGGCAAAGGCAAGCTGAAGAACATCGTTCACGGTATCAACCACGCTGAAATCACCGCTGACGACAAGATCGTGTCTGCCGCTTCCTGCACCACCAACGCCATCGTGCCGGTGCTCAAGGCTGTGAATGACAAGTTCGGCATCCTCAACGGTCACGTCGAAACCGTTCACTCGTACACCAACGACCAGAACCTGATCGACAACTTCCACAAGGGCGATCGCCGTGGCCGTAGCGCCGCGCTGAACATGGTGATCACTGAGACCGGTGCTGCCACCGCTGCTGCCAAGGCCCTGCCTGAGCTGGCTGGCAAGCTGACCGGTAACGCGATCCGTGTGCCGACGCCAAACGTGTCGATGGCTATCCTAAACCTCAACCTTGAGAAGCCAGCCACCCGTGAAGAGATGAACGAGTACCTGCGCTACATGGCGCTGCACTCTGATCTGCATAAGCAAATCGACTTCGTCAATTCCCAGGAAGTGGTCTCCACCGACTTCGTTGGCTCGCGCCATGCTGGCGTGGTGGACGCTGAAGCGACCATCTGCCAAGGCAACCGCGCTGTTCTGTACGTCTGGTACGACAACGAGTTCGGTTACAGCTGCCAGGTGGTTCGCGTGATGGAAGACATGGCCGGGGTCAACCCGCCAGCGTTCCCGCGCTAAGCATCAGCGGTAAATGAAAACGCCCCGATTAGTCGGGGCGTTTTTTTATCTGCGATTTAACCCCTTAGCGAGCTATAGCAGCCTCTGCGGTGCGTACTTCATGGCGATTACCCTTGAACAGCACCAGGGTTGCAACCAGCCCCAACACCGCCGCACCACTGAGCCAGATCCCCGGTGCCGCCTTGTTGTCCAGCACATGGATCAGGTAGGTACAGGCCGCCGGGGTAAAGCCGCCGAAGGTCGCGGTCGCCAGGCTGTAGGCCAGGGAGAAGCCGGTTGTACGTACTTCTACCGGCATGATTTCGGTCAGTGCTACGACCATGGCGCCGTTGTATGAGCCGTACAGGAACGACAGCCACAACAAGACAATCAGCAGGTGCGTAAAGCTCGGGTTGGCTACCAGCCAGGACAGCGCCGGGTAAGCGGTGAGGATTGCCAGAATGGTCGCGCCCAGCAGCAGCGGTTTACGGCCGATCTTGTCGGACACCGCACCCATCACCGGCAGCCAGATGAAGTTGGAGATGCCGATGCACACGGTTACCAGCAGCGCGTCGAAGTCCGACAGGTGCAATTCGGCCTTGCCGAAGGTCGGGGTGTAGGCGGTGATCAGGTAGAACGACACGGTAGTCATCACCACCAGCGCCATGCCCGCGAGCACAATGCCGAAGTTCTGGCCAATGGATCGGACGATTTCCTGCAGTGTAGGGCGGTGTTTGCGAGCCTGGAATTCCGGTGTTTCTTCCAGGGAACGACGAATCACGAAAATCACTGGTACGATCAGGCAACCGATCAGGAACGGCACGCGCCAGCCCCAGTCACCCATTTCTTCCGGGCTTAGCCAGTGGTTCAGGCTGACGCCCAGAAGGCCTGCGAATACCACTGCGGCTTGCTGGCTGGCGGACTGCCAACTGACGAAGAAGCCCTTGCGGCCGGGTGTGGCGATTTCCGCCAGATACACCGACACACCTCCCAGCTCGACACCGGCAGAAAAGCCTTGGAGCAGGCGGCCAAACAGCACGATCAACGGCGCGGCCACTCCCAGGGTGGCGTAGCCTGGAACGCAGGCAATCAGCACCGTACCGGCGGCCATCATTGCCAGGGTGATCACCAGGCCTTTTTTACGGCCGTGACGGTCGATGTAGGCACCGAGGAAAATCGCCCCCAGCGGGCGCATCAGGAACCCGGCACCGAAGGTGGCCAAAGACAGCATCAATGAAGCGAAGGCGCTGTCGGTAGGGAAGAAGGTCTTGGCAATGGCCGTGGCGTAGAAGCCATAGACCATGAAGTCGAACATTTCAAGGAAGTTGCCGCTGACAACGCGAAAGATCGCCTTGCCTTTGCCCGTGGTGGTGGACATGTCGTTTACTCAACTGGCTATCTTGTTGGAAATCCCTGGTCGCTACTCGTCCTGGCTGCAAAGTCTTGGCACGAGGCTGCTCTGAACAGTTTTGTAACGATATGTGTATCTTGCGGCGTGGGCAACAAAAACCGTTAGCAAGCTGGCTAATTACCGCAGCTGTTGTTTTTTCTGAAGCGATATCGCGGGCGGCTGAATGCCGCATAATGGCCAGTCCTGAAACTATGTTTGAGTACAGGCTCAATCAGTTCGATAGAGATAAGGTTTGATGCCCATGGGCGGTTTACGCGATGTAGTGGTTGTTTGTTTGGTAATGCTTACGGGTTGTAACGCTGCCCAGACCCTGGAAAGTTTTGGCGGCCCAACCATGGGCAGCACCTATTCGATCAAGTACGTCCGCGGCCCCGGTACGCCGGAACCAGCCGAGGTCCAGCGGCAGGTGGAAGCTATTCTCGGCGAGGTCGACCGGCAGATGTCGACCTACCGCAGTGATTCCGACATCGAGCGTTTCAACGACCTGCCGGCCAACAGCTGCCAGCGGATGCCGGAGCCGATCCTGCATCTGGTGCGCACGGGCGAGCAATTGTCCCAGGCCAGCGATGGTGCTTTCGATCTGACGGTCGAGCCGTTGATGAACCTCTGGGGCTTCGGCCCTCAGGCTCGCGAGATAAAAATACCGGACGCCACGACCCTTGCCGATGCCCGCCAGCGTGTCGGCCACCAGCATTTGCGCATCGATGGCAATCAACTGTGCAAGGACGCCGCCGTTGAGGTGGACTTCAACAGTATCGCCGCCGGTTACGCGGTAGACCGTATCGCCGAGCGGCTGAACCAGTTGGGCATCCACGACTACCTTGCCGAAGCCACCGGCGAACTCAAGGCTGCCGGCCGCAAGCCCGACGGATCACCCTGGCGCGTGGGCCTGGAAGAACCCCGCGACGACCAGCAAATCGCCGAGCGCATCATCGCCGTGGATGGCTTCGGTGTGTCGACATCGGGTGACTATCGCAATTATTTCCAGCAGGATGGTCGCCGGTATTCCCATACTCTGGATGCCCGTACCGGTGCGCCGATCTCCCATCAGTTGGCGTCGGTCACGGTGCTGCAACCGTCGGCGTTGATGGCCGATGGCCTGTCGACAGTGTTACTGGTCCTGGGGCCTGAGCAAGGCTGGGAATACGCAGAAAAACACCAGATAGCGGCGTTTTTTGTGATGCGCGAGGGGACTGGTTTTGTCACACGCAGCAACAAGGCATTTGAGCAACTGACGGCGCCCAAGCCATAACAAGCATTGTGTAGTAAAGGCAAAACTGGCCTACGACGCGACCAAGGGTTAATGTGCGCGGCGCTGAGGCTTATATAGACTGTGCCCTGGTTCACACACCTGAGCCACATTGATCCTTCATGACCGCTGGCCGCGGCATGATTTAGCCAGGCGCCCAACCGTGCGCCTGGCCTGTTCTGAGGAGTACGCATGGCTGTCTACAACTACGACGTGGTGGTACTGGGTTCCGGCCCAGCTGGAGAAGGTGCGGCGATGAACGCCGTGAAAGCAGGGCGCAAGGTGGCGATGGTCGATACCCGTCGCCAGGTTGGCGGTAACTGCACCCACCTGGGTACCATCCCGTCCAAGGCCTTGCGTCACTCGGTGCGCCAGATCATGCAGTTCAACACCAACCCGATGTTCCGGGCCATTGGTGAGCCGCGCTGGTTCTCGTTCCCGGACGTGCTCAAGAGCGCTGAAAAAGTCATTGCCAAACAAGTCGCCTCGCGTACCGGCTACTACGCCCGCAATCGCGTCGATCTGTTCTTCGGCACCGGCAGCTTCGCCGACGAGCAAACCATCGAAGTGGTCTGCGCCAATGGCGTGGTCGAAACACTGGTGGCCAAGCACATCATCATCGCCACGGGCTCGCGTCCGTACCGCCCGGTCGATATCGATTTTCATCACCCGCGTATCTACGATAGCGACACCATTCTTAGCCTGGGCCACACCCCGCGCAAACTGATCATCTATGGCGCCGGCGTGATTGGCTGTGAATACGCCTCGATCTTCAGTGGCCTGGGTGTACTGGTGGAACTGGTGGACAACCGCGACCAGTTGCTGAGCTTCCTCGACTCGGAAATTTCCCAGGCGTTGAGCTATCACTTCAGCAACAACAACATCACCGTGCGCCACAACGAGGAATACGACCGCGTTGAAGGCCTGGATAACGGTGTGATCCTGCATCTGAAGTCCGGCAAGAAGATCAAGGCCGACGCCTTGCTCTGGTGCAACGGCCGTACCGGCAACACCGACAAGCTGGGCATGGAGAACGTCGGGGTCAAGGTCAACAGCCGTGGTCAGATCGAGGTGGACGAGAACTATCGCACCTGCGTGACCAATATTTACGGTGCCGGTGACGTGATCGGCTGGCCGAGCCTGGCCAGTGCCGCCCACGACCAGGGCCGCTCGGCCGCTGGCAGTATTGTGGACAACGGCAGCTGGCGTTACGTCAACGATGTGCCGACCGGGATCTACACCATTCCCGAGATCAGCTCTATCGGCAAGAACGAGCACGAACTGACCAAGGCCAAGGTGCCTTACGAAGTGGGCAAGGCGTTCTTCAAGAGCATGGCTCGCGCACAGATTGCCGGTGAGCCCCAGGGCATGCTGAAGATCCTGTTTCATCGCGAGACTCTGGAAGTCCTTGGCGTGCATTGCTTCGGCTACCAGGCCTCGGAGATCGTGCACATCGGCCAGGCGATCATGAACCAGCCGGGTGAGCAAAATACCCTCAAGTATTTCGTCAACACCACGTTCAACTACCCGACCATGGCTGAAGCCTATCGAGTAGCGGCCTACGACGGCCTCAACCGGCTTTTTTGAGCGGCTCCGGCCGGTGGCCTGAGCCGGCCGGGGAGACCGATTTCAGTAATTCCCGAGGGTGGCAGTGGCCAAACCGGGAAAGTCTGTAATCAGGCTATCTACGCCGAAGTCGGCGAGCCTGCGCATCAGCGCCGGTTCGTTGACTGTCCACACGGACACGTGCAGCCCTTGGCGCTGGGCTTTGGCCAGTCGCTCAGGGGTGCACAATGTCCAGTTCAACGCCAGAATCTCACAGCCATAACTTTGCGCGACCTTCAATGGGTCGAGCCAGGCGTATTCGGCGACCAGCCCGCGAGACAGGTCCGGGGTGAGGTCCAGCGCCGCTTTCAATACTTCCCGCGAGCTTGAGGTCACCGTGACCTTGTCCATCAAGCCAAAACGCTGAGCCATTTCCCTGATCGCCAACACTGTGGTGGCGGCGCGGGTGCGTGAGGCACTTTTGACTTCCAGTTGCCAGTGGTCGAAATCGCACTGTTCGAAGAGTTCTTCCAGGCGCGGAATCGGGCACGGATTGACCCAGCCAGGGCCGCCCTTGCGTGCGTCGATCTTCACAAGGTCAGCCGCCGAATACTCAACCACTTTGCCGCGTCGTTCGGCAGTGCGCTTGAGGGTGGGGTCGTGGATGACCATCAGCTCGCCGTCCATGGACAGGTGCAAGTCCAGTTCGCAGCGTCGAACGCCGTGCTTGAGGCATTCCTGAAAGCTGGTCAGGGTGTTTTCCGGTGCTTCGCCTTTGGCACCGCGGTGGCCATAAATCAGGGTCACAATTGCTCCTTTACGCCAGGCGTCCTGGCGGGATGAATGGCACAGCGTGCCAGACGGTATTCGAATTCAGGTGTCTTGGGCTTCGCTTTGTTCCCGTGCCAGGCGTCGCTCCTGGGCCTGCTTCTGCAGGATATAGCGCGCCAGTAGCTGGCGTTGGGCGTCGGTCATGGCTTCGAATTCGGTGCCAACGTCAAAACGGTCCCCCCTGGCATCGCAATGGGTGACTTTGGCCCGCAACAGCAGGCCCAGCGCCTGGGGCATCAGCACCAGCTTGACCGCTACATGACTGTCGGGCGCCAGCGCCGTGGGGTGCTGGAACTCGATGCCACCTTCGGAGATGACCACCGGCTGCGGTGCGCCGATCTTGCCCAGCAGGCTCTGCGCCATGACCTGGCTGAGCAGGTCCATGCGTTTGTTCTGCACTTTGAGGAACGCGGCCAGGGTGCGGTCGTGCTCGCCGATCTGGCGCAGCAGGTGCTGGGATTCGAATTCACTCAGGTGCAATTCGCTGAGCAGATTGAACAGTTGGGAATCATCCAGCAACATTTCCTTGCTCTGCGCTTGCGCGGCAGACAGGCTGCTGATTTGGAGTGCGATCATGTCGTCGATACGGTAGTATTCGCGACGATCTTCTTCATCTAATGTCGACATGGCGAACCCAAGGTAGCGGTGATGGTCTGAGTGTAAAGCTGCTTACCTGACCCCGCCACAAGGACGTCTTCTTTTCCTTCGAACAAGCCCCGACATGTTCAGACCTCTCTTCGTATTTATTGGCACGCGTTATACCCGTGCAAAGCGTCGCAATCATTTTGTGTCGTTCATTTCCTTGACCTCAATGATCGGACTCGCCCTCGGGGTGGTCGTGATGATCGTGGTGCTTTCGGTGATGAACGGCTTCGATCATGAGATGCGCACCCGCGTACTGGGCATGGTGCCGCACGCGACCATCGAAACCGGTGAACCCATCAGTGACTGGCAAAGCCTGGCCACCAAGGTCAAGCAGAACCCGAAAGTGCTGGCGGTTGCGCCCTTTACCCAGATACAGGGCCTGTTGACCAACGACGGCAAGGTGCAGAAAGTCCTGCTCAATGCCATCGATCCGACCCAGGAGCGCACCGTTTCGATCATCGATAACTTCATGCAACAGGGCAAACTGGACGACTTGTCGCCCGGCAGCTTCGGCATTGTTATCGGCGACAGGGCGGCGGCCAAGCTAGGCGTGGGCATCGGTGACAAACTGACCTTCGTTGCCCCGGAAGTTACCGTGACCCCGGCCGGCATGTTCCCGCGCATGAAGCGTTTCACCGTGGTCGGCGTGTTTCACGTTGGCGCCGGCGAGATCGACGGCTTCCTCGGCCTGACCAACCTCACCGACCTGGCGCGCCTGCACCGCTGGAAGCCGGACCAGGTCCAGGGCCTGCGCCTGAAATTCAACGACCTGTTCGACGCGCCGCGCACTTCGTGGGAAATTGCCCAGCACTTGGGTGAAAGCCAGTTCTACGCCCGCGACTGGACCCGTACCCACGGCAACCTCTACCAGGCCATCCGCATGGAAAAAGCCATGATCGGCCTGCTGTTGCTGCTGATCGTCGCGGTTGCCGCCTTCAACATCATCTCCACACTGGTGATGGTGGTGAACGACAAGAAGGGCGATATCGCCATCCTGCGCACCCTTGGCGCCACGCCGGGACAGATCATGGCGATCTTCATGGTCCAGGGCACAGTGATTGGCGTGGTCGGTACCTTGATCGGTACGGTGGTGGGGATTTTCGCCGCATTGAACGTCAGCGCCGCCATCGCCGCCCTGGAAACGCTGATCGGCCACAAGTTCCTCAACGCCGACGTCTACTTCATCGACTACTTGCCGTCCCAGGTGCAGAGCCAGGACGTGTTGATGATTGGCGGCGCCGCGTTGGTCCTGAGTTTCCTTGCCACCCTGTATCCAGCCTGGCGCGCGGCACGTACCCAGCCAGCGCAGGCTTTACGTTATGAGTGAATCGGGCATGAGTGAAAAAGCAATCCTGAGCTGCCGCAACCTGGGCAAATCCTACGAGGAAGGCCCGGAATCCGTGGTGGTGCTGTCCAACCTGCAACTTGAACTGCATCCGGGCGAGCGCGTCGCGATCGTCGGCAGTTCCGGGTCTGGCAAAAGTACCTTGCTCAACCTGTTGGGTGGTCTTGATACACCATCCCAGGGCAGCGTCTGGCTGGCTGGTGAAGAGCTGTCGGCCTTGAACGAGAAGGCGCGCGGCCAGTTGCGCAATCGCTCGCTGGGTTTTGTGTACCAGTTCCACCACTTGCTGCCAGAGTTCACCGCCCTGGAAAACGTCTGCATGCCGCTGTTGATCGGCAAGACTGCTATTGCTGAAGCTCGTCAACGGGCCACGGCGTTGCTGGAGCGGGTCGGCCTGGGTCATCGTCTGGAGCACAAACCGTCGGAATTGTCCGGCGGCGAGCGCCAGCGTGTGGCGATTGCCCGCGCCCTGGTCAACAACCCAGGCCTGGTGATGCTCGATGAGCCCACCGGTAACCTCGACTCCCACACCGCCCAGGGCATCAAAGACTTGATGTTGGAACTGAGCACCCAGATGCGCACAGCGTTCCTGGTGGTGACCCATGACATGAGCATGGCCCGGCAGATGGACCGCGTGTTGCACCTGCAGGAAGGTCATCTGGTCGCCATCTGACCTGTGTCAAACCCGGGCGTCCGCGCCCGAGTTCTCTATTTTTTCAACGGTGCCCGCGAATGTTCAGACCGTTATCGATTTTCATCGGCACGCGCTATACCCGCGCCAAGCGCCGCAACCGTTTTGTTTCGTTTATCTCGATGACCTCGATGATTGGCCTCGCCCTGGGCGTGCTGGCGATGATCGTGGTGTTGTCGGTAATGAACGGCTTCCAGCGCGAAATGAGCACGCGCATCCTCGGCATGGTGCCTCATGCCACCATCGTTGGCGTCAATCCGATCAGCGATTGGCAGCCGGTAGCCGCTGCCGCGATGAAAAACCCCGAAGTGACCGCCGCCGTGCCGTTCACCGAGATGGAAGGCATGCTGTCCTATAAGGGGTCGATGCAGCCGATCCAGATCAGCGGCGTTGATCCGGCCCAGGAAGGCAAGGTCTCCATCGTTGCCCAGCATATTGTCCAGGGCCGTCTTGATGATCTGAAACCTGGCGAGTTTGGTGTGGTGATCGGCGAGATCACTGCTCGGCGCTTTCGTCTGAATGTCGGCGACAAACTGACTCTGATCGTCCCGGAAATCAGCAGCGCTCCTGGTGGTATCACCCCGCGCATGCAGCGTTTGAATGTGGTCGGTGTGTTCAAGGTGGGTGCCGAGCTGGATGGCTCCATGGCCTTGATCCACGTCGCCGATGCCGCGCAGATGCAGCATTGGGAACCGAATCAGGTGCAAAGCGTGCGCCTTGCCGTGAAAGATCTGTATGCGGCGCCCAAGGTTTCGGCGGACATCGCTGCCAGCCTCGGCGCGGACTACAAGGCGGACGACTGGACGCACACCCAGGGCAGCCTGTTCAGCGCGATGAAGATGGAAAAGACCATGATCGGTCTGCTGTTGCTGATGATCGTCGCCGTTGCCGCCTTCAACATCATCGCCACCTTGATCATGGTGGTGAACGACAAGGGCGCGGACATCGCGATCCTGCGCACCATCGGCGCGACGCCCTGGCAGATCATGGCGATCTTCATGGTCCAGGGTACGGTGATCGGTATTGTCGGTACCTTGATCGGCGGAGTGCTCGGTGTAATTGCGGCGCTGAATGTCAGTGAACTGGTGGGTTGGATGGAGCGGGTGACGGGGCAGCACATCTTCAGTTCCGATGTGTATTTCGTCAGCAACCTGCCTTCGGAGCTGCAAGGTGGCGATGTGTTGCTGATTTGCGGTGCCGGATTTGTGTTGAGTTTCCTTGCGACGATTTATCCGGCGTATCGGGCGGCGAAGATTGAGCCGGCGCATGCGCTGAGGTATTCCTGACCTGATCGTTAGGCTGTCTTGGGCAGCTCAATGACAAATCTTGTCCACCCGGTGCCTGATTCACACCGAATCTGCCCGCCATGGGCCTGCACAATTGACTGGGTAATTGCCAGTCCAAGCCCGGCATGTTCACTGCTCCCCTCATGCCGGGCCGGGTCCGCCCGGTAGAACCGATCAAACAACCTCGGCAGCAATGTCTGAGGAATGCCTTGCCCGGTATTTTCCACACTTAGTGTCACACCTTGGGCGGCCTCGTTCATCCTGACCCGGACCTCGCCACCCTGCGGGGTGAAGCGCAGCGCGTTATCCAGCAGGTTGGACAATGCACGGCGCAGCATGCTTCGATCGCCCGCCGTGCTGGCGGTACCGTCCCGAAGCAAGCTTATCTGAGTGTCCTCCGCCAGCGGCGCAAAAAACTCCAGCAACGCATCCACTTCATCGCCCAACGCCAAGGGTTCGCGCTTGGGAGCCAGCAACCCATGGTCCGCCTTGGCCAAGTACAGCATGTCATTGACCAACTGTGCCATCCACTGCAGCTCTTCCAGGTTGCTGTGCAGCGCCTCGCGGTAATCCTCCAGAAGCCGGGGTTGGGTGAGGATGACCTGAGTGTGGGTCAGCAGGTTCGACAGAGGCGTGCGCAGTTCATGGGCGATGTCGGCGGAGAACGCCGAGAGTCGCTGGAAGGCATCGTCCAGGCGACCGAGCATGGCGTTGAAGGCCTGGGCCAGTTCCGCCAGTTCTACGGGCATTTGTTCTTGGGGCAGGCGCTGGGCCAGGGAGTGTGCGGACACGCTGCCTGCCACTTCGCTCATCCGGCGCAAGGGGCGCAACCCACTGCGGGCTGCCCAGGCGCCGAGCAGGGCGGTGGCCAGGGCCGAGAGCCCGACGGTCAGCCAAATCAGGTGCTGCATGCGTTGCAGGAAGTGTTGGTGGTGGGTGATGTCGAGCATTAGGGTCAATTGTGGGGAGCCAGCGTTGCCAGGCACTAACGTCGCGTTATACACGCGGTAGTCCGTTCCAGCGTTTTGCAGGCTGTGCAGGCCGGGAGCTGCTGGCAAGTCTAGGGGGATCGCCGGCGAACTGTCGAACCAGCGCTGCCCATCGGCGGCGTTGATCCGCAGAGACAGGTCGGGTTGGTGGCTGAGTTCCTCTCGAAGTGCAGTTTCCCGTTGGGCAAATAGCTCAGGCGTGTCGGCGCCTTGTAGCCCGCTGCGCAGGGCCACCAGCTTGGCGTCGAGCAACTGTTGATCCAGTTCGATAAAGTGCGTCTCACTGGCATGGTTGAACAGCACGCCCGCCAACAGCGACACCACGGCCGTACACGCCGCAAAGAGCAGCGCCAGGCGGCTGGCCAGGGAAATCCGCTTCATCAACTGAACCGCTCCTCAAGCACATACCCCATGCCGCGCACGGTATGAATCAGCTTGTTGGGGAAACTATCGTCGACTTTCAGGCGCAGTCGGCGGATAGCTACTTCGATGATGTTGGTGTCGCTGTCGAAATTCATGTCCCAGACCTGGGAAGCAATCAGCGACTTGGGCAACACCTCGCCCTGGCGTCGCAAGAGCAGTTCCAGAAGGGAAAATTCTTTGGCTGTCAGGTCGATGCGCTGGCCATCCCGTTCTACCCGTCGGCGAATCAGGTCCAGGCGCAGGTCGGCCAGTTGCAGGCTGGTTTCCTGGGGCGCGCTGCTGCCACGGCGCAACAGGCTGCGCACTCGCGCCAGTAGCTCGGAGAAGGCGAAGGGCTTGACCAGGTAATCGTCGGCGCCCAGTTCCAGGCCGCGGACCCGGTCGTCCACGGCGTCTCGTGCGGTGAGGAACAGCACTGGGATATCGAGCCCGGCGCTGCGCACTGCCTGGAGGATTTGCCAGCCATCACGGCCCGGCAACATCACATCGAGGATCAACAGGTCGTAGTCGCCGGTCAGCGCCAGGTGCTGGCCGGTGGTGCCGTCGGCCACCAACTCGGTGTTGAACCCAGCTTCGGCGAGGCCCTGGCGCAGGTAGTGACCGGTTTTCGGTTGGTCTTCGACGATCAGTAGTTTCATGGGTGGCTCATGGCAACGGGTAACAGCAGGCTTTATACCGTGAGCGCCACGGTGCAGGCGCAACCTGACAAAGTTGTAATCTAACAGTCAGCTGGCTGGCAGCGGCGCATCCGTAGAGTTTTTCACAGGTTAATTCCAAACTTTCTGGAGAGTGAACATGTTTTTACGTAAATCCTGGCTGTTAGCGGGCTGCTTGCTGGTGTTGAGTGCTCCAGTCCTGGCATCCGGGGCTCACACCTATGCTTTCGGCGCGGCTGCGCCTGCCACCAAGGCCACGCGTACGGTAGAGGTGGTGCTACAGGACAATTCCTTCTCGCCCAAGTCCCTCGATGTAAAGGCCGGTGAGACCGTGCGCTTCGTGCTGGTCAATAAAGGCCAGTTGCTTCACGAATTCAATCTCGGCGACGCGGCCATGCACGCCAGTCACCAGAAGGAGATGCTGCAGATGCAGGCCAGCGGTATGTTGACGGCGACGGGCGTGAAGATGGGCAACATGGACCACAGCACCATGGGCCATGACAACATGGGCGGCATGAAACACGACGACCCCAATAGCGTGCTGGTGGAGCCAGGCAAAACCGCCGAGCTGACCTGGACTTTCAGCAAGGCCGGTGCCTTGGAGTTTGCCTGTAACATCCCCGGGCACTATCAGGCGGGCATGGTGGGTAAGCTCACCGTCAGTCAGTAAGCACCTGGCGTTCAAAGGCGGGAGCAAAGGCTGGTAGACTGGCGGGGTTTATTTAGCCAGGTTTCCGCCATGCATCCCGCAGCCGAACATTCGCCGCTGGGCAAGTCCAGTGAATACATTTCTACCTATACCCCTTCATTGCTGTTCCCGATTCCCCGTGCCGCCAAGTGGGCCGAGCTCGGCCTAAGCGCCGACACGCTGCCTTATAAGGGTGTGGATTTCTGGAACTGCTTTGAGTTGTCCTGGCTGTTGCCGTCCGGCAAGCCGGTGGTGGCTATCGGTGAATTCAGCATCCCGGCCGATTCGCCGAACATCATCGAGTCGAAATCGTTCAAGCTCTACCTCAACTCGCTGAATCAGACGGCGTTTGTCGATACGCAAAGCCTTGAGGCTACCTTGCGTACGGACCTGGGCACCGCCGCCGGAAAACCGGTTGGCGTGCGAATCCGAAGCCTTGGCGATGTGGAAGCCGAAGGCGTGGTCAGCCTGCCGGGCGTGTGCATTGATGATCTGGATATCAGCGTCAGCAACTACGAGCATCCGCGTCCGGAACTGTTGCGTTGTGATGAGTCGCGCATTGTGGAGGAGAGCGTTCACAGTCATCTGCTCAAATCCAACTGCCCGGTGACCAGCCAGCCTGATTGGGGCAGCGTGGCGGTGGAGTACCGCGGCGCGGCGTTGGATCACGCCAGCCTGCTGGAATACCTGGTGAGTTTTCGCCAGCATTCGGACTTTCATGAACAGTGTGTGGAACGGATCTTCCTGGATTTGCAGCGCTTGCTGAAACCGGAGAAATTGACGGTATATGCACGGTATGTACGTCGGGGTGGGTTGGATATCAATCCGTACCGCAGTACCGAGGCGGTGGAGTTCCAGAACTTGCGTCTGGCCCGCCAGTAACACTGGAAAGCCCCGCTTGATCGCGGGGCTTTTTGTGTCAGATCCCGATGTTGCCCAGGGTCAGCACGATGTTGCGCAAGGTCCCTGCAATGGCTGGGTGTTCCAGTTCAAAGCGTTCTACCGCGAGGTTCACGCCGTCGGCGAGGCTGGGATTCTGGGTGGTATTTTCGAGGTTCAGTTCCTGCTCAATCTGAGCCATCAACTCTTGCAGATTTTCACGCTCGGCTTCCGACAGCGGCGGATTCTGCTCCAATTGCTCGCGCAGGGTATTGAGCTGTTCTTGCAGTTCGCGGGCAGGCATGGCGTTCTTCCTTTTATCGATAGGCATTGGCATAGACCGCGGCACGCCGATAAAAGTCTATGGTCTGGCCTGTAGATTAATCCACTCCCGCGTGCTGTGCATGATCCTGATCAATCTGCCGCTCAGGGTTTCTCTCCCTTGAGCAGCCGCAGACTGATATCCGCGAGGCAAGTACCCAACTCGCCCAAGTGATCGATTACCGAGTGCACCCCCAGACCGTAAAGTGCCATCGTTGCCTTGGCGCGTTTGTGCTCGCGCTCCCGCTCGCTCAGCGCCTGCCATTGTGCAGGGGAGAGCCCGCATAGGGAGCCGCACGACGCCAGGCCTATGGTCCAGAGCCCGGCGTTGAGCCCCGACTGCAGCAGGCGTGGTTCACCGCTGACCAGAACGCAACCTTCCAGGCGTTCGATGTTCAAGTCCATCAAGGCTTGCCAGCAGGCGTGGGGTGCGGGCCAGCGGGTGGTAGCGGGCGTCGCTGCTTTAATCCAGCGAGGCAGCACGTCGGCCAGGGGCGTGGCGACGGCTGCGGGCAGTTCATCCAGCCAGGCGCAGGGCATGCCTTATTCTTCCAGGGATTGCAGGATCTTCAAGGCGCCCGGGGTGGCGTGGGTTTCGGTGTCGGGAGCGATGTCGGTGCGGGCCAGGGAACCAAAGTCCACCAGGCAGCCACTCAGGCCGAACAGTACGGCGGTCAAGGACGGGGCGCTGGCGACAACAATCTCGGCGTGGGGCATATCGACGTCCCTGAAATAGCAGTGACGCTATCGGACGCGGATGACAGGCAGGTTACATCAATTCCAATTGTAGGAATTTTGTACATTTTATGAATGACATTTTCCTAAGGCTGCCTAATCTAACACTTCCGTCATATACTGACGCCTAATTCAGGGCATAGCGCCCATGACAGATCATTCAAGGAGTTCAAGGTATGCGCTGGAGCCATTGTCTAGCTCAGCTATCCGTGTGTGCCAGTGTCCTGCTGGTTCCTTTCGCCGTCCAGGCCGCGGAAGACGATCCATGGGAAAACGTCAACCGCCCAATCTTTACCTTCAACGATACCGTTGATACTTATGCCCTCAAGCCTTTGGCTCAAGGCTATCAGTGGATCACCCCGCAGTTTGTTGAAGACGGTGTCCACAACTTCTTCCGCAATATCGGCGACGTCGGCAACCTTGCCAACAATGTGCTGCAACTCAAACCCCACGCCGCTGGCGTCGATACCGCCCGTTTGTTGGTGAACACCACGTTTGGCGTGCTGGGCGTCATCGATGTAGGCACTAAAATGGGGCTGCAGCGTAATGACGAAGACTTCGGTCAGACCCTCGGCTACTGGGGCGTCGGCAGCGGTCCGTACGTAATGCTGCCGCTGCTGGGCCCAAGCACCCTGCGTGACGCGCCGTCCAAGTATGTGGACAGCTTCACCGAACCGTACCGCTACATGAATGACATTGGGTGGCGCAACAGCGCCATGGGTCTCGACATCGTCGACACCCGTGCCAGCCTGCTGTCTGCTGAAAAGCTTATCAACGGCGACAAATACACTTTCATCCGCAATGCCTACCTGCAGAACCGCGAGTTCAAGGTAAAAGATGGCAAGGTTGTGGACGATTTTTAAGGTTTAAGTCTTAAATGAAAAAGGCGGCCTTCGGGTCGCCTTTTTTGTATGTGCTGATTTCAGTCCATCTTCAGGATCGATAGGCCGAGCTTCTGTTGGCCATCATCCAATTTCTGTACCCACACCACTTCGGTGTCAGCCTCCAGGCCTTTGAGTGCGGCATGCTCGGAATCGATGCGTACGCTTACCTTGTCCCCGATCTTGAATAGCTGTGGCGCCTGCACCTGCATTCCCGAGCTGGAAAGGTCCATGCACGTGGCGGCAATGACTTGCCCTGCATGGATAAGAGATACCTCGGCATCCACCCGCATGCGAATGAAATCACGCTTCTCAGCGTAGTCACGCTCGTTTCCGCTCATAGGTTTCATCCATCCATTGCGTTGTGGTTTTGTCTGTTCTTATAACTCCCGGTGATTTGCGATGTAAAGACGTCCGGCGACCATCGGCATGAGCTTGAAACCCCTGGCGGATGGGAGTACCGTCTGCGCCTTAGAAGGGCACCTCTGCTTTACCTTTGTGCGTGAGTTGAAAACTCATGTTTTGTAGGACAGAGAGGCTAGAAAGCGAATCCAGTAGTGTGAGCCAGGCCAAAGCCTGTCTGCCTACGCCAACCTAATTCTGGCGCCGTTTGCCCACATGCAGAAAACCAGTGCCACGCTGCTGATAATCGATGACGACGAAGTAGTGCGTGCGAGCCTCGCGGCCTATTTGGAAGACAGTGGCTTCAGCGTCCTGCAGGCCAGCAATGGCCTCCAGGGTCTTCAGGTGTTCGGGCGCGACAAGCCCGACCTTGTGATCTGCGACCTGCGCATGCCTCAGGTGGGCGGTCTCGAACTGATCCGCCAAGTCACCGACCTTTCCCCGCAGACGCCGGTCATTGTCGTGTCGGGTGCTGGCGTGATGAACGATGCTGTCGAGGCCTTGCGCCTGGGCGCCGCCGATTACCTGATCAAACCCCTGGAAGACCTGGCGGTGCTGGAGCACTCGGTGCGCCGTGCCCTTGATCGTTCGCGCCTGCTGCTGGAAAACCAGCGCTACCGCGAAAAGCTGGAAACAGCCAACCGAGAACTCGAAGCCAGCCTGAACCTGCTCCAGGAAGACCAGAACGCCGGTCGCCAGGTGCAGATGAACATGCTGCCGGTCAGCCCGTGGACCATCGACGAGTTCCAGTTTGCCCACCAGATCATCCCGTCGCTGTACCTATCGGGTGATTTTGTCGACTACTTCCGCGTTGATGAGCGGCGTGTCGCGTTCTACCTGGCTGATGTTTCCGGCCATGGTGCATCTTCTGCATTCGTGACCGTGTTGTTGAAATTCATGACCACACGGCTGTTGTTCGAATCCAAGCGCAACGGTACCTTGCCAGAGTTCACTCCTTCGCAAGTGCTGGGCCACATCAACCGAGGCCTGATCAGCTGCAAGCTGGGCAAGCACGTGACGATGGTGGGCGGCGTGATTGATGAAGAAACGGGTCTTCTGACCTACAGCATTGGCGGTCACCTGCCATTGCCGGTTTTGTATACTCCGGACAGTGTTCGTTATCTGGAAGGGCGTGGTTTGCCAGTGGGCTTGTTCAATGAAGCCACCTACGAAGACCACGTATTGGAACTGCCGCCGACCTTCAGCTTGACGCTGATGTCCGATGGCATTCTGGACCTTTTGCCAGAGCCTACACTCAAAGAGAAAGAAGCCGCCTTGCCTCAACGGGTCAGGTCGGCGGGCGGCAGCCTGGATGGCCTGCGGCAGGTTTTTGGATTGGCCACGCTGGGGGAGATGCCGGATGATATCGCCCTACTGGTGTTGAGCAGGAATCTTTGATGAGTACCGGAAGAATCCAGTTCGCCGAGCAAGACGGGACCTTTGTCCTGAAATTTGTCGGTGAAGTGCGCCTGACCTTGTGTTCGGCGCTGGATGCGACGATTGAGCGGATTTTCACTGCCCTGAACTTCTCGGCGATCGTGATCGATCTGACCGAAACCCGCAGCATCGATAGCACCACCCTTGGGCTGTTGGCCAAGTTGTCCATTCTGTCTCGGCAGAAGGTCGGACTGTTGCCGACCGTGGTCACCACCCACGAAGACATCACCCGGCTCCTGCAGTCCATGGGCTTCGATCAAGTGTTCAACATTGTTGATCGCCCGATCCCGTGCACGGAATGCCTGACCGACCTGCCGTCCCAGGATCAATCCGAGGAAGTGGTACGGATCAAGGTGCTGGAAGCTCACAAGATCCTGATGGGCTTGAACGACTCCAACCGCGAGGCGTTCCACGACCTGGTGAATGCGCTGGAGCGGCATTGATCTTATAGAATTGCAGCCACGAAAAAGGGCGGGCCCGCGAGGGTGCCGCCCTTTTTACCGTCGATTTTACAGCTTTGCGGTCAACAGCACTTCGAGTTTTTCCTGGTCACGAGCAAACTGACGGATGCCCTCGGCCAGCTTCTCGGTGGCCATCGCATCTTCGTTGGATTCCCAACGGAACTGCGCTTCAGTCATATGCACACGAGCTTCACCGGCATGGCCCGGCGCCAGTTTACGCTCCAGTTTGCCATTGTCGGCTGCCAGCTTCTCCAGCAGGTCGGGGCTGATGGTCAGGCGATCACAACCGGCCAACTCCTCGATCTGGCTCAGGTTGCGAAAGCTCGCCCCCATCACCACGGTCTTGTAGCCATTGGCCTTGTAGTAGTTGTAGATGCGCGTTACTGACTGCACGCCCGGATCATCGGTACCGGTGTAGTCGTTGCCATTAGCCTTTTTGTACCAGTCGTAAATACGGCCCACGAATGGCGAAATCAGGAATACGCCCGCTTCAGCACAAGCCACGGCTTGAGCGAAGGAGAACAGCAGAGTCAGGTTGGTCTGGATGCCTTCTTTTTCCAGTTGTTCGGCGGCGCGGATGCCTTCCCAAGTGGACGCGATCTTGATCAGTACGCGGTCACGGCCAATGCCGGCCTTTTCGTACAGGTCGATCAAGCGATGTGCGCGCTTGAGCACCGCATCGGTATCGAACGACAGGCGGGCATCCACCTCGGTGGAAATACGGCCGGGTACTACTTTCAGAATCTCTTGGCCGACGGCTACCGCAAAACGGTCGCTGGCCAGGCCGACGTCGCCATTGCAGTCAGCAACGCACTCGTCCAGCAACTTGGCATAACCTGCAATGGACGCCGCCTTGAGCAACAGCGAAGGGTTGGTGGTGGCATCCACCGGCTTGACGCGAGCGATAGCCTCGAAGTCGCCGGTATCGGCAACCACAGTGGTCATTTGTTTGAGTTGTTCCAGCTTGGAAGTCATGGGCGTGCTCTGTCCTATGGGTCTGATGACATTACCCGAGCGCCGACAGCCGCTCAAGGGTGCGAATGCGTTCAACGGCCCACAGCGGCAACAACCTGAAAACGGTTGTTTGAATGGCGGGCCTTGCTGGTAAATAGGAGGGCAAAAGGCGGGACAGGTTCAACCTAAGTAACCCAACGACGATTCGTCTAAAGGAGTGATTAGCCAGGGATGGTCATGACTCCCCACACACTCTCGGCCAGCCCAGCCCTTCTGGCGAGGGTACTTGCTCCCGTTGGGGTGCGAAGCGCCCCCAATTGAGCGACTGCGCTCTGTCAGAAAAAACGCGATCGGCTTCCGGGCTGTTCAGTTACCGCCCCTCCAGCAACCCCGCCGCCTGATCCAACAACGCCAGCGGATCGCTGGCCTTGTGAATATCCACCGACAACAACTGCCGAAACTTCCGCGCCCCCGGGAAGCCCGTGCCCAACCCCAGCACATGACGGGTAATGTGATGCATCGAGCCCCCTATCGCCAGATGCTCTGCTATATAAGGCCGCAACTGCGCCAACGCCTCGGCCCGACTGATCACCGGCGCCGTACTCCCAAACAGCTGTTGATCCACCTCGGCCAGCACATACGGGTTGTGATAGGCCTCTCGGCCCAGCATCACCCCGTCAAACGTCTGCAAATGCTCCTCACACTCCTCCAGCGTCTTGATCCCACCGTTGAGAATAATCTCAAGCTCGGCAAAATCGCGCTTCAACTGCGCCGCCACGTCATAACGCAACGGCGGGATGTCCCGATTCTCCTTGGGCGACAACCCCTCCAGAATCGCAATCCGCGCATGCACGGTAAAGCTGGTGCAGCCCGCGTCCTTCACTTGCCCGACAAAATCACACAGCTCGGGATAACTGTCCCGGCCATTGATCCCGATCCGATGCTTCACCGTCACCGGGATCGATACCGCATCACGCATCGCTTTCACGCAATCTGCTACCAGAGCAGGGTGAGCCATGAGGCAGGCGCCGATCATGTTGTTTTGTACGCGGTCGCTGGGGCAGCCGACGTTGAGGTTGGCCTCATCGTAACCTGCGGCCTGGGCCATACGGGCGCAGGCGGCTAGGTCCGCCGGGACACTACCGCCCAGCTGCAAGGCGAGCGGGTGTTCGGCATCGTTATGGCGCAGGAAACGCTCGTGGTCGCCGTGGAGGATGGCGCCGGTAGTGACCATCTCGGTGTAGAGGAGGGCGTGTTTGGAGAGTAGGCGCAGGAAGAAGCGGCAGTGGTGGTCGGTCCAATCCATCATGGGTGCAACGCTAAAGCGCCGAGACAGTGCGGGGCTTGATTCTGCTGGGCTAACGCTCTGTTTTTGAATCATTTTACTCAACGTGTTTTCAACGTGTTTTGGGGCGTTTTCAGGCGTTTTTTTAATCTGGGTGGTACGATGTACCACTCAAAAACTGACGCGTACCACTTTCGATATGGCGACTATCAGGGCAAGAAAACTGGCAGATGGGACTGTGAGCTACACGGCTCAGATCCGCATTAAGCGCGACGGAGTGCAAGTCTACCAAGAGAGCCAGACCTTCGCCCGAAAACAGGCTGCACAAGCTTGGGCACGTAAGCGCGAGTCGGAGCTGGATGAGCCTGGTGCGATCGAGCGGGCGAGCCGCAAGGGCGCCACGCTCAAAGAGATGACCGATCGCTACCTGGTCGAGGTTGAGAAAGCCCGGCCGCTGGGCAAAACCAAGCGCGCGACACTCAACGCCATCGGTGACACGTACCTGGGCGAGTTGACCGATACGGATATCAATACCCAGTGTCTGGTCGATTTCGCACTTTGGCGAATGAGCCTGGAGGGCGGCGGGGTCCAGCCGCAAACCGCCGGCAATGACCTGGCGCACCTCGGCGCTGTTCTGGCGATTGCCAAAGACGCATGGGGTTACCAGGTCGATCCGCTCGCCATGGGCGGTGCCCGACGGGTTCTACGAAAGCTGGGTTACAACCTGAAAAGCCGGGAGCGTGACCGCCGGCCGACTTTGGACGAGTTGGGAAAGGTGCTGACGCACTACGAGGCAATGCAGGTGAGGCGTCCAACCGTCATCAATATGCTGAAGGTCGTGGGCTTTGCCCTGTTCTCCACGCGCCGGCTGGATGAAATAACCCGTATTCGCTGGGCGGACGTCGACGAGTCGGGTCAGCGGGTGCAGGTGCGCGACATGAAGAATCCCGGGCAGAAGATCGGCAACGATGTTTGGTGTTACCTACCGGACGAGGCGTGGCAGATTCTCCAGACGATGCCAAAAGCCGGCGACGACATATTTCCCTACAGCCCTGAATCTATCTCCACGTCCTGGGCGAAAGCCTGCAAGTTCTTGAATATCGCTGACCTGCACTTCCACGACCTTCGCCATGAAGGCGTCAGTCGCCTGTTTGAAATGGATTGGGATATCCCACGTGTGGCGAGTGTCTCCGGGCACAGGGACTGGAATTCGATGAGGCGCTACACGCACCTGCGCGGGAAGGGTGACCGGTATGTCGGGTGGGAGTGGCACGAAAAGATATTGAGGGCGCCCGTCCAACTGGGCGCCGCATCAATGAAGTGGCTCAATAGGCGGGTTTTAACCCGTTGAGCTGGCTGTGCTCTTTAACCGCGGCGGCGCGCTGCAAGTCGAGGTAGGCCGCGAGGTCGGTTAGGTGGATGCCCTTCGCCGACTTCTGGCTTGGTTCCAGGCGGGTGATCGGCAGCTTGATCTGACCACTCATCACCTTGCGCTGGAACATGTCCGGCGTCAGGTGCGTGAAGTAATCCCGGCACACCAGCTCCAGCGAGATAATCGCCTGCCCGTCGTATTGGGCCATGAGGATAAAGGCTGTGTTCATGGTGGTCCCCTTACATCCGAAACGATTGATGAATGAACGCCGGCGGCGCTTTGTGTTCTGCGGGTTTCGCCCCATCACCCTGGATCTCGCAAACGAACCGATGCCGCTTCCGGTTGGGCGCAGTCAGGGCCTCGGTCAGGCCTGGCACGACGTCGGTGCATTGCTCGTAGGCGTAAGGGCCAGTCCAGCTATCAGCCTTCACCACCTGGCAATCCGTTCGGGTCGCATCCGCGCACAGGTAAAGCAAAAGGAATACGGTCATGGTGCATTACTCGCGCCGCAGTTCGGGCAGTCGTTGAAGCGCTGACGGTCGCTGAGGAAGCGTCCGCAGCCTTCGCAGTTGGTGAGGTTGCTGTATGTCCTTGTGCGCTGGACCTTGATCTTGGGCAACCGCAGGCCAGCAGCCCGGAGCGCCTGTTTGTGATCGAGCAGCGAAGCCCGCACAACCGGGCGCGAGCGAGCAGCAATGTAGCCGCACGGCCAGAGATCAAAGCCCTGCGACTGGTAACGCCGTGCGTCCTCGCCGCCAGGGTGAATTGCGCCTTCCAGATCGGCAGTCGGACCAGACCCACCGAGCCAGACCAGGTCGTTTCCATCCCAGTCACGTGCGTAGGACACATAGAAACGGCCGTCCGTGTTGCGGTAGGTCTCAGCTTCGGAGCGGGTGAGGTACTGGCAATCAACTCCGGTTTCTGACTGAGCCCGCGTGTAGCTCACGGGCAGTGGCAAATCGGTTTCTCTGCACTCGTACTGCTTCAATGCGTGTTCCCACGTGAACTGCTCTGCCTCTTCGAGATTCGAGGTATAGCCACCACCGTTGCGCCAAAACATCGCCCGGCTACCGACATTGCTGCGGCTGTCCTGCAAGAAGAAGAGCTCAGACATGATCAGCCCCCTGCTGGGCCACGCTCAGCGCGATCGCCACTGGCTGCACCCAGATCGGCATGCTGTTGAGCATGAAGGTTTCGCCGGCTTGGGCCAGCAACAGGGTGGTACCCATCACATGGGCGATTGCTTCGGCGGCTGCCGGTGGAACTGCGTTACCGATTCGCTCGCGCCAGGCTTGGTCGCTCAGGCCGTCCAACTCAAACAGCTCCTCGGGCTCGACCAGACTTTGCAGCGCGGCCAGCTCCAGCGTGGTGAACGGCCTGTGCCAGGTGCCGTCGAGGCTTTCGATGACGCAGGTCAACCGCTCGTTGGCTTCCGGCATGCGTGGATCTGCAACTGACCACCGGCCATTGTCCTGGCGGGCGCTTGCGGAAACGGCGCCGCACTGGTCGTTCCAGCTGGTGACGCCGTAGTGTCCACCGGTCAAGTAGGCATCGCCCTTGCCGCGCTTCATGCCCGGGCGTGGGTCTTGAACAGCGAAAGCGCCCTGACCGGTGGTGCTGCCAGAAATTACCGTGCGTGAGGCGCCATCCCACTGGGCCACGTTGTACTTGGCGTGCCCAATGCCTGGGTCGCGCGGGTCAGCAACGCTGAACGTTCCTTGCCCGGGCGACTTGACGCCAATCACCGCGCCGCTGGTTTCGTCCCAGCGTCGGACGCCGTACTGCTGGTATTGCAGGGCACCGGTCCTGGCCCGTGGATCGGCCACCGAGAACTTGCCATTGGTTGGGCCGCTGCGTGCGGCGACGGTACCGGCGGTTTCGCTCCAGTCGTGAACGCCGAGGAAGCCATCCCGGAACTGGGGAACAATGGCCAGGTCGCGCAGATAGCCGTCCTCGATCGCTAAGTCATTCAGGCAGCGCCAGTCCTTGCCGGCTTCGACCAGTGCCAGGCGTACCCAGGTTTTCCATTGCAGTGCTGGAACCCTGTGCATTGGGCCAGCGGTGGCAACGTCACCGGCCATTGGCATACGGCCCAGGATCGAACCCACAGACTTGAGCGTCTTTTTCTCTGGCTCGTACAGGAAGGGCGGCACCTTTTCGATGTGCCTGGCCACCAGCAAGAAGCGCTTGCGGCTCTGGGCCAGGCCGCCGATAACGCCGCAATCGTGTGTGGTTTCTGCAACTGCATAACCGTAGTGGTTCAGCAGCTTGTTGATCTGGTCCAGCAGGTGACGGCCACGGGTGGCCAGGCGTGGCACGTTCTCGAAAACGATCAACGATACCGGGTCATCCTTCCAGGCCTCGCACATGAGCCACACGCAGCGCAGCGTCAACTCGTTGAGGGCCTGGTACTTAGGGGTCAGGCTCATGGTCTCGGACAGCAAGCCCGATGCGCCTTTGCAGGGGCTGGAGATAAACACCGCGTCGGGGCGCTGGTAGCCAGCAGCCTTGCGCACATCGTCGGGGCCAGCCTCAACCCATCCAGGTGGCGGCTGCTTGCCGTGGAAGGCGGTGTACATACCGAGGGTGAACAGGTCCAAAAGCGTACCAGGCACACCAGACAGCCGTTGGAAGTCGCGCAACCCGGCCGGGTCAACGTCGATGCCGCCGATGCACTGCCATTCGGCTTGCAGGTTGCCCACCACGGGCTTGGCGTTGTTGAACCCTTTGGCGCCGCCGCCGAGGCCGCAGCAGAAGTGGAAATGCTTGAAAATACGCTTAAGCATTGGACACCTCGACTGCCTTCAACTTCGCCTTGCGTGCGGACTCGTATTCGCTCGCGAGAATCTCCACCGCGCCGTCAATCCATCCGCAGGTGGGCTTCCCGGCCGCTACTTTAGTCAGGTGTTCGGCTTCATCGATCTGAAAGCCCAGATGAAAGTAGGCGGTGCCGTCGAGTTCAAGCTTGAGCCCGCCGCTCATGAGCAAGTTGCCCGTGTTTACCCCCAACCGTTGCCAATACTCATGGGTGCTGAGGCGTTTGGGGCAATGCTCTTCCCACAAGTCAATGAGGCGTTTGTGCTCAGCCCGAATTGCTGCGCGATCTTCCTTGGATATGCCTTTGGCAAGCTTGGCGGTGCTGCGCAGTGAGCGGTAGCCATAGTCATCAGGGCGGCACCAGTGTGCATCCTGCTCAGCACCGCCTGTAAGTTTCACACCACCCGCAAAGTGGGAAGTGATGTCCCGCATCGGTGCGACTTTGCCGCCTAACAGTGAGCCGAGCACCGTCATTTGGGCGATGAGAACATCTTTCTGAAAGTAAAACTCGCGAACAATTGCGACGGTTGCTGGCTCGCTGGATTTGTAGAAAAAATCGGACATGATCACTGCTCTCCCTGTACGGTTTCGTTAGGGACCGGCTCTGTAGACCAGCCAAGGGTGCGCCGCAGCTTCATGAGGTCTAGGGCTTTCTGCGCTCGTTCAGCGATGAACGTCGGGTACGAGCTGTCGCCAGCGGCCAGGTCTTCAACTAACTCTTCTAAGGCATTCATGGCCGCGAGCTCATGGCCGCGACTCCAAGAGATGACTTCGCCGCCATCTACCTCTTTCGGCACAGCAGATCCTTGGGCACCACGGATAACAATGGTGTCGTAGCGAGGTGTGGTAGCCTCTGCGGTACCGCCTTTGGGTTGATTCACTTGCATGGTGCTTCTCCTTTGGGTGGTCGGTGTCGAGGGGTTGCAGCCCCTCGGCACCACCTTCTTACTGGCTTTCGCCGGTTGGGTTTTGCTTGCGCACCAGGTGCAGCAGCAGGTTTTCAAACTCTACAAATTCATCCGTTTCCGACTGCCACTCCAGGACTGCCTGGATCTGCTCACGGCTGCACTCCAGCACTAGGAACTCTCTTTCAGTTGCCGCACGAACCTCCAGAATTGCGACCAGCCCGGCAGGGTCATAGGCTTCAGCGTGAACAATTTTCCCGGACTCGTTAAACCAGGCCTTCAGCTCTTTCAGATGTCGAAGGCGGTTGGTTTCCCCGTCTTGGCCGTCACCGGTGATGACTTGTATGTGCATGGTGCTTCTCCTTTGGGTGGTTGATGTCGAGGGTTTGCAGCCCCTACGCGCCCTGGAAAACCCAGCAGCGCGTGGTTTTCGGTTTATCGAAAGCGTCCAGCAATCGCGCCGAGTTGACGGGCTTGTTCGACTCCAGAAACTTGGGTGATTTACTGCTCTTGAGCAGGCGTTTCAGGTCGCTCAGCGGGGGAACCTGCTGCCGCTTGTTGGCTGCCATCTCCACGAACTCGTTGAGGTTCACGGCGATCAGGCCATCGCGACGCGCATGGTTGAGCGCGCCTTTCTCGTCCATGCCATTGAGGAATTCGTACAGGTCCCAAAACTCGCGCACGGTCGGGTGGTCGGCGTTGATTGCTTGCTGCCGCTCCAGGGCCATGCGGCTGATCTCGGCATGAGCGAGGGCCGTTCGACGTTCGCCGAGGGGCACCACCCCGGCCAGTGCGTCTACCAGGCTGCGCAGTTGGCCGTGGTTCTTGGCGATACGCACGGTACGGACGCCGGGCAGGGCCAGCAGCTCCTGCTCGTAGCGGGAGGTGTTTTCCTCCAGCAGGCGCATGGTGTCGGCTTCGCGTTGCAGCGCCTTGACCAGGAAGCCGCTGATGCTGTCCATCGGCATACGCTCCAACTGCTCGGCGTACTGCTTGGTTTCCGGGGTGTGGTGTTCGCGCGTCAGATGGACATGGCAGATACGCTGCAGGATCGGTTCCGAGGCGTTCACCGGGTTGTTCTGCGCGATCAGCAGGGCGGCGCGGAACGGCGGTTCGTGGGTATCATTGCCGTTGTTTTTCACGCCAGTGGAGCGAACACTCCGGCCGTTGTAGGCGGTTTTCAGTTCGTCCCAGTCGAAGTGTTTAACCGGCTGGCCTTCCTTTTGCTCACGCTCCGACTCAATCAGCACCACTGGCAAGTTGCTAACCTGCGAAAAGTTACGCGCACGGCTTGCGGCGGTCGCTTTGGACGGGTCAAAGCCTTCGTAATCAGTACGCCCGACCGACTTCCACAGCAGCTCCACCAGGGTGGTCTTGCCTGAGCCGGCTTCTCCCACCAGCTCCAGGAACATCAGTGACTTGTGGATCTGGCGAATCTGCTCGGCGTGCAATGCCCCCAACCACCAGGCCAGTACCACCAGCCCCTGCACCCCAAAGCAGCGCCAGTAGATCTCGAACCAACCTTCGTTGTATTCATTGAGGTCGGTATTGATGTGCAACACGGGCGACTGGCTCTGCGACTTGATGCTCAGCTTCCCAAGATCGAAAAAGTCTTCCTTGTTGCGCACCTGCACCGCGCCGCCGAAGAAGGCCAGATCGTTGAACACATAAGCACCGTGCTCGCGGCTGTAGCCGATCCACTCGATGGTGTTGACGGTTTTCAGGCAGTCCAGCTGGGGCGCCAAAATCCGCTTCAGTTGTTGGGCGCTGCCCTCGAACATCGCGCCGTTGGAGACGTTGAGCAGGCGATTTGCGAACTCAGGCGCCGACGTGAGCTGCTTGGCCGTGAACGTGCTTTTGATGGCAGGCCCTTGCGGGCGCTCGATACGGAAGTAGTACCAAGCCTCATCGGTCAGGTCGTTGCGCATGTAGTACAGCGCCTGGAAATTGCAGTTGGCGATGCTGGTCACTGAGCCGGATTGGCGCAGTGCCTTGTAGCGCTTTTGTTCGTCGTTTAGCAGTTGGTCTTCATGGCGCTCTGAACTCTCCAGATCGCCCATGGCGCGGTCGTACTTATCAAGGTCCAGCCGAAACCAGTACAGGCGCTTGCGGAATGTAAAATTGAATTCCTTGCGCTCGTCGCGCAGGTAGATGAGGAAACCCTTTTCCTCAGCCGAGTCGGCAAGCAACAGATCGCCGTGGTGGCGGGCCTCATCAAGGTCTTGCTCGATACGCTCGGCACGTTTGTCGTCGCCCTCGATCGATTTCCACCGTTGGTGCAGGTCGTTCCAGTCGACCTTTTTGGCATTGGGCTGCGGGATCACCGCCGCTTTGCAGGTGAAACCCAGGTCGCGTGCTTCCTTCGCCCAGCGGCGCATGTTGGCCTTGGCGACGGGCTCGTTATCCAGTGCCCATACCAGCAGCGGCAAGCGCTTGCCAGCGTCGTGGCGTAGCTTTACCAGGGCTTTAAGCGAATCAATCGGGCAGGGTGCGCTGGACATCATCGACACGGCCGACGTGTCGTTATGCAGCAATGCAATAGAGTCGAAGATCCCTTCAACTATAAACAGCTCATCTACCTCCAGCAGGTCCACGCTCGGTGGGCACCACCAAACGCCCTTGTAACCGGTCAGGCCTTCGCCGGTCGGACGGAAGCGCGCTTTCATCTTTCCGAATCGGTCTGGCCGGTCTATCAGGCGTTCCCAGTACCCACCTTTTTCTAGGGCGAAACGCACCGTGGCGCTGCCGATGTTCTGCCGGCCATCCCAGTAGTTGTCCTGGGTGAACCAACCGGCGATCAGCTCAAACTTGAAGCCCCGCGCAAACTCAAGGTAGGCGCGCGCCGTGGCAAGCGGATTATCCGGCGTCGACGGGGCGGTCTTGCTCCAGTCGTTGAACAAGTCGTCGTAGACGTCCTTTACGTGGACGCGGTGGTCGCATTTCTCCGGCCGTCCGCAGATCAGCGTCCAGGGCGAATCGTAGAAGGTGTACAGGGTCTTCTGGCCGCAGGCAGGGCAAACACCCTTGCGCATGTAATTGGTGTGGGCCATGTGCTTGAGCTGGTAGTCCCGCTCAATGCGTTGGATGACGTCGGCTCGCAGCCTTTGTTCCATTTCCATCGTGGCTTACTTCGCTTCGTCGAGACTGTGTTTAAGGGCGCCAATCAGGCTTTTTCGTGCGGCCAACGCGGGGAAGGCCACCAGCAACGAGCCGTGCCGCAAACCCTCGGGGATCATGCGAAAGCGGTCGTCATACCAATGCTCGTTGAACAGCAACGCGTACTGCGCGCGCAGGTCCTGGAGCAGTGCCTCGGCCTGGTCGCGGGGCAGTTTTGCGGTGATGGCGATGTCGATTTCCATGGTCCACCTCGGATTGCGGGCAAAGCTCACCCAAACCCATTGGAGACGGGGCAGGGCGGGGGTTTAAAAGGGAGCGTTACTGAGGGTGTTGCTTGTATTCGGTGTTGCGCTGGTCGAGCAGCTTCTGTGGCAAAAACCGAGCTGATACCGGGAAGCGTTGACCTGCGAGAACGTCCACCAAGTGGACACGGGTACTGTCCGAGCCACTGGCCCAGTCGATGCCAATCCAACGGCGCTTTTTGATGACCTGCAATTCAGTCCAGGCGTTATGGACCAGCTTGGGCGCCATGAATACTGGCACTTCCAGTGCAAGGGTCAGATGCCGGATGCAGCGATCAAACAACAAATCGCAATCCACCAAGTGTTCTGCTTCATGGCGTTTCAGGTAGGCGAAAGCAGCTTGTTGCATGCTGCTGCGGTAGTCATGAGTCTGTTGATCGAGTTTCATCACGCGCGCTCCATTTCCAGTTGATCCAGCAGATCGGGTTGATCGTTGGCTGTTTTCATTGCCTGGCGACGAATGACCACATCTGCAACTGGAAGGCGGACAGCCGGGTTTGGCATGCCGCTGGGGCTCAGTTCATGGGTCATTTGAAATTCAGCACGCACGGCCCAGCCGCACGCTTCGTTGGTGCATTGCATATAGGTGATACGCAGGAAAATATGCTGCCCTTCGCTGGTGCGGATGCGCATGCGGCCGTGGCAGTGGGGGCAGACCAGTTTGTAAGTGCTCACTGGACAGCTCCTTTGCTGTAAAGCTGGATGGTCGCGAACACCTCGGCGTAGCGGGCGGACATGTAAGTGATCAGGGCACTGATGATCGCGTCGGCCTCACGCTTTTCGATGATTCCGTCATCCAGGGCGGCAGACATGATCTGGTCGACCTTGCCCCGCTTGGCCGAAGCCTTGAGCGAGCGGCTGTACAGTTCCACGTTGTCCAGGTTCTGCGGGATGCTCAGCGGCACGAACATGCCGCCGTACATTGCCGCGATGTAGTCAGCCAGGAACGTAGTTCCGGCGACCTGCTCCAGACGGTGAATGTGTTCGTCGGTCAGCGGGCGGCTGCCAGCGTTCTCGTAGGCCTGGTTGTCGAACTTCTTGATTGGCATGCCGAGGTCTGCCGAGGCGTACGACCGACCGCCTGGGTAGGCGCCGATGACGGCCATAACGACGCTCTTTCTGCTGTCTAGAACTGGGCGTTTCATCTTCTGGTTTCCCCTTGGAGCCAGAGGCCCTAGTTTGTAATCACGCCGTCTTTGATTCCGAGCAGAACAGCTGCTCGATGCGCTTCACCACGACGACCTTTCTTGCGGCCGTTGAGCAAATCGCTGACCAGATTTCTGTTCAGCTCATATTTGCGACAGAACTCGGCAATGCTCACACCGTTGCGGTCAAGAGCCGCGCGGGCTTGCTCGGGTGTAAGGGGGGCGGGCATAGTGTTCATGTGTGTTCGTTCGTGTTGATGTGGGGCCATTCTTGAATATAAAAATGTTCAAGTCAATAGAAGGTTGAGCAGAAAAATGTACATTTCTGAAGGAGTGGGCGATCGCCTGAGAGAAGAGCGCGATCGCTTAGGCCTGAATCAGACCGATTTTGGGGCGTTGGGGAGCGTCAGTCGTGGGACACAAAAGGCGTACGAACTGGGCATGAATTCGCCAGATCTGCGTTATCTGTCAGCGCTTGAAAGGGCGGGGGTGGATGTTCACTACGTACTGACAGGTTCCAAGGCCCTGCTTTCAGAGGATGCGATCGATAGCGTCGAATCCAAAATTATTGAAAGTTACCGCTCGCTTTCCGACGGCGATAAAGCGTCCGTTGTGCGACTCACCAATGCATTGGCAGTAGCGCCGGCTCATTAAGTTTTCCGCCGTATCAACGGTTCAGGGGCAGGCACTTGTCTCACCTCTCGATGTACTACACCTACTTGCTTCTCTGCCCACAGCGTCCGTCGCTTTTTATTGCATGGCAGGGGTGGTGACACACTCAAACATGCAGAGAATCGTTCGTTCGCCGGGTGTTTTCGACGGTACTACTGATGGTGCCGGGCGCCCGTTACGTGTTGTAAAGGGAGTAGGACATGTTGGTGAACAGCGATGCAGAGACCAATCAAGCCGAAGGCGGTGAAGACCAGCGTTTAACAACAGCTGAGCTGCATCTGGTGAAGGGGTTCAGGCAGCTAAGCGAAGAACACCGGAACGACATCCTTCGGTTTATTGATGTGCTCTTGAGCGCTCAGTAGGGGGGAAAGCCCGGTCCGCCGGGCTTTTAAGTAGGACAAATGCGGTGCAAGTCAGGCGTGCAGCTATTGCCGAAACAGTGATTGCCCAATAGCCTATGTGCCTTGGCAACACATCAGATGCGAAGGTATCAAGGAATGATCCAGAGAGGGACTGTTGTGAGAACCGATTTACTGATGGTAGTTGGTACCGGCTTGGCACTACTGGCGCTCTCTACCAATGCGCTCGCCGAACCCTGCGATACTGTGCTTGCTGCCCTCCAGCAGGAGCGCCACCTGTCCCAGGTCAAGCAGACCGAAGGCAAACAAACCACTGAGTATCTCGACGGCCCGAACATCGCTCTGTCTCTCAGCTGCGCCTTGGGCAAACCCAACATCGCCGTCACCTGGGATGGCCCAGCACCAGACCAGGGCTTTTATGACCTGGTCGGCCGTACCGGCAGCCTGGTTTCAACCCGGTCCGCCGCTGACGTTGTGAAGGCCTCCAAGCAGTGCCGTAAAGAGGCCCTGAAGGACGAAAGCGAAATTGCCACTGTCGAGCAAAAAGGCCTGGCCATTGAATGCCAAGCCTTCGCCCGTGACGGTGGTGGCACGACCATTACCGTGTTTTCCGAGTAACGTCCCTACGCTTTGGCCCCGCTGCTTGGAGGGTCGTCCGCCTCGGCCCTCACCGCCTGCAACCGCTTCCACTCCCGATCCACGGCGCGCTTCGCCGTGTTCTTGTTGGTGTACAGCCACAACAACCGTCTCGGCTTGGCCTGGTCTCCTGCCGCCATGGTCTTCTCTTTACCGGTGGTCTCTTCGCGGTAGTAGGCGATGATCCCGGTGTAACTCACTTTATTGTCTTCCGCCAAATCCTCGACGGTATCTTCTGGCAGCTTGCTTTCCAGCTCCAGGCTCATGGTGTACCCGCTGTCCGGGCTGAGGCTGTGTTGCACATTGCCGCCGTACCAGATGATTTCGTCGATTTCGTCTTTCACACCCTGGAGTGTATAGGTCAGCTCCGGAATCAGATCGGGCCGGCCAGCCGCCAGGGTGTAGCTGAGGGTGGCACTGCCGCGACGCAGTCGGTTGAACTCGGCTCTGGCGGCGCGCAGGGCTGACTGTTTGTCGCTGTAGGTGTGGCGCAAGTCCTTGAGGTTTTCGCCACCGCCGGCAATGGCTTCTTGTTTCTTCGCGCTGTTCACGTCGTAGAAGTAGGCCCGCACACCGTCGTAGCTGTCGCGGTCGGCTTGTAAGTAGCGGTGCTGGTCGCCATCGGCACGGGTCAGGGTGATGTGGGGCAGGTCCAGGCCGCTGGCGGTCTTGCCGCCGCCAGCTGGCAGACACAGCAGGCAACCTGCCTTGACGCTGGCCACCGCGTCGAATTCTTCCCCCAGCCGGCTGATGAGATTGGCATCCGATTCGTTAGCCTGGTCGAGCTGCAGGATGGGCAGGCCGTCTAAGGCTCCGGCAATGGTGGCGGTGAGGCCGTTGCCAATGGCGATATCGCCCAAGACGTCGCCAAGGGTGGTATTGCTCCAGCTGCGTTCGCGTTTTGTTTTCAGACCCTTGCGCAGGTCGGCTGACCGAGCGCGAATGCTCAGCACATCCGGGGCACCACTGTGCTCGGTTTCGTCGACGGTGTACGTGCCTTTGTCCACCAGGCCGGTGTCGCTCCAGCCCAACCACAATCGCAATACCGCGCCTTTGGGCGGAATCGACAACAGGCCGTCGTGGTCGCTGAGCGTGATGCTGAGCTGGTCGGCTTCGATACCCCGGTTATCTGTCAGCTCCAGGCCCATCAACCGCGGGCTGACGATCCGGGCGATGTCGTTGCCGTCGACAGTCAAGCGGAAAGCCGGTATTGGATATGCCGCATCGCGCTTGTAGCGATCGACGGTGTCTTTCAAGAACCCAGTGACTCGGGAAAGGGTGGCTTCGATCATAGCAACCTGCGCAGGATGTTGACGCCGACGGCGGTACCGGCGCCGAGCAGGTCGATACGGTCATCGTCGATACGTTTGAGGGACAAGTTGAACTCAATACGCCGAGGCGTACCGTCGCGAAAGAATAGGGTCTTGGTTTCGCTGAGGCTTTCGATCACCCAGAGGCCGTAAATTCGGCCACTTCCCTCGACCATCGGCCAGGCCTTACCGGTGTTTGCCATCAGCCGTATAACGTCCAGGCTGAGGGCACTGCCGGCGAGTTCCGGGAGGATGATGCCAGGCAGCGTGATGGTGTCATCACCACGTCCGAGGAACTGCCGCGCAGGTACCGCACCTATCCGGCTGTTGCTTGCGTGACGCCATTCGGTTTGGCGTTGGAGTTCCTGGTAGGCGGCGGTCGATAGGCTGAATACGAACATGCCTAGTGCGAGCATCATGTGGGGTTACTCCAGGTCAGACAGTTTGCTACGGGTTCGGGCGCCTTTCTCGCTGTCGATGCGGGCAAGCTCTGCGCGCACTGCCCGCGCAATCGCCATGGCGTCCATTCCCAGTGCGGGATGGATATTGATTTCGTATTGATCGTGGCTGTCGTAGCTGGGGCTGTTCATGGCGCTGATGGGAGGTCGGTCATCGACCGCCAAGGCGGTACCGCTCATTGTCCCGAGGGTCATGGCTCCAGCGGCGGTGAGCTGTTTGCTGAAAGAGGTTAGCGCCGCCAGCGGACCCCCTTCACCTTTTTCAAGCCCCTGCGTCAGGCCGGCCATGGTGAAGCCGCCCAGTTCTGCAAACACGAGTGATGGACTGTGGATTCCGAGTTTTTCCTTGAACCATCCGATGGTCGAATCACCGATCGATACGATAGTGTCTTTCACCAAACCCATGCCGGAGAGCAGGCCATTGATCAGGCCGTTGACGATCATGCTGCCGAACTCGGTGAAACGTGACGGTAGCTCAATGCCCAGGTAACTGAGCACCCCGGCGAAGGCCTGGTAAACCAGTCCGAGGGGACTGAAATTCACAAGCGTGGCGATGATGCCGCCGATGCCCCCGTCGAATCCCGCTTTGATTTCTGTCCAGGCGTTGCTGAAATACAGCTTCACTGCGTCCCAGTTCCGGTAGATCAGGTAAGCGCCGCCGGCAATCGCCGCGACCACAGCGGCGATGATCAGAACAATCGGGTTGGCCGCCAGGCCCCACAGAGCAATACCCACCGTCCGCACGGCGGTCAATAGCGCGCCACCCATGGTCACGGCTAGCAAACGAATACCCTGCATCAGCATCGGTATTGCGTTTTTCGCGAGACCGATCAGCGTAGGAAATAGCCGTTGTGCTACACCCACAACGCCCGCGCTCTTGAGGCCAAATAAGGCCATGCCGTAACTGACCACGGCGAAGGGGCCGATCAAGCTGGCCAGGGTCAAGGCCAGCGCGCCGAAGACGCCGGCCAGCACGCCGACCACCATCAGGGTTTTCACCATGGCAGCGGCAGCGGCTGGGTTTTCCTTCATCCAGGCGGTTACACCTTTGATAGCGGCGGTGATGCTTCTCAGCGCCTCGATGTAGGTGGGCAGAATGGCTTGGCTCATTTCACGGTAGGCATTGGCCTTCTGAGCGAGCAACTCCAGTTCCATACCCTGAGCGGTATTCATGCCCTTGTCATAGAGTTGGTCAATGCCATCGGCCCCGGCATTCAGCTTGGCATTTTTGTGAATCTGCTCGCGTTGCAGGTACATCTGTGCGAACAAATTGGATGCGGTGCGGTTGGAGAAGATACTGCCGATGCTATCCAGTACCTGTTTTTTGTCCGTGATGCCTTTGGCGGCCAACTGCGGCAACAGAATTTTTTCCATCCACTCAAACTGGTTTTCCCGGAAAAGCTCGCTGCCTTTGATCGCTCCGACGTCCAGAAAGGCTATCTGGCCGGCCTTGTCGTGTTTGACCTTCGATGGGTCGACCAGCCCCAGCTTTTCCATGTTGTTGGCGGCGCGCTTAGTGGTCTTGCCCTGATAGACGTTGGAATAGGCACTCATCATGGCCGTACCCACGCGGTGTCCACCCATCTCCTGCACCAGTGGTTCCATCTGGTAGTAGAAGGCCTCGTCTTTGATGCCCTTGGCTGCGACGCCGCCAGTTTTGATTACGTTCAGCCACTCATTCGGTCCAACACGGCCCCCTGTGGCAGTAAGGACCTTCTGCACGATATCGGCCTGATTAATGAAGGCCTCTTTGCTGGCAAGGCCGCCGCGCAGCTCGATCACCTTGAGCATGTCCATGAACTTGCGTTCGTTGTCGGCGCCTTCTTCTTCGCCGTACATGGCGTGGTTGGCAAACTTCATTTTTGCCAGGGTAGGGGCGACCATTTCCGCTTCATGCTCGTCGGCGAACACGGTCATGGCGTCGCGCACCAACGTCAGGTTCTCGGTGACGCTGGTGCCGTAGGTTTTCATGCGTTTGGCAAATTCGATCGCTTTGCCCGTGTCTTCCTGCCCTAACCCCAGGGCGGCGACGCGATTCTCTTCAAGTGCGAATTGTTTGCCCTCCTGCAAAGGGGCATACAGCCCACGACCTATACCGTAGGCCATCGCTGTGCCGGCAGCACCGCCCATGGCGGCCGAGCCGGCGAGTTGTTGGCGCTGGTCGTACCTTCCACGTGCCTTGGCTCGTGCCTGTTCCGCGCGGCCGATAGCCGCCAGGCGGTCTCTTTGCGTTTTAAGGGCGCGGTTGGCTGCGTCGACCTCTCTTTTCAATCGTGCTTCGTGTTCTCCGAGTTTGTTGGCAGCGATGCCGGCAGCCTTGAGCCTTGCCGCATGGGGAGACAAAGCGCGGCGTTGTTCCTGCAACTTTCCGGTGAGGTCGCGGACAGCCTCATGGGCTCTCCTGAAGTCATTTTTAAACTTACCCGATGCTGCTCCACCACTGGCACGCATGGCGGCCTTCATCTGACGTAGCTGTTCCTGCGCCTGATTGAGCTTTGTGGCGGTAGCGGTAATGGCGCCTTGCTGCTTTTTGTACGAACTGATGTCAGCCTGCTGATTGTTCAGGGCCTTGACCTGATCGCGAGCTGCCTTCAGCGCCTTGGCCGTATCGTTGCTGCCGGCCATGATACGGCGCAACGGGCGGGTGGCTTTGTCGATGGCGTCGAGCAACACGCGCAGTCTTAAATCATTCGCCATCGACGCTACTCCTAATCCGCGCCCGTTCGCGCCAGTCCATCAGTTCTTGCAGGCCCAGCCGATCCATGTCGGTAGGCGCCCAATGAAAAACCACGGCCAGGTCGGCCATGGCGTCCTCTACATACCGAGGGATGCTTCCGTTTTCGCCGACTTCTGCAACAAAAAACTGATGACCTTGCTGCCGATGGCGACCAGGTCAGCAGGGTCCAGAGCGGCGGCTTCCTGTGGGGTGAGGGTGGGCGTGCTGATACGCGGCAGGACTTTGATCAGGCTGGCGACGTCAAGGTTGAGTAGGTCGCCCAAGCTGACGCCGCGCAGTTCGCCGGAGGACGGTTTACGCAGGGTAATCGTCTCGATCATCGTCTGGCCGCGTTGAATCGGTGTATCGAGGGTGATGATGTTGTCGTTGACGCCTGCTTGTTCTGGGGTGTCTTGGGATTTCATCGGTACAGCTCCTGATGTCGGTTGAAATTGCAAATCTAGGTTCGGAGGGTCAGATGCCCAGGGCGTTGCGCTGTTTCTCCAACATATCGACGCCACCGACCTTCTCGATGAAGTTGAGCAGGTCGATTTCAATGATTTCCTCGTTGTCGACGGTCAACTTGTAGTAAGTGCAGGTGGTTTTGATGGTGTGTTCTGTGTCTTCGCCTGGCTTTGCTTCGCCCATCTCTATGCTCTCGTGACGGCCACGCAAAACGATTTCAACAGCGCTGACTTCGCCTGTGTCGTCCTGCTCAAAGGCGCCGGTAAAGCGCAGCGCCACGCCCGAAGCGTTCACCATGGCGAACTGTTTCAGGCTGATCAGATCCAGGCCGCCGGTCTTCCATTCGAATTGGATACCGTCGTCGGAAAAGCCCAGGTCAGCCTTTACCGGACCGTTCATGCCGCCGCCGCGATAGGCTTCCATCTTCCGACCGAGGGGAGGCAGGGTGACGGACTTCACCACCCCCCTGTAGATGTTGGCGTCGTTGAACAGCATGAGGTTCTTAAGTTTGCGTGGCAGTGCCATGGCGGTGTTCTCCGGGTATTTGGCGTGGGGTTAACTCCCCTTGCGGGGAGGCCCGGTTTAGCTGTTGATCTTGCTGGCGAACGTCATCAGATAGCGGTCGGTAATGCGCTGGCGCAAGGTGAGGTCTTCCAGGGGCGGCACAGGCGTGTAGTCGTAATCGATCGTCAGCTTGCCGGCCTTGAGGGTGTCCTTGTCGTTGATGTCTTCCGGGTACCAGCAATTGCCGCCAATCAGGTAGCCCTGGGCGATCAGCTCACGGAACTTGGCGTTGATGCCGTCGATAATGTCTTTGACCAGGGATGCATGCATGGGCTTATCCACTGCCCACATGTGCGCCTCGGCCATGGTGTCGGCGAGGATCTGCGCGGTACGGGTGTAGTTTTCGAAGGCGAACAGCGGATCGTCGCTGCACGTACGGCTACCCCAGAAGCGGAAGCCGCCCTCGTTGATGAGGGTGGTGACCTCGTTGCTGTTGAGGTAGTTGGCGTCGGTGGCCGGGTTTTGCAGATCCCAGAACACGTCGGCGCTGATGCCGGTCACGCCGTTGACGGCAACGTTGGAGAGGGTCTTGTGCCAGCCGGTTTCCTGATCGATCTTCGCGCGCAAGCCCAGGGCGCGCGCCGTGGCAGCGGCGGTGACGGTCTTGCTGGTGACGGTGTCCCAATTGAGGAAGTCCGGCCAGATCACCATGACTTCACGGGCGCCGAAGTTCTCGCGGTAGGCGACCACCTCTTCCTTGGTTTTGCAGCTCCAGGCGCTGACGTACGCGAAGGCGCGCAGGTCCTGGGCAATCGATACCAGGGCGGTGGCCACTGGCAAACTGTCGAGGCCTGGTACGCCGAGGATGCGCGGCGTCATGCCCACTCGGGCCTTGGCGGCGAGCAGGGCTTTCATGCCGGTGTACTGGCCGTTGGTGTTAGTGGTGCCGATCAAGGCGCTGGTGGTGGTGGCTTCGTCTGCGCCTTCCTTGACCCGCACCACGATGACGTAGGGCTTGGTCTGATCGCTGATGGCTTGCAGGCTGGTCGCCAGGGTGCCTTTGACGCCAGCTTTGCCGATGGCGGCTTGAACGCTGGTCAGCAGTACTGGGGTGTCCAGCGGGAAAGCGAGCGGGTCCGCATCTTCAGCCGTGCAAACCAGGCCGATGACTGCGGTGGGGATGGTGCGAATGGGGCGGGTGCCGTCGTTGAGTTCGATGACCCGCACGCCGTGGAGATAGTCTGAACCGGCCATGGGTGGTTGCCTGCGCTGTGATGGAATGACAGTGCACAGGCTGCCGCGCGCGCGCCGGTTGGGCGAGCGCGGGGGCTTGTAGGGGAAGGGGTTACAGGTTCGAGCTGGCGATCCAGTCGGGGGCAATTGGACGATGTTCGGTGTCCGGGAAGTCCTTCGAGGCAGGCCAATCACGCAAATCGAGGCGATAGCGCTGCAACTCTTGATACTGCTCAGCAGTAAGCGTTGTAGGCCGATCTGCCTCCAGCTCGTCGCGATGGCGCGTGACCAGGCTATCACTGGCCGATAATTGACGGTCACGCCAGGCGCGCTCCTGCTGCTGCGCGTCCTCAGGCGTCACCTCGGGCGTGATCCATGCCGGCCGTCCGTGGTCATCGGCGCCACGACGCATACCGGGCGGCGGCGCCGCCTGACCGAATGCTTGCCAGTCTTCGGTCGTTACTTCGACGGCATCCTCCGGCCATGTGCCCGCAGCGTCATAGGCTGGGCGCTCGGACAAAAAGAGAAAACCGCAATCACGGGAGCTGTAATAAATAACCTCGGGCTTTGGGGGCTCCGGGGTCTCATAAACCACCTCAAGGGGGTTGGAGACGGGCGTTTCTGCTTGGTTATCCATGTTTAATTTCCGATAGCTAAGATCAGCGGTTTAACAAGCGATTGAGTGCCCGTGCCAAACCATTGCGGGAAAATTTTAACGCCCAGGCGGTCCCAAGTGACCATCTGAAACATCTGGTCAGACTGGGTGTTGTCAGTGGTAGAACGCGTAAAGACACCGGCAAAAAGGCATTGATTAGGGAATGGCACAGGGTGACTGATTGCCGGATAGGCGACAGTTTCAGCACCGCTGATTGGCCCCTCGTACCACTGAAGGTAAAGCGGAGTACCGTCCTTGGTTGGAATCAGCACACGACCATTCGGCTGCAAAGCGACGGTGGCCAATACGTCTGCGATATTGCCCTCGTGAAACAGCTTCTTGTCGCCCCATACCAGATCGCCGACAGAGGACATCTTCAGGTAACGCGCAAACTTGGCCGACCAATTGAAAAGCAGACCTGGTGCGTACTTCATATCAGTTTGCGTGTTGCCAACTTCTTGAGCTTCCCGGATCTCAGCGGCACCGCCCGCACCATCCCCACCATTGTCGGCGCCGGCGGGTATTGGACTTGACAGAATCGGGCGTTGACGACTGACTGAGCCGGTCCGCAAGGACGTCGACACGTCTGCCTTCGACGCAAGTGCCGCTGTCACAGTGGTGGCATAGGTATTGACCGCAGACCACACAAAGGCAGTGCTAGCCAACTGCGTCGTATTGGTGCCAGCCGCAGCAGTCGGGGCTGTTGGCGTACCCGACAAAGCAGGGCTGGCCAAGTCTGCTTTTAGTGCAAGGGATGCCGTGACAGTCGTTGCGTAGGCGTTAATCGCTGAGTACGTAAACGCAGTGGTAGCCAACTGAGTGGTACTGGTGCCAACGGTTGCTGTCGGCGCAGTTGGGGTGCCAGTGAAGGACGGGCTTGCCAAGTTGGCTTTGAGTGACGGGTTGAAGTTTCCAGCGTGGTACACAACTTTGCTGCCCCACAGCAACTCGCCTACGCTCGACATCGCTAAGTCGCGAGCCAGCAACCCTTGCCAGTGGAAAAGTATCCGGGGTGCGTATTCAAAATCTGTTTTAGAGCCCGCAACCTCTTGAGCCTCGCGAATCTGCAATGCCCCGCCGTTTCCAGTGCCGTCAATCCCACCCGGCAGCGGCGCCGCCAATGCCGGCAACTGCTGACTTACCACGTCGACGCGAAGCCCGTTAGTAATGCCATGCCCGGCCAGCGTGGTGGGGTTCGTGCCAGCAATAACGCGGCCGTACTTGTCGACGGTCAAAACCGAATAGGCACCTGCGCTGATACCGGTTTTGCCCGCGACCATTTCGAACGTCAGCGCGGTGGTCCCAAGAACAATCGGTGCGTCCGTGACCAACTGCCAGACACTATCTCCATTCGCCGTGCCCATTTCGACACTGACAAACAGCCCCGGCGTAATCTCGACGCTGGCGTCCGCGTCTTGGGTCCGCTTCCAGACACCGGCAGCTGAAACGGTATACAAGCCGTTATCTTTAGCAGCGGCCTGATTCTTTACCAGGACCCTTGCGTCCGCCGGTAACGGCACACCGTCGATTGGCTGTACGCCATTCAGTGCGATGTTTGCAGTGGTGGCCACCAACGCTGAATGCTTGAAGTCTAGCTTCGCCAATGCCTCGACGACCGTGGTGTCGACATACTCACGAGTCGCCAGCACAACGCTGGGATCAATCCTCAACTCAATATTGGCCGTGCTGCTCACGATCAAGTTGATCCGAATCACCTGTGTCCGCCCCGACCCCTGGGTGAGCAGCGGTTTGAAGGTTGGTGCGCAATTGGCAACGGCAACCATGTCTCCATCCGCGTCGTACAGAGCAAGTTCACGCACCCACCAACCGCCGACGCTCTCTGGGATGATCTGCTCGGCGATAATTACGCTGGCGTTGCCCGGGTCCACTTTGACCTGGTTGAGCGGTGCACGGCGGCGCTCGTTGATCAGTTTTGTTTGTGTACGGCTGGGAATCGGGTCCGTGCCGTTGGCATCACCCACGGCCATCTGGGCGAAGGTCCAGGCCGTACCAAGGGCCGCAGCGTTAGCCTGTTTGGCTTCGCCGACGGCGGTGAGAATCGCGAAGAACTGGCTGTTTTGGTCGGTCATGAGTAGATGTCCATCGTGTCGATATGATGTTCGCGGCCACCGATGCGAAACGCGCCGCTGACGTCGATGTCGCGTTGCGTCGGTGGGTAAACGCTGAGTTCGTCGCCTTCGTACACGCAGGCCCCGATGAACACGGTGCCGGTGCTTTCCAGGCTGATCGCCAGGCCTGTCAGGTGGCGAGTGAGGGGCTTGGCGTCATCAATCAGCCAAGTCAGCTCCTGGTACATTTCTTCGGTGATGCCGGTGTCCAGCACGCCGATCTTCAAGGCAAAGGTGGCAGGCACGCCTTCCGGCACGGTCTCCCACCACTCCATCACCTCGATCAGGTAGCCCAACGGCTCGACGACGCGGCGCAATGCGCCGATGGTGCCTTTGTGTGCGTGGATGTAGCGGGATGAACGAATGGCCGCGCGCTTGGTGGCCTCGGTCCAGTTGCTGTCCCAGCGGTCGACGGAGAAGGCCCAGGCCAGGTAGGGCAGCACAGACACCGGGCAGGTATCCGGGTTGCACAACTGCCGCAGTGGGATCGGTACGCGCTGAATCTGTGCGAGCGCCTGCGCCGCCTGACGCTCAAGCGGCGTGGAGTTTCCCGGAAGCAGCTGCTGAGCGGCCATTACTCGGCACCCCTGGTGACGGTCACGCTGGTGCAGTAGGGCGCTTGGGCCTTGGTGGCAACGATGTCGACCCAGTTTTCCAGTACGACCTTGCGTACACCCTCGACAAACAGCGCGGCGTGCAGGGCGGATTCCGACACTTCCATTGCCAGGCGCCGACGTTGGCTGACGTATGCCAGCAAGCGTTGCTCAGCAGCGGCGATAATCGGTTCCGACTCGGGGCCGCTGGTGAGCAGATACAGCTTGGCTTTGACCTGGTAGCGGAGGATTTGCGCGCCCTGGACTGTCAGGCGGTCGCCCACCGGACGGCGGTCATCGTCGCTTAGGTAGGTTTTGACCGCTGCGATCAGATCGGCCGGTGCCGTGCCATCGCCGAGCAGCGATTGCACGGTGACAACCGCCACAGCCGGCGATGGGCTTTCAGCAGTGGCATCGGCAACCCGACCATCTGCGCCTCGGGCGTGGAAGATGTAGCTGTTACGCGGCCCGGCTGTACTAAGCCCTTCCCAGGACATTTGCGCCCGTTCGCGTAAGCTTTCGTCGCTCTCCATTAGCCGCGCTACAGGCGGGACTGCCATTGGTTTGGCTTCCTGAACCACCAGGCGCTGGACATTGAAGTTGCCCGCCAGTTGATCCAGATCGGGGCCCTTAGCGAGGGCCAGCAGGTTCGCCATGGATGCCTCATTCACCCGCTGACGCCAGATGGTTTCGCGGTAGGCGTTCTCCTGCAGCAGCTTTGCCATGGGCTCCGACTCCATGTCGAGGCGGGCGGCAATCTCGGCCTGCTCCTCGATCGGCCACAGGCTGATCATGTAGGCCTTACGCTCGGCCAGGATCAATTCGAAGTCGATCTGCTCGACGATTTGCGGCGCCGGGAGCTGGCTGAGGTCAATCGCAGCAAAGGAATTCATACGCTCGCTCCCAGTCGTAGCGGCACGCTCATGCTCAGTTGCTCATTGGTGTCGACGATGGTGCCTTCCAGCTCCAGCACCGACTGACCTTGAAGGTTCGCGCCGAGGAACTGCACGCGGCTGAGGCTGATACGGGTCTCCCAACGCATCAACGCCATGACCGTGGCCGCGTACACGCGCAGGCGCGTGGCGTCGTTGAAGGGGTGGTCTACCAGCTCGGGCAGCAGGCTGCCGTATTCGCGGCGCATCACTCGGGTGCCGATGCGGGTGGTGAGGATGTCTGTTATGCACTGGCTGATATGGTCCAGAGTGCCGATGGCTGCGCCGGTTTCTCGGTTCATTCTGGTTTTCCCGTCTTCGCGTTGCCCACCAGCACGCCGCCGTGCAGGTGCTTGACCAGGCTGATGTTGGCCGCGATCACGTCAGCGGAGACGGTCACGGTGCCGGTGACGTTCTGGTTGCCGGTTTGGGTGTAGTCGCCTTGGTGCGTGATATCGCCGACGAGATTGATGCCGCCCGTGCTGACCAGGTTGGTGGTACCGCCGTCGGCCAGGGCCGCGTTGAGGTGATGGGCGACGCTGTCGTACTCGATCACTGTGCCGTCGGCGTAGGTGCGACGGTGCAGGCCGGCGCGGTTGCCGTTGGCGGGGATGTGATCGCTGGGCAAGCCAGTGATGACAACGCCGTTGGCGAGCTGGCCGGATGGGCTGAACAGGATCACCTGTTCGTCGACGGTGGGCGGGTCCCAGTCACGGTCGGACCCCGCGCGCAGGGCCAGCCATGGCAGCCAGGCGGTGGTCAGTGCTCCGGTTTTAACCTGCACGCGCGGGGGCTCCATCTGCACAGCGGCGATGACGCCGAAGCGGATGAGGTTTTCTAGCATGCGGGAGAGGGCGGCGAAGTCGTTCATGGCGCCGATGGTGGCGCCACGCGCGTGGGAGTGCAGCTTAAACGGGTTGTAAAGTTCCGCAGTACAAGTTAGCTAAGCCGCCGGTTTTGGTTGTTTTTTGGTACGGGGGGGGCGAGCAGGGATATCTCCTGTCAAATCAAGAGCCGCTTTTCCTGTAACCACGACTCGATAGATATATTGCTCAAGTGTCGCAATTAGTATTTCGAATGCTTTGCGGTCAGGTGCCCAACCGCGATGTGCGGCAGCATTCCCCGCATTGGTAACAACGGCAAGCGTGTTAGCTTCTGTCTCCCCGATGTAACCTTCTTTAGTTAGCTCTATGACTTTATCTTCGAATGAAAGATTGGGGTCTATTTTTAGGATTTCCGTAGTTCGATCAAAGGCAGTCCTCAAACCAACTGATGCGAGTATGAAGGATCCGGCTTCATAGGCTTGATAGACTTCATACAAGATAGCGTGAAGTGGTGGGTCGGTTTTAGCTATGTCCCATATCCAATCAGGCTTTTGGCTTTTTTTCTCTGGGACCGGGTAAGTTTCAATTGTTCGCGGATGGGAAATTATGGTTTCACCAGTTACGGGGTGATAGTCATTGTCCCACTCTTCAGAGTTCCAACTGCTCTGGTGATAAAAAACTGTTTCGCAGCCGGCGCATTGGAGTAGCTTGTGATCTATCTGGCCATCCATATAGTTTCTTCCGTCCTCCACACTCCACGGTTGATCGAATTGACCATGAATAATGCATTTTCTTTCCCCGTCGCATCTCGGGCAGTGTGCACGGAAGGTTTCTGTCATTTTTTGAACAACTCCATTCTGTTCGGGTTCAGCTTCGCTCAGTTGCGGGCTAATCTTTCGATGAGTTTTTACACCGACCGAGCAATGGAGTCTATGCAGTTAAGTGAGTGAGCAAGCTGTCTCGGATCAGATCGATGTCCGATTGTGTAAAACCCAGTACCTCACGTTGGTCATAGCGCACGTCCGGTGCTCCGCGCTCGGCACGATCTTTCAAACCATACTGGTGAACCCTGGCAATCCGGGCGATACGCCCGGTGAACCCAACCGTAACGGCATTGCTATCACCACGGACCTTCAGGTATGACGCTGTCCGTAGCTTCTTGAACATCGCCAGCTTCCGACGAATACGTCCCTGTTTTCCGCGCAGGTCTCGCTTTTTACGCGGGGCAAATTTGCTCCCGTCCGGGTTTTTCTGGGCCATTACTCGTTTCTGCTGACTTCGACGCAGCTCCTGTCCAATGCTGCGGGCAAGTTGACTGCGCGCACCAGGCTCCAGCCGCTTCAACAGCACTGCCGCCCAGGTCTCCAGCGCCTCCAGGTTACTTGCCATCAGGCACTATCCATTCACTGGTGTTGCCCTGGGCTCCGGGCTTCCAGTTCGGATCGAGGTAACCCGCCACTCGCTGCGGTTCGTTCGGGTGCTTGACGGTGGTGTTGCCCTGGTCGTCCTTGCCGACCACCACCCGCTCTGTCAGCGACAGGGTCAGGCTTAGGTCCACCTTGTTCTTGTCCAGAATGTCGGCTTCGAACTGGATGCCGTCTTTGACTTTGTCGAGGTTCTCCAGCAACTCGGATTGGTTGACGCTGAGCCAGCCCAGGATCGGCAGGATCACGCTGTCGGGGTGGCCGGCGAACTCGGTGAGGATGATCTGCAGGTCAAAGCTGTATTCAAACGACAGGGAGTGGGCAGCGGTGCAACGGACCTTGCCATTGTCGATGAAGATCAACAGACGGTCGGGGTTGTGCTTGAACTCGGCGACGGTGGCCAGGAGGTGAGCGCGCAGGCTTTCGGGCTTGTTCATGGGGTGGCCTGCTGGTGTTTGTAGACCATGTCGACCTGTGCAGCGCAATCGGCCCAAGCGGCTTCGGCGCGGTCCTGGTCGGTGAGTTGGTCGCCGTTACTGAGTGGACGGGTCGCCGGCAGGACGCACGGCACCACGGCCGGACAGCCAGTCACGATAAGCGGCGGCGCCGGTGAGGGCGGGGCGCTCGCGCAGCCGGCGAGCAGCGTCAGGCAAAGGCTGATCAGCCCAATTGCGGAGTTCGTCGTTTTCACGTTTCAGTACCTCAATGGTTCGCTCGCGATTTGCCAGGCCCTGACGCAGTTGGTCCTGCTGGCCGCGCAGGATGCTCTGTGCATCGCGTTCCTGTTTCAGGGTGGTGGTGAGAGTTTTGGCGGCGAAAAGGTTGCGATCAGCGTCTTCGCGGGCGGTTTTGGCTGCGTGCTGTGCCAGCTCGGTCTGGCCTTCGGCGATGTTTATGCGCGCTTCCTGGCCCCAGATCAGCAGCGCCAGGGCGCCGAGAAGGGCGATGCCATACAGAGCCTGGCGCAGGGTGCTCACGCTCGGTGCCAGCCGAGCTTGTTCATGGCGGCGGTGTCGAGCTGTTTGATGGGGCCGCGCACGATCACGGCCCTCGCGCCGTTCATTATCTGAATGGATTCGGCCAGCAGCTGCATGTCGTCCTCCTCGGACGACTCCGGCACCACCAGCACGTCACCGTCCTGCACCCGTAGTTTTTCCACTGCGTCGAAGTCGATCATGCCGCCACCCCTTGTCCGCATTCGCAGCCGGCGTGACGCTCGTAGGCGCGCTGGAGCTTGGTGTCGTAGAGATTGCGTAGGTAGTCCGGCCCGTTGTAGAGCTTGGCGAACTCGGCCCATTTGCGGGCTTTGAGGGTCTTGTGTAGCACCGGGTCGGTCTCGATGAAGCGGGTGAATGCGTCGAACTGCTGTGATTCGCTGGCACTCATTGCCCCCACAAAGTCCTGCACGCTGGCATAGCCGAGGCGCTTCCAGTGGAAGCCCATGATCTGGAAGGCGCCCCAGGAAGCCGACTCCAGGGCGGCGGTGTCATCAATCAGGCGGGCCATGGCCAGGCGTTGGTGCTCGGCGGTACCGCCGATGTATCCGCCAGGTTTTGGGTTGACCAGGGCGGGGTTGGCGGTGGCGAGCTGGTCGGCGTGGCGCTTGAGTTCGGCCGGGTCATCGCCCGCGTTTCGAACTATGGCGATCTGACGGTGCATGATGTGCCGTTCGAACAGGATCACCGGCTTGCCGTTGTCCAGAAAGCCCTTTCCCTTGGATTCCACCTCATTGACTGCGTAGATGCTCGCCAGCGGCACTCCGAGGCGTTCGGCAGCGGTCACCAGGTCATTGTTGCGCAGCAACTGGGCGCAGTCGCCGCCGGCAAGGCTGGTTTGCGTCTTGTTGCCGGCTACACCATCGGCGACCAGACCGACCTTGATCTGGTAAGCGCGAACGGCAGCCTCGGTAGCATCGCCGTAGTCACCATCCGGCACCAGGCTGGCGCCGTGCTTGTTGAGATTCTTTTGCAGCATCAGCACCGCTTGCGAGCGGTCGTCGTGGCGGAGGGTGGTCATAGTTGCTCTACCTTGCGGTTGAAAAACCTCTTGGCCGCAGCGCGGGTGCCTTCAACGCCGAGCAAGCCGATTACCCCACCGAAAAACGGCGCAGTAGATGTCGGAATGCCGATCAGCGCCAAGCCATGGCTGGCTGCCAATGCCAAGGTTCCGCACAACGGAGCCTCGACCACCATGCGGCGCAGCGTGCCGCCGCCGTACATGATCCGCAGGGCGGCGATGATCAAGGCGAGGACTCCGGCATAAAGAGTCGGCCAGTTCTGTTCGAGCCAGGCGGCGAGCCAGGCCCAGGTGTCGGGACGGTCAGGCATGCGCTTCATTCCGTTGTCCAGGGTTGGTGGGTTCAAGGGCTTGGTGCTGCGGTGTCAGTCCCATAGGTTCACCATCTGCCGCTGCGGGGCACTGGCTTGGGCTTCGGGCATGTTGACGGCAAGGCCTTGCGGCAAAATGGGGCCGTGATCGGCCAGGCCGGGGTTGGCTTCAAGCACGGCCTCGGTCACGCCTGCGGTGCGGCCGTAGTGCCGCCAGCAGAGGGCGTCGACCGTGTCGTTTTGATTGGTGCGGACGGCGACGGGCATCAGATCAGATCCACTGTGGTGCGGGACCGCCCGAGGAAGTCGCGCACGGCCCAGCGCAGGTCGCGGCGGTAATCGTCGATGTTCGGGGTGAGTGCTTCAGCTTTGTCGCTGCCGGTGTTGGTAGCGCTGTAGTCGCGGAAGCGTTCGCAGACTTCGGCACCGGTACCGGACTCAATCGCACGGCGGTAGAGGTGGACCTTTACCGACACGTCCTTGATGCGATCCCCCGGCACATCAGCCAGGGTGGAGTAGCCGGCGGCTTGTTGGGCGGTTCGCCACTCGCTCAATTCGTTGTTGAGGTTGATCGCGGCTGCAATCACTGCGGTTTCCAAGCGGGCTGGGGTGACGCTGGCGTCGATGCGCAAGGTGGCGCGCAGGCCGTCCAGGTCAATCGACGGCCAGAACAGGTCGGTATTGATATGACCGCTGTCGACGGTTCCGCTGGCTACAAATGCGCTCATGACTGCACTCGAAAATAGGTCGCCGGTGGTCGGGGCTTCACGTTCAGGAGGAGCGGCCTGGCCGATCCGCCCCGAGCCGGCGGGGTGCGTGGGGACGCTCGGTTAACTGCCTGGGGCAGTGTGTTTCTTTAGGAGACGCTCGACGCGCTCCAGATCCTTTTTGCCGCCGCATTTGCTGTGCAAGTCGATGGCTTTGGCCAGGTGCTGCTTGGCCTCTGTCAGGGCTACCAGGTTGCCGGCAACTGCATCATCAGGAATGGCTGCCAGGGCCTTTCCAAGCGCCAGGTACAGCTTGGCGCGAGCCTGGTCCGGCATGTCCTGTTCAGCAGTGATGTGTTGGGCTTGCTCAAGAATCTCAAGCGGGAATCGATCGCCCGCCTTCTGTGCTTTGAGGGCGGCTTCGGCGATCTCTTCTGCGATCAAGGTGCCGGTGGTGCGTTCGAAGCGGTCCGGCATTTTCAGACCGTGCTTGATGACGTATTCAGCGATGACCAGCGCGCCGCCGTAGCCGCCAGCATCAATGCACCAAAGCATGATGGTAGTGAGCACTTCATCTTGGGCACCGTTGCCGGCGGCCAGCACACCTTGCACGTAGGGCCCGTACTCAGGAATCAGTAGCGCCTTGAGTTCGGCTTTGCCCTGGTTGGACTGCACCTGCTTGAGACGCGCACGGTGCTGGGCCAGTTGGGCCAACTGGTGCTCGTAGGCAGTAGCGCCTTCCATTGACGTGGCCGGCGCAGTTGCGGCGGACTCAATGGCTGCACGTTTGCGCAGCTGGTTGCGTTGGGCTGGTGTCTGGTGCATGGCGCGCCTCTTATGCCCCGGTAGGAGCTGGATAGTTGACGGCCGTGATGTTTTCAACCAGCGCTACCAAGCCGAAGTCTTCGATGACATAGGCCTCGTTCGAGGACTGGTAGTCGGCGACACGATCCAACTCGGGTTCGTCTTTCAGGTGACGGCGACGGGCACCGTTCTGGTAGTAGATCGACAGGTTGCTTAGGGTGGTGATCAGCACGGTGTTATCCGGGAAGAACGGAGCGTCCACCACTGGCAGGCCACCCAGGCGGGCGCGGCTGACGATTTCTTGAGCGGCGTTCTCTTCTTGGTTGGAATCCGCGCCCTTTTCCACAGCGGCAAGCAGCTTGCTGTGCATGAGGTTGCGCGAAACCATAACGCGCAGGTCCGGGCGGGTGCGGTGCCATGGGTCGAGCATCTGGATGGCATCGAATACCAGCCCGTCGAGGTTGGCGTAATCACCCTCGAACACGGTGTCGACGCCCGCGACCTTGATGACTTTGCGGGGGCCGATGGTGGCAGCGTCCAGCACGCGGTCATCGGCGCTTAGGCGGATCTTTTGCAACCAGCCGATGTTGACGTCTTGCAACAGAGGGTTGGCGGCACGGTTGGTGGTCGCAGCGGCGCTGGTGCCGTTGAAGCCGATCATGATGCGGTCCAGCGCCTGGCGCAGGATGATCGCGTTGCTCAGCTTGACTTGGAAGTCGGGAAACTTGGCCCAGGCATCCAGCAGGGCATAGGGGAACGCGCTGTCGAAGTTCGTCTGCTTGCAGACGTAGCTGTCCTTGCTCAGCGTGCTACGGCTCAACGGGCTGCGAGGGGTGCCACCGGAGGTATCTGTGCGGCTTGCAACCGGGCCATTGACACCCAGCAGCAGAGCTTCGCCTGACTGCTCGTCGACGCCAATGATGTTGATCTGTTTCAGGAAACCATCGGATTCCTGCACCGCAACTTCCAGTTTTTGCTGGATGCTGGGGTCGACGCTGAATTTTTCGTGGGCACTGGCTACGCCATTGAGCAGGGCGATCTGCACGGCCAGGGCGGCGAAGGCGAAGCGTGTTTCTTTACGCATGGGGGTGTTCTCCGGTGAATAGGCTTGTCGGTGTTGGGCCGTGGGTTCAGTAAGCAGTCAGTACGGTGCCTGCACCGCCAGTGCTGTGCGGGCGCTGTGGCTGGCTGAGGTCAGCGGTTTGGCCGAGCTTGGTTTTGAGCTCTTTCAGCTCGGTATCCAGGCTGGTGAACTGCTTTTTCAGATCTACCAAGGCCTTGCTTGAAGCGTCGGCTTGCTCAGCCTGTTGGGTGGCGAGGGTTACCAGGCTTTCCAGCGCTTCACCGATGTCGGAGAAAGTGTTGGCATCCTTGCCATCCTTGTCCTTGCTCAGTTTGATGAACTCACCGAGCTTGGCCTTGATTGCTGCAAAAGCACTCGGCTGGTCGGTGACTTCTTCGAATTCGAGTGAGGCTTCCTCGGCAGCGCTGAACAGGTTGTCTTTGTCCTGTTTGCGTCCGGCCAAGGTGCCATGTGTAGCGCTGAAGCTCAGGGCTTCGGTGCCCAAGCTGGCTGGAGTGTCAGTGATGGCGAGGCCGACCAGGTAGGCCTTGCCGCTATCGGCAAACTTCGGTTGGATCTCGACCGAGGTGTAGACCTTTTGACCGGCCTTATTCAAGGCCAGCAGCGCGTCATTGGGTTCGAGCTGGGCGAACAACGCCAGTTTCTTGATGCCGGCAATGTCGACTTCTTCAGCCTTAAGCGCCACTACGTCGCCGTAAGCGCCAAATTCGCCACCGGGCCAGTAACCCTTGATGTGTTCGCAGTTGATGCGAGCGCCATAGGTGTTCTGGCTGTACTGCGAGGCCATGTCGTCAATCCAGCTCCGCTCGATGATGCGGCCATCGGTGGTCGCGCCTTCTACGGCAATGCGGGTCCACTTGGAGCGGAATTTCTGTTTGGTGCTGCTGGCCATGGGGAGTCCTCAGTGCGGTGGCGGCGAACTGCCGTTGCGATGTGGGCATGGTCGGCAGCTGCGGCCTCGCGGGCAACGAGCCGCACTTGTAGAGCAAGGCTCTACAGGGAGCGGGGCGGGTGTACCACGCGCGCGGGAGGCAGCATCTGCGCCATGAATGCTCTCGCTGAAATTCCCGTCCGTGATAACCGTCGCCAGGCCAAATTTTTGTACTGGACGGGTTGGCGCATCACTGAAATTGCCGAATACCTGGACGAAAAAGAGAAGACCGTCCACAGCTGGAAGGCCCGTGACGAATGGGACCGGGCGGATAACGTCGAGCGTATTGGGGGGGCGCTGGAGGCGCGGTTGGTGCAGTTGATCCTGAAGGACGGCAAGACCAGTGGCGACTTCAAGGAAATTGACCTGCTCCACCGGCAGTTGGAGCGCCAGGCCCGTATTGAGCGGTTCCAGGGCGGCGGTACCGAGGCTGAGCTAAACCCGAAACTGAATGACCGCAACAGCGGGCCGAAGAAAAAGCCGAGCCGCAATGAGTTCAGCGAGGAGCATATCGATCTGCTCACTCAGGCGTTTATCGATGGGTGCTTCGGCTATCAACTGGATTGGTACAAGGCTGGTAATCAGCGCACCAGGGCCATCCTTAAAAGTCGGCAGATCGGGGCGACGTTCTACTTCGCCCGGGAGGCATTGATTGATGCCCTGACCACGGGGCGTAACCAGATTTTCCTGTCTGCTTCGAAGAATCAGGCACACATTTTCAAGTCGTACATTCAGTCCTTTGCCAGAGAGGTGGCCGGCGTTGAGCTGACCGGCGATCCCATCACGCTGGCGAACGGCGCCGAGCTGCACTTCCTGGGCACCAACGCACGAACCGCCCAGGGCTACCACGGCAACTTCTACTTCGACGAATTCTTCTGGACGTTCAAGTTTAAGGAGCTGAACAAGGTCGCCTCGGGTATGGCGATGCAGAAACAGTATCGCCGAACCTACTTCAGCACACCGTCGAGCATGGCCCATGAGGCCTACACGTTCTGGACGGGGGAGCGTTTCAACAAGGGCAAGCCTGCAGCTAACCGTATATCTCTGGATGTATCCCACGATGCCCTGCAACAGGGGCGGTTGTGCGAGGACAAGGTGTGGAGGCAGATCGTCACGATTCTGGACGCCGAGCAGCGCGGCTGTGACCGGTTTGACCTTGAGGAGCTGCGCCAAGAGTACGACGCCGAAGCCTTCCAGAACTTGCTGATGTGCCAGTTTGTGGATGACGGGGCGAGCATCTTCCCTCTGTCGATGTTGCAGTCATGCATGGTGGACAGTTGGGTCGATTGGGCAGAGGACTACAGGCCAATGGCGCCGCGCCCGCTGGCCGACCGCCAGGTGTGGTTGGGCTATGACCCAGCCGAAACGGGCGATAGCTCTGGCCTGGTGGTTGTGGCGCCGCCGATGGTGCCAGGCGGTAAGTTCCGGGTGCTTGAGCGGCACCAGTTCCGTGGCATGGACTTCGCGGCGCAGGCCGAGTCAATCCGAATGGTGACCCAGCGTTATTGGGTGACCTATATCGGCATCGATACAACAGGCATGGGATCAGGCGTGGCGCAGCTGGTGCGGCAGTTCTTCCCAGGACTGACAACGTTCAGCTATTCGCCAGAGGTGAAGTCGCGCCTGGTGATGAAGGCCTACGACGTGATCAGCAAGGGCCGAATGGAGTTTGACGCCGGCTGGACGGACTTCGCGCAATCACTGATGGCTATCCGCAAAACCATCACCGCCAGCGGCCGGCAGTTCACCTATACCGCCGGGCGTAGCGAATCCACCGGCCACGCCGACCTGGCCTGGGCGCTTTTCCATGCACTACACCACGAACCGCTCGAAGGGCAGACGGCTGCCAATACCGGGCGGATGGAGCTTTTTTGATGAGTACAAACAATGGGGTGGCGGTTGCCACTGAGCAGGCGGTGAGTGAGCACAAGTCGGTGGCGTTCACGTTCGGCGAGCCGGAGTCGGTGCTGTCGGCGCGGGAGATATTCGACTCGCTGGAGTGCTGGTTTAACGGGCGCTGGTATGAGCCGCCGTTGTCGCTGGATGGGTTGGCACGCTCGGTTAAGGCCAGTGTGCACCTTGACTCGGGGCTGCGCTTCAAGCGCAACCAGCTGACCCGCACGTTCATCCCGCACAAGCTGCTGAGCCGCGAGGCGTTTGACCAGTACGCCCAGGACTACTTGGCATTGGGCAATGGTTATGTTGAGGCGCGGCGGTCATTGCTGGGCTCGACGGTAGCGCTCAAGCCAGCGCTGGCGAAGTACATGCGGGTAGGGAAGGACGAGCGCTATTTCCAGGTGCAGGGCTGGAAGAGTGAGCACGAGTTTGACCAGGGCAGCGTGTTCCATTTGCGTGAGCTGGATCTGCACCAGGAAATTTACGGGTTGCCGGAGTGGCTGTGTGCACTGCAATCGGCACTGTTGAACCAGTCGGCGACGTTGTTCCGCCGCAAGTATTACGAGAACGGTAGCCATGCCGGTTTCATCCTGTACATGACGGACGCGGCACAAAACGAATCCGACATTGATGACCTGCGCACGGCGTTGAAAAACTCCAAGGGGCCGGGCAACTTCCGCAACCTGTTTGTGTACGCGCCGAATGGGAAGAAGGAGGGCATTCAACTGATACCGGTGAGCGAGGTGTCGGCAAAGGACGAATTCAACTCGATCAAGGATCAAACCCAGGGAGATGTGCTTGCTGCGTTGCGGGTCTATCCCCAACTGATGGGCATCGTGCCGAAGAACGCGGGGGGATTTGGCTCTCCGAAGGAAGCGGGGGAGGTCTGGGCCACCCTGGAGCTTGAGCCGATTCAGACACGCCTGGCCCTTCTCAATGATTGGGTCGGCGAGGAAGTCGTGCGCTTCAAACCCTTTGATCTTGGAGCGAGGGAGAAATAGTACCCCCGTGCAGTAAACGAGGCGGCGAGCTGGTGCGCTAACACCCGCTCGACGCTGAATCACTCGAACGTGCCGAGTGCTCCAGGGTTAAAGTTCAATGCCTGTGTGTTTTTCCAACTGTTTTTTAACGAGTCCTTTCGCAAGATTCCCCAGTAACTCCAGAGTAAACCCACCCGCTTTGAGGGCTCCCTCCTTGGTCGTGGCCCAAATCTTATCGTCTCGGACTGAGTCAGCAAAGTCATGGCCCTTCGAGGTAAGGCTACGGAATGTGAAACCTCTGCTGGTTGGGTTTCGCCCGGCGGTATCAATCCAACCATTTTCAGCAATTAGATTGAAGTGATAACTGATTTGGTGGGCAGTGTACCCATCAACTTGGAAGTCATTCTCAATGTCGTTGGATACCATGATAGCGCCAGGTTTTAGCTCCCACGACTCCAGCTTCAGGATGATGGCACGGATTAAGTCCATATCTCTTTGCATTGCATTCAACTCACGGCAGGTTTGATTACAGAGGGGCCAGTATAGGCAGGAAGACGTGCATCGGTGGGATTCGGCCACCTTACCAATTCCAACCCTTGTGCTGGTCATTTATTGTGGGTACAGTAATGTCATGCAGATTACTTATGACCCAGCCAAAGACGCTCGCAACGTTGAAGAACGTGGACTCCCATTTGCCCAAGTGCGGGACTTTGAATGGTCTACGGCCTTGATCGTGGAAGATGATCGCTTCGACTACGGCGAGTGCCGGTATCGGGCGATGGGGTACATAGAGGATCGGCTGCATGTCGTGGTGTTCACCCCTCGGGGCGATGCGGTTCACGTCATCAGTTTTCGTAAAGCCAACAAACGGGAGGTCAAAAGCTATGACCAAGAAACTCAATCCTGAGATGGTCGATACGGCAAACCCTGAATGGTCGGCCAAGGACTTTGCCAAGGCCAAGCCAGCCAGCGACGTGTTGGCGGGGCTGTTTGGCAAGGCTCAGGCAAAGGAAATGCTCAAACCAAAGCGTGGTCGGCCAAAGTCGACAGCCACTAAAGAACACGTCAATGTTCGCTTTGATCCTGAGGTGCTGGAGCAATTCAGAGCCTCTGGGCCTGGCTGGCAAACGCGAATGAACGCTGCCCTGGCTGACTGGCTCAAAACACACACACCAGATGAATTGAAGGCGTAGTCACCCGAGTTCATCACCGAAACAATGAGCCGCCCATGAGGCGGCTTTTTGCTGTCTGGAGATTGGCTCTCCCATGGCAAAAGTCCGCCCCGAAACGATGACATTTCGCCCGTCAGCGGCGTTAAAAAGCCCAGTTCAACATAGCATTTGAAGAGTGTCACGGCAAGCCTAAAGGACCGTTCGGTCCAGTGAATACGGGGCTTTAAGGTGTGTGAGGCTCTGTCGGAGCGGGCATCTGCTGGGGCGGTCGATTGGTCTTGGGGAGCTGGCGTTCCACATATTGAGATTGAGGGAGTTGACGTGCTACATGTCTGGGCCAGTGACGTGCTTCAGCACCTGGCGCGCGCCGTCGTCCCCCCACCTCGCCTGCGGGCTAAATGGGTCGTTTATTCTGCGCCCCTGCGGACCACTTCTAGCGGCTCAGGCTGGGCGCTTGCTTGGCGTTATGGGGAGGTTGAAAGCCTGCGGAACCCTGCACCGAGGGGTGTTTCTTCAAAAGGTCTGGGGCGTCGCCGTGCAGGTAGAGGGGGGGTATTTCAAAAAGAGTAATTTCAGTAACCACGTCTGAGTAACGGGCTGGAGGCCGCGTATTCCGTGGGGGGCGGTATTACAAAAAGGAGTAACAAAGAAGTAATTGAAAAGGTAATTATTTTGCAACCTGTTGTTTTTAAAGGGTTTTTATAGATATAGGAATTACATTTATAAAGAGTAATCAGATTACTTCAATATTACTTAAAGATTACCTTTTGGCTGAATGTAAAACCCCTTTATTTTCAACGGCTTGAGCGTAAAAAATTGTCAAGATTACTTATGTTACTCTTTTTTTTGCCCCCTCTAGATTTCGAATTTCAGCCCCCTATACGTGTGATGCGCACGCGTACTGCTTGCAGTGTTTCGTAGATGGTTGTGACTGAGTGGGTGTTGGCAGGATTGGAGCGACAGGCACGCGCGTAGGGCGTCGTCTGCCCTTTCGGAATGCTGGATTTGAATGGTGGGTGGTACGAAAGTGGTACTTGATTTTATGAGGTGCGCTGTCAGGCTTGTATTACATGGCCTGTAGAGTTAGCTGTTCCAATCCATCATAGGGGCGACGGAGAAGCGGCGGGAGAGTGAAGCAGTTTGTAGGGGCATTGGGGGATCTGAATCAGAAAGGCGAAGGATAGCAGTTTATCAGGGATGAGGTGGTGGTGTTGGGAGAGGCCTATTGTTCTGGCCCGGTGCATTCTTGGTCCACTATTCCGTCAACGTCATCACCTGGAGCGAGGGCGGCGCTGCGCGGGCTCATGTATAGGGGCGAGCCTCTCAGTACGAGAGTGCTGAAAGGCCGCTAACTTGTAGCTGTATTGCAAATCAATTCTGGTTCGAAGCGTGCGGTTCGTAGACGGAGTGGCCCGATGCAAAAAAGATTGAGGGGGATGGTTGACCGCAGGATTTAATCCTGTATTATTCGCCTCCCGCTAACGAGAGATCGGAAGCGCAAGTGGTTGAAGTTACAGAGGAAACTTTGAAAGCTTCTTAAAATAACCGCTTGACAGCAACAGAGGCTGCTGTAGAATGCGCCGCTCGGTTGAGACGAAAGATCTTAACCAACCGCTCTTTAACAACTGAATCAAGCAATTCGTGTGGGTGCTTGTGGAGTCAGACTGATAGTCAACAAGATTATCAGCATCACAAGTTACTCCGCGAGAA